>CAWBXR010000006.1:0-417482 GCA_963792815.1 uncultured Gammaproteobacteria bacterium
TGTGGAACCAGCTGGTGGGGCTGGACTGGCCCGCCGAGGCGGTGGAATCATTGCGCTATATCACCAACACCGGCGGCGCCATGCCGGTGCCCACCACCCGGGCCCTGCAGAAAGCCCTGCCGAAAACAAGAATCTTCCTGATGTACGGCCTCACCGAGGCATTTCGCTCCACCTACCTGCCGCCGGACCAGGTGGACACCCGCCCGGAATCCATGGGCAAGGCCATTCCCAACGCCGAGATCCTGGTGGTCAACGAGCGCGGTGAGGAGTGCGGTCCCGGGGAGCCCGGGGAACTGGTGCACCGGGGCGCGCTGGTGGCGATGGGCTACTGGAACGACCCGGAGAAAACCGCCGAGCGCTTCAAGCCCTCCCCGGGCCAGCCCCCGGAAATACCCATCACCGAGCTGGCGGTCTGGTCGGGCGACCAGGTCATGCGGGACGAGGAAGGCTACCTGTACTTTATCAGCCGCAAGGACGAGATGATCAAGACCTCCGGCTACCGGGTCAGCCCCACCGAGGTGGAGGAAGTGGTTTACGGCTCTGGCCTGGTGGCCGGTGCGGCCGCACTGGGCCTGCCCCACCCCACCCTGGGCCAGGCCATAGCGCTTGTAGCCAGCCACCAGGACGGGGCAGTCGATATCGAGCAGGTCAGGGAGCAGATTCTCGCTCACTGCCGCAAGGAACTGCCCAACTTCATGGTGCCGCTGGCGGTGATCGTCCGCGACAGCCTGCCCCATAACCAGAACGGCAAGATCGACCGGCGGGCGCTGGCTGACGAGTACCGGACTATTTTCCAGGATGAAAACCCGTGAGCACTATCGAGAGCCCCAGGGCAAAGCCGCAACACACCGCGATGGACCAGTTCCAGGTAAAGGACAATTGCCTGCAGATTGGCGGCCAGTCATTGCCCGACGTGGCAAAGCAGGTCGGCAGTACGCCCTTCTATGCCTACGACAGCGCCGTGATGACGGCCCAGGTGGAACGACTGCGGGCCGCCCTGCCCCCGGGTATCCACCTGCACTACGCCATGAAGGCCAATCCGATGCCCGCAGTCGTCCAGCACCTGGCGAAGCTCACCGACGGGCTGGATGTGGCCTCCGCCGGGGAACTCGCGGTGGCGCTGGCGACCGGCACCAACCCCCGCGACATCAGCTTCGCCGGCCCCGGCAAATCCCGGGCGGACCTGGCGGCTGCGGTGGAAAGCGGCGTGATCATCAATATGGAGTCCGAGGGCGAGATGGCCCGCATTGCCGAGCTGGCTGCCGCTACCGGCCACCGGCCTCGGGTGGCGATCCGGGTCAACCCCGACTTCGAGCTCAAGACCTCGGGCATGAAGATGGGCGGCGGCCCCAAGCCCTTCGGCGTCGATGCCGAGCGGGTGCCGGCCATGCTGGCGCAACTGGCGACGCTGCCAGTGGAATTCATGGGCTTTCATATCTTCAGCGGCTCCCAGAACCTGCGCCCCGAGGCCATCATCGAGGCCCAGAGCAAGACCTTCGAGCTGGCATTCCGACTGGCCGAGGCCGCTCCCGTGCCGGTGCAGTGGCTGAATATCGGCGGCGGCCTGGGAATCCCCTACTTCCCCGGGGAGCAGCGGATCGAGCTGGCGGAGATCGCCGCGAACCTGGAGCCCCTGCTGGCAACTGCCCGCACCCGGCTGCCCGGAGCTGAAATAGTCATGGAACTTGGGCGCTACCTGGTCGCAGAGGCCGGTATCTACGTCTGTGAGGTGGTGGACAAGAAAATATCCCGGGGCGAGACCTTCCTGATCACCAACGGCGGCCTGCACCACCACCTGGCAGCCTCGGGGAATTTCGGTCAGGTGATACGCAAGAACTACCCGGTGTGTATCGGCAATCGGGTGACAGCGCCGGAGCTTGAAACCGTCAGCGTGGTGGGGCCGCTGTGCACGCCGCTGGACATCCTGGCGGATAAAATGGCACTGGCGCCGGCCGACGTGGGGGATCTGGTGGTGGTGTTCCAGTCCGGCGCCTATGGTTATTCCGCCAGTCCGAGGGATTTCCTGGGGCACCCTCACCCGCTCGAAGTCCTGCTTTGAGGCAGGGCAGTCATAACAAAGCAGGCACAACAATACTAAACTCCCTGCCCAATTATTGGCAACCTGGCTTCGCAACCCCGCCAGCGTCAGTAGTTCCTTTCGCTCTGACATAGGCTACACTTAGACCAACTGGGGATAAGCATCTGACATGCGCCCCTGATAACAACCGCACAGTTAACGACTCGCTGTAGCGTCCAGGGGCCGGACTAACGGACTATCCAGGGCCGAGCGAAAGGATGCGCCATGTTTAACCAGTTCCCCTCGCTGGCAGAGGCATTTCTCAACTATTTTGACATTGAGCTGGTCGCCACCCAGTCGGAGCGCGACCGGATAGGCCGACTGCGCTACCGCGTCTACTGCGAGGAGTTCGGCTACGAGCCCGCTGAAAAGTTTCCGGACGGCCGGGAAACCGACCGCTTCGACGACCACTCCCTGCACTGCATTATCACTCACCGCCGCAGCGGCGAGACCGCGGGTTGCGTGCGCCTGATCTGCGCGACCGACAAGCACATACTGCCACTCGAGGCCTATTGCCTGCCGCATGTGTACGTCGATTACCTGGACCCCCTGGCCCAGCAACGCAATCGGGTCTGTGAGGTATCCCGACTGGCTGTAGATCCCGCCTTTCGCCGGCGCCCCGGGAGAAAAACACACCCGGCTGGGGGCTTTCGACGCCCTCGACTGCTGCGAGCAGGAGCGACGCACCTTCTCACTGATCAGTATCGCCGCCGTGCTGGCCGGCTTCGCCATGAGCAGCCTTACCGACCGCACCCGCATTTTCACCATGATGGAGGCGAACCTGCCCCGCCTGCTGCGACGCGCCGGGATCATGATGCAGCTTGCAGGCGACAGTATGGAATACCACGGCCAGCGGGCCCCGTATTTCATCACCACCGACTCTGCATTGAGCACTATGCGCAATGACCTGCACGTTATGTACGATGCTATCTATGGGCGCCTTGCTTTCAGCACGGACGCCCGGGCAAATGTGGCCTAGCACCCCGACCTGACCCAAACGAGGCAACGCCTCCGGTACCACTGCCGGCAGCAAAGCCCACTATTCCCATCTTTTTCAATTGTTTTTCAAGAATTTAAATTATAATGTCTGCTCAACTAATTGTTTTAAAAGAAATATACTGTAAGGCATCTGCGCGACAGAATGGAAACCACCTGCGACCCTACCCGCATTTAGTCTCCGGGTACCTTAATCGTATTGTCATCAGCATTTGGCATTCTTGAGACCTCCCTCACACCCGGGAGAATATTTTCGGCAGGCTTTAGAACTTGGTGCTACTTTGTTTATTGAGTCGATAGTGGACGAATCTGATGTAACAAGCCCGGGCACGGTGTGCTGTTCGGGTGAAAAAAGTACCGGCTGAAAAAGAACTAGTTCGACCTGTGAGGCGGTGAAACACCCTTCCTCATGGCCGGCAGGGGCTTTGTACCCTCAGGCAAAAGGATTTCAAGATGGCTACAGTAAGAGTTTTCAATCACCACCTGCACTCATCGTTTTACTGGCTGGTCGCGGTAGATGCGATCCTGTTTGTGCTGGCGTTTTACGCCGGCGCCTACCTGTACTTCCTGCCGGAGCCCGGCGGTTTCCAGAACTACCTCGGCCAGGTTCCCGCCCGCGCCAGCCTGTTTGCGGCCATTAATGTACTGTGCCTGGCTGCCATGGGGCTGTACGAGCCGCGGATGCGCGAGGGCGCGTCCGGTATCCTGCTGCGGACCATCGGCGGCTTCGTAGCTGCTGCCATGGTAATGGCCGCGATTTTCTACGTGTTGCCGGACCTGCACATGTGGCGCGGCATTTATTTTTACGCCGCCGCAACCGCCTTCACCGCCAACCTGATCAGCCGCTCTGCGGTTACCAATATTACGCGCAGGGAGCAGTTCAAGAACCGGGTACTGGTCTACGGTTCAGGCCAGGCCGCCAGCACCATTACCAACACGATGCGTCGTCGCTCGGATCGCCAGGGCTTCACTGTCGTGGGATTCGTCCGGGTTGGGGGCGAAACTCCCCAGGTGGAAGGCGAGCGCATTATCAACCTGCGCCAGTCACTGGATGACTACACCCGCCAGACGGAAATCGACCAGATTGTCATAGCACTGGATGACAGGCGTGATGCCCTGCCCATGGAGGACCTGTTCAATTGTCGCCTGAACGGCGTGGACGTGTTCGACCTGGTTAACTTTTTCGAGCGAGAGGCAGGCAAGATCCTGGTGGATCACGCTACCCCGGGCTGGATGAGTTTCACCGATGGTTTCAAGCGCAGCGCATCCTCTCGCATTGCCAAGCGCTGGTTTGACGTGACCGCCAGCGTGGTTCTGCTTCTGTTCGCCTGGCCCTTCATGTTATTGACCGCCCTGGCAATCTGGCTGGAGGACGGCTTCGGGGCGCCCGTGCTGTTCCGCCAGGAGCGGGTTGGCCAGCATGGGAAAACCTTCGACGTGCTCAAGTTCCGCAGCATGACGGTCGATGCCGAGGGCGACGGCAAGGCCCGCTGGGCCACCAAAAACGACAGCCGCGTCACCCGGGTGGGCAATTTTATCCGCAAAACACGGATAGACGAGCTTCCCCAGATCCTGAACGTGCTGGCCGGAGACATGGCGTTTATCGGGCCCCGCCCCGAGCGCCCCCAGTTCGTAAAAGAGCTGACAGAGCGAATCCCCTACTACAATGCACGCCATTGCGTTAAGCCAGGCATCACGGGTTGGGCGCAGCTGTGCTATCCCTACGGTGCATCGGAAAACGATGCCCGGCAGAAGCTGCAGTTCGACCTGTACTATGTGAAGAACCACAGCCTGTTCCTGGACTTCATGATCTGCCTGACCACCGTGGAGGTGGTCCTGTTCGGCAAGGGCGCTCGATAGCGGGCGCCAGCACCCTCCTTCCCCACCCCGACGACGTTCCCCCTCTCCGGGAGGGTACTGATAACGACCGTTCGCAAGCGGCTATCCCCTGAGGGGATTTGAGGTCTATTGCGAGTTAAAAGGTCCCAAGTAACCCAAAAGTGTCAATAAACTTTACACTTTGCGGTTGTTCGCCCCGGTAACGAGGGCTACTATTCCTTAATACGCCTGCAAGACGTGCGCACTATCGATTCAGGCGCGCTTTTTGCATGTGTTATTCAAATAATCGCTCAAGCAAACCGATGGACAGAGACAGCAGATGGAAATAGTCCTGATTACTCTGGGAATTATCGGTTTGGGCGCCATCGTGATTGCCGCCTATGTCTTTACCGTGGCTGCGAGAAACTACGTCTCCACGGAAGACCAGCACTTCCAAAGCCAGAGGGCTGCAGCCTCCGGGGAGGAACGGGTCACGCGCAACCCTGTCAACCGCAGGAAAAACACAGTGCAACCCCAGTTCCCGATGATCATCAACAGTGCGGTCGTCCCCAGGGACAGGCGCAAATCCCCCGACCGCCGGGCTGCTGCCTAGCACTTCCGTTACGATTTACTGACATTCGCCCGGGCTTCAGGCGCGGGATCGTCTTCCGGCCGAAGGACGGTCCGGCTGAATCAGGCCTTGTTCTGGGTTTCCGCCTTGGCCAATTGCACCTGCTCGAGCTGCTGGCGGTATGCCTCCAGCATTTTTTCCACACCCGCCGGGTTCAGCCGGCCTTCATTACCGGCAAAGGTGTAAGTGCTGTAAATAGCTGATGCACTCATCAGCCCGGCAGAAACCAGGCGCGTTTCGATACCTTCATCCTTCATGGTGTTGGCAAAGTCGATAAAACGTTGCATACACTCGGCGTATTGTTCGTCTTCTGTTTTAGCCATGCTGCTTTCCTGTCAATGCTGTTCGGGTTTGTTGGTATAAGCCCCTGGCCGCACTCAGCGGCCGCGGCTGAACATTTTCCGTCGCGAGTGCTCCATCAGGGCCCACAACACGTTGCTGGAGCTCACCTGCCCGACCAGCCTGCCATTTTCTATCACCGGCCGGCGGCGCTGGCGGCTGTCGAGCATCGACTGGGCAACCTCCACTATGCTGTCGCCCGGGGCGCAGGCCACGACCTCACTGCACATCACGTCCCGCACCAGGGAGTGCTCCGGGTCGCCGTCGTTGTAGACCGCGTTGAGCACGCCCTTGATGCAATCCAGTTCCGAGAGAATCCCCACGACCTCCCCCCCGGCGTCTGTGACGGTGACCCCCGTCAATTTGTATTCGAAAATGATCTCGATCGCCTCCACCAGGTTGGCGTCGAGACTGACCGTCAGGGGTTTCGGGTGCATACAGTCGCGGATAGTCGTTGGCTGGGGCATTTTTCAGGTCCAGTGGTTTGATGGTGGGTTGATCGAGATCTGCTCACGGCGCTTCGGGTCACGCACGGACTGATGTTAGCAAACAAAGCGGTGTCACACAGCCTCGTTTGTGCAAACCACCGGCTCCCCGGATAAAACTCCCTATCAATCGCCCCGGACTTGAGGTGACTGGAACTTCTGGTTAGTCTGCAGCATCGATTCTGCGATCCTGGTAAGGACCTCACTATGCCGCGGCTGTCCCGCCGGGTTTGTCTCGCTGCCGCGGTGCTGGCCTGGTTCTGCCAGGGTCGGGTCGTGGCTGCGCCCGAGCCGGACCAGCTGGCCCCGGCGGACTGGTCTGCCATGCTGGGCATCGGCGCGGAATACGACAGTAATGTCTCGATCGAGGAAGTCGACGCCACCTCCAACGAGGGCGACTATGCCATGACACTGGACGCCGGGCTGGGTGTCAAAAAGCAATTATCCACGCGCACACGAGCCGCACTGACCTACGATTTCAACCAGAGCATCTATGACAAGTTTTCCCAGGTAGACCGCCAGACCCACATGCTCGGCGCCGACCTGGGGCTGGACCTGGCAAGGGTCGACCCGTCGCTTTCGGTGTATTACATCAACTCGCGCCTGGACGGTTCGCAATTTCTCGAACTGGTCCGGGTATCGCCGTCCGTATCGGGTTTCCTCGCGCAAAAATGGTTCGCCCGGGGCGCCTACGTGTATTCCGATAAAACCATTAACGACCGCGAGGGCCGTGACGCCAGCACCAACGCCGCCGAGGCGGATATGTATTTCTTTGCGCGGGGGCTGCGGCAGTATTTCAACCTGGGCTACCGTTTCCGCCACGAAAACGCCGATGCGGACCAGTATGACTACGAGTCAAACGCCGTGAAATTGCGTTTCATCCAGCGCTTCGAGCTGCTCTCGCGCATGACCAAACTCGAGCTGGCCTGGCGCTACGAGGACCGCAACTACCGCTCGGACACTCCCAGCATCGGCGAGAAACGCCATGACCAGCGCAATCGCCTGCGGCTGGACTATGAGGTGCCGGTTTTCGGGGGAGCAGCTGTGCAGTTTTTTGCGGGGTATGCGGACTACGAGTCCAACTACCAGCCCGCCAACTACGACCAGACCATCGTGGGTACACGCTTTCTCTATAACTGGTGACCGGCGGCGAGTGCCGCCAGCCGGTGCACGCTGTATCAGGAACTGGCGGGGCGCAACAGTCCGAATCCGTAGATGCTATCCCGGCCAGGGGGGCCCAGGTCTTCCGCCGTCCGGCACAGCAATTCCAGCGCATCATCGCCCGGCTGTAACTGACGCAGGCGCGCCACCGCGGTTGCGGCAAACGGCACTGCAAAGGAGGTGCCGGAGGAGGAGGCATAGCCGCCGCCGGATCTGGCATGGCGAAGCCCGACGCCGGGTGCGGCGATATCCAGGTATTCACCACGATTGGCCAGGCGGAACACCTGGCCATGGGCATCCACAGCGGTTACAGCCACTACTGTCGCGTAGGCAGCGGGGTACATCGGTGCGGCCACCGGGCCGCCATTGCCCGCAGCGGCCAGTATCGTCACATTGCTTTCAGAGGCCCGCTGCAGGGCGGTCTCCAGCAAGCGGTTCGGCGGGCCTGCGAGGCTGATATTGACCACGTCGACACCGGAGGAAATCAGCCAGTCCAGGGCCCTTACCAGGCTCACTGTACTGGCAATCTGGCCCCGCTCGGAATCCTCCTCGAACACGCCCGGCCGCATACACCTCGGCACTGGGCGCAATGCCGAGATAACCCGCGCTGTTGCCGGCAATGATCGAGGCGATTGCAGTGCCGTGAAAGGTCGGCAGCACCGCGCCTTCTGAGGTGAAGGCGCGGGTCTGGATCCTGGCGTCATGCAGCGACGGGTGAGAAACATCCACCTGGCTGTCGATCATGCCGATACGCAGGGACATCTGGTCTGTGCCGGCCGGGAACTCCACCGCGGTGCGCGGAAGCATTCCCTCCCCGGACTCGTCCGCCACCTGGTCGCCGGCGGTATAAATGTGGTTCAGGTCGACTTCCGCCCGGTCGCTGCCGACGACATCGATGACGCCCTGCCGCACCTGGGTGATATCGAAACTGGCCGGGGCCGCCACTTCGGCAAGGCGCAGGCCCATGCCCGGAAGCTCGGTCACCGTGGCGAACAGGTAGCCCTCCTCGGCGAGTTGGTCGAACACCTCGGGGGCGGCCATCACCAGCCACTGCCCTTTCTGGATACGGCTCTCGTCGATTTCCATCTGCTCGATTATCTGGTCGATCTCATCCTCGATGCGCTCCTCAACCGCCGAAGCCACCTGCACGTCGACCGCGCTCTCGACACCGGCCTCCAGGCTGGCTTCGACGCTTTCTTCAACGGTAGCTTCAACGGTAGCCTCAACGCCCTGCTCGACCGCCGCGGTCATCTCCTCTTCGACCGCTACCTCAATTGACTCCTCGACGTCCTGGGACACGCTCTCGGCGATGCTGTCCTCGATACGGTCCTCGACCGAGCCCTCTACCGATTCTTCAACGATCGCCTCGATGGTTTCCTCGACGTCCTGCTCGATTTCGTCCTCGATATTGCCCTCGAGGGTGATCTCGATGTCGTCGTTGACGCTCTCCTCGATGGCGTTTTCTATGTTCTCCTGGACCTGTTCCTCTACCGCATTCTCGATAGCCGCTTCCGCGCCGGCATCTCCCAGGGTCAGGACCCGCTCTTCAATCGCGTCCTCGACCGCTTCCTGGACACTCTCCTCTACCTGCTCCCCGACAATATTTTCTACCGCGTCCTCCACGAATCCGTCCGGAGGCCCGCCCAGTGACAGGCCCTGGGCCTCTGCCCGCATGCCGCTGGTCAAAAACACGCCGATAAGACACAGCAGGCAGGCAACAGCCCGCCAGGCGGTGCGTTCCGGCGCGGTAATTTGTTTATTTCTCAATATGTTGGATGCGAACATAGCGGATGACCCCGGCGGGGCAGGAATGCCCATAATCATCAGGTTGACGTTTATCGTCAGGTATAATTCCCTCGGATGGAATAGAATCCACCCTTAAAACGTCACCCATAATAGCAGGAATAGGATGTCGATGCTCAGCGATCTACAGCGCGAGGGGCTGCTCGCTGAGTTGGGTGGTCTGCGCAAGTTCTGCATATCCCTTACAGGGACTGTCGCCGACGGTGACGACCTGCTGCAGGCCACTGTAGAGCGCGTGCTGGAAAAGGGCATGCCCGCCGACGCCCACGTCGCCAAGTGGGCCTACCGGGTGTGCAAGAACGCCTGGATCGACGAGATCCGGGCCCGGGATGTCAGGCAGAAGTACCCTCAGCTGGTGCTGGATGAGGACAATGACTCGCCCTCCGCAGAGCAGTCTGCAAGTGGGGAGAGGGAGCTGGAATCCGTCAGCGCCGCATTGGGTGGCCTGCCAGTGGAACAGCGGTTGGCCTTGACCCTGGTGGCGATCGAAGGCAAGACCTATGCCGAGGCCGCAGAGATATTGGAAGTACCGGTTGGAACGATAATGAGCCGAATAGCTCGGGCCAGGCGCCAACTGGTAGAGCAGCGCGGCCTGGTGGACGAAGACTGAGATGAACATGAATGTAACAGAGCAGGATTACGAATTACTGTCGCAGTACCTCGATCGGGAACTGCCCGCGGGAGTGCAGGAGCAGCTGGAGCGGCGTTTGGCCGCGGAACCGCAACTACAGGCCGTGCTGGGCCGCCTGCAGGCACTGCAAAGCCAGTTGCAGGCCAGCTACGGGCAATTGGCTGGCGGACCGGTTCCCGAGCGGACTCTCGCCCTGCTGCAGGGCGCGCCCGCACAGGCGACGCAACAACCCCAGTCCCGGGCACAGGTCATCCAGCTGCCGCGCAAGCGCAACATGAACTGGGGCTTCGCGCTGGCGGCATCCCTGGTGGTTGCCGCCTCCGCCACACTGGTGAGCCAGTGGGAACAGCCGTCGGTCCAGCCCGGGGGCGATGCCCTGCTTTCCGTAGCGCTTGAGAATACCCCGTCGCGCGGCAACGGCTGGGAAACGCTGTCGGATGGACGAACATTGAGACCGGTCCTGAGCTTCCAGAACAGCACCGGCAACTGGTGTCGCGAGTACCTGGTGGGCGACAGCGACGGTAACTGGCACGGGGTGGCCTGTCGTCAAGATGGCGCCTGGACAACCGAGGTGCTTGCCGCAACCGAACTGGCGGACTCCTCCGCCCAATACCGCCCGGCCGGCGCGGCAGATTCGATGGATGTAGCGGATTACATCGACCGCAACGCCAACGGCATCCCACTGGGTGCACGCGAAGAGGCGAGCATCATAGCCCGGGGCTGGCAGTAGGCCGGCAAGTTCTGTAGGGGCGAAGGGCCTGCCCCGCGTTATCGGGTATTCATTCGCCCAACCCCGCAAGGGGTAAAGGCAAATCACCCATTAGCGGCAGCGTACAGCAGGTCAAATTCAAAGAAGGGAAAAAGAAAAGCAGGGCCTATCGCCTCATGTTGACGGTAGGCCCTGGGGTCCAGTGCAGAGGGCTAGCGGTCCCTGCTCTGTGAGACTGGATTCGGAAGACCACGTGGCTTCTTGGCCAGCGCGCTGATGCTCGCTCGCAGATCCGACCGGCTTCCGATAAAAACTTCTTGTAAAAAAGTGAGGAGGAGAGTGCGGGCTGCAAGGCCTCTTCTGCTATCGAGAGACTTTTTGCACCCAATGCCCGTCACTTCCACCTCAAGCGGTTTCACTCCACTTTCATCGGGATGACGGATCAGCTTGGGGAACTATTCCCGATTATTGTGAAAAAATTTCAGCCACTGGCATATCCCCCGGATCCAAGTAGACTCCGCCCATGCAACACGGCAACTTCAACCCGGAACCCGATGCCAGGATCAACTGGCAGATCATCAGGCACCTGATCCCCTACCTGCTGGAATCCCGCTACCGGGTGGGCCTGGCGCTGGCCTTCCTGTTGCTGGCCAAGGGCGCCATCCTGCTGATTCCCTTCCTGCTCAAGTACCTGGTGGATTCACTCGATGGCCAGCCACTGCAGACCCTGGCGCCGGGCCTGCTGGCGGCACTGGTGCTGGCCTATGGCGCGGCCCGCTTCTCCAATGTGTTTTTCGCGGAGCTGCGGGACACGGTATTCGGGCGGGTGACAGAGCGCGCCATGCGGCGCATCGGGCTGCAGGTGTTTCGCCATGTGCACGCCCTGGACCTGGAGTTTCACCTCAACCGCCGCACCGGCGCCCTGGCCCGGGAGATAGAGCGTGGCACCACCGGCATCAGCTTCCTGATGCGCTTCTTCGTGTTCAATATCGCCCCGACCCTGCTGGAGATCGCCATGGTGGTGGGGATATTTCTTTACAACTACACCGTCACCTACGCCCTGATCACCCTGGTGTCGGTGGTGGCCTACGGTATTTTCTCCCTGCGGGCCACCGAGTGGCGCACCCAGTTCGTGCGGGAAATGAACGCGGCGGATTCAGCCAGTAATACCCGGGCCCTGGACAGCCTGCTCAACTTCGAGACCGTCAAGTATTTCGGCAACGAGAATTTCGAGGCGCTGCGCTACGACGAGGAACTGGAAAAATGGGAAACGGCCCGGCGCCGCAACCGGCTTTCCCTGTTCGGCCTCAACGGCGGCCAGGCCCTGATTATCGCACTGGCGCAAACCAGCATGATCGGTCTCGCCGCCTGGCAGGTCAGGGCCGGCGACATCACCCTGGGGGACTTCATCCTGATCAACCAGTTCATGCTGCAGTTGTTCCTGCCGCTGGGCTTTCTCGGCTTCGTGTTCCGGGAAATCAAGGGTTCGATGGCCAATATCGAGAAGATGTTCGAGTTGCTGGCCGTATCCCCCGAAGTGGTCGACACCCCCGGGGCCGGCGAAATGAAAATGCAGGGTGGCCGTATCGTTTTCGAGGAGGTGAGCTTCGGCTACAGCCCGGATCGCGCGATTCTCAGGAATGTGAGTTTTGCCATAGAGCCGAGGGAAAAAGTCGCGGTGGTTGGCGCCAGTGGCGCCGGCAAGTCGACCCTGGTGAAGTTGCTGTTTCGCTTCTACGACCCCACCGGGGGCAGAATCCTGATCGACGGCCAGGATATCCGCCAGGTCAGCCAGGCCTCCCTGCGCCGGGCGATCGGCATCGTTCCCCAGGATACGGTGCTGTTCAATGACAGTATTTTCGAGAACGTTCGCTACGGCAATCCCCGGGCGGGAGACGCCGAGGTCGAGGAGGCCATCCGGCTCGCTCACCTGGACGGGTTTATCAGCGACCTGCCGGCAGGCCGCGACACCCTGGTGGGGGAGCGCGGCCTGAAACTCTCCGGCGGCGAAAAGCAGCGGGTATCCATTGCCCGCACCATCCTCAAGCGCCCGCCCATCCTGGTGTTCGACGAGGCCACCTCCTCCCTCGACAGCAAGACCGAGCAGGCTATCCTCGCCGCCCTGCGGGAGATTGCCCGGGACCATACCAGCCTGGTTATCGCTCACCGGCTGTCCACCATCGTCGACGCCGACAGGATCGTGGTGCTGCACCAGGGGGAAATCGTTGAAAGCGGCACTCATCTCGAGCTGCTGGAGCTGGGTGGGCATTATGCCGAGCTGTGGCAGGCACAGCAGCGGCGGGAGCACTAGGTACTATTCAGGGCCGGGCGCCATCTCGTCGCCTTCGAACTGGACCGGCATGAACAGCGCCCGGTGATAGGTCACGATATCCGGCTCGCCGCTGGTGCGGTACCAGGTGGGGGTCAGGGTGGAGCCCCAGAAGGCCGTCACCCCCGCGCCGTAGGGCGACAGTGGCAGCACGACGCTCCACTTCTTCCGCCCGGTCATGACGCAGACCGACTCGCCACCGTCCTTGTTCTCGATGGTGGTTTCGCCGTCGGCGGCGCAGAGCCGGCGGGCCTCATTCCTGTCCGTGCCCACGTAGCGTAAATCCAGCTTTACCGGAACCTTCTCGCCGTCCTTTTTGACGTAGAGGTAATCACCGTCCCGGCGCGATCGCTCCAGGGTCATACTGATCGCGCTTGCGCCGGAGACGGGATTCACCTGCAGGCTCAACTCCATGGCGGGATCCTGCCCGGCACCCAGGCGGGCGCTGTTGGTGCATTCCAGCATCTGGTTGCCGAACTGCAGCGGGAAGCTGGCGGTAGCCAGCAACTGGGTTTCATCCAGGGACTTGTCGATGGTGTGGACCTGGACATCCCGGGCGGGCGCCAGCGACGTCTGGCAGCCGTCACTCAGGTAGATTGCCCTGCCCTTTTCATAGTCTTCCTGGCTGCGATAAAACGCGATGGTAAGCGCCCCGACGGAATTCCTGTCGAGCTTCATCAGCAAGTGGCTGAGGGGGTTGCCATGGGCCTGGCGGCAAAGCTCGCGGTCTTCACCCGGGGCGCACTCGTTGGGGTTCAGGTCGTCGCTCGGGGTCGGCCGTCATGGCCGTGTCAAAGCCCCCGTACTAGGGGCCGAGGTAGGGCGTCAGGGTGTGTTCATCCCGCAACCGGACACGGCAACCAGAACCAGCAAAGTAAACAACCTGAACATTGACTCTCCCCTGCATGACCGCACTGACCAGACACCCACTGCTGTCGCCTGGGACAGGCGCAGCAAAGGTAGCATGTTTGGAGCGGCCCGATTGTGCCTGCTGCCCGAAAGGTTTGACAAGTGCAGCTGAAAAAGTTTCCGCGGCATTCCCGTAACAGCCATGACACGAGGTATAATGCCGCGTTGAGCGCTGGCGCATGCCGAATTGCGCCGGGATGGCACGCTACTACAGTGACTGGATAAATGAACTTCGACTTACAGCAGGCAACGGCTCGCCTCAGGACACTGCGCAGTTCCCTGCTGGCAAACTATAACGACGAGGACCTGCACCAGCTGCGGGTCACATTGCGGCGGATGCGCAGTGTCCTGCGCGGCATACCCGGTGGCAAAGCGCGCAAACTGCGCCGGCGGCTCGGCGCACTGGCACGTGCCACCAACGACGCGCGCGACTGGGATACCCTGTATGCCAGCGCCAGTGATCGGTTGCAGCCGGAGCAGTTCAGTGCGCTGGAGCCAGTACTGGATGCGCAGCGCGAAAGCGCCAGGGCGCGGGTCTACCGAATGTTCCACGCGAAACAGTGGCTGACGACTCTCAGGCGCTGGGATGCCCTCATCGACAAAACCGAGCTTGATCCGGCAAGCCCGAGCATGGCGCCGCGAGAACTCGCAAGCGAGGCTCAAGCGCAGCCAACGCAGCGGCCAGGAAGGCCGTGGCAAGGGACGATGACGAGCACTGGCACAAACTGCGAATCGCCATCAAGGAGCTTCGCTACGCCCTGGATACCGGGTCGGACGAGATCTCGCGGAAGCGCAACGCCGGAGCTGTTGACAGGAGTGCAAGACCCTGCAGACGCTGCTCGGCGACTGGCACGATACGGTAGTTCACCGCCAGTTACTGGATACATTGGCGAGCAGCGGATCGCCGGATCCGCCACACCATCAGGCAAGGCTGCGAGCGAGCTGCAGCAGATTCTGGCACAGCAAGGGGCTGGAGTCCCTGGAGCAGATCAAACACCGCTTGCAACAAGGTGGCCTGGGCTCGGGAGAGCCCGGTTAATCCCCGCCGGCCCCGCCCCATTCGCAATAGGGGCGGGTGTAGAGGCTGTTGTTGAAATAGCGGCTGTCCGCAGTCACCTCCAGCCCCGCCCAGGCCGGCAGCGGCGGCTCCTCGCCCGGGTCAGACAATTCGACCTCGGCCACGACCAGGCCGGCATTTGCCCCGGCAAAGACATCGATCTCCCACAGGTAGTTCTCGTATTCGCGCAGATAGCGGGTTTTGCTGATCACCCTGCCCCCGCAGAACTCCTCGATCATCTGGCGGGCGTCCTGTACCGGAATCGGGTACTCGAACTCACTGCGAACGGCGCCGGTGTTGCGACCTTTCAGGGTGAGCCAGGCCTCCTCGCCGGCCAGTCGCACCCGCACCACCGCGCTCTCCCCGGTGCTGATATAGGCCTGGCTCATTTCCGTGCCAGCTTCCAGTGGCCCCAGCAGGTCGAGGTCCACCAGGAATTTTCGTTCGATTTCCGTGGCCATCAAAACACTCTCTGTATGGTCATCTGCCGCCAGCGCACCAACGGCGCGCGGCTGCCAGAATCAGGGTATGCGACTTGTTACTGCGAGACAAATCACAGCTTCGCCAATTGCCCGGCAAAGTGCTGGCCCGCCGGCAGGCGCTTCTGGTAGTGTTCCGTAAGGGACGAGCCCGGGACGCGCTTTTGTCTTCCAGAATAAGCCCCGCCCGGCATGCTGCAAGGGAGTAACGAGTGAAGCTGCTGAAAATCACCAGAACTATCGGGCTGTGCGCCCTGCTGGTCGGCCTCGCCGCGTGCGGCTCGGGCGACTCGGCCGAAGACCATGTCGCCCGGGCCAAAGAATTCATCGCCAGCGCGGATTACAAGTCGGCCACCATCGAGCTGAAAAATGCACTGCAGAAGGACAACAAGTCCGCCGAGGCGCGCTACCTGCTGGGTAAGGTCTACCTCGAACAGGGCGATATGCCCTCGGCCGAGAAAGAACTGAAGCGGGCCCTGCAACTGGGCTGGTCCGGCGAAGATATCCAACCGGCCCTGGCCCGGGCGCTTCTCGCCCAGGGCGAATTTGAGAAAGTGCGGGAGATCAGCTCAACGGGGCTGACCCTGCCTGTGGAGGCGCAACTGCTCGCGACCCAGGCACTGGCGGCGATGGCGGAAGGCGACAGCTGGGACGCGGAGGAGCTGATCGACAAGGCCCTGGCAAAATCGCCCGATTCAGTGGAGGCACTGCTGGCCAGGGCGCGACTACTGGCCAGCCGCAATGAACTGGAGGGCGCAAGTGAGTCCGTGGATAGGGTCATTTCACTCGACCCCGCCCAGGGCAGGGCCTGGAGCTTGCGGGGAGATATTCTCGCATCGCGGCAGGATCTCAGCGGTGCAGTAGGCGGCCTACGACAAGGCGATCGAGCTGCAAAAGAACAACTTCGCAGACCTGTTCAAGCGCGCCGGACTGAAGCTGCAACAGGCCGATTACGAGGCCGCCCAGGCCGATGTCGACACCATGCTGGCCAAGGCGCCGCAACACCCCGCGCCCAATTATATCCAGGGCTTACTGCACTACCAGGCCGGCCGGTATGAGGAGGCCATCTCCTCCCTGTCGACCACGGAGCCCGCCTTCAACCAGTACCCCCTCGCACTTTTCTTCCTCGCGGGTGCGCAATTGCAGAAGGGCAACATGGACCAGGCATCAGGCCTGGCAACCCGCTTCCACAATATTGCGCCAGACAGCGTCCAGGGTCGAAAACTGCTGGCAACAATCAGACTGCAGCAGGGCAAGAACTCTGAGGTCCAGAGTCTGCTAAAACCAGTGCTTGAGGAAAACCCGGAGGATGTCGATGCGCTGAACCTCAGCGCCAACGCCCTGCTGCGTGACGGCAAAACCAACGAGGGCATCGAGACTGCTGTCCCGGGTGGCCAAACTGCAGCCGGATTCACCCGTGGCACAGGTCAGGCTGGGCGCCAGCCTGCTGATGGGTGGACAGGGCGACGCCGCCACCCAACATATGGAGACTGCGCTTGAATTGGACCCGGAGTTCCAGCAGGCCGACATCCTGCTGGTATTGAATTACCTGCAGAAACGCGACTTTGCCGCCGCGATAGAGGCCGTCAAAGGCCTACCAGCGCCGCCACCTGACCAGCGTCACGCCCTACAACCTGCTGGGCAAGGTATATCAGGAGGCAGACCAGCCTGAGGAAGCCAGGGCCTCGTTCGAGCGCGCACTGGCTCTTGATAAGGGCGACCCGGGGGCAAATCATAGCCTCGCCCAGATGGCGATAGCCGGTGGGGATATGGCGGCAGCCCGGGGCTATTACGAGGCAACGCTGGCGGTTCACAAGAATTCGGCACCGACCCTCATGCAACTGGCGATGCTCGATGCGCGCGAGGGCAATGAGACCGCGCTGGTCGAACATCTCGACCGGGCAATCGCCGCAGACCCGGCGATGCTGCAACCACGAGTGCTACTAGCGCGTTTCTACCTCGGCAAAGGCAAGCCCGAGCGGGTCGCTCCACTTTTCTCCAGCCTGGATGAACGGCAGCAGCAGGCACCGGATGTACTGCGCGTTATGGCAATGGCACAGTTGGCCAGCAAGGATGCCAGCTCCGCGCAGTTCACCCTGGAGCAGCTGCTGGAATCAACCCAGGACAGCGCGCCCGTTCGCCACATGATGGCGATGGCCTCAGCCGGGGCCCGCGATAACAAGCGCGCCAGGCAAGAACTGCGGAAGGCGATTGAACTGGACGAAAACTATATACCCTCGAGGGTAGCGCTGGCACGGATGGCCCTGGCGGAGAAATCCACGGCTGAGTTTGAGCAACACCTGAAAAAGCTCCTGACACTCGCGCCGGATTCCCCCGATGTATTGCTGTTGCAGGCGGCCGGGGAGCGCGATAGTGGCAATATGGCAGCCGCGCGGGATATCGCTGAAAAGGCCTTCAGTGTCGCACCAATGACTAGCACGCTTGTAGTACTGGCTACTTATCAAGAGGCAGCAGGTGATCAGAAAGGCGCCTTCAAGCGCTACGCGAAATGGCTGGAGGATCATCCCGAGGATATTTCCGCCCGCATGGCCTACGCCAATAACTTGCAACTCGCCAATCGACTGGGCGAGGCCAGTCAGCAATACAGCGAGATCATTAAGGCGGACAAAGACAATGCTATTGCCCTGAATAATCAGGCATGGTTAATCAGGGATGAGAATCCCGAACAGGCGCTGGACTATGCCCGCAGGGCGTCCGAGCTTGCGCCAGATTCAGCTAACGTGCTCGACACACTTGCTGTAGTAGAATACTATGAACAAGGACTACCAACGTGCAAACCGCAGTATCGAGAGGGCTCTTCAGGCAAGTCCTGCTCAGCCTTCATTGCTCTACCACAGTGCCATGATCGCAGCT
Organism: uncultured Gammaproteobacteria bacterium; assembly: GCA_963792815.1. GTDB lineage: Bacteria > Pseudomonadota > Gammaproteobacteria > Pseudomonadales > Halieaceae > JARRPM01. The sequence continues at coordinate 18,299 of CAWBXR010000006.1, forward strand.
GCCGCGGGAGATCGGGCGAAGGCTCGGGCCGCGCTGGAAGCTTTGCTTGCCTCGAAACCTGACTTCCCGGAACTTGCAGATGCTGAGGCGCTATTGGCCGAGCTTGCAAAATAGCGGTTCATCGCCGCACTGGGGTGAATTTCTGAGGCCTTGATAAAGCCCCATTGGGCTTGAAGTAGCCCAGCTGCACCCATACGCAGCTAGCCCCACTGGATATATCGGCCGTGAAAAACTGACAAAATCAACAGGCGATGAGTCTTTCCTCATACGATTTTTTGGCTTAATCTCCCAAGAACCAGCTTGTAAACGTATATACCAAGGCATCTCGCGACGGAGTCGCGTGCACACAATATGGACGCATCACCACGTCAGTTGGCAACATTACTCCTCGACTCGCTCAACGCCGCTCGTTTGGCCCGCCTCGGTTACATTTTTCTGGCAATCGCTGCAGTGAACCCCGCTCCCGTATCTGCGAAGCCGAAGCCGCCCCCACTTTTTTCTGAAGCGATAAGCCAAACCCCAAGTCTGCTACCCTCGGAAGCAGTCATGGGAAAGTCACATGGTGTAAAAATTAATCGAGGCCAACTGCGTAGCGGTAAACTCACATTGAGCTTGCCTGGCGGAATGACCGTTGGGGCAGTGCGTGAACGACATGAAGAAATGGGCGATGGTCGATTTTCCTGGGTGGGGCACGCCATTGGTAACCGGGCCGAAAGAGTTATCCTCGGGGTAAGCGGCGACGCTGTGGCGGGTACCTTCTTGCGCAAGGGTAAATTATTCAAGCTTGAACCTCGAGCGGATGGTACCCACGTGCTGAGCGAGGTACATACGGAAGAGCCCGCGCCGGAACTGGAACCCATTAGCGTTACTGAAACCGATCCCGCACCCTCAGTGGCTGCAGGAGGTCTGACACTTGGCGGCGCCAGCACGGCTGGAGACGCTGGACAGGTAATCATCGACGTGCTGGTCGCTTACACCCCGAACGTACGAGACATATATGGCACTGCAGGCACAGAAGCACTTATTGTCCAGGCCGTGGCCGAGACCAACCAGGCTTACTCCAATAGCGGCATCAGTCAGCGCATAAACCTTGTACATACAGTGGCCACCGATTACACCGAATCAGGTGACACGAGCGAAGATCTGAGCCGCCTAACAGCTACCGACGATGGTTACCTGGACAATTTGCATGCCCTGCGCGACAGCTACGGCGCAGACCAGGTCGTCATGCTGATAAAAGGCGGAAGCTACTGCGGTTTCGCTTACCGAATGGGCACCCTGAGCACGGGGTTCGCTTCCCGCGCATTCAGCATCGTGCGCCACGACTGTGCTACCGGCTATTACTCTTTCGCCCATGAGCTCGGGCACAACCAGGGCGCCCACCATGAACTGGAAAATGGCGATGGTGCAATCTATGAGTATGCACATGGCTACCAGGATTACTCGAATCGCTTCCGGACGGTGATGGCCGTCAGCTGCAGTGGCTGTACCCGGGTCGACCACTTCTCCAATCCGGATGTTCTCTACAATGGTTTCCCCACCGGCGATACCACTGTCTCCAACAATGCACGCACCTTGAACGAGACTGCCGCCACGGTTGCCAGTTTTCGGGCGGGAGCGCAACCACGACCGCCCCAGGCGCCCTATCGCCTTGAAGCTGTAGCGGCCAGTGATAGTGAGATCCAGTTGAATTGGGGGGATGTTTCCACAGACGAAACCGGTTTCTACCTGGAGCGCTCGGGCACCAAGCAGAACTTTGTGCAGATAGCCTCCCTGCCCGCCAACACCATAAGCTACCTTGACGACGACCTGGAGGCCAATAGGCTGTATTATTACCGGGCCCGATCTTTCAACAGTGCCGGCAGCTCGAGCTACAGCGAAACCGCCATCGCCGCAACCGACCCTGCGCCGCTGCGAGTTCCCGAAGCACCAACGGGCTTGAATCCCACAGCGGCGGGAACTGACAGCATATCATTGACCTGGACCGACAACTCGGACAATGAATCAGGCTTTACACTGCGGCGCAGCCCCAACGGCACCAGTGGATGGGCAACGATTGCCAGCCTGCCCGCAAATACAAGGGATTATTTGGATACCGGCCTGCAGGCCAACACCGTCTATCACTACCGGATAAGAGCCTTTAACGACTCCGGGCGGTCTGCTGATAGCACTGGATCGGCCAGCACCGATGCCCTGCCGGCATCAAAATACGTCCGCCAGAGGGATCTTTTCAAATGATCGACATCAGCGAAATGTTGTCAGTTTTTTTTACACGGGGTCCCGCTCAGAGCATCGGTGAATACGGCCTCGCAAAGAACAACAATACCATCTTGGTTACCACGCTTAACTTTATTCTGAAGAGGGAATAGCCCACCCGGCTGCAATCGAAAAATCCGATATATTACAGTCGCTTGGGGATTCCGATTGATCCAGGAGGCTGAGTGCTTTATCGAATGCCCCAGCTATGTGGTCACTCAGTTTCACTACTTTCCTGGTGCCTGATTACCGCTGATTTACGACTTGGCTACATTAATCCCTTCTACGGCGCACCTGCCCGTAATTTTCCCGCGACTTTCGCGCCCTTATGCCCCAGCCCCACGGCACAGCCAACACAAGCGACGGCACCAGCCTGCAAATGTGTCAGAAATTTAAACACTTCTGACATCCCTCCGGTACATCGATGCGCTAACTAGTTGAAAAATATAGCGATTGAAAGATGGCACGCTCTTTGCATTATCTTTGCTACGTAAATTGATTCCTTACGAGGATAGCTGTAATGGCTCTTAAACTCTTCAAAAACCTGACTGCTGCAGTAGCTCTCAGCTCCCTCTGCGTGGCTGCCATCGCCGACCCGGTCATCGCTGATCTGGAAGACCAGACCAACGGTGGCGGTTTCTTTGCAAAAGTAACCATCGAGGATAAAAGCCCGAACACTGTCAAGATCATCGCTGACATTGCCGACCCGGTAAATGCGGGTTTGACAAAGGGTGACATCCTGGCGCTGTGGTTTGATTTCGCTGACTTCGGAGCGCTCACCGGGCCCGCGACCGTCACCAACGCCAGTCCCACCATTGATGGTACTACCTACTTGGCCGAAGACACCGTATCTTCGTCCCTTGGCGGTAATGTCAATCTCAATGGTGACGGCATCCAGTCCACTTGGGATTTCGCGGTAGAGTTGGGCTCTAATGGAGCCGCTTTAGGTTTCATTCAAACCGTCTCATTCGACTTGACGATTGCCGGTCTTGATCAAAGCCAGTTCATAGGCCAGCTCGTCGGCATGCGAGTTCAAAGCATCGAAGGTGGTTCTTTTGGCTCCGGCTCCTCAAAACTGACCGGTGATGGCGACACAGGCGGGGACGGTGACACAGCAGATGTACCGCTGCCCGGCACACTGTTACTCCTTGGCCTCGGACTTTTGGGCTTGGGATACAATCGCAGAAAGGCGGCAGGCAGCCTCTCTTAACGTAGCGCCGACAATCCCCAGAGAGCCCGCTTTCCTGAGCGGGCTTTTTTTTGTCCGCAACAATGCGCCCGGGAATCGAGTTAACACATCGATACGGCGATACCTGAGGGCGAAACGTGGGTATGGAAAATCCGCAGTCGCTCATTATCAAACGCCAATCGAAGCGAATCGAAAACGTCAGCCGTTTGTTTGAACATGCGAATATCCCCACTCACTAATCCACTGTATTTCTGAGCAAGATATTCATTGGTCAGCAAGATTGCCTGTGCAAATGTGATGCAATGCTCACGGGCACTCCTTGGTGCCCAATGAGTCCAGGTGCCACTCCCACTGTTCCTTCCCTTGCCGGATTCCCCGCAAAGTATGCTCCGTAAGGAGGTACCCGTAAACGCGCTCCAGCGGTTGGCCCGGGTGAGCGCGATTCCACCGCCGACAGTAATATGCTGAGAGCCGGGGCCAGTGTGTCTCAAGATCCGGTCTGCGAAAGTACTTGCGCCATCGATACCCATCGAAATAGCCGGAACCATCGGTCGGTTTCTCCGGCTTCGCGGCGGTAAAACTGATTCGCATAGGCGTCGACCCTCGCGCCTCCTTCAAGCTCCCCATCCACGAACAGCCAGCGGGTAGTACGACCCGGCTGCGGCGCGAACATCATCCAGCGCTGATCCAGCCAAAGAGCACTCAGAGCACGCTTGAACTTCCAGGGGAACTCCATGTCCACCTGTTTCAAGCGGGCCGTGTTTGACCAGATCACCAACAGCATCAGTGCACCGACGCCAAGGTTGATGAGCGACGGCAGACTCGGGTTGATCGACCGGTAGGGCAGCAGCACCGCGCTGAGTCTGCCCAACCCCTGCCTGTGCGCACCCACCCAACGGTAGAACCATTCTCCCAACGCTCGCAGTGGTGCAGTGTCGAATAAGCCTGCGACAGGGGAAAGCAGCCACGAACGGCGAAACACCAGCACCATGGCGGACCAGCGCAGGTAGCGACGTCCGTCGTGGTCTTCTACCACCCAGCTGTTCTCGGCCTCGAGCAACGGCCCGATCTCAGGGTGCTTCTGGGCGGGCATTACAGGTGTGGATTCCAGCAGCAGGAAGGTGCGCAAGAGCAGGCAGGTCTTGCGGCAGAACTCGCAGGGCTCATCGTAGTAGATCGCTCAGGCCCGACTCGCTCCGGCGTGCGCAGTCTGGCCTGCAGCGAATCCCAGAAACGCGTGGGGATCAGCAGCATCAGAGAGGTGATGCTGAGGTAAGGGATAGATTCCCACTTCCAGCAGCAGCAGGAAGCCAATATGCATCAGTATCAGGCCCGGTAGGATCACAAACCGGATTTGCTGGTAGCAGAAGGGCAGCAGAACCAGTATCGGCCCCCACAATTCGATATACCAGGTGTACCAGGTCAGGCCTCGCAGAACCTCGACGGGTAACAGCCTCGCCTATCCAGACACCCAGCGGGCTGGCGTACGCGCTGAAGTGGAGCGCCTGGTATACCGCATCCCCGCTGACCCGCCAGACATCGCCGGTCTTCAGCAAGGCGCCGAAGAAGTACACCGACAACACCTGTAACCAGCAGGGCGGCGGAGGCGAAGTTACAGACAGACGCCTGTTCGATCGGGCGCGGATTCAGCGCCGAGTCGACCGAGTAGCGGGCTCCCAGCGGCAGGAACAGCGACCAGAACAGCAGGGCCAGCATAAGCGAATCGCTGGACTGCAGGATCAGGTAGTTGCGGTGGTTGAGCGATAGCAGCATAACCCAGCAGAGCAAGCTCACCACCCGGGTGCGGTAGCCGACGATCAGCAGCAACGCGAGCAGGCCCGCAATCACGAACAACATCGACCTGGAACGCCGCCGAACCACCCAGCAGGTGGAACGAGAAGCCGAATTCCCGCAGCGCCGTCTCTGCCGCTATTCGGGGCCAGATGCCGTGATCGGTGTAATGGGCCGTGAGAGCGCGGGCCCGGGTCAGCAGGTCACCGATCAGGATAAAGCCAAAGCAGACCCGAAACAGTGCCAGGGTGCGCAGGTCGATACCAAACGGTTCGACGAGGCGCTACCGCAAGGCGTGGCTAGTTTCTCATGAATCTCCCCGGGTTATCAGCTTGAAGTACCTTGTCAGCTACTTGCTCGCATGTCGTTACGTTGCGGAAAATATCCCACGCTGTCTCTGGTCCTGAAACGGACTTCGCAGGCCGACAGGGTTTTGCCCCATCCAATCCGGCCAAATACGTCTGGCATCAACCGTTGCGTTTATTGTTTTCAAACCCGGCCTGACCAAAACCCATGACACTGGAAAAGTCAAAGCGGGACACCCGCTCACAGCTGGCCCGGTAGAACCCAGAGGTCCAAGTATAAGAAGCGTAATGCCTATGGAAAAGAAGTATGTCGCTATTTGGACCGGTTACTTCTGTCGAATACAGGCTATCGATGTCTCACTGAGAGACCGCAATCGCGCCACCACCAAGCTCTCCATACATATAAATTCCCACATATGCTCAAAAGAGGATTTAATCCCAGGAACATATCTATAAAGCCACGGGGGATGACACGGGCCGCATTGATGCAAATCATAGCCACCCCTGTGCCAAGCTGACAGCATCATTCATCTTCACCAGGCAACAGCGAGAACCGCCTCCATGGACTTCTCCTACACCGAAAAAACCAACCAGCTCCGCACCCGCGTCGACAACTTCATGCAGGACCACATCATCCCGCGCATCGGCCAGTGGCGCGACGAGGTGGAGGCCGGGCAGTACCCGGTGTCCTTCATGGAAGACCTCAAGGCCCTGGCCAAATCCGAGGGCCTGTGGAACCTGTTCCTGCCCGGGCTTGCGCGACGACGAGCCCGGCACCCGGCTCACCAACCTGGAGTACGCGCCGCTGGCGGAGATCATGGGGCGGGTGCCCTGGTCCTCCGAGGTGTTCAACTGCAATGCCCCGGATACCGGCAATATGGAAGTGCTGCACATGTTCGCCAACGAGCAGCAGCGCCGGGACTGGCTGGAGCCGCTGCTGAACGGCGAGATCCGCTCCGCCTTCGCCATGACCGAGCCGGACGTGGCCTCCTCCGACGCCACCAATATCCAGACCAGCATCACGCGGGATGGCGACGATTACGTCATCAACGGCCGCAAGTGGTTTATCACCAACGCCCACCACCCCAACTGCCGTATTTTTATCCTGATGGGCAAGACCGACCCCAATGCCGACACCTATCGCCAGCAGTCGATGGTGCTGGTGCCGATGGATACACCGGGGGTGGAACTGGTGCGCAATATCACCACCATCAATCACCACTCCCCCGAGGGGCATTCGGAGGTGCTGTTTCGCAATGTGCGGGTGCCCGTGAGCAACCTGATCGGCCAGGAGGGCGACGGCTTCATGATCGCCCAGGCCCGCCTGGGGCCCGGCCGGATCCACCACTGCATGCGCAGCATCGGCATGGCCGAGGTGTGCCTGGACCTGATGGTGGCCCGCTCCCAGGAGCGCAAGACTTTCGGCAAGTACCTCCACCAGCACGGGTCTATAGGCGAATGGATCGCCCTCCGGCGGATGGAGATTTCGAGGTATATGACGCCGCGGCAGTAGGGTAGCGTGCAACAAAAAAAAGCCTCCCGCTGGGAGGCTTTTTTTTGTGGTTGGTCGGGACGGCAGGATTTGAACCTGCGACCACTTGACCCCCAGTCAAGTGCGCTACCAGGCTGCGCTACGCCCCGAATAGGTTTCGCCGGTTCGGCGAGGGCGGCATTATACTCAATACCGCCGGTGATACAAAGGCTATTTGCCCGGCTGCAGGGCCTCGAGCAGTTCTTCCAGTTCGCGGATGGTTTCCTGGATAAATGCCTGCGTTTCCCCGCCGGCACCGTCCTCGTCACCCTCGTCCGTCATCCGTTGCCGGGCGCCGCCGATGGTGTAGCCCTGCTCGTATAACAGGCTGCGAATCTGGCGTATGGTCAGCACGTCCTCACGCTGGTAGTAACGGCGGTTGCCGCGGCGCTTGACGGGTTTCAGTTGGGGAAATTCCTGCTCCCAGTACCGCAGTACGTGGGGTTTTACAGCACACAGCTCGCTGACTTCACCTATGGTGAAATAGCGTTTACCTGGGATAGCGGGCAATTCATTATTGTGGCTCGGTTCCAGCATATTCTTCTACTCGGGCTTTGAGCTTTTGGCCTGGACGAAAGGTGACCACCCTGCGGGCGGAAATGGGGATCTCCTCTCCTGTTTTTGGGTTGCGGCCGGGGCGCTGGCTCTTGTCGCGCAGGTCGAAGTTGCCGAAACCCGACAGCTTCACCTGTTCGTTATTCTCGAGGCATCCGCGGATCTCCTCGAAGAAGAGCTCGACAATTTCCTTGGCTTCGCGCTTGTTGAGCCCAAGCTCTTCAAACAGGCGTTCGGCCATTTCAGATTTTGTGAGCGCGCCCATCTTCCGTTACCTAGTTCCTAAGCTCGGCTTTAAAGTTTTTTTCTAGTGAATCAATGACTTGATCCACTGCCAGATTGACATCGTCATCGCTAAGAGTGCGCGAATGATCGCGGAATGTCAAACCCAATGCCAGACTTTTCCTTTTAGGATCAATACCTTTGCCATCATAGACATCAAAAAGCCTTAAGTCCGTCAGGTAACTGCCTGCCACCGTTCGAACATTTGCCATAAGATCTGCTGACGGTACCGATTTGTCGACAACTACGGCTATATCCCGGCGAACTTCAGGGAACTTGGATAGTTCGGCAAAGCGCGGAACCACTCCTTCCAGTACCGAGTCCAGCTCGATTTCACAGACGAACAGGGCTGCGCCCAGGTCCAGTTGCGCCTGGACAGTGGGATGCAGGGCCCCGAGGTAACCCACCACCTGCCCCTTTCTGGTTATCTGCGCTGTCTGCCCCGGATGCAGGGCGGCGCGTTGGGCGGCGCCGAACCCCACGCTGCCCGGGTCACGAGCCAGCGCAAAAACGCTTTCCACGTCCCCTTTCAGGTCAAAGAAATCCGCGGCCTGGGCCGCCACCGACCAGGACTCCGGGAAACGTGGCCCGGTGGCCACCATCGCCAGGGTGGGCACCTGGCGCAGGCCCTGCTCGCCCGGCAGGAACCGCAAGCCGGTCTCGAACAGGCGGGTGCGCGGCTGCTGGCGGTTGGCATTGCGCATCACCGCCGCCACCAGCCCCGGCAGCAAACTCGTGCGCATCACCGCCATGTCTGCGGAAATGGGGTTGGTAAGGGCCACCGGCGCGGTTTCAGGGTCGAACAGCTTCTGTAATTTCGGGTCGACAAAACTGTAGGTAATCGCCTCGCGGAAACCGCGCGCACTCAGGTGGCGGCGCAGTTGGCGGATCGACAGCCCCGTTTCCGGACGGGAGGGCATGACCAGGTCCGCGTGTATCGGCGTGGCCGGCACCCGGTTGTAACCGTATACCCGGGCCAGCTCTTCCAGCAGGTCCGCCTCGATGGCGATATCAAAGCGCCAGCTGGGCACGCTGCAGGTCCAGCCGCCGTCTGTCGCGGTGACACCCAGTCCCAGGCCGGACAGGATGCGCTCGACCTCGGCGGGCGGCAGCTCCAGTCCCAACATTTTAACGATCCGATCCGCGCGCAGTGTCACCGCGGCCGCTGGGGCAGGTGCTCGGCTGACACGGCCTGCTCGATTGGCCCGGCCGCGCCACCCACGATGGACAGCAACAACTGGCTGGCCCGTTCCATGGCCGCCAGCTGCAGCTCGAAATCCACACCCCGCTCGAAACGGTGCGACGACTCCGTGTGCAGGCCGTAGGACGCGGGCTTTACCGGACAACAGGTCCGGGGTAAAGAACGCCGCTTCCAGCAGGATATTGGTGGTGCTCTCGCTCACGGCGGACGCCTGCCCGCCCATGATGCCGGCAATGGCCAGGGGGCCGGCCTGATCGGCAATAACCAGGGTGTCGGGCTTCAACTCCAGCTGCTGGCCATCCAGCAGTTCCAGTGGCTCAGCGGCACGGGCCTCGCGCACCACGATGCCGCCGCTCAACTTGTCCAGATCGAAGGCGTGCATGGGCTGGCCCAGCTCCAGCAACACGTAATTGGTGACATCCACCACCGCGTCGATACTGCGAATGCCACAGCGGCGCAGCTTTTCCTGCAGCCACAGTGGACTGGGGCGGGAAATATCCACGCCCCGGATAATGCGGCCCAGGTAGCGCGGGCAGCGCTCGGGGCGCCTGCAGCTCAACCGGGAAAACGTCTTTGATGCTCACGCTGACCTTTTCAAAAACCGGCGCCTGGACCGGCAGGCCATTCAACAGGCCCACCTCCCGCGCAATACCGGCGATGCCAAGGCAATCCGCGCGGTTGGGCGTAAGGCCGATCTCGATAACCTTGTCATCCAGGCCGAGATAGTCACGCAGGTCCGTGCCTACAGGGGCATCCGCCGCCAGTTCCATCAGGCCGTCACTGGCATCGGAAAGACCCAGTTCCTGCTCCGCACAGAGCATGCCCTGTGATTCCACCCCGCGCAGCTTCGCCGGCTTGATCTTGAAATCGCCGGGCAGCACAGCCCCGACCCGCGCCAGCGGCGCGACCAGGCCAGCCCTTGCGTTGGGCGCGCCGCAGACGATCTGCACCGTCTCGCCGCCGGCATCCACCTGGCACACCCGCAGCTTGTCCGCATCCGGGTGCTGTTCGGCACTGATAATCCGCGCCACCACCACGCCGCTGAAAGCCCCCGCCACCGGCTCGATAGCGTCCACTTCCAGCCCCGCCATGGTGATCTGGTGGGCCAGTTCCTCGCTGCTCAGTTTCGGGCTGACCCACTCGCGCAACCACTGTTCACTAATCTTCACGTTATATACTCCGGGAGTTGGCTAGAACTGCTCGAGAAAGCGCAGGTCGTTATCAAAAAACAGGCGCAGGTCGTTCACGCCGTAGCGCAACATGGCCAGGCGCTCCACCCCCATGCCGAAGGCAAAACCCGAGTATTTTTCCGGATCGATGCCGGAAGATTCGAACACCTTCGGGTGCACCATGCCGCAGCCCATCACCTCCAGCCAGCCGGTGTTGCTGCACACCCGGCAGCCACTTCCACCGCAGTTCACGCACTGGATATCCACCTCGGCGGAGGGTTCGGTAAAGGGAAAATAGGAGGGCCGGAACCGCACTTCCAGCTCCTTCTCAAAAAACTGCCGCAGGAAATCCGCGATCACGCCCTTGAGGTCAGCGAAGCTGGAGTGCTCGTCCACCAGCAGGCCTTCCACCTGGTGAAACATGGGCGTATGGGTCAGGTCGGAATCACAGCGATACACCCGGCCCGGGCAGATGATGCGCAGCGGCGGCTCCCGGCTTTCCATCACCCGCACCTGCACCGGCGAGGTGTGGGTGCGCAGCACTGTGTGCTCGTCCACGTAAAACGTGTCGTGCATGGCCCGGGCCGGGTGGTGCTCGGGTATATTGAGCGCGCCGAAGTTATGGTAGTCGTCCTCGATCTCGGGCCCTTCCACTACTTCGAAGCCGATGGCGGTAAAGAAGTCCTCCATCCGCTCCATGGTGCGGGTCACCGGGTGAATCCCCCCGGTGGACTGGCCGCGACCCGGCAGGGTGACATCGATCGTCTCCGCCGCGAGTTTCGCTTCTACCGCCGCGCCTTCGAGCTCCGCCTTGCGCGAGCCGATCAGTTCCTGCAGCTCCTGCTTCACCACGTTGATTTTCGCACCGGCGGCGGGACGCTCTTCAGCGGACAATTGTCCCAGGCCTTTCAGCAGCGCCGTGAACTGCCCTTTCTTGCCGAGGTAATCGACGCGCAGTTGTTCCAGCGTGGCGCCATCTTCCGCCCTGGATATCGCAGCCTTGGCTTCACTGGCAAGTTGTTCGAGGTTTTCCATTTGTTTTGGTCTCGATTTCAGTTCTCAAGAATTTTTAGGTTCCATCGACGTCCGAAGTTGCAGGAAGCATGTTCCGGGACACGCCGTAAATACATCCATGTAGGCTCGTGTCGGCCATCCATGGCCTCCAACGGTCCCGAAACAATGCTTCCTGGCAACTCCGGTACTACCACCGGCAGCATCAACTAGAGAAACGCGTAACGAGTCTCTACATGTGTAGCTCGGTGGTAGCTCAGAGTATACGAGTGCGCCTTGCTGGACCGTTGGAGGCCATGGATGGCCGACACGAGCCTACATGGACGTACTCGCGGCGGGTCCAGCAGGGCCTACTCGTATGCTCTGAGCGACGGGATACTGACATACCCCAGGCAACAGCTCTATTCCCAAACAATGAGCGTAAAAGCCAAAAAAAAGGGAAAGAGCACCGCCCTTTCCCTTGATGTCTTACATGTAGCCAGCGAACCGCTAACAGCGGCGGGGTGGGCTTAAGCCGCCAGAGCGGCCTTCGCTTGCTCCACAACCGCGCTAAAAGCCGGCTTGTCATGCACCGCCAGGTCGGCAAGAACGCGCCGGTCCAGGGAGATGTCGGCCTTCTTCAGGCCATTGATCAAGCGGCTGTAGCTCAAACCGTTGGCGCGGGACTGGGCGTTGATACGCGTGATCCACAGGGCGCGAAACTGACGCTTGCGCTGACGGCGGTCACGGTATGCATACTGGCCAGCCTTGGTAACGGCTTGCTTGGCAACACGAAAAATGCGGCTGCGGGCACCGTAGTAACCCTTGGCCTGCTTCAAAATCTTCTTGTGACGGCGATGAGCCACCACTCCACGTTTTACACGGGGCATAGTCTTCTCCTGTCTCTGTGATGGCTAAGCGTTAGTTCGCCCGCAGCATGCGGTCGATAAGTACCTTGTCGCTCTTGTGGATCATTGAAGTCCCACGCAACTGGCGCTTACGCTTGGTTGTCATCTTGGTAAGGATGTGACTTTTATAAGCGCTTTTACGCTTATAGCCGCCGGCAGTTTTCTTAAACCGCTTGGAGGCCCCGCTGTGAATTTTTGCTTTTGGCATAATCATATACTCCGCATTCGAGTGTTAATAAATTGAAGACTCAAGGGCATTCACGGGCCACTAGTTCTTCTTCCTGGGTGCGATCACCATTGTGAGCTGCCGGCCTTCCATTTTCGGGAATTGCTCGACAGCGCCCAACTCGGCCAGATCAGCTTCTACCCGTTTGAGTAGCTCCATGCCGATTTCCTGGTGAGCCATTTCACGACCGCGAAAACGCAGCGTTACCTTGGCTTTATCGCCGCTTTCTAGGAAACGTACCAGGTTGCGTAGTTTTACCTGGTAATCCCCTTCCTCCGTCCCTGGACGAAACTTCATTTCTTTAACCTGGGTACGCTTTTGCTTCTTTTTCTGGGCGGACTTCTGCTTCTTTGATTCGAAGATGTGCTTGCCGTAGTCCATCACCTTGCAAACCGGCGGATCCGAGTCGGCGATCAGTACCAGGTCCATGGTGGCCGCCTCGGCGGCCGCCAGTGCTTCCTTCAGGGGTACTATGCCTACCTGTTCACCATCGGCCCCAACCAGGCGCACCGGGTCGGATGTAATCTGGTCGTTGATGATCGCCTTTTTGCTGGCGCCCTTGCCCATTTCTTTCTTAATACTAATTCTCCAATGAAATACGGCCGCGACGCGCCACATCTTCGGTGAGTTGCGCTGTAAACGCATCGAGATCCATAGATCCCAGGTCCTCACCACGACGGGTACGCACGGCCACAGTCCCGGATTCAGCTTCTTTATCACCCACTACCAGGAGGTAGGGAATGCGCTGAATCGTGTGCTCGCGGATTTTAAAGCCGATCTTTTCATTTCTCAAGTCCGACACCACCCGAAAGCCCTTGTTTTTTAAGGAATCTTCCACATTTCGGGCATATTCGGCCTGATTGTCGGTAATATTGAGCACTACCGCCTGGGTCGGCGCCAGCCAGGCGGGGAAAATGCCCTCGTAGTGCTCGATCAAAATACCGATGAAACGCTCGAAGGAACCGAGGATGGCCCGGTGCAACATCACCGGCACCTGGCGGCTGCCATCTTCAGCCACATACTGCGCTCCCAGGCGCCCGGGCATGGAAAAATCCACCTGGATGGTGCCCAGCTGCCAGACGCGGCCGATGCAGTCTTTCAGGGAAAACTCGATTTTCGGCCCGTAGAATGCGCCCTCCCCCGGCAGTTCCTGCCACGGCAGGCCCTGGGCATCGAGGGCGTCAGCCAGGGCTTTCTCGGCGCGATCCCAGTCCTCGTCGGTCCCCACCCGCTGCTCCGGGCGGGTGGACAGGCGATAGATCACCTCGGTGAAACCGAAGTCCTCGTAGACCGCGTGCAGGAAATCGATAAAGGTCGATACCTCGGGCTGGATCTGCTGCTCGGTACAGAAAATATGGGCGTCGTCCTGCACGAAACCCCGCACCCGCATGATGCCGTGCAGGGAGCCGGAGGGTTCGTTGCGGTGACAGGAGCCGAACTCGGCCAGCCGCAGGGGCAGGTCGCGGTAGGATTTCAGGCCCTGGTTGAACACCTGCACGTGGCAGGGGCAGTTCATGGGCTTGACCGCGAATTCCCGGTCCTCGGTTTTGAGCATGAACATGTCATCGCCAAACTTGTCGGCGTGCCCGGAGCGCTGCCACAGGGACATATCCACCAGCTGGGGGGTCTTTATCTCCTGGTAGTCCTGCTCGCGCTGGGCCTTGCGCATGTACTGCTCGATGGTCTGGTAAATACTCCAGCCCGCCGGGTGCCAGAACACCATGCCCGGCGCTTCCTCCTGGGTATGGAACAGGTCCAGCTTCTTGCCGATCTTGCGATGGTCGCGTTTTTCCGCTTCCTCGATCCGGGTCAGGTACTGCTTGAGCTGTTTCTTGTTGGCCCAGGCGGTGCCGTAGATGCGCTGCAGCATCTCGTTCTTGGCATCGCCACGCCAGTAGGCCCCGGCCACCTTGGTCAGTTTGAAGGCACCGAGCTTGCCGGTGCTGGGCACATGGGGGCCGCGGCACAGGTCCATCCAGGCGCCCTGCCGGTAGAGGCTGATCTCCTCGCCCCCGGGCAGGTCCTCAATGATCTGCACCTTGTAGTTCTCGCCCATGTTGCGAAACTGCTCGATAGCTTTCTCGCGGCTGAGCACCACACGCTCTACCGGCAGGTCCTGCTCCGCCAGTTCCTCCATGCGCTGCTCGATGCGGGTGAGGTCCTCGGGGGTAAAGCTGTGGCCGGTGGCGAAATCGTAGTAGAAGCCGTCCTCAATCACCGGGCCGATAGTGACCTGCACCCCGGGAAACAGCTCCTGCACCGCCATGGCCAGCAGGTGGGCGGTGGAGTGACGGATGATTTCCAGGCCCGCCTCATCGCGCTCGGTAATAATCGCGAGAGTGGCGTCCTGCTCGATAATATGGGAGGTATCCACTTCCCGCTCATCGACCACGCCCGCAAGCGCGGCCTTGGCAAGGCCGGGGCCGATATCCGCGGCGACATCGTGAACAGTGACTGGGTTGGCGAATGAACGCTGGCTGCCGTCCGGCAGGGTAATTACAGGCATGAATTTTTCCTTTCATCAGTGGTGACCACTACCAAAGGCCACGTGATTCTATCTAAGCAATTGATTTAATTCAGTTAATAAAAAATAGCACGAATTCGCACGGCTGGTTTGCCTGGCTGGCATAACTCCAGAACAAACCGGGCGGGCATAATGCCTGAAAGGACCGAAGAGATAAAGAGCAGTCAAATGGGGGACAGACCACGATTTTTGTGGATTCGAAGATAATGTTTGCGCCGTGGCAGGTGGTTCATCAAAAATAAACGTGGTCTGTCCCACATTTTTTGTCCCACATTTTTTAGGAGATTAACTAAATGATTATCGTATGGGGGAGCATCAAAGCGCGAGCGGACAGCCTCGAGGAGGCCAGGCGTTTGAGCCTGGAACATGTGCACCGGTCCCGAGGCGAACCCGGGTGCATAAGCCACAGCGTGCAGGTTGACGTCGAAAATCCGAACCGTCTGGTCTTCTTTGAAGAGTGGCAAGACCAGTCTGCCCTACAGGCGCACTTTGCCCTTGCTGAATCCAGGGATTTTGTGAGGGCGGTGAGCCGGCTTGCGGTGACGCCTCCGGAGATACGAATCTTTGAATCCACTCTTGTGAACTGAGCTAAAAAGGGGGACAGACCACCATTACTGGGAGAGCTTAGGACGCCCGGCCTTACCGCGTTTTACCCTGCGCCCCAACGCCAGTCCCATTTTTTCCTGGAAGCCACTATCGCCAAGCACGTAGTTGCCGTGCGTAGCCTGTCGAATCTGCCGGATGGAATCTTCATCAATCCGGCTGACAACAAGATTGAAATAAGTATGACACCTCTCGCCTGGCGAAGCGCCCAGGCCAATGTAGTCGGGGTGGGGAGTAATCATCAGGTTGCTTTCGCCTAATGCATTACAACGAAAGCTGGACCACTGGTAACCCTCGGGACTCGAAGCGATACGTGCTCTCACAGGATTTAACTCGATGTAGCCGTAGCAGGTCAGCACATAGCGATCGTCCTGAGCAAGGCAGGACTTGAACCGCCCTTCCCAGAGAGTACCGGTGCGCGCGTACGTTCGATTAATGTATTGCACATAGTATTGACCGAGATGTTTCATCATCAGCGAGGGACTGCTGGCATGTTCAGGCGTAAGCAACAAATGCACATGGTTTCTCATCAGACAATACGCATGTATCGCACAACCAAACCTGGCGGCCTGTAGTCGCAATTGGTTGAGGTAAACCAGGTAGTCCTCTTCGGTGTAGAAGCAAGCAGAGCGGTTGTTCCCGCGCTGGATAATATGCCAGGGAATTCCGGCGCAGGCCAGGCGAGCTCTCCTGGGCATCATGAAATCCTTTTCCGTGTAAAGTCTTTGGGAGCTGCCTCTGCAGAAAAGCAGTAATAATAGGTAATCTAAAAGTGAATGGGCGTTGTGTGAACATCAAAAACGCTTGTCCTTACCCCTCGTCCCCCTCATTTAAAAACCGTGGTCTGTCCCCCTTTTTTTAGTTCCCTTACCACGGCCGGGATGTCCACGCCGCTTAGTGGCACAAATCGATACCTGACCTGCACCACGGGCAGGCTAAGCTCGAGCACGGCGCCCACATTGGCCGGGCTCGCGTTCAGCACGAGCTCAGCGCCCGAACCCTCTATGCTGGCTTTCAGTTCCTGTCGCTGCTGTAGCGAATAACCCATGGCCGGCAGGACGGCCAGCAGTTGCGGGTACGCCTGGTAGATGTCGACGAGGCTGCCGACAGCGCAGGTTCGCGGATCGACCACCTCTGCCACCCCGTACTTGTGGGCAGCGATCCAGCCGGCACCGTAACCCATACCGCCGTGGGTGACAGTGGGGCCGTCCTCCACGATCAGGACGCGTTTGCCGCGGATACTTTCCGGTGCGTCCACACTCACCTCGAGGTCAGCGGTGACGAGGCCCGCCTCCGGGTTGATCGCGTCCTTGATTCGCCCGATGCTACCGATATCCGCCGCCGATGCCTGGCCTGTTTTGTTTATCACTACGATGTCCGCGGCGCGGAAATTGGTTTCTCCAGGGTAATAATCCAGGCCGTGGCCGGCGCGCAGCGCATCGCACACGACGATGTTCAGGTCGGCTCTGACAAAGGAAAAATCGTTGTTGCCGCCGTCCCACAGAATAATATCCGCCTCGGCTTCGGCTGCCTGCAGAATCGCCGCGTAATCCACACCGGCAAAGATGACCAGCCCCTGACTGACATACGGCTCGTATTCCTCTCGCTCTTCTATCGTGCAGTCATGCAGGTCGAGGTCAGCAGGCGTGGCGAAACGCTGCACCGCCTGTGCCCGCAGGTTACCGTAGGGCATGGGGTGGCGGATGGTCACCGCCCGCACCCCCTCGTCCGCCAGTGACCTGGCCAGCCATTGGGTCAGGGGGCTCTTTCCCGTACCGGTTCGGGTAGCGGTGACAGCCACTACCTTGCGACGACTGGCAAGGGAGGTTTGCGCAGGTCCCAGCAGCACGAAACTGGCACCCGCTGCCTGCACGATAGAGGCCCGGTGCATGACCTCGACATGGGCCAGGTCGCTGTAGGAAAAAAAGACGAAGTCGATGGCCAGGGTTTTGATCAGGCCCGGCAGTTCGCTTTCATCATGGATCGGGATGTCGCTGTCATAGCCATCCGGTGCCAGTTCATGTGGAAAGCTTCGTTGCGCGATAAAGGGAATCTGCGCCGCAGTGAAGGCGCAAACCCGATACTCGGGATGCTCGACAAAAAACGTGCGAAAATTGTGGAAGTCGCGGCCCGCGGCGCCCATGATAATGCAGTTAAAGGGCACCGGCTTGCTCCACCACGGTACCCGCCTCGCCTACCAGCGCCGCAGCGAGATCGCCCGGCTGGCAGATGACCGCCCGCCCGCCGGTATCCCGCACGAAGCGGATGGCGGCCTCGACTTTCGGCCCCATGGTCCCCGCGGGAAATTGTCCGGCAGCCTGCCAGGCGGCCAGTTGCTCAGGGTCGGTGCGGGTGATCAGGCGCGCATTTTCGGTGTCGAAATCGGTGTAGGCTCCTGCCACGCCGGTGACCATGACCAGTTGCTGCGCACCGACCCCGATGGCCAGAAGTGCAGAGGCCAGGTCCTTGTCCACCACTGCCTCCACGCCTTCGAGGCCCTCGCCGCCCGCGATCACCGGGATACCCCCGCCACCGGCGGCGATCACGATCACGCCCAGCGCCAGCAGTTGCCTGATAACCTGAATTTCCACGATTTCGAGCGGCGCGGGCGACGGCACCAGCCGCCGTCCCCGCCGGGCCTTGTCATACACCAGGTCCATACCCGCCTGCTCCAGGGCCAGCGCCTGCTGCGGCTCAAACCAGGGGCCGATCGGTTTGGTCGGGTTGCCGAAGGCCGGGTCGCCCGCATCCACCAACACCTGGGTCAGCAGCGTGGCCACCGGTCGCGCACCCCGGATCAGGTTGTGCAGGGTTTGCTGCAGGACGTACCCTATCTCGCCCTCTGACTCCGCCACGCATACCTCCAGCGGCAGGGCGTAGGCTTTACCGAGTGCTTCCTCCACCCGGGTGAGTATGTAACCGACCTGGGGGCCGTTGCCATGGGTGACCAGCAGCGGCCGGTCCGGGCTGAGTGTGGCGGCGAGAGGTGCGAGGGTGCGGGCGGCGAATTCGAACTGGCCGGCCATCGTGAGGTCGCCACCCGGGCGGGCAAACGCATTGCCTCCCAGGCTCACTACCCAGGGTGACTGCAACTCAGGCCCCGCGTCGCCGCGGGGTTTTTTTGGCTTTGGTTTTGGCTTTGGCTTTAGTCTTGGCTGACCCGGCTTTGCGCCGTTTTGCTTTCGCCGGCGCGGCCCCCGAGCGTTTCGCCAGCCAGTCCACCGACTCGGCCCAGACCGCGCTCTGGGCCTTGCTGCCGATGATGACGCCCATGTGGCCACCGGGGGCCAGGCGAAATTCCCTGTCTCTGGACGCAACGATATCGACGATTTTCTCGGCGATTTCCGCGGGCACCAGAATATCGGTCTCGCCGGCGAAGGCCAGCAGGTTGGACTCGATTTTGTCCAGCTCGGCCAGGTTGTCCCCCACTTCCATCTTGCCCCGGGCCAGCTGGCCCTGGCCCACCACTTTTACCGCCATGTCTTTTATCACGCCGCCGGGGTACAGCAGCATATTGTTGAGATAGTCCGCGGTGGTGGAGTAGGACTTGACGTATTCGCGGTCCGACAGTCGGGTGACCAGGTCCCAGTAGGTGGTGACGCTGCCTACCGGGTCGGTCATCTTGAAAACCAGGGTCGTGGCCCAGGGTGGCAATGCCAGGCGCGCCGGATCCAGCGCCTTCATCCGCAAGTTGGTGTAGTTGCTCACCAGCTGGGCCGCGCCGTTGAGGCCCTGCCCCGCGCCCGCCACGCCCGCAATCACGCCGCGGCCGCTTTCCAGGTCTATGGGGCTGGCGACGGTGATGATATTGCGGATCGCCGGATCCTTTACCTGTCCCTGGTGCAGCAGGCACAACAGGCCCCCCATACACCAGCCCATCAGCGACAGGTCCTGGCTGCCGGAATGCGCCCGGATTTTTTCCAGCGCGGTTCCCAGCATGGTGTAGGAGTAATCCTTCAGGTTCAGGTGGGCGTGTTCTTTTTTCGGCTTGCCCCAGTCCACCAGGTAGGTCTTGAAACCATTGGCGGCCATGAAGCGCACCATGCTGCGCTGGGGCATCAGGTCAAAGGTCTCGGTCGTGACGCCCAGGGGCGGAACCAGCACCAGCGGCACCGCATGCTGTTTGCGTTCCACCGGCATGAAGCTGCCATCGACCAGCTCGATCTCTTCTTCTTCCGGCAGGCCGTAGTAACGCACCGCCATCAGATCGCCGTCGTGCACCAGCTCAAACCAGGTGCGCCCAGACTGTATGAGGGTGTCGCGCTTGAACAGCCAGTCCGCGCCATTGGCCGCGGTTTTCGCCAGTCGCCGGTTGAGGGCGAGCCCCTGTTCAAGCGCTATTTTTGTAAGGCTGTTCATGCGGCGTCCTCCGCTGATTGCAGCAGTTGCTCGAGATCGCCCAGTGCCTGGCCAAGATAAACAGCCAGGCGTTGCAGGTGTGGCAGGGTATCGCGCGCGCCGGTGAAGCCGATATTGAGGGTGCCGGCATAGCTCACGCAATCGATGCTCAGGGCGACGTGCTGCACCAGCTGGCTGATGGGGTAGATCGCGTCGAGCCTGGCGCCGTCACAGTACTTCGGCGCATCCGCCCCGTGGATATTGGAAATCTTCAGGTTAAAGGGCGGCGGAACGAAGCGGCCGACGCCGGGCAACTGGCTGGCCAGCAGCGGCGCCGCGCGCAGCAGCACATAGGAGGTCACCGCCGCTTCCGGCAGTGACTCGCGATCCTCCCTGACGGTCTTGATGGATTCCTTGACCGCGGCCAGCCTGGCCAGGGGGTCGCCGATATGGGTGCCGAGTTCCACGCGAATACCCGCGATGGCATTGGCCGCATTGCGACTTCCGCGCTCCCGCAGGGAAACGGGTATCAGCCCGACCAGTGATTCATCCGGCAGGGCATTGTATTCCTTGAAAAAACGCCGCAGGGAGCTGCCGCACAGATAGGTGAGTATCTCGTTGACCGTACTGTCGGTTGCCACCGCCACGCGCTCGATCCGCTCTTGTTCGAACTGCTGGGTGGCGAAGCGCCGCTGCTGGTTGATCGTCCGGTTCAGGGTGGAACGGGGTATGTTGCGCGGCAGCAGAAACCCGCGGGCCTTGTCCGGTGACACCGCCGCGCGCAACAGGCCCACGCCGGCCTTGCCCAGGGAGGCGATCGATGCCATCACACCGTCGTTTTCATCACCCTCTTGCGCTTCTGCAGTTCCCGGCAGCGGCCGCGCCCACAGAGGGGGGACGTTGCGGGTCCTGGCACTGTCGGACAGCATGGACAACACCGTGGGTACGCAATCGAGAAAGCTCACCAGCGCGTGGTGCAATTTCACATAGAAGGCGAAGCGGTCACGCTCCAGCCCCTCGATCAGGTGGAACTCCCACAGGGGCCGGTTCCGGTCCAGCGCCGGGCTGTGCAGGCGCGACACCATAATCCCCAGTTCCCGTTCACCCCCGGGCTCCGGCAATGCCGAGTGCTGGAAGTGGTAGCCGAGTTCCACGTCACGCACCTCGGTCATCCGCGGCACCAGGGCAGTGACCCCGTCGCCGGTCAGGCGCATATTCCAGGGTTCGCAGCTCACCTTGTACTTGCGCATCCTGGCCGCCAGCTTGCTCAGGTAGTCGGGAGCGGCATTGCGCGGTTTGTAGAATATCGCCAGGACACCGACATGCATCGGGGTATGCGCCGTTTCCACCAACAGCCAGGTCGCATCCACCGGCTTCAACAGTGTGGTTTTCATCTGGGGCGTCCGTTGTCTTTTCAGGGCCGCAAATTATAGCAGGCGAAGGCCGGCCCGGTGCCAGTTTCACATGCTGTAGACCCTGCGGGCCTGCTCCACCACAGGCCGGGCCCCAACCACATAGCGCAGCGGGCCGTTTGCCTGCAGCGCATCGAAGGGGTAACAGGTGACCAGCAACAACTGCTCCTGCCCGACCTGGGGAGACAGTGACTGTGTGCTGGCATCCACCACTTCCCGGGTTTCCACGCGGTAATCGCGCCAGCTGCCATCCGGTAACTGCAGTTGCAACTTCGCGCCGGCAGGCAGGTGCCGCAGGAATGCGAAGTGGGTGTCCCGGTGCCCGCCGATAACAGCCAGCCCCGCAGTGCCCAGTTGCGCCGACGCATTCGTATGCCCGGGCCCAAACGCCAGGGCATTGCCCGAGTCGCCTGCCAGTACCAGTCTCTCCACGCCCTGGGCCGGCGCACGCAGCCTGGCCACGGGCCAGGTATCCGCCCAGGGCCAGGGCTTGACCGGCGAGCCGTTCCGGTTGAGTGATGTCTCCCAGGCCCGCTCGATCAGGATTGGCGCCAGCCAGGCTTTTGCCTTGATCCAGGCCGGCGGCCGCCAGTTGCTGGCCGCCGCCCAACACCAGCAGCAGCACCAGCAGCTGGCGCCAGTCTTTACTTATCACTGGTGGGAACATGGTCCAGCTCCGGCTGGCGCATCACCCGCACCAGGGTGGCGATGAACAGCAGCAACAGGCCCAGCCAGGCCTGGGCCGGCCCCGTCGTGGCGGTGCGAGGGTAGGCAAAATGCTGGGGCGCCTGGCCATGGGGCCGGGTATTGGGCACCGGTACACTGCTCGCCTGCTCCCCCGGGGGCAGTGTCACCACTTCCTCCACCGCGACGAAACTGGTGTAGGGGCTCAGCAACTGGTGCTGCAGTGCAATGGGCAGGACATCGGAACGCACCGTCTCCTCGCTGCCACCGAGCACAAGCTGGTCCAGCAAACCGTTGATTTTGGCGCGGGCCCACAGGCTGGACACGCCCCTGTGGCCTGCCGTCGTTGCGGCATCGACGTCTGCGGCGATCTGCAACACCTGGCGCCAGGGCCGGCCGGCGATATCGCCGCTGATAACCACTTCTCCCACTGGCCGGGCCGGGCCGAAGCTGACGGACACCAGCAGGGGCTGGCCGAGGTAAAGGTCGGGCAGGCGCTCGGGCCAGGCTTCGACCTGCCCCGGCCACACCACATCGAGGTCAAGCACCGCGGATTGCGACAGCTGGGCGAACAGGGCTGCCATTTTGTCACCCACCTCTTCGAGCGAGCCGATATGGGTGTGGCTGCCCCGGCCGAAGCGGGCCGCCTCGCGCATGAACCAGCTGTTGGGGGCCGAGCCTATACCGACGGTAAACAGGCGACTGTTACCCAGGCGTGCACTGATTTCCTCGAACAGTGCCACCTCGTTCCCTACCGCACCATCGGTAATGAATATCACCTGGCGCAGGGCCAGCTGTTCCTCCAGCGCATCCGTTTCCTGGCCGGGCTCGAGGGCCGCGCGCAAGGCCGGTAGCATTTCGGTGCCGCCGGTGGCCTGCAGCAGGCGCACGAATTCCTGCGCTCGCTGCACGTGGTGCCTGGTAGCGGGCACAGGCCTGCGGTACAGCGCCCTGTGGGTGGAATTGAACTCGATAATATTGAAACGGTCCTCGGGCCGCAGTTCCCGCAGGGCCCGGGACACGCTGTCCCGCGCCTGGGCGATGGCAGTGCCACCCATGGAACCGGAGGTGTCGACCACGAAAACAAGCTCTCGCGGCGGCGCCGGCGCGGCCCGTTCGGCGGCGGGGGGCAGCACCATCAACAGGCCGAAATACTCCTCCCCCACTTTCTCGCTAAACAGCGCGGCGGTCGGCGCCGCGCCGCTCACAGGCTGCCAGGTGAGGACAAAATCGCGGTCCATCTCGGTGACACCCGCTGCCAGGGAAATACTGTACACCCCGGCCCTGCGGGCCAGCACGATATCGTGGTAGGGGGCGTCCACCCGGGCCAGGGGCATACCCATGTCCAGGCGCACAGTCACCTCCAGCGGATTCAGCGGCCTGTGCTCATCTCCCTCCTGCGGGTACTGCAGCGGGGAGATGGCGTCAGCATCCGGCACCTGGTCGGTCGGTTCGGCCCAACCCAGGTAGGGATTGACCGCCAGTGCCGGGGGCGCCTCCTCTCCCGCGGGCGGCGCAATGGACCTGCCCGGCATATAGCGCGGCGTCATCGTGGTGGGAAAGCGAAGGGAGAACTCCCCGTTGTCGAAGGCCAGCTGCTGCACATATTCAAGCCGCACAACCACGGTTTCGCCGGCGTTGATATTGGCCACCCGGTTGGTGAAAAGATTGGGGCGCTGCTGCTCCACCAGGCTGGCCTTCTTGCCGGCGGCTTTCGCCTTGCGGTAGATCTCTTGCGCCTCGGCTTTTTCGCGAATTTTTCCGACGATGCGCCGCTCGCCAATAATCATCTCCATATGACGCACCGCGGCATCGTCCGGCAGCGGAAAACCATACACACCCTCGAGGGCGCGCCCTGAGTCGTTGCGAAACGATTGTTCCACCTCAACCGTGGCGATCATGCCGCTGATGTCGAAACGCACCTTACTGTCGAGCAAAATGGCGGGGGTGTAGTGACCGGGTTGCTCCCCGGCGAACAACAACTGTCCGCTGGACAGGCTGGCCAGCGCGGCCTCGCCCGCCTCCCCCGACGTCGCCCGGGCGGGGGTGACCGACAGCAGCAGCAAAATCAGCGCCGCCGCCACCGCGGCGGGCAAAGCCCGGAAAAGGAGCCAGAGGTGCACGCCCCCCAGTCGTTGCGTGTCGCTGCTGAGCCGTCTGTATACGTGGTGATTCATCGCCAGTCCCCGTTCGAGTGAGGGATTGATTAAACGGCAACGATCTGGCGGAAATGTGCGCGGATTGTGGCTATCTGCTGAGGAATAATGGCGAATTGTGGCGAGCGCTTGTGGTACGGGCCGTTATTTGGAAGTATGGGCGCCTTCAGCTGCAACCGGTCATCCGCTCAACATGCCCCATCACATCGCCATCGTGGAAGATGAAGCCAGCATCGCGGCCAACTACCGCGACACCCTGCAACGCCAGGGCTTCCGGGTGTCCCTGTTCGGGGACCGCGCCGCGGCCAGTCGCGCCTTCGGGCGGGAACTGCCGGACCTGGCCATCATCGACGTGGGGCTGGGGGAAGAAGTTGAAGGTGGCTTCGAACTCTGCCGCGACCTGCGCAGCCGCTGCCCCGAGCTGCCCATCGTGTTCCTGACCGCCCGGGATTCCGAGTTGGATATTATCTCCGGGCTGCGTCTTGGCGCTGATGACTACCTTACCAAGGACATCAGCCAGGCCCATATGCTGGCCCGTATCGTCGCCCTGTTCCGCCGGGTGCAGGCCCTGCGCAATCCGGTACTGGAAGAACACATTGTCCAGCGGGGGCCGCTCAGCCTCAACCTCGAACGGATGACCAGCCAGTGGCAGGCACATCCCGTGGAGCTTACCGTCACCGAGTTCTGGATAGTGCATGCACTGGCAAGGCACCCCGGACACGTCAAGAACCGGCAACAGCTGATGGAATCGGCAAACGTCGTGCTCGATGACAACACGATCACCTCACATATCAAGCGCATACGCCGCAAGTTCCAGGTTGTCGATGCAGACTTCGCCGCGATCGAAACCGCCTATGGTGTCGGCTATCGCTGGACCGGCGCCTGATGAACTGCGCCGCTGACACCGCAACGGGCGCAGGTGTGCCCAGATGACCCTGCGCCGGCAATTACTGCTGGTCAGCCTGTTGCTGCTCTCCCTGCCGTGGGCGGGCTGCCAGTTCATCCGCGAAATGGAAGGCGCCCTGCGCCACGGCCAGGAGCAGTCGCTACAGGCTACCGCCCAGGCGGTCGCGGCGGTGTTGGGGGAGCGGGAAGAACTGTTATACCCCAACCCGCTGCGACGGCTCGCGCCGGCGGACAAGGGACAATCCATCTACGCCCACCCCGCCGACCAGGTGCTTATCGTCGACGGTTACGATGACGGCTGGGAGGAAATCCCCAGCGTGCGCCTGGACAGCGAGCCGGCCGCCGCCCCCCTGTCCGTTACCTACCAGGCTGCTACCCGCGGCGACTCCCTCTACCTGATGCTGCGGGTGCGGGACCCGGAGGTCATCTTCCACAACCCCGGATTATCCGCCGAGCCCAACGGCGACCGGCTGGTATTGCGCACCTGGCAGAACGGCAGGCGCCAGGAGTACGTGATTGCCACTGCGGCCCCCGGCAGCGTGCGCGCCTTTCCCGTGGGTCCTTTGCAGCGCGGTTTTGATGCCGGTCGCATTCACGGCTTCTGGCAGGACGCCGCCGGGGGGTTCACGCTTGAACTGGAAATCCCCCTGGCCTACATCGGCGGGCAGCTGGGTTTTTACCTGGTGAACGTGGGGCAACGCCCCGGTGGAAAATTTGAGACCCTGGGCAATGTGAGCCCGCTCGATACCGCCGCTCCGCCCTGGTTGATCTACAGCCCCGCGGCGCTGCAACAGACTCTGGCGCCCTTCAGCCACCAGGGCAGCCATCTCCAGGTAGTGGACAAGGATAAATGGCTGGTGGCCGACATATCCGCCGGCGGCGGAACCCGCGGGGACAGCGTGGAGACTTTCTGGTTGCTGCGCGTACTGTATCGCAGCATCCTGTCCCAGGGCGGACTGGATTCACCCCCGGCCGCCAGCGGCACGGGTCACGTGGACGGGGAGGAAATTGCCTCGGCCCTGGCGGGCATCGGCGCCAACCATCGCTACGAGGACCCGAACTACACAACCCGGACTATCCTGTCGGCTGCAGCGCCCATCGTCCACGACGGCGGCGTGATCGGTGCGGTCGTGGCGCGCCAGAGCGGCGAGCAGTACCTGTCACTCACCGACCAGGCTTTCAGTCGCCTGCTGGGCTACAGCCTGCTGGCCCTCTGCGCAGGCGCATTCGGCCTGCTGGGCTACGCCAGCCTGCTGTCCTGGCGCATCGGGAAACTGAGCCGGGCGGCGCGCAACGCCATCCGCGAGGACGGGCGTGGAGGCAGCGCCTTCCCCCGCAGCGCTGCCCAGGATGAAATCGGCGAGCTGTCGCGTCACTACGCCGACCTGCTGGACCAATTACAGGAGTACAACGACTATCTGCGCACCCTGAGCCGCAAGCTGTCCCACGAGCTGCGCACCCCGATCGCGGTCATCCAGACCTCCCTGGAAAACCTGGAACAATCGTCAGGCGGCGCAAGCACCGGCGATGTCTACATCGCCCGGGCGCGGGAGGGCCTGGTGCGCCTCAACAGCATTCTCACTGCCATGAGCGAGGCCAACCGGCTGGAGGAGAGCATCCGTGGCAACAGCCCGCGGCAGCTGGACCTGGCACTGCTGGTGCGGGAAGTATTCGAAGCCTACCGCAGTATCTATCCCGGGCATCAACTGGCCCTTGAATGTCCCGATGACGGCGCCTGGACTATCGGGGTACCCGAACTGGTGGTACAGGCGCTGGATAAACTGCTGGAAAATGCGGCGTCGTTCTGCCCGGCCGGCGGCAGGATTACAGTGCGGCTGGCCCGGGCGGCAGAACAGTGGGCGCTGGGTGTCAGCAACGAAGGGCCAGTCCTGCCGGCGGAATTACAGGAACACCTGTTCGACCCCATGGTGTCCCTGCGCCGGAGTGAGTCCGGCGGGGTGCACCTGGGACTGGGCCTGCATATCGTCCGCCTGATCGTGGACTTTCACCGCGGCGGGGTAAGGCTGAAAATCTGCCCGCGGGCGACGGGGTCTGCGTGACGATGAGTTTTCCCGCACTCAGCGCCGGCGCCTGATCCAGCCGGACCGGTCAGCTGACAAATGCCAGGTGCTTTATTTCCGTCAACTGGTCCCGCAGCGCCGCGGCCTCCTCAAATTCCAGGTTCTTGGCGTGCTCGTGCATCTGGGACTCCAGCTGCTTGAGCTTGCGCGCCATCGCCGCGGGTGACAGGTTGGCCACTTCGGTGCTGTAACTGAGCCGGGTTTCCGCCACCTTGGCCGCCCGGGTCTTGCCCTTGGTGGGCATGCGGCGGGCGCCTTCCATGATGTCCTGTACCGACTTGATCACACCTATGGGCGTGATGCCGTGAGCCTCGTTATAGGCCAGCTGCTTGTTGCGCCGGCGCTCAGTCTCGGCCATGGCCCGCTCCATCGACCCGGTCACCTTGTCGGCGTAGAGAATCGCCCGGCCATTGAGGTTGCGCGCGGCCCGGCCAATGGTCTGGATCAGGGAGCGCTCGGAGCGCAGGAAGCCCTCCTTGTCGGCATCCAGGATGGCCACCAGTGAGACCTCCGGCATATCCAGCCCCTCCCGCAGCAGGTTGATGCCCACCAGCACATCGAATACCCCGAGGCGCAGGTCGCGGATAATTTCCACCCGCTCCACCGTGTCGATATCCGAGTGCAGGTAGCGCACCCGGATGCCGTTATCCGCCAGGTATTCCGTCAGGTCCTCCGACATGCGCTTGGTAAGCGTGGTGACCAGCACCCGCTCCCCGCGCTCCACGGTAATGTGTATTTCCTTCAGCAGGTCGTCCACCTGGGTCAGCGCGGGTCGCACTTCCAGCGGCGGGTCGATCAGTCCGGTGGGGCGCACCACCTGCTCGACCGTGCGTCCCGCGTGTTCGTGCTCGTAATTGCCCGGGGTTGCCGACACAAACACCGCCTGGGGCACCAGCAGCTCCCACTCCTCGAAGCGCAGGGGTCGGTTGTCCAGGGCCGAAGGCAGGCGAAACCCGAATTCCACCAGGGTTTCCTTGCGCGATCGGTCGCCCTTGTACATGGCGCCGATCTGGGGAATGGTGGCGTGTGATTCATCGACGATCACCAGGGCATTCTTGGGCAGGTACTCGAACAGGGTCGGCGGCGGTTCCCCCGGCGCTCGCCCGGACAGGTAGCGCGAATAGTTTTCGATGCCGGTGCAGTACCCCAGTTCGCGAATCATCTCCATGTCATAGCGGGTGCGCTGTTCCAGTCGCTGGGCTTCCACCAGCTTGTTGTTGTCCTTCAGTTGCTTGAGCCGCTCCGCCAGCTCCAGTTCGATATTCTCCACCGCCCCCATCATCACGTCCCGGGAGGTCACGTAATGGCTCTTGGGGAAAATCGTGATACGCGGCACCTTGGCCTCGATGGCCCCGGTGAGCGGATCAAACAGGCAGATACTGTCGATTTCCTCGTCGAAAAGCTCAATCCGCACAGCGTCCCGCTCCGAGTCTGCCGGGAATATGTCGATCACGTCGCCGCGCACCCGGTAGGTGCCGCGCTGGAAATCGACGTCGTTGCGGGTGTATTGCAACTCGGCGAGCTGCCGCAGGATATGGCGCTGGTCGATAAATTCACCGCGGGACAGGTGAATCACCATCTTGAAGTAGGAGTCGGGGTCCCCCAGGCCATAGATTGCGGAAACCGTCGCCACCACCAGGCAGTCCTCGCCGCTCCAGCAGGGCCTTGGTCGCGGATAAACGCATCTGCTCGATGTGTTCGTTGACCGAGGAATCCTTCTCTATGTAGGTGTCCGAGGACGGTACGTAGGCCTCTGGCTGGTAGTAGTCATAGTAGGAAACGAAGTACTCGACGGCATTGTTGGGAAAGAATTCCTTGAACTCGCCGTACAGCTGCGCCGCCAGGGTCTTGTTATGGGCCATGACGATGGTAGGCCGCTGCAATTGTTCCACCACATGGGCCATGGTGAAGGTCTTGCCTGAGCCGGTGACACCCAGCAGGGTCTGGGAGGCCAGGCCGGCGCGAATGCCCTCCACCAGCTGGGCGATTGCCGCGGGCTGGTCGCCCGCGGGCTGGAAAGACGATACTACCTTGAAGGGTCTGGACACGAAGCTACCTGTCGCCTGGCTCGAATGAACCGATCATTATCGTTCACCCCGGGCTGAATTGCAGCCTGGACAGCTTGCGGTCAAACCGCTGGCATGGCCGAAGGCCAGGACCAGGGCATGGCCTGCTCCAGTTCGAGGGCGATTTCCAGCAGGCGGGACTCCTGCCCCATGCCGGCGGCAAATTGCACGCCGACAGGCAGACCCGCGGAGCTCTGGCCAAGTGGCAGGGATATCGCAGGCGTGCCCGCTACGTTTTGCGGGGGTGTAAATGCCGCGTAGTTGCGCAGGCGCTCGGACACCGTGGCGAAATCCAGGTCGGGACCGAGATAGCCCAGCTCCACCGGCGGCGTCGCCAGCACTGGCGTCAGAATGAGGTCATGGTCCTTGAACAGGGCCTGGTAGTCGGCCGAAAACGTTCGCAGGCGCCGAATCGCCGCCGGGCTGCGCCAGCAGCGCCCCAGGTAATGCCTGCTCAACTGGTAGGTCAGGGGTTCGAGCAGGTGCCGGTCAAACTCGCGTCCGAACGCCAGTTTGCCCAGGTAGTTGGTGGCGGCCGCCAGGCGCGCCCAGTACAGGAAAAAATCGTCCGCCATCTGGCCGGTAACCGGCAGGGGGACCGGCTCAACCCGGTGGCCCAGGTCCTCGCAGCGGCGGGCCACCTGCTCCACCTGCGCCACCACCTCGGGATGGCACACCCCGCCGAGGGGATGCTGGACACACAAGCCAATGCGCTGGCGCTCCTTGCACGGTGCCAGCACATGGCCTATCGGCGGCAGGGAGGGGTGGGGGTAATGTCGCTCGGCCTCGGCATAGAAACCGGCAGTATCCCTCACCGTGCGGCTGACCACGCCCTCCACAATGATATTGATCGGCATTTTCTGCGCTACCGCAATGGTTGGCAGGCGACCTCGACTTGGTTTCAGGCCCACCACGCCGCAACAGGCGGCAGGTATCCGGATAGAACCGCCGCCGTCGTTGGCATGGGCGAGTGGCACCACCCCCGCCGCTACCAGGGCGGCGGAGCCGCCGGAAGAGCCGCCACTGGAAAAACCGGTGTTCCAGGGGTTACGGGTCGCGGGCCGGTGGCTTGGCTCGGTTGTCGCGGTGAGACCGAATTCCGGCAGTGCGGATTTTCCCAGGGGAATCAGCCCGGTGGCCCGGAAAAGCCGGGTAAACTCGGCGTCAGACGCCACTGGTGCGGCGGAGCTGCCGCGAGAGCCGTGACGGGTCGGCAGGCCCGCCAGGTCGGTATTGTCCTTGATAAGGGAAGGAACACCGGCGAAAGGCGCCGCGCCCCCTCGTCGGCGACTACCGCCGCAGCCTCGGCCATCGCCTGCTCAAACCGCTCACTCACCAGGGCGTGCAGCAGGGGATCCACCGCTGCAGGCGCGCGATGGCAGCGTCGACCGCCTCTGACCGCAGTGAATCTGTCCCGCGTTTATGCAGCGGGCCATTGCCACGCCGTCGAGATCGCCTAATAAGTCGTCGGTCGCCGCGCTGACCCGGGTCATGGTGAACTCCGTGTTTCCAGTAAAAGGCACTCCAGATTACAGGCAGGCTCGAACCAGTCAAACCCG
The DNA here is from genome assembly GCA_963792815.1 of uncultured Gammaproteobacteria bacterium. GTDB lineage: Bacteria > Pseudomonadota > Gammaproteobacteria > Pseudomonadales > Halieaceae > JARRPM01. The sequence goes on from CAWBXR010000006.1 coordinate 49,031, forward strand.
ATTGGCGTGGGCGGCCATGCGACTGACGCCCCGGGCCATCCACCCGGCTGGGGAGTCAGCAGATAATAAGCTCCCTGAAACCCGACTGATAGCCAAGGAGCGACATGAGCCAGACACTGATTATTGCAATCACCCTGTTTACCCTGCTGAGTACTGTCGCTTCTTTCTGGTACCCGGCAAACCGGAACCGGGGCAATGACCGACCGGACACGCCCGACCCCGACCCCTGCGAGGCTGGCCTCGAGTTCGGCGAACGCCGCCTGGCGGCCGTGATCAACGAACCCCGGACGCGCAATCGGCTCAATGACCAGGTGGCCAGACTGCTGGCAGTGCTGGCTGCGACCAGCTTCGCGATTGCCATCGCCAGCCGCTATATCACCAGCTGGTGAGGACTAATCGAGCCAGTTGAACGGCCCGTCAATAATGCTGAAATAGCGGTTGACCGACCTCCCCCGCATCATTAATATACGCGACCTCTGGTTAACGCCATTCCGCCTTAGCTCAGTTGGTAGAGCAATTGACTGTTAATCAATGGGTCGCTGGTTCGAGCCCAGCAGGCGGAGCCATATCGCAGAATAAAAAGGGGTTGCAGTCATGCAGCCCCTTTTTATTACCTGCCAAAAGTGCTGGTGTAAGCGCTGATGCAACCCAACACCCTATGACGGCAAAGCTACCTCGAATTCAATAGCCGCCAGTTGCTCCGGCGATTTGCCAATCCTGGTGAGGAAAGCAATCCAGCGCGGGTCCTCGTGCAGTTTGGCGAACTCCGGCTGGGTAACTATCTCGATCAACCCCGAGTCATTGTGCTCCACCGCTGTCTCCAGCCACTCAAACGCGCGGTCCGCCTCGCCCCGGTAAGCCAGCACTGCCGCGATATTGTAGGCCCATTCGGTGCCGTACTTGTCCGTCATCTCGGCCAGCGCCGCGTCCGATTCGGCAGTCCGGCCCTGGTCGTAGTACGCCATCGACTCGGCTATCAGGCGGCAGGGCTCGAAGCTTTCCCTGGCGATTTCCTCAAGGGCGGAATCGATTTCGCCGTTGGCCAGGAGAGCGAGACCAAGATTGGCGTGCAAGCCGATGCTGCCGGGGGACAGGCGCAGCGCGGTTCGGTAAGAGGTGATGGCCTTCTCGGGTTGTCCTGCGGCGATGTAACTGCCGCCGAGGTTTGAGTGAACCGTAGGTTGCACGGGATCCCGCCTGGCGATGAATTCCTGCAGCGCTATGGCGGTGTCCAGGCGACCCAGGGTCTCGGCCATCGTGGCCGCGCCACTCAGGATAGTCGGGTCGGTCGGGTTCAGCGACAGGGCAGTCTGCATGTGGCCAGCCGCTGCCGCGAGGTCGTGATCCTCCGACATGGCGATCCGGCAGAGACTGGCATGGGCAAGGGCATTGCCTGGATCAATGGACAGGGCCATCTCGGTGGCCTCCCTGCCCAGCTCAAAACCCTCGTCGTCGGGGCGCAGGCCCCGATCCGCCTGGGTCATGTAGATAACCCCACGCTGCCGCCAGGCGGGCGCGTAGTCCGAGGCGATGGCGAGCGCCTTTTCCAGCAGCTCAAGGGCCCGCTCATAACTTTCCGGTGTACCCTGCCGCGTGAGGTGGCGAGCCCGCAGGTAAAGGGCATAGGTCTCAGGATTGGTTTCCTGCGCGACTGGCGCAGGCTTGAGCAAGGTCAGCTTGAGCTCTTCCACCACGACCGCCGCGATTTCATCCTGCACGTCGAAGATATCCTCCAGGGAGCGATCCCAGGTCTCCGACCAGAGATGGTAGCCGGTCTCAGCCCTGATCAGCTGGGCCGTAATCCTGACCTTGCTACCGGCCTTGCGAACAGAGCCTTCCAGCACATGGGCCACGCCCAGCTCACGGCCTATCACGTCGATTTTGGTGTCCTTCCCCTTATAGGAAAACGCAGAGGTGCGAGCCGCGACGCGCAGCTCCGGAATTTTGGCCAGCAGGTTGAGCAACTCTTCGGAGATACCATCCGAAAAATATTCCTGCTCCGGGTCCGAGCTCATATTGACGAAGGGCAGTACCGCGATGGATTCGTCTTCGACCTGTTGCGCGGGGGCGGCGCAACAGCTCAGCGTTCTCCGCAAGGTCTCTGGCCACGTCGCTTTCGAAATGCAGGCCGTCCCAGCGCAGGTCAAATATCCACGCCAGTACTATCGCCGGTACGCAGCCGATGCCGAGAGCAATCAGCACGGCCTGCATGATCCACTCTTCCATCTGGAAGTTGTCGAGCAGCAGATCAGCGACCTGGGCTATGCCCCAGGCCACAATCAGGTAGGTGATCCCGACCTGTACCAGGCGACGGCGTTTCAGTTCAGATATAAAGCTCATGTCATCGAATTAACGGGGGTCCCCCCGCAGTCGCCCCTGCCAATGTGGCCAGCCCGGCAGATTGCTCGCAAAGTCTGGCCATCCAGTGATCTCCATGGTCAGAACGCATGGTACGCGATCTGTCACTGCTGGCAATCATCGTGGCTCGCTTTCCTGCTTGACCGTTCAGGTTAACAACTATTCAGTGCCTGTCGGGAAGATATCCGTTCGACACACCCCGGTCCATTCCTCACCCCCGGTCCGGCCGCCGAATGGGGTACTGGTGGGTGTGGCGTGTCACGCCGCAGTTGGATGCCAACATCAGCCTCGGTGTCAGTATTTTTTACACACAGCTCGGCGGAGCTGTAAAAGAGCACCCCGACCTGCCATTCGAAACCGTTCTAACTGGCTGTAAATTCGGCGGGTGTTGATTCTCGGTATGATTTTTGCAAGTGCTAATGCCTGCTAATCAACGAAGGGGTTCAATCATGCGCAATTTCATTTTTCGAGCAGGTCGATTTCTCTCGGTTTTCACCACCCTGCTGGCGCTGGTCGGCGTGGCCAGCTCGGTCCAGGCAGCTTCGTTCAGGAAGAGTTGGGACCCGGAATTCAGTGATGCATTCAGCGCCCTGGTCGGTGTGGATGTCGGCTGGCGTGGCGATGCCCTGATCTTTGTCGATGACGGTTGTGTTACGTCGTCATCGATCGTCAATTTTGCCGATGCGTGCGGCACAGCAAGTCTGCAAAGCTATGAGCTGGAGTTTTATGATGTTGTTACGGACGCCCTGCTGGGCACAGGCTCGGATGTGGCCCCAGGCACGCCGGCTTTCCCGGCGGTGACTGCAGTTAGTTTCGACGGCTCTGCGATTGCCAATGGCGTCAGCCTTGCCGGACCACTGTTTGTGCCGGGATTTTTTTCATTCGGCGACTATGGGTCTTCTTTTACTGCCCAGCTGACTTTTGGTCTCGAGGGGCCCAGCCTGAGTCTGAGAGAAATTTGCGAAGATGAGTTTGAGTGTCCAGTGTACGACAACGATGGCGCTACCTACCCCCCGACAGTGAGCTGGTCACAAGTCCCCGTACCGGCCACACTCGCGCTTCTCGGCATCGGTCTCGCTGGTCTTGGCTGGTCAAGGCGCAACAGAGTGTAAAACTCGCCATCTAGCAAAGTGAAAAGGGGCTGCAGTCATGCAGCCCCTTTTTATTTGTTCCGGGTTTTACTTTGAAAGATCACTCCCGTTTAGCCCGTACTCTGCTATCCTATGCGCGCTTTTCCATCTCAGGGTTTGCGCGGGTGTAGTTCAATGGTAGAACGGCAGCTTCCCAAGCTGCATACGGGAGTTCGATTCTCCTCACCCGCTCCACATTTCGACTAATCGGGAGCAAACAGCATGAAACTACTGTATTTCAAACTTCGCGCCATCGTGGTGACCTGGCTGATGCGCCTTCTGCCGCGCAATCCGCCCATCGTCTTCAAGGGTATCAATTCGGCCCTGACCCTGTGTGAGCAGGTAGCGGTTCTGGGTTACCAGAAGGTGATGATTGTGAGCGACAACTTCCTGGCCAATTCAGGCATTCTCGATGGTATCAAGGAGACCCTTACCAAAGAAGGGCGTCGAATTCGCGATCTTCGACGGTGTGCTGCCCGACCCCGCCTTCGACCAGGTACAGGCGGGCGAGGCCATGATCCGCACCGAGCGCTGCCAGGCGGTGATTGCCGTCGGCGGGGGCTCGGTGCTGGACGCCGCCAAGATGATGGCCATGCTGCACACCAACCCCGGCACCCTGGAAAGCTTTGATGGCATCCAGAAATGCAAGAAGCCGGGGATGCCCCTGTTCGCGATCCCCACCACCGCCGGCACAGGTTCAGAAATAACCCTGGCCGCCGTCATCACGGACCCCGTGAGCCACAGGAAAATTCCCATCGTGGACAGCAAGATGATCCCGGGCTACATAGCCCTGGATGCGGAAATCATGAAGGGTATGCCCCCGGGCATAACCGCAGCAACAGGTATGGACGCCCTGACCCACGCGGTAGAGTCCTATCTCTCTACCGCCTCAACAGCTTCCACCGAGGAGCATGCCACGGCAGCGGTGAGATTGATCTTCAAATACCTGCTGCGGGCTTTCAAAGACGGCAGCGACATGCAGGCCCGGGACGGTATGGCGCTGGCAGCTTTCTATGCGGGTGCTGCCTTTACCAAGACCTCGGTCGGCTACGTTCACGGCATTGCGCACCAGCTGGGACGGATCTGCGGCACGCCCCACGGCAATGCCAACGCGATGGTCCTGCCGGAGGTGCTCGCGGCCTACGGCGACTGCGTGCACCAGCGCCTGGCCAGCCCTGGCGGGCGTGGCGGGTATCGGCGAGCCGGGCGAGAGCCAGGCGACCCTGGCGGGCAAGTTTATCCAGGCTATCGTTGATATGCGCAGTGAAATGGCCCTGCCCCTGCAGCCCAAGGACCTCAAGGCCAGCGATATTCCCGGCATCGTCGATGAGGCCATAGCCGAGGCGGGCTCGCTTTATCCGGTACCCCGCTATATGTCCGAGGCTGAGTTGACCACTATCGTTAATGGCTTGCGTGCAGCCTGACAGGCGCGGTAACGTTGGCGTCAGGCGGCGACAGTGCAGCCACATTGACCCATAACAAGAGAGATCGATCGATGGCAACAGAATTCAACACGGGCAGTTTCCTGGGGCGCTGGGCATTCGCCCTGGCGCTGGTGCTGGGCACCTATAATCCTACCCAGTGGTGCTACTACGAGTGGGCGACGGCGGAGACTACTGTCTTTGGCCCGGTAGTGGCGATTGTCGGAATTATCCTGCTGATCGGCTGGATCATGTTTATTCGCGCCACCTTTGAATCCATGGGCTGGCTGGGCATCACCCTGGGAGCCGCCCTGTTCGGTTGCGTGGCATGGTTGTTCGTCAACCAGGGCTGGCTCAGCCTGGAGTCGGATGCAACGATAGCCTGGGTCGTGCTGGTTATCGTGTCGCTTATTCTCGCTGCGGGGATGTCCTGGTCACATGTCAGGCGGCGCGCGTCCGGTCAGTTCGACGTTGATGAAGACGGCCGCTAACGCCCGGTAGTCAGTCCCCGGTGGTGCTATGCACCATCGCGGATCGCTTCAGCGCCGGCTGTCCAGCTGGCCGCTGATCTTGTGGAACTCGTCGGCGATAACCTCCCTTAACACCCGCATTCTCGCGCTGAGGCGCAGGTCCTTGTGGGTCAACACCCACATATCCGACTGGTGGACAATCGTGGCGCCGGGCACCCGGACAATTTCCGGGTCATCAAATGCCATGAAACAGGGCATGTACGCCATACCCATCCTGTACCGCACCGCGTCAGCCAATAGCTTCAGGTCCACTATCGCGTGACGGACGGGCAGCTCCGGGTAGTCCGTCTGGCCGAGCCACTCTTCCCGCTGGTCCAGGGAGCGTTTGCCAATCCAGCTGAGGTGCGAGACATCCCCGGGCTTGTCGGGGTTGAGCAAATCCTTGTGTACGTAGGTCGAGGCTGTCAGTGTCGCCAGATGCCGCCCTATGAGGTACTCCGGGGGATGCACCCCGGCGGGCATAACCCGCACCGCGATATCCGCCTCCCTTCGGCTGAGATCCGCCGCATCAAAGCTTGAGGTGAGTTCGAGGTCGATGCCGGGGTACTGTTCAGCAAAACGCGGCCAGCCGGTTCACCAGGAATCCAAGGCTGCCCGCTGGCGGGAGAGTAAGCCGGATGCTGCCCTGCAACTCCTGGTCCCCGCCGGTGATCCTGCGCTCCACCCCCAGCACCAGCTCTTCCACGTGCTCTGCGGTGGGCAAAACCTGCTCACCTGCGGCAGTCATCCGGTAACCGTCGGGGGTGCGGTCAAACAGGTGCACCCTGAGCTTGTGCTCCATATCGTCCAGGCGACGGGTGATGGTGGAATTGCTGACCCCCAATTCCTGGGCCGCACCGCGGGCCGAACCCTTGCGACTCAGGGCCAGGAACACTTTCAGGTCATCCCAATCCATAATGGTTTCTCCGGCTCAACCGGGCAGTGACCGGGCCTGGAGACGCCCGGGGCTCAGCCCCTGGCGTAAAAGGCTGCGAAAGTATCGATGAACTCCTGCAGCATGTCCGCGGGCAGATCATTGACACCGGCTGCCGCCTTGCGCCCGCCTCCGGTGGGAAACTTCATGCAAAGCTCATCGGCGCCGGTCTTGTTGTCCAGCGGCGCCCTGACAGAGACCAGGTAGCAACCGTTGGCCTTGGTAGTCAGTACCGCATGGGCGCGGGCGGGATCGCCGTTGGCCAGGTCATTACTGTAGACCCCGCTGACACGCCGCGCCCAGGGCTCGTCCGGCAGCATGAAAAGCGCCACGGCGTCATCCCTGTATTCCGGCGCAAGGGATTCGGCGCTGGCCATATCCTGCTTGTAACCCTGCTCCAGTTTGTCAAAGTGGGCGCGGCCGTCGTCCATGAAGTCGAAGGGACTGGCGTAGGGGCTGACCAGGCGAAACAGGTGCTCCGGCTCGAAATGCAGGTCTGCAAGGTTGGAACCATAGCCGTTGTAATTGATATAAATGCCCAGGTTCTCGAGCTGCTGCAAGCGCGCCTCATCCAGCGCCAGGGGACGGGCAATGCGCCGGGCGCTGTCCTGCAGGTTGTCGCCGAAGGCACCCACCACGGCCCACTCCCGGAAAGCGCCGCCCAGGTGCTCGTTTACCAGGATGCTGGTGCAGACGTCCGGCGCGGTATTGATTACCGCCTGCAGCTTGTCGCTGTGCGGGATGTCACCGGCGAAATGGTGATCACAGTAAAATACCTCGGCCCCGGCCGCGAGCGCCTTCTCCAGGCCCGCCCGGTTCTTGTCCAGTGACACATCCAGCACCGTCACCTGAGAACCTGCGGTGGCCTCCACCCGGTCCAGCAGGTTGATATCGCGCTTGACGCCGGTAACCAGCCGGGCTTCCCGCGGCTGGGCGTTACGCAACTGGGCCAGGGCGCAAATGCCGTCGGCATCACCGTTGAAGACGTCGAAATGAATCATGTGGGTTCCTTGGCTGAAATGGGTTGGTATGGGTGACGGGGCCTTGTTCAGGACTTGTCGGGGAACAGCTCCTTCACGTTCGAACCGACGGTGGGCGCGGCCAGCGCTGACTGCAATGCCAATACACCCTGCTTCTTCCAGAGATGGTCGTAACGTACCTCGTGATCGCCAAACCCGCTGACAGCCTTGTTCAGCACCGAGGTGACGCCGACACAGTCCATCGTGTCGCAGTAGTGATCCAGCTCCTGCAGCAGCTTGCGCATCCGCTCATAGGGAAGACACTCTTCCTCCGCGCGCATGATCATGGGGTGGCCAGTACCGGCCACATTGCTGCCGAGCAATAATTCCTCATGCAGTTTCTCGCCGGGGCGCAGGCCGATGAATTCGATATTGATGTGCTCGCCCACATGGGTGTCGTGGTCCATCTCGTAGCCGCTGAGACGGATCATCCGGCGCGCCAGGTCGACAATACGCACCGGCTCACCCATATCCAGCACAAAGACATCACCGCCGGTGCCCATGGCGCTGGCCTGCAATACCAGCTGCGCCGCCTCGGCGATACTCATGAAATAACGAGAGACCTCCGGGTGGGTCACCGTGACCGGGCCGCCGTTTTCTATCTGCTCGCGGAACAGGGGTACCACCGAACCGGAAGAGCCCAGCACATTGCCAAAGCGCACCATGCAAAAGCGGGTGCTCGTCTCCCGCTGGGCCAGGCCCTGCAGGATCATTTCGGCAAAACGCTTTGATGCGCCCATGATATTGGTCGGGCGCACCGCCTTGTCAGTGGAGACCAGCACGAAGGTCTCCACCCCGGCCTTGCGGGCGGCCTCGGCGGCATACCAGGTGCCAAAGACATTGTTGGCCACACCCTCGGCTATATTGTGCTCCACCATGGGGACATGCTTGTAGGCCGCGGCGTGGTAGACCGTCTGCACGCTGAAGGTTCGATAGATGCTCTCGAGGCGTCGCTGGTCCTGCACCGAGCCCAGCAGGGCTACCAGCTCCAGCTCCCGCCCGGAAGCGGCCATCAACTCCCGCAACTCCCGCTCGATGTTGTACAGCGCGTACTCGGAGTTATCCAGCAGTACCAATTCCCGCGGCCCGGACAGCAGGATCTGGCGACACAGCTCCGACCCGATGGATCCGCCTGCGCCGGTCACCATCACGACCTTGTCGGTGATGCAGCGGTCGATCAACTCGGGGTGTGGTGGCACCGCGTCGCGGCCCAGCAGGTCATCGAGGCTGATGTCCTGTATCTGGTTGACGCTGGCCAGACCCGACACCAGCTCATTGATGCGGGGCACGGTGCGCACATAGACCGGCAGTCCAACCAGTGAATTGATAATTTCCTTGCGCCGCTCCGCCGAGGCGGAGGGTATGGCCAGCAACACCTGGGTGATATCGTGCTGGGCCACCAGCTGTTCCAGTTCCCTGGGGTGGGCCACCTGCAGGCCATTGATGACCGAGTGCTGCAGGTTGCTGTCGTCATCGACGAATACCACCACCCGGTACTGGTCGCCCTGGTGCAAGGCGGTAAGCAACTGGCGCCCGGACTCGCCGGCGCCGTAGATAATCACATTCTCCGACAGGGAGCGCAGTTTGGCCTGGTAATAGGCGCGCACGGTCAGGCGGGTACCGCCGATGCCCAGCAGGGCCAGGGCGAAATAGATAAACGGCATGGAGCGCGGCACGCTCGCCTGGCTGAAAAATACCGTGGCGCCGAGGATCAGGCTGGAGTAACTCACTGCGGTGAGCACCGCCCAGATTGCCTGCTGCCCCATAAAGCGGATGACCGCACGGTACAAGCCGAGCCGGAGGAAGACCACGGCGCTCAGGATCACCGTGGCGGCGCCGCAGGCGTATTCCACCGGACCCATGGGAAAGTGCGTATGCCCGTAACGAATGGCCACCGCCAGCCACATCGCGGCGGCGACAAAAACCATATCGAGGGCCAGCAGGCAGGCCTGCTTGATATTGCGTGGAAGCTGGATCATTTTCTCGAGGGCTTCCCGCAGACTTCCGATCAGCCCTGCAGTGGATCGCGATGTAAATCTGCCAACACGATTCAGCAAATCGCCTCCCAGTATTCTGATTGCTGTCGCCGGCGCACCTGCCAGTGCGCAAACGACGCGAGAAGCCGGAATTTTACGCTACAGGCCTTGTTTTCGCCATGCCGAGCAGCAGCGGAAGATATGCCAAAATTACCAATAAAATTGAGTACTTGGGGTAGATTTGTGCGATCCAGGCCAGCGGCAGCAACCAGCCGCAGAAGATTGCCGCCAGCGCCATGTCCACCCGCAGGTGGGAACCCCAGCGGCGACTGAGACGCTGGTAGGCGTGCAGCCGGTGTGGCGTGGTGACCGCCTGGCCGGTAGCCAGGCGCCAGCACAGCGTCCAGCTGGCATCGGTAATAAACGCGGCCAGCAATACCAGCCAGCAGGCCGGGCTCAGCTGCCCGCTCACGGCCCCGACCAGGGCCAGGCCGGCCAGCAGGAAACCCGTGGGTATGCTGCCCGCATCACCCATGAACAGACGCGCGGGCGGCCAGTTCCAGGCGAGGAAACCCAGCTGGCTGGCAGCCAGCAGCAGACAGAACAGGGCGTACTCGTTCGCCCCGCCCTCACGCCAGGACAACAGCGCCGCCGCACTGCAGGCGAGCAGGCATTGGATAGCCGCGATGCCATCGATGCCGTCCATGAAATTGTACAGGTTCACCAGCCATAACATGGCCAGCGCCACCACCAGTACCAGCAGCAGCCCACGGCAAACCGCTGCCCTGCCGCGGACTGGGGCAACAGGTACCAGGCGGCGGCGAGACAACTGAGGCCGTAGGCAGCAAAGCGCAGTGAGACCGGCAGGCCCCACAGGTCGTCAGCTATGCCAAGCAGCATCAGCAGCAGGGCGAGCCCGGCCAACGCCAGGTAGGCCGGCGCCCAGGCTGTGGATACCGCCGCTGCCACCAGCAGCCCCAGGGCAAATGCCAGCAGCATCGGCGCACCGCCGCCGTGGGGGGTGGGGATATGGTGGGAACTGCGGGCATCGGGCGTGGCCAGGAGCCGCCAGCGCAGGGCCAGCTGCAGGTACAGGCGGCACAGCAGGATCGAGGCCGCCAGGGTCACAAGTATTGCCGCTATCACGCCCCGTCACTCCCCGGGGAGATGATCCCGGAGGCCACATCCTGCAGGCGCAGGCGCGGCCGCCAGGGCGTTGCGGCCAGCACCGCCCGGTTGCTGTAAAGCTCGGTGCCGAACAGTTTGTCGAAGGTAGTTTCACCCCCGCGCCCCGGGCGCAGGTCCAGCAGCGCGGCCGCCAGCCGCCAGCCCGCCTTAGGCAACCAGGCGCGCCCGGCCGGGCTGCCGAGTGCCCGGCGCAACTGGTCGTAAACAAAGCGGGTGGAATAGCGCTCGCCGTCACTGGCGATGTAGGTACGCACCCCGGGGCGCGGATCCCGGGCCAGGAGGCACAGCAGGTCCACCAGGTCCGCCAGTGACACCATGGAGCGGGCGCCGAGTTCGGGTGGCCGCGGCAAACCGGCCCGCACTGCCCTGGCCAGGAGGGCCAGGTTACCCTTGGGGACGGGGCCGTAAACCAGGGCCGGCCGCAGGATTACGACCCCCATGGGGCCCCGGGAGAATTCAGCCTGCAAGGCGTTTTCCGCACTCCACTTGGACCAGCCATAGGGGTCGGTAGGGGCCGCGCAGTCCTGTTCCGAGCGCTCCCTGTCGCCCGTCGCCGGGCCCATCGCCTTGACGCTGCTGAGGAAGATAAAACTTCCCACCCCGGCGGCCGCGCACTGGCGCGCCAGCTGCAGGGTCGCCAGCTCATTCAGCTCCCGGTAGGCGGAAGCCGGGGCGTTCTGGTGCGCGATACCTGCCAGGTGAAATACAGTATCGACGCCCGCAAGCAGCTCCCGCTGCGGCATCTTGTGGGCCAGGTCTATCGCGTTGGTGGGGGTACCGCCGGGAAGGGGTGCGCCTGTTTTGCTCAGGGCCGTGACGGCGTCGCCCCGCGCCAGCAGTTGCCGGCAAAGATGGCGCCCGATATAACCGGTTGCTCCGGTAACAAGACATTTCACTCGGTTGGGTCACCGTCAAAAAGGAAAAGGGGGCAAAAGCCCCCTCATGATACGGATGCCGCTGTCTTATTCCAGTGTAATTCTTGTTCGGTTGTCGTCGAGCGTGGACTTGCCGATGCCTTTCACATCGGCGAGTTCATCGACCGAGGTGAAGGGCCCGTAAGCCTCCCGGTAGCGCACAATCTCCTGCGCCCTGGAAGTACCCACACCCTTGAGAGCTGAAGCCAGGGTGGCGGCATCAGCTTTATTGATGTTTACCATTGCCACAGCGGGCGGCGGCGCCTTGTCCTGGGCATAGGCGGCACTCGCGCCCCCCGGCACAACGCCCGTCATCAACGTCAGCGCCATTGCCAGAACCAGGGCTGCGGGCAGCCGTACTGTGGGAAAACCGCGTCCGGCTGCTGCCGCGAGCCGGGTATATCTGTCCAACAAGTTTGAATAGGTCATGATGTCATCTCCATTTGACGTGCTGCATCCGTGCAGGCATCCGTACCGTGGAGAAGTCTAGCAGTGGGGTGCGGGGCGGCCAGTACCCTGGCCGCATTTGATTTTATCGGGCCCGGGCGAGCTCGGTGTGCACCCTCTCCAGTGCGGCAAGGGGGTCGGCAGCGCCGGTGATCGAGCGCCCGATCACCAGGTAGTTCGCACCCATGGCGATGGCGTCAGCCGGCGTGACAACCCTGCGCTGGTCACCCGGGGCGTCCCCGGCGAGGCGGATACCCGGTGTCACCAGGCAGAAAGCCTCGCCCCTGGCCTGGCGCAGCAGCTGCGCTTCAAGGGCCGAGCAAACCACCCCGTCGAGTCCGCAGTCGGCGGTCAGTGCCGCCAGCCTCTGTACCCGCTCCCCTGCCGATTCGCTGTAGCCGAGCTCTGCCAGGTCCGCGTCGGTCATACTGGTGAGCACGGTGACGCCTATCAGCAGCGGCCGATGCGTGCGGCCCTGCAGCGCGGCGGCGGCTGCCTCCATCATTCTGCGGCCACCGCTGGCGTGGACGTTGACCATCCACACGCCCAGGTCTGCCGCGGCGCTCACGGCGGCGGCCACGGTGTTGGGAATATCGTGAAACTTGAGATCGAGAAAAACCTCGAATCCCTTGTGCTGCAATTTCTCGACCAGGGAGGGGCCGCTGCGGGTAAACAGCTCCTTGCCCACCTTGAGCCGGCAGAGCTCTGGCGACAGTTGCGCGACCAGCGCCAGCGCCGGTTCAGCCGAAGGGTAATCCAGGGCGACTACTACAGGTGTATCCATATTTATCCCGTTTACGGTGGCGGCCGAACTATTCGGCACCGGCCCCGTCGATGGCTTTTATGCTGCCCCAGTGCTTGCAGCCCGGGCAGCTCCAGTGGAGGTGCCTGCCGGCAAAGCCGCAGTGGCCGCAGCGATAGGACGGGCGGCTGGCCACCAGGCTGTGGGCCAGGTTCTGCAACATGGCAAAATCTTCCCGGGATTTACCCTCGGTGGCCGCCAGCTGCAGGCCGATCAACTGCGCCATGCCGCCCAGGGACGGGTACTTGAGCAACTGCTCGCAGAGGAACCGGCTGGCTGCGCCTGGCCCGTCCGCGACAGCCATGTCCCGGGCTACAGCCGCCACCAGGCCCGGTGTGGGCCGCATAGCCAGGCACTCCAGCAGGTAGGCCCGCAAAGCTTGCTGATCGCCCAGCTCATCGTGGCATTTACGCAACAGGTCGATGGTTTCCGGCAGGTGATCGGGATCCTGCACACGCACCCGCTGCAGTGCCTGCACCGCCTCCCGGTAGCGGCCGGCGTCGTACTCCAGCTGACTCAGCAGCATGGAGGCGCGGATGCACTGCTTGTCGTGGGCCAGGGCGTCCTGCAACAGCTGGCGCGCCGCCGCCGGGTCGCCGCCGAACCGGGCCTCCTCCGCCAACTCACAGCAATAATGCGCCAGTCGCAGAGCCGGTCTCTGGCCGCGTTCCGGCATGGCCTGGGAGGCGCGTCGGTCGCGCTGTGATTTACGCGGCAACAGTGCCTTGGCTACATCGATGGCGCGCCGCCAATCCCGCTCGATTTCATAGATTTCCAGCAGATGCGCCTGGCCGGCCCGGGCCTGTTCCGGAAAATCCTGCACCAGTTCGAGCAGCAGCTCTTCCGCGCGATCCAGCAGGCCCGCGCTGATATAGTCCCGGGCCAGCTCGAGCCTGGCGCGCACCGCGTCATCGACCGTAAGGCTGGGCCGCGCGAGCACGTCCTGGTGAACACGCACCGCGCCATCCACCTCCCCGCGCCTGCGCAGCTGAACGCCAAGCGCAATGCGGGTTTGCGCGCTGGCCCCATCTGCCGCGAGGCCATCGACGATGTCGTCCCGGGGGAGATCCCTGGCGCCGCGCGCATCGCGGCGACCGGAAAAATAGTCGTTCGGTGCGGCAGCCCGCGCAGAACTGCGCCGGCCCAACACCCAACCGATGACAATCGCGGCAAATAAAAACCCAAAAATTACGAGGTCAGTCACTGACCGCCAGTTCCGTGCCCCGCACTTGCGTGTTCGCGCCGCGCAGCTGTTCCAGCTCCGCCCGCGTGCGGGCCAGTTGCCTCTTCGAGGACCCCAGGGCCGTGCGGGCGCGCAATAAATACAACCAGGAGACCAGCAGGCCCGCGAGCCCACCGAGGGCAAACGAGGCCAGTACCCAGAGCGCGAGGCTGCGGGGCGCAAAAGTGAAAACAAGCATATCCAGCGGAACCGCCTGCTTGTTCTGCAGGGCAAACATCACGCCCAGCGCAATGCCGGCAAGTAAAATGAGAACTGTAAATATGGTGCGCAGCTGTTTCATGATGACATCCGCTTCAGATTAAACGATGCGACAGCTTCGGAATGCCTACCCCGGCCGCCCCTGATGCATGCGGCAGGCTCACAGCCCCATCTGCAAGCCCAGGTTAACGCGCTCGCGCAGTTCCTTGCCGGGCTTGAAGTGCGGGACGTACTTGCCGGTCAGTTCGACCGAGTCGCCGGTTTTCGGGTTGCGGCCTCTACGGGGCTCGCGAAAATGCAGGGAAAAGCTGCCAAATCCACGGATCTCGATACGCTCGCCCGATGACAGCGCCTGGGACATATGCTCCAGCACGGTCTTCACCGCCAGCTCCACATCCTTGGATGACAACTGGGTCTGCCTTGCCGCGATGGCTTCTATCAATTCACTTTTTGTCACAGGGCCTCCTTTCTCAGAGGTTTTATTATCGATCATTGCCGTTGGACGAGTATTGTGGCCTCTGGGCGATATTTTCGCAAGTCGTTATTTTTTAACGAAAAAGTGGGTTGATTGGAGGTTTGCGATTGCATTTTCAGCCCGCCGGGTTCACACCGAAAAATATTCTATCGGGCATCAACAGATAATATGCCGCTCCGATCGCGGCGGAGAGCGGGGGGTTGCCTCGCTCCACGGCTGCGGCCCTCCGGGCTGCCCTCAGTCGGTTGGGAGCCTTAAAGCGCTGCGCTGTCTCCCGCCGCTCCCTCGGCGTGCGCCTTTTACGTTCCGCGAGGCAACCCCCCGCTCTCCACCGCAGCAAGTTCAGTCTATGAAGCTTCAATAGCATCGCCATTACCTCGGCAGTTTTGTTTACATGCTCAACGCAAGGCAGGGGTCCGGGTGTGTCCTGGCGGAATGTAAAAGGCCAGCGCCGAGGGAGTGGAGGGAGACAGCGCAGCGTTTTCAGGCTCCCGACCGACTGAGGGTACCCCGGAGGGGCGCGGCCATGGAGCCAGGACACACCCGGATTCCTGCCGAAAATGGAACGGCACGCAACCGCTTAGAATGCGATGAAACAAAAAAAAGGCCCGCCGAAGCGAGCCCTTTTTGCTGCAAACCCGGGCACAGGGCCCGGGGTGGCAGGATTACTTCTCGGCCATCTGCGCCTTGATCAGGTCGCCGATAGTACCCGGGGAAGCAGATTCGACTTCCTGGTCCTTGAGGGACTTGACGGCTTCCTGCTCATCTTCGTAGTCCTTGGCCTTGATGGACAGACCCAGGCCGCGGTTCTTGCGGTCCACGGAGATGATCTTGGCTTCGACAGAGTCGCCGACCTTGAACATGCTGCGGGCGTCTTCCACCTTGTCGCGGCTTATGTCGGAGGCTTTCAGGATACCCTCGACTTCTTCCGCCAGCTTGATCACCACGGACTTGGCGTCCACCTCGGTGACTTCACCGGTTACGATGGAACCGCGATCGTTCTCGGCCACGTAGTTGCCGAAGGGATCGTCTTCCAGCTGCTTGATGCCCAGGGAGATGCGCTCGCGCTCAGGGTCGATGGACAGGATGACGGTTTCGATTTCGTCGCCCTTCTTGTAGTTACGCACTGCCTCTTCGCCAGCTTCGTTCCAGCTGATGTCGGACAGGTGAACCAGGCCATCGATGTTGCCTTCCAGGCCGATGAAGATACCGAAGTCGGTGATCGACTTGATGTTGCCGGAAATCTTCGCGCCCTTGGCATAGGTGCCGGCAAAGGCGTCCCAGGGGTTTTGCTGGCACTGTTTGATACCCAGCGAGATGCGGCGACGCTCCTCGTCGATATCCAGCACCATCACCTCTACCTCGTCGCCCAGCTGGACGATTTTGGAGGGGTGTACATTCTTGTTGGTCCAGTCCATTTCGGACACGTGCACCAGGCCTTCAACACCCTCTTCAAGTTCGGCAAAACAACCGTAGTCGGTGAGGTTGGTGATGCGCGCCTTGACGCGGCTGCCCTCGGGGTAGCGACCGGTGATGGCGACCCATGGATCCTCGCCCAGTTGCTTGAGGCCGAGTGATACGCGGTTGCGCTCGCGGTCGAACTTGAGGATCTTGACGTCGATTTCCTGGCCGACTTCAACGATCTCGGAGGGATGCTTGATCCGCTTCCAGGCCATGTCGGTAATGTGCAGCAGGCCATCCACGCCGCCCAGGTCCACAAACGCGCCGTAATCGGTCAGGTTCTTGACCACGCCCTTCACGGACATGCCTTCCTGCAGCGATTCCAGCAGAGCGTCGCGCTCGGAGCTGTTGGCTTCTTCCATCACAGCGCGGCGTGAAACCACCACGTTGTTGCGCTTCTGGTCCAGCTTGATGACCTTGAACTCGAGTTCCTTGCCTTCCAGGTGCACGGTCTCGCGCACCGGACGCACATCCACCAGAGAGCCCGGCAAAAACGCGCGAATAGTATTGATGTCGACGGTAAAGCCACCCTTGACCTTGCCGTTGATAACGCCCTTGACCATCTCGTCCGCCTCGTGGGCAGCCTCGAGTTCTTTCCACGCCTCGGCGCGCTTGGCCTTTTCACGGGACAGCTTGGTTTCGCCGAAACCGTCTTCCACGGTTTCCAGCGCCACCTGAACTTCGTCGCCGATGCTGAGCGTGCATTCGCCGCTGGCGTCGGTGAACTGGGCACGAGGGATAACACCTTCGGACTTCAAGCCCGCATGGACGGTGACCCACTCGTTGTCTATGTCGATAACCACACCCGTGACGATGGCGCCAGGTTGCATGTCGACGGTTTTCAGACTCTCTTCAAATAGTTCGGCGAAAGATTCGCTCATTGCACATTACCTGTAAAAAATGATCGGTGGTTACCCACCTCTAACCGCGCCTCCAGCCGACCCGGGTCATCCTCTGTAAACTGCTGCCCCACACCCTGACTGGATTCAGCGGGAGCAACAGGATTTTTTGCCATTTGCAGGAATATCGGCGCATATCACGCAGGGATAAGCCCTCGTTCCATCACCTTTTGCATCACCTGTGCGAACACATCCTCGATAGGAGTGGCGGTGCTGTCGATGACTATGGCGTCTTCCGCGGGCACCAGGGGCGCGACATCACGACTGCTGTCGCGTTCATCGCGTTCCTCTATGTCCTTTAGAAGGCGCGGGAGACTAACATTTTCTCCCTTTGCAATCAACTGCTTGAAGCGTCGCTCGGCCCGCTCCAGGGCGCTGGCGGTAAGGAATATCTTGAGGGGCGCGGCGGGGAAAACCACCGTGCCCATATCGCGGCCGTCGGCTACCAGGCCCGGGGCCTGGCAGAATTCCCGCTGGCGCGCCAGCAGGGCATCGCGCACCGCGGGAATCGCCGCCACGGTAGAAGCACCGCGGCCACCCTCCTCCGTACGGATCTCCCGGCTCACATCCCGGCCTTTGTATGACACCAGGATCTCCCCGCTGGGCGAGGCGCGGAAGCCGACCTGGAGATGGCGGGCAATTTCCGTTACGGCTGGGTGGTCATCCCAGCTGACCCCCTCGATCAGGCAGGCCTGGCCTGTTACCCGATAGAGCGCGCCGCTGTCGAGAAAATGCCAGCCGAGGGTATCCGCCAGCATGTGGCTGATGGTGCCCTTGCCGGCGCCGCTGGGTCCATCCACTGTTATTACCGGGATATCCGCCATGGGTCAGTCTGTCATCGCTGAGATCTGCAGTCCCAGGCCCCGGGCCAGGGCGTCAAACCCGGGGAACGAGGTCGCGACGTGGTCACAGTCCAGCACCCGGATTTCCTCCTCGGCCCGCAACGCCGCGATGGCAAAGGACATGGCGATGCGATGGTCGTGAAACGTCCTGATCACCCCACCCCCAAGGGTTCCACCCTCGATAATAATGCCGTCGTCCAGCACCTCGTTGTCGATGCCCAGGGTGGTCAGGCCCTCGGCCATGGAGGCAATCCGATCGCTTTCCTTGACCCGCAACTCGCCGGCGCCGCGCAAGACAGTGCGCCCCCGGGCGCAGGCGGCCGCTATAAACAGGGCCGGGAACTCGTCGATCGCCAATGGCACCTGGTCCTGGGGAATTTCGATACCCTGCAGCGGCGCATAGCGTACCCGGATATCGGCCACCGGCTCACCGCCCACCTCGCGCTGGTTGCGCAGCGTGATATCCGCGCCCATCAGCTTGAGGATATTGATGACGCCGGTGCGGGTGGGGTTGATGCCCACGTGGGTCAGCAACAGGTCCGAGCCCGGCGCGATACTGGCCGCCACCAGGAAAAACGCCGCCGAGGAGATATCCGCGGGAACGTCAATTGAAGTTGCCTGCAGGGCGCCGCCACCGGCCAGGGCGATCACGCCGTTGTCGTTGGTGACCTCGTAGCCAAAGCCCCGCAGCATCCGCTCGGTGTGGTCGCGAGTGGGTGCGGGCTCGGTTACCGATGTGGTGCCGCTGGCATACAGCCCTGCCAGCAAGACACAGGACTTGACCTGGGCACTGGCCATCGGCAGGTCGTAGTGGATGCCGGTGAGCTGCCTGCCCCCGCTGATATGCAGGGGCGGCCTGCCGCCGTCGGCCCCGCGTATTTCTGCGCCCATCAGGGTCAGCGGGTCGATCACCCTGCCCATGGGCCGGCCGCGCAGGGACTCGTCTCCGGTCAGCTCGCAGCTGAAAGGCTGGCCTGCCAGCAGGCCAGCCAGCAGCCGGATACTGGTGCCCGAGTTGCCCAAATCCAGGGGCCGCTCGGGGGCGCGCAGGCCGTTGAGCCCCACCCCGTGGATGGTGACCCGGCCATCCTCCGGGCCTTCGATCTGCACGCCCATGTCGCGAAAGGCTGCCACCGTTGCCAGGGCGTCCTCGCCCTCGAGGAAGCCGCTGACCCGGGTCACGCCCTCAGCCAGGGCGCCGAGCATGATGGAGCGATGGGAAATCGATTTGTCTCCCGGGACCCGCGCTTCGCCGGTGATATCGCCGCCTGGCAGTAATTTGAATTCCATAAGCTTTCTCTTGGGGTCAGGGCTCTGGGGCTTTGGGCTGGCTGCGCCCGGCCAGAATAGCGGCGAATTCGTCCCGCGCCCGCTTGGCCCGGGTGAAAGTACCGAACAACTCATCGCCATCCTCATCCTGCACGGCCTGCCGCAGCTGCCCCAGGTGTGCGCTGAAAAGGTCGATAGAATCCAGCAGGGCCGACTTGTTGGCGATAGCGATATCGCGCCACATGGCCGGGTCGCTGGAGGCTATCCGGGTAAAATCCCTAAAGCCACCCGCGGCGAAGCGGAAGATGTCATTGCTGGCGGGGGATTGGGCCAGTGCGTCAACCAGGGCGTAGGCCAGCACGTGGGGCAGGTGGCTGGTGGCCGCCAGCACGGCATCGTGTTCCGCCACTGCCATATCGACCACCTCGGCGCCGGTGCTCGCCCACATGGCCCGAACCAGTTCAACGGCCTGCGGGTCATTGCCCTGTTCCGGGGTGAGGATCACCCGGTGGTTAATGAACAGGTCGGCGGACGAGGCCTCGACCCCGCTGCGCTCGGAACCGGCAATGGGATGCGCCAGTACCAGCTGTGGCGGCATGGCACCCGCTGCATTGACTGCCGCGTCGCGCAGGTTGCCCTTGACGCTGGCCACATCGGTAATCACAGGGCCGCGCTTGCCCGGCTGCAGCCTGGGCAGAATATCGGCCAGCATATCCGCGGCGATCAGGGTCGGCGTACACAGCACCAGGATGTCCGCCCGTTCTATGGCCGTGTCCAGGTCCAGGGTAAAGTCATCTATCACCCCCAGCTCCACCCCGCGCCGCAGGGAGGCCTCGCGATGGCCCCAGCCGACAAAGTGCTTGCTGAAGCCGCTGCGGCGCAGCGCCCGCGCCAGCGAGCCGCCGATCAGGCCCAGCCCCAGGATGACGACCGTGTCCGCGGAATACTCTCTCACGCTAGAGCACGGCCCGGGGATAGGACCCCAGTGGCTTCAGCAGGATGGATTGCTCTTCCAGTTCGGTGACGATGGCGGCAATGCCCGGATCCCGTAAATGCCCTTCAAATTCGATAAAGAAAACATAGGCCCACTTCTCGGTACGCGAGGGCCGGGTATCGATGCGGGTCAGGCTGACGCCGGCCCGGCGGAAGGGATCCAGCAGGGAAAACAGGGCGCCGGGCTTGTTGCGGCTCGATACGATGATAGAGGTCTTGTCCATGCCACTGGGCGGCACCTCCTCCCGTCCGATTACCAGGAACCGGGTAGTGTTGTCGGGGTAATCTTCGATATTGCGCGCCAGCGGCTGCAGCTGGTAGAGCTCCTCGGCCATGTCCCCCGCCACCGCCGCCACCCCGGGTGTCGTTGCTGCAAGCCGCGCGGCCTCGCCGTTGCTGCTGACCGCCTTGCGTTCAACTTTCGGCCAGTGCCGGTCGAGCCAGTTGCGGCACTGGGCCAGGGCCTGCTGATGGGCGCAGATCAGCATCACATCCTCTTCCGGCGTGCCCGGCGCCGCCAGCAGGTGATGGCAGATCCGCATCTCGACTTCGCCGGAGATCTTGAGCGGCGAGTCCATGAAGTTGTCCAGGGTGTGGCTGACCATGCCCTCGGTGGAATTTTCTACCGGCACGACACCGTAATTGCACTCGCCCGACTCCACCTGGGCAAACACCGTATCGATGGTGGGCTGGGGTACGCAGATGGCCGCATGACCGAAATGCTTGATGGAGGCCGCCTGGGTAAAGGTACCCTCGGGCCCGAGGTAGGCCACCTGCAGGGGGCGCTCCAGCGCCAGGCAGGCCGACATGATTTCGCGAAAAACGTGGGCCACACTCTCCCCAGCCAGGGGACCGGCGTCGCGCTCGATGATCCGCCGCAACACCTGCGCCTCCCGTTCAGGCCGGTAGAAAACCACCTCCGCTTCAGGTTCGCCGCGGGAGCGGACCTGCTCTGCCTCCTCCAGCTTGATCGCCGCGACCCGCTGGGCACACTGCGCCCGGCGGCTGATAAGCGCCTGGATCTCCTGGTCGATGGCATCGATGTCAGCCCTGACCTGCTCTAGATTCCTGGTGTCCGCCATAGCCGATGACTGCCCGCCTACGCCTTGCGCTGCTCGAAATCCTGCATGAAGGCTATCAGGGCGTCCACCGCGTCCTCGCCGACCGCGTTATACAGGCTGGCGCGCATACCGCCCACTGAGCGGTGGCCCTTGAGGTTCAACAAGCCCGCCGCTTCGGATTCCTGCAGGAACAACTTGTCCAGGGCGGGGTCCGCCAGGGTAAAAGGAACGTTCATCAGCGAACGGCTGGCCAGCTCCACCGGGTTGGCGTAGAAGCTGCTGCTGTCGATAGCGCTGTAGAGTTTAGCCGCCTTGCGCCGGTTGATGACTTCCATCGCCTGCAGGCCGCCCAGCTGTTGCAGCCAGCTGAAGACCAGGTCCGCCAGGTAGATCGCGAAAGTCGGCGGCGTGTTGTACATCGAGTCATTGTCGGCGGCGACTTTCCAGTCGAGCATGGTCGGGCAGGCGGCGCTGGCGCGACCCAGCAGGTCCCTGCGCACGATCACCAGGGTCAGCCCCGCGGGACCGATATTCTTCTGGGCGCCGGCGTAAATCACGCCGTACTCCGCCACGTCGATCGGCCGGGACAGGATGGTGGAAGACATGTCCACCACCAGCGGCACATCGACTTTGGGGGTCCAGAAGTACTCCACCCCGCCTATGGTTTCATTGGGCGTGTAATGCAGGTAGGCCGCGTCCGCCCCCAGCTGCCAGCTGTCCCGGGGCGGGATGGTGGAAAAATTGCTGTCCTCGGAGCTGGCCGCGACATTGACCTTGCCGAAGCGCTTGCCCTCGGCGATCGCTTTTTTCGACCACTGCCCGGTGTTGACATAATCGGCGCTGCCATTGTCGCCCATCAGGTTCAGGGGCACCGCGGCGAACTGGCTGCTGGCGCCGCCCTGCAGGAACAGCACGGCGTAATCCGCGGAAATGCCCAGCAGTTCGCGCAGGGTCTGCTCGGCGTGCTCGGCGACGCTCACAAACTCCGGGCTGCGATGGCTCATTTCCATCAGGGAAAGGCCCTTGCCGTGCCACTCCAGCATATCTTCGCGGGCTGTTTCCAGCACCGCTTCGGGCAATGCGGCGGGTCCGGCACAGAAGTTGTAACAACGGCTCATCTTGGTTCGCTTCCTGGTTTGTGGAGTCTGTCGGGCGCCTATTCGACGCCGTCTTCCCCGGTTTCATCGTTTGTCTGTGGATCAGTGCTTTGCGCTTCTTCGGTGCCGGCTGCGTCCGGGGCATCCTCGTCGGTCGCTTCCGGGTCGAACAGCTCAGGGTCCGCGGCTGGCTCGTCGATACGCTCGACACCCACCAGGAACTCCCCTTCCTTGGTCCGGATAACCCGCACACCCTGGGTATTGCGGCCCAGCACTGACACCTCGTCGGTGCGGGTCCTGACCATGGTGCCCTGGTTGGAGATCAGCATCAGCTCATCGCCGTCAAAAACCTGAACCGCGCCTACCAGCTTGCCGTTGCGGGCGCTGGTGGACATGGCGATCACACCCTTGTTGCCGCGGCCCTTGCTGGGAAACTCATCGATTTCCGTGCGCTTGCCGTAACCGTTCTCACTGACGCTGAGTACCTTGCCGTCCACCTGCGGGATAATCAGCGAGATCATCCGGTGGCCCTCGCCCAGGCGAATGCCGCGCACACCGCGAGCGGTGCGGCCCATGGCCCGCACATCGGACTCCTTGAAGCGCGCGGCTTTGCCCTCGCTGCTGAACAGCATGACATCGCAGCTGCCGTCGGTGATGGCGGTACCTACCAGCACATCGCCCTCATCCAGCTCCAGGGCGCGCAGGCCCACGCTGCGCTGACGGGCAAAATCGGTCAGTGCTGTCTTCTTTACGGTGCCGCTGGCAGTGGCCATGAAAATGTAGTGGCCCTCGGTGTACTCGTTCACCGGCAGGATGGAGGTCACCCGTTCACCCTCCTCCAGCGGCAACAGGTTGACCATCGGCCGCCCGCGCGAATTGCGTCCCGCCAGCGGTATCTGGTAGACCTTGAGCCAGTAAACCTTGCCCATGTTGGAAAAACACAGGATGGTGGCGTGGGTGCTGGCAATCAGCAGGTGCTCGACGAAATCCTCGTCTTTCACCGCGGTAGCCGAGCGCCCCATCCCGCCCCGGCGCTGGGCCTGGTAATCGGACAGGGGCTGGGTCTTGGCATAGCCACCGTGAGAGATCGTGACCACCCGATCCTCCTCGGTAATCAGGTCTTCCACTGTGAGGTCGTGCTGGGACGCGGTAATCTCGGTGCGGCGCTCGTCGCCGAATTCCGTGACGATTTCCTCCAGCTCCTCGCGGATAACCAGCTTCAGTCGATCCGGGTCTGACAGGATCTCGAGATAATCGGCAATTTCCCGCAGTTTTTCCTGGTACTCGTTCAGCAGCTTCTCGTGCTCCAGGCCGGTCAAGCGGTGCAGGCGCAGGTCGAGGATAGCCTGGGCCTGGGCCGGGGACAGATGGTACTTGCCATCGCGCAGGCCGTAGTGGGGGTCGAGATCATCCGGGCGGCAGGCATCACTGCCGGCGCGCTCCAGCATCCCGGTCACCTCGCCCGGCTCCCAGGCGGCCTCCAGCAGTTTCTCCCGGGCCTCGGTGGAGCTGGGTGAGGCCTTGATCAGGGCGATCACCGGGTCGATGTTGGACAGGGCTATGGCCAGGCCTTCCAGCAGGTGGCCGCGCTCGCGGGCCTTGCGCAACAGGTACACGGTGCGCCGGGTCACTACCTCGCGGCGGTGCCTGATAAAGGCCTCGAGAATCTGTTTCAGGTTGAGAGTGCGGGGCTGGCCGTCCACCAGGGCGACCATATTGATGCCGAACACGGATTGCAGGCCGGTCTGGGCGTACAGGTTGTTGAGCACCACGTCGCCGATCTCGCCGCGGCGCAGCTCGATCACCACCCGCAGCCCGTCCTTGTCGGACTCGTCCCGCAGTTCGGTGATGCCCTCGATTTTTTTCTCCTTGACCAGCTCGGCAATGCGCTCGATCAGGCGCGCCTTGTTGAGCTGGTAGGGGAGCTCGTGGATGATGATGATGTCCTTGCCGCGCTTGTCATCGTGGATGACTTCCGCCCGCGCCCGCACGTAGATACGGCCGCGCCCGGTGCGGTAAGCCTGGATGATGCCCGCGCGACCGTTGATGATGGCCGCGGTGGGGAAGTCCGGCCCGGGGATGTGCTCCATCAGGTCATCGACGGTCATCTCGGGATCTTTCATCAGGGCGAGGCAGCCACTGACGACTTCCGTCAGGTTGTGGGGCGGAATATTGGTGGCCATGCCCACCGCGATCCCGGCGGAACCGTTGATCAGCAGGTTCGGCACCCGGGTGGGCAATACGTGGGGGATGCGCTCGGTGCCGTCGTAGTTGTCGACGAAGTCCACCGTCTCCTTGTCGAGATCCGCCAGCAGCGCGTGGGATATCTTGCGCATGCGAATCTCGGTGTAGCGCATGGCCGCGGCGGAGTCACCATCTATGGAGCCGAAGTTACCCTGGCCGTCCACCAGCATATAGCGCATGGAAAAGGGCTGCGCCATACGCACGATGGTGTCGTAGACCGCCGAATCCCCGTGGGGGTGATACTTACCGATCACGTCCCCCACCACCCTGGCGGACTTCTTGTAACCCTTGTTCCAGTCGTTGCTGAGCTCGTTCATCGCATGCAGCACGCGTCGGTGCACCGGCTTGAGGCCGTCCCGCACATCCGGCAGGGCTCGCCCCACGATGACACTCATGGCGTAATCCAGGTACGACTGCTTGAGCTCGTCCTCGATATTGACGGGAAGAATTTCTTTGGCTATTTCACCCATGTAAAACGGATTCCTTCACTACCAGCGGAGGGCTTTATTATCACTGCGGCCAGGCGCTGAAAACGCGCCCCTCGGTGGCCGAATAAACGGTTTTGCTCGCCCCGAACACAAACCGCCGATTATACGGAATATGCCGCCATATCACCATAATTTTGCAGTATTTCGGCGCCACTGAGGCTGTATCGGGGAAATTCCGGTTATACTTCCGGCCCAATTCACCGAAGCCATCCCCGAGCCGATGACCTGGTGATTTTTTGACCAGTTTCCAGTGACAGCCGCGCACGGCCTTTTGCCGCCGTTTACAGGGAAAGCCACCGAATGGACCCGCAAGCACAGACCGCTGACATCCTGATTCACCCGGGCTGGATAGTGCCGGTGATCCCCCGGGGCGCGGTGCTGGAAAATTACAGTATTGCCCTGACGGGCGACCGTATCAGCGCCCTGCTGCCGCGCCGGGAAGCGCAGTCCATCACCGCCAGGCAGGTGCTGGAACTGCCGGGGCACGCACTGATGCCGGGGCTGGTGAACAGCCATGGCCATGCCGCCATGAGCCTGCTGCGCGGCTACGCTGACGACCTGCCCCTGATGAGCTGGCTGGAGCAGCGCGTGTGGCCCGCGGAGGCCGCCCACGTCAGCGCCGACTTCGTCCGCGATGGAGTCGAACTGGCCATTGCCGAGATGATCCGGGCCGGCACAACCACCTTCAGCGACATGTACTTTTTTCCCGACGCCTGCGCCCAGACAGCCCAGCGCCTGGGCATGCGCTGCCAGATCACCTTTCCCATCCTGGACTTCCCCACAATGTGGGCCCGCTCGGCGGACGAGTACATCAGCAAGGGGCTGGCCCTGCGGGACGAGGTCAAGCACAGCCCCCTGGTAACTGTGGGGTTTGGCCCCCACGCCACCTACACCGTGTCGGAACCCAACCTGGTCAAGGTCGCCACCCTGGCGGCAGAACTCGATGTGGTAGTGCAGATCCACCTGCACGAAACCCGCGGCGAGGTGCTGCTGGCGGTGGAGAGCAACGGCGAACGCCCCCTGGACAGCCTGCATCGGCTGGGTCTGCTGGGGCCCCGAACCCAGTGCGTGCACATGACGGACCTGGGCGACCAGGACATCGCCCTGCTGGCGGCTACCGGCGCCCACGTGGTGCACTGCCCGCAATCCAACATGAAGCTGGCCTCGGGCACCTGCCCTGTCACCCGCCTGCTGGCAAAGGGCGTGAATGTGGCACTGGGCAGCGACAGTGCCGCCAGCAATAACGACCTGAATATGTTCGGGGAGATGCAGTACGCGGCGTTACTGGCCAAACTCTACAGCGAGGATGCCGCCGCCCTGCCGGCCGCTGACGCGCTGGCAATGGCGACCATCAACGGCGCCCGGGCCCTGGGCATGGAGGACCGTATCGGCAGCCTGGAGACCGGCAAGCAGGCAGACCTTATCGCCGTCGATCTCAGCCAACCCGAAACCCAGCCGGTTTACAACCCGCTGTCGCACCTTGTCTACGCCTGCAACGGCAGCCAGGTGACCCACAGCTGGATAGATGGCGTACCAGTTATGCAACAGCGCAAACTCACTCACATTGACCTCACCGCACTGGGTTCGCGCACCCGGGCGTGGCAGGAAAGAATACACAAGAGGTTCCCGCATGACTGACACACGCAATGTAGACCCGCAGGAGATCGCCAAATTCGAGGCGCTGGCCTCCCGCTGGTGGGACCGGAGCGGCGATTTCCGCCCACTGCATGAGATCAACCCCCTGCGCGCCAACTATATCGATGAACACTCCCCGGTCGCCGGCAAACACCTGGTGGATATCGGCTGCGGCGGCGGCATCCTGGCAGAGGCCATGGCCCAGCGCGGCGCCACGGTAACCGGTATCGACATGGGTGAGGCGCCGCTGGCGGTGGCCCGGCTGCACCAGGAGGAATCCGGGGTCGCGGTGCGCTACCTGCAATCCACGGCGGAGGAGCTGGCACAGAAGGAGGCAGGCGGCTTCGATATCGTGTGCTGCCTGGAGATGCTGGAACACGTCCCCGACCCGGGCTCTGTCATCAGCGCCTGCGCCGAACTCGCCAAACCGGGCGGCAGCCTTTACTTCTCCACCATCAACCGCAACCCCAAGGCCTTCGTGTTCGCTATCGTGGGGGCGGAACATATCCTGAAACTGCTGCCCGCGGGCACCCACGACTACGCCAAATTCATCAAGCCCTCGGAGCTAGCCGGCTGGATCAGGGATGCCGGCCTGGTGGTGGAAGGCATGACCGGGCTTACCTACAACCCGCTCACCAAATACTATCGACTGAACCCCCGGGATGTCAGCGTGAACTACATGGTGCGGGCGGTCAAACCCGCGTGATGCTGCTCCCAAAATCACTCAAGGCGGTTATTTTTGACCTGGACGGCACCCTGGTGGACACCGCGGACGAATTCGTGGTGATCGTCCAGGCCCTGCGGGCTGAACACGGCCGGGGCGAGATGGACCCGCAGCGCATCCGTGCCTCGGTGTCCAACGGCGCCAGGGCGCTGGTCAGCCTGGCGCTGGACATGGCAGAGAATGCCGAGGGCTTCGAAACCCAGCGACTGCGGCTGCTGGAATTGTACAGCGGGGTGCTGGGCAGCGTGGCCAGGCTCTATCCGGGCATCGGTGAACTGCTGGTCGAACTCGACCACAGGAACGTATCCTGGGGTATCGCCACCAACAAACCCCGGGCCTATACCGCACCGCTGCTGGACCGCCTGGCGCTGCAGCCGGGACCGGGAAGCGTGGTATGTCCGGAGGATGTCGCCGAGCGCAAGCCCCACCCGGAGTCCCTGCTGCGCAATTGCCGGGAACTGGGCTGTACCCCGGACCAGGCCATTTATATCGGCGACCACCTGCGGGATATCGAGGCGGGCAAGCGCGCCGGCATGTACACCATCGCCGCGGCCTACGGCTATATCGAACCCGGCGACGACCCCTACAGCTGGGGCGCCGACGCCCACGCCGAGAGCAGTGCCGACCTGCAAAAAATGATCCTGGGCAGCTGAGGCAGCCCGCCAGGCGAACACCAAGCCCTATTGCCACGACACAGCAGGAATAAACCATGGATTTTCCCAGCGCACCAGCCAACTACCGACCCGCTCCCACCCTCCTGCAGGGCAAAACGATACTGGTAACCGGCGCCGGCGATGGCATCGGTCGCAGCGCAGCCCTGGCTTATGCCGCTCACGGCGCCACCGTGATCCTGCTGGGACGCACCGAAAGCAAACTTGAAAAAGTGTACGACGAGATCGAGGAAGCGGGTGGCCCCAAGCCCGCCCTGGTCGCACTCGATCTCGCCACGGCCACCGAGGATAACGTCGCCCACCTGGCGGCCGGCCTCGCCGAGGAATTTCAGCACCTCGACGGCCTGCTGCACAACGCCAGTATCCTGGGCGAGCGGCGCCCGGTGGAGAGCGCCCATTACGCCGCCTGGCTGGAAGTGATGCAGGTCAACGTCAACGCCCAGTTCCTGCTAACCCGGCATCTGCTGCCGCTGCTGCAGGCGGCGCCAGCGGCATCGATAGTCTTCACTTCATCAGGTGTGGGGCGCAAGGGCAGGGCCTACTGGGGCGCCTACGCGGTCTCCAAGTTTGCCACCGAGGGTTTCATGCAGGTGCTGGCCGACGAACTGGAGAACACCTCGAAGGTTCGGGTCAACAGCCTCAACCCGGGCCCCACCAACACGGCTATGCGCCGCACGGCTTACCCCGGCGAACAACCGGGCGACAACCCTGCGCCGGAGGACATCATGGCGACTTATCTGTTCCTGTTGGGAGATGACAGCGTCGGGATAAGTGGCCAGGCCTTCAACGCCAGGTAAAAAAAAGCCGGCACAAAGGGCCGGCTGAATCGGAGTCTCACAGTTGGGATTACAAAAGACCTGGATGGAATCCCCAATGGCGCCAAGAGTGGTTCGCGCTAGCAAAAACACACGACTTACCGTCACTGGCAAATGAGACCGGAGCGCGAGGAACAAAGTTCCCACCGCGATAAAAATATTTCACCGGCAGCACCTGCCGCTCTATCAGGGCGCCGCTTTGCGGTGTCGCACCCGCCGATGGACAGGAGCTGTCAGGGATACTAGTCTTGTCCCGCAACAACCACGTGTGCCGGCAGCCAGGACAGGGATAGGAACATGAGCAATATTTACGCGGATAATTCGCAGACCATCGGCAAAACCCCGCTGGTCAGGATCAACCATATCAGTGACGGCAATATTTTCGTCAAGCTGGAGAATCGCAACCCGGCAATGTCGGTCAAATGCCGCATCGGCACCAGCATGGTACTGGCAGCCGAACAGGACGGCAGCCTGAAGCCCGGCATGACCATCGTTGAACCCACCAGCGGCAATACCGGCATCGCCCTGGCCTTTGTCGCGGCGGCCCGCGGCTACGGCTGTATCCTGACCATGCCCAATACCATGAGCCTGGAGCGTCGCATGCTGATGAAGTCGCTGGGCGCGCAGGTGATTCTCACGGATGGCGCCAAGGGCATACCCGCGGCCATCCAGAAGGCCGAGGACATCATCGCCTCGGACCCTGCCAAATACTGGGGCCCGCACCAGTTCGAGAACCCGGCAAATCCGGCTATCCACGAATCCACCACCGGTCCGGAAATCTGGGACGATACGGATGGCGGGGTCGATATCCTGGTTTGCGGCGTCGGTACCGGCGGCACCCTCAGCGGTATCTCACGCTATATCAAGAACACCCGGGGCAAGGCGATCCTGACCGTGGCGGTAGAACCCGACAGCACCACCATGATCACCGCCGCCAAGGCGGGGGGTGAACCCAGTCACGCGCCCCACAAAATCCAGGGTATCGGCGCCGGTTTTGTACCGGGCAACCTCGACCTGGATATGGTCGACCAGGTGGAACAGGTATCGAGCGACGAGGCCATGGAATGGGCCCACAAGCTGATGCAGGGAGAAGGCATTCTCGCCGGCGTGTCCTGCGGCGCGGCAATGGCCGTCGCCGACCGTCTTTCCCGGCGCGAGGAAAACCGGGGCAAGATGATTGTGGCGATCCTGCCGGATTCCGGGGAGCGCTACCTCACCTCGCCGCTGTTCTCCGGCCGGTTTTCCGAAAACGAGACGGTGCAGACGACTATCAGTTGAATCAGGAGCGCTCGCGCAGCTGCGTGAGCCGCTCCCTGACCTCCGGCCAGTCGCTGTCGATAACGCTGAAGTACACCGAATCCCGGGCAAAGTTGCCCTGCACGATCATATGCTTGCGCAGCACTCCCTCGCGGGTGGCGCCTATCCGCTCCAGGGCCCGCTGGGAGCGGGCGTTGCGGGCGTCCGTCTTGAACTCAACCCGGACGCAACCCAGGCGCTCGAAAGCGTGGTTCAGCAACAGGAATTTTGCCTCGGTGTTGACCGCTGTTCGCTGCCACTGCTGCCCGAGCCAGGTCCAGCCAATTTCCAGGGAATGGTGTTCCGGGCGGATGTTGAGGTAACGGGTGCTGCCGATTACCTTGTGCTTGGCTTTTTCGACAATGGCAAAGGGAAGCTGGCCCGGCGCAGCGATGGCCTCGTCAATCCACTGGCGCGTGTCCGCCATGTCGATAAAGCAGGCCCGCGGCATATAACTCCAGTCGCTGGCATTGTGCCCACGGTTATAGAGGCCCTGGGCATGCTCCTGTCGCAGCGGCTCCAGTTGCACTGTCGCCCCCGTCAACACCACTGGCTCCACCCGCATGCCGGATATCACGGCAGGATCACCGTCGAACCCGTGGTACGCCGCCCCTCCAGGTCGCGGTGGGCCTGCTGTATCTCCGCCAGGGCATAGCGCTGGCCGATCTCCACCCGCACCTGGCCCGCCAGCACCCTGGCAAACAGGTCGTCACTGGATTTGCGCAATTCCTCGGTAGTGGCGGTATAGGTCATCAGTGTAGGCCGGGTGACATACAGTGACCCGCGGGCAGACAGGGTCTGCAGGTCCAGCGGGGCGGGCAGGCCCGAAGCGTTGCCGAAACTCACCATCAGCCCCCGGGGGCGCAGGCAGTCCAGCGATATCTCAAAAGTGTCCCTGCCCACGCCGTCGTAGACCACCGGCAGTTTCTCCCCGCCGGTGATCTCCAGCAGCCGCTCCAGCACATTCTCGGTGCGGTAATTGATCACATGGTGATAGCCGTGGTTCATGGCCAGGGCCGCCTTTTCTTCGGAGCCGACGGTGCCTATCACCGTGGCGCCCAGGCTGTTGGCCCACTGCCCGAACACCAGCCCGACCCCACCGGCGGCGGCGTGGAACAGGCAGGTTTCCCCGGGCTTCAACTGGTAGGTTCGCTGCAGCAGGTATTCGGTGGTCTGGCCCTTGAGCATCAGCGCCGCAGCCTGCTCAAAATCGATACCCTCGGGAATCCCGACCAGGCGCATCGCCGGCAGGTTGAGGGCTTCGGCATAGGCGCCGAAGCCGGCTGAGCAGTACGCCACCCGGTCCCCGACCTTGAGGTCGACGCCTTCGCCCACTGCCTCGACTACGCCTGCGCCCTCCAGCCCGAGCCCGGTGGGCAGTGGCAGCGGATAGGTTCCACTGCGATGGTAGGTGTCGATATAGTTCAGGCCTATGGCGCGATTCCCCACCGTCACCATACCGGGGCCCGGCGCCGCGAGCACCTGGTCTTCCAGCACCATTACCTCCGGTCCGCCGGTCTCGTGTATCCTCACTGCCTTTACCATCTGCGTCACTCCCTGCTGGTAGTTGGTTGTTCCATTGCGGATAGCTAGTGTACCTTGTCACTGATATTGTTACATTCAGAGCCTCCCAATTCGTCCGCAGCAAGGCGCAGTTCGCAGGGAATGTCGACTACCTTCCAAGAACTGCAACGCGGCGGCGGGCGAATTCGGGAGGCTCCCTTCGGGCGAGCTCACCCCTCTTGTTACATTCCGCGAGTCGCGAAAAGGAAGCCATCACGTGCTGGAAAAACTGCAACTGGACAGGCGACTGCAACTCGCCCTGGATGGACTCGCTTTCGAGGCAAGTACGGAGGTCCAGGACCAGGTTATCCCGGCCGCCCTTGCCGGGGAGGACCTGGTGGTCAGCGCGGAGACCGGCAGCGGCAAGACCCTCGCCTACCTGGTACCCATGGTCCAGCAATTGCTGAGTCCCGATACACCCCGCGCAGATGGGCCCCAGGGCCTGATCCTGGTGCCCACCCGGGAACTGGCGCGGCAGGTGCTGAAACAGTGCCGGGCGCTGCTGGCCAAAACCCCCCTGCAGGTTTACGGCATCACTGGCGGGGCTGATTTCCGCTACCAGCAATCCCTGTTTCGCAAGAACCCCGAGATAATCGTGGCCACCCCGGGCCGGCTGCTGGAGCACTGCGAACGCAAAAGCACCACCCTGGAGTTTCTGCGGGCGCTGGTGCTGGATGAAGCGGATCGCATGCTGGATATGGGCTTCCGGGAAGATGTGCTGAAGATCAATGGTTACTGCTCGAGCGAGCGCCAGGCCATCATGGTGTCGGCCACCCTGCAGCACCGGGACCTCGGCGCGATAAGCCACTCCCTGCTCAGCTCCCCCCGAACCATCGCCGTCGGCACCGTGCGCCAGCCCCACAGCGCTATAGTGCACCAGGTCATGCTGGCGGATGGCCAGGAACACAAGGACAAGTTGCTGACTGCCCTGCTGCAGCTGGGCGAGTTCAAGCGCACCCTGGTATTCGCCAACAAGCGCACCACAGCGGTACGACTGGCGGGGCTGCTGAAATACCACAAGCTGCGTTGCGACTGTCTGCACGGGGAGATGAGCACCGAAGAGCGCAGGCTGGTGATGACCCGCTTCAATGACGGCAAGGTGAGCATCCTCTGTGCCAGCGACGTCGCCGCCCGGGGGATCGATGTAAAAGAGATCGACCTGGTGATCAATTACGACCTCCCCCACAGTGGCGACGATTACCTGCACCGCACCGGCCGCACCGGCAGGGCCGGCGCCAGCGGCCTGGCCCTGTCCCTGGTGACCGCCAGCGACTGGAACCTGATGATCAGTATCGAGCGCTACCTGAAACTCACCTTTGAGCGGCGCAGCCTGGCCGGGATGAAAGCCCGCTTCAGTGGGCCCAAGAAACAAAAAGCCTCGGGCAAGGCGGCGGGAAGCAAAAAGAAAAACACGAAATCCGCTGAGGCCAAGACCAGGTCGCGCCAGCGCAACAAGAAAAACGTCGGCAAGCCGGCAAACCGGCCAAAGCGCAGCGCGGAGACATCCAATGATGGCTTCGCCCCCCTGATGAAGAAAAAGCCCGACAGCTGATGCGCACGTTTTTTGCCCTGGAGCTGGCGGCGGATGTCGCCATGCAGATCGCCGACTGGCGAGACCGGCAGTTTGGCGCGGGCCCGGGGCGCCCCGTGCCGCCTGCCAACTTTCATATCACCCTGGCTTTTGTGGGGGAAACTGCACCGTCCTCACTGGAGCAGCTGTACGAGTCGGTAGACGCCAGTTTGGCGGGGGCTGCCGTCCCGGGTGGGCAACTGCAGCTGGACACAACCGGGTACTGGTCGAAACCGGGGGTGTACTGGCTGGGAACCGAAACCTTCCCCGCAGCCCTGTCGCAACTGGCAAACGGACTGCGCCAGCTGGCCACCAGGGCCGGTGCCCGCCGCGACCGCAAGAACTTCCTGCCCCACGTCACCCTGTTTCGCAATTGCATCACCGCACCGACAGCACCGGCGGAGGCCCCGGCCTTCTGCGCGGTTTATCGCCACTTCACCCTGTTTGAATCGAGACAGGGAAGATCCGGAATCAGTTACCACCCCCTGCAACACTGGGAGCTCCAGCCTCCTTCGCGATCCGAAATTTAGTACGACTGTGCGGATTGCGCTAGAATTGCCGTCCAACTCTACTGTGGAATTGCGCCATCATGTCAAACCCCCTGCTGGAGCAGCATGCGCTGCCACCTTTTTCGCGCATCGACAGCGCTGATATAGAACCCGCCATTACCCGGCTGATCGAACGCAACAAGGCCGCCACCGAGGCTATTCTGGCTGAACACGATAGCTACAGCTGGGACAATCTGTGGCAGGCGATCGAGCAGATGGACGATGAGCTGGCCCAGGCCTGGTCGCCGGTATCCCACCTCAACAGTGTCGCCAACAGTGAACAACTGCGCGCAGCCTACAACACCTGCCTGCCGCTGCTGTCCGAGTACGGCACCTGGAGCGGCCAGCACAGCGGCCTGTATGAGGCCTACCGCCAGCTTGCCAATAGCGATGAATTCGCCGCCATGGACAGCGCCCGGCAAAAAGCTATCGATAACGTGCTGCGGGATTTCCGCCTTGCCGGTGTGGCACTGCCGGCGGGACAGAAGCAGCAGTATGCCAATCTGCGCAAGCGTCTGTCGGAGCTGGGCAGCCGCTTCAGCGACAATGTACTGGATGCCACCAATGCCTGGAGCAAGCAGGTCAGCGAAGAACAGCTCGCCGGGCTGCCCGCAACCGCACTCGCCAATGCCCGCCAGGCCGCGGAGCAGGTCGGGCTGGAAGGTTGCCTGATCACCCTGGAGTTTCCGTCGTTCTATCCCGTGCTGACTTACTGTGAAGACGCGGGACTGAGAGAGGAAGTCTATCGGGCCAATGCCACCCGGGCATCGGAGCTGGGCCCCAACGCCGGCCAGTGGGACAACTCGGCCATCATCGAGGAAACCCTCGAACTGCGGCTACAACTTGCCGAGCTTTTGGGTTTTGCCAATTACGCGGAGCTGTCCCTGGCTACAAAAATGGCGGACACCCCCGCCCACGTCCGCGACTTTCTCGAACAGCTTTCCCTGAAGTCCCTGCCGCAGGCCCAGGCCGAGTGGCGTGAGCTGCAGGAGTTTGCCCGCAGTGAATACGGCGCCGCAACGGTCAATGCCTGGGATGTCAGCTTCTACAGCGAAAAACTCCGGGAGCGCCGCTACCAGGTGTCCCAGGAGGATATACGTCCCTACCTTCCCATCAGCCGGGTCCTGCCGGGGTTGTTCGCTATCGTGGAACGCCTGTACGCAGTCACCGTAAGGGAGGTCATGGAATTCGACACCTATCACAAGGACGTACGCCTGTTCGAACTGCTGCAGGACGGGGAGGTGATCGCCCGGTTCTTTCTCGATCTCTACGCCCGGGCACAAAAGCGCGGCGGCGCCTGGATGGACAATTGCCGGGTGCGGCGCATGGACGGGGAAAAACTGCAGGTGCCGGTGGCTTACCTGGTGTGCAATTTTACCCCGCCGGTGGGGACCACCCCTGCGCTGCTCACCCACGCTGAACTGACCACGCTGTTTCACGAATTCGGCCACGGCCTGCACCACATGCTCACCCGGCAGACCGTCGCTTCGGTATCGGGGATCAACGGCGTGGCCTGGGACGCGGTGGAACTTCCCAGCCAGTTCCTGGAAAACTGGTGCTGGGAGCGGGAGGCGCTGGGCATAATTTCCGGTCACCACGAGACCGGGGAACCACTGCCAGCACAGTTGCTGGAAAAACTGCTGGCAGCGCGCAACTTCCAGTCCGCCATGATCATGGCGCGCCAGCTCGAGCTGGCCCTGTTCGACCTGCGCCTGCACAGCGAGTGGAAGCCCGCTGGCGGCACCCCGGTGCAGGGCCTGCTGGACGAGGTCCGCAGGGAGGTCGCCGTCGTTATTCCACCGGATTTCAACCGCTTCCAGCACAGCTTCTCGCATATTTTTGCCGGCGGCTATGCGGCGGGATATTACAGTTACAAATGGGCGGAGGTGCTTTCCGCCGATGCTTTCTCCCGGTTCGAGGAAGAGGGCATATTCAATCCCGAGACGGGGAGAGCCTTCCGCACACATATCCTGGAAGCCGGCGGCTCCCGGGATGCCATGGAGTTATTCGTGGCTTTTCGCGGGCGGGAACCCGTGATCGAACCGCTGCTGCGCCACAGTGGTATTGCTCCTGCCGACGCGGCCTGAGGTGGCGCCAGACGGGCAGGCTCAGGAGTGACTCAGCCGGAAACCCAGATGGCACAGCCTTTCTGGCCCGGCCCGGAGGCGACGCAGAGTTCCATCTCCCGGATATCATCGTCGCCGGACAGGGCCACAAGGCGCTGCAGCAGATAGCGGGAGAACTCTTCCACCGTCGCGTTGCGGATCGGTAGTACCAGCGTGTCGCTTTGCAGAAACTGCATGCGTTCATCGGCAAAGCTAACCCGGTAGTAGAGGCCCTCCTCCTCGATCTTTTGGTGGGGGGACTCCCCTGCCAGCAGCATGTATTCGTCGAGGGCCTCGCACAGGGTCTGCAGACGCCGCTTGTACACGTTGTAATCCGCCGCAAAGCCATTGTCGCCCATCGGCGCGACGATCCGGGCGGACACTGAATAATTGTGGCCGTGCAGCCGCTCGCGCTCAGTGGCGGAAAAAATGGTGTAATGTGCCGCCGAAAACTTGTGGCGCTCCTTGTCGATATACAGGGTGGTCAATTGTTCCATGATTACAGTCTGCCGGGGTCGGAGTGGGTGGCTGGAGTGGGCATGGGGCCCATTGTTACGCCTGGCCCGCCATCACGCAACCACAGTGGCATACATTGCCGACACGGAAGCCCGCAGTGCGCTATGATGCGAGGCTGCCAGCCATTGTTTAAAACCAGGTGCAGCCCAGGGGGTCAGTAAATGAATGTCGCAATCATCACCGGCGCCAGTGTCGGTATAGGCAGGGCCGCTGCCGAGGCCTTCCTGGCCGAGGGCTTCAAGGTGTACAACCTGTCACGCCGCCCCTGCCCCGCCCCCGGGGTGAACAACCTCAGCTGCGACCTGTCTTCCCCCGACTCCATTGCCCAGGCCTGTAAAGTCCTGGCGGGTGTCATCATCACCTGCGATTCAGTAGCCCTGGTTCACAACGCCAGCCAGATGCTCAAGGACAGTGCCACCGACTGCGACAGCGACAGCCTGCGCCATGTGCTGGAAACCAACGTGGTGGCCATCAACACCATCAACCAGCAGCTGCTGCGGTTGCTGCCCCGCAGTTCCAGCCTTATCTACGTGGGCTCGACCCTGTCTGAGAAAGCGGTATCCGGCTCCTTCAGCTACGTGGTGAGCAAGCACGCGCAACTGGGCATGATGCGGGCAAGCTGCCAGGACCTGATGGGCAGCGGCATACACACCGCGCTGGTCTGCCCGGGTTTTACCGACACCGAAATGCTGCGTACCCACCTGGGCACGGACCCGGGGGTAGAGCGGATGATCGCCGGGATGAACAGTTACAACCGGCTGATCGCCCCCGGTGAGATAGCCGAGCTCATTCGCTGGGCCCACCACAACCCGGTAATCAACGGCTCCGTCCTGCACGCCAACCTGGGGCAGAAGGAAAGCTGAGCCGTGCTCTACGTGGCGGACCTGCGGGAGCGACGGGAGCGGACTTTCCTGGTACTGGCCGGCTTCTTCCTGTGCTCAATGACATTGCTCAATGTCATCGGCATCACGCGCTTCGTGCAGCTGGGCCCCATGTCCCTCGCGGTGGGAGTGTTGCCCTACCCCCTTACCTTTCTTTGCACCGACCTTATCTGCGAGCTGTACGGCAAGGCCAGGGCCAACTTCCTGGTGAGCGTCGGCCTGGGTCTCAATATCTTCATTCTGCTGGTGCTGTTCCTCGGCAATGCTATCCCGTCGGTACCGGCTGAAAGCATGCCCCCCTGGCAGATCCTGCAACTCGCCGCGCCCGTTGCCCTGCCCAACGGCGAGATAGTGACGGATAGTGTCGGCCTGTACCAGTTGATCTACGCCACCACCTCGGGTGCCATGGTCGCCTCCATGCTCGCTTATATCGCCGCCCAGTACTGCGATGTCCACCTGTTCCACTTCTGGAAACGGGTTACCCGGGGCAAGCACCTCTGGATCCGCAATAATTTCAGTACGCTGATGAGCCAGATGGTGGATTCGGTCATGGTCATCACAGTGACCTTCGGGGCGGCCTACCTGCGCGGTGACATAGCACTCAATACGCTGCTGGTGCTGGTAGGGAGCAACTACCTGTTCAAGGCCACCGTGGCGCTGCTGGATACAGGACCACTGTACCTCGCGGTGCACTACCTGCGCCGCTACCTGCAGTTGCCCGGACACGAGACTGTGGCGACGGTTATCGATCCGGCACCGCGTTAATCAGAGCTGCCTTAGATGCTACAGAGCAAGTTGCCGCACATCGGCACCACCATTTTCACCCGGATGTCGGCCCTGGCCGCCGAGTGCGGCGCCCTGAACCTGTCCCAGGGCTTTCCCGATTTCGACGCGCCCGAGGCGCTGCGCGAGGCAATGGCCCGTCACGTTATGGCCGGACACAACCAGTATGCGCCCATGGCCGGCGTCATGCAGCTGC
Source organism: uncultured Gammaproteobacteria bacterium (assembly GCA_963792815.1). Classification (GTDB taxonomy): domain Bacteria; phylum Pseudomonadota; class Gammaproteobacteria; order Pseudomonadales; family Halieaceae; genus JARRPM01. The sequence continues at coordinate 87,302 of CAWBXR010000006.1, forward strand.
GGGAGCAGATAGCATGGCAACTTCAACTGCATCGCGATATCGCCTGCAACCCGGATACCGAGATTACCGTGGTACCGGGCGCCACCGAGGGCATATTCTGTGCGGTCATGGCCTGCGTCCGCCCCGGGGACGAGGTCATCATGTTCGATCCCTGTTACGACAGCTACCAACCCTCGGTCGAGCTGGCGGGCGGCCGGGCGATCCACGTCCCACTGACACCGGGGACATTTACACTCGACCGGGAGCGGCTGGAGAGCGCTGTCTCGGCCCGCACCCGACTCATCATGATCAACTCCCCCCACAACCCCAGCGGCAGTATTCTGTCGCTGGATGACCTGCTGTTCCTGCAGGACCTGGTGGAGCGGCACAACCTCCTCGTGATCAGTGACGAGGTCTATGAACACCTTGTGTTCGATGGCCTGCAGCACCACAGCGCCCTGCAACTCCCGGGCCTGCGGGCTCGCAGCTTTGTCATGTTTTCCTTTGGCAAAACCTTCAGCGTAACGGGCTGGAAAACAGGGTATTGCGTGGCCCCGGCGGAACTCACCACAGAGTTGCGCAAGGTTCACCAGTTTGTCTCGTTTGTTGCGGTGACGCCTGTGCAACTGGCGGTGGCGGACTTCATGCAGACCGAACCCGATTACCCAGCGGGCCTGTCCGTGTTCTACCAGCGCAAGCGCGACCTGTTCTGCAATGCACTGCAGGCCTCGCGCCTGCAGCTTGTGCCAAGCGCGGGTACCTACTTCCAGCTGGTGGATTACAGCGCGATCACCCGGCAAGCTGACACCAGCCTGTGCGAGCGATGGACCCGGGAGCACGGCATTGCATCCATACCCATTTCAGTTTTCTACGACAAGCCGCCGCAGCAGCATTTCCTGCGCTTTTGCTTCGCCAAGAGCGACCCGGTGCTGGCGGAGGCCGCGGAGCGACTATGCGAGATTTGAGCGTCACCCTCATCCAGTGCGAACTGGCCTGGGAGCAGCCGGCGGACAACAGGCGGCAGATCGGGGACATCATCGCCGGCATCGAGGAGATCCCCGACCTGATTGTCCTGCCGGAAATGTTCACCACCGGCTTTTCCATGAATGCGCTGGCAAACGCCGAGCGGCCGGGTGGGGCCACCGAGCAGTGGCTGCGGGAACTTGCGCAGCGCCATAATTGCGCACTCACCGGCAGCATCGCCGTAGCGGCGGGCGAAGGGGTTTACAACAGGATGCTGTTCGCCACCCCGGAGGGTGTCGAATACTACGACAAGCGCCACCTGTTTCGCATGGCGGGCGAGCACAAGCGCTACCGCGCGGGAGAACACAGGGTCATCGTCGACTGGCGCGGCTGGCGTATTCTGTTGCAGGTCTGCTACGACTTGCGCTTTCCGGTATTCAGCCGGAACCGGGAGGACTACGACCTGGCTGTCTATGTGGCCAACTGGCCCGCGGTGCGGCGCGAACACTGGCGCCAGCTGCTGGTGGCCAGGGCAATCGAGAATCTGGCCTGTGTGGTAGGGGTCAATCGCGTCGGTAGCGACGCCAGGGGGCTGGATTACAGCGGTGACAGTCTCGCCATCGCGGCGGACGGCTCGCTGTTAAGGGACATGGGAAATGAAAACGGCGCCGCCAGGGTTATCCTGGGCGGCGCCGCCTTGCAAAGCTATCGAGAGGGTTTCCCCTGCCAGCTGGACGCGGATAGCTTCCAGCTGGACTGAGAGAACTTACTCCGAGTATTCAACTTCCAGGGAAGCCATTACACGGCGGTTCTCGGCGCGACCTTCAGCGGTGTCATTGCTGGCGACGGGGTTTGCTTCACCGTAGCCGACCGCCTTCAGGCGCGATGCTTCTATACCGTAGGTGTTGACCAGCATATCCACCACTGCCTGGGCGCGACGCTGGGACAGTTGCTGGTTGTAGGTTTCGGCGCCAACGCTGTCGGTGTAGCCGTCAATGCTGACATCCACTTGATCATAGCGCTTGAGGAATTTGGCCAGCTCACCGAGGTCGTTGAAATACTGCTCCTGGACCACGGTTGAGTCGAACGCAAAGTTAACCTTCAGCTTGATCGAAGCCACCTGGGCAACAGGCAGCGGACAACCGGTGGCATCTACGCGGGTATTGGGCGGAGTGCCGAGACAGGCATCAAACTCGTCACAGACGCCGTCGCCATCTTCATCCGGGCAGGATGCCGCCGCGGCAACCGGAGCGGGATTGACGTTACCGAGGTAGTAGTTCAGGCCGAGGTAGGCGATGGTGTCGTTGTTGCTCTTGTCCACGTTGTAGACAGTGCGGCCGTCCAGGCTGGCACTGAAGCGGGAGGTCAGCATCCAGCGCACACCCAGGCCCGCGTTGATGGTGGTGTCTTCATTCTTGTCGGCACCGGAATAGTTCGGGTCCGTGGAGAAGTAACCGGCGCCCAGCACAGCGTAGGGGCGCAGACGCATCGCGCCTGCAGAAGGATCAACTATATAGCTGCCGCCATAGTACTTCATGCCCAGGTTTGCCAGGGTGACCTCGGTATCCGTACCGGGGAAATTCTCGTTGTTGGCATCGTCCTGGGTGAAGGATATCTCCGCCGCCCACTGGTCGTTAAACGCCCATTCCAGACCTGCCCAGGGGGAGTTCATATCTCTCAGATCGCGATCACTGGAGAAATACCAATGGGCCACGCCAGCATTCAGGGTGATGGGCACCTCGGCCACCGCAGCCGGGGTGAGACCCGACAGAACAAACCCTAATGCTGCGCTCGTCGCGAGAATTTTCTTTTTCATTTTGCAGGAACTCCTGTTATCAGTCGATTATTACGCGGGAAGAATACCACCGGTCAAGCTCATTTCCAGTTATTTTTTATGGTTATATTACGCTAATGATAGCAGCTCAACCACTGCCAGATCACCAGCCCAGCACCCCTTTCACAAAAGGAATCGACAGCGCCCGTTTCTCCACCAGGGAGGCCCTGTCGAGGGTATCAAGCACCGCCAGCAGGGCATCCATATCCCTGGCCGCACGCGTCACCAGGTAGCTGCACACGTCGTCTCCCAGGGCAAGGCCCCGGCGCCCGGCCCGAAACTGCAAAATGGCGACTTTTTCCTCGTCGCCCGCCGCTGCGAGCTGGTAGACGATACCCCAGCCAAGGCGCGAACGCAGGTCGGCCAGATCCATCACCAGGGCGCGGGGAGCCGCGCTGCCCGCGATCAGCAGGCGGCAACCGTGCTGCCGGGCCCTGTTAAAAAGATTGAACAGGGCCAGCTCCCACTCCGCCTCGCCCAGCACCCGATCCACATCATCCAGGCAGACCATTTTCAGGGTGTCTATACCCTGTAACACTTCTTCCGGGCGGCTGTCAGCCAGCTCACCCAGGGGCAGGTAGAGCGCACCGACTCCCACCTGGTGGCAGCAGGCCTGCAGCAGGTGTGATTTGCCGACTCCCGCCGGACCGTAGAGATAGATCACCGGCTCGCCGGCTCCCTGCGCCTGCGCACGCAGCGCGACCATGAGGGCCCGGGACGCCGGCAGCGGCAGGAAATTATCGAGGGTGGCCTCGTCCCGCAACTGCACCGGGAGGGGCAGTTGCCGCTGGTTCGGGCCGTTCACTCAGCTACCGCCGTAGATATCGCTGGAGCGGTAGTGCTGGAGCGCGTGCCGCAGGAAGACGGCGATAACAGCCGCCACGGGCAGCGCGACCACCACGCCTACGAACCCTGCCAGCTGGCCCCCCGCCATCAGGGCGAAGATCACGGCCACCGGGTGCAGGCCAATACGGTCCCCCACCAGCACCGGGGTGAGCACCATGCTCTCGATGGCCTGGCCTATTCCAAATACCAGCAGCACCCACAACAGTGCGCTCCAGTCACCGAACTGGGCGTAGGCCGCTATGCAGGAGGCCAGCACCCCGACCGTAAACCCCAGGTAGGGCACGATACTCGCCAGCCCTGCCATCAACCCCAGCAGCAGCGCGAGCTGGAGCCCCACCAGCCAAAGGCCAAAGCTGTAAACCACGCCCAGGGTGCACATCACAACAAACTGGCCGCGCAAAAAGGCACCCACGACCTCATCCGCCTCACTGACGATGTGGTCGATCTTGCCCTGCCAGACCACCGGAAATACGCCCAGCGCCTTGGCTACCAGGCGATCCCAATCACGCATCAGGTAAAACGCCACCACCGGCACCAGTGCCAGGTTGGCCATGGCCAGCAACAGGTTGGCGCCGGAACCCGACACCTTGAGCAGGGCGGCGCCCGTCATTTTACCCAGGGATTGCCAGTGGTCCGCCAGCTGCCCGGACCAGTCCAGCCGGGGCAGGCGTTCAAGGTTCAGATCGAATTTCTGCTGAATCCAGGGCAGTGCGTCCTGGGAAAACCAGGCGTAGATCACGGGGATCTTGGCCACCAGCAGATCGAGCTGGTGCAGCAGCATGGGCACGGCGAGGATCATCGCAAACACCACGACAATGGTGAAACCGACAAATACCACCACCACTCCCAGGGTACGACTGAGCCCGCGCCGCCCCAGCACGTCCACCAGCGGATCGCCCAGGTAGGCCACCAGGGCCCCCAGCACAAAGGGCAACAGGATCGGCTGAAGCAGGTAAAACAGTACGGCGGCAACTGCGCCGACCGCCAGCGCGACCGTCCAGCGGTTTAACAGGGGGAAACCACCGGGTGTTACTTCTGCCACAGGTAGTTCAAATCGGCACCTGGGCCGGTCACGGGAACCGGCACCAGTTGCTTGTTGAGTTCAATAACGGTGGCCAGCTGCCCCGGTGCCGCCTGTGCCTGCAGGCGCACCACTATCTTCTCGCCCTCCACCGACTCCACATCGGCCCGCTCGACCAGTTCCAGACTCTCCAGCCAGGACACGACTGCGGCGTAATCGGCGTAGCTCGTCACCCCCGTCACCGACATGACCAGGCCGATCTCCTGGGCGGAGGCCGCGACCGCGTAGCGCGCCGCCATAGCCTCAGCCACCAGGCTCACGCCCTCGCGCACAAACAGGGATTCGCTCGCAGCCGTCGCGGAGCGCTGGCTGCGATCACCGCCACTGAAGTAATTCCACTTACCGGCGACTTTGCCGTCGGATTGCAGGGCAAACCCACCCACAAGAACGTCCTGCAGCTGGTAGCGGGCGGAGGCGCGCTCCAGCGCCGCGCTGTCCAGGGCCCGGGCCTGGTCCACGCTGAGCGCTGCGGTATCCGCCAGATCGTACAGGGGCAACTGCAGCGGCACACCGCGGCGGGAAAACTCCCTGCGCAGCGCCGCCACCAGCGCCGGGTCAGTCTCGGCGTTGACAAACTGCTCTGCGCCGGCCTCTTCCTTGACCAACCAGACCAGCACGGTGGGCCGGTTTGCGGTCCATACGGGCGCTCCCGCCTCGATCATCAGGTCGGTGACATAGCCCCGATCAAACAGCATCTGTACCAGGAGCGCCCCGGGCACCGCCGAATCCTTGCTGTAGGAATACTGCTGGACGCGCTGGCGGGCGCCGGGCAGGGCGGCGGCAATAACCGGGTTGTTGAGCACGCTCGCGCTGCCCGACACCTTTACGAATACCGCCCCCAGCGCATCCCTGGCAGCGCTGGCAAGCTGGGCGGGCGATTGATCTGCTACCGGCACTTCCGCCGAGTACAGATCCTTGACGATTTCGGCGCGCGCGGCAGCTGCAACGAACAGCAAAAACAGCACAGTACCGAGACTGAGCCTGAAAAGCGTGATCAAGACCTTCTCCCTAACCCTCGAAAAACGCGCATTGTAGCAGGACTGGGCGCCTCCCGGGGAGGCGCAAAATTATCCCGGGCGGGATGATCTGGTCGATGTTTGCAGCTAGAATACCCGCCCTCGGATACAGACCCCATTCCCCCACAGCCAGCGGACGCCAGCCATGAACGACGACAACGGGCAAACTTCTCTCAGTTACAAGGATGCCGGCGTCGATATCGACGCCGGCAATGCGCTGGTCGAGCGGATCAAGGGAATTTCCCGGCGCACCCGTCGGCCGGAGGTACTGGGCGGCCTGGGCGGATTTGGCGCCCTCTGCGAGATACCCCAGGGTTACCGCCAGCCCGTGCTGGTCGCCGGTACGGACGGCGTGGGCACCAAGCTCCGGCTGGCCATGGATATGGGTATCCACGACACCATCGGCATCGACCTGGTGGCCATGTGTGTCAATGACCTGGTGGTGGCGGGCGCAGAGCCCTTGTTTTTCCTCGACTACTACGCGACGGGCTCTCTCGATGTCGACACCGCGGCAGACGTGGTGACCGGTATCGGCGCGGGCTGCGAGCTGGCGGGCTGCGCCCTCGTTGGGGGCGAAACCGCCGAGATGCCGGGTATGTACGACGGCGAGGATTACGATCTGGCGGGCTTCTGTGTCGGCGTTGTGGAGAAGTCACGGATTATCGATGGCGCCGCCGTGAAGGCCGGCGACGCGCTGTTGGGCATCGCCAGCAGCGGCCCTCACTCCAACGGCTACTCACTGATTCGCAAGATCCTCACGCGCAGCGGCGCCGACCTGGCTCAGCCCCTGGGCGATACCACGCTCGGCAAGGCACTGCTGGAACCGACCACCATCTACGTCAAAGCCCTGCTTTCACTGTTTCAGCAGGTGGAGGTCAAGGCCCTGTCCCACATCACCGGTGGCGGCCTGCTGGAAAACCTGCCGCGGGTATTGCCCGAGGGCTGTGGCGCGCGAATAGACACGAGCAGCTGGGAGTGGCCGGAGATCTTCCAATGGCTGCAGGCCCAGGGCAACGTCGAAACACGGGAGATGTACCGCACCTTCAACTGTGGCGTGGGCATGGTGATCTGCGTGGCCCAGGCAGATTGCGACGCAGCACTCGCGCAACTCAACGCGGCGGGACACAGCGCCTGGCAGATAGGCACGATCAGCGCGGGCGATCCCGGGGTTGAGCTGCTGCCGTGAGGCCCGGCGCCAGGGCCCGGCTGGCTATCCTGATCTCCGGCCGGGGCAGCAACCTGCAGGCCTTCATCGACGCCTGCGCCAGGGGTGAGCTGAAGGCCGATATCTGCGCGGTCATCAGCAATAACCCCACGGCGGCCGGTCTGGAACTGGCAGCGGCAGCCGGCATTCCAACCTGCTGCATCGATCACCGCGACTTTCCCTCGCGGGAGACTTTTGACACGGCCCTGGCAGCAGAATTGCGCGGGCGGCAGCCCGATCTCGTCATACTCGCCGGTTTCATGCGCATCCTCACACCGGCGTTCATCGAACCTTTCAGCGGCCGCCTGTTGAACGTGCACCCATCCCTGCTACCTCGCTACCCGGGCCTTCACACCCACCAGCGCGCGCTGGATGCCGGCGACAGCGAAGCCGGCGTAACAGTGCATTTTGTCACATTGGAACTGGATGGCGGACCGCCTATCATTCAGGCTCGAGTGCCTGTACTGCCCGGCGACACTGCCCAGAGCCTCGCCGCGCGGGTTATCGACAAAGAGCACCTGATCTACCCACTTGCCGCCCAATGGTATATCGAGGGCCGGCTGCAGCTGACGGATAAGGGAGTATGCCTGGATGGTGAGCCGATACCGGCAACCGGCATTGATTACCTGGAAGAGGAGCGTTAACAGCGCCCTGCTGACGGGTATTATTACCCTGTTGATTTGTACCACCGGGTTATCCCCCGCTGTTGCCGCCGCGGATTATTCCCCCGCGCTGCGTCCCTACACCGCCGAATACAAAACCACCGCCAGGGGCTTTGACCTCAACATCACCCGCAAGCTGGAGGCGGAGGACGGAGATCACTTCGTCCTCACCAATGGCGGCAAGATTCTGGTGGTGGGTTTTCACGAGATCAGCGTATTCACGGTAGAGGAGAACCGGGTCCTGCCCATTTCCTATGTCTACCAGGGCACCGGCCTGGTAAATCGTCGCCGCGAGCTTCACTTCGTCGGCGACGAAGACCGGATCAACAGCCTCTACAAGGATGAGTGGTACCAGCTGCCCTACAGCGCTGCCACACAGGACCGCATGAGCCAGGTGGAACAGCTGCGCCTGTTGCTTCTGGAAAGCCCGGTGCCCGCCCGGGATATAACCCTGCGGGTAGCGGATGGCAAAAGGGTCAAGGACTCCCAGCTGGTCCTGATCGCCCGGGAGACCCTGCAGACCCCGATGGGCCCGGTGGACACCCTGCACTACGAGCGCCTGCACGATGATCCCGATCGCAAGTCCGACCTGTGGTTCGCCCCGCAATGGGATTACCTGATGGTGAAGACGGTCCACGTGGAAGACGGCGACCCGGTGGAAATGACCCTGACCAGTGCCACCATCGAAGGCGAGACAGTGGGCCTCAACTGACCTTTTACGCTCCCTCGGCCACGCCTGTACCCGCTGCCGCCGGGCCGTGCTGCTGCCGGTCAAAGGCCAGCAGCTCGCCACTTCGAGTCGAACGATGTCCAGCCGCTGCGCCAGTTCCCGGCGCATTTCGGCGTGCGTATTGAGCTTGAGATAGGTTCGCAGTTCCTCCAGCAACTGGGCGTGACGCTCGCGAAACAACAGCGAGGCAATACCACTGAGCGGCGCCAGCAGCCACCATGCGAGCGGCGAGAACACGTCGGTCCCCAGCAGGTGCGCTTGCAGGCTCCAGCACAGCGGGTAGAGAACCAGGCCCCCGAAAAGCTTGGCGGTAGACTGCCTGTCGGAGCGGATTTTCAGGCCGCTCAACAGCCGGGTCAGGAAAAACGGCAGGACATTGAGGAAAATACCCAGCAGCGCGAGCGGCAGGCGGACCAGGAAGAGGGACAACTTGCGCAAACTGTATACCGCCTGCAACAGCCTGGGGTGCTCCTGCACCACGTGCTCGTGGCGGACCGACAATACCTTCAGCAGGCGGTCGTAGCCATTTACCGCCTCAACTATCCTGGCGACACGCCTGGGGTTTTGCTCCTTGGTTCGCAGGTAGGCGTCGGCCAGCTGTTTCTGCGCCGAAAACTCATGCGCCAGGCTCGCCTGGTCCGGGTCCGGCTGCGGGCGCGAATCGTACAGCGCGGCTGCGCGCTGGATCAGCTTGGCCTCCTCCCAACTCGGGTAATTGAGGGTCACTGACTTGATGCCCTCCTCCACCAGGCCCATCACCTGGCTGACGGCTTCCCTGGACTCGGCGTCCACCTGCTCAAGGCCTGCAAGCGGGTCTATCGGTTTGCCTATGGAGATCAGGACTCGTGAACGAAACTTCTGCTTGGCATCGAAGTTCAACCCGACCGGGATAATGCGCAGGCCCAGCGGGCCACGGGTCTGCTCGGCGCCCAGGGCGATCCGCGCAACACCGGTCTTGAGTTTCTGCAATTCGGATCCCGCATGGCTTTCGCCCTCGGGAAAAACCACTATACAGGCGTTGCTGGCCAGGGCTTCATGACAGGCTGAAAACATGTCCCGGTTGTTGGCAGCGTAAGCGGGGTCCAGGGAGTCCTGCTGGCGATAGACAGGTATCGCATTGACCGCGCTGAGCAGGGGCCGCAACACTGCGGTATCCCACAGCTTTATCGACGCGAGCGGGCGCGGCTCCCGGGGCAGCCGGGTGCGGGCCAGCAGGCCATCGACCAGCGAATTCATGTGGTTGGGGGTGTAGATAACCGGGGTGCCCGCCGGCACATTGCCGGCGCCGGTAACTTCTATCTTGCGAAAAAACACAGCCAGCAGCAGGCTGACGAACGGGACGAGTACAACTTCGAGAATTTTCTGCAACAGCTGTGCTCCCGCGAATGCTTCAGGCCTTGGGCAGGGTCACTCCCCTCTGGCCCTGGTATTTGCCACCCCGGTCCTTGTAGCTGACCTCGCACACCTCGTCCGACTCAAAGAATAGCATCTGGGCCACTCCCTCGTTGGCATAGATCTTTGCCGGCAGGGTGGTGGTATTGGAAAACTCCAGGGTGACGTGACCCTCCCATTCGGGCTCCAGCGGCGTCACGTTGACGATGATGCCGCAGCGGGCGTAGGTCGATTTACCCAGGCAAATGGTCAGCACGTTGCGCGGAATGCGAAAGTATTCCACCGTGCTGGCCAGGGCGAAGGAGTTGGGGGGAATGACGCAGACATCGCTCACCACGTCGACAAAACTGTCCTCGTCAAAGCGCTTGGGGTCCACGGTAGCGGAGTTGATATTGGTAAACACCTTGAACTCACGCGAACAGCGCACATCGTAGCCGTAGCTGGAGGTGCCGTAGGAAATCAGCCGGTTGGCGCCGTCCGAGCGCACCTGGCCCGCCTCGAAAGGCTCGATCATGCTGTGCTCGCTGGCCATCCGGCGAATCCATTTGTCTGACTTGATACTCACATATCACCTATATCTTGAGTTACGTACCCAACCAGATCTGCGGCCAGGCCGTCAGTCATCTGAAATATTGATTGCCGGAAAGTCCTGCGCCGCACCGGCGCCGCCGGAGGAGAGGCTCGCCTGCACCGCCTCGGCGATTTCGAGATAGATGGCCGCCTCCGGGGAATCGGGCGCGGCAACAACCGTGGGGCGGCCCGAATCGGTCTGCTCCCTGATGGACAGGGACAGGGGCAGGCTGCCCAGCAGGGCCACGCCGTATTCACTGGCGATGCGCTGCCCGCCATCGGCGCCGAAAATATGCTCCCTGTGGCCGCAATTACTGCAGATATGCACCGCCATATTCTCGACCACGCCGAGGATCGGAATGTCTACCTTGCGGAACATTTCTATACCCTTCTGGGCGTCCATCAGGGCAATGTCCTGGGGCGTGGTCACGATGACGGCTCCCGCCACCCTGGCTTTCTGCGACAGGGTCAACTGAATGTCCCCGGTACCGGGAGGCATATCTATTACCAGGTAGTCCAGTTCGCCCCAGAGGGTCTGCTCAAGCATCTGCGCAAGCGCGCCGCCGGCCATGGGGCCGCGCCACACCATCGGGGTGCGCTCGGTCACCAGGTAGCCCATGGACATGGTCCTGAGCCCGTGGGCCTCAACCGGAATAAGGTATTGCCCGTCCCGCTGCTCGGGGCGCGTGCCCTCGGCAACCCCCAGCATCAGCTGCTGGCTGGGGCCATAGATGTCGGCGTCGAGCAGGCCGACCTTCTGCCCCAGGGCTTTCAGGGCAAGCGCCAGGTTGACCGCCGTGGTCGACTTGCCGACCCCGCCCTTGCCCGATGCCACAGCGATAATATGTTTGATTTCGTTCATGAGTACCCGTTTGCGACACGATTGCCAGAAAGCGCTGTCCACCGACTCCCGCTGCGGCGGCCGGCACTTTTGCACGCCTCCTGGCCGGGGGGCCAGCGGCGAAGCACGGGCGCTAGTATAAGGACATGCCAACGGTTCAACAACGCCGGCTGCCGCGCAGCATCCACGGATGAAAAGGCCAGGCAAAAACGCTATAGTAGCGCCCCTTTTTTCAGCATATGGACACTCACCGATCATGGCCGCCACCCGACCGCGCAAAATCCTGGTCACCAGCGCTCTACCCTACGCCAATGGTTCGCTGCACCTGGGACATCTGCTCGAGCAGGTCCAGACGGACATCTGGGTCCGTTTCCAGAAATCCCGCGGCCACGACTGCCTGTACGTATGCGCCGACGATGCCCACGGCACCGCCATCATGCTCACGGCAGAAAAGCTGGGCATAAGCCCGCAGCAGCAGATCGACACGATCCGGCAGGAGCACGAGCGGGACAGCGCGGGCTTCCTGATCGGATTCGACAACTTCCACACCACCCACTCGGAGGAAAACCGCTACTGGTGTGAGGAGATTTACCGGCGCCTGAAAGCCAACGACCATATAGCCTCCCGGGCGATCACCCAGGCCTTCGACCCGGAAAAGCAACTGTTCCTCGCCGACCGCTTCATCAAGGGCAGCTGCCCACGCTGCAAAACACCCGACCAGTACGGGGACAACTGCGAGGCCTGCGGCGCCACCTACAGCCCGGCGGACCTGATCGACCCGGTTTCCGCGATCTCCGGCGCCAAACCGGTGCAGAAGGAATCGACCCACTTTTTCTTCAAGCTTCCCGAATTGGCGGACATGCTGAAAACCTGGCTTGATTCGGACACTCTGCAGCCCCAGGTCGCCAATAAGCTGCGGGAGTGGACCGAGGCGGGACTGCAGGAGTGGGACATCAGCCGGGATGCACCCTACTTCGGCTTCGAGATTCCGGGAGAACCCGGCAAGTATTTCTACGTATGGCTGGACGCCCCCATCGGGTACATCGCGAGCTTCCAGAACTACTGCGAGCGCACCGGCCACCCCTTTGATACCTACTGGCAGCCGGGCGGCGACACCGAGCTCTACCACTTCATCGGCAAGGACATCATCAATTTCCACGGCCTGTTCTGGCCTGCGATGCTGCACTCTGCGGGCCTGCGCACACCCACGGCAATCTTTGCCCACGGTTTTCTCACGGTCAACGGCAACAAGATGTCCAAGAGCCGCGGCACCTTCATCAATGCAAGTACCTACCTGCAACACCTGGATGCGGAATACCTGCGCTACTATTTCGCTGCCAAGTTGAGCGGCTCCGTCGACGATATCGACCTGAACCTGGAGGACTTCGTCCAGCGGGTAAACTCGGACGTGGTGGGCAAGATCGTCAATATCGCCAGCCGCTGCGCCGGGTTCCTGGCCAGAGGTTCCGACAACATGACATCCGCCGCGCCGGCAGAGCCCGAGCTGCTGGAAGCATTCATCGCCCGCGGGGATGCCATCGCCGAACTGTTTGAACAGCGCGAGTTCAACAAGGCCATGCGCGAGGTAGTAGCGCTGGCGGACCAGGCCAACCAGTACATCGACGAGAAGAAGCCCTGGCAGATGGCGAAACAGGCGGACAGCGCCGCCGAGGTCCAGGCAGTTTGCAGCATGGGCATCAACCTGTTTCGCGTGCTGATGACCTACCTCAAGCCGGTACTGCCGGCCATGGCCGCCAAGGCGGAGGCATACCTGGGATGCTCCCTGGACTGGACCGAGCTGGCCAAGCCCCTGCTGGGCCACCGCCTGGGTGTATTCGAACCGCTGCTCACGCGCATCGACACCAAGCAGGTGGACGCCATGGTCGAGGCCAGCAGGGAGACGCCTGCCGTTGCCAAGCCGCCCGCGGGGGCCGCCGCCAAGGCTGAGGTCGAGGCCGGCGACTGTATAGCTTTTGAGGATTTCGCCAAGGTTGACCTGCGTATCGTCGAGATTGTGGCTGCGGAACTGGTGGAAGGCGCGGACAAGCTGCTGCGCCTCACCCTCAGCCTGGGCGACAGCCAGAAACAGGTCTTCGCCGGAATCCGCTCCGCCTACGAGCCGGCTGACCTGGTGGGCAAGCTCACCGTGATGGTGGCGAACCTGGCGCCGCGCAAGATGCGTTTCGGGGTATCCGAGGGCATGGTGCTGGCCGCCGGCCCCGGCGGCACGGAGCTGTTCCTGCTGGAGCCCCACAAAGGCGCCAAACCGGGGATGCAGGTCAAGTAGGCGGCCGTTGCCCGGACGCGAAGCTGTCCATTAACTAATTGTTTATCAACAACAAGTTGCATACCATGCAGCCTTTCGACAGCCTCTGGGAGGCTGTCACCCGGAGAGACCGGCCATGCTGGCAGACTATTCCATCCTGTTGATCGGGGCGATACTGGTCAACAATTTCGTGCTGGTACAGTTCCTTGGGCTGTGCCCGTTCATGGGCGTTTCCAACAAGCTCGAGACCGCCATGGGTATGTCCATGGCAACCACCTTTGTTCTCACCCTGGCCTCCGCCTGCAGCAATCTCACCTACCAGTTCCTGCTGGTGCCCCTGGGGCTGGGTTATCTCAAGACCATTTCATTTATCCTGGTGATCGCCGTGGTGGTGCAATTCACCGAGATGGTAGTCCGCAAGAGCAGCCCCCTGCTGTACCGGGTGCTGGGGGTCTACCTGCCGCTGATCACAACTAACTGCGCCGTGCTGGGCGTGGCCCTGCTGAATATCAACAAGGACCACAATTTCCTGCAATCGCTGTTCTACGGCTTCGGTGCGGCAGTGGGATTCTCCCTGGTGCTGGTACTGTTTGCGGCAATGCGCGAGCGCCTGAACGTGGCCGACGTGCCAGAGCCATTCAAGGGGCCTGCCATCGGCATGGTCACCGCGGGCCTGATGTCGCTGGCCTTCATGGGCTTTGCCGGCCTGGTATAGACGGTGTTCGAACTCATCGCCCAGTATCCACTCCTCGCCGCCCTGCTTGCCCTGGTGGGACTGGGCGCTGTTTTCGGCGCGGTACTGGGTTTTGCCGCGGTACGATTCAGGACCGAGGGCAACCCCATTGCCGAGCAGATCAACGAACTGCTGCCCCAGACCCAGTGCGGGCAGTGCGGCTACCCCGGCTGCCGGCCCTATGCCGAGGCGATTGCCAACAACGGCGAGGCGATCAACAAATGTCCGCCGGGGGGCGAGGCCGGCATCCAGGCACTGGCCGACCTGCTCGATGTGGAGGCTATCCCGCTGGACGAAGAACACGGCGAGGAAAAGATCAAGGCGGTTGCCTTCATCCGCGAGGACGAATGTATCGGCTGTACCAAGTGCATCCAGGCCTGCCCTGTCGACGCGATTCTCGGCGCGGCGAAACAGATGCACACTGTTATCGCCAGCGAATGCACAGGCTGCGACCTGTGCCTGGAGCCCTGTCCGGTAGATTGCATTGACATGATACCCGAGCCACAGAGCCTGCAGACCTGGCACTGGCCCCTGCCTGACCCGGCCAGCCGGGAACCCCAGATCATCGCTACCGATGCGGACCAGGCGCGAGACCGGGCGGCATGAGAAAGATTTTCGACTTTCACGGCGGCATCCACCCGCCGGAGAACAAGCACCAGTCCCTGCGCGCGGCCATCCGGGATGCCGGTGATTCCGCCGGAGCTGGTACTGCCACTGTCACAGCATATCGGCGCCCCGGCGAGCCCGGTCGTCGCAGTTGGCGAGCGGGTACTGGCGGGCCAGCTGATCGCGGAGGCGCCGGGTTTTGTCAGCGCGCCGCTGCACGCCCCCACTTCGGGTACGGTGACCGCGATCGAGGAGCGCCTGATCGCTCACCCCTCGGGCCTGTCTGCGCCCTGCATCGTCATCGCCACCGACGGCCTGGATGAATGGGTAGAGCAGAAGGCGGTGGCCGCTGCCAGCTACCGGGACATGGAGCCGGGGGAGCTGCTGGCGCTGATACGCAACGCCGGCATCGCCGGCATGGGCGGCGCCGGCTTCCCAGCCGCGGTAAAACTGGCCACCAGGCCAGACAGCAAGGTCCAGACACTGATCATCAACGGCACCGAATGCGAGCCGTACATCACCGCCGACGACATACTGATGCGCGAGCGCCCCGGCCGAATTATCGAGGGCGTGAACATTCTCAGGCGGTTGTTGGCGCCTGCTGAAACCCTCATCGGTGTCGAGGATAACAAGCCCCAGGCCATTGCCGCCCTGCGCGCGGCCGCCGCCGGCTCGGCCATCGAAATCGTCAGTTTCCCCACCAAGTATCCGTCCGGTGGCGAAAAGCAACTTATCGAGATTCTGACCGGCAAGCAGGTACCCAGCGGCGGTTTGCCCCTGGACGTCGGGGTAATCTGCCAGAATGTCGGCACCGTGGTTGCCATCCAGGATGCCGTGCTGTTCGGGCGCCCCCTGGTCTCCCGCATCACCACGGTCACCGGTGAAGCGGTGGATAGTCCCGGCAATTACGAGGTGCTGCTGGGCACCCCGATGAGCTACCTCCTGGCCCGGGCGGGCTATCGGCCCGAGCGGGGCCAGCGCCTGGTCATGGGCGGGCCGATGATGGGTTTCAGCGTGCCAGATGCCGATGTCCCCATCGTCAAAACGACAAACTGCCTGCTGGCACCGGCCGTCGATGAATTGCCCGCGCCCCCGCCGCCCCAGGCCTGCATACGCTGCGGCATGTGCGCCGAGGTCTGCCCGGCGAGCCTGTTGCCCCAGCAGATGTTCTGGTTCGCCCAGGGCAAGGAATTCGAAAAACTGGAGCAACAGAACCTGTTCGACTGCATCGAGTGCGGCGCCTGCTCCTGGGCCTGTCCCAGCAATATTCCGCTGGTGCAGTACTACCGCGCCTCCAAGGCCGAGATTCTGCAGTTGCGCCGCGAACACGCCAGGGCCGAGCAGTCACGGCTGCGGTTCGAGGCGCGGCAGGAGCGCATAGTGCGAGAGGAAGCCGCCAGGGAGGCAAAGCGGGCCGCACGCAAACAGGCGGCGGAGCAACGAGCCCAGGCGGCAGCTGCCGGCGGCGCGGGGGACGAGGATCCGATCCAGGCGGCGATAGACCGGGCCAAAGCCAAAAAAGCGGCGCAGCAGGCAGGCACCGCTGATGCGCCCAGCGAGCGGGACAAGCTTGAAAAGACGGTTCTCACTACCCGCGCCCGGCTGGAAACCGCCACTGCCAAACTGCAGCAGGCAAAGGCAGAGGGCAGCGAGCTGGTGGATGCGCTGCAACTGGGCGTGGACAAAACCCGGGCAAAACTCGAGGCCGCGGAACAGGCCCTGCAGGAGCATTTGAAGGCTGACAGCCCGTCTGCGGCGGCCAGCACAGCGGCGGATCCGGCAGCGGCCGCCATCGCCAGGGCGCTGGCAGCCCGGGAAACAGGCGCAAACCTGAGCCCGCTCGACAAGGCTCGCGGCCAGCTCGAGGGCCTTGAGCAACGGCTTGAGAAAACACGCGACCGTCTCGCCACCAGCCGCGCCAATGGGGACGAGGAGAAAATAATCGCGGCACTGGAGTCCACCGTGATCCGCCTGGAAGAAAAGGTGAACGCCGCCAGGGAACACCTCACAGCAGCCGGAGACGCCTGAGATGGCCTTGTTGCGCGTCACCTCCCCCCACGCCCACGGCCCCATGAGCACGCCCAGGGTAATGCAGAAGGTGCTGCTGGCGACTGTGCCCGGCATTGTCGCGCTTACCCATTTCTTCGGCGTCGGCGTACTGGTAAACCTGGCCTGGGCCTGCACCGTGGCCGTGGCCTGCGAGGCCCTTGCCCTCGCCCTGCGCCGCCGTCCCATTGGTTTCTACCTGAAGGACTGCAGCGCCCTGGTAACCGCCACCCTGCTGGCCGTGGCGCTGCCGCCCTATTCACCCTGGTGGCTGATAGCTGTCGGGGTGGCCTGCGCCATCCTGCTGGCAAAACACCTTTACGGGGGCCTGGGCTACAACCCCTTCAACCCCGCCATGGCGGGCTATGTGATCCTTCTCATCTCCTTTCCGCTACAGATGACCGCCTGGGCGCCGCCGCGCGGGCTGGAACCGTTGCCCGGCTTGATGGAGGCGCTGCAGGCCTGTTTCTGGCCCTCGGCCTACGACGGCACCACCATGGCCACGCCACTGGACCTGATGAAGCAGAATACCGGCCTGCTGGTAGCGGACCTGTATGCCCAGACTCCGCAGTTCGGTCGCTGGGCGGGCCTGGGCTGGGAGTGGGTCAATATAGCCTTTCTCGCCGGCGGCGCCTGGCTGCTGTACCAGCGCATCTTCACCTGGCACGCCCCGCTGGCCATGCTCGCGAGCCTCACCCTGTTCGCGGCGATATTCTATGACGGCGGCAGTTCCGCCAGCGGCGGCTCTCCCCTGTTTCACCTGCTGAGTGGCGCGACCATGTTCGGCGCGTTTTTTATCGTCACCGACCCCGTGACCTCGGCGGTATCGGTGCGTGGCCGGCTGGTATACGGCGCCATGATCGGCGCCCTGGTTTACATCATCCGGGTGCGGGGTAACTATCCGGACGCCGTCGCCTTCGCGGTGTTGATCATGAATTTCGCCGCGCCGTTTATCGACAACTACACCCGGCCGCGCACCTACGGCCACAAGGCGGGCGAGTGAAGCCATGGCCATGCTGAAACAGTCCATCACCCGCAACAGCTGGCTGCTCGCTCTGTTTGCCGTCGTCACCACCTTGCTGATAACCGGCACATACCTGCTCACCCGGGAGCGAATCAGCGAGCAGAAAAGACTGGCCGAGGAAAAGGCCCTGCTGGAAATCGTGCCCCGGGACAGGCATGACAACTCGATGCTGGACGATATCATCACGGTCGGTGCCGACGCCGCCGGGCTGGGCCTGACAGAGGACAGGCGAATCTACCGGGCCCGCAGCGCGGGTGCGGTAATTGCCGCGATCATCCCGGTCACCGCGCCGGATGGCTATACCGGTGCCATCGATCTCATCGTCGGGGTCAACGCCGATGGCAGCGTCGCCGGGGTGCGCGCCCTGAGTCACAAGGAAACGCCGGGGCTTGGTGACAAGGTCGATATCAAGAAGTCGGACTGGATCCTGGGCTTCAATGGCCGGTCGCTGGACAACCCGGCGCCGGCGGGCTGGGGGGTAAAAAAGGACAAGGGCGTGTTCGACCAGTTTACCGGCGCAACCATTACCCCCAGGGCAGTGGTCGCCGCTACCAGGCGAGCCCTGGAGTATGCCGATGCGAACGGCCAGTTGCTGTTCGAGCGAGTGGCGGATGCACCCGCCCCAGGAGAGGAATGATGTCCGACGTCAGCTACCGCGAGTTATCGCTCAACGGCCTGTGGAAAAACAACCCCGCTATCGTCCAGCTGCTGGGGCTGTGCCCGCTGCTGGCGGTGACCGGCACTGTGGTAAACGCGATTGGCCTGGCAGCCGCCACTACCCTGGTGCTGGTCTGCTCCAACACCTCGGTCTCCATAATCCGCAATATCGTCTCCGACGCGATACGGCTGCCCGCGTTTGTGATGATCATTGCCTCGGCGGTAACCTGTATCGAGCTGCTGATGCAGGCCTTCGCCTACGAGTTGTACGAGATACTGGGTATCTTCCTGCCGTTGATTACCACCAATTGCGTGATCCTGGGCCGGGCGGACGGTTTCGCCAGCCGCAACCGGGTAGCCCCGGCCGCCTACGACGGGTTGATCATGGGCGCAGGTTTCGGCCTGGTGCTCATCCTGCTGGGCGCCCTGCGTGAACTGCTCGGCACCGGCGCCCTGTTTGCCAATATGGATTTACTGTTCGGGCCGGACGCGGCGAGCTGGAAAATAACCCTGGTCAACGACTACCCCAACTTCCTGCTGGCGATCCTGCCGCCGGGTGCATTCATTTTCACCGGCCTGCTCATAGCCGGCAAAAACCTGATAGACGCCCGCATCAAGCGTCGCCGGGATGCGCTCAAGGCCCGACCGGTGAAGGGATCGAAACGGGTACGGGTGACCGGGCACATTTCCTAGTCTGAAATCCCGCCGAACTGTCCAGGCGCCCACTCAGGGCTGACCGCCCTCCTCACGCAGCAGCAGGGTATCGAGCAGTTCGTCGACCGCAGAATCGTCCATGCCCCGGTTTTCTTCCTCGCAGCTGTAGGTGATAAAAAGCAGCATGGCGCCGTTGCTCACATACCACTCGCGAATGGCGGCATCTTCCTCCACAAATGCGCTTTGCACCCCGCTGAAATCGCCCGGCTTGACCTTGCGCCAGGCCCTGTCGGCACCCGATTCGGCATTGGCGATCTCCTGTACCTCCGCCGGGCTGAACACGCCCTGCTCCTTGTGCAAGGTGGAGATCTCGATGCACCCCACGCCGTCGCGGTCGCCGACCAGAATGCTGTCCTCCTCGGCATCGGCCCACCATTCCGGGGGCAGGGCCATGGTCCACCATTCAGTTTCCAGCACGTTCATGTTCGGCACTCCAGCTCGGTAAGCGGCAGGGACATCAGTAAAGCGTCTTCGCGGCCCGACGCGGTGGTGTAGTAGTTTTTACGCAGGCCATCGAGCCGGAAGCCGTGTTTTTCATACAGACCGCGGGCAGCCTTGTTCGATGCGCGCACTTCAAGATAACAGCGGGTGGCACCCTCACCCGCGGCCCGGCGCAATGCGGCATCGAGCAATGAGCGACCCAGGCCGCAGCCCTGGCGGGCGGGATGGACCGCAATATTGTGAATGCAGGCCTCGTCCAGCACCCGGGAATACACGACGAAACCCAGCGCCTGTGCATCGGCGAAGATGACAAGCGCGCGTTCGGTCCCCGCTTCAGCCCGCGGGGCACAGGCTTCGCTGAACTGGTCTTCAGACCAGGGACTGGGATTTACCAGGCGGTCCAGGGCCGCCAGCGCGAGCCCATCGCCGGGCGCGGCGGGCCTGAGCTGCCCACTGCGTGTCGACACCACTCACGATGGCCTGCAAATTGCCGCCAGGTCTTGCCATGCCTGCCGTTTCAGCAGCGGCTCACGCAACATCCGGGCGGTGCTGACGGTCCGGACAATCCTGGCGCAGTCCAGCTGATCCAGCGGTACCCGGGCCTCGCATTCCCGTCCCAGCAGGATCAGGCCCAGTACATTGCTCCCTGCTCAAGTTTGCGCTGGATAAAGGCCGCCACACTCGAGTGGGCCGCCTCCTGGCCCTGGTCCAGCTGCAGGTTGGTATGCATGGGCCAGTCAAACTGGGTCAGCTGGGCCCCTGCATCAGTCGCCGTTCCTTTGCCGGCCTCACTGCTACCGGCAAGCCTGGCAAGCGCCTCGGCCATGGACTGCACCAGCTGTAACTGCTGGGGCGTGAACGGTGCACCGTCGAGCTCCTCCAGCCACAACCAGGCGCCGCAGGTAACCGCCGCAAGACTGAACTTCAAAGGCTGCTGCTCGCGCGAAGGTCGGGGTTCAACCCTCCCGGCGACGGGCGCTGGCGCGGCGGTTTCGAGGCTGGGGATCTCTATAGCCGGCATCTGCTCCCGCCGGCGCGGGGAGGCGGACTCCGTCAATTGTTGGGCGATCGCCGGTGCAACCGGGCTGGCAGGCACTATCGCGAGGCGCAGCGTGGCGGCGGCGCCCGGCAGCTGACCGCGGGAGACATAGCCATCGATACCCAGGGCCTGCAGGTATACCAAGCGTTTCAATTCATTCATCGGCGCCACGCGTCACAATATCGTCCACTGCGAGTTTAACAGCTTTGGCCATATCTATACCCACCGCCAGCCGTGTTCCCGGAAAAACGTGACGCCCGAGCGGATGAAATACCTGACGTGCTGGAACCCTTTGCTGGCTGCGTAGCCCCCGTGATGCACGATTTGGATCGCGGGGCTGAACACCAGCCGCCCTTGGCTGCCAAGCCTTATGGACAGGTCAAAGTCCTCAAAGTAAAGGAAATAACGTTCATCGAAGCCGCCAACCGATTGCAGCGCGGCGCTGCGGGCAAGCATGAAACAGCCACTGGCCAGGGGGATCTCGGCTTCCTCGGCGCCACTGCAGAGATCGCGCATTTCATAACGGTGCAGACGCCTTCGAAACAGGTGTCGGATAAAATGCGGGGCAAAGGCGCGCAACGACAGCACCAGTACGGAAGGATAACGTTTGCAAAGGAACTCCTGGACGCCGTCAGCCCCCTGCACCCTGGGGCTGAGCAATACTATACCCGGGTCCTGCTGCAGTCTGGAAAGCCCCGCGCGCAGGGCATCTTCGGCCAACTCTGCATCGGGGTTCAGCACCAGGTGAACGTCGCTTTCGAGACCTTGAATTGCGCTATTGTGTCCCGCGCCGAACCCGCGGTTGTCAGCGAGGCGGCGATAGACAAGCTGGAAAAGAGCGCTCTGGGGCCAGGCTGTTATTGCAGCCCGGGCCTTGTGGCAAAACGCCTCATCAGAGGAATTATCCACCACCTCGACCAGCACCTGGTCGACGCAGGCTGCGGCGTGGGCCACCTCTGCAGACCGAGCAAGGCTCTGCAACACGCGGTCCAGCATTTCCAGGCAGCTGTGGTGCAGGACGATTGAGACCGACAGACGAGTCCCGGCTGGGTGGTGGTTTTCCATGGCGCGCATGGTATCAGCTGCCGGGCCAACAGCAGAAACACTACTGCGCTCCAATGCCATGGCGGACACCGCGAACGGTCGCCAGCTTACCGGAGCGGTGATATATCCAAATGGAATATTTAATCTATATTTTATGCGCGAACCGGAAGGGCTGAATGGGGCTCGCCTCAAATAGTTTGTGTAGAATGACACAAACAAGGCCTATCACCATGTTATTTATCGAGTTTTTGACTTGTGGCGTGGTAACCTGTAAAAAGTCGATTGAATTGTTGACTCTCTGGCTGAACTCTCCAGAATCACGGTACAGCAGCTCATAAAATAGACTCGCTTCATAGCGGGCAAAAAGGGGATAAAAATGATTACTCGGTTCGCCTCACTTTCTGGCCGCTCGCTGGTGGCTGCGATATTCCTGTTTACCATCACCGCCTGCGGGGGCGGCGGCGGAGGTGGCGGAGGCAGTTTCTACGACCCTGATGGCGAGGACTCCCAGACCTACTTCCTGGCACCTGTGCTACTGGATGCCAGTGGTGAGGAGACGACCGAGGTGACATCTGCCTCACCTGCCACTCTCAAGGTGACAGTGAGGAAAAACGGCAAGAACGGCGCCGCGGTCCCCGATGTCGTGGTGACCGCCGAGACGACAGAAGGCTTGATTTCACCGGCCACCGGTACCGCCCTGAGCAACAGTGCGGGCGTCGCGACTTTCCGGGTAGAGGCGGGTGACAGCAAAGGTGCCGGCACGATCACAGTCAGTGCCGACGGCCCCTCAGGCGCGGTAACAAACACCATTACGTTCCAGATCGGCAGCAGTGGCCTGAGGTTGGGATACCTTGATGCCGATGGACTGTTTATCGAAAACGAGATCGGTATCGAGCCCGGCACACTGCTCGCCTCACAGGCGATCGCGCAATTGTCCCTGGTCATTCTGGATGAAAACGGTGACCTGGTGAGCAGCTCGGAGTCAGTCACATTCAGCAGCGGTTGTATCGCCTCCGGCCAGGCGGTACTCGATCCTGTCAGCCCGGTGGTTTCCGGCGATGGCAAGGTCAGCACTTCCTACAGACCGTCCGGTTGCTCAGGCAACGACCAGATCACCGCCAGCCTGGAGGGTTCCACAGCCCAGGCCTTTGGCACGGTGTCGGTGGCTTCGGCACAGGCCAATGGTTTTACTTTCGTCAGTGCCGTACCTTCCACCATTGTATTGCGCGGCACCGGCGGTGGCAGCGAAGACCGACTGGAATCGTCTACGGTTACCTTCAGGGTAGTGGACAGCAACAATGCCCCCATCGGCGGCATCAAGGTGGATTTCAGCCTGACCACGGAAGTTGGCGGCCTGTCTTTATCTCCCGCATCGGCAGTCAGCTCGACTGAAGGCCTGGTGACAACAAACGTCCGGTCCGGCGATATTCCGACTGTTGTGCGCGTTATCGCCACGGCAGCGGCGGATGACGGCAGCGGCCAGGAGGTTTCTTCGGTTTCCGATGTACTTACGGTCACAACGGGCCTGCCCGACCAGAACTCCATCAGTCTTTCAGTTGCCGGCGGATTCGTCGTGGCAGATGGGATGACGGTTGACGGCATCGAGAAAACCATCACCGTGCGCATGGCTGACAAGTTCAACAACCCCGTACCGGACGGCACCGCGGCGGTATTCACCACCGAGTACGGCGCCATTGAACCTTCCTGCGAAACGGTAGACGGCAGCTGCAGCGTGACCTGGAACAGCCAGGCGCCGCGATTCCCGACGCTGACCGGCACCGAGTACATCCGGACCATATTCAGTCCGGGTTATAACTGCCCCAACTACAACGTCAATTCAGGCCCCTGCCCCAATGACCTCGGCTATACCCGGGGCGGCCGATCCACGGTGCTGGTAACCGCAGTCGGCGAGGAATCCTTTATCGACCGCAATGGCAACGGCATCATGGACGAGGCGGAGAAGGATCTGTTCGACAACCTGCCGGAAGCCTTCCTCGACAACAACGAGGACAATATATTCAACCCCGCCACTGCCACCTGCAAGGGAGCGGGAGCGGATTCAGCCCAGTGTATTGCCGGCCAGGAGGAGATTTTTGTCGACTTCAATGACAATGGAAAATACGACACGAACAACAACCCGGCAGTCTACAACGGCCTGCTCTGTCCCCTGGATGGGGATGGCGTCTGGTGCAGTCGCAGCCTGCTGAACGTGCGCGATGAAGCCGTACTGATTCTGTCAGATCCCAGCGAGTGGTATATCACCCTGTTCCAGGGCTCAAATCCGGTGACCGGCACCAGCTGGCGTGGCGGGTTCTACACCGCCGCTATTTCAGACCTGTTCAACAACGCACCGCCAGAAGGTTCGACGGTCACATTGGCAGCAGGCGGGGACTGTGAGGTCGTAGGCCCCACCACTTTCACCGTTGGCACACAGGGCAGTCCGGGCGCCTACGCGATTGAATTGCAAACAGGCGGCGAGGGTGCCGAGGGCAACCTGGATATCACATTGAACCCGCCGGCAGGCGCTTCTTACACCCGGTCCTTCAACTGCGCACCAAAGCCGCCAGTATGTACCCAATGATCCAGCTGATCCGCCGACGCCACCTGGCTGTGTACCACCGTCTCCATAAAAGAGACCAGGATAAAAAGCCGCGACTGATAATCGCGGCTTTTTTTTGCCCGCCAGATCATCCTGAAGTATTGCGCTGGTGCTGCCGACAACCCTGCCCCCGACGTCGCTCAAAGGGGAAGCACCGCACTTTTTCAGACTTATTACCGTGAATCACACCCGGTTTTTGACCTATTCTGTTGGCAATGAAAACAGGCGAGGACAAAACCTCCCATGAGCGGGTCTAAAGGAAAACTGCGCACGTCCATTCGCCTGACTGTAGTGGCGGTGTTTCTGCTGGCAACCTTACTGACGGCGGCCCTGGCCATAGGCCTGCAGTACTATTTCGGCCAGGCCATGGCCAGGGAAACGGCTTCTGAGCTCTACCAAGCCGCTTCCGCTGGCATCGCTGCCCAACTCGATAATATCGGCAAGAACAACAACAGCGAAATGGAGCTGCTCGCCACCAACCCGGAACTGGCCAGGCCGGGGCAGCGCGAGGCGAAGCTACAGATTTTCACCTCGGTACTGAAGCGCAACCCGCTGTATTACGGCATCTACTTCGCCGGCGGGGACAGCAGTTTTTTTGAAGTCATCAATCTCAACAACAGTCATTACGCCAGAGAGGTATTCCGCGCTTTGCCGACTGACCGCTGGCTGTTAACCGAGGTCAGGCGGAAAGGCAAAGGTTTTCAGCGCTCATTCGAATACCTCGACCATGACTTGAATATCCGGCTTCGCCGCGACGAGCCCACGGACTTTGATGCGGCCAGCCGACCCTGGTACGAG
The DNA here is from genome assembly GCA_963792815.1 of uncultured Gammaproteobacteria bacterium. Classification (GTDB taxonomy): domain Bacteria; phylum Pseudomonadota; class Gammaproteobacteria; order Pseudomonadales; family Halieaceae; genus JARRPM01. Next base: position 112,387 of record CAWBXR010000006.1, read on the forward strand.
GCGGCCATGTCGTCTGACGAAATGATCGCCAGTGAACCTTACCTGTTTGCCCAGCTGGGCGTCCCGGGACAGACGCTGTCGCGCCGAATCGCCGGAACCCAAACTGTTCTCGGAATAGACATGACCATGTCGACGATATCGTCTTTTCTGAGGGAGAATTCGATCGCCGACCGTAGTGACATTTTCCTCTACGATGCAGCCGGGCAGGTGCTGGCGTCCAGCAAGAACGATGACGCGCAGAAAACTCTCCCAACTGCACCACCCCTGATGCTGACCGACAAGGAACGTGCCTATATACGCTCCTTACCGGTGCTGAAAGTATCCAATGAGCTTGATTGGCCGCCATTCGACTTTGCCCAGTCAGGTACGCCCCGGGGCTACTCCGTCGACCTCATCCGCATGCTGGCTGAAATGACCGGGATACAAGTCCAGTTTGTTAATGGATACAGTTGGCCCGAATTGACGCGAAAGTACCTGGACGGGGAAATCGATCTCCTGCAATCCGTCATCCCCCAGGCAGAAAACGCAATGCTGGGTTCCCCCGGCCCGATGTATGCAAAGCTGCCCTATGCTCTGGCCACACGAGCGGGGTCGGCCAGGTTCTCCAGCCTGGACCAATTGAATGGCAAAACCCTGGCAATTCCCTCCGGGTGGTCGATTATCCCGAAGGTCCAGACCGACTTTCCACAAATAAACATTGTCGTGACGAATACGACGTTGCACTCACTGGAGCTTGTTGCGCGCGATGAGGTCGACGCCGCGCTCGATTCGGAAATCATCATGCGCTATCTGGCGCGCTACTATTTCCTTGGAGAGTTCGATTACCAGGCGCAGGCAGAGCTAGGTAATTCGGGTTTCCCTGACTCGCTCCACATAGTCGTACCCGCAAACAAACCACAGTTACGGGAACTGCTCGACAAAGCCATCGCGGCCATCACTCCGGAACAGCGCGAGTATCTGGAGCAAACCTGGCTCAATTTCGACAACCAGACCGAAAGTGACGTAACCAGCACGGTCCCGGACGAGGCCCTGATAAGATTGGCGGCCGACCGGGACATGCACGGGCGTATCGTGGAATCGCGGCAGGCGGGTGAGGACTGGCTTCTGTATGTCGCACCCAGTAGCGCGTCAGACGTAAACTCCCTCCCGGTTTATGTGGGCATTCGCGCCAGGCTGTCCCAGGTCATCAAGCCATTTCTCGATGAGGTAAAACTCTCCATCGGAATTACCGCAGCCTTTCTTCTGACCCTGCTGCCATTGTCATGGTTCTTTGCCAACCCGGTGGTCCATCCCATCCGGCAACTTGCTGCGGAAAATGAAAAGGTGCGGCGCCGGGAATACGATGCAGTGGAGCGGGTATCTTCGAGGGTACTCGAACTGGATGAATTGTCTGAATCGATGGTCAATATGGTTGCCTCTATCCAGGCTCATGAACTGGCCCAACGCAAACTGATGGATTCGTTTATAGAGTTGATAGCCCAGGCAATTGATGACAAGTCTGCCTACACCGGCGGGCACTGTGAGCGCGTTCCCGAGTTGGCACTGATGCTGGCGCACTCGGCCTCACATTCCAGCCTGCCGGCGTTTCGCGATTTTCAGCTGGAGACAGATGACGAGTGGCGGGAGTACCGTATCGCCGCCTGGCTGCACGATTGCGGCAAGATAACGACCCCGGAACATATCGTCGACAAGGGAAGCAAGCTCGAGACAATCTACAACCGGATCCATGAGGTCCGCATGCGCTTCGAGGTATTGTGGCGGGATGCCGAGATTGAGTTCCTGAAGGCAGTTGCTGACGATACGGAAAAGCGCACTATTGCCCAGCGGCATTTGGACGAAACGCGTGCCAGGCTGCAGGAGGACTTCCGCTTTATCGCACGGTGCAACGTGGGCGGGGAGTTTCTCGAAGAAAAGGATCGGGAGCGCCTGCACCATATCGCCGAAACGCGCTGGCTGCGGCATTTCGATGATCGTATCGGCCTGTCCCCGACCGAGGAACTGCGCCTCCCGGCTTTGGCTGCAAGCCTGCCGGTGGAGGAGCCGTTATTGAGTGACAAGCCGGAACATCTTATCAAGCGAACCAGCTCCACGGACTACCCGGAAAAATTTGGGATCAATATGGAAGTGCCGGCCTACCTTGCCAACCTGGGAGAGATATATAACCTCTCTGTCTCCCGGGGAACCCTTACTGCGGAGGACAGATTCAGAATCAACGAGCATATGATCAGCACCATCAAGATGCTGGAAAGCCTGCCCTTCCCGGAAGAACTGAGTAAAGTGCCGCGCTACGCGTCTACCCATCACGAAACCATGCGGGGATCGGGCTACCCACGCAAACTATCCGGCGACCAGTTAAGTATTCCGGAGCGTATCCTTGTAGTGGCAGACATTTTCGAGGCGCTGACAGCCTCGGATAGACCTTACAAGAAAGCCAAGACCATCAGCGAAGCGCTGGATATTCTGCACAGGATGGTCGAGGACAACCACGTCGACAGGGACTGCTTTGAGTTGTTTGTCAGGGACGGAGTCTACCTGCAGTATGCCAGGGAGTTCCTGGAGTCGGAGCAGATTGATGAGGTGGATGTGGGGAGGTATTTGGGTGGGGTGCGGCGGAGTGCGTGAGCAGGATCTTGGGTTCTGTTGAGCTGTGCTGGGTGTGCTGGGGTGCTGGGGTGCTGGTTAGGTATCGCGGCGGCGGCGTGGGTTCCGTTGACCTGAGTAGGGGGCGAGGGGTGCTTGCGATCTTGGCACCGTCGTTGTTTCCGTTGACCTACAGTGGGTGGCAAGCGTTGCTTGCCATTCCTTCGGAACGCCTGCGGCGCCCCCTCCCCGCACCTGCGGTGCAGGGTCGGTCACATGGGCCCGGTACTCAGTGACAGAGAATCAACGCATCCAATACGCAAAAAGGCCACCCCAAACGGGGTGGCCTTTTTGCGTATTAGAAGCCTGGCGATGACCTACTCTCACATGGGGAAACCCCACACTACCATCGGCGATGCATCGTTTCACTTCTGAGTTCGGGATGGGGTCAGGTGGTTCCAATGCTCTTTGGTCGCCAGGCAAACTGGCTTGAGGGAGTTCGGTCTTACCTGCCTCCCTGTTCCGGGTACTGCAGCGCCGTTGTCCTCTCAAATAGGGCGGTAAATCAAACTGATTTGCAATTCAACGAGTGTGTTACACCATGACTCAACACAACATCCAGCAGCCTTCGCTCCACTTGCGTGGCAAATAACTTGGATTATATGGTCAAGCCTCACGGGCAATTAGTACTGGTTAGCTCAACGCCTTACAACGCTTACACACCCAGCCTATCAACGTCCTAGTCTTGGACGGCCCTTCAGGACCCTCAAGGGGTCAGGGAGAACTTATCTTGGGAGGGGCTTCCCGCTTAGATGCTTTCAGCGGTTATCCTGTCCGAACGTAGCTACCGGGCAATGCCATTGGCATGACAACCCGAACACCAGCGGTTCGTCCACTCCGGTCCTCTCGTACTAGGAGCAGCTTCCCTCAATTCTCCAACGCCCACGGCAGATAGGGACCGAACTGTCTCACGACGTTCTAAACCCAGCTCGCGTACCACTTTAAATGGCGAACAGCCATACCCTTGGGACCGGCTTCAGCCCCAGGATGTGATGAGCCGACATCGAGGTGCCAAACACCGCCGTCGATGTGAACTCTTGGGCGGTATCAGCCTGTTATCCCCGGAGTACCTTTTATCCGTTGAGCGATGGCCCTTCCATACAGAACCACCGGATCACTAAGACCTACTTTCGTACCTGCTCGTCTTGTCAGACTCGCAGTCAAGCGCGCTTGTGCCTTTACACTAACCTCATGATTTCCGACCATGATTAGCGCACCTTCGTGCTCCTCCGTTACTCTTTGGGAGGAGACCGCCCCAGTCAAACTACCCACCACACACTGTCCTCGATCCGGATAACGGACCTGAGTTAGAACCCCAACATTACCAGGCTGGTATTTCAAGGTTGGCTCCACGATGGCTGGCGCCACCGCTTCAAAGCCTCCCAGCTATCCTACACAAGTAAGGTCAAAGTCCAGTGTGAAGCTATAGTAAAGGTTCACGGGGTCTTTCCGTCTAGCCGCGGGTACACTGCATCTTAACAGCGATTTCAATTTCACTGAGTCTCGGGTGGAGACAGTGTGGCCATCGTTACGCCATTCGTGCAGGTCGGAACTTACCCGACAAGGAATTTCGCTACCTTAGGACCGTTATAGTTACGGCCGCCGTTTACCGGGGCTTCGATCAAGAGCTTCTCCGAAGATAACCCCATCAATTAACCTTCCGGCACCGGGCAGGCGTCACACCGTATACGTCCACTTACGTGTTTGCACAGTGCTATGTTTTTAATAAACAGTCGCAGCCACCTGGTCACTTCGGCCAGCCCAGGCTCAGGGAGCAAGTCCCATCACCCAAACCGGCGTACCTTCTCCCGAAGTTACGGTACCATTTTGCCTAGTTCCTTCACCCGAGTTCTCTCAAGCGCCTTGGTATTCTCTACCTGATCACCTGTGTCGGTTTACAGTACGGTTCCTTTATATCTGAAGCTTAGAAGCTTTTCTTGGAAGCATGGCATCAACCACTTCGCGTTACCTCTCAGTAACACTCGTCATCAGCTCTCAGCCTTAGCAGTCCGGATTTACCTAAACCGCCAGCCTACAACCTTAAACAGGGACAACCAACGCCCTGATGGCCTAGCCTACTCCGTCCCTCCATCGCAATATAAAGAAGTACAGGAATTTTAACCCGTTTCCCATCGACTACGCATTTCTGCCTCGCCTTAGGGGCCGACTCACCCTGCGCCGATTAGCGTTGCGCAGGAAACCTTGATCTTCCGGCGGGGGAGTTTTTCACTCCCCTTGTCGTTACTCATGTCAGCATTCGCACTTCTGATACCTCCAGCAAACCTCCCGGTTCACCTTCAACGGCTTACAGAACGCTCCTCTACCATGCGTGCTTCCTAAACCCCTCTTCAGATTGTCAGTGTCAACCCTGCCCGACTCAACGTTCGGGAGCGCTTGTCGCGGCTACCCTGACAAGCTTCCAAGAGTTTAAGTGAAGCACGCATCCGCAGCTTCGGTTACCAGTTTAGCCCCGTTACATCTTCCGCGCAGGCCGACTCGACTAGTGAGCTATTACGCTTTCTTTAAAGGATGGCTGCTTCTAAGCCAACCTCCTAGCTGTCTAAGCCTTCCCACATCGTTTCCCACTTAACTGGTATTGGGGACCTTAGCTGGCGGTCTGGGTTGTTGCCCTCTCGACGACGGACGTTAGCACCCGCCGTCTGTCTCCCGCGATTGTACTCCTGGGTATTCGGAGTTTGCATCGGGTTGGTAAGTCGGGATGACCCCCTAGCCGAAACAGTGCTCTACCCCCCAGGGTAAGACGCGAGGCTCTACCTAAATAGATTTCGAGGAGAACCAGCTATCTCCGGGCTTGATTAGCCTTTCACTCCGATCCACAGCTCATCCCCGCATTTTTCAACATACGTGGGTTCGGTCCTCCAGTGCCTGTTACGGCACCTTCAACCTGGCCATGGATAGATCGCCCGGTTTCGGGTCTATTGCCTGCAACTATGTCGCCCTATTAAGACTCGGTTTCCCTACGCCTCCCCTAAACGGTTAAGCTCGCTACAGACAATAAGTCGCTGACCCATTATACAAAAGGTACGCAGTCACAGAACAAGTCTGCTCCCACTGCTTGTACGCATACGGTTTCAGGTTCTATTTCACTCCCCTCTCCGGGGTTCTTTTCGCCTTTCCCTCACGGTACTGGTTCACTATCGGTCAGTCAGTAGTATTTAGCCTTGGAGGATGGTCCCCCCATATTCAGTCAAGATAACACGTGTCCCGACCTACTTGTCGCAAGCTCAGTACCACAGCGCAGTTTTCGTGTACGGGGCTATCACCCTCTATCGCCGGACTTTCCAGACCGTTCCACTAACCGCACTGCTATCACTTGCAGGCTATTCCCCGTTCGCTCGCCGCTACTGAGGGAATCTCAATTGATTTCTCTTCCTAGGGGTACTTAGATGTTTCAGTTCCCCCCGTTCGCCCCCTACACCTATGTATTCAGTGCAGGGTACCCAACTTACATTGGGTGGGTTTCCCCATTCGGACATCCCCGGATCAAAGTCTGTTTGCCGACTCCCCGAAGCTTTTCGCAGGCTACTACGTCCTTCATCGCCTCTGACTGCCAAGGCATCCACCGTATGCGCTTAGTCGCTTGACCATATAACCAAAGTTATCTGGACAAAGACTTTTCCCCGACCCCCTTAACACAGGCCAGGTACTGTATGAGGCATGCACCGATCAAAGTGCATACCCGCCGGATGTTGTGACGCTTAAGTCACAGTATTTTTACAACTCGTTTGGCAACGGGGAATTGAAACCCGCTACCAGAACTTTTTATCTAAGGATTGTTCCCACCACAACACACGGCCTAAACCCTGTGCGTGTTGAGCTGCAATCCATAGACTCAGCTTGATTTACCTTGTTAAAGAACGTTCCGGTGTAAAACCAGAAACAAGCTTTCTTCCAACCACAAAAAAACTTGTTTCTGATCTCAGTGATGCAATAAAAGTGGTGGAGCTATGCGGGATCGAACCGCAGACCTCCTGCGTGCAAGGCAGGCGCTCTCCCAGCTGAGCTATAGCCCCAATGCTCTGTCAGCAACCACGAAGCCTGCCAAGTTAACCAAATCGTTTCAGATCGAGGCGTGGTACCGCGACGCATAGCCTGCTATGCGAGTGCTGCGGCAACGAAGAGCTGGACGATTTGGTAGGCCTGGGCAGATTTGAACTGCCGACCTCACCCTTATCAGGGGTGCGCTCTAACCAACTGAGCTACAGGCCTGCTGTTCATCCCAAAAAGGAATCCCAGCGTCAGCTCGAGCTCAAAGCGCAAGCCAGCACCGTGATTCTTTCGCATCAACCGAACAAATGAAGACAAATGTGTGAGCACTCATCAGGTAGTGCCAACATCGTTTAAGGAGGTGATCCAGCCCCAGGTTCCCCTAGGGCTACCTTGTTACGACTTCACCCCAGTCATGAATCACTCCGTGGTGATCGCCCTCCCGAAGGTTAGGCTAACCACTTCTGGAGCAACCCACTCCCATGGTGTGACGGGCGGTGTGTACAAGGCCCGGGAACGTATTCACCGCGGCATTCTGATCCGCGATTACTAGCGATTCCGACTTCACGGAGTCGAGTTGCAGACTCCGATCCGGACTACGAAACGTTTTGTGGGATTGGCTCACTCTCGCGAGGTTGCAACCCTCTGTGCGTTCCATTGTAGCACGTGTGTAGCCCAGGTCGTAAGGGCCATGATGACTTGACGTCGTCCCCACCTTCCTCCGGTTTGTCACCGGCAGTCTCCTTAGAGTTCCCACCATTACGTGCTGGCAACTAAGGACAAGGGTTGCGCTCGTTACGGGACTTAACCCAACATCTCACGACACGAGCTGACGACAGCCATGCAGCACCTGTCTCTCGGTTCCCGAAGGCACCAATCCATCTCTGGAAAGTTCCGAGGATGTCAAGACCTGGTAAGGTTCTTCGCGTTGCATCGAATTAAACCACATGCTCCACCGCTTGTGCGGGCCCCCGTCAATTCATTTGAGTTTTAACCTTGCGGCCGTACTCCCCAGGCGGTCTACTTAGTGCGTTAGCTGCGCCACTAAGAAATCAAGTCTCCCAACGGCTAGTAGACATCGTTTACGGCGTGGACTACCAGGGTATCTAATCCTGTTTGCTACCCACGCTTTCGCACCTCAGCGTCAGTATCGAGCCAGGAGGCCGCCTTCGCCACCGGTATTCCTCCACATATCTACGCATTTCACCGCTACACGTGGAATTCTACCTCCCTCTCTCGTACTCTAGTCGGCCAGTATCGAATGCAATTCCCAGGTTGAGCCCGGGGCTTTCACATCCGACTTAACAAACCGCCTACGCGCGCTTTACGCCCAGTAATTCCGATTAACGCTCGCACCCTCCGTATTACCGCGGCTGCTGGCACGGAGTTAGCCGGTGCTTCTTCTAAAGGTAACGTCACAGCTACGTGCTATTAACACGCAACCTTTCTTCCCAATTGAAAGTGCTTTACAACCCTAAGGCCTTCTTCACACACGCGGCATGGCTGCGTCAGGCTTTCGCCCATTGCGCAATATTCCCCACTGCTGCCTCCCGTAGGAGTCTGGACCGTGTCTCAGTTCCAGTGTGGCTGATCATCCTCTCAGACCAGCTAAGGATCGTCGCCTTGGTGAGCCTTTACCTCACCAACAAGCTAATCCTACGCAGGCTCATCTGATAGCGCGAGGCCCGAAGGTCCCCCGCTTTCCCCCATAGGGCGTATGCGGTATTAGCATGAGTTTCCCCATGTTGTCCCCCACTACCAGGTAGATTCCTACGCGTTACTCACCCGTCCGCCGCTGTACTCAGCCCGAAGGCCTTTCTCGCTCGACTTGCATGTGTTAGGCCTGCCGCCAGCGTTCAATCTGAGCCATGATCAAACTCTTCAGTTTAATCTTTTACCTCTGCCCGACCCTTGCGGACCAGTCAAGAGGGGCAGGTTACGCGAGTACCTCGCTTTACCTGCCAAATCATCGGCTCAGACACAATTCGAAATCAAAAATTACAATGAATTAATGAGTCACTTGTTGTGTCTGAATAGTTGTGACAACTATCCCAACAAGTGCCCACACATCTGTCTTCATTTGACTGTTAAACAACACCCGGCCGCCAGGGGCAGGGTTCTGATCAGCGGGGTTACCCCTGACCGAGGAGGCGCATTATACGGATCGGACCTCCCCCTGCAAGGCCTTTTACAGAAATATTTCAGACTTTTTCCTGCGGGGAGTTGAGTTGCTCAATTAACGACCAGAATGGCCCGCCTCGGCGGCCTGCCGCCCGCGCGGGGGAAGTCGCTGAAACCTGCCCGCCTGTCCCGCGGGAGGGTGCGAGGACACTGGCTCCGGGTCAGTCCAGGCCGCCCTTGCGCCACTTGAAAAACTGCGTCAATGGCCCCGAGACCGCATAGGCCAGGAAGGCAAACAACAGTATCCGCGGAGGGTCCGCCGTTACCAGACCAAACACCAGAATCATTGCGATCATGACGACAAAGGGTACGCGACTACGAAAGTCGAGGCTCTTGAAACTGTAATAGGGGAAGTTGGCTATCATCAGGAAGCCCACCAACGCGGTCAGTAATCCCACCATTATCGCCAGCCACTGGGGCAGGGCGCTGCCCACCAGGCCCTCGTCGTAGCAGACCCATACCGCACTGGCGATGATACTCGCGGCGGCGGGACTTGCCAGGCCCGTGAAGTAGTTGTTGTCTGCGGTTCCGATCTGGGTATTGAAACGCGCCAGGCGCAACGCGGCACAGGCGACGTAAATAAAAGCCATACTCCAGCCAAACTTCCCCAGGTCGCCCAGCGCCCAGCTGAACACGACCAGGGCCGGCGCCAGGCCAAAGGAGACCATATCGGAGAGGCTGTCGTACTCCGCGCCGAACTTGCTGGAAGTATTGGTCAGGCGCGCAACACGGCCATCGAGCCCATCAAAAATCATGGCGGCGAATATGGCGATGGAGGCGGCTTCAAAGTTGTACCGCATGGCAGCGATGATGGCGTAAAAGCCCGCAAACAATGCCGCCGTGGTAAACAGGTTGGGCAACAGGTAAATACCCCGGTGCCGGACGGTCTGCCCGTCTACCGACTCCTCCTCTTCATGCTCATCAACCAGCAGGTCCAGAGCCGGCGCGAGCCCGCCCGCTGCCCGCCCCTTCTTCTGGTCAGGCTGCTGGTTTTCCTGCTCGTCCGCAGCCCTGTCTGGCTTGTCCATTCTGTCCACCACTGTAAAAATGCCCGCTTATACTATCAAACCATTGCCCCGTAGGTCTGCCCCGCCACATCCCACAGGGATTTCACCAGCGGGCTCAGCAGGCGCTGTTTCAGGCAGCACAGCCCAATGGTGAGCGCCGGCAAATCATCCGGCAGATCAATCTTGCTGACGCTGTCGGCCATACCGCTGGCCCGGACCACCAGTTCGGGTGCCAGGCCGATACCCAGCCCCAGGCTGACCATGGCGACGATGGCCTCATGGCCTGCTACCTGGGCGTATACCCGGGGCCGGATATCCCGCTCCTGCAGCCAGCGATCCAGTATCTCCTTGGTTATCCCCCGCTCCGGCACTATAAATGGTACAGAGTTCCAGTCGTAACCGGATGACGCCGCCTGCCCCGCATCCACCCACTGCCGCACGGCGCAATCGGCTGTCGGCGCCCAAAGGTGCAGCGGCGTATCCAGAAGCGGCAGGAAGTCGAGCCGTTGCGGCAACTGGGCAGGGCGACCGCTCACGGCGACATCATCCTGACCGTCCAGTACGTGGCTGATGCCGTCTGCCTGGTCACCGGTGTGCATCATGATTTCCACCGAGGGGTGGGCCGACCGGAACGACTCCAGAATGGGTGCCAGCACGCTGTAGGTAGCCGTAACCGAGCAGTACAGGCTCACCTCCCCGGCGAGTTCTTCCTCACTGCCGAGTTTACGGCGCAGGCGCTGCCAGTCAGCGAGGGAGTGGCGGGCATATTCGCGAAACTCCCGCCCGGCGCCCGTCAGTCTCACGCTGCGGTTATCGCGCTCCAGCAGGGGCTGGCCCAGCTCATCCTCCAGCCGCCGTACCGTCCGGCTGACCGCTGAAACACTCATATGCAATAGTTCGCCGGTACGACTGAAGTTCAGGGTGTCGGCAACAGACAGGAAAACCGCCAGGGCGCGCGTATCCATATTCCATCCTATATTGCGTTGTACGCAACACAGTATTACTTATATAGCGTTATACGCAAGGCAATCTTTCACGTATGGTGCGCCCTCATTCCATCAACCATCTTTCATCCGAGGAAACTCACCATGGGACAAAACTACTTCAATACCCTCCCCCTGCGCCTGCAACTGCAGCAACTGGGCAAATGCCGCTTTATGGATCGCTCGGAGTTCGCCGATGGCGTGGACAAGTTGCGCGGCAAGAAAATGGTCATCGTGGGCTGTGGCGCCCAGGGTCTCAACCAGGGTCTCAACCTGCGCGACAGCGGGCTGGACGTGTCCTACGCACTGCGCGAAAGCGCCATCAGCGAGAAGCGCCAGTCCTGGAAGAACGCGACGGAAAACGGTTTCACTGTCGGCACCTACGAGGAGCTGATTCCGGCTGCGGACATGGTGCTTAACCTGACCCCGGACAAGCAGCACACCAGCGTGGTAAACCAGATCATGCCGCTGATGAAAAAGGACGCCTGCCTGGCCTACTCCCACGGTTTCAATATCGTGGAAGAGGGGATGAAAATCCGTGACGACCTCACGGTTATCATGGTGGCGCCCAAGTGCCCAGGCACCGAGGTGCGCGAGGAATACAAGCGGGGCTTCGGGGTACCGACCCTGATTGCCGTGCACACGGAGAATGACCCAAGGGGCGAGGGCCTCGAGCTGGCCAAGGCTTACGCCGCCGGCACCGGTGGACACCGCGCCGGGGTGCTGCAGTCGTCGTTTATCGCCGAGGTCAAGTCGGACCTGATGGGTGAGCAGACAATCCTGTGCGGCATGCTGCAAACGGGCGCAATCCTGTGCTTCGACAAAATGGTCGAAAAGGGCATTGAGCCCGGCTACGCCTCGAAGCTGATCCAGTATGGCTGGGAAACGGTGACCGAGGGCCTCAAGCACGGCGGTATCACCAATATGATGGACCGCCTGTCTAACCCGGCGAAAATCCGCGCCTTCTACCTGGCCGAGGAGCTGAAGGACATCATGCGCCCGCTTTATGAGAAGCACCAGGACGACATCATGACCGGGCATTTTTCCAAAACCATGATGGAAGATTGGGCCAACGACGATGCAAACCTGTTGAAATGGCGCGCCGAAACCGCGGAGACTTCCTTCGAAAAAGCCTCGAACACCTCCACCGAGATCAGTGAGCAGGAGTACTACGACCACGGCATCCTGCTGGTGGCAATGATCAAGGCCGGGGTGGAACTGGCTTTCGAAACCATGGTTTCGGCGGGCATTATCGACGAGTCCGCCTACTACGAGTCCCTGCATGAGACCCCGCTGATCGCCAACACCATTGCGCGCAAGAAGCTCTACGAAATGAATGTTGTGATTTCGGACACCGCAGAGTACGGTTGCTACCTGTTCGACCATGCCTGTCGCCCGCTGCTGGCGGACTTCATGAGCAGGATCGACACCGACGTTATCGGCCGCGGTATCGGCGGGGACAACGGGGTGGACAACGCCGAGCTGATCGCGGTAAATGACGCGATTCGCAAGCACCCGGTGGAGCTGGTCGGCAAGACCCTGCGCGGTTACATGACGGCGATGAAGCGAATCGTCTGAACCGGACTACTACCGGAAACCGCCAGTCCGATCACAGGGGCCGGCGGTTCCCGACCAAACAACTGACGGCCCTGGCCGGCCATCGCGATGGCCCGCCGGGGTTCTTCGCAATTAGAGGATGCTGAATGACGGCCTCAGAGAACACAGACCTGGGCATTAGCAACGCCGACCCGGACTGGACCACCGCCCAAAGTGCCCAGCTGTACGGCATCAACGCCTGGGGTGCGGATTACTTCAACATAGGCGATAACGGCGAAGTCCAGGTCAACGTCAACTTCGACGGCAAGCCAGTTACCGTGAGCCTGATGGAAATAGTCAGGGGGATGCACGAGCGCGGGCTGCACATGCCGGCCATCCTGCGCATTCGCAACCTGCTGGACCACCGGGTGGAGGTGCTCAACAAATCCTTCGCAAAGGCCATCGCCGATGGTGGCTACCGCAACTGCTACCGCGGCGTCTATCCGATCAAGGTAAACCAGCAGTGCCACGTGGTTGAGGAAATTGCGGACTATGGACGCCAGTACAGCCACGGTTTCGAGGCCGGCAGCAAGGCCGAACTGATCATTGCCATGGCCCAGCTGAGCGACTCCGATGGCATTATTATCTGCAACGGCTACAAGGACGCGGAATTTATCGAACTGGGCCTGTACGCCAGGCAAATGGGTACTCCCTGTTTTTTCGTGATTGAAACCCTGTCGGAGTTGCCGATCATTATTGACCGCAGCCGCGCACTCGGCATCGAACCCCTGATAGGGGTGAGAATAAAGACCACGGTTGCGGTTGACGGCTACTGGAGCCAGGACAGCGGTGACAGGTCCATATTCGGCCTCTCCACCGCATCGCTGATGCGCCTGGTGGACTCCCTGCGCGAGGCAGACATGCTGCACTGCCTGCGCCTGCTGCACTGTCACCTGGGCTCCCAGATCCCGAACATCCGCAATGTCCGCAGCGGCGTCCTGGAGGCCTGCCGCTTCTATGCCGGACTGGTGCAGGAAGGGGCGCCGATGGGCCACCTCGACCTCGGGGGCGGGCTTGCGGTTGACTATGAAGGTGCCCGCACCAACAGCACCCACAGCATGAATTACAGCCTGGACGAGTACTGCGCAAACATCATCGAGAGTATCTGCGAGACGCTTGACCCACTGGAAATCGAGCACCCGGTTATCGTCTCGGAATCAGGTCGCGCCACCGTGGCTTACTCCTCGATGCTGTTGTTCAACATACTCAATGTCAGCAACACCCTCCCCACGGCAACGCCCGACACAGTACCGGACGACTGCGTGGAGACCCTGCGCAACCTGCACGATATCAAAACAAGACTCTCGCCTGGCAATTTCCAGGAGTGCTACAACGACGTTCTGTTCTATCGCGATGAGCTGCGCGAGCTGTTCCACCACGGACAGGCAAGCCTCAGGGAACGCGCCCTGGCGGAGAACATTTACCTCGACGTCGTCCACCGCATAGCCGCCATGCTGCCAGGCCTCAAGCGTGTGCCGCCGGAACTGCAGAACCTGCGGGAACAGCTGTCGGACATTTATTACGGCAACTTCAGCCTGTTCCAGTCCCTGCCCGATATCTGGGCCATCGACCAGCTGTTCCCGATCATGCCGATACACCGCCTGGCGGAAAAACCCGAGCGATCGGCCATACTCGCCGACCTCACCTGCGACTGCGACGGCAAAATCGACAGGTTCTCCACCCCAGAGGGTGAGCGCAATATTCTGCCGCTGCACCAACTCCGGGCAGGCGAGGAATACTACCTGGGCGTCTTCCTGGTCGGCGCCTACCAGGAGACCCTGGGGGACCTGCACAACCTGTTTGGCGACACCAATGTGGTCAATGTCGCGATCAATCCCGACGGCAGTTTCGAGTTCGCCCGGGAGTTCCACGGCGACAGCATCGCCGATGTACTGAGTTACGTTGAGTACGAGCCCAAGCAACTGCAGGAGAATTTTCGCCTGGTTGCCGAGAAAGCAGTGCGCAACGGCAAGATCAGCGTTGCCCAACGCAGCCGGATAGTGCAAGCTTTCCGGGAGAGCCTGCACGGCTACACCTACTTCGAAAACCACTGACAGCTCACCCAACAAGAGATGCATCAATGTCCAAAGTAATGATTATCGGCGCCGGCGGCGTGGGCGGCGTGGTAGCCCACAAATGCGCGCAGTTACCCGAGGTATTTCCGGAGATCATACTGGCCAGCCGCACCGAGGCCAAATGCCAGGCGATCGCCGCGCAGCTGAGCCGCCCGATCCGCACAGCGCAGGTCGACGCCGACAACGTGGCGGAACTGGCAGCGCTGCTCAAGCTGGAAAAGCCCGAGCTGGTCATCAATGTCGCCCTGCCCTACCAGGACCTCACCATCATGGACGCCTGCCTGGAGGCGGGGGTCAACTACCTGGATACGGCCAATTACGAACCCCGGGATACGGCGAAGTTTGAGTACAAGTGGCAGTGGGCGTACCAGGACAGATTCAAGCAGGCCGGGCTCACTGCCCTGCTCGGCAGCGGTTTCGACCCGGGCGCCACCAATATGTTTACTGCCTACCTGTCCAAACATTACTTTGACGAAATCCATGAGCTGGACATCATCGACGTCAACGGCGGCGACCACGGCTACCCGTTTGCCACCAACTTCAACCCGGAGATCAATATCCGCGAGGTCAGCGCGGAGTGCCGGCACTGGGAGGGCGGCGAGTTCGTCACCACGCCACCGATGTCAAAAATGGCGCGTTTCGACTGCCCTGAAGACGTCGGCGCATTCAATATCTACCGCATGTACCACGAAGAGCTGGAATCCCTGAGCAAGAATTTCCCCGATTTGCGCCGCGCCCAGTTCTGGATGAGTTTTTCCGACAATTACCTGAAACACCTGGAGGTACTTGAAAATGTCGGCATGACCGGGATCGAGCCGGTTGAATACCAGGGCCAGCAGATCAGTACCCATCCAGTTCCTGGCCCGCCTGCTGCCCGACCCCTCCAGCCTGGGGCCTCGCACCAGGGGCAAGACCTGCATCGGCTGTATCGTGCGGGGCCTGAAGGACGGCAAGGAGCGCGTGATGTACCTTTACAACATCTGCGACCACCAGGAGTGCTACCGGGAGGTCCAGTCCCAGGCGATCTCCTACACCACCGGCGTCCCGGCCATGATCGGCGCGAAAATGATCGTCGAGGGTAAATGGCGCGAACCGGGCGTGTGGAATATCGAGCAGTGCGATCCGGACCCGTTCATGGAGGACATGAACCGCTACGGCCTGCCGTGGAAAGTGGTGGAGCTGGACCCGGGCTTCACACTGGACCTGGTCAAAGGCAAGGACCTGTAGGCCGCGCTTTGCAATTCACTGATTTCAGTAAACTGGACCTGGCCCGGCTGCCGTCCCCCTGCTTTGTGGTCGATGAGGTTGCCATCGAGCGCAATCTACGAATCCTGCGCCAGGTGGCCGACGCCAGCGGAGCGAAGGTGCTGGCGGCACTCAAGGCCTTTTCCATGTGGCGGCTTGCGCCCCTGGTTTCCCGTTACCTGGACGGCACCTGCTCCAGCGGCCTGCACGAGGCCCGCCTCGGCAGCGAGCACTACGGCGGCGAGGTTCACGTCTTCAGCGCCGCTTACAGCGAGGCCAGCCTGCGCGAAATACTGGTGCTGGCAGACCACGTGGTCTTCAACAGCTGCAGCCAGTGGAAACGCTTCCAACCCCTGGTCCAGGCCGCCCGTTCGCATCGGCCACAGCTGCAGTTCGGTCTGCGGATCAACCCCGAACACTCCGAGGGAACCGTGCCGATTTACGACCCCTGTGCGCCGGGCTCGCGCCTCGGGATTCCCCTGTCACAGCTGGATGAAAGCGCGCTGGAAGGGATCAGCGGGCTACATTTTCACACCCTTTGCGAGCAGGATTTTCCACCGCTCAAGCGCACCCTGGATGCTGTCGAGGAAAAATTCGGTCATCTGCTGGGGGGCATGGAATGGGTCAACTTTGGCGGCGGCCACCACATCACCCGCCCGGGCTACCAGCTCGATGAGCTGATCTCGACAATCCGCCAGGTTCAGCGAAAAATACGACGTGCAGGTTTACCTCGAGCCCGGCGAAGCGGTCGCCATCGGCAGTGGCGTCCTGGTCGCCGAGGTGCTGGATCTCACCTGGAATATGCTCGACCAGGCCATCCTGGACACCTCCGCCACCTGTCATATGCCCGATACGCTGGAGATGCCCTATCGCCCCGATATTTTTGCTGCGGGCGACGCCGGCGAGCTGGAGCACACCTACCGGCTGGGAGGGCTGACCTGCCTGGCGGGGGATGTTATCGGGGATTACAGCTTCGGCCAGCCACTGACAATAGGCCAGCGCCTGGTATTCGGGGATATGGCCCACTACACCATGGTCAAGACCTCGACTTTCAACGGCACCTTACTGCCCGCGATCGCCGTCTGGAACTCCCTCACGGATGAGCTCGACATCGTGCGCGAGTTCGGCTACCCGGACTTCAGGGACCGCCTGTCCTGAGCGTCTAGAGCAGGGCGCTGTAGTCCGCCTGCAGCTGGTCAAAACTCAGGCTGGAAATAAACCGTGAAAAGCTCATCCAGGTGGCCAGGCCCTTCATATCCGCGAAATGCGGCGGCAAAAACCGGGGGGCCATCACAACTCCCTCATCCATGAGCATGCGGTAGGTTTTGACATCCTCCAGTGTCACCTTGCCGCAAAACAGCACCGGCAGGTTGTCCAGCCTTCCCTCGCTCATGGCCAGGCGCATAAAGTTGTAGGTCTGTATAAACCCCCGCATATAGGCCAGGTCCTTGGTAAAGGGGCGTCCGGCGGGGGTACTGCCGCGAAAAATCCTGACGGCAATGGCATAACTGTCGTCATCGGACATTTCATTGCCCCGCAGGTAGTCGAACACCTCGACAAAATCAGCCCCCTCCTCGGCGAGAGTCACCGCGCGCACCCGGTTGACCAGGCGATACAGTCGCGACGGGCTCGAACGCATGGTGAGGATTTCGGTCAATACCGCCAGCCCTTCCTGGGTGGTGGTGGACGACGGCGGCCCCTTGCCCAGGAAAGTACACCAGGGCTGGGCCATGCCATTGAGCGTGGTGCCCAGGTGCACCCAGCCCTCGTGCACCTCGAGCACATCGATATCCAGTGAATTGAACATGGCGTCGCTGCGAATCTTCAGGTAGTCCGAACCGGCAGCGGCATCGGCAGTCATCTGGTCATTCAACAGTACCCGTATCCCGGCGTCGGGAAAGGCGGCCAGCAGTCGCTCGTTGAGCATTGTCACCGCCTGATCGGCCGTGATGTCTTTCTCCGCCTCGACCATCGACTGGTTTTTGAGGAGGTTTATCAGGGTTTCCTCCATCGTGGTACCCAGGTCTGCGAGAGTAGGGTCCCCCGCATGGAATACGTCAGAGGCGGAGCCGTACAATTCCTCCGAGTAAATGCCAAAATCGGGCGTGCCCCTGGCTTCCAGCATGCGCACAACAGTCTGGTACTCCCGGCAGATGCGCCGCATGATGGTCGCCAGCGGGTTCAACTGGCCCAGCTTGCGGGCGATATCCCGGTCGATCTGGTGAAACACCCCGCGGACCTCGGCAGGATCGAACTCCAGCGGGTTTTTGCACTGGTAGTAAGCGGCATCGACCGCCGGCAGGTTCCTGCAGCCACTGGCAAAAAAGTCGCCGCGCACAGTGCTGCACCACTTGATTCCGTCCAGGATGCGGATGGGCCGCTGGGCCTCGACGATGCGGTCGGAAAGCTCCCGCACCAGTTCCAGGTACCTTCCGTTACTCTCTGACATCAACACTATCCCCCACTGTTTTCCAGACATTTCAGCCGGCTTACTCTCATCGGCGCTTGCGCAGGATCACAGCAGTACGCAAGCGGCTGGACCCGAATAAACTCATTGAAGCGAAGTCGGCCCGCGCGATCGGCACATGCTGGCACTCGATAGCCTCGCGATGCTCTTCTGCGATCGTGAGGTGCGGCCCGATTTCCAGGTCCGGGTCATGAAAATACAGGCAGTTTTCATCATAACCACTGAGCACTACCCAATGCGGCGCCTTGCGGTTGTCCAGGCGGAAGGATGAAATCAGGATCAGCACGTTGTCGCCCCTGGCGTAACAGTCGGCCAGCCGGGCCTGGTCTATGTCGGCATAGCGCACGGGCAATTTCTGTTTTTTTGCCTGTGAGATAAACGACTCATGCACCAGGTTCATGACCCGTTTCTTGTTGGGATCACGCACACCCTCGACGAACAGTGGCCCCTTCTTGCTAACCCAGACCTCGGCGTCAAAACCGCGCGCGACAGCCGCCAGGGCAAGCCCGACGGGGTGGCAACCGCCATGACCCGAGGTCATGAATATGGTTGTGGCCTCGCGCCAGATCTGCACCTCTTCCAGCGGGCTGGGGGAATAACCGGGATCGAGCCCGTTCATTGCCATCATCAGGGCCGCGGGTCCACAGGTAAAGGGGGTGGTCTGGGATATCCAGGGAATGGCACGGTTGTCATTGGCAGGCTCCAGCCGATGAATACACTTTTCCATCCGCAGGGCGTCGCTATGGTCCTCGTAGTAATCCTGGTAAAGGCCAAACTGGGTGTAACCCAGTTTTCGATACAGGCTGATGGCCGCGGTATTATTGCCGGCGACTTCCAGGCGCATGTACAGCGCCCCGGCATCCCGGGCAGCCTGCTCCGCCAGCTCCATCAGCTGGACCGCAATACCCTTTCCCTGGCATGCGGGGTCTACCGCCAGTGAGTACAGCCTGGCAAGACGGGTACCGCGGCGCAGGATCACCAGGATATACCCGCCCAGGGCGTTGCCTTCCTCCCTCACCAGGAAAACACAGCCGGAATGACGCAGCCAGCGCTTGAAACTGCGACGGCTCAACCTGTCGCCCCGGAAGGCCAGGCTCTCCAGCCGCAGCAGTTCATCGATATCAGTCGCCAATGCCTTGCGTACAGGGCTCATAAGGAGGGCTGCACTCTTGCGAGCAATGAGCTGCCGGGCAAGCCTGATCGGCAGCCAGCGGGGCGATCAATAGTGGAAAGGGAGTTCATGCTTACTCCAGAATTAACGGGTGAAATATATCCCGAGGCGCAATTGACTACCAGACAATGGTGTAAAATACTTGCTGCGCCTTCATATCCCCTCCCGCAGCAGGGCTTAACGCCAGGATTTTTCCATGTCACAAACCCTCATTGTCATCCACAGCCTGAAGGACTGGACACCCTACTACCCCAGTGACCAGGTGATCAGTTTTACCGACTACATGAACAGCAACCACCAGCATACGGCGCCCCGGACCCGTATCATTAACCTGTGCCGCAACTTCGATTACCTGTCAGAAGGGTACTATTGCTCCCTGCTGGCGGAGGCCCGCGGCCACAATGTCATACCCTCGGTGCGCACCCTCAACGACCTGAGCAAGCGCGCGCTTTACCGCATTCATATCGATGATTTTGCCGAAGGGGTTTACAAGTCGTTACAGGAAGCCGACCCGGCCCAGCCCATTATCCTGCACAGTTTCTTCGGGCAAACCCGTGACAGCAGGTTTGAGGACCTGGCGGAGAAGCTGTTTGAGACTTTTCCCTGCCCGATTCTCGAGATCACCCTGCGTTGCCGTAAGCGCTGGGAGATAGCGAGCCTCAAACCGAGATCACCCAAGCAGCTGAATGAGGAGCAGGCGGATGAGTTCGCCACGGCGCTGGATGTATTCAGCCGCAAGGTCTGGCGCAAGAGCCGGAAGAAAAAGGCCGCCCGCTATGACCTGGCGATTTTGTGCGACCCGGAGGAAACCATGCCCCCGTCAGACAAGGGAGCCCTCAAGCGCTTTATCCGGGCCGGCAAGGAGATGGGGATCGATTGCGATGTGATTCGCCAGCGGGACTACCTGCGGCTACCGGAATACGACGGCCTGTTCATCCGCACCACTACCAACATTGACCACTATACCTATCGCTTTGCCAAGAAGGCCGAAAACGAAGGTCTTGTGACCATTGACGACAGCAACTCAATCCTGCGCTGCACCAACAAGATCTACCTGGCGGACCTGTTCAGGATTCACAAGGTAGCTTCACCGCGCACTGTGGTCCTGTACAAGGACCAACCGGCCCAGCTGCTTGAACTCGAGGAGACTCTCGGCTTTCCTATCGTTGTCAAAATTCCCGACGGCGCGTTTTCCAAGGGCGTGGAGAAGGCCAGGGACCCGGCCCAGCTGGCGGAGATCTGCAAGAAGCTGTTTCGCCGCTCGACCCTGCTGCTGGCCCAGGAATTTCTTTACACCGACTTCGACTGGCGGGTCGGCGTGCTGGACAACCAGCCGCTGTTTGCCTGCAAGTACTACATGGTCAAGGATCACTGGCAGATCTATCGACACGGCAAAAGCACCGACTCGGGCGGGTTCGACACCCTGCCCATTGCCGACGTGCCCCACTCGGTTATCGAAACCGCATTGCGGGCTACCAAACCGATTGGCGACAGCCTTTACGGGGTGGATCTCAAGGAGAAGGATGGCAAGGGCTGTGTGATCGAGGTCAACGACAACCCCAATATAGACAAGGGGGTAGAGGACAAATACCTCGGTATGGATCTCTATCGCCGCTTCATGAGCACCATGCTTAAACGCATGGAAGCTCGCCGGGGGCATTAGCACCCCCGGCCAGCGCCGCTAATCCGCTACAGGCTGAGAACCTTCTCCCCGCGAGAGATACCCGCCACCCCGGAGCGCACAACCTCCAGTATTTCCACATCGGCCATGGCAGCGACAAACGAGTCCAGTTTGTCGCTGGTACCGGCGAGCTGGATTGTGTAGACATTGGGGCCCACATCGACAATCTGGCCGCGGAAAATATCCGTTGTGCGCTTCACTTCATCCCGCAGGATACCCTGTGCCCGGACCTTGATCAGCATCAGGTCCCGCTCGATGTGGGCGCCTTCGGTCAGGTCAACCAGCTTCACCACGTCCACCAGTTTGTTGAGGTGCTTGGTGATCTGTTCGATCTGCTTGTCATCGCCCGCTGTGGTCAGGGTGAGGCGCGACAGGGTCGGGTCGTCGGTGGGCGCCACGTTCAGGGTCTCGATGTTATAGCCACGCTGGGAAAAAAGCCCCACCACGCGAGACAGGGCACCGGGCTCGTTCTCCATCAACATAGAAATAATGCGCCGCATGTCAGGTCCTCTCGTTCTTGCTGAGCCACATATCCTTCATCGAACCATTGGGCGCAATGTGCATGGGATAGACGTGCTCCATAGGGTCAATGATGATATCGAGGAATACCAGTTTGTCCTTCATGGCGAACGCCTCTTCCATTTTCGCGTCCAGCTGGGACAATTCCGTCACCTGCATGCCCACGTGGCCGTAGGCCTCCACCAGCTTGACGAAGTCAGGCAGCGAGTCCTCGTAGGTACTCATGGCGTAACGTCCTTCGTACTGCATGTCCTGCCACTGCTTGACCATACCCAGGTAATTGTTGCGCAGGTTGATGATCTTTATGGGGGTGCTGTACTGGGTACAGGTGGACAGTTCCTGGATGTTCATCTGGATACTGCCCTCGCCGGTGACACAGGCCACGGCCATATCCGGAAACGCCAACTGGACGCCCATGGCGGCGGGCAGGCCAAAGCCCATGGTGCCCAGCCCCCCGGAATTGATCCAGCGCCGCGGCTGGTCAAAGCGGTAGTACTGGGCAGCGAACATCTGGTGCTGGCCGACATCCGAGGTTACGTAGGCATCGCCGTCGGTTACCCGGTAGAGGCTTTCAATCACCTGCTGCGGCATTATCATCTTGCTGTCGCTGTAGCGCCGCCCGGTCCACAGGCCGTGCTTGCCGCGCCATTCATCAATCTGTTTCCACCAGCGTTCAAGCGCGCCCTGGTCGGGCAGGTCGCCCTCCTTCTCACGGATGCCGGCGAGCTGGGTAAGAAGTTCCTCCAGCACGGCCTGCACCGGGCCGACGATGGGGATGTCCGCGGACACGGTCTTGGAAATCGAGGCCGGGTCTACATCCACGTGAATGATCTTCGCGCCGGGGCAGAATTTGCTCACGGTGTTGGTCACCCGGTCATCGAAGCGGGCGCCTATGGCCAGGATGACATCGCTGTGGTGCATGGCCATATTGGCTTCATAAAAACCGTGCATTCCCAGCATGCCGAGGAACTGCCGGTCCGTTGCCGGGTATGCGCCCAGCCCCATCAGGGTATTGGTCACCGGGTAGTTCAATTCCCGCGCCAGGCGGGTCAGCAGCGCGCTGCCCTCCCCCTGGATCACGCCGCCGCCGGCGTAGATGATAGGCCGCTTGGCGGACAGCAGCAGTTTCGCCGCTTTCTTGATCTGGCCCGTATGGCCGCGCTGGGCGGGGGCATAGGAGCGCATTTTTACCGAGCGGGGATAGCGGTACTCAAACTTCTCGTCCGGGCGGGTAATATCCTTGGGAATATCGATGACAACGGGCCCCGGACGCCCTGTGGCGGCGATATGAAACGCCTTCTTGATCATGATCGGGATATCCTCGGCCTTCTTGACCATGAAGCTGTGCTTCACGATGGGGCGGGAAATACCGATCATATCGGTTTCCTGGAAAGCGTCTTCGCCGATCAGGTGGCTTTGCACCTGGCCGGAGAACACAACCATGGGAATGGAGTCCATGTAAGCGGTGGCGATGCCGGTAATGGCATTGGTGGCGCCGGGACCGGAAGTGACCAGCACCACCCCGGGCTTGCCGGTAGCCCGGGCGTAACCGTCCGCCGCGTGGGTGGCCGCCTGCTCGTGCCTGACCAGCACATGGGGCACCTTGCAGTCCTTGAACAGGGCATCGTAAATATGTAAAACCGCGCCACCCGGATAGCCGAATATGTACTCGACTCCCTCGTCTTCCAACGCCCGGGCGATCATCTCGCCACCAGATAACAACTCCACAATCCATCTCCCATGATAAAACGCCCGACGCGTAACCCTCGCCGGAACATTCCGAAAACATCTGTGGACGTTGCTGCTGGACGGCCCGAACAGGCCTTCAATTGGCGACGCCACCCCTTTCAAGCTCGATACACTGCCCGGGAACCACCCCCGGCGACGCACCTCGGGGGATATACGATCACGAACACCCGTGTATCGGTAGCCCTGCGGGATAGCGCAGTGTCTGGCCCTCAACCCGGCCTGTACGGCTGGTGTTGATTACGGGACTTACAAACAGCTGCACCCGAATAATGGGATCGGGACAGTGGGCCAGAGATCGAGGGTACTCGACGTTAGCCGTTGCCATCTGCAAGACGCGCCTATTGTTCGCATGAAACGCCCCAAAGTCAACCAGCCGGGGAAACTGTGAGCCGGGTGGATAGCCGTTTGCCTACCGGGGTTCAGTGGGTTACTTTAGACCGCAGGGGATAGAACAAGCGGGGGAACGGGACGTGAACAAGCTAACCAGAATCTGCCTGGCAGTCACAGCTTTGGTAATTGTCGCCAGTGCAGGCTTTTCTGCCCACGCCAGCAGCACCTATTACCGCTGGCAGGATGACCGGGGCAACCCGGTTCACAGCGACCGGCCGCCGCCCATGGGAACACCCTACGAGGTGATCACCACCGGGTCCAGCCTGGTGCGCCAGGTAGATGCCGAGGAAGGCGCTGTACCGGCCACCACCGAGCCCACCGTGAGCAATGACTTCCAACCGGTCAACACCAGCAAAGCCCCCGTGAAAAAGAATTCCGAGCAGTGCCAGCGGGCCCAGGAAAACCTGCAGACCCTGAACACCAAGGTGCGAATCCAGGTCCGCAATGACCAGGGCGAGTTGAGGCCTATCAGCGAGGAGGAGAAAGAGATACAGCGTCAGCAGGCCATGGACGTTATCGCGGTTCACTGCAACTAGGAACAAAAAAGGCCCCTCGCGGGGCCTTTTTTTTGCCGAATGAACGCCAATACCTCAGCGTACGCTAAACGTGGTGTTATCCCCCTCGAGGTCAACCACCACCGTCTGCCCCGGCGCAAACTCGCCTGACAGGATACGCTGGGCCAGCGGGTTTTCCAGTTGTTGCTGGATAGCCCGTTTCAGGGGCCTGGCGCCGTAAACCGGGTCAAACCCCGCAGCCACCAGGTGGTCCATGAAAGCCGGGCTGAGCTCCAGTCCCAGTTCCCGCTCGGCGAGTCGCTGCCGCAAGCCACCCAGCTGGATCTCCGCTATACCGCGTATCTGCTCCCTGGCCAGCGGATGGAATACCACGGTCTCGTCAATCCGGTTGATAAACTCAGGCCGGAAGTGGCTGCCGACCACGTTCATCACCGCGGCCTTCATCGCGTCGTAGTTCTCCTCCCCCGCCATCTCCTGGATCAGGTCCGACCCGAGATTCGAGGTCATCACTACAACAGTGTTGCGAAAATCCACGGTCCGGCCCTGGCCATCGGTCAGCCGGCCATCCTCCAGCACCTGCAACAGGATGTTGAACACATCAGGGTGCGCTTTCTCGACCTCGTCCAGCAGCAGCAGGGAATAGGGCCGGCGACGCACCGCCTCGGTCAGGTAACCGCCCTCCTCGTAGCCGACATACCCGGGGGGCGCGCCGATCATGCGTGCCACGGAGTGTTTCTCCATGAACTCGGACATATCGATACGCACCATGGCGTCTTCACTGTCGAACAGAAAATCCGCCAGGGCCTTGCACAGCTCGGTCTTGCCGACCCCGGTGGGCCCGAGAAACAGGAAAGAGCCATTGGGGCGCTTGGGATCGGACAAGCCGGCCCGGGAACGACGCACGGCATTGGATACCGCGACAACCGCCTCTTCCTGGCCAACCACCCGCTTGTGCAGGGCTGATTCCATACGCAGCAGTTTTTCCCGGTCACCCTCCATCATCTTGGACACCGGAATCCCGGTCCAGCGCGACACCACCTCGGCGATTTCTTCCTCGGTAACCTTGTTGCGCAACAGCACCGTATCCTGGGTTTCAGATTCCTGGGCCATCGCCAGCTGCTTTTCCAGCTCGGGCATCCGGCCGTACTGCAGCTCCGACATGCGGGTGAGGTCACCGGCACGCCTGGCGGTTTCCAGGTCCAGCTTTGCCTGCTCCAGGTCGCTCTTGATCTGGGCGGCACCCTGCACGGAGGCTTTCTCCGACTTCCAGATTTCCTCCAGGTCGGAAAACTCGCGCTCGACCTTCTCGATTTCCTTGTCCAGCAGTTCGACCTGCTTGAGAGCCGCCGGGGTCGTATCCTTTTTCACCGCCTCACGCTCGATCTTGAGCTGAATCAGGCGACGCTCCAGTTTGTCCATCGCCTCGGGCTTGGAGTCTATTTCCATACGGATGCGGCTGGCTGCCTCGTCCACCAGGTCGATGGCCTTGTCGGGAAGCTGCCGGTCGGTGATATAACGCTGGGACAACTTCGCCGCGGCGATGATCGCACTGTCGGTGATGTCGACCCCGTGGTGCACCTCATAGCGTTCCTTCAGGCCCCTCAAGATAGCGATGGTGTCCTCCTCGTTGGGCTCGTCCACCAGCACCTTCTGGAAGCGACGCTCAAGTGCGGCATCCTTTTCCACGTACTGGCGGTACTCGTTAAGGGTTGTCGCGCCAACACAGTGCAACTCGCCGCGGGCCAGGGCCGGCTTGAGCATATTGCCCGCATCCATGGAACCCTCGGCCTTGCCTGCGCCCACCATGGTGTGCAGCTCGTCGATAAACAGGATAACGCGGCCCTCCTGCTTGGAGAGTTCGTTCAGTACCGCTTTGAGGCGCTCCTCGAAATCACCGCGGAACTTGGCCCCCGCCAGCAGGGCGCCCAGGTCAAGGGACAGGATACGCTTGTCTTTCAGGCCCTCTGGCACCTCGCCGTTGATCACGCGCTGGGCCAGCCCCTCGATAATGGCAGTCTTGCCGACGCCGGGCTCACCAATCAGTACGGGGTTGTTCTTGGTGCGGCGCTGCAGTACCTGGATGGTACGGCGTATCTCGTCGTCCCGGCCGATCACCGGGTCAAGCTTGCCCTGCTCTGCTCTTTCGGTGAGGTCGATGGTGTATTTGTCCAGGGCCTGGCGGGATTCTTCCGCCTCCGGGTTGCTCACCGACTCGCCGCCGCGCACCTGTTCAATGGCACCCTGCAAGGTCAGCGGAGTGACCCCGCTGTCTTTGAGCAGCGTACCGGCGGAGGTCTTGCTCTGCAGCATTGCCAGCAGCACCAGCTCGCTGGAAATATAGGTATCACCACCCTGTTGGGCCAGTTTGTCCGCCACATTGAGTATCTTGCCAAGGTCGTTGGACAGGTGAACCTCGCCCGCCGTGCCACTGACCTTCGGCAGCGCCTCAATTGCTGACTTGACGCCGGTGGCGAGGCCGGCAATATTCGCCCCGGCCTTTTGCAGCAGCGGCCTGGACGAGCCCCCTTTCTGTTCCAGCAGGGCGCCCAACAGGTGGACCGGCTCGATAAAATTATGGTCCCGGCCCAGGGCCAGGGACTGGGCATCCGCCAGCGCAAGCTGCAGCTGGTTGGTCAATTTATCCATTCTCATAGGTTTCAATCTCCTCAGGTCACCGCAACTCGATGAAGCGGATCCTTATTCCATGCCCTTCTATATGGGGACTAAATAGCCCTATTTCAATAAAGGACATAGTCAAAATCTCCCTCGCGCGAACAACACTGCGCTCGAGATCCGGACCTGGGGTAAACGGCTTATCGCAGAAGAATAAGGCTGGCCATGCGACCGGTGCGGCCATCGCGCCGGTAGGAGAAGAAGCTGTCGTCTTCGGTCACTGTACAAAAGCCGCCACCGAGCACATCCTCGAGGCCAAGGGCGGCCAGGCGCAGGCGCGCCAGGGCGTAAAGGTCGGCGAGGTAATGCCCCGGTCGCGCCGCACTGGCAACGAAACAGGCATCGGTCAGCACATGTTGCCGGGGCCGGGCAGCCTCTAGGAATGCGGCCCTTACCTCGGGACCTACCTCGAACGCGGCAGGGCCGATGGCCGGCCCCAGCCAGGCCATGATCCGGCCGGGCTCCAGCGCCATCGCAGCAACGGTGTTTTCCAATACCCCGCCAAGCAGGCCACGCCAGCCCGCATGTGCCGCGGCGACCACGTCTCCCGCCCGCGAGCAAAACAGTACCGGCAGGCAATCCGCCGTGAGCACCGCGCAGGCGCTGCCCGGGGTCCGACTCCAACTGGCGTCCGCAACGGCATCCTCGGGGGCTTCGGCGGCGCTGGCCACTTCGGTGCCGTGTACCTGCGTCAACCACTGCACACGGCTGCCGGACGGCAGCAGCCGGGACAAACCCGCCCGGTTGGCCAGCACCGCAGAGTCGTCATCCCCGACATGGGCAGCCAGGTTGAAACTGCCATACGGTGCCAGGCTCTGCCCCCCCCAACGCAGGGTTGTCAGGGCGATGACATTGGCCGGGGCGGGCCAATCGGGCCTAATACAGGGGGCGTTCATGTTTTGTGACTAGTGTAGTGTCAGGTATAAAACGTATGTTCAGAGGCCACCCCTTTGCGCTATGCAAGGCGCAGCTCGCAGGGAATAGTGGTGCTATTTCCAAGAGCTGCAACGCCGCAGAGCGCAAAGGGGTGGCCTCCCTGCGGGCGAGCCTCCAAAGGGCCATCCACTGCGTTGCGATTTCTCGACATAGCACCACTATGCCTTCGAAACCGCGCCTAACGGCTGACCCTTTGGAGGCTCGCTGAACATACGTTTTATACCTGACACTACACTGGATCCTCCCGCTCGAGAATATCCAGCAGTCCCAGAATATCCTCCGGCAGCGGGCATTCAAACTGCACCGCTTCGCCGGATTGCGGGTGAACCAGGCCCAGCACCTGGGCATGCAGGGCCTGTCGGGGGAAGCTGCGCAAGGCGTCGATCAGCTCGCTGGAGGCGCCCTTGGGGATTCGCGGCCTGCCGCCGTATACCGGGTCGCCCACCAGCGGGTAGCGCCGGTGGGCCATGTGAACCCTGATCTGGTGGGTGCGCCCGGTCTCAAGACTGACCGCGATACGGGTGTGATGGGCAAAACGGCGGGTGACCCGGTAGTGGGTGATCGCAGGCTTGCCTCCGACTTCCAGCACGGCCATTTTCTTGCGCTGTTTCGGGTGCCTTCCCATCGGCGCATCCACGGTACCGCCGCCCGTCATGGCGCCTATGCAGACGGCGCAATACTCTCGCTTTACCGTGCGGGCCTGCAACTGGGCGACCAGGTGGTGGTGTGCGCTCAGGCTGCGGGCGACCACCATGATCCCGGAGGTCTCCATATCCAGCCGGTGCACAATACCGGCCCGGGGCAACTGCGCAAGCTCGGGCGCGTGGGCCAGAAGTGCGTTTACCAGGGTACCGTCGGCATGTCCCGCAGCCGGGTGCACAACCAGCCCTGCGGGTTTGTTCAGCACCAGGATGCTGTCGTCCTCATGGACAATATCCAGCTCGATGGCCTGGGCCTGCCAGCCCACCTCCTGCACCAACTCCGCAGCCACGACCAGGTCATCCCCGGTCCTGACCTTGTCTCTGGGCCTGCGCTGCTGACCACCGACCCGCAGCTCACCGTTCTTGATCCAGGTCTGGAGCCTGGAGCGGGAATATTCCGGGAATAAAGCCGCCGCCGCCTGGTCAAGGCGCTCGCCGTCGAGCTCATCCGGCACCTCGGCCACCAGTTTTATGGTTTCCTTCATTATATTTCCTGTTTATGCACCCGGCCGCCTGTGGTTAAATACCGCCGCTACAACCTGTGTTGCGGCCTGCATCTTAGCACGCCGGCCCCACTCCAAATTGGTGAGATCATTGAAATACATCCTGTTCCTAGTCTTCAGCCTGGCTCTTTGGGGTTGCTCCAGCAACGATGAGCTGCCCGATATGGCGGATACCGGGGAGCAGCAGATGTACGAGCAGATACAGGAATACCTGCAAAACGGCAATTACAGCGAGAGCGTGCGCGCCCTGCAGCTGCTGGAGTCCCGCTATCCCTTCGGCAAGTATGCCGAACAGGCCCAGCTGGAACTGATATACGCCCACTACCAGGCCTACGAGCACGAGGCGGCGGTGGAAGCAGCGGACCGGTTTATCCGCCTACACCCCCAGAATCCCAATGTCGACTATGCCTTCTACATGAAAGGGCTGGCCGCCTACAGCGGCAACGAGGACTTCTTCGACCGCTTCATTCCCACGGACCGCTCCGAGCGCGACACCAGCCATGCCAAGGAAGCCTTCGGCGAGTTCGCCCAGCTGGTCTCACGCTATCCGGCCAGCCCCTATGCCGCTGACGCCCGGGCCCGGATGATCTACCTTCGCAACCTGCTGGCCCGCCATGAAATCACCGTGGCCAACTATTATTTCCGCCGCGGCGCCTACCTGGCTGCCACCAACCGCGGGGCTTACGTGGTGGAAAACTTCCAGCGCACACCGGCGGTGGCCGACGGCCTTGCGGTCATGGCCCAGGGCTATATCCTGCTCGGTTACAACGACCTCGCCCGGGACACCATCGCAGTACTGGCGCTGAACTACCCGGACCACTATTCACTGGATGAAAACGGTGAGTTCCAGAGCGTCTACAACCTGGACGGCCTGCAGCGCTCCTGGGTCAACAAAATCAGCTTCGGCCTGTTCGATCCGCCGGAACCCCCCCAGTTCGACAACCGTCCCGACGCCTGATTCCCCCGATCGGGCGCGGTTGCTCAGTCGCCGATGGCCCAACCGGAGGTAATCGGGTAGCGCCGGTCCCGGCCAAAACCGCGCCGGGTGATCCGCACCCCGATCGGAGCCTGCCGCCGCTTGTATTCATTGATATCCACCAGGCGCAATACCCGCCGCACCTGCTCCGCATCCATACCCGTGGCGATAATGTCATCGGCGCTGTAGTCCTGCTCCACATACAGCTCCAGGATCCGGTCAAGCACATCGTAAGGGGGCAGGCTGTCCTCGTCTTTCTGGTCCGGCGCCAGCTCCGCCGATGGCGGCCGGTCGATGACCCGCTGGGGAATACACGGCCCGAGCTTATTGCGATAACGGCACAGCTCAAACACCAGGGTTTTCGGCACGTCCTTGAGTACGTCCAGGCCGCCCGCCATATCGCCATACAGGGTGGAATAGCCCACGGCCATCTCACTCTTGTTACCGGTGGTCAGCACCAGCAGACCCTTTTTATTCGAAATGGACATGAGCAACACGCCCCGACAGCGGGCCTGCAGGTTTTCCTCGGTAGTATCCACCTGGGTACCGGCAAACTCCTGGGCGAGGCTGGCCATAAAGGCTTCGTAGATGGGCTCTATCGAAATAACCTTGTGCTGGACGCCGAGCAGTCGTGACTGCTCCGCCGCGTCCTCGACGCTCATCTGCGCTGTGTATCGAAACGGCATCATCACCGCCTCTACCCGGTCCGCACCCAGGGCTTCGACTGCCACCGCCAGGGTGAGGGCGGAATCAATACCCCCGGATAGGCCCAACACCACGCCCCTGAAGAAGTTCTTGTTGACGTAATCGCGCACACCCAGCACCAGGGCCTGCCAGGTCGCAGCAAGGTCTTCCAGCGGCGGGGCCACGGGCAGCCCGGAAATTTGCGCCGGGCCATCGCCGAAAGCGATATCCAGCCAATAGCGGCCTTCCTCGAAGTTGGGAGCCGCCGCGGCGATCTCCCCCTGCGCCGTCACCGCAAAGGAGCCGCCGTCAAATACCAGCTCATCCTGGCCGCCCACCTGGTTGACATAGACGATGGCCATATTGGAACTGCGGGCGCGCCTGGAGACCAGGTCCCAGCGCTCGGCGCGCTTGCCCCGGTGATAGGGGGACGAGTTGATGTTGATCAGCAACTGGGCCCCCGCTTCGGCCGCCTGCGCGGTGGGCTCTTCCTCCCAGATGTCCTCGCAGATACTGAGCCCTACCCGGACGCCGGCGATATCGACCACGCAGGACTCAACACCTGCGGTGAAATAGCGCTTCTCATCAAACACCTGGTAGTTGGGCAGCTCCTGCTTGCGGTATTCAGCGATTATCTCGCCCCGGTGCAGCACCCCGGCGACGTTGTACAGAACCCCCTCCTGCCTGCGGGGATAACCGATGACAAGGTAGGACTCGCCATCCATCCCGGCGAGAATTCGCTCCAGCGACTGGTTTATGCGGCGCTCGATACTCGGCCGCAGCAGCAGGTCCTCCGGCGGATAACCGCTCAGGGTCAGCTCGGGAAACACTATGACAGTGGCATCACCCTCGCCCGCTACCCCCTTGATCGTCTCCATCACCCGGGCGGTATTCCCGGCGAAATCCCCGACCAGCGTATTTATCTGTGCCATCAGGATGTTGAGGGTTGTCATGAGTAATCCAGGGTGAAGGACAAGGCCGCTATTGTGCGAAAAAGTGCCCGGGAAGACCAGTCCTGCTGAGCTCAACACGCCGATTCCGCCCAAATGCCTGTTACACTAGCGCCGTCCCGACCACAACCCGGCAGGAGCAGGCAGCCCTACAGTGAACCGCCCGGCTATACTCACAAGACCGACGCCGCACTCTCCCAGCCAGCAGAACCTCGCGCTGTTCAGGATTTATGTCGCCTACCGCTCACTGCTTTCAGTGGTGTTGCTGATCATGCTGGTAAGCCCGAATACCCGCCAGCTCGTGGGCTCACTCAACCCGGGGCTCTACCTCGCAATTGCACTGGGCTACCTGGCCACCAGCGTTCCCCTGGTGGGCTCACTGTCGACCCGGCTCAACCAGAACCAGAAAATGTTGTTCCTGATTTTCCTGGTGGATGTTGCCGCTATCACCCTGCTCGCCGACAGCAGTGGCGGCATGACCAGCGGTTTGCCCATACTGCTGGTTATCACGGCGGCGGCCAGCGCCGTACTCCTGACCAATCGCACGGTGGCGACCCTGGTTGCAGCGATCTGCGTCATCGCGCTGCTGGTCGACACGGCTCGCCTGATCCTGGTCGGCGTCCTCGACTCCAACTCCCTGTTCCCCGCCGGACTGCTCGGCGTGCTGATCTTCGGGGTATCGATAATAGTGCAGGCTATCGCCGGCCGTCTCGGCAGGGCGGAGGAGCTCGCGCGCAACCGGGCCAGCGACCTCTATAATCTGCAGCGCCTCAACGAGCAGATCGTGCAGCACATGGATACCGGGATTCTGCTGGTGAATCACGACGGTATGGTGCGGGTGATGAACAAGGCCGCCACGGGCCTGTTGGCCCCGGAACGCCCGGTGGCAGTAGAACAGGGGCGCCAACTGGCCGACTACAGTTCGGAGCTCGCCTACCAGTTCGAGCACTGGAAGGACTCGGGGCAGCACCGGGCAAAGCCCTTTAGTGTGATGGACGGCGCGCCGCCGGTTATCGCCCACTTCAGGGAATTACAGCCCAATGCCCGCCGGGAAGCGCTGGTATTTGTAGAGGACTATACCCCGGTCACCCAGTACGCGCAGTCGCTCAAACTCACCTCCCTGGGACGCCTGACAGCGAGCATTGCCCATGAAATTCGCAACCCCCTTGGCGCGATCAGTCACGCCGCGCAACTATTGCAGGAGTCACCGGACCTCTCGCCAACAGACCAGCGGATGGCAAATATCATCCAGCACCACTGCGTCAGGGTGAACCAGATCGTCGAGAGCGTAATGCGGATTTCCAGGCGCGAACCGCCAAAGCCTGAATACATAATCCTGTCCGACTGGCTGGGTGAATTTGTGGGCAGCTACCTGAAGGCGCTCAACCGCCCTGCCGATGTCTCTATCGAATGCGATTACCGCGAGTTACTGGTGGAATTCGACCCAGAGAACCTGCAGCGCATAGTAGCCAACCTGCTGGACAACGCCCTGCGCCACAGTGCCATGGCAACCGGGGAGGAAAACGCAAGGATAGTGGTCAGCCTGGACTTCACGGCCCACCAATGCCTGATCGATATTATCGACAGCGGCACGGGCGTCCCCCCTGCTGACCAGGCGAAGCTGTTCGAACCGTTTTTCACCACGGTGGAAGCCGGCAGCGGCATGGGACTTTATTTGTGCAAGGAGCTGTGTGAAATCAATAATGCCGACCTGAGTTACCGACCCACCAGTCGCGGCGAGAGTTGTTTTCGCATCTCCCTGAACCAGCGGGCCCTGTAGTTACAGCTTGAGGACCAGAGGCTTTTAGGCAAAGGATAACCATGAGCAGGCAAAGTGTTTTAATAGTGGATGACGAGCCGGATATCCGGGAACTGCTGGATATTACCCTGAGTCGCATGGGGCTGGACACGTTTACCGCCGCCACCCTGGAGGAGGCGAGGGCCGGGGTTGCCCGGGAACAGCCGGATCTCTGTCTCACCGATATGCGACTGCCGGACGGCAACGGCATCAGCCTGGTGGAGTATATTCAACAGGAATTCCCCCATATTCCGGTGGCGATGATCACTGCCCATGGCAGCGTGGAGGCCGCCATCTCGGCGCTGAAAGCCGGTGCCTTTGACTTCATCAGCAAACCTATCGAACTGGATAACCTGCGCCGGCTGGTCACCAGCGCACTGCAGCTGGAAGGCGACACCCGCAGGGCCGATGACGCGGTCGACCAGGACCTCATCGGTTCCGCGGAGGCTGTCCAGCAGCTGCGCAGGCAGATCACCAAGCTCGCGCGCAGCCAGGCGCCCGTCCATATCCACGGCGAATCCGGCAGCGGCAAGGAAGTGGTGGCGCGGCTGATCCACAACAACGGCGCCAGGGCGTCGGGGGCGTTTGTTGCCGTGAACTGTGGTGCGATCCCGCCGGAACTGATGGAAAGCGAGCTGTTCGGACACACCAAGGGCAGCTTCACCGGCGCCAACCAGGACAAGATCGGCCTGTTTCAGGCCGCCGCAGGTGGCACTTTATTCCTTGATGAAGTGGCGGACCTGCCGCTGGGCATGCAGGTCAAGCTGCTGCGAGCCATCCAGGAAAAGGCGATTCGCCCGGTGGGGGCCAATGAGGAACAGGCCACCGATGTGCGCCTGTTGAGCGCCACCCATAAAGACCTCGCCCTGGAAGTTGAGGCTGGCAGGTTTCGCAACGACCTGTACTACCGCATCAACGTGATAGATCTTTACGTTCCCAGCCTGCGCGAGCGTATCGCGGATGTCCCTGAGCTGGCGGAAGTACTGCTTGCGCGCATTGCCAGGGACGAGGGCAACGAAAAACCCCGGCTGGAAAAATCGGCGATAGAAGCGCTGTGCAATTACAGTTTCCCGGGAAATGTACGAGAGCTGGAAAACATGCTCGAGCGCGCCCTTGCCCTGTCCGACGGCGCCAATATCACGGCGGACGACCTGCAGTTTTCTGGTACTGGGGCGCCGGCAGGCCGACCCGCCCTAAAAACGGAAAAGCCCGTCGCCCCTGCCGCCGCATCGGTGGCAAGCTCACAAGAACTGGATCTCGAAGCGGCCTATGGCGACCTGGAAGGCTACCTCGAATCGATCGAAAAGCAGATTATCAGTAAAGCGCTGGAAGAGAGCCGCTGGAACCGCACCGCCACGGCGAAGCTCCTTGGAATCAGCTTTCGCAGCCTGCGTTACCGACTCAAGAAACTGGGTCTGGAGGACTAGGGTTTTGGCGGCAGGTCACAGCGGCAGGCTTTCGAAGAACTGCTGGAACTGGTAGTCCGCGAAACGCTCTTTCGCCGGCACTATACATTCCAGCACGCTGGTAGCGCGGCCGCGCATGTTATCGGTCGTGAAGGCCTGCGCTCCGACAGCGGATTTTTCCGCCAGCTCCCTGGTATCTGACTGCACCAGAACCAACCCTATCTTGCCGCCCTGGGCCCGGACCTTGCAGGCGAATTCTCCCTGCGGCAAACCGGCTAGTGACGTCTTGCTGGCCAGTGCGGCAACCAGCACTAATGCCAGTCGGCCTGCAGTTGAATACTTGTTCGATTTCATTTCCATCACCCGAATCATCCTGTTTTACCAACACTCCGCCGCCGCGGAACCCTCTGCCTGCCTGGCTCCTGACGAATCCAGAATAAACTTTGTACACCTGGCATCATCGGCTTGTGCGCCACCGGCAACTGGCGTGGCCGACAGAACATAGCAAGGCGGCGCGTTATCGTTGGGATCAAATGCATAGCCACACAGTGCGGTAGTGGCAGTTTCGTCAACATCGATGCTGTATAGCCCTTCCTCGGAGATCATCGGATCGTCGCCGAAACCTAGGTTTTTCATGTCCTTGGTATAGGCCGAGCGGTCCAGCATAAAACGCTCCTGCCGGTTGGCCGCATCCATGAGACCGGCTTTGGCGTCCGCTCGCCGGCCCTTGCGCATACTGTCCTGGTAGGCAGGTAGGGCGATGGACGCCAATACCGAGACGATCACGATCACAATAATCAGCTCGATCAGCGTAAAGCCCGCAGGGCGACTGGCAGCCCTCAGCCGCATCAATACTCCTCCCGGTACCAGTAGGACCCATAGGGGGTCGGTAGCGAGGCCCCGGTCAGGAACGGACTGTCTATGATACCGCCGCCGCCACTACCCGGTGGCAGCAGAAGTCGAATCTCGCCGTCCTCGCCAAAGTGAGGAGACGGCGTATCCGGCAGTATCTCGCCGATTATCCAGGAGCGATCGGTATTTCCGTTGGAGTCGAAATCGACCTCGGCCCCCGCATTGAAAAGGTTTAAAATGTACAGACGACCCAGGCCCGAGACTGGCTCACAAATATTCGCATTCAGCGATCGCGGCGTATAGGTCGTGATATACACCCTGCCGGCGATGGTTATCGAGCGTGCGAGTACTTTCTCACCATTGTTAGGCAAATCAAGGCGCCAGCCGTTGGCAGCGAGCAAGGCCGCCTGGGCTGCTGACTGCTGGTCTGCCGTGCCAAGCTGGATAAGGTTAGGGGTCACGTCGTAGAGGTCATTGGGATCCAGCGGCAACTGGCAACGGAAATCGACGCTGGGCGGGTCGGCATTGCACTCGTCTGTGGTAGGAGCCTCGGTAAAATAGGGGTTGATCGCCCGGTCCCGGAACATATAGAACTGGTTCTGCACCGCCACATCGTTGGGATCGGCGGGATCGTCCAGGTCATTGGGGTTGGTGCGGTCGCCGCTGCCGATCAGGATGGCATCGAAGGCCGCCCCCGAATGGGTCGTACGAACCACATCCGGCGCATTGAAGAAACGCCTGTCGGTCTCTGCAGTGCCGCCATTGACCCCTGCTATTTTAACCGCGCGCCAGGTGTCCTGGTTCACATCCGGCAATTCCGCGCCCGGGAGGTCCACCCGCCAGAGCTGGCCGCCGGTATCGGCAAAATAGATGCGATCGCTAAGTTCATCACCATTGCTGTCGAATACGGTCACGCTGGCGGCGACCGAATGCAGCAGACCCCGCTTCCTCCATGTTCGTCAGGGAATCCGCTGCCGGTGTCATACTCCATACCAGGGCACCGGTAACCGCATCGACGATAAATATGCCGCGGCCCATGGTATCCGCGGTCGCAATATCCTGTGAATCCTTGTCGGTGTCATAGCCGGCCCCGAACACCAGTACCGGCTTCGGTATACCGTTGCCGTCACGGTAACCGGGTATACGGGTAACCGCCGGCACCGACCAGGTTTGCCCCAGCTCGGCAAAGCCCGAACTGGTTTCATCAATGCGCCACAGCAGCGACGGGCTATCCGGATCGGAAATATCCATGGCGTACAAGAATACGCCCTCCCCGGCGCAGGCCGAAGTAGAGGTATACCTTGTCGCCGTCGGCAGCCATGAGGTTGCCGTCCCTGTTCAGGTCACCGTGTATACACTACCGCGCTGGCATCGATGCCGTATACATGAGAGGCAGCGATATTTTCCCGCCGGAGATTGAGCACCGGCCCGAGTTCCTTGGGGAAAAATGCCCAGTCCTCCTGGCCGTCATTATTGTTGAACATATGGAGAAAGCCGCCGTTGGTGCCGACAACAATTCTCTGGTCGGGATCCTCGACACTGAAGGCGTTGGTTCTGGCTCCATAATTGATCACCAGCGGCTTGCTGTGGAGCATGTCAGCGAGAATCCAGCGGGTATCGTCTGTCGCCCCGTCCTCGTCTTCGTCCTCGATATCGTAGCCCTTGCCCCAATCCAGGACAGTGTCGAACTCATCCTCATCCGCGACGCCGAGGAAGTTATACAACTCGGCGTCTGTGCCATATCCGAAAGCGGAAGCGGTCATATTGGTCGCGTCGAAGGGTAACAATGAATCGCCAGGGCCCGTGTTTGTGAGCAGCCTCCTGCTGGCAGGATTACGCGCCTTCAGCAGGGCGCCCACGCCGCCGGCAGTAACCACGGGACCATCCTGGTTATCGACACTCCACACGGTGGTCGCCGTGACTCTGATATTCCCACTGGCGATATCTATGGCCGGGTTGTCATTTGCGTCCACCAGTAACGCCTCACCCGTAACCGCATTCAGGCTGATGTCCAGCCGCTTGATATTGCCTGGCCAGTTCACCCCGTTATCGGGCTTGAACATGGCAAGGAACACCTCGTTGCGGCTCTCAGTCCGGGTGAAGGTGTCTACAGCCACTGCCGGGGATGTGAGGCCGGTGTCGGTGGCGCGTATACTTGCCAACGCCTCGTCGAAAGCGATAGTCAATTCTTCGGTATTATCCGCCGTGTAGTACTCGCCCGTTGCCCATGACCGCGGTGTCGCTCAGCAGCTGCTGATCAGTGGCGAATCCGATGGTGTAAGTGATTGCAGACGGGGGATCGTCATTGGAGCTGTCGCCATCCAGGTCGCCCGCCATGAACTCGGCAAGCTCAGGCATGCAATTTTCGGTATCGGGCTGTAAATACGCCGGATAGGTGGTGCAGGACACCTGTTCACCGGTTACTTCCCGATCAGGGTCTTGATCCGCTCATTGGCATCGGTGTCATTCTGTGGCTCGCCGTCCGTAAGTATGACGACGAACACAGGGCCCACACTCGGTTGCAGGCGATTGGTAAGTGAAGTTCCGGGTCTTCTGCCAGACGGTCCCGTCGCAGCGAATCCCTGTCAGGAGTTATCGCGCTGCCACATTGTCGCCATAAACAACGGTCCCTCCGGTAAGGTACGGTAAGCCTCGTAGGTACGATTCACACAGTGGCGTACTGCCTCCGGCGGATCATGCTGTCGAGCAGGCCGATCATATCGGCTGCGTTGCTCATCAGTCATATCCGCAATAATCCGGCTTATTATCCGACCACCGTGGTAGTTCTCGCCTCTCCGTATTACTGTTGAATTCCAGCAAGGCCAAAATCGATATCCGTGTTGTCGGTGATCAGATTCTGTTATCACATCCTGGACGATCTCCATTCGGGTGCTGCCTTCGAGTACCGTGCTCATACTGCCCGAGTCGTCGATAACGATGAGCACCTTGGGACGCCCACCGGAAATCTGGTAAATCTCCGTGTCATCTGCGTAGAGGCTGCCGTTACGCCAACCGCGACTAGCAACCATCGCGGTCAAGACTGCTCCCGGCCTTGCCAAGTAATCCATTGCCGATTATGAGAACAACCTCGAATGCGCTACAGCAACATTCATGGGATGATGAATGAAACTATCGAAGATCATGGCGTACCGCTCGCCGATGATTGTTTTCACCACGCCAAGCTCAACCTTGGTGCGCGCCTCTTTGGGCACTTCGTGTTCCGACGTAATACGGTAATAATCGCAGTCGAACAGACCGATACTGGAACCGACCGCACTCCTGGGGCAGGCGGTGGCCGCCGTGGTCAGGTAGACATCCGTATCCACGGAGTCAGCGCCGTCACTCAGACCACGCAGGGGGTGGTCTACAGCGGGATTAAAGTCGGCAAACGGATCCGGCGTGTCATCCCCGTCAAAAGGATCATTGGCAGTACCGGCCAGTGACAGTACCGCAATAATGCCCGCCTCAGCCGACTGGAAAGATGCGTAGGAATCCTGCAGGTTCGCGGACATCTTCAGGCCAATGGTGCTGTTGCTGGCGGCGATGACACTGATAATGGTCACCACCAGCAGGAACAGCAGTGCCACCACCAGGGCAACACCACGCTGGGCCCCGCTTGTCACGACGGAAATCATGCATCACCTCGTATCATCAGTTTCAGGTTGCGCAGCGAAACGCTGGTATGGCTTATCAGGCGCCGGAAGTTATCGTTCATCGGGCCAACAGACCCCGCGGCACCGAGTTGGTAGGTTTTCACATCGGTATACTGAACGTCTTTGGTGGCACTCCTGACCAACATGAAACACCTCTACCGATTCTACATTGGGCCAGTTGCCGGCAATGGCGGCCTGGTCTTTGTAGGTGTCAACCTCGCCGTTACCTGTACTGTCGAATCCGAATAACAGCTGCAGGTCTTCCACGCCCTCGGCCAGGTCTTCTGTGGTGAATTCCATTGCGGACGTTGCCGTGTTGTATGACAACACCCGACGACTGAGCATCCGGGGAGTATCGGCGTTGGCGTCCAGCTGCCGGATGTAGAAAACCTCGTACTGGTACTCCCAGGCAGTCCCGCCGGGCACCTCACCCCCGGTGGTAATTGACGGCGGTGAGGTACCGTCGAACAGCAGGCCGGTAACGTTATTGGTCATTACATAGGCCCGACCAGCCTGAAGTGGTCCAGGGGTATCGATCGCGGCACCCGGGGGATCGTTGGGGTCGCTTACCCTGGGGCCCGCGGAAAAGGGTCGCGGCAGGGCACGTTTGATAACCAGCACGTCTGTACCCGCAGCCCCATCGGTGATGCAGCCCAGGGCGGAACCGTCACCGGCTACCGTTGCAGCATATCCAAGCCGGGTCAGATTATAGGCGCCGGCCTCGGCAGGCGTCGCGCAGTCTCCTGCCAGCGGGGTCGCCGTCAGGTCGGGATCCACCTCAACCTTGTTCGCTGTCACCTCCCCGAGAAAACCCGCCTGCCGCAGGGAATCACCCATGATCTGCTCGGCAAAGCGGGCATTTTCAGTGAGAGCGGCCACCTGTTCGACTTCTACATAGGAGCGCTTGGTAGCAAGGTAGATGGACACGGCGCCCGCTACCAGCATCAGCCCCAGCACCATACCGACCATCAACTCAACCAGTGAGAAGCCCGCATTGCTGTGCCCCTTGCTCGCGCTGCCCATCCTCAGAACTCCTCCTCGTCGACCACATAGGTATTGGTCACCACCTGGCGCCGATACTTGTCCTGACCCGCCGCCAGGCCACCGCAGGTAGTTTCACTGCCCTGCACCGCGTCGTACGACTCCTGCAAGCCCCGCCATTGAATTATCACACTCAGTTGCCCGGTGCGGGTCCGGTCCGGTGCCGGGGCGAACACTATGCAGCCTCGGGGCACGATGAGGCCGGCGGTATTTTCACCACCGGCTTTTGCGCCAGCCCCCAGCAGTGCCTGCTCCCAGGCCCAAAGGTCGTGCGCCGCCAGTTGTTCCGGGGTGCAGGCAGCGGTGCGGCAATCGGGGCTAGGCTCGCTGGAAGATGTCTCCCCTATCGGGTTGCCAGTGCCGATGTTGTAAACCGCGATACCGGCCGGGTTGACCCTTATACGCTCGACAATGGCATCCGCCAGGGTCACTGCACGCGTGTGTTGCAGGGCCAGGTGCTGGGATGTCTTGGCCATGGCCTGCAGGCTGACGATCCCGAGCAGGCCAACAGACAGGATGACAAACGCAATCAGGGCCTCGATCAGGGTGAAGCCCCGTTGGGATCCGGCTTCAAATCGACGACTGGGCAGTGTGCAAGACATTGCTTGTTCCTCGTTCATCACGGACAGGCGACAGGGCTATTCGGATCCGGGGCGCGAACAACGCCAGCCGCTGACACGACCACCTCACGACCACCGTCCCGGTCATCACAAAGCGTGAAACTTCCGTCAAAGCCCCTGGCGTAACCCTGGCTGTCAAAGCGGACCCTGTTGGCGGCATTGCTGTAGGTAAT
The DNA here is from genome assembly GCA_963792815.1 of uncultured Gammaproteobacteria bacterium. Classification (GTDB taxonomy): domain Bacteria; phylum Pseudomonadota; class Gammaproteobacteria; order Pseudomonadales; family Halieaceae; genus JARRPM01. The sequence goes on from CAWBXR010000006.1 coordinate 153,580, forward strand.
CGCAAGGGTGTCAGTGTCCAGGACCTTGGCAATAATCACCTGGTCACCACCGGGGGCATTTGGATCGTCGACAATGCCGTCCCCATTGTTATCTACAAAGGCGATATATCCCTCGTTCCAATTGCCACTGCAGCTGGCACCATCACTACTGCGACACAGTGTGACAAAGCTGCGCTGGGCCAGCGCCTCCGAGCGAGCCCCGTTCAGGGCGGCTCGCATGGAGTACACCTGGGACAGCATGCGGTTGTTCCTGATCAGGTCGGAAAAGCCGGGGGCAGTGATGGCAATCAGCACCGCCAGCACTACCAGCGCGATCATCATCTCGACCAGCGAAAACCCTTTCGCCCTGGGAGTTGTCATACGCAAACCATCTCCGCCCTGCCATATCGGCAACCAATTTGTCCAGACAGAATATTACTTATTCACACTTTTTGAGACATGAATGCCGACAGCAGGTGTTTTATTCCGACAAACGGTAGCAAAAAAGGGGGAGCAGCCATTTTATCTGCTGATTTCGGCAGGGCGTTCAGTTTTACCGGGATGCGGTATTTCGGCGCTTACGGACTGGGGTTACGCGCTCCGGGAGCGGGCGCTGGCGTTGCATTACCAGCAGTCGCGGGGGCTCTCCGACAGGGTACCGCTGACGGCCCGGAGCCCGAGCCTGGACAGGGAAAATGCCATGCAACGGCGATCTCCCGCCTGCCGGTTCACCGGCACCGCCCGGGCACCGAGGTATTCACCCTCATCCAGCTCGAGCTGAATCCGGTAGGCCGCGGTTTGGGGGTTGGACGCGCCGCCCTGGTTGTCGACGTGGTAGGGGTCCGACAGCCCGATGGCACCCAGGCTGAGAGCGTAGTGCTTGTTGTTGGCAAAGTACTGCTCCTGGCGGGCGATCACTTCCAGCAAGGTGGCCCTGGCAGCCGCCCTGGTGCTCTTCAGAACCGCCTGTTGATAAGTCGGCAGGGCGACGAAGAACAGAATGCCGGCGACTGCCAGCGCCACCATCATTTCCAACAGGCTGAATCCCGACTGCTCCTGCGAGTTCACGGTTTCCGGCGCCGGACGACCCCGGGATTTCATCCAGGGCGACATCAGAAGGTGTCCACCTCTTCCTCCCGCCAATAGCTTCGCCAGCGGGTTCTGGCAGAGTCCGGGAGCAATGACGCGTCCCCGAATCCTGCACCGGGAATCAGGACCTGGTCGTAAAAGGGCAGCACATCTCCCTGCAGGCCGGGACCTATGTTCCTGAAAAGATCACGCCCCGCCTGCGCAGTGTCATCCCCATCCGCGGGAGTAAGCTGCCCCGGTGGCGGCAGTGCGGGGGCGCCGGTGCCCAGGGTAACCCCGTATGCGCGACTGGAACCCGGGGCTGGGGCGCAATCCGGCGGGCTGTCCTCCCCGGTGTCCACAACGCCGGGAACATAACTGGTAAACAGCACCGTCCCGCTGCTGACCAGCGGCGCCGAGAGTCCCTTTTCGCCCGGCGCCTGCAATTCGAGCTTCCAACCCGGCGTGAGGTCGGCTGCAATACAGTTTGCTTCAGCGGACGAGAGGCAGGCGCCGGCCGCCTCCACAAGGTCCTCATGGTCAATGCCGCTCCCCGCCGACATTGGATCCTCACGCTCTATTCCCGCAGTTTTCCTGTCTTTCAACAGGTAGGCAAAGTTGCGCACCTGCATTTCCAGGGGTGCAGCCCGGTTGCCCGAGACGATCAGTACACCGTCGTAGTCGCCGGCCGCATCCCGGCTATGGACTACATCCGGCGGATGAAAAAAGCGCCGGTCCGCAGCGCCCGTACCTCCCAGTGAGGCCAGCCGGGCAAGATACCAGTTGGCTTCATCCGTGGTAGCGGTATCGGGCTGGCGATGCCGGTGCTCGGTCAATTCAAGGCGCCACACATTGCCGCCGCTATCCCCCACGTAGGCGCGGTCATCCACGCCGTTGCGGTCTGCGTCGATCACACTCAGGGCCGAGGGAATACTGTCGGTCAGGTCCTGCGCATAAAATACTCCTTCAGCCGAGGTGGTTACGGCACCGTCTCCGGGCCCCACCGCCCGCCATACCAGGCTGCCATCCGCAGCGTTCACCACATAGACTGCGTTGCCGATGGGGTCGCTGCCAGCGCCTGCGTCCTTACCGGCGCGCTCGTTCCCCGCCCAGCCGCCGTTATAGCCACCGCCAAACAGCAGCACTGTGGTCGGCGCATCCTCGCCCAGATCCAGCCTGGCTACCCTGGGCGTGGAAAAGGTCAGTGCCAGTTGTTCGAATCCCGGGGTCCTGTAGTCGATAGACCACCGATACCGGGGGTCGTCAGGATCGCTCATGTCGAAGGCGTAGAGTCCGCGCCCACCGCGCCGCTGGCCAATCACCACCAGAACAGAATCCCCGTCTTCAGTTTCGATGGTGCCGTCGCCATTGCGATCCTCCATTACCGCAACCGCTTCCCCATCCAGGCCGTAGGGGTGAGATTGCATGTCTGTGCCCCCATTGCCAGCCAGCGTCGACTGCATGGGGAGCAACTCCAGGGGAATGAAGGCCCAGGTCTCCTGGCCCGACTCCGCACCGGCGGGAGTGGTATTGCGCAGCAGGTGAAATACACCGTCGTTGGTGCCGAAGAAAATGCGAATATCCGGGTTGTCGGCGCTGTAGCCGCCGCGCCGGGCGCCATAATTTATCGCCAGCGGCCTGGAGTGCAGGAGGTCGCCAAGCAGCCATGGCCTCGACTCGTAGCGGTCGCCGTCAGCGTCTTCGTCATAGCTGTCCTGGCCCCGGATCCAGCGCATCAGGTCAAGTCCATCGGGCTCAGGCAGCATCCGGGTCGGATCGAGATACGGCGCAAGTGCAGCGAACCCTGCAGGTGATGCGTCAAAAGGCAGCAGCTCCCCCGGCTGATCCGGATCCAGGGTATACAACTGCCTCGCACCGGGCTCAGCGTTGCCGTCGCCAGTCGAACTGGCCAGGAACCCGGGAACCTGCTGCCCCGCCCCACCCCGGGTCACCGACCGGCCGTCCCGTCCGGGCACCTCCTGCCGGTCTGAATCGAACGCCAGCACGTCATCACCCAGGGGGTCGGTCCAGAAGGTCAGGGCATCGGGCAGGATCTGCCCGTCTCGGGGGGATATCGCGGCCCTGCCGGAGGGGGCGGCGGCCACGATATCCTGCATTTGCGAACCTGCCGAATCGGCGCCAGTACCCGTCGGCGCGGCAATTTTCAGCTTCTTGATGTTGCCCTCCCAAAGTGGCCAGGGTTCCGGCTGGAACAGGGCGAAATAGATATCCTCGCTCGAGCCACTCTCACCCGGTGCAGCCAGCGGCACTGAAGCCGCCACCAGGCTCCCGGGCGCAAAAACCGTGTCTCCGGGGCCGGTCGTCGCAGAACAACTGCCGTCGGCAGTGCCGGCAAACCGGGCCAGGTAGATATCGATATCATCCGCCCTCGGGCGGGTTGCTATGAGCCCGGCCAGGACCCCGTAAAGAGCGATGGTCAACAGCAGTTTCATGGCGCACCTCCTCCTGATTGTGTTGAAACGGGAACGCGCACGAGCACGCCCTGGGTAAGTGTCGCCCTGCCGATGCCGGCGGCGGCGCCGTCGTAGGCGACCTGTATCTCGAATTTCGCCACCCGGTAGTGGACGGCGCTGCTGGCTTCGGCCTCCCCCATTGACGGCATCTCGCTCTGGGCGGGCGCGACCCTGGCGACAGACACTTCCAGGCTGCCGTCCCCGGGCAGGGCGCCGGGAGGAAGCTCGATCGTGTATTCGTCACAGGAGGGGTCGGGAGATCCCGCCCTACAGCGCCTGTCTCCCACGCTGCTGTCCAGCGAAATGCCGGTGGGGCTGTCCAGCACGGCATCCACCACCGCCAGCGCCTGCTGGAGTGCGGCGACCCTGCCCTCATCGTTGGTAGCCATGTGCAACTGCAGACGGTTGGTACCGGCGATGGTCATTGCAATGACTGTGAGCAGCAGGAGCACAAGCAGGGCTACCAGCAGTACAAGGCCCCGCTGGCCTGGACCGGCATGCGAAACTTTCATGACTGAACGAAACCCCGGTTGCGCAACAAGACTGTGGTCTGGAACAGGCGCCGGTAGTAGGCGTCGAAGGCCGGTTCCACCCGTGTCTGGCCTAGCGAGTAAGATCGATCGTCGAGATAACCCGGGATGGGACGGACGCTGCGCACCAGCAGATAGATACGGGCTGCAACGGCCGATGCCAGTTCCGCGGCATCCGGCGCAAGCTCGAACCGGTCCGGCTGGGCATCGCCGTTGTCATCGATGCCGAATTCCAGTTGCAGGTTTTCTATTCCCTCCACCAGGCACTGGGCGGGCGCCATGCGATTGCTGGAGCGCCCCTGTCGCTTGCGGCACAGGGTGGGCACCTTATCTCCACTGGCGACAGAATAGTCGCGCAGGAAGAGCAACTGCGGGACGTACTCCCACAGTTCCGCAGCGGCAACCACGCCGTGACCACCGCGCTGCAGCCGCGCCGAACCCGGCCCGGCTACAGCGCGCAAATAGATCGCCTGTGGATCAATCGCGCCCCTGAGCTCTCCTGCCGCCAGCACCGGCGCGCTTACCGTACGCCGGATCAGCAACAGGTCGGTGCCCGCCAGGTGCTTGCCCGCCAGCCGGCAGTCATCCGGCAGGTTCCTGCCGCCACTGCCTGACTCCCCCGCGCGGTTCACGTCATTGACATGCTCGATGGGCGTAGCTGTGGCCATCAGGTAATCAAAGCAGGGGCTGCCTGATTCCAGCGATTCGAGCCCAGTGCCCGGCAGGCGAGTGGCGAGATAGCCCGCCATGGTGAGCTCGCGGGAAAGGTAACGCAGCGCGTGGCGGCCGTTTTCCTGCAAGCGCGCCAGCTCCTGGGCCTCGAAGAAACTGCGTTTGCTGTAGAGCAACAGATTCATCGCCCCGAAGGACAGCACCACACCCAGCGCCAGGGCAAGCAGCAGCTCCACCAGGGACAGCCCGCGATGTAACTCGAGCCGCCTGCCGGCCCCCGCCATCACAGCTGGTCCCGCCCGATCCACGAGGTCATCTGCAGCCACTGCCGGGCGGCGGCATCCGGAGCGCTGCTGTCGTCCGCGCAAATACCCGGTTGCGACGGAAGGGACAGTCCCCGGAAGCCCTGCCAGGAGATCTGCACCGTGACCCGGCGCCCGCTGACAGCGACGCAGGCCCGCGGCTCCACAAGCCCGCCGGCCCCGCCGCCAGTGCTGGCTCCCCGCAGCGCCTGCTGCCATTGCCACAGGTCCCGGTCTTTGCGTTCCGCCGGCGAGCAACCGCCGAAGTTACAGTCTGAAGCGGGTGGCACCAGCGCCGCGCCACCGGTGTCGCCAATACCGGTTGTGGCGTAGGCCGCCAGGACGGTGCGGTTGGCCCGCAGGCGTTCGAGCAGGTCCATGGCAAGCGCTGCAGCCTGCGTGCGCTGCACTGCCTCGTGACCCAGTCTTTTGGCAGATATCTGCAGCTGGCCCAGGCCCAGGGTGCCGATCGACAGCACCAGCAGTGCGACGGCAACCTCCACCAGGCCGGCACCACCCTGACGGGCGCCCATCATCCACCTCCCGCCGGGCACTGCCCCTCTCCACGGGCAGCCCGGGGGCGCCCGACGCTGTTGAGCACAACAGTCCAGGGCCTGGCGAGGTAGCTCGCGGGGGGGCATATGAGCAGCGAGAGATTACGGCGGGACGAGCCATCCGGCAGATAGGTAATGAGCTCATCTGCGGCGCGGGTGCCCGCCAGGTTGCTGAGACTGTAACCCGGCGGGATCGCTTCGAATACCCGGAGTACTTCGTCTGACTCCGCGTCGACCACGGCGTCACGATTGGCATTGGTAAAAACGATCCAGCCGCCCGCCAGGACGCCGGCGCAGTCGGGCACTCCCGAAGTGGCCATCGCCGACGGGCACAGGGTTACCGGTGTATTGCGGAATACGGCTTCACTGCGCGCCAGGTTGATGGCATCCAGCAGGCGGCTGGTTTCGGCGCGAAGCGTGCTGCCATGGAGCAGCTGCCGCATGGCGGGTGTTGCCAGCGTGACCGTGACGCTGAGAATCACCAGGGTGATCATCAGCTCAACCAGGGTCAGGCCCCAATAGGTGAATTTGCACGATATCCTGTCCACAGCAGTACCTCCTGCTGTAGCAAGTTATTAGCTGTGGGTCAGGGATTCCAGAAACTGCACCGAGATGGTGGAAGATGAACGAATGGGATCGGCGATCCTGCGACGCTAGAGGTTTTTCACCTCGATCCGCAATTCCCGAGGCAGGGAAAAAGTGACGTTCTCAGGACGACCGGCAAGCTCAACCGCGTCGCTCGCGCCCAGGGCGCGCAACCCGTCCAGCACCTCGCGCACCAGCACCTCGGGAGCGGAGGCTCCCGCAGTCACGCCGATGCGGGATTTGCCCTCCAGCCAGCGGGGGTCGATATCGTCGGCACCATCGAGCAGATAGGCGTCGGCGCCCATGCGCTCCGCCAGCTCCCGCAGGCGATTGGAATTGGAACTGTTGGGAGAGCCCACCACCAACACCAGGTCACAGTCCCCCGCGAGCTGCTTGACCGCGTCCTGCCGGTTCTGGGTGGCGTAGCAGATATCGTCCTTGCGCGGCCCCGTGATACCCGGGAAGCGCTGGCGCAGGGCATCGATCACCCGGGCGGTGTCGTCCATGGACAGCGTGGTCTGGGTGACATAGGACAGTTTGTCCGGGTTGCGCACCACCAGGGAGCCCACCTGCGCCTCATCTTCAACCAGGTAGATTTCGCCCCCGGGACGGCTGTCATACTGCCCCATGGTGCCTTCCACTTCGGGGTGGCCGCGGTGACCGATAAGTACGCACTCGCGCCCCTCCGCGCTGTAGCGGGCAACCTCTATATGCACTTTGGTCACCAGCGGGCAGGTGGCATCAAACACCCTGAGCCCGCGTCGATCCGCCTCTTTACGCACCGACTGGGGCACCCCGTGGGCGCTGAATATAACGATGCAATCATCGGGCACCTCGTCCAGCTCATCAACGAAGCGAGCGCCGCGGGCGCGCAGGTCCTCTACCACAAACTTGTTGTGCACCACCTCGTGGCGCACATAGATCGGGGCGCCAAACACCTCCAATGCCCGGTTGACGATGTCGATCGCACGATCGACCCCGGCACAGAATCCCCGCGGGTTGGCAAGGCGCACGTCCATCAGTGCAGCTCCACCGGCTCGACCCGGTGCACCAGGACATCGAACAATATATTGCGGCCCGCCAGGGGGTGATTGAAATCTATGGTCACCTCCTGTTCATCAAACGCCACTATAAGGCCAGGCAGCTCACCGCCGCTGGCATCGGCAAATGAATACACCAGGCCGATCTCCAGTTCGCTGTCATCATCGAACTGCGAGCGCGGCAGGTAATGTACGTTGCTGTCGTTGGGCTGGCCGAAACCATCTTCCGGCGGCACGGTAAACATCCGGCGCTGGCCTGCGGACATGCCGAACAGCAGGCGTTCAAAGCCCGGCAGGAGGCTGCCATCGCCAACCACGAAAGCAACCGGTTCGCCGCCAAAGTTGGAATCCACTTCCGAGCCATCCTCGAGACTCACGGAAAAATTCACGTAGACCCGGGTACCCTCGCTCACCGGCACATCAATTATGGTCATTTCGGATTGATACCTCGTTCCACCGATGCTTCGGGTTCGCGGCCAAACAGGCTGTCCCAGATCATACAGGCCGCGCCCAGGCTGATCGCAGAATCGGCGATGTTGAATGCGGGAAAATAGCGCCCGCCGTAATGCACCGATATAAAGTCCACCACATGGCCCAATACGAGTCGGTCCCACACGTTGCCCAGCGCCCCACCCAGGATAAGCGCCAGTGCCAGCGCCAGCAGCCGCTGTTCCCGGGGCATCCGGTAGAGCCAGGCCACCAGCAGCGCGCTGATAATCACCGCCACGGCGCTGAAGAAGTAGCGCTGCCAGCCCCCGGCATCGCTGAGGAAGCTGAACGCTGCCCCGGTGTTGTATTGCAGGGTCAGGTTGAACCAGGAAAATACCTCAACCGGCCGGCCATATTCCAGTGCACTCTCCGCCAGGCCCTTGGTCCACTGGTCCAGAATCACGACCAGTGCGGCGAGGCCGTACCAGCGTATTGCGTACCAGCCGTTACGCATAGCGACGCTGCTCGCCATCGCCGTAGACGTTTTCCACGCAGCGGCCACAAAGGCCCGGATGCTCGGCGACCTGACCCACCTCGGGACGCCGGTGCCAGCAACGTTCGCACTTGTCCAGCTCGGATGCGCTCACCCGCAGGCGCAGGCCGGCAAGCTCGGTGGCGGCTGCCTCCGCCGGCGCATCCGCCAGTGGCGCCAGGGTCGCCGCCGAGGTAATCAGCACGAATCGCAATTCGTCACCCAGCAATTGCAGCTGGGCCAACAGCGCAGGCTCCGCATAAAGGCTTACCACGGCGTCCAGTGAACCGCGCAGCTCACCCGCTGCACGACGCGCTTCCATTTCCTTGTTGACCGCCGCGCGCACAGCCATCAGCTGGCGCCAGTAATCCCTGCCCATCGCTTCATTGGCGGGTTCCGTCTGCAAGCCCCGGTACCATTCGACCAGGAACACAGACTCTGCCCGCTCACCCGGCAGGTTCTCCCAGATTTCCTCGGCTGTAAAACTCAGGATGGGCGCCATCCAGCGCACCAGGGCCTCACCGATGTGATACATGGCGGTCTGGGCCGAGCGACGGGCGACACTGTCCGCCCGGCTCGTGTACTGCCGATCCTTGATGACATCCAGGTAGAAACCGCCGAGATCCTGGGCGCAGAAATTGTGCAACTTCTGGTAGACCTGGTGAAACTGGTAGTTGTCATAAGCCTCGGTCAACTCCGCCTGCAGGGCGGCCGCCCGATCCACCGCCCAGCGATCCAGCGACAGCATTTCCCCGAAATCCACGGCGTCCGCCACCGGGTCGAACCCACTGAGGTTGGACAACAGGAAACGCGCGGTATTGCGAATGCGCCGGTAGGCGTCCGCCGTGCGCTTGAAAATTTCATCACTGACCACCAGCTCGCCGCGGTAATCCGTGGCCGCCACCCAAAGCCGCAGAATATCGGCCCCGAGGTCATTCATGACATTGTTGGGGGCAATCACGTTGCCAATGGACTTGGACATCTTGCGGCCGTCACTGTCCACGGTGAAGCCGTGGGTCAGCACCGCCTTGTAGGGCGCCTCGCCGTAGCTGCCGATGCCGGTCAGCAGGGAGGACTGGAACCAGCCGCGATGCTGGTCGGAGCCCTCAAGGTACATATCTGCCGGAGAGCGCAGTCCCTCGCGCTGGCGCAGTACGCAGGCGTGGGTGACACCGGAATCGAACCAGACATCCAGGGTGTCCGTCACCTTGTCGTAATCGTCCGCCTCGGCGCCCAGCAGTTCCGCAGCATCGAGCTCGAACCAGGCATCGATGCCCCGCTCCTCCATACGCAGCGCCACCGCTTCCATCAGTGACTGGGTCTCGGGGTGCAGTTCACCGCTGACCTTGTGGACGAACAGGGTGATTGGCACCCCCCAGGTGCGCTGGCGGGATATGCACCAGTCCGGGCGATTGGCCAGCATGGCGTCTATCCGCGCCTTGCCCCACTCGGGCAGCCACTGCACCTGCTCAACCGCCGCCAGGGCGCTGCCCAACAGGCCGTTCTGGTGCATACCGACAAACCACTGGGGCGTGGCCCGGAAAATGATCGGGGTCTTGTGGCGCCAGCAGTGCGGGTAGGAATGCTGGTACTGCTCGGCGTGCAGCAATACGCCGCGTTCGCCCAGCAGATCGATAATAGCCGTGTTGGCTTTCAACACGTGCTGGCCGGCAAAATGCTCGGTGTCCGGCAGGTATACGCCGTTGCCGCCCACCGGGTTGTAGACCTCCAGGCCGTAGGCCTGGCCCACCACAAAGTCGTCCTGGCCGTGGGCAGGCGCAGTGTGCACGGCGCCGGTGCCGGCTTCGGTGGTGACGTGGTCGCCCAGGATGACCGGGACCTGGCGCTCGAGAAAGCAATGCTGCAGTAACTGGTTTTCCAGGGCTGCGCCCTTGCAACGACCGAGCACTGTCAGGGCCGGCAGGCCAAACCGCAGCGCACAGGACTGCGCCAGGGCCTCGGCCACCAGCAGGGCCCTGCCCTGGCCTTCGATCAGCACATAGTCCAGCTCGCCGTTCAGGCTAACCGCCATATTGGCGGGCAGGGTCCAGGGGGTCGTGGTCCAGATCGGCACCGCGATCTCGCCCTGGTAGCTCGCGCCGCAGGCACGGTTGAATGCGGCGGGGTCAAGCGCTACGAACGCGACATCGATGGCCGCGGACACCTTATCCTGGTATTCAACTTCGGCCTCGGCCAGGGCAGAACCGCAGTCAGTGCACCAGTGCACGGGTTTGAAACCCTTGTGCAGGTGACCATTGTCGATAATACGGGCCAGGGTGCGGACGATATTCGCCTCGAACGCGAAGTCCATGGTCAGGTAGGGGTTGGACCAGTCGCCGAACACTCCCATACGGATAAAATCCGCGCGCTGGCCATCGACCTGGCGCGCAGCGTATTCGCGGCACTTCTGGCGAAACTCCGCCGGCGAAACCTTGACCCCGGGCTTGCCCACCTTCTTTTCCACGTTCAACTCGATAGGCAGGCCATGGCAATCCCAGCCGGGAACGTAAGGTGCGTCAAAGCCGTCGAGAGTGCGCGACTTGACGATTATGTCTTTCAGGATTTTATTCACCGCATGGCCAAGATGCAGGTCGCCGTTGGCGTAGGGCGGGCCATCGTGGAGGATGAATTTCGGGCGTCCGGCTCCCGCCGCGCGAATTTTTGCGTACAGCTCCATTTCCTGCCACTGCTTCAGTCGCTGCGGCTCGCGCTGGGCCAGGCTGGCCTTCATCGGGAAGGCCGTCTGGGGCAGGTTCAATGTGTCTTTGTAATCGCTCATATATCTATCATCTGAAAACGTCAGTGCCGACCCAACCAGGCCCGTGTATTTTCTATGTCCCTGGCAATGTTTTCCCTCAGCTCCTCCACTGAGCCGAACTTTTTCTCGTCACGCAGTTTGTGCCTGAACGTGACCTCGATATGTTGGCCGTAGAGGCCAATTTCCCGGTCCAGCAAGTGCACTTCCAGGTTCGCCCTGATGCTGTCGTCTACAGTCGGGCGAACCCCGACATTGGCGACCCCTGCGGCGCCTTCGAGACCAGCGCCACTGACCTCCACCACGTAAACCCCCGACAGCGGCGCCCGCAGCCGGTCCAGGTGCAGGTTGGCGGTGGGCGCCCCCAGGGTCTGCCCCAACTGGCGGCCATAGATCACCTTGCCAGAGATGGTGTAGGGCCGCCCCAACAGGCGTTTTGCCGCGGCGAAATCCGCGCTTTCCAGGGCCTCCCGGATCCGGGTACTGCTCACCCGCTCCCCGCCTATCGAATAGGTGGGGGTGGGCCTGGCCTCATAGCCGTAGCGCGGGCCCTGCTGCCTGATAAACTCCAGGTCCCCCTCGCGATCGTTGCCAAAGCGAAAGTCATCTCCCAGCACCACGTAGCGGACACCGAGCCCGGCGACGAAAATGTCATCCAGGAATCGCTGGGCGGACATTTCCCGCAGGCTCTCATTGAACTGCACCCGCAACAGCCGGTCCACGCCCAGCGCCCGCATGGCGAAAAACTTTTCCCTGAAGCTCATGATCCTGGCCGGGGCTTTCAGGGGCGAAAAGTACTCCCGTGGCAACGGCTCGAACACAATCACCAGCGAGGGAACAGCCAGTTCCAGCGACTTGTCCAGCAGGTGCCGGATCACCGCCTGGTGGCCCAGATGCACGCCGTCAAAAGCGCCGATCGTGACCACGCAACCGCGGTGTCTTGGCCGCATATTGTGCAGGCCGCGGATCAATTCCATCGGGGCAGGAGATACTCAGTCAAATCAAACGCAGCAGTATAGCGAATGTAGACGCACTCGCCTATGCTTGCGCCCTCCCCCGGGGGGTAATAATACCCCGGCTCAGAGCTCGGAAGGCGTGCGCAAATGCCGCAGGCGCGTACCCAGCAACATGTGGACCAACAGGTAGATGGCGGCCCCGGCGCCGCAGAGCAGGGCCAGTTCCAGGGCCCGGCGCTGCCAGTCCCAGCCCAGCCAATGGGCGCTGCCCTGGTTCAGGAACAGCAGGACCGCCGTCATGGCGGTGGTGGCCGCCACCAGGCGCAGGGTGTAGCTGCCCCAGCCGCCGTGTACCTGGTACACGCCATCTCGCAGCAGCCCCCGCAGCAGCAGGCCGGCGTTCAGGAAAGCGGCCACCGATGTGGCGAGCGCGAGCCCCATGTGTCCCACGTTCCAGAAGTACATCAGGGGGACCACGAACAGCAGGTTGAGCACCATATTCACCACCATGGCGACAATACCGATTTTCACCGGGGTTTTCGTGTCCTTGCGAGCGTAGTAGGCCGGCGCCAGTACCTTGACCAGCATGAATGCTACCAGGCCAAGGCTGTAGGCCTGCAGGCTGTAGGAGGACATTGCCACGTCCCGGGGGGTCAGTTCCCCGTACTGGAACAGGGTGATGAGTATGGGTTGGGCCAGGATCACCAGGGCCACGGTGGCGGGCACGGCGATCAGCAGCACCGAGCGGATAGCCCAGTCCAGGGTCAGGCTGAACTTGCCCTCTCGCGCCGCTGCCCGGTGGGCCGACAGGTTGGGCAGGATAACGGTGGCAATCGCGATGCCGAACACCCCCAGTGGCAGCTCCGCCAGGCGATCCGAGTAGTAAAGCCAGGACACGCTGCCGGTAGGCAGGAACGAGGCCAGCACCGTGTCCAGCAGCAGGTTGATCTGGCTCACCGAGACGCCGAACAGGGCCGGCACCATCAACTTGAGGATCCGCCGCACCCCTTCGTCCCGGGTATCCCAGATCGGTCGCGGCACCAGTTCCAGCCGGTACAGCGACGGCAGCTGGAACAACAACTGGATAAACCCGGCAAAAAACACCCCCCAGGCGAGGGCAAAAACGGGCTCTTCAAACCAGGGGGCCGCCACGGTGGCGGCAAAGATCAGGGACAGGTTGAGGAATACCGGGGTGAAGGCGGGTACGGCAAAGCGCCCGAAACTGTTGAGGATGGCCCCGCAAAAGCCGGTCATCGAGATCAACAACAGGTAGGGGAAGGTGATCCTGATCATCTCGGAGGTCAGCTGGTATTTCAGCGGCTGGTCGAGGAAGCCCGGGGCGAACAGCCCGGCGACCAGGGGTGCCGCCAGTATGGCAAAGGAGGTGACCAGCAGCAGGGTGCCGCCCAGAACCCCGGCGACCCTGTCGATCAGGCTCTTCACCGCCGCGATGCTGCCCTCCTGCTTGTAGTCGGCGAGCACGGGAACAAAGGCCTGGGAAAATGCACCCTCTGCGAATAAACGCCGCAGGAAATTGGGGATCTTGAAGGCCACAAAAAAGGCGTCGGCGTTGGCAGTGGCCCCGACAAACCCGGCAATGACCATGTCCCGCACCAGCCCCAGGATTCTCGACAGCATGGTCATGCTGCCTACCAGGGCGCTGGCCCGCAGCAGGCCAGGCGTGTTATCCGGGGACTTATCCGGTAACGCGTCGGTCGGGGTCTCGGGCGGGGAGTCGGGATTATGGTCTGACATGGGTCAACAGGGCGCGGCGGCGGACAGCCTCAGCTCCAGCGCTCCCGCAGGGACTCGCCGTGAATCTGCAGCCACTGCAGGGCGATCAGGGTGTGTCCATTGGGGACCCGGTTGGCCGCCAGCAACGCCAGGGCGTCAGTGCGGGCTACCGAATGCACCAGGATATCTTCCCCCTCTTCCTGCAGGCCATGAATGCCGCCAATCGAGGCTTTATTCACCCTGCCGCAAAACAGGCGCACCTGTTCGGTGCAGGCGCCGGCACTGGGGAGCACGGTCGCAATGGGCACCAGCTCCGACAGCTCACAGCCCGCCTCTTCCATGGCCTCCCGGTGCGCCACTTCCGTGTCGCTCTCTCCGGGCTCCACCACACCGGCCACCAGTTCCAGCATCCAGGGGCTGTCACCGGCGCGCATTGCACCGGGGCGAAACTGCTCGATCAGCACCAGCTCATCCGTGACCGGGTCCCAGGGCAGCACACCCACCGCGTCCCCCCGCTCAAACAGTTCCCGCACCTGGGGACTGCTCCAGCCTCCACCGAAGCGGCGATACTGCAGGGTGACCCGACGCAGGCTGAAGTGGCCGGAAAACACCGTGGCGTCCTCGAGGATGCGCACGTCCTGCGGGCCGAAGGTCAGCTCCAGGCTCATCAGAACCTGCCCGCTGTGTACCAGTTGACGTCCCGCGCATGCCTGTCTACCTGGTCGACCACATCCAGGGTCAGGGCGAACAGGGCCATCCGCACCAGCATGCCGTTGTCGGTCTGGCGGAAGATCGCGAGGTTCGGGTTATCGTTCAGGTCATCGTCCAGTTCCCGGGCATTGTCCCGGGAATCCCGCGGCAGTGGATGCATGATCACCGTGTTGGGTTCGCAGTGGTGGGTGTAAATGGCCTGGTTGAGACGATACCGGCCCCGGTAGAGATCCGCCTCCGCCTGGCTGCTGAAGCGCTCCTCCTGGATGCGGGTCGAGTAGACGATATCCACGTGGGAGATGCTGGCCTCCAGGGCGTCGGACTCGATGACCTCTACCCCTGACTGACGCATTTCCTCAACGATTTCCCCGGGCATCCGCAGTTCGCCCGGCGAAACCAGGGTCACCTGCACCCGCTCGAACAGGCACAGGAGCTTACTGAGGGAATGTACGGTTCGACCGTAGCGCAGGTCACCCACCATGGCGATACGGAGTTTGTCGATACCGCGGCCCCGCTCAACCAGTTCGCTCTTGATAGTGTACAGATCCAGCAAAGCCTGGCTGGGATGCTCGTTGCTGCCATCCCCGCCATTGATTACCGGCACGCGGCTGGCGGCGGCAAATTCCGCCACCGACCCGGCCACCGGATGGCGCATGGCTATGACATCGGAATAGCCACTGAGAACCCGGGCGGTGTCGTACAGCGACTCCCCCTTGGCGATTGCGGAATTTTCGAAACCGGTGGTCTCGCGCACCTCGCCGCCCAGCAGGTTGAAGGCGCTGCCGAAGCTCACCCGGGTGCGGGTGCTGGGCTCGAAAAACATGGACCCCAGGATGGCGCCATCCAGTACCCGGGTAACACGACGGCGCCGGGCGTAGGGGCCCATGCGATCGGCAACGGCAAAAATATGCTCTACGTCGCCGCGTTCGAACTGGTGGACCGAGAGGATATGGCTACCGGCAAACTGCACAGGGATTCGCTCCTGGAAACTGGGTTAAGGGGCGGGCCACAACCCGCCCGGCGCCATTATACGAGGGGGCCGCGCCACTGCCCATGTGCGTATTACCGAAGAAAACTCCGCCGGTCGCTCAGGCCAGCAGGCTGTCGCCATATTCCTGCAGCTGCAGCATCAGTTCCTGCTGCGCTGGCGCCAGGGTGCCCGAGGCCAGCAGCTCCTCGATGCTGGCATGAAATTCATCCATGCAGATACTGCCGCCGGCGCCGGGCTCGGTCAGGCGTGCGAAACGATACTCCTCCCACCGGGCTCGCTCTTCGGGGGACAGGGTCTGGGGGTAGTTCCTCGCGCGATAGCGAAACAGCATCTCGGGCAGGCGCGCGTCCTCGAAGGCAAAACTGGCTGACGCCAGCTCCGCCGGGCTGGAGGCGCGCACATCGTTCATCACCTGCCTGTCGTGATCGGAAAAAAAACCGCCGCCATAGAGCATGCGATCCGGGTCTGACACGGGCTCGAAGTTGCGCCCGGCAAAAATCGCCTGGACCCGGGTGTTGAAGGCTTTCGGGTTGCGCCCGCGGTAGTCCCGCAGGGCGGCGAGGTGCTTGCGGCAGCGCGCGCCGTCGATGCCCAGGCGCTCGGCGGTGGCAGCATCCGCCATTTTCGCGGTCACCAGTACGGGACAGCGATTTATATGTACTGTCTTCAGCCCGGGTCGCTCCACGCCCTCGGGCAGATCCGCAGTACGCCGGAACAGCAGCTCCCCCAGCTGGTCAGGCTCCAGCTCGAACAGGGGAGCCGGGTCGGCATCCAGGTCATAGCAGATCACCTCGTTCCTGTTCACCGGGTGCAGGGCCAGCGGCACTATCAGCGCGATATTATTGCGTTGCGCCCCGAACATGCCCGACACGTGCAGCACCGGCTTCATGCCGGCGATATCCAGCAGCGCCTGGGCGGAGCGCTTGTCGCGATGATTGAGCACGTAGTCGTACAGGCGCGGCTGGCGCTGCTTTACCAGCCGGGCCAGGGCTATTGTCGCATGCACATCCGACAGGGCGTCGTGGGCCGATTCGTGGCTGATGCCGTTGGCGGCGGTCAGCTCTTCCAGCCGGAAACTGGGCAAGCCGTCCTCCCGCAGGGGCCATTCGATACCCTCCGGGCGCAGCGCGTTGGCCGTACGCAACAGGTCGATGAGGTCCCAGCGGGAGTTGCCGTTCTGCCATTCCCGGGCATAGGGTTCATGGAAGTTGCGGTACAGGGTGTAGCGGGTGACCTCGTCGTCAAAGCGCAGTGAGTTGTAACCCACGCCACAGGTACCGGGCCGGGCCAGCTCCTGCTCGATGCGGCCGATAAACTCACACTCGGGCAAACCCTTTTCAAGCGCCTGCTGCGGGCTGATACCCGTGACCAGGCTGGCCTGTGGCTGGGGCAGGACATCGTCCGCGGGGCGGGCGAACAGCACCAGGGGCTCGCCCACGGGGTTCAGGTCCAGGTCGGTGCGCAGTCCGGCGAACTGCACCGGCCGGTCGCGGGACGGGTCGGCGCCAGAGGTCTCGTAATCGTGCCAGTAAAACGTGTCAGGCAACGGTTATCGCCTGCTCGGCAATCTTTGCCTGCCAGAGTTTTGGCCCGGTTTCGTGTACCGAGACCCCGGTGGTGTCTACCGCCACTGTCACCGGCATGTCCTTGACCTCGAATTCATAGATAGCCTCCATGCCCAGCTCGGGAAAGGCGACCACCCGGGCGGAGGTAATGGCCTTGGAGACCAGGTAGGCCGCACCACCTACCGCCATCAGGTACACAGCCTTGTGCTTGCGTATGGCCTCGACACCCGCCGGGCCGCGCTCCGCCTTGCCGATCATACCCAGCAGACCCGTTTTCTCCAGGATGAAATCCGTGAACTTGTCCATCCGGGTCGCGGTGGTGGGACCGGCCGGCCCCATCACCTCGTCGCGCACCGGGTCCACCGGCCCCACGTAGTAGATGAACCGCCCCTTCAGGTCGACTTCCTTCGGCAGGCCGACACCACTCTCGATGAGTTCTTTCATTTTCTTGTGGGCGGCGTCCCGTCCGGTCAACATCTTGCCCGACAGCAGCAGGGTATCGCCGGGCTGCCACTGCGCCACGTCGGCACGGGTGACCGTGTCTAGATTCACCCGCCGGACCTGGTCGCTCACCTCCTGGGTGATTTCCGGCCAGTCGTTGATATCCGGAGGTGTCTGCAGTGCGGGGCCGGAGCCGTCCAGGACGAAATGGGCGTGCCGCGTGGCCGCGCAATTGGGAATCATCGCCACCGGCAGGGAGGCAGCGTGGGTGGGATAGTCGCGAATCTTCACATCCATGACGGTGGTCAGGCCGCCCAGGCCCTGGGCCCCGATACCCAGCTTGTTCACCGCCTCCATGATCTCGAGGCGCAGTTCCTCCACCCGGTTGGCGGGTCCGCGCTCGCGCAGTTCGTGGATGTCGATGGGATCCATCAGGGCTTCCTTGGCCAGTACCGCCGCTTTTTCAGCGGTACCGCCAATACCGATTCCCAGCATGCCCGGCGGGCACCAGCCCGCACCCATCGTCGGTATGGTTTTGACCACCCAGTCGACAATGCTGTCAGAGGGGTTGAGCATGACGAGCTTGGACTTGTTTTCCGAGCCACCGCCCTTGGCCGCCACCTGCACATCGACGGTATCGCCCGCCACGACCTCCATATGAATTACCGCAGGGGTGTTGTCCTTCGTATTGCGACGCGCCCCTGCCGGGTCCTCCAGGATCGAGGCGCGCAGGACGTTATCGGGGTTGGTATAGGCCCGGCGTACACCCTCATTGACCATATCCGCAACGGACATCGTGGCGTCCCACTGCACACTCATGCCAATCTTCAGGAACACCGTGACGATGCCCGTGTCCTGGCATATCGGGCGGTGACCCTCGGCGCACATGCGGGAATTGATCAGGATCTGCCCCATGGCATCCTTCGCCGCGGGATTCTGCTCCCGCTGGTAGGCCTCATGCACAGCCTTCACAAAATCCACGGGATGGTAGTAGGAGATGAATTGCAGCGCGTCGGCGACGCTGTCGATGAAATCGTCCTGGCGAATAATAGTCATGGTGAAATCCTTATTGCGACGGGGATAACAAGAACCGGGGTAAAGAGGGAGCGCCAGTATACACCCCGGGGATCGACTCTACAGCCCACAGGGCGGGCCGCAGAACTGGCGCGGGCGCTCAGCCCGGGGCAGGCTTAGACTGGGCGCGCAGCGCTGCCCTAAGCTCACCCAGGCTGGCATTGACCTGTTTGCGGAATGTATTGATGGACTCAATCCACTCCTCATTGCCCTGCACCCGCTTGTTCAGCTTGGCCAGGTCCAGGTTGACCCGGTTGATGCTGTCCGCCACCCGCTCCACTTCAGCCTGGTTGGCTTTACCGCTGGCGATAATGCGCTCGAGGTCACCCGCCACACTCTTGAGTTTGGCGATATCGGCACTCGCGCTCTTGATCTGCCCCTGGGTTGTGGCCAGGCCGGCTGTCGCGGTGTCGATCTTCTTGCCCTGGCTGGCCCCATCTTTCTCCAGCTTGGCAAGCCGCTCGCTGGCCTCCTTCCAGACGTTGTCCCAGAGCTTGCGCACCTCGGTATCAAGCTCCCGAATCTTGGCCGCCTGCAGCTCCGCGTTCTGGTTCATACCCTGGTCGGTATCCGACAACCTCGCCTCGAGATCGCCGAGGCGTTTTGCGTAGTCCTCGGTGCGGATATTGGATTCCTGCAGTTCCTTTTGTAACTGCCACGCCCAGGCGCAGGCGACCGCGGCCACGACCAGCGAGAGGGTAATCAATACCCGTGCCAGCGGCCCCGTTCCTGCGCCGCCCGGCGCCGGGCTCTTGGGCGAACCGCTTCTCGTGTTGCCGCTGCCCTTGGCCGGCCGCGACCTTGACGCCGCCTTGGCGGGCATTCCGTCGCGGGTGGGCACTATCGAGGGGATATGGTCGAGATCGTCATTGGACATGAGTTGTACACCTGTTACAGCCAGTGGCGCTGATTATACATAGCGGCCGTGACGCCAGAAAGGAGATCCGGTGACGGGTTCTGTAAACGCTCCAGATAGTTACAGGATCAAATCATCCATTAGACCCGGAGAATACAGTGCTGATTTAAGGGAATCGTGACGTTCCATTCGCGGTGGAGGGCGGCAACCCCCGTCTTCCACCGCGAATGGAACGCTTCACAAACCCTTGCTTTCGCACAAGGCAAAAAAAACCGGGCAAAGCCCGGTTTTGATCAAGCTCTACCAAGGCTTACAGGAACGCGAGCAGGGCCCAGAGCACCGCGGTCAGCGCGAGACTGCAGTGGATGACTCCCTTGACGCTGGTCATCGGGCCGGTCTTGCCGAACAGGGCATTGGCTTCCAGCAACAGGATGATGGCGATACAGGCGTAAAAACCCGTGCCGCCGGCGCCCTCGATGTAAAGATGCTTGGATGCCAGCATGCCGAACAGCATGGGGGCGGACAGCAGGGTATTGGTGCGGGATGCAAGGCCGGCTTTCGCCGCGGAAGATGGGCCGTCACCCTCTTTCATGCCCAGCACAACCTTCTGGTTGGGCCAGATAATGAGCCAAACGTTGAGGAACATCAGGATACCGGCCAGGGCGCCCACCCAGATCACGGGCTGGCCTGCGATATCGCGGTCCGCACCGATGCGGTGCAGCAGGACGAGACCTGTCAGGAAGGTAAACATCGCGCCCCAGCGGAACCACCACAATGCCCGGGGGGCAAGTTTTTTCATGGCGTCGGCCTTGGCGCTGGCTTCAGCTTCCTTGAAATACTCGCCCTGCACGAAATTGAAATAATACAACAAGCCTATCCAGGTTATACCGAACAGTACGTGCGCCCACCTGAAAAGAAAATCGATAACCATCATCATCACCTGTACTCCATTATTTTGTTGGACTTACCACGCTAGTATACACTTTGCCCTGTCGCTTGGTATGCTGCTTTTCTGCCTGCTGGATGCGACACAGCGGGCTTCGTCGAAGCACTTTCTGTTCACCCATCAATTCAATAGCGAGGATCCCTTCAATGGCCTTTGAATTACCTGCCCTGCCCTATGCGCAGGATGCGCTCGAACCCCATATTTCAGCCGAGACCCTGGAATTTCACTACGGCAAGCACCACAAGACCTATGTCGACAAGCTGAATGGGCTTGTGGAGGGCACTGACCTTGCCGGCAAGACGCTTGAGGACGTGGTCAAGTCTTCAGAGGGCGGTGTGTTCAATAATGCGGCCCAGATCTGGAACCACACGTTTTACTGGAATTGCCTGAGCCCGGACGGCGGCGGTGCCCCCTCTGGCGCGATAGGCGCTGCGATCGACGCGAGCTTCGGCTCTTTTGATGCGTTCAGGGAACAATTCACAAACAGCGCGGTGAACAACTTCGGCTCCGCGTGGACCTGGCTGGTAAAAAATGCCGATGGCAGCCTCGCGATCGTCAATACCAGCAATGCGGCAACTCCCCTGACCGACGAAAGCGTTACCCCGCTGCTGACTGTGGATGTTTGGGAGCATGCCTATTACATCGACTACCGGAATGCGCGACCGAAATATATGGAAGCCTTCTGGGCCCTGGTGAACTGGGAGTTCGTCAACGCGAATCTCGGCTGAGCGGAATGGCAGGACAAAAAAAACCCGGCGTTCAAGCCGGGTTTTTTTTGGATTAGCCTGGGAGCTTACATCATGCCGCCCATGCCACCCATACCGCCCATGCCGCCCATATCGGGCATGCCGCCGCCAGCGCCTTTCTCTTCAGGCTTGTCGGCGATCATCACCTCGGTAGTGATCATCAGGCCAGCCACGGAACCAGCCGCCTGCAGGGCAACGCGAGTCACCTTGGCGGGGTCCAGGATACCCATCTCGATCATATCGCCGTACTCGCCGGTAGCAGCGTTGTAACCGTAGTTGCCCTTGCCTTCTGTCTTGACGTTGTTGAGCACGACAGAGGGTTCGCCACCGGCGTTGGCAACGATCTGGCGCAGCGGGTTTTCCATCGCGCGCAGAGCCGCAGTAATACCGTGGTTCTGGTCCTCGTTGTCGCCCTTCAGGCCTGAAATAGCAGCAACAGCGCGCACCAGGGCCACACCACCACCTGCTACCACGCCCTCTTCGACAGCCGCACGGGTTGCGTGCAGGGCGTCTTCAACGCGGGCCTTCTTCTCTTTCATCTCGATCTCGGTAGCGGCGCCAACCTTGATCACCGCAACACCGCCGGCCAGCTTGGCAACGCGCTCCTGCAGCTTCTCGCGATCGTAATCGGAAGAAGTATTTTCGATCTGGACGCGGATCTCGCTGACACGGGCCTTGATGGCATCGTGGTCACCGGCACCGTCAATCAGGGTAGTGTTGTCCTTGTCCATCGTGATGCGCTTGGCGGTTCCCAGGTGCTCCAGGGTGGCGGATTCGAGATCCAGGCCCACTTCCTCGGAAATCACGGTACCACCGGTGAGGATGGCGATATCCTGCAGCATCGCCTTGCGACGGTCGCCGAAGCCGGGTGCCTTACAGGCAGACACTTTCACAATGCCGCGCATGTTGTTGACCACCAGGGTTGCCAGCGCCTCACCTTCAACGTCCTCAGCCACGATAACCAGCGGCTTGGAGGCCTTGGCTACCTGCTCCAGCAGGGGCAGCAACTCGCGAATATTGGAGATCTTCTTCTCTACCAGCAGGATGTAAGGGTCTTCCTGGTCAGCGCTCATGCTCTCCTGGTTGTTGATGAAGTAGGGCGACAGGTAGCCGCGATCAAACTGCATGCCTTCAACCACGTCCAGCTCATTCTCGAGGCCGGAACCTTCCTCGACAGTAATAACGCCTTCCTTGCCAACCTTGTCCATTGCCTGGGCAATGATGTCACCCACCTGGGTGTCGCTGTTGGCCGAAATGGTGCCTACCTGGGCGATAGCCTTGTTGTCCGCACAGGGAGTGGACATTTTCTTGATCTCCTCCACCGCTGCAACGACAGCCTTGTCGATACCGCGCTTGAGGTCCATCGGGTTCATACCTGCGGCGACGGCTTTCAGGCCTTCGTTCAGGATTGCCTGGGCCAGTACGGTCGCAGTGGTGGTGCCATCACCGGCCTGGTCGGAAGCCTGTGAAGCCACTTCCTTGACCATCTGGGCGCCCATGTTCTCAAACTTGTCTTCCAGTTCGATCTCCTTGGCCACGGACACACCGTCCTTGGTCACGGTTGGTGCACCGAAGGACTTGTCCAGGATCGCGTTGCGGCCCTTCGGCCCCAGGGTCGCCTTGACCGCGTCGGCGAGAATGTTTACGCCCTTGAGCATGCGCGACCTGGCTTTGTCGCCAAAATATACGTCTTTAGCTGTCATGATTTAATTCCTCTAATCTACCAATTCAAATTTTGTTGAAACGCGGGATTACGTTTACTCGACGACGGCGAAGATTTCGCCTTCACCCATGATGATCAGTTCCTCACCATCGACTTCGATGGTGTTGCTGCCGGCGTACTGGCCAAACACTACGGTGTCGCCCACTTTCACTGCCAGGGGGCGCACGCTGCCATCTTCCAGTATCTTGCCTTCGCCAACTGCCACGATCTCACCCTGGTTGGGTTTCTCCTTGGCGGAGCCGGGCAGCAGGATACCGCCAGCGGTAGTTTTTTCCTCTTCCTTGCGACGAACGACAACACGGTCGTACAGCGGACGGATTTTCATCTGTATTACTCTCCTAGCAACAATTTTATGGATACCCTCGCGGGACTAGCCTCAACTATTGGGGCGCCTGGCGGCATTTCAAGCCCCAATTAGCACTCTTTTCAAGAGAGTGCTAATTCTAGTCGTGGAGTAAAGGGAGTCAAGCGCTGCGAGCATGACGTCGCAGGCCTGCAAAATTATACTTTTCTATTTATTTTACAATGGGTTAGGAGTTTTTCTCGTCGTCGACACGACGATACTGGCCCTCTATGGTGACATTGCCAGCGGGGTCTCGCTCCGGGGCGTAGGCTTCCGGCTGGGGGCCGAGAAGCCAGCTGGCCAGGCGCCGCCGCAGGGGCCCGATCACTACTATGAGGGCGGCGAAGTCGGAAATAAGGCCCGGGATCATCAACAGGATGCCCGCCAGACCCAGGGACATGTCATCCAGCAGCAGTTGCGGCCCGACCAGCCGGCCCTGCTGGCTCTGGCGCAGCCGCTCAAACATGCCCTGCCCCTGGCGCTGCAGGATGGCCATGCCCAGCAGCAGGGTAAACAGCACGTAGCCCAGCGCCGCCAGTGCACTGGTTTGGATCCCCAGTTGTATCAGGGTGAAAAGCTCCAGCCAGGGCAGGAGGACGATGAATAAACGCATAACAGGCTACTCCCTCAATGAAAGTATGGGGGCAGGGGTTGATTTTACAAGCGCAGCGACGGAGGTTTCGAGGCTGGCTTTGCCCGCCACTACCCGGGTGTTAGACTCGCCCCAACTTCGCCAGGGCGGTTGCGCCCCGACTGCAATGAGCCGCACGCCAAACGACATCGACCTGCGTATCTGGCAGGTGGTGATGCTGATACCGCCGGGAAAAGTCTCCACCTACGGTGACGTTGCCCGCTATGCGGGCATGCCCGGCGCCGCCAGGCGTGTCGGCAGGGCCCTGCGCGGACTGCCGGAAGACACCGGCATCCCATGGCACAGGGTAATCAACGCACAAGGCAGACTCTCGCTACCCCCGGGCAGCGCAACCTGGCATGCACAGAAAGAGAAATTGAAAGCCGAAGGCGTGCCGTTCTCTAACTCGCAACGCATAGACCTGAAAAGGCACCGATGGATTCCCGGCCAGCTCTAGTTGACCAGCGTCGCGCTAACGCCGCCGCTCAGTCGGGCCCCACCGCACGACCAGCCTGACCACCTGATGCGACCGGATCATCCGGCCAAATATCCTTGCCATGCGCGCTCAGGCGTTTTATCCGATCGCCACTGCGCTTGATCGACTTGATCAGAAATGGTTGGGCCTGGGGACCGACACGTCCCAGCAGGGCCGGTTCCCGCCTGACGCTGTGAAACCCGCCCGGCCAGAAACTGTGCAATTGAATTCGATGCTTCTCTATTTCCGCTTCTCGCTCGGCGTAGGAGGAAGTGGTTACTCCCCCATGGTACTGATGAAACGAACCTTCGCCGGGTGTAACGAATAACTCGCTGCCAGGCAGCATGCAAAGGCTGCGATACATGTGCAAATTGATACTGCCACCCCCCGGCAAGGTAAACTCTGTGTTGGCGTGCCCTATCGCCGCGTAATTCTTCGCAGACGCGAACAGGCAGTTGCACTCCATGATTGGTTGCAGATAACCATGCCGGTTTGCCCCGCTAAAGGTGGAGATTCTGAACAGCTCGTAACCATCTGCCCGCCAGTCGATTGATGCGAGCAGTTCCGCCTCTTCCAGCCCCTGATCGCGCCCCGCCTCAACCAGGTGCTGCTCGTCGTGACCCAGGTGGTAACCGGGTACCGCCAATATAGCGTTCTCGCTGATCAAGCTGGCCATCAGGCCCGCCCGGATCACGCCCGGACTCGCCATCCTGGCGCCATCTATCATCAGGCAAATGAAGGGGGCGCGGCACAGGGAGAATGCCTCGTTAACGGCATACACCGGCGTCGCGGCAGTCTCTTCACGCAGGACGTAACGGAAGTTCTGCGGCAGCGCCGCGACAGCCGCTGGCGAGAGATTGTCGACGGAACTATTTTCCATGACAATTACCTCGTAATCATCCGCTACCACCCCCCGCTGGTAGTCGGCAGTCAGCGACAGAAGGGTGTTTTCAAGCTGGCGGGACATACGATAGCCGATAACGATGACAGAAATTTTCGGTATGGTTGCCAAACTCACGGGGACTCTCATAATCCGGGGTAAAACGGGACAGTACCAATTATTCGGGCGGTATGATACACGGGCAGCCGTTACCCCCGACCGGAAAGGGGGCTGACGCGACTGGCGGCTCTCGCCGGTCCAACTTACGCCTCACAGCTTCTTTTTCAGTGTCGCAATAGCGGTGCTGACAGCCACTGGCAGCAGGCCCACCACGCGCTTGCGCAGCCGATATATCGATGGCGAGACATCAGCGACGGCCCGACCGCGCTCCACCCGACTAGCGGACAGGGCCGTCCGGACCTCCGGCTTACAGCGCTCGCTGACATAAAGAAACGTGTTGTATCGGTACCAGGGTTTCACCGCCTTGTTGTCGCGCAGGGCGGCCCTGATAGGATCATGCATCTCATAACCCTGCTTCCAGAACAGATCTCGCCAGAATTCATAGGGCTGCTCATTGATATGATTTTCGCCGCCCTGCCCGGGCGGGGCGGCGGAAAACAGCACCATATCAGAGTGGCGGCAGAGACTGTCCACAAATCCCGCCGCGCTGGCGGCGGGCAGATGCTCTGCGACTTCCAGGCTCTGCGCCAGGTCAAAACGACGGTCCAGAGAAAAGCTCGCGCTCAAATCCACTGCGGAAAACTCCCCAGGGCTGATCAACAACTGCTCGGGACGAACATAATTGCCATCCAACCCAAGGGGCTCGGCGCCAAGCGACTTCCAGACGGTCAGCCACGCTCCCGCCCCACAGCCTACATCCAGGACCGACTGAACAGGGTGCGGCAACACAGCCAGCAAAGCCGGGAGAACTACCCGGGCTGAATCTATCGACCCCTGGTTGATATAGCCGTAGAAGTCGTCGTCATACTCATACATCACAAAAATCTCACTTTGAGATACTTATCGACCAGGACCCGGTAGCCTGCGCGCGACGGCAGTAGGCAATGCAGCGAAAATCCGGCTAACCGCAATCATTTCAGCGTGGGCATTATAACTGAATGGGTACTAGACTCCCCACTGAACCAACTTTAGAATACCTGCCAACGTTATCGACTGCCCAGTTCATCCCACACTTGAAGGCACACAATCAGATGCCTCAGCCGGGCATACACCTCGACACGCCACTGTTTCCGGTCCGCTCGTCTCCACGGGCAGGACCCGGGCGACAGCCACATCGAGAATACCATTATGGCGCGGCCGAATGTCGAGGTACTTTACCTGTACGCTCTGCGATTTCCCTACGATACACCCACACTCAATGCGCACTGAGATGACGACCGGGACAGTAGTCACCCGGTGGCTGCCTGCCGGGCTCACCATCGCGGTAGTCGCATACTATTTCGGATTTCTATACCGGCACACCCTGAACGTGCCGTTTGCCGATGACATTTACGACATCCTGGCCGTGCTGTCACAGGTGATCGCGGCCGAAGATAAAATGTCTGCCTTCCAGATTCTGTTCGCGCAGCATAACGATCACCGCACACTCGCCTCTCGCCTGATTTACTGCCTGTCCTATTTGATGTCAGGAAAGATCGATTTCCGGCAACTGACTTTTCTGGCGAACCTGGCGCTGCCACTGTTGCTTCTGTGCTTCTACCTGATGGCGCAAAAGGATCAGAAGCGGTTGTGGATACTGGTGCCTGCAGCGCTGTTTCTATTCCAACTGCGAGCCTATGGTATCAACCTGTGGGCCATGGCGGCCTTCGCGTATTTCTACGTGTTCCTGTACGGCTTCTACAGCCTTTTTTTTCTCAACGACGTAAGCCGCGGACGATTCACCATTGCAGCTATCCTCGCCTCGCTCGCGACATTTACCCTGGCCTCCGGGCAGGTTATCTGGCTGGTAGGCCTGGCAAGCCTGTTACACCAGGCCTTTATCCGCAAGAACGCCTCGTTCCTCTACGCCATCGCGTGGACTGGAGTGGGACTCGCCATGTTGCTCGCATGGCGAGTCGGCCTGGAGACACCGAACAGCCTCTCCTTCATGCTGACCAACTTTTTCAGGGCCCCGGGGCACCACATCCTCTACACCCTGACCTTATTGGGAAGCGCGGTGAGCGAAACCAGCGTTGCCCAGGCTGCCCTGGCCGGCTCTGTCATGCTGCTTACGCTGGTAATATCGACGCTGATATCATTCAGAAAAGACGACTTGAGGATGGAGCTTTGCTGCTGGTTTGTCGTCTTGTCAGTGATGGCTATGGTTTTTGGCAGGTCTTTTACCAGCGTCGACTACGCGCTCTCTTCACGCTACAGCTTCCCCTCCGTGCTCATGCTGGCAAGTACCTGGGTCCTGGTGGCGGTTAGATTGAATATCCAGCTCGTCTGGACGTTTTTCCTGGCCACGCTCGTGGCAGGCATTTACAGCTTTTCGTCATACAATACCTACGCTGAATTACTACAAGTGCAGCTTGATAAGCGCGTTAGGGTATTCAACAGCGGCAGGTACTGGGCCTGGTCCATACCAATCGCAGAATCAACTGGCGTTGTCGAGCAAGCAATTGCACTCGACATTTACACACCGCCTCCCCGGCCACTGCCAAAAGCCGACATACTTACTCGCTGAAACCACTGAATTGGAGAAAACATGAGCCAGCCCCCGACCTTGTCAGTGCCCAAAGCTTTAAGGCGCGGCGGTAAGAAAAGCGACGAGCAGACATACGTGGAAGACGGCCGTGACCTGTTGACTTATATGACCCAGGCCCTGGCACTGGACAGCCTGGCGAACAGCCGGGTGCTCGACATGGGTTGCGGCACCAAATTTACCCAGGCGATACTTGGCTACGACATCCCTGTCGGGGAGTACATTGGAGTCGACGTCTACAAGGAAATGATAGAGTTTCTGCGCTCCAGCACCAACGACCCGCGCCTGGCTTTTCATCACGTGAATACGCACAACGATATGTATAACCCAGACGGCGAGAAGCTTGGCGACGATACCCGACTGCCGATAGAAGAACACTCCTGCGATGTCATCTGCCTGTTTTCTGTTTTCACCCACCTGGCGCCGGCAGACTACACGAATATGCTGAAAGTCATGCGCCGCTATGCCCGTATGGGAGCGAAACTGATCTTTACCCTCTATCTGGATGAGGTGTCCAACAACGGACATGGACTCATCGAGAAAATCGTCGCCGAGCAGGACAAACCCTGGCAACCCAGCGGCCTGCCTTTTCGCGATGCCTATCCCGGTAAACCCCTGCAGTGGGCGGTGTATTCCAGGAAATATGCTCTCGAGCTGATCGAAGGTACGGGCTGGAAAGTGCAGGAATTACGCCTGCCTAACGCGCTGGCACAGCACCACTTTATCCTCCAGGCTATATAGAGGCTCCGGCGCAGGCAGCACCCAGTTCGGGTGCGACCTCCGCCAGGATTTCAGCATCACCCACAACACGCGTGGAGAGAAAAACGTCCGCTGTCGCTGGCATATACCAGTGCTGCTCAGGGGAGGCCTGCACTCTCAACGGATTGCCGGGTGAGGCTTTACTGAGAGACAGGTTCCGATACTCGGAATCGACAACAGGCGCACCATTGAGATAGACCCGGGTCCGGCTGGGCTGCTCCGGTTTCGAGAAGATAGCCATGTTATTCTTAACCATCGTGCTGCTGACAATCAGGCTGAAGCAGTTTTGATTACCGGGCAACTCCAATTCAACCCGGTTGCCGTCGACAGAAACTTGCACGATACCGCCCGCCTCACTGATCTCGATATAACCTTCCTGC
Organism: uncultured Gammaproteobacteria bacterium; assembly: GCA_963792815.1. GTDB lineage: Bacteria > Pseudomonadota > Gammaproteobacteria > Pseudomonadales > Halieaceae > JARRPM01. Next base: position 182,415 of record CAWBXR010000006.1, read on the forward strand.
TCGGCAAGAAGCTGGGAACCAGCGAAATCCTGATCACTGCCGCGTTGAAACACAAAACCCATTGTCCGCGCACCACTTAGAGGGGTACGCCTGAACGACGATCCTGAATAGCTTGCCCATGCACCCTCTACGGACCTATCCAGCTGCGTGACACGAGTTACCGATCGCACCCACTGCGACATGGACTGCTTCATCCGGGCCGCCATATCGGGATACACCGCCGTCCGATCCGTTGGCTGCTCATCAGCAAAATCAGTTTCGGCAACAAGCAGCTCGCCCACGCCGCGCCAGCTTGAGAAGCGAAACTGGCCGTCGGCGGACAACATACTCGCTGTGTCAAAGTTGCCATTATGCCTATACCACCGCAGCTCCCTCGACTGCGGCGGGGCGAACAAATCCGCCCCATCCAGTCCTGCCGGTACCGCTATATCCAGCGCGGAAACGATAGTGGGATACAGGTCGAATATCATGGCAATCTGGTCGCGCACCTCACCTTCGGGCCAGTGGCCGGGCCACCAAAGCAATAACGGCGTCCTCACACCGCCCTCGCTATAGGTCGACTTGGCGCCATAGTATGGCAGGTTGCTTGGCCAACTCGCGGCCGTACCACCATTGTCGCTAACAATGATGACCATGGTGTTTTGCAACTTTCCGGTGGATTCAAGGTACTCGACAATACGCGCGATATTCGAATCCAGTTGCGACTTGAGTGCCTGGTACCTGCCCGCCTCATCCTGTGGAAACAGATCCAGATACTTGTCAGATGGCTCTAATGGGGTATGCACCGCGTAATAGGGCAGGTAGATGAACCAGGGATTATTTTCAGACGCCATGACCTCGATGGCATGGTCAGTGAGGATGTCTGTAAGGTGGCCGGGGTAGCCCCGAATCTCTCCCTTTTCATTTTCGAGCCAGGGGTTCAGATAGGTCGGGCGCCGCCGAGTATAGTTCCCGGATATTTGTGGCCCCTCGAGATATAGTTGGCTGACAAAGCCGAACCAATGGTCAAAGCCCTGGTACTCTGGTCGCGACTCCCGATGGTCGTCGCCGGCGTGCCACTTCCCGATCATGTAGCTGGTATAACCATGCTCACCCAGTAAATCCGGCAGGGTGACTATGTCGTGATCAATTCCGCTGATGCTTGAATGCGCACCCAGCCTGGCGGGGTACAGCCCCGTTAACAATGCTACCCTGCTCGGTGTACAGCTGCTCTCGGAGTAATGGCGCGTGAAGCGAATCCCCTGTTCCGCGATCCTGTCCAGCGTAGGTGTCGGAGAATCTGAGCCATTGTTGATAGCCAGGTCGTTGTAACCAAAGTCGTCGAGCACCACCAGGAGAATATTGGGTGGGGAGGGTCCAGCTTCAGGTTCAAGTGGCGGGGCCGGGCCCGGAGTCGTAACCGGGACCGGCGTCGAGGCCGAGCTGCCGGAACCGGAGCCGCAGGCAGTCAGGAAATATGAGCAGCACACCAGCGCAGGCAGCCACGCCGGCATGCACACGCTGGAAAAAGAAATTCGAGTCATACTGTCCTATAACCCGGGGCCCTGGTCCCTGGGGCGCCAAACCAAAATTGTGTATGTCCCGCCGCCATAACGGTCTGTCATGGACAGCTTGATCTTCTCATCCACCGCATAATAGCGTGACAAAAACTCTTTACCTGAGACGTCCTCAAACGGCGGCGGGTTCCGCGAGAAAATGCCAAGCATCTCCCAGGAAGAAACCAGCACCAGGTCAAATTCCTGTCGCTCGATTTTGCGATAGAGTCCGGTGATATATTCGTTCCAGACAGAGGCGACCCGGTCCTCCTCCCTGTCCTTCAGTAGCCAGTCAGGCTTATTGGTCGCCAGGGGGAAGTAGAAGGTATGCCCATTCTGGTATACGGCCTTATTATTCTGCATCAAAGTCATGCCCAACATCTGAGTGGCCAGGACCTCGTCACTCCCGGCAATCAGGCGATCTATCTTCTGCCAGCTCTCGGCATCGTAAGAAAAGTCCTTGGGGAGAATGTCATAAGCCTTATAGAAACTGAACAGGACCAGCGGAAGGATAAGCCACTGCCTCGTTGAACACTTGCCGATCATACTGAAACCCAGAATCAGTAGAAACGGCGACATCAATTGAAAGAAATACGTCATGTAATTGCCGGGATTTTTCCCGAGCCAGAAAACTATTACCAGGCTGGACCAAAACAGGCAGAAGCAAAAATAGCCGGTGCGCTTCTGTAGTAACGGCCCATCCCATCCAGAAAGCCCGGGACGGAAACTCCCGACAAGTCGCGCCTTTGGTCTATGTTCTCCCGGCTGTGCTATCTGCGATATTGCACAAACCAGCATGGCCAACAACAAGCCAGCATAGATCAGGGCAAAAAACTTCAATTGCATCCACAGGAAACCCCAACTCTGCAGCCCGTGAATGGCTGCAGCCGGAGCAAACAAGGTGTTATCCAGGTAGTATGGGCTGCTCTTGTGGACGACAATGAGACTTGTCGATAATACGAACGCAAATGCCGCCCCCAACAAGATGGCTCGCTTCATCGACACATACAAGAACATGTAAAGGCATAATGTGGCGATGCCCAACATAAAATACTGTTTTGTATAAAATGCCAGTAATCCACATAGCAAACCAAACAGCGAACTCCCGACACTGAACCGGCACAGCCAGGGCACTATGAGTCCCGCCAGAAACAGCGCAACTCCCAGGGCATTGGTACTGGACACCGGCGTCGCATAAAAAAGCAGCGCGGCATACATCAGTACCCCGGTTGCAAGGGCCGGCGCGAAACTTCGGCACCTGCTCCAGGTCGCATACCCGCATAACACTGAAGCCAGCATCAGGAAAAAGCCGGATACCACGCGATGCAGCGCAAAGGTATTGCCAAAAACCCAGCTAAGGGGCGCTACGAGGAGGTTGTAAAGCGGCGGGTAGACGTCGGCAGACTGGGGCTGGAACGCCCTGGTATAGGGGTTGTGGCCGTCGGCGATAATCCCGGTAATTACGGGCATGGCGCTCTCATAGAGATCGAGCGGCACAATGGTGACGATGATCTGCCAGTGGTAATGCAGGAGAGCAACCAGCAACGCTGCGATAGCGGCGAAATAAGCGCCTAGCCAGATTCTAGCAACCAAAATTCAGACTCGCGGAAGACGCTTGGAAAGGTAGGTTTTTTTAGGTAATTGCACTATTATCCTCCCTCACCTTTTTCTGGTCAACACAGCAAAAACATGCCTCAAGACGAGATATTCACGACCAGTGAGTACGAGGAAGTCTACCCTGTCGGTATCGAGCGACATTTCTGGAATATTGCCCGTAACGAGGTGATCTATCGACACTTGCGCCCCTACCTCAGCGCGGGAGAGCTGGTCATGGATGTCGGCTGTGGCACGGGCATAGTGGTACAAGAGCTCAAATCCAGGGGAATCGACATTCGCGGCGTGGAACTGGGGGCGCCCCCGCTTATCGCCGGCCTGGAATTGGATATTGATACCCGGACCGACCTGTTCGATCTCGACGAGTCGCTGAAGCACAGAATAAAGGTGGTGCTGCTGCTCGACGTACTTGAGCACATCAAGGATCGCCGGCAGTATCTCCAGCAGATTTACCGCGAATTACCCAATTGTCGCCAACTTGTTATCACGGTTCCGGCTCGAATGGAGCTTTGGTCGGGATATGACGAGCACTGGGGCCATCACCTCCGGTATGACCGACCCGGACTTGAGACCGAATTGAGCGAGAGCGGTTTTGCGCCGGAGAAGACGGCCTATTTTTTCCATTGGGTCTACCTGGCTTCACTCATAATGGCGCGGCTCGGCTTTGCCAAAAAAATACACTTCCAGCCAATCGCAAGCCGTGGACTCAAGGCCTTTTGCCACCGTGTGCTGGGGCGGATGACCGATCTCGAGTCGAGACTGGTTCCCGGTGGGGTCGCCGGATCATCCATCATCTGCAGAGCCTCGCGAACCACCCAGCTACGGGGTAACACTAAGTAGCGGCTCTCCTTGCCGCCACAAGCCCAGAAGCTATAATGGCTCAGCTTTCCCGGGGACAGCACGGCAACCATGCTTTTCAATTCGATAGAATATCTCCTGCTCTTTCTCCCCGTCACGCTGCTTGTCTTCCAGGTATGTTTTCGCGGCCCCACTACCGAGCCCAAAATAATGTGGCTTGTACTGGCGTCACTTGTTTTCTACGGCAGCTGGAACCCCAAATATCTGTCACTGATCGTCGTATCGATCCTGGTAAATTTTGCCATCGGCAAAGCGCTGGCTCGCAATAGGCCATCCAAAGGCAGCTGGCTTCTGGCCGGGATATGCTTCAACCTGGGACTGCTCGGCTATTTCAAATACACAGGCTTCTTTCTTACTGGCCTGAATTCATTGGGCCTCTGGCTTATCCCGATACCGGAAATCACCCTGCCTCTGGCGATATCGTTTTTCACCTTTCAACAGATCGCCTACCTGGTAGATGTTTCGCGGGGTGACTGCAAGGAATACCAGTTCAGTCACTATGCGTTGTTTGTATTATTTTTCCCACAGCTCATCGCCGGACCCATCGTTCATCACAAGGAGATAATGCCGCAGTTCCACCAGCCGCAAAAACCCGCGCTGATACCCAGGGACCTCGCGGTTGGCTTGACCTTCATATCAGTCGGCTTATTCAAAAAGGTGGTGCTGGCCGATTCACTGGCTCAGGTAGTCGACCCGGTTTTTGACCTTGCGGCAACCGGTGAGCAAGTCAACACCGTCGATGCCCTGCTTGCGATGTTTGGTTTCAGCTTCCAGATCTATTTCGATTTTTCCGCTTATACGGATATGGCTATTGGCAGCGCACGCCTGTTCGGAATCAAGCTGCCGGAGAATTTCAGGTCACCCTATAAATCCCGCAGCGTCATTGAAATCTGGCATCGCTGGCATATGACACTATCCCGTTTCCTGAGGGATTACCTGTACTTCCCCCTTGGTGGCAACAGGAATGGCCCGGTTAATCGCTACAGAAACCTGTTGATTACCATGCTCCTGGGAGGCTTGTGGCATGGCGCCGCCTGGACCTTCATCATCTGGGGTGGGCTTCACGGGCTGTTCCTGTGTATCAACCATGCCTGGCGCAACCTGGTGAATCGCGCCGGCCTGCAGAACATGGTTGATCGCATGGTGTTGCAACCGCTGTTCATCCTGATTACGTTTACCTGCTGGTCCGTTGCAATGGCTGTATTTCGGGCAGCAGACATTAATGCCGCCTGGGCTATTATCCGTGCATGTTTTATCGATATTTCAGCGGCACCCGCTTCTGCCCTGGACCAGGTATTCGACAACGGATTTGTGGCGCAACTGTTCGCGATAGCGGAATGGCCCGACATTACTTATGCGGTAATCACAAGCTTGATGGTCGCCTGCTCAGTCATTTGCTGGCTGGCGCCGAATACCCAGCAAATCCTCCTCAAGCAGGATCCGGTTATCATCGCGGATAATTCACCGCTGCTAGCCACGCGTATCAATTGGCAGCCAACTGTGGGGTTCGCCCTGGTGACGGCATTGTTGCTGAGCATTTCCCTGCTGAGCATGTCATCCATTTCCAGCTTTATCTATTTCCAGTTCTGACGCATATGCGACGTTACTTGTTTTCAGTCGGGATTATCAGCTTCATGGTTATCGCCGGCTTCGGCACTTTTAATTTTTTTGTCGACCCACTGATGCTGTTCCACCACCGTGGAGAGGGGGTCGCCACCCTGAACCGGATCGACCAATTTTATAATATGCGTCTTTATAAGCCGCCGCATATCAGCTCATTAAAGCCGGAGGCCATCATCATCGGCTCTTCCAGAACCGGCACTATGCGCCCGCGCCATCCCAGTTGGGATGGCCTGGTGGCCTACAATCTGTCTATCCCGGGAATGACGCTGAGCGAGCTGACGGCCCTCGTAAAGCATGCCCAGGCCAACGGCCCACTGGACAAACTGATGATCGGGCTGGATTACCAGGCCCTCGTCACCCCAGTTCCTGTTTACCGCACAGGGTTTGCGCCGGAACGCCTGATGAGCGACGCTTCAGACGCTTCTTCGGCCCGCTACATGCTGCAGAAAATTCGCGATTTAAGAGCCACACTGTTTTCTTTTGACATACTGGGGCAGAGCGTCAAAGCCCTTGCTGGAGTTGGCAGCCCTGTCAGAAAATACTATCCGGACGGGGCCTGGGCGAGCACCTCCAATCGAATGAAAGGACGCGGCGGCTATATCTATGTTGCCGAAAACACGGCGAAAGTCGATCCATCCATTACATTCGGGAATGAAGAAAACCTGCAGGTTTTTCGCGATTTACTCGATTTCTGCTACCGCAATGCTATCGATACACAGCTTTTCTTCACTCCTACACACGTGTTCGTTGTCGATCTCTGGTTCCGCCTGGCATCGGAGGAACTCTGGCGCCGCACACACCGTGAGATCATCGCCATCAATGCGGACCTGGCGAAACAGTACGGTAAGCCACCCTTCCGGATCTGGGGATTTGGTAACGATCAGCAGGTCACGGCCGAGCCGATACTTCCGGCCCGGGATATAGACAGGGCCTGGTTTGATGACGGGGTCCACTATGACACCAAACTGGGCGACAGGATCATGGCCGCCATGTGGGACCCCGCCACCGACTTTGGCCAGGTGCTTACGCCTGCTACAATCGACACTTATCTGAACGACATCAACTCGATTCGTCAGAACTTTGTGCAATCCAACCGGCGCCAGGTAGACGACCTGTATCGGAAAATCGGGCTGGAACATTGAGCGTCTATATTCATGCGTAAGTTAGTCCAAAGACTGCTGGGTAACAAACCGAGCGAGCCTGTACTCGAAACCGCGGCCGTTTCGGAACACCGGAATCAGCAGGATTTGCCACTCACACCGAAGTTGGCTAATGCGCCCATACCCGTACATCACTTTGCCCCGGATGTCGCGCTCCCAAATGCGCCGCCCCGGCACTCACCCACGCTGATAAGTTTTGTACTCATCGTCTACAAGATGCCCAACCAGGCGGAAAAAACCCTTTACTCCCTCAGCACCCGGTATCAGCGAGGCGTCACGGAAGACGAATACGAGGTTATCGTGGTAGAAAACTCGTCGGACGCCCCCCTGGGCGAGGAGCGAGCCTGCCAATACGGAGCAAATGTCCGCTATTTTTACCGTGATGAATCCCTGCCCACTCCCGTACCCGCAGTAAATTTCGGCGCCAGCCAGGCCCGCGGCACCCATATAACCATTATGGTGGATGGGGCGCGCATGCTCAGCCCGGGGGTGCTCAGTTACACGCTGGCGGCAACCAGGCTGGACCGTATGGCCGTGGTAGCGGTGCCGGGCTACCACCTGGGCAAAAAACTGCAGCAAAGATCCATGCTGGAAGGCTATTGTGAGGAAGTCGAGGCAGAAATCCTGGCATCCGTAGACTGGCCCAGCGACGGATATCGGCTGTTTGAGATTTCGTGCTTGAGTGGCACCAGCGGTAGTGGCTTCTTTAAACCGATCGGTGAAAGCAATTGCTTGTGTGTACCCCGGGATGTCTGGTCTGAACTGGGCGGTTTCGACCCGGCCTTCACAGAAACCGGTGGCGGGCAGGTAAACCTGGACTTCTACAAGCGGGCAGTTGAACTCCCGGGAACCTTGCTGGTAATACTCATTGGTGAAGGGAGTTTTCACCAGTTTCACGGAGGTATTACCACCGGGACAAAGGGTAAGGATCGCGTCAAGTCAATGGATGACCATTTTAACCAGTATGCCGCACTAAGAGGCGGCCCCTACAAATCGCCAACCAAACGACCGGTTTACCTGGGCAGCGTGGCTGACAGTGCCATGACCTTCGTGCACCACGGAACCACGCAGGCCACCAAACTGCGGGATGCCTGAATCGGCAATGATTGCTTGTGCGAGCATAGAGTCCCAGCAACGAAAGCGGTAGACTAGAGCCAGTTAACGTTTCAAGAGGACGCCGTCATCGAACGCATCTACTTTCCGCCGTCAATGCGCGGATTTGAGCCCCGCCGTCGTGCGTTCAGCACCTGGGTGGATCATGTCTCATTCGGCTACGACCTGGTGGAAGCCGTGCGACCGCGCAAGGTCGTTGAACTGGGCGCCTACAATGGCATGAGCTTCTTCGCGTTCTGCCAGTCCATGATCGATAATGACGTCAGCGGGCTGTGCTACGCCGTTGATACCTGGGGCGGCGACGACCACACCGGCGGTTATGACAATTCGATTTTTGAAGATGTGCGCCACCACGCCAGGGAGAACTACCGAGGCATCAGCTACTTGTTGCGTATGCTGTTCAACGATGCTCTACCGCATTTTGAAGACGAGTCCATTGATCTTCTCCACATCGACGGCTTGCATACCTACGAGGCGGTTCAGGAAGATTTCACCAATTGGTACCCCAAGGTAACTCCCGGTGGCATTATTCTGTTTCATGACATAGAGGCCCGGCAGTCCGACTTTGGCGTCTGGAAATTCTGGTCAGAACTGGAGGCGCAGCACGAAACCTTCGCCTTTCGCCACGGTTTCGGCCTGGGCGTTCTGCGCAAACCCGGCGGGACGACTCAGACATCGCCACACCCCCTTTTGGAATTGCTGTTTAACGGCACCGAAAGCGAACAGAGCAAACTACGCCAGCTCTACATCCATAACAGTGAATACCTGGAAGCGCGTAACCAGGCCAGACGCATGCGGCCAAACGCCAACCAGGGTGGTGATGGCAAAAATAAAGGGAACCAAAAGCCACAGTCGGAAAAGGCAACCGACTAGCCCTTTTTCAGGCAGGCAGGTCCTGCCACAGGGTACCGTGCTCCCTGGCTCCTTCCTCTGCGGGCCGCCCATTGGAATAGTAGTACAACGCTATCGACCGGCGAGACCGGTCGTCGGGGCAGGTCAGCGGGTGCGGGTGCCCATGAAACGATGTCGAAGTCGTCCTGAATACGACACACCGCCCGGCAATGGGGGCAATTCTCTGGATGCAGGACTCCATGTTCTCCGACCACAGCTCCAGGTCGCCGCCGTACTCGGGCAACCAGTCTTCATTGAGATAGATAAGCAGGTTAAGCCGTCGGTCCAAGCCATACTGAGGGTGCTTGTTAAAATCCGCATGCACCCGCAGGTAACCACCGGGGCTGGTATTATGAACACCACCACCGGCAAGGTGGGGGTCTGCCAACAGGCCCGCAATGCCGGTAATTTTTTCCAGTAGCCCAACAAACGGATTGCTGTTCAATTCCCAGTACAAGCGGCGATAAAGAAACGGCACCAACTGTTCCCGGGACAACCACTTCTTGCCCAATTGCGCCTCGCTACCGTCGGCCAAAAGCACAGGAATATGTGTCGTACCCGCTTTCGCCTTCACCGCCAGATCGGGAAAATTGGCATTCAGCCGGGCGACAAACTCGGTGGATAAAAAATTATCAATTACGATATGGGGAAAAGGGTCAGCCTCGCTAAAGCTCTTCGCCATGGCGTCTGCTTCGGCATTGAGCCGATCGTAGTCAATAACCTCTATACCGCCATTCATCTGTGCATGCCTATCGCCAGTTTATATGTCATTGGAGAGGAGGAAGCTCCACCTCAGGCAACAATTGCCAATCGGTTTTTTGGGTCGGCGCAACCGATTTATCGTCACGCCCCAGGGTATAGTAATAGATGGCAATTGATTTGCGTGTTGTTCCGTCTGGACAGCTAAGTGGTCGGGGATGGCCGTGATATGAATCCGAGTCGGTATTGAAAATGACGCAACGACCGGCCAATGGCCTGATGCGCTTTATACAGCGAGTTGCATCCTTATTCCATAGCTCGAGATGGCCCTCGTACTCATCGCACCAGTCCTTATTGAGATACAGCAGAAGGTTGACCCGGCGCTCCAGGTCGTAGTCAGCATGGTGGGTAAAATCGGCGTGCACGCCCAACACTCCCCCGGGCAATACCTGGTGTAATCCTCCTCCGCGCAGGGACGGGTCTGGAATCAGGTTATCTATACCGGTCAGTTTTTCAAGACTGCGGATAAAGGTGCTGGAGTTCAACTCCCAGATTAGCTGACGAATCACTGGCGCAACTTTGAACAAATGGGGCATACCCTGCTTGTTGTACTGCACCTTTCCACCGTCCTTCCCGGTGGCCAGTATTTGCCGCCACATAATATCTGCAGAGGGCCCCGGAAAACAGTTGAGTACGGCGTCGACCACCTCCGGGCTGACAAAATCATCGAACACCGCATGAGGAAACGGGATACCATTGGCATACTGCTCGCTACCTGCTAAAAAACGCTCGCGCAGCAGGCCGTAGCCCAGGAGTTGATCATCCGGATAAACGTCGGCCAGGGCAGTCATTCAATACCTCCCGCTTATCATCGGCATCCCGCAATGTGGAGACACACGTTCATGAAGATACATTGCCGTCCTTTGCTCCCTCATACTTGCTCGCCAACGCCTTTCTCCGGCGGTTAAAACTATTTTCCAGCTTAAGGGCAATGGCCAGGTGATCATCCGGCAATTCACCCAGTTCACTTCGCCAGGCCACCTGATTGAATTTCTTCTCATGCCAGTAATACTTGAGATCGCCCCTGTCCCAGCCCTCATATATTGCAGACCAATCCTGGCGCTCAAAATGTGGCTGCAGGCAGCGCTGAATCAAATCCTGCCCCTCGGCCTGGTAACGAAAATCAACCGATAAGCGCATCCGGTCGGTATCGTTATTTAAAGCGCGATGAACTGTCAGGCTATGAAATACTATGACATCCCCCAGGGAAAAATCACCGGCCAACCAACTCAGGGACGCTGCTTCGTCGGGCATGCTGGCCTGGCGATGCCCGGCACCAAGGGAGTATTCAACCGGGAGCAAACCCAGCTTGTGTGAGCCCTCCAGAATCGCCAGGGAACCCATACTCTGCGGACAATCGGAGAGCGGTATCCAGCAGGCGTAGAGCTCGGACGTGCCCTGGTTGTTGACATAGTCCTGATGCGGAGGCGTACTCCAGTCGGGCATTTCCGGAAACACGAGGCGCGCTATGGAAAGCGGGTGCGGAAACGCAGTGTCGCCAAGCAGGGCCTGCATAAGGCCCAACACAGCGGGCTCGTGGGCCAGGGCATGAAAATCCTGCAAGCACTGAACCTTGTCATACACTTCGAAATACGCTTCCTCCCCCTCTATCGTGGGCGCCTTCCAGGAGATGGCGTCCATGGGGTCTGTCCCGGGTTTCAGCCAGCCGCAGGCTTCGCAAATTTCTACTATCTGGCGACGCAGCTCCAGCAGTATCCGGGGAGCAATCAGGCCGGGCACATACACATAGCCGTCTTGCTTGAACCTGCGCTTTAGGCCGCTCGGGTCTGAAAGCAGGGAGGATGCATCGTAAAAGGGTTTCATATCGCTTCGTTTGACCCCGAAGCGCCTGCGCGCCGAAGGATGGCATTCAAGGAAAAAAATACCGACAGAGTATAAGGCGCGCAAACCGCGAATACCAGCCGCCCCGCGGCGGCCCGGTAGCCCGAACATCCCCCGGGTCAGGGGTCAAATATCCTGCTCCTGCCTGTCCTCCCATATGGGCCAACCATTCCTGCTGCAATTTTTGACCCTGCGCTGCATGAGCGCTGAAGCCCGCTGCAAAAAATCATGTGCATGCTCGCTGAAACTACCGAGTATTATGGGGTTTCGGGCAAAGTAGTGAAACTTTTCCTCCCAATTGGCATGCAGTTCGTCGTTGAAACTCTCGACATAACCCTGCCGGGTTGCGCTGGTGGTTATGCCACCATGATACTGATGGAAGGCGCCTTCACCCCCCAGTGAAAAATAGACGCTGCCCGGGCGGGTACCCAGCTTGAGCGTCATATCCAGATTGATTGAGCCTCCGCCAGGCTGCTGGAACGACTCATCCGCATAGCCAATCTGCTCGAAGGAAGCCCTGGACGCGAAATAGCAATTTGACTCAAGAATGGAGGCAAAAAACCCGTTGGGGTTTGCCCCGCATATGCTGCCGATGTCAAATAGTCTGTAGCCGTTGCCGGGCCACCCTATCGATTCGAGCAGCCCCGTCTGAGTCGCCAGGTCATAACCCTGGGTAGAGGTTATATCCTGGGACCCCGGCCCAAGGTGGTAGGTCGGCACGGTGACGAACGCCTCAGGGTCCGAATGGTATGCCAGCAGGGCATAGCGCAACACGCCGGGCGTCAAAAGATAGGCGCCATCGATCATCAAGCCAATAAACGCGCCCCTGGCGAGTGCAAAACCATGGTTGATTGCCGCGGCCGGGCTCGGCGAGGACTCCTGGCGCAGAACGTAACGAAAATTTTCCGGTAGTGAACCGATTTCCGCTTCACTCAACTGCTGGTCCGAGCAGTTTTCAACCACGATAACCTCATAATCATCCTGGCGGATTCCACGCTGATACCCGGCCGCCAGGGCCCTGATGGTATTTGCCACCTGCGTCGGCATGCGATAGCAGATGACGATTATTGTCAATTTAGGATCCATTCTCACCTGATTGCTCTTCGCCTTTATGGCGGTAGATATACAGCGCCGGGGTACAGCAATACCCGGGCCCGGCTTCGCTGCAATTGCAGTCCCGAGAGTTTATAGCACAAAGCATCCCCTGCATGAACTCAGCGCAAATCCTCCATCAAGACCCGCGTTTTGCAATTTGCTATACTTCACCGCACGGTGTCGTATCCATGACAATTTTCACTCCTCACAACCGACAATCAATAACAACGCCACTGCCTTGAGAACCTCTGAATGAAGCCAACCGAACTGCCCGTTTTAGGATTAGTGGTGCCGTGTTTCAATGAGGAGCAAATGCTACCCATAACGGCCAGGGAGCTGGATGCCCGAATGGAAAGCATGATAGCCGCCGGCCTGATCAGCCCGGCGTCCAGCATCTACTTTATCGACGATGGCAGCTCGGACAGGACCTGGGAATTGATATCCGAACTGACCCAAACCGGGAGTCGCTTCAAGGGAATTAAACTCACAAGGAATTACGGTCACCAGTATGCCCTCTACGCGGGCTTACTGGAGGCGGAGGGCGATGCGTTGATCTCAATCGATGCTGACCTGCAGGACGACATCCTGGTAATCGATCAAATGATAGCCAGCTACAAAGAAGGTAACGAAATCGTATACGGCGTCCGCCATGAACGGGCAAGTGATACCCGGTTCAAACGCTGGTCCGCCGCCGCGCATTATCGCATGTCAAGCCTGCTCGGCATCCCAACCCTACCGAACCATGCCGACTTTCGACTTATGAGTCGCCGGGCTATTGCGCTACTTTCAGAGTACCGCGAAACCAACATCTACCTGCGCGGCGTCGTTCCACTGCTGGGGCTGAAGAGTGCAGAGGTTTATTACACGCGCAAGGAAAGGCGTGCGGGGCAGTCCAAATACAAGCTGAAAAACATGTTCAGCCTGTCTGTGGCGGGCGTGACCTCTTTTTCAATCATGCCCCTTCGAATTATCAGCATTGTGGGACTACTGGTCTTCGTCATCTCCTTCTTCCTGGGAGGCTGGGCGCTGTATTATGCCGTGACCGGCAAAACCACCGCTATTGCGGGCTGGGCCTCCACTGTAATCCCGATATATCTGTTGGGCGGACTACAACTGCTGGCCATCGGTGTAGCTGGCGAATACATCGGCAAAACGTACATGGAGGTCAAGAAGCGCCCCCTGTACCAGATTGAGAAAACCACCTACAAATGATAATCACACCGGTTTGGTGCCCATCACACACCAACTGTAACCGTGGCGGTGGTGCGTGCGCACGTCAACAAAGCCGGCGCTCTCAAGCAGCTCTATCGCCTCGTGCTTCTTGTGGTACTTGGAGTAGGTAGGATTGAGCTGGTCGTAGATAACAAGCCGGCGCTTCCTGGGTGTCATGGGCCACCAGACTGTCTCGATATACCTTTTCAAGGGTAGGGAAAACAGCTTTCCGACAAACCGATAGGCACAAAGAGATCGGTACAACAGCTCTATCAGGACGACGAGCGCGGCATGTGGCAGCCTGGTGGTTACTTTTCTCAATGGCTGAATGAAGTTCAAGTACAGCTCATTACCCTCATAGCTGTAGAGCCAGAAGAATATCTCCCCTCCCGGCTTTAACTCCTCATAACACCTCATTACCGTGGGTGCGGGCTCGGGGATAAACTGGATGACGCCTATTGAAAAGATGTAATCGACCGGCCGTTCCACATTCCACTCGTCTCCACGCCGATTGATGCAGGTGACATCCCGGCCACGGGTCATTCTACCGACGTTCTCCTGCAGCTTTTCAAACGCACCGACCGCGGGCTCCACGGCATAAACATGGCCACAGCCCGCCTCGAGCAGCATACCCACTATCCGCCCCGTGCCGCTGCCAATATCAACAACAGACTTTCCTTCCAGCTGTTGAATATCAAACAAGGGTTGGGTCATGTCCCTGAAAAGTTCTAGTGAACCATACCAGCCTTCATTATCGCTGTAGTGAGTCCATTGCTCGTCGAAGTCATCTATCGTTTTCTGGCTGATATCTACCATGTTTCCCTTACGGATCTCCTGTTTTTAACTGCGGCCGCAAGGCCGCAGGCTATTGTGCATAGGCCTGTCATACGACCCGCGCCAATGATCACACCTTGGCAGGTCGTTTCCAATGAATAGCTACCGGCGTGATACGCCTGGTTTCAGGCCGGTTTGCGGGCGACAACATAGAACTGCTTACCAAGAAAACGCCATACCAGGGGAACCGCCAGATACATGCGGACCAGCAGGGGATGGCTTGGCAATGCCCCCTGTGTTGTGTATGGAAGAAAGCGGTCGATACATGTATCGATGTGGAAACCTTTCAAGGCCAGCACCTCGCACAATGAGAGATGTGTCAGTCCAAGGTGATGGTCGTAGAAATCCCAGTACTGTCCGGGCAGGTAGCGCAGGTTGGGGCCCAGTATCAACAGTCGTCCCCCGGGCTTCATGGCCAGTAACGCCTGGTCGAGCAGCAACTCCAGGGTCGCCTTGTCAGGCAGGTGCTCAAGAAAATTGGACGTGAAAACCACATCGGCGCTACCTGCCAGCAATGGTCCAAACTCGGTCGCAGCGAGCTGCTCGAAGCGCACTCCTTCTGCAAGGTATTCGCGGGAGTCGGGATTCAGGTCTATGGCTATCTTCTGCCCCGCGTGGATATTATTGATAAACTCGCCATAGCCGCATGCCAGGTCGACTACCGTATCGTTGGTACCGACAAACTGCTGGAAATAGTGTTGGCAAAGCACTTTCCATATGGCGTTTTTCCGCGGCAACTCACCGGTTGAAAATCGGTTTTTATAAAGCGCGGAAAGGCCGTCTTCATCCATAATACTTATCCTTGAAAGCGAACAGTTTGTAGAGCAAAAACGTTGCCATCAGCGGCAAGCTGATCGCCAGTGCGTGTGCGATTCCCTCGGAGTACCTGCCCACACCGAGTGTAATAAGCATCTGATTAAACAGCAGGGAGGCTATCCAGACGACAGGAAAAAAGCTGATATTGATGAAAAAAAAATCTCTGGCCTGTTTGCTCGCCGGCTTATCTGATGTGGGAAATACGAAGTACCTGTTGAGTAAAAATGCGATAGTCATACCCACCCCATAGGCAAGGGCTACCGCCCATGCATAGGACATCAACTGGCTCAGCAGAATGCGCGATAGCCAGTGCAGCAGGGCCGCCGTCATACCCACTGCCAGAAATACCATAAACTGCCTGGTCAGGAAGTGCTTCAGCACGCCGCAGCCAGCTGGGCCAACTTGCGACCAAACGCGATACTCTCGGAAATTCCGCGGTCCTCCGGATAGTAGTACGAAGTATCCGCCACCCATAAGCCACCGACCGGCAATTCGACCGGTGGCAACTTCTGGCCAAAGCCCGGTTCACAGATTGGCTGGGCGAAGCGATAGCGACTCGCCCTTACATCGATGATATCAGCCGCGCCAATGTCGGGATTTATGGTCCGCAGGTAACTGCAGACCCGGTCCGTAAACCACTGGTCCGATTGCGAAAAATTGGGATGACCCCCGGGCAGGTAAAACGGGACATAGACGACGTGATCGTCCAATGGCTGCAAGTTCGTATATTCCACAAGCCCGGGGATATCCATCTCCGGGTCATTGATATTGACCCAGAAGTTCGGTGAGACGGGCTTTGCGAGTTTGACGATGACGCACACCACCGCAATATTGTCGACGGAGGCATAGGCTTCGAGAATTTGCCGGGGCAAATCCGGTATGATTCGCGGCACAAACGGCAGGGGGATAGTGCTGACAACCTTTTCAAATCTCTCTATCAGCCCCTCCGTCTCAACCGCGTGAACGGCGTTATGGCGAATGTGCACTTTGCTGACCGGTGACTGTAGGCGAATTTCCCCACCATTGGCTCTAATATACTGCGCTGCCGCCTGCAGAAAAGTGTCGGACCCATTTTCAAGATGGCCAAGCTTTTCTCGAAAGAGGCTGTAACGGGACCGTCCCAGGCGTCGGATCCTGCTCCATATCCAGGCGGCGGAAAGATTATCCGTATAGTGATGAAACTTGAACTCGAAGAGCCTGCGCCAGAGAATTTCGTAGGCCTCGGGGCCCACCCATTGCAACACCCAGTCCCTGGCGTTGACCTTATCCAGAGGTTCCCAGTTATTTCTTCTGGTACAAACAAAAGCAAAAACACCGTAACGCAGCTTGGCTATAAACCCAAGGCCCCTGAACCGCAACAGGGCGATTGGATTTCCCCAGGGCATCAGCTTTCCGTTGTACCAATACGCCATCTTGGTTTCCTTCCAGCGCATCTTGTCCGCGATACCCAGTTCACCCAACATATCCAGAAAGGCGGTGTCAGACGTGCAGTGAAAGTGGTAGTAACGCTCGATGGTGAGGCCAGAAAAATCGAAAGCCGCAGTCATGCCCCCCACCCTGTCATCCGCCTCGAAGATAACGGGCTGGTACCCCTGCCTGATAAGCTGGTAGGCGGTCGCCAACCCCATTGGTCCGGCACCCAGTACCGCAACACGCTTGCTCATGGCTAAAACTCCAGGACTACGTTGCTGTAAGGGGAATGACTGAATGTTTCACGCAGGGCGCTCTCGAAAGGCGTGGCTTCCACTCCAAAGATCGAGGGCCAATCGATGACTTCAAACTCATCGTGCGCACAAAGCGCCTCCAGCTGCTGCGTGGTAAACGGCGGGTTTTTATCGAATACCGACCAGACACGAAGCAAGAGCCAGAACAAGCTATAGGGAATGTGCACAATAATGGAACTGGAACCGGTAGCTCTTTTGATCGCGCGGATGATATCGATGTAATCCACTTTCTGCTGTCCCGAAATATTGTAAGTACCGCCGTCTCTTCGATTCTCCATGCAGCTGATTATAATCTGGCAGAAATCGCCGACATAAAGCGGCTGGCGCATATAGCGCCCTCGTCCTGGAATCGGGAATATCGGGACCTTTCGCATGAAGCGGGACAACCAGCCAAGATGCTTGCGATCAAACCAGCCGTACATCAAGGTGGGCCTGAGGATGGGGCAGCCCAGGCCGCTTGCCACAATCATGTCCTCCTGTGCTCTCTTTGTAATCGAATAAAAATCATCTGCCGCAGACTCGATCACGGAAGAACTGACGTGGACCAGGTAAGGCGCGTCGCCCGACTTGAGGGAAGAGAGAATAAGGCGCGTCGACTCGATGTTATTCCGCTCAAATGTGGCCAGGTCATTGCCGCCAATCTGGGCCTGCAGCAGGATCACGACGTCTGCGTCGCGGAAACAGCCCTGCCACTCGCCCGGGACCGACAGGTCCGCCAGCACGGTCTGCACATCCGGGTGCAGCTCGGCCAGCGTGGCCAAATTGGCCCGGTGTTTATCGATGACCAGTAAATTCGTATAGCCTCGCGCCTTCAGGCGTACAACGAGATTCTGGCCGACCAGGCCCGCACCGCCCGGCAGGATGATTTTCTGGTTCAGCATCCCTGTTCACCGCCGGTCGCCGGTAAATAGGCTACGCCAGGGCCGTCGCAGGCAAATGCAACTGACATGCTAGATATCCAGTTTGTTAAAGATAAACCTGGGCAAATGCCTTATCACCATCATAATGACAAGCCATTTTCCAGGCGCGTAAATCACAGGCTTCCCCTTGCGAACCCCTTTCACGATAGCTGCTGCGACATCTTCCGCCCTCGCCAGGCCCATTCCACTGTCGGGCAATTTCGCCGTCATTGGCGTGCTGGTGGGACCAGGCTTGACCAGGGTCACACTCACGTCGGACCCCGCGAAGCGATGTTGCAGGCCCTGCGCATAGCGTTCAAGCAGGCCCTTTGAAGCACCGTATACGTAGTTGGACTTGCGTCCCCGGTCACCGGCAACCGAGCCGATAACAGCCAGGCGCCCCTTACCGGCCGCTTCCATATGGCCGGCGATGACTTCCATGAACAGCGCGGGCGATATGCCGTTCACTTCCAGTGCCTCTTTGCAGCCGGCCAGATCCTGCTGGCAATGGCCCTGTTCTGGCAAGGTACCATGGGCAACCATAGCGATATCGATCGGCCCGCCGTCGGCAAAACGAGCAATGACTTCCCGTATCTCACTCGTGTCGAGAAAACTTACCACCGCAGTGGTGATTTTTGACAGGGGACTGCGAATGCGCAAATCCACCGCCACTCGCTCCAGTTTTTCGGGATCTCTGCCAACCAGCAGCATGTCGGAGGGCGTGACAATCCAGCGTCGCGCACATTGCTCGGCTATGGCGGAAGTGGCTCCCACGATCACCAGTCGCTGAAGTTCGGTATTCATAGGCTCAACTCCCCAGCAGGCGGCGCGAGAGGGCGGAGCTTATACCCGGATCGCGAAAACGCCGGAAGTTGTCCAGCTCGGGATAACCGGACTCGAACATATCCTTTGGCATCCGGGCATCCTTGGCCGCATACAATCTACCGCCGGCCGCGCGTACCAGCTCATCCATTCGATCCATGAGGGCAAGGGTATGCTGGCCCCTGTTGGGAAAGTCCAGCGCCAGGGTCACGCCCGGCTGCGGGAAGCTCAGCATTCCGGGGGCCGAGCGATTGCCAAAGGTTTTAAGCACCGCGAGAAACGAGCCACTATGGGATCGCCTGGTCTCTTCCAACAGCTGCTCCACCGTTTGTTCCCTGGCCGCGGGAGGAAGTACACACTGGTATTGATAAAACCCCCGCGGGCCATAAACCCTATTCCAGTTCAGTACTCGATCAAGCGGGTAGAAAAACGACTGGAAATGGACCTCTTTTTTGCCGGCGCCAAATTTGCCCAGGTGAAAATAGGCTGCATTCAACGCTTTCAGTGACAGCCGATTGACCAGTGAAACCGGTGGCGCGAACGGCACGCCAATTTCCGATGACGGGCCTTCTCCGGATGGCCCGCCATTGGCGTGGTTGGCCCGCATAAAAATGCCCCTGCGTGCCTTGTTCGAGGAGCAATCAATCCAGGAAACCGTGTATTCCCATGCGCTCTCCGACTCATCGGCCAGCTCGAAAAACTCCCCCAGGCTACCGTATGGAATCGACTCAACATCCAGCCAGGGACCGCTTATCGGTCGCAGCTTGAGGCGAATACTCGCTATGAAACCGGTGAGCCCCAGTCCGCCCACCGTCGCAGAGTACCAATCAGGCGCTGTGTCCGGGCCACACTCAATAGTCTCACCGTCAGTTCTCACCAGGGTCAGGTTCCGCACGTGATCACCGAAAGAGCCAAGCCGATGATGATTCTTGCCGTGCACGTCGTTGGCGACGGCACCACCTGCTGTCACAAATTGAGTTCCCGGCGTAACGGGCAGCATCCAACCGCGCGGGACAACGAGCCGCTGAATATCCTTCAGTAATGTTCCGGCTTCACACTCGAGGACACCCGCTTGCTCATCGAAGTGGATAAATCGGTCCAGGTGCTGTGTATCCCAGAGGACGCCACCCGGATTCAGGCACACGTCGCCATAACTGCGACCCATTCCATAAGCTATCCCCGGCGTACCTGCTGCCAGGGTGGCTGCGACAGCTGCCCGCTCACTGATAGGCACTACGTGGTGGCGCCACTGCCCCAGCCTGCCCCAGGAAGACACTTCTCTCATGCCCAGTTCACAGTGCCCAAAAGCAGTACAAGGAGAAACAGGGCTCCGGCGATCAGGCTGGTTTTGTCCTTGATGGCGAAAACCAGTGGATCGTCATGCATAAGGCCTCGATGAGCCTGCATCCACATCCAGCTGATCCAGTAAAGCAAAACCAGCACGGCGCCCCAGACAAACTCGGGGGTCTTGTATAGCAGCAGCACTTGCTCACTATTCAGATAAAGCGACAACACCAGGGCGGATGCATAGCCTGCACTGATACCCAGGTTTTGAAGAAGTGAGGCATCGGAGGTCAGGTAACCCCTGCCATGTACTTTTTCCCGACCTTCCTGCAACTGCACTTCCAACTCTGCGTAGCGTTTGACAAAGGCCAGTGACAGGAACAAAAAGACTGAAAAAGCCAGCAACCAGAAGGACAGGCTCATGCCGACCGCGGCGGCGCCAGCGACGATACGGAGCGTATACAGGACTGCGAGCGTGAGGCAATCCAGCAGAATGAAACGTTTGAGAAACCAGGAATAGCAGCACGTCAGAACCAGGTAGCAGAGCAGGCAAAGCAAAAATCCTGCATTGGCCTGGCTCGCCAGAAAGATGCCCGCGGCTATCATCAGGGGTGCCACCGTGAGCCCCAGGGGTATGGGTATAAGACCAGCGGCGAAGGGCCGGTTACGTTTGCGCGGGTGCAGGCGATCGCTCTCAAGATCGAGCAGGTCGTTGATCACGTACGTTCCCGACGCCGACAGGCTAAAGCTGAAAAACGCCACGATCAACACCAGCAGCGTGCCGGGCTCTGTAAATCGGTGGGCGGCCAGCACCGGCGCAAACAGTAACAGGTTCTTGAGCCATTGTTGAATGCGCAAAGTGCTCGCCCAGACCTCGAGACCAGGCTGCGGCGCCGGGAATGTTTTTACCACCCTGCTACAGCTACGCGCTTTGCGGGTGACGCGCTTGTTGGCGTTTACCACCACAGCCTCATCGGCACACTCCCATATCGGAAGATCGGCACGCGAATTTCCCACGTAATCAAATCCACGCACACCGAATCTCTCACACAGGACCTTGGCCTTTTTCACCCCACCCAGATTAGTCCGTTCATCGCTGGACATCACTTCGTCAAAAATACCGAGGAAAGCCGCAACTTCTTCCGCATATTTCATATTTGATGCGGTACACAATATGAGCCGACGACCTCGTTCTCGCTCCTCGGCAAGCCAGCTCAATAGAGCGGTATTGTAAGGCAAGGTAGATGGCGTGAGCTCTACGTTTTCAGCGACATACTGCTTCAGCCGGGCTTTTCCACCGACAATACTGAACAATAATTTCGGCAGGGCTGATGGTTGATTGCGCAGAAGCAACACCAGGGATTCATGCAACAGATCGGTCATTATGAGCGTGCCGTCCAGATCAACAACCAGCGGTCGAGCGCTCAAGTGTTGCACCTCACTTACCGATCTACTCATACGAAGGAGCGGAAAAAATTTCGCAGCTCCTTAACAAGGCTTGCCCAGAGTTGGCTGGCCCTCGTACTTCATTGCCATGTTGGCCGAAAAAAGCACAAAGGGCTGAACTTTCACGCTTAATTCACCCAGGTAAATAGGATCGGTGACCGGGCTCTGGTAGTCAGCCCCCCGGAACTGGACATACTGACGGTTACTGGCCTCGATATATGCCCGCCGTGCGGCCATATCCTTGCCGCCAGTCGTTATTCCCCCATGGAACTGGTGGAAGTTGCCCTCACCAGGCAATATGACATGACGTGCGTTGGGGTGTTCACACGCTCTCTTGTAGAAGTCGAGATTGATAAGTCCGCCACCGCCCAGGTCGAAACGGCAATCGTAGCCGCCGATATCCTCCCAGATACGCCGCGGTACGCTTATACAGTTACTTTCGCTTATTGGCAGGAAAAACCCCAGTCCGCTGGATCCATTGAGACATGAGATCTCAAATAAACGGTAGCCATCTTCCGGCCAGGCTATCGAGTCAAGCAGGTCCCGCTCAGATTCATAACCATAACCCGACTCTACTGCGTCCTGTTGGAGCTGGCTGCCAAGGTGGTATCCCGGAATTGAAACAACCGACCAATCGCTTAGCTTGTGGGCGAGTATTATGTTCTTGAGCGCACCCGGAGTCAGCATTCGCGCGCCATCGATCAGGATGCAGATGTTTTTCCCTTTGCTCTTTTCGACACCAAAATTCACCGCAGGGCCGGGAGATGGCTCGGCGTCTCTGCGCAGATAGTAGCTGAAGTTATCGGGCAGGGACCGGAGAAACTCCGGGCTCAAAAGGTTCGGGGACTCGTTCTCAACAATAATTACTTCATATTCGTGGGGCTGCACTTCGAGCTGATAGCCAACCAGCAACGACTTGATCGTTTTCTCCGCCTGCTTATCCATGTTGTACACGATAACCACGACGCTGATCGTCGGTACTTGCGGCTGTTTGTTCTCACCGTCTGACCACGACATTAGTTTGGCTACCAAATCAAGCATAGACCTGTCGCGCTAGATGCTGGATTTGCACAGTTGCCCATACAAACGTCCAACTCTCCATGGAAGCCTGGGGACCGAATTATCGTTACTGTTCTTGAGTTCAGTATCATAAAACTGTAGCGATTTGCAGGGATTTTCAAGCCCGATCTGTTCAATAATGCCATTCAATTTCGCCTCAAACAGCTCCTGCCTATCGTCAAAGCAAAGTATTGAAAAAGCCCGCTGCTTGTACTCTTTGTAAAGGTAACTGTTATATGTATACCAGAGAAAGAGCGACTCTTTCCTGGACTTGTTATCACGGCGCTGCAGAGATTGCGCCACTGCATTGGGATGGCGGAATATCCCCACCATCTCCAGCTTATCCGTAATCTCTTTCCAACCATCCAACAGCAGCAGGGTCCTGGGATCCTTGAACCCGACAAATTCCTTACCCCTGAAACTCAATAACAACTCTCTCGCACGTTCCTTATGCTGCGGCGACCATACGATGTTCCTGGGCGGGTTATCCCAGCTACCCCCGTTGGCCAGGAGTATGTCGTTATTTAAATCTACAAAGTCCTGGTTCTCCCTGTTACCTTTAAGGTTGAAAGGATTCCACGTGTGGCACTCACCGAGATCAAGACCCGCCTCCTGCAGTGAACCGGTCAAACAACTGGTGCCGCTTCGGTGCATACCCAGAATACATATTATTCTTTTAGGCGATTCCATATTCTGTTGTTTCTATCTGTTTATCCCAAACCCACAATAAGGCCTTGTCTCCAAAGCAGCGGTAGATTCCGACTGAAGGGCAGGCCGATTCACATCCCGGGACTGAGATACTTGTTGCATTATATAGATCGACTCCATGGTTTACTACAAATCGAATCCGGGGGGCCATGGCCGGCAAGGTCGCAATTTCGGGCTGCCGACCTATATCCAACTCAGCATCAGCTCTTTATCGGCTTTATCCAGCGCGTGCCAGAGATTTTGCTCTGCCATGGCCAAAAGTGTCGCCCGAGTGAATAAATCGCGATACCCGGAGTATGCGCCTTTCCCAAAAATCCTGTACATATTCTGGATGTAACCGGCCACCCTGTACTTGTCGATCTTGTGAAACTCGACATCTTCCGGCACGGGTATCTCATGCCGGAACAGGTCTTCACCGTCAAGGTAGCTCCTGGATATCGCAATATTTACCCGTGACCATTCCCGTCGGTATTGCCTGTACAGCCCCCTGTTGACATAGGAGCCACCTTTCACGGGTCCCTCAGGGCATACCTTCGCGAGTACTTTCAGGACCTCTTCATTGTCTTCCTTCGGATATCCGATCTTGTTCAGGCACCGCTTGATATAAAGCTGGGTAAAGCCCAGGCTTTCGTTGTGGTCCTTGTAGCCGGAGCGCAGCGGCGACGCACCGATTGCGACACAAAAATCCTGGACGATATCTCCATTGACCCATTGCTCCACCTCGAACGGGCGTATTATCACGTTTTCCCTACCGAATACCCCACTCCACAAATCCAGCAGACTGATGTAGTTCTGCTGGAATATCTGGTGGGTCTGGTAAAACTGGTAGGCACTCTCCGGCCATTGACGCACTCCCTTCACATCCTGGTTATAGAAGGAGCTGTAGAGCTGGTCCTGTCTGCGCAGGTAGACGATTATCTTGATTTCATGGCCCTGTAAATTGGCGACCACGTCATCCAGCATGACTTTTATTTTGTCGCTCTGGCCAAAAAACAGTTCGGAGCTGAGGATAATGGAGCTTACTTTGCTGCCATGCTCGTCTATTTCGGCTTTGAGGGACGACCAGGCCTCGCCCCTTGGACGAGGACCCATACCAGATATCGGGCATACGAATACCCTGGTATTTCTCGATCAGATCGCAGACCAGCAGGTGGTGGGCGGTGCCGTGCCGGAAGTGTCGGGGGTAGAGGACACCGCCCTTGAGCAACTTGCTGTAGTTGTCAGAAAAAACACTCTGGAGCGTCGAGGTGGCGGTCTTTGGCGCTCCGATATGGATGTAGACAGTGGCCATGGGAAATCCGGAATAAAACCCGGCAATTATGCCCGAATTACCGCGGCGCGACTATCATCCCGCGGGGCCATGCGGTGCATCACCTGCCGGGTGATCTCCAGGGTGCAACCCACAGCAACATGAGCATGCCGGGGATGGCCAGAATTGCGCAGAGCAGGAAGAAGCTGACCCAGCCCACCTGCTCCACGATCATGCCGGTACTGGCATTGGCAAATGTGCGCGGCAGCGCCGCCAGGGCGGTAAACAGGGCGAACTGGGTCGCCGCATAGGTCTTGCTGGTTTCCCGGGCGATAAAGGCGGTGAACGCGGCGGTGCCCATGCCGACCCCGAGGTACTCGAAGCTGATCACCGCGGCGAGCATCCAAAGTATGGGGCCGTTGTTGGCGAGTATGGCAAAACCCAGGATGCTCACCACCTGGACCACCCCGAACAGCCAGAGAGCGCGGTTGATACCGACCTTTATCATGATCAAGCCGCCCACCAGGCCACCGAAAATCGCGGGCCACAGGGCGGCATGCTTGGCCACCAGGCCTATCTCGGTCTTGCTGAAGCCCATATCAAGGTAGAAAGGCGTGGCCAGGGCGGTGGCCATATTGTCGCCTATCTTGTAAAGGAACATGAAACCCAGCACCAGCAGCAGGCCCCCCCAGCCCCGCCGGTCGAGGTACTCGGCAAAGGGTGCGACGATCGCCTGGCGCAGGCCGGTGCCCGTGGGCAGCTCGGATTCTGGCTCGGCCACCGCAAGGGTCATCACCACTGCGATGGCCATGAAAGCGGCGGTAATCCAGAACACCGTGGACCAGGGCAACGTGTCGGCCAGGATCAGGGACAGGGAGCCGGGTACAAGACTGGAGATGCGGTAGGCCTGCACGTGGATTGCACTGCCCAGGCCCAGTTCCTCATCCGGCAGGATTTCCCGCCGGTAGGCGTCCAGCGCGACGTCCTGGCTCGCGCTGAAAAAAGCTACCGCAGCTGCCAGCCAGGCTATCAGCCAGGTCGACTGGGCCGGCTCGAAACTACCCAGGATTCCGATGGACACCAGCAGTGCCAGCTGGCAGATCAGCATCCAGCCTCGCCGGCGCCCCAGGAAAGGCGGTATCCACCGGTCCATCAGGGGAGCCCAGACGAATTTCCAGGTATAGGGAATACCCACCAGGGCGAACAGGCCGATTTCCGTCAGGGAAACCCCGCCGTCCTTGAGCCAGGCGGGCACCAGCTGGAACAGCACATAGAGTGGCATCCCCGAGGCAAAGCCCGTGAAGATGCAGATCAGCATGCGCCGGTTCAGTACCGCCTCGCGCCAAGCGGCGCTACCCTCAACCAAGTTCGCTGCCCCCGCCGGACGCTTCGGCGCTGCGCCTAGGAAATATCACAGGATGATCAGAGCCAGCGCATCAGGTTTGCACTGCGCTGGGGGTCGAACTCGTCCCACAGGTCCTTCTCGGCGAGGATAAGCATCATCGCCCTGGCAAACAGGTTGCGGTGCTCCGGCTCCCCTTCGCCGGTGAAATGCTGGTACAGGGCAAGCAGGCAGTCGAGGATACGAGCCAGCTCCGGCTGATAGAGTGTCACTCTTTCCGGCGGCGGAATGGGGTCGGTAAACAGCGCCTGCCCTCCCAGGTATTCGTCAGCCAGGCGCTTGTTCACTTTTATCCATTCACTGCGATACTCGCGATACAGACCCCTGTGTATGTACACGCAATTCTCCAGACCCTGTTCCGGATAGACACTCTGCAACAGGCGCAGAACCCCCTCGTTCTCACCCTTGTCATATCCCACGCGATTGAGGCAAAGCTTGATGTAGAGCTGGGTCGGGCCGAGAGCCTCGTTGCTATCGACAGCTTGCGCCGCCAGCGGCTGGATGCCTGTCACCGAGCAAAAGTCCTCGATGATATTGCCACCCACCCACTGGGCCGACTCGTAGGGCCGGATGACCATGTTGTCCCGCCCCACTGCGCGGCTCCAGACGTTCAGCAGCTCGTCGTAGTCGTGCTGGAAAATCTGGTGGGTCTGGTAGAACTGGTAGGCGTTGTGGGCCCACTGCCTCGCGCCCTTGACATCCTGGTTGAAGAAAGAGCTGTACAACTCGTCCTGTCGGCGCAGGTAAACCACCACCTTCAGTTCGTACCCGGCGAGCCGGTTGCGGATGTCGGCGAGCATGTCTTCAAGGCGCTGGGTCTGGCCGAAAAACAGCTCCGAGCTGAGAATGATCTTGTCGATCTGCGACTGGTGCTGGTCAATCTCACGCTGCAGGTCGCCCCAGGCCTCGCCCCGGGCTTGCTCGCCGTACCACAGATCGGCCATGGTGTGACCCTTGTACGCCTGGATCAGGTCACACACCAGGGTGTGATGGGCATCGCCATGACGCAGCAGCCTGGGATACAACACGCCCTGGGCCAGCAACTGCTCGTAGTTGCCCGCCAGCATGCTCTGCAGGGTGGATGTCGCGGTCTTGGGCGCACCGATATGTAGGTAGACAGATGCCATGGTTTACTCGGGGTGGGCCAGAACCCCTGCTACTCCTTGTGTACGATGTCGTGCATGGGTCGGGAAGACAGACGGCGCTTGAATGCCTGTTTCAGCCTGAAGGGTACCAGCGCCACACACCTGGCGACCAGCGGACTTCGGCTCACCCGCCAGATACCGCGCAACAATCGCTCGGAGCGCGACAGCTCGGAGCGCAGCAGGCGATAGTTGTTCGCCAGGCTATCGAGGGTCTCCGCCGTCAGCTGACCTACCCGGGCAGGCACCGCCTGCAGGTAGGCATCCTGGTAAAACCGCTGATCCAGCGCACTGTCGTCCCGGGGGGCGATGTGCAGGTTAGCAGCCGGGCTGCCGCTCGCGAGCAGGCCGCGCCAGAATCCAAGCCAGCCCGCCAGCGGCAGGTCCCACTGCACCACGCTGCTCAGGGGACGCTGCGCAACCCGCTCGGGAAAGGCGCCGATATCCGGCACGACCACCGGCAGGCCACAGTGCAGGGCAACACTCAGGGTATAGCTGTAGGTTTCCGGCCACAGCGCCGGGTACCAGACCAGGTCCGGGCCGATGCTCTCGACCAGGCTGTAAACGTCACTGTTGAGGTAAGGCCCGTGAGTAATCACGCTGCCGGCGAGAGCGCGGTAGGCATAACCCAGCAGGTGAAACTCGACGGCCTCCCCTGCCATGGCCTGGGCCACCGCCTCGAGGCTGTCGGCGCCTTTTTCCCTGCTCAGAGCTCCCAGCACCAGCACCCGCAGGGGCCGATCCCCGGACACACGCCACTCGGGTTCCGGGTAAGGCTGGGACAGCTGGTAGTCGGGGTGCCAGGCAGTAACCTGGGACCTGACCGAAAAAAAACGGCTGAAACGCCGACTCGCATCCGCCGACGGGAAGATAACCCGCCCGGCGTTTTCCACCAGCAGGCGCTGGCTGTCCCGCCACTGCCGGGCGTCAACACCGGCCGGCAGAGGGTAGTGACCTTCGCAGCGCTGGTCGAAATCTTCCAGCTCCTCACTGACAAAGCGCGCATCGCTGTCGGTGAGCGTGGGGTTACCGTTGATCAGGTAGTAATCGTGAATGGTGAGGTCGTACTCGCAATCCAGGTCCCGGGGCAGCAGCCAGAGCCGCGGCGGCAGGCCCATGGTGTGGTGAAAATGCACCCGCCCGACACCCAAGCCGGCCAGCAGGTCGCGCAATTTTTCGTATTCGCCAGGCACCTCAAAGTGCAGGCCGTCCTGCAGGCGGCGGGTGCCGTCATAACAGGTCAGCACCACCGATTCGCCTTCCTGCTGCGGCGTGAGCTGCAGGAACAGGGCCTGCCCCCTGTATAGCTTCACCAGCTCTTCGACATGTTGCTGGGCGCCGCCCCCGAGCTTGTGACAGATCATCAGGATTCGTGGCAGCTTACTCGTCGCCACCAGCGCCAGCAGGGCGCGACCGCGCATCGCCCGGGCGGGGTCGGCTGCGAGGAAGCTCTCCACGTCGGCGGCATAACGGGGGTGCTTTGCGGCGAGCAAAACCTGGGCCTTATCGACCCGGGCCTGCTGCTCCGCCCCGAAACTGACACCACCGGCGTGGTAGACAAAGCAATTGGCCAGATGAAGGTTGCGCCAGCCCGCCTTTTTTGCCCGCTGGCACCAGTCGTTCTCCTCGCCATAACCCCTGCCGAAAGTCTCCAGGTCGAAGTAACCGACTTCATCGAGACACTCGCGCCGCAGGTACATGCAGCAACCCACCCCGGTGGGCACATCGATAACATCGCCCGGGCCGAACTGGCTGGCGAAACAGGCATCAAGCTCGGCGACAGACAGGCCGAACAACAGGGTATTTTCCCGGCAGAAATCCGGAAAACTGCAAATGGTGGCGTTGTTGGAAAAAGGGGTGACGCTCGCCACTTTTCCGTTGTGGTAGGCGGCCTCGCGCATGCGTTGCAGCCAATCGTTGGCCACCTCCACATCGCTGTTTAACAGCAGTATGTCGCGCTCGCCATCGTACTGCATACCGCGGTTGACGGTGGCCACGAAACCCAGGTTCTGCTCGTTTTCAAGCAGCACCAGGTCCGCATGGGTCGCCGCCAACTGGCGCAGGTAGTCGCTTATTTCAGGCTCCGGGGAGCCGTCGTTGATGACAAGCACCCGCGCCCAGGCCGGGTCCACGCTGGCGAGCGCCGAGGCCAGGCAGCGCCGGGTTTCCTCCAGCCCCCGGTATACCGGGATAACGACATCAACCTTGCGCATGCTTTCTCAGCCGCTGGATCAGGTAGCCCATACCAGGTATTTTGCTGACCGTTTCCAGCCGCTGCTTGATCCAGGCGAGCTCCGCTTCCCGTTGATGCAGCAGTTCCAGTGTTTCGGCCAGCTGCGCATCGCGCTCCCGGACAACGGTCAAGGCATAGGAGTGTTCCTCACCCAGCTTCGCCAGGCGCTGGTCAAACTCCCGAATCTGCGCATCCCTCTCCTCGATGGTGGCGAGGGCCTGGCGGTGTTCAGCAGACAGGGACTCGATATCGGCATCGCGTTCATCCAGGGTGGCCAGCGCCGCTGTGTGCGCCTCGCCTACCTCGGCCAGCTCGAGTCCGCGGGCCGCGAACCGGGTGGAAAACTCACGCAGGGTCGCCTCCAGAGGATAGCGCCTGTCAATTTCCCGCTCGAGCGCGGCCTGGTCCATCTGGCGGGTATCCGCCAGTGCCAGCGGGTCGCCCGCATCCCCACCGGAATGGTGACGCAGGTCGCCGCGCACCGCCCGGTCGAGCTCCGCGGTGCCGGTATCCAGGGGAAGCACGGTAGCGAGCCTGGCGATCACCGCCGGGGCGTCCTGCAATAGCTCGTCGTACACTCACATGCATTGCGCCCGGGGGAGCGAAGCGATCAATGCCGGCCCGATAGCGGGCGTACAGGCGCAGGCCATACCCCAGGGGAAAGCCGTCCCGCTTTTCCAGCGAGCGCGCCACTTCCAGGGGCGCACGGTTGCTCACGCACGCGCTGGTGGTGATACCCAGATCATCACATAGGGCCAGCCAGAACGGCAGGGTCAAACAGAGGCGGGGATCCTTCACCGCCTGCAGGGAGGCATCGCCAAAACCTGCCTGCAGCAGCGCAGCGGCCTGCTCACGGAGCGGGTCAAAGCGCGCATCCGACCAGTCGGTGTCGACGATATCCGGTGCCGGGGCATACCAGCTGGAATCCGCCAGGGCCAGCAACTGCTCATTCACCTCAACCACCCCGGCGTCTTCCCAGAAGCCCTCATCGTTGACCCCCGCCATGGCGTCGATCAACTGGTTGCCGAATGACACCCCGGACGCGGCCAGTGCCGCACACAGGGCGGAGGTGCCGGAGCGGTGTACGCCGAGCACGAACAATAGGTGTGTGGGTAAACTCATGGTGTGTGTTCAGTTCTGCTGATGCGACATCCTACCACGCGGCGGGTGTCGGTTGAGCACTGCCAACCCGAAAACCCGGGGACCAAAGGACCGCCGCTGCGAACCCTGCAGCGGCAGTCAAACGTTACTCAGGTTTTTTATACGGTTGCAGAATCTCTTCCACAACGCCTGTGTCGATATAGGTGTCATCCGTGAAGCGAAAACCCGCATCGAACTCCTTGGCCGCCAGATCGATGTAGTCCTTGCGGAGGGTGGCGATGATCTGGTCTTTCACCTCCGCAAAAGGCTTGTAATGCGCCGCCTTGACGTCGTCCAACTGCACGATATGCAGGCCAAAACGGGTGTCGACGATACCGCTGTGTTCGCCCACCTTCTCTATCTCGAACACCGCGCCCAGAAAGTAAGGATCGACCTGGGGTTCGCCCAGCGTGACCCAGCGATCGAAGCGACCTTCCTGGCCCTTGCTGCCCGGATCCTCGGAGTACCGTGTGGCGAGCTCGCCAAAATCAGCTCCAGCCTCGAGTTCGGCGAGGATTTTCTCGGCCTCGATACGGCGTGCGTCCCGGTCGCAGGCGCCCGGCGCGCACAATAACAATATATGGGAGGACAGGCGCGTCTCGGGCACCAGCGCATACTTGTCCTTCTGGGTCTTGTAGCGCTCTTCCGCCAGTGCCGACATGTCGGGTATATCCAGCGAGGCCAGGTACTGCTTGACCACGTACTGGCTCTTCATATTCCTGATATTCAACTGCAGGCGCCAGTAGGCGTCAGTATCGCCCTCTTCCGGCGGTGAATCCGGCACCATCGCCGCCAGCTTCTTGTTGGCCAGGGCCATATTCAACAGCTCGATGCGATCACCCGCATCGCTGGCAGCAGCCTGCTGCATATCCGGGGTCCAGAACTTGACGATGTACTCCAGTTCCTCCCGCGTCAGGCCGACACCCTGGTCCTCCACTACCTCCTGCGCCGTGGCGCCTCCAACGGCAAGCGACAGAGAGAAAAACAACAGCGCGTTATAGACAAGCTTCATATTCGTCAAGTACTCCCAACATACGCAAAAAAAAACCGACGCCTTGCGGCGTCGGCTTCGGTTACATCATGCTACGAACGCGTTACGGAGCAGTAGAACTAGCACCGGCGGTGTAGCTGTGCTCTACCAGACGACCGTAGTTCGCATCCGGGTTGGACGGGAAGCTACGCTGCCAGGCCACGAAGCCTACGACCGGGACGCCACCAGTGGCTGACTCACAGAAGGGAGCGATCGCGGGACGCGGGGCCAAGTCCGGCTCGTTAGCCCAAGAGTAGTCACCACTTGCACTTGGAATGAACTGGCAAATCTGCTGACCGCTATCCCAGTCGTCAGTCGCAGTCACGGCCAATGAGGCCCAACCGAAGTCGCCCAGAACGCTGGGGTCAACAGTCGTGGCGTAGTCGCTGGGCAGTACCGGATCCTGGGAACCGTCGGTCCACTGAACAACGTTCACTTCCGTCGGGAAGATCAGGTCGTTGCGGGTGCCCGGAGGTGCAGGTGAAATCACCAGGTCGCCGTCTTCGGGTACAATCTCGCCTTCTTCACGATCGTAAAGGGTGAGAGACGCGGTTACCGGAATGTCCCGGAAATCACAAGCGGCTATAGAATCGTCACCGGCAGTGTTGGGGTCATCCAGAGTTGCACAGTTGTCGAAATTAAGGCCAGCGCCTGCTGCCCAGGTGGCATAGTCGATCATGGTGTACTGGCCAGGCATGGTAACAACCCAGTCGGTAGACACGTTGCGAGCAGCGGCAACAGACCAGTCGTTCAGCACGCTGGCTACGCCCAGGACGGCGCCGTCACGCAGGCTGTTGTAGGTGCCACGCAGACTGTAATCTCCGGAGCCAATAGAACCAATAACCGGTCCGCCGTCCAGGTCAGGGTAGTCGAAGCCCTGCACATCACCGCTGAACAGGCCGGTTTCCTGGTTGGTCATCCAGGGATCAGCCGAGAAGTCAGCGATGTGGACAGCGTTGTTGCCCATTTCGGTACCGGCAGTCGCGTCACGGAAGAAGTAGGACACCTTCAGTGCGTTGCTGGCATCGGAGAAGATGTTCTGACATACGCCACCGACCGTAGGCGGACCGGCCACTATCACGTTACCGGATGCGTCAAGACAGACTGCTCCACGGGCAATATAAGCTTGCGCTTCGGCCGCAGTGGAAGTTTGGTGTGTAATTTCATTGTCCTGCACACCCTTTGCAGTAGGAACGGTGCCTGCAAAGAAGTTGCTGGCGACTGCGGCGCAATTTGTCGGGACACCGTCAACGTGCTTGGAAGCAATGCCGATCGGTGAGGTAGGAGCGATAGAGCCCATGCCTATCACTTCGATGTAACCTTCATCAGCGCCAGCGCGGAAGATGCCGGGCATAGGGAAGCGACCGTCTGCACGGATCGGGGCGGTACAGGTGTTATCGTCGGTAGCGAACACGATATCGCCTGATGAATCGTCGATAAAGCCAGTCCACTCGTCCTTGGGAGACATGATCAGGTTGAAGTCGAGGGCGTCAGCAGAGTCGGAACCACGACGCAGACGCAGCTTGACCACCTGGGTCAATGCACTGGAGTTAATGATGTGAACACCAGTAACCCAGTTACCCTGGACTGTGTAGTAAGGAATGATGCCCAGGTCACCCAGTTGACCTATGGCGGTTGATTGTGCGCTCGCCACACCCGCGTAACCCGCTGCAACAGCGGCTACCGCGGCTGAAAGGCCGAGAGGTTTAAAAAGCTTTTTCATAGAGGAGACTCCTAGTGTCTTTTTGTTTCACAACTTTAAGGTTTTCAGTTGCTAGCGCTATTATTGCCAGCCGCAGCTAGCTGTCAACACCAACTATTACCTAAACGTCTGCGCTGAACCACCACTCACCATCAATGAAAATCCATTTCTCGTGAACAGTTACCGGTAAAGCACCTAACGTCTTGGAAGCTGTTGAGGTTTGTTTGAGCGGCTTGGACATGACCCTCGCCGTCACACTTGCCACAGCTGCGGAGGCATCATAGTTAACCACTTCAACCCCTGTCAACTCTCTTTCCACCGTATATGAAAATTGCAATACATACAGATCCTTAGGAAAGATACTTCGATAAAGAGGTGTGGAAAACTCCCAGACCTTGCCGTAGTCCCGGGCAGACAGTGCCGACCACCGCTCCCGCACCCGCTGCTCGAGGGCGGCGACCTGGTCGGCGGTGAGCCCCTGCGGTGCGGCGGCCCGCCCGGGCGAGGCAATAAAACAGGACGCGACCAGCGCTATCAAGAGGGCGTTCATCAACCTGGAATAGCTATGTAACATATTGTGTTTATTACCTTTTTTCAAAATTTTCGGGGATTATACAGCAATGCCAAGGGCGTACAAGCAACAGCCGTGAGGCTACGCCGACTGCGCCAAACGGCGCTGCCGCTGCTCCAGGGCTCGCCGGTAAAGCGCAGCATCGGCCGCGTGAAATGCCTCCACCGCCGGCCGGTCGAGCGCCCTCAAGCCGGC
Source organism: uncultured Gammaproteobacteria bacterium (assembly GCA_963792815.1). Taxonomy (GTDB): domain Bacteria; phylum Pseudomonadota; class Gammaproteobacteria; order Pseudomonadales; family Halieaceae; genus JARRPM01. The sequence continues at coordinate 216,373 of CAWBXR010000006.1, forward strand.
CTCGAGCTGGGGCAGGTCGGCCTCCGCCCGCCGATTCAACGTGTGAGGCTGCATTTTATTCCCGAGTATTTCCTGTGAAAAATACCGCAAATCCTCTGCGAAAAACTCGGTGATTCCGACGAAACACAGGCGCTCCGGAGGGAACCCCCAGAGAAACTCGGTATAGACATTGCGCAGCTCAGGAGCCAGGCAGAACCGCTCCAGGGACCAGCCCTCCTCCACTACTCGCCGGTGCAGGCTGGAGGTCAGGTCGGAGGCCGGGTCATACGTCTGTTGCCAGTAATGGTAGTGGGATACCAGCCTCGCCACGGGCTCCCGCAGCCAGGTCACGAAACGGCAGGGCAGGGTCTCGGCCAGCTGCAGGTATTTCAGGGGCAGGAAATGGCCATGGACACAGTCCACCCCGGCAAAGTCGCCGGGCTGTACCGCTTCACCCCAACGCCGGGCCTGCTCACGGCGCTCGTCAGATGCCTGGGCCAGGGGATAATCCTGGTAGTCGTGGCGAAACCTGTCGCCAAAACACTCCTCGAGCGAGGCCCTGAAACTCAGGCCCGCGGTCTTTGGCATGTGAATAGAAACCAGCACGACTCAGTTAGCGGGCATTTCGATCAGTTCCATATGGCGGATCTGCGACCGCATCTCCTCGCTCACCTCCCGCAGGTCCTGTTCATTGTAGATCGCCCTGGGAGTAATGATGACCAGCAACTCGGTGCGGGTGTCCTCCTTATCGACCGTGCCGAACAGGGGCCCTATCACCGGCAGTTTATGCAGGATGGGCACTCCGGACTCCGTGTTCTTGGCATTCTCCCGGATAAGCCCCCCCAGCACCACCGATTCGTGGGAGCGCACCGCCACCCGGCTCATGATGGCCCGCTCGAGGAAGGTGGGGTTGCCCCGGGCATCAACCGTACCCACATCGGTGACTGATTGCTCGATCTGCATGGTGACCAGGCCACCGGCATTCACCGAGGGGCGCACGTTGAGCTGGACACCGGTATCCCGATAGGTCACGTTCTGGGTGGCGAAACCACCGTCGTTGATCGTCTCACCCGACACCACCGGTACCTGGTTGCCCACATGGATATAGGCGTCATGGTTGTCCAGCACCATCACCGAGGGTGTTGAAATCACGTTGATCAGGTTTTCTTCGGAAAGGGCATTCAGGACCGCGCTGATATCGCCGATGCTGTTGGTGACCGCGTAGGAAAAGCCGGGCACGATAACCGAGGGCACGGCGGCAGCACCGGATGTCAGCAGCCCACGCCCGTTGTAATCATCGCCAATGCCGTTCTTGAAAGTCCACTCCAGGCCATAGCGCAGCTTGTCGGTGAGGGTGACCTCCAGGATGCTCGCCTCGATAACCACCTGGGTGGCCTCGATATCCAGCTGGTCCAGTGCGGTCTTGATCACCCGGTACTGCAGGCCGGTGGAGTAGATCATCAGGGCATTGTTTTCCTCGTCCGCCACCACACGCACATTACCCAGAAGCGAGTTGCTGTCCCCCGTCGACATGGTGACCGTGGAGATCGTGCTGGCATTATCCTGCCCGGAATTGTTGGAAAACGGCTGATAGTTGCCGGTGGTGCTGCTGGTACCGGTTGACGCGCCGATTGTTTCCCGGTTCATGCCGGGGGCCACCGATGCGTCATTGCCAAAGCCGGAGGAGAAACCGCGGGGGCCGGCGTCGCTACTGACAGCGGAAGTCGTTTGTTTGCTTATACTGCCCGCATAGATACTGTTCAGCAGCTTTGCCAGGCGCTCGGCGGTGGTGTTCTGCACCGGGTAAACATAGAGGCGCATATCGGCCTCCGAGAAATACGCGTCGTCCAGGCGCTCGATCCACTTCTGCACTATATCGAGGTAGTGGGCCCGGGGCGTTACCACCAGGATACTGTTGAGGCGAGCGATAGGAATCACCCGGATCAGTTGTGACCAGTCGCCACCCTCGCCACCCTCGCCGCCCTCGCCACCGCCGCTACCGCCGCCGTCGAGTAATGCCGAGATGGCCAGATAGACCTCTTCCGCACTGCTGTTTTCAAGCGGAAAAATGCCTACCGACATACCCGCCAGCATATCCACATCAAAAGTGGATACCATCTCCAGCCAGCCGTCCAGCTGGGCCCCGGTCCCTGCCAGCATCAACAGGTTGCGGGTGTTGTCCACACGGACAAAGGCCTTGGGATCTGCCACGGGCTGCAGTATCTCAGCCATGTTGGATGCACTTATGTATTGCAGCGGCACGATCATGGTGCCGAACCCCGGCCCCTTGCTGTGGGGGCTGGACACCCGCGGGGACAGCGTGGCGCCATTGGCCTCACCCGTTACCAGGTAGCGTCCGTCGCTGCCGCGGATCATCAGGACATTGTTGGCCTTGAGCAATGACTCCAGCACACCGAACAGTTCATCCCGGGGGATCGGGGTGCGGGTGCGAACCGTGACTTCGCCCTTGATCGGCTGGTCGACCACGTAGTCCAGCTGCAGGATATCTCCCATGATGGCATGCATCACTTCGCTCAGGGGTGCCTGCTCGAAATTGATACTGACGTCCTCTCCCAGGAACCTGATCGGCTCCGCCACCGGGGGCATCTTGACCTGCCGGTCAGTGCCGCGATAGATAGTAGGCGTTGCACCGGCAGGCTCCTCCTCCGCCGAGCCAGCCAGGCCAGCCGCCGAGGTCGACAGGGGTGCGGATGCGTCAACACTGGCTTTTGTCGGCGCCGCCGGCGCGGCACCAGTGGATGTGCCGCTGTAGTTTGTACTGCAACTGGTCAGTAGCAGTACCACTGTCGCAGCGGTGAGTGTTTTCTGCATGAATAGCCCCAATCGTCCCTTCTGGTTTTGTTTTATATTTTGCATTGTCCGCCCCTAGCCTCCCGGCCCAAGGCCCAGGGTCCGCTCGGATTCGGCCTTGGCCGGATTCGCGCGAGGTGCCGCCTTTCCTGCCGCGGCTTTCACCCCCGGGTCGGTATCGCCGCTCGCGGCCGGGCCGGCGGGGTAGGCATCAACCTGGCCAACCCGGCCCTGCTTGCCGCTTTTACTCTTGTTATCTCCGTCGTCAGTGGGTGGCTGCTTTACCTTGCCCCGCTCGAGGGCCAGGGTTTCGGTACGCTGGCCATTGGTGACCACCAGCTCGAAGGGCGCCACCGACTTCAGCGTCCAGCCTTCCACCACATCACCCAGCAATATACGCCGCTTCTGGCCTTTGACCAACGCGATGATGCCTGCCCGCTCGCCGCTGCCGAACAGGCCTACCAGTTTGACGCCCTTGAGTTCTCCCGCCCTGGTTTGCGGCTCCGCCAGGGTAGCCACCTCCTCGACCGGGCGGCGACCGCTCCAGAACAAGCGGGCGGCTGATAATCTCGTTGCGCGCACTGGCGGCGACCGACGCGGGGCTGAGCACCGTTGGCACACGCAGCGAATCGGGAGCCGGCGTAACCGGGTCGGGCGCCGACAGCGTGGCCAACCGCAGGCCCCCGAAGGCAAGCTGCAGGCACAGCAGCAAGCCCAGCAGCACGGCTATAAGCTCTATCCGACGCAGGGTGCGCAGGGGATCCCCGCTCACCCGGTAGCGACTGCCAATGTGGGTCAGCCAATTCATTGGACCGCCCTCAGCGACAGCAACTGCAGGTTTGCCGTGACCTGCTGCCCCTGGGTCTCATCCTTGCCGCGAGCCACCCGGGCGGGGTAAACATCAAGGGATTCCACCAGCACGAGCGGCAGGTAAGAGCCGATCCCGGCCAGCGCCTCGTCCAGTGCCGGGAGGTCGCCGGCAACAGTGAGCTTAACCGCAATATAATCGAAATTACCCTGCTCACGGGCCGGCAGTACCTGGCTGTTACTCACGGACAGCCCCGCCTTGCTGAAAATATCCCGGACATTCGTTTGCAGTTCCGCCGAGACGGTGGCCTGGTCCTCGGCAGCGGGATAGACCAGTTCCAGTACCTGGGAATCGACAGCGGACGATGCATCGCGCAATTGGGACTCGTAATCGATCAGGCCCTGCAGACGGGCAAGGCGGGGCTCTATACGCTGGATCTCCGCCTGGGCCGACTGACGCATGCCCCACATACCAAGCATCGCATTCAGGTAAACAACTACCGGCAGCAGCAGGGTCAGGCCGCATATCCAGGCGGTGCGCTGATGCAATCTCAGCCAGCTCACTCCACCACCTCTGCACCGACGCGGATGTTGAGGTAAAACTGCTCCTGGCCATCGGACACCCGGGAAAAAGCCTGGGGCGCCTGCACTGTGACGTAGCCAGGCTCATCCGTCAGCTGCTGCATCACCAGGGCGGCATCGCCGGCACGGCCGCGCAGGCGTATCTCGGGTCCAGCCATGGAAAAGCTGGACACAGAGGTCTCGTCGCCCAGGAGTTTTGTCAGCCGCGCTATTTCCGCATGGGGGTTGGGGTAACGGGCAACCACTTCGTTGGCGGCGGCGATTGTTTCATTCGCCACTGCCAACAGCGATTTCAGTTGCGATGCCTCGGCCGCTTCACGGGTGGTCGCCGCCAACAGCCCCTCCATACGTTGCAACTCGACGCCCTTGAACAGGGCTGCGGTGCCAACCATGGCCAGTAACAGCGCGGCAATCACGCCCAGCAGGCCCGCCGACTGCAGCAGGCGACGGCGGTAGCGTCGTTCCCGCAGCCCCTCGCCAAATCCCTGCAGGACCACCATTACGCCCGCAACCTCGGCCCACACCTCGCGGGCCCGGCTGTCATGTATATCGTACTTGTTTCCGAGCAAGGCCATCGTCGCACTGGCCGAAACGATCGCCAGCGCAACCCGGATCCCGGATTCCTCCCGCCCCACTACAGCCCAACCCCAGCAGGTATCGGCGGCACTGAACGGGCTGCTCGCCCTGACTTCCAGTTCCAGCATCGAGTCGAGCTCACTTTCCACCTGCAGCGGCACCGCGATCTGCTTGCACAGAACAAGGTCATCGGGCAGCAGAATCGCAGAGCAGGCTGCATCGACCTGGCCGGGACAGACAGCACCCGCCTGGTAGCAGGTCGAGCCCTGCCCGGTATCGAGCGCCACCACTTCATCCAGGCGCTTGCGCACGGGTGAATCATGGGCCCACAGCATATCGCGCCAGGCAGCCGTCCAATAGCGGCCCAGGTGGCGCATATCGTAGCCGAACAATTCCCAGTTCTGGCCTTTATCAAGCATCGACTGACCTGCCTAGTAGAAAACTGTCTTCCATTAACACCCGCGGCGGCTCCGTCCGGGTATAGCGCCACGGCAATGCGGTCGAGGAACTCGTTTCAATTGATACCCAGCGTCTGCGCAGCCAGGTTTTATCGCCGTAACGCACTATGGCGTCGGCCCTGTAGACGCCGGACCTGCTCAGTACTTGCCCGCCGGGCGCCTGCGCCGCACCCGCCCCCGGGCTGGCGCGCCTGGCCCTCGCGGCATCAGCCTGCGCAGGATTTGCCGCGCCCAGCACATCGAGTACTTCGTCGGGCGCCAGCGACCAGTTCATAGCCCCCTGGCCCGATTCTGCCACCACAATAAAGTCCCTGACTGAATCAAGCAAGGTGCGGCTGGCCCCGGGCACTCGCAGCAGGTCCTCCACGGCGTCGAGCCGCCGACTCACACCCCCCGCGGTGCGCGACTCTACCACAGTCCCGGCCAGCAACCGCGCCTGCTCCTCCGACAATCCACCCGCCAGCTGAAAGAGCGCGAACAGCACTTCGGGCGGCGCCCGGTTGATATCGATCAGGCCCGCCGCAGGCAACATCGATACGGTGACATCGATCTCTCCCAGCCGGTAGTTGCCCGCGGGAGAATCTCCGGCAGCGCGCCGGCCGGTCATCAGGTCGACCATCATCAACTGGATCGCGCCATCGCCGGCCGCCACGGCCTTGGCACGGGCGATGTGAACCTGGGCCATCTGGGTATCCACCCGGGCCTGGGCGACGATGCCCGCCACCAGCAGTGACATACCGGCGATAAACCACACCACGATCGCCAGCGCGACCCCCTGCTGGCGGCTGCGGACCGTGGCATTGAACGCCATGTGCGACAGGTGCAGCACTACTGCGGCACCTGGAAAATGAGTTCGGGCCAGAAGCGACCAGCCGCCTGGAGCTGGAGTCGCACCCACCCGGCCACGTCACCTTTTTCCCACTGCTGCTGCCAATCACCACCGGCTTGGTCGCGCCAGGCGAGCTCGAATACCTGCAGGTCTTCCACCAGCGTGCGCTCCTGCGCCTCGCTCCAGTCCTGGTCAGGGCCACCGGATGATCCGGGTTCCTGCCAGCGCAGTACCAGCAGGTCATCCTCCTTTGCCACGCGCACCAGGTAGCTGCCACCGAAACTCTCGCCAATCAAAATGGTGGACTTCCAGGTGAAGCTATCCTCGGTCAGGTCAAAGTAAGCCGACTCGCGGCTGGTGCCCCCGAGCGCGAGGCCACCGCCGTCGCCGCTGCCGATAGCCGCTGATTCCAGGGTATCGCGCAGGAAACCGCTCACGGTGCGCACCTCGTCAATTCGCCCGGTCATCCGGTCCAGCGCGCCCTGGGTATTGGCCAGCGTGCGCAAGCCGGTTATGGTCGTGAGCATGACCAGGGACAGAATGGCAAGCGCCACCACGACTTCCACCAGGGTAAAGCCCGTGAAGTTCTTCACCGCCCCGCCCCCTCGACGACCGAGTTGAGTACCACTTCCCGACTCTTGCCGCCATCGCGCCAACGCACAGCCACCTCGATGTCGTGCAGGCTGGCCGAAGCCAGCGCGGATCGGCCCAGGTCGATCTCCCGAGTGCTTACCTGCCAACTGAACTCACTGGTGGTTTCACCGCTGGCGCTCACACCACCCCGGGGTATCTTCGCATTGGCTGCCAGCAGTGAACGGGCCAGTTCGACCGCGTAGGCGTATCTTTCATCGCTGCGAACATTGCGGGTGGCGCCACTGGCCGCCTGGTAAAGGGCACCCAGGGCCAGGGCGAGAATCGCCACTGCCACCACCATTTCAAGCAGTGAAAACCCTGCCGACATAGCGCGACTTGGACCTGCCATGCTGTAGCGCCTAGTTGGCAACATACACCTCCTGGCTCACTCGTCCCACCAGCCAGTCGACCGAGATTCTCACACCGGCGCCGTCGGCCCGCTCCATGTCGATACCCCCGCCGCTGGAGCCGCCCTCGGGGTAAAAACGAATCACTCCCTCGCGCTCCCGGTTCAGTTCCCGGGCCGAATGCACCGCCACATGGAAACCCTCGGGCAACTGTGTGCTGTTGCCATTGAGGGCGATGATATTGGCGACGGGGTCGATCGCCACGTCCTGGGCACTCCCGGAATTTATTGCGCGGTAGCGCGCGGAGGCGAGTGTGGTCACTACATCGCGCACCGCCTGACGGTATTGCATGGACTGGTAGAATTTCATCGACGAGGGCACCGCGACTGCCAGCACCAGGCCTATGATGGAAATGGCGACCAGCAGTTCAAGCATGGTAAAGCCAAGCTGGCCTGCCCGATCGCGGTGCGCTACATGCTGTATCGTTTTCATTATGGGATAGCCGCCGGGAGCGATCTGCCGCTAGCGGGCAGGGATTACTTCCAGTTCCCCACGTCCGCGTCTTCCCCATCGCCACCGGCCTGTCCGTCCTGGCCGAAGCTGTAGATATCCAGCTCGCCATGCTCACCGGGATACTTGTAATGGTATTCGCGGTTCCAGGGGTCCAGCGGCACATCGGCCTTCAGGTAGGGGCCGTTCCAGCCAGCGGCGCTGCCGGGCTTGGTGACCAGGGCGGAGAGGCCTTCCTCGGTGGAGGGAAAGCGGCCCACATCCAGTTTGTACATTTCCAGGGACTGCTCCAGGTCCTTGATCTGGATTCCCGTGGTCTTGGTCTTCGCACCGCCCAACTGGTTGAGCACCCGCGGGCCCACCAGGCTCATCAGCAGCCCGAGTATCGCCAGGACCACCAGCAGCTCCATCAGGGTAAATCCGCGCTGGGACCCGCCCCGGGTTGTTCCGCAACGATCATTAGACGTTCTGCGCTTGCGTATCATCATTCAGGTTTCCTTGCTTATAAGAATTGTGCGCCGGGGTTAGCTTCACGCTGCCAGGTCATTGACCGACAGTATTCCCATCAGGATGGCGATGATGATCACGGCGATAATAAAACCCATCCCCAGGATCAACACCGGCTCCAACAGGGCCAGCCCCCGCTTCACCCCGGACTGCACATGGCCGTCGAACACTTTCGCCAGTTCCAGCATCATCTGGTCAAGGCTGCCGGATTCCTCCCCCACGCGAATCATCTGGATAACCATGGGGGTAAACATCCCGGTGTCCGCCAGCGCCACCGACATACGCTTGCCCGCCTTGACCGCCGGCGGCAGGACATCAAGGGCTTCCCTGATGACCCGGTTGTTCACGGTATCAATCGCAATGGAGATAGCCTTTAGCAGCGAGACCCCATTGCCCAGCAACGTACCTACCGTACGCGCAAATTTAGACACCTCGAATTCGAAAATGATTCCCCCGGCCAACGGTAATTTTAACATTCGCTGGTGCAGGCTGGTCTTGCCCTCCTCCGTGGCCGCCCAGCGGCGCAGGTAGAAAAACAGGCCGGCTACGGCCAGCAGCATCAGCCAGCCCCAGGACTTGATGAACTCCGCCGAGTCGACAACCACCCTGGTCAGCAGCGGCAGGCCTTCCCCCATATCCTCGAACAGGGTCTGGAACTGTGGCACCACGAAACCCAGCATCAGCACGATGGACAACACCGACACCACCAGCAGGATGGTCGGGTATATCAGGGCAGAGACCACGCTGTCGCGATTGGTCTTGGCATTTTCAAGGTATTCCACCAGGCGATCGAGCACCGCCGAGAGCTGCCCGCTGGCCTCCCCGGAACGCACCATGCTTATATAGAAGGTACCAAACAGCTGCTCATGGGGCGCCATGGCCTGGCTCAGCGCCTTGCCGCCCTTGACCGCGGTGAGCATCTCACTGAGCAGCTGGTGCATCTGCGGCAGCGCCGCCATGTCGATCAGCACTTTCAACGCGCGGTCCAGCGGCAGGCCCGCCCGCAACAACACGGCGAGTTCGCTGGTCATCGACAGAATATCCTGGCGCTTGGGTGGCTTGCCCGCCGCCCTCTCGGCGCGGGCGTCGATATCGCCACCGGGCTCGAGCTTGAGCAGGGTAAAACCCTGGCCGCGCAATTGGCGGGAGGCCAGCTCCATGCCGTCAGCCTCGATGACGCCATTAAAGGCCTTGCCGTCGCGACCAATTGCCTTGTAACTGAACTGGGGCACCAGGAGGGTCAGGCCGAAACGGGATCGACGAGCGGCAGGTCGACAGGTTCAATATCGACTGTCCCGCCCAATTGCGCTTGTTCGCCCTCGCTCTGGTCCTGGGTGACCCGCAGCAGTTCTTCCATGGAGGTCACGCCCTCCACCACCTTGCGCAAGCCATCCTCGTACAGGCTGATCATTCCCTGGCGTTTCGCCGCGGCATGCAGCAGGGTGGCGTCTGCGCCGGACATGATCACCCGGTGCATTTCATCATCCAGCACGAACAGCTCGTGGATACCGGTGCGCCCGGCATAGCCGGTGTGGTTGCAGGCATCGCAGCCAACTGCATGAAACAGTTGGCAGGTATCTTCTTTGACAAAGCGCCGCAGCCCTGTCTGCACTATATAATCGCGCGCCACCTCGTGCGGCGCCTTGCAGTGCCGGCAAAGCGTCCGCACCAGCCGCTGGGCGAGCACCCCGTTCACCGCGGAGGTGATCAGGTAGCGCTCCACTCCCATGTCCTCCAGCCTCGTGATCGCGCTGGCTGCCGTGTTGGTGTGCAGGGTGGACAGTACCAGGTGGCCGGTAAGCGCCGACTGGACTCCTATCTGTGCGGTCTCGGTATCGCGCATTTCGCCGATCATTATGATGTCCGGGTCCTGGCGCAGGATGGCGCGCAACGCCCTGGCGAAGCTGAGGCTGATCTGGGCCTGCACCTGGATCTGGTTCACCCCCTGCAGCTGGTATTCCACCGGGTCTTCCACCGTGATGATCTTCAGTGCCTCGGAATCAAGGGAGGCGAGCGAGGCGTAGAGCGTGGTGGTCTTGCCCGAACCCGTGGGGCCGGTCACCAGCAGTACGCCGTGGGGCCGCCCGAGCAGGCCCTGGTAACGCCCCAGGGTATCGGCGCTGAAGCCCATGGCGGGCAGGTCGAGGCGGATGCTCTCGCGATCAAGCACCCGCATCACAATGCTCTCGCCGTGCACCGTGGGTATTGTCGAAACCCGCAGGTCTAACTCGTGGCCTTTCACCCGGATCATGATGCGCCCGTCCTGGGGCAGGCGGCGCTCGGCGATATTCATCTGCGACAGCAGCTTGATGCGCGACGCGATCGCCGCGGCCAGGTTGCCGGCGGGGGGGTCCGGGTAATCCTGCAACACGCCGTCCACCCGGTAGCGCAGCTGCAGCCCATCCTCGAAGGGTTCGATATGGATATCCGAAGCCCCCATATCCACCGCCCGGTGAATCAGCTGGTTTACCAGCCGGATCACCGGCGCCTCGCTGGCGAGGTCTTTCAGGTGTTCAATGAATTCGTCGTCGGACTGGCCGCCGAACTGGTCGTCTCCCAGGGAATCGCCGGAGTCATCCTGCTGTTCCTGCACATACAGCTGCAGGGCCTTGTTGATATCGCTCTCCAGCCCGAGCACGATGGCGATGGGCTTGTCCACCGCCATGGCCAGGGCCTTGCTGAGAAAAGGATCCTGGGGCATGGTCGCTGCAAAGCGGGTTTCCAGCTCGGAGTCAGCCACCGGCACCACCGCATTACTGAGCAGGAAATCCTGGGCGACGGTCTCCAGGCGAATCGGTGACTCGGGATAATCGGCGGCGGCCAACAGCTCCACGGACAGCTGGGAGGACAGGGCGCCGGCAACGTCCGCTTCGGACACCAGGCCCAGTTTCACCAGTACCTGGCCGAACACGCCGCCCATTTCCGCCTGGGCGAGCAGGGTTCTCTCCACGTCGCGCTCGGAAATCTTTCCCTGTTCTACCAGCAATTCGCCGATTTTTTTCATGACTCAACACATTATTGGCTTGATGGAGCCGGCAGCTGGCGCGGTCAGCGCTCGCAGGGCAGCGCCATTGTAACACGCAGCCGGGGCGAAATACGCCCCGCCGGGACCATCAGGCTCGACAGTAGCAGCCCCTCGCGGGGCTCGGGATCAGGCGCGCTGGCTGGAGCAGGAAACGATCTCGCCGGTCATGTAGCCGGAATAATCCGAGGCCAGGAACATCATTACGTTCGCCACTTCCCACACTTCCGCCGCACGGCCGAATGCCTCTTTGGCAGCAAGTTCTTCCAATAATTCCATTGGGGTGGTCTTTTTCAGGAATTCGTGGAACGCAATGGATGGGGAAACCGCATTGATGCGCACCCCGAAGTCTGCAGCCTCAAGGGCGGCGCAACGAGTCAGCGCCATCACCCCCGCCTTGGCAGCGGCGTAGTGACACTGCTCCTTCTGGGCGCGCCAGCCGAGCACAGAGGCATTGTTGACGATGACGCCAGCGCCGCGCGGCTGCATTTTCCTCAGCATGGCACGGGTCATGCGCATGGTGCCGGTGAGCGTGATATCCAGCACCCGGGACCACTCGTCGTCCGGCATTTCCACCAGCAGGCGGGTACCGCCCAGGCCCGCGTTATTGATCAGGATATCCACGCCGCCCATTTGTTCTTCGGCCGCATCCACCAGGGCCTGCACCTCTTCCTCGACGGTTACATTCGCCAGCTTGCCGTACACCGCCTCCAGCCCGGTGGCTTCCCGGAGACTCGCCACCGCCTTTTCCAGGCGCCCCTGGTGAATGTCACTGATCATGACCGCACGGGCGCCCTCCTCCGCCGCTCGTGTGGCCGCGGCGAAACCGATACCCGCCCCCGCCGCGGCGGTGATAAGCACCGACTTTCCCGCCAGCAGGTTGTGTGGCTTTACATAAGGTGGTGGATCTTTCAGTGCCATGACAATACTCCTTGAACAAATGTGGCGCGCAACGGCAGAACCTAGCCTCGTGGCTCTCGCGGCATACCCAACGCCCGCTCCGCGATGATGTTACGTTGGATCTGGTTGGTCCCGCCGTAGATGGTATCCGCCCGGGTAAACAGGTACAGGGACTGCAGCCGGTTCAGGCCGTAGGGCGCCGCGTCGAGCACCTCGCTCTCCGGCCCCAGTACGTCCATCGCCAGCTTGCCCAGGTTGCGATGCCAGGTGGCCCAGTACAACTTGTAGATCATCGCCTCCCGACTCAGGCTGCCGTCGTCCCCTCCCCCGGAGAGCATGCGCATACTGTTGAAGCGCAGGATGCGCAAACCCACATAGGCATCCGCGATCCGCTGGCGGATAACGGGGTCGGCAGCGGCGCCATTTTCCCGGGCAATACGCAGCACTTCATCGAATTCGTTCTGGAACAACATCTGCTGGCCCAGGGTGGATACGCCGCGCTCGAAACCGAGCAATCCCATCGCCACCTTCCAGCCCTCGCCCGGCGCGCCGACGATGTCGTCGGCACCGCACACAGCCTCGTCAAAAAACACCTCATTGAACTCACTGGTACCGGTGAGTTGCTCGATGGGCCTGACAACAACGCCGGGCTGGTCCATCGCCAGCAGGAAAAAACCGAGCCCCTTGTGCCCCACGGACGCAGGGTCGGTGCGGGCGATCACAAAGCAGTAGCGGGACTCATGGGCCAGTGACGTCCAGACTTTCTGGCCGCTGATCAGCCACTGCTTGCTGACCTCGTCAAAACGCGCTTTGGTTTTGACATTGGCCAGGTCGGAACCGGCGCTGGGCTCGGAATAACCCTGGCACCACAAGTCTTCCCCGCGCAGGATACCCGGCAGATAGCGCTCTTTCTGCTGCGCGGTACCAAAGGCGATCAGCGTGGGGCCGGTAAGGGTTTCACCGATATGGCCCATACGGCCCGGACCGCCCGCCCGGGCATATTCCTCGTTGAAAATGACCTGCTGCTCGATACTGGCGGCCCGGCCGCCGTACTCCCGCGGCCAGCCGATGCCCGTCCAGCCGCCCTCGTGCAGCTTGCGCTCCCAGGCCTTGCGCTCCTCGACGAAGCTGTGTTCGTCACCGGGACCGCCACGGTAGCGAATACACTCGAACTCCCCGCACAGGTTCGCCGCCAGCCAGCCGGCGACCTCCGCCCGAAACGCCTCATCCGCTGCGCTGAAACTCAACTTCATGCCACCGCCTCCCGGGTTGCGACGGGCGGGGGACCATCCAGCAGCAGTCGGGCCAGTCGCTCCCGCTGCCAGGGACCATCACCCAAAAACGTCTCGGTGGATTTGGCCCGCTTGAAGTACAGCTGAATGTCATACTCCGCGGTAAACCCGACCCCGCCGTGCAACTGGATGCCGCAGCCGGCGTTGAAGAAATAGGCATCGGAGCAATAGGCCTTGGCGATACTGGCCGCCTCGGGCAACTCCTGCCCCAGGGAACCACCGGCCAGCGCCTCATCGGCTATACAGGCCGCGTAGTAAACCGCCGAGCGACCCGCCTCCACCTTCACCATCATGTCGGCAGCCTTGTGTTTCACCGCCTGGTAAGAGGCGATCACCCGACCGAACTGCACCCGTTCCTTGAGATAGGCAACCGTGCTGTCCAGCGACTGCTGCGCACCCCCCACCTGCTCCGCCGCGACGGCGACCCGGGCAAGGTCGACGGTTTTCTCCAGCAGCGGCCAGGCGCTGCCCTCAACGCCCATCAGGCCGTCAGCAGGGATACGTACGTCCTTGAACACCAGCTGCGCCTGGCGCCGGGTCTGGTCCATGGTGGGGAGCCACTGCCGGGTTATGCCCGCCGTATCGGCGGGCAACACGAACAGGCTGATTCCATCCTCGCCGCAACTGTCGGGCGCCCTTGCGGCTACCACCAACAGCTCTGCGGTGTGCCCGTCCGGCACGTAGCGATAGCTACCGCTGAGCCGATAGCCGTCCCCGTCAGCCGTGCACAGCACATCCACCGCGCCTGCATCCCAGCGGCCACTGGCGCCGGTCCAGGCCAGCGTGGCAGTAGTGCCTGATGCCAGTTGCGGCAGGTATGCGGCCTTCTGTTCTTCGTTGCCGGCGAGCAGGATCGCGTTGGCCCCCAGGCACACCGTGGCAAAAAACGGCGAGCACAGCAGGTAGCGACCCATCTGTTCCAGGGTGGCGACCAGCTCTACGTAACCCAGCCCCAGGCCGCCGTACTGCTCGGGTATGTGCATGGCCTGCCAGCACATCTCATTACAGATCCGCTGCCACAGGGCCGGGTCATAGCCGGACTCCGTGACCATCGCACTGCGCACGGCCGCCGATGAGGACGCCTCGGCCAGGAAGGCCTCCGCGGTGGCGCGGATCATCTCCTGTTCTTCGGTAAATCTGAATTCCATGGTGTTCGCCGCTACTGGTTGGATTCGGTTTGTCGTTCAGGTGCCATAGACTTTCTGGGCCGGCACTTCCTTCGCGAGCAACTGGGCAATGGCGTCTTTGACCTCCGCCGGCTCCCAGCGCGCGCCCTTGTCGACGCCCTCGGTGGTGCGCCAGCCGTCGGCAATGGATATCTTGCCGCCCTCGGCCTCGAACACCCTGCCGGTGACCTCCCTGGATTCGCCGGACACCAGCCAGGCCACCAGCGAGGAGACATTTTCCGGCGCCCAGTAGTCAAAGCTGCCGTCTTCCGGTTTCGCCATGCGCTGCGCCATCTCCGGCACCGCGGTGGTCATGCCGGTGCGCGCCGCCGGGGTGATCGCGTTGGCAGTGATGCCATAGCGCTGCAGTTCCGCCGCCTGGTTGAGGGTGAGGGCGGCAATGCCGGCCTTGGCGGCGGCGTAGTTGGACTGGCCGATAGAGCCCTGCAGGCCCGCGCCTGAGCTGGTGTTGATGATCCGCGCGTCAACTGGCACGCCCTCTTTCGAGCGCCCGCGCCAGTAGTGCACTGCGTGGGAGCTGATGCAAAAATGCCCTTTGAGGTGCACGGCCATGATGAGGTCCCAGTCTTCCTCGGTCATCGAGGCGAACATGCGGTCGCGGTTGATGCCCGCGTTGTTGACCACGGCGTGCAGGTCTCCGAAGCTGTCCAGTGCCTGTTTGACGGCGTTCAGGCTGTCGTCGTAGTTTGTTATGTCGGAGGTGTTCACCACTGCCCTGCCGCCCGCCGCGGTGATCCCTGCCACTACTTTTGCCGCCGCCGCTTCGTTGATGTCATTCACTACGACACAGGCTCCCTCTGCTGCCAGCACCCTGGCATGAGCCGCACCCAGACCACCGCCGGCCCCGGTGATGATCACTACCCTGTCTTCACATATTCCGCTCATTTACTTTTCCTCTATTTGTCCGTTCAGGTGGCACGACTATGGTCGGGGATCGCTGCCATCAAACTATGTATAAGACAGCTCTTTACTCGCCGCACCAATCGCACGCGCCAGTTGCGCTGGACACGCCGTAAATACGTCCATGTAGGCTCGTGTCGGCCATCCATGGCCTCCAACGGTCCATCGCAACTGGCCCGTGCACTTGGCGCTACTTAGTTTTTCTAAAACATCTATGACTATTGAATCGGTGACTAATGCCTTAGACAAACTGCCAACACTTAGCGTCTGCTTTCGGTTCTTTCGGTATGTAGCTCCCAATGCCTGGTCTGTTTGTCGTGTTCACCTCGAAGAACCAGCCCAGCCCCGAGTGGGCCGACGCACCACCCGGGACCGTTGAGGCCATGGATGGCCGATACGAGCCCCCATGGATGGGTTCACGGCGAGTCCCGGGCGGTGCGTCGGCACGCTCGAGGCTGAACCCAGGAACGATCCCAAAGACTCAAATCTACAAGCGCTCAATAATAGTGACGTTAGCCTGCCCACCCCCCTCACACATGGTCTGCAAACCATACCGCCCCCCGGTGCGCTCCAACTCATGCAACAGGGTCGTCATCAGCTTGGTGCCGGTAGCGCCCAGGGGATGGCCGAGGGCGATGGCGCCGCCGTTGACGTTGATCTTCTCGTGGGGATAACCGGTCTCCAGCAGCCAGGCCATGGGAACAGACGCGAAGGCCTCGTTGATTTCCACCAGGTCCATGTCTTCCAGTTTCATGCCCGAACGCTTCATGGCATAGGCGGTGGCCGGGATCGGGGCGGTGAGCATCCAGATAGGGTCCGCGGCGCGCACGCTCATGTGGGCGATGCGGGCCCGGGGGGTCAGGTTGTAGCGCTTGAGGGCGTCTTCGGACACGATCAGCATTGCCGATGAACCGTCGCAGGTCTGGCTGGAGACGCCGGCGGTGATGGTGCCGCCTTCCGCGAGGGGCTGCAGCTCGGCCATTTTCTCCATGGAGGTGTGACGTGCTGTCTCGTCCATGGTGACGCCGTTGAGCGGCACCACTTCGCGGTCGAAGCGGCCTTCGGCTATGGCGCGCAGGGCGCGGGTGTGGGATTCAAGGGCGAAGGCTTCCATCTGCTCCCGGGAGATTTTCCACTTGTCGGCGATCATCTGGGCGGAGTTGAACTGGGACACCTGCACGTCGCCGTAGCGGGCACGCCAGCCCTGGCTGCCGGAGAAGGGGTCGCTGAAGCCCAGGGGCTGGGCGGCGATCATCGCGGCGGAGATCGGGATTTTCGACATGGTCTGGACGCCTCCGGCGATCACCACATCGTTGACTCCGGCCATGACTGCCTGGGCGGCAAAGTGCACGGCCTGCTGGGAGGAGCCACACTGGCGATCGATGGTGGTGCCCGGGACCTCGTCTGACAGGCCCGCCGCCAGCCAGCAGGTGCGGGCGATATCACCGGCCAGCGGGCCGATGGCGTCGAGGCAGCCGAACATCACGTCGTCGTAATCCGCCTCGGGTATCGGGTTGCGGTCCACCAGGGCGCGCAGCACGTGTGCGCCCAGGTCGGCGCCATGCACTTCCGCCAGGCCGCCCCGGCGCTTGCCCGTGGGGCTGCGTACTGCGTCTACGATATAGGCTTCTGCCATTGGTCTGTTCCTCTGTTGTATTAAGCTGGGTTAAGGGTTGGAAAAAGTCGCCCCGGCGCCAAGGTCCGCGCCGTCGGTAAAAATGTAGTCGGCGATGCGCGCCTTGTGAAAGGCCGTGTCACCCCAGGTGTTGGCCAGGGCCCAGGCTTTCTTCATGAATATGTGCAGGTCCACTTCCCAGGTGTAGCCCATGGCCCCGTGCACCTGGATGCAATGCTTGGCGGCCAGGTTGGCGGCCTCGCAGGCCATCAGCTTGGCGTGGGATACCGCGCGCGGGGCACCCGACTGCGCGTTTGCCACACTGTAAGCCGCCCGGTGCACCGGCGCCCGGGCGTACTCCAGGCGCACGGCGACGTTGGCCATCAGGTGTTTTACCGCCTGGAAGGAGCCAATGGGTTTGCCGAACTGCTGGCGGTCGCGGCTGTAGCTGACGGTCATATCGACCATGCGCTGGGCGAGGCCCAGGGCCTGGGCGGCGCAACCCAGGGCGCCGCGATCGAGCGCTGCCGCAAAAAGGGGGACAGACCCCGTTTTTGCATCACACAGTAAATGGGGGTCTGTCCCCGATTTAATGTCTACGCCGTAGAGGCGGCGGGAGGGGTCGACCGATGCGTTGTGGCGCAGTTCAAACTGCCCCGGCGACAGGGCGTAGAGGGCGTCGCCGCGCTGCAACAGCAACAGGTCCGCCACGTGGGCGTCTTCCACCAGCAGGTTCTGTTCCAGCCCCACCACCACCTTCGCCTCGCCGCTGGCAATGCGCGGCAACCATTCCGCTGCCAGCTCACCGCCGAGCTGGCGCAACAGTGGCACGGCGACCAGGGCCGTATGCACCAGCGGTTCCGGCAGGGCCACGTAGCCACACTCCTGGGCCAGCAGCACGAAGTCCAGCTCGCTCATGCCCAGGCCGCCGAACTCCTCCGGCACGGTGATACCCGTCAGCCCGAGCTCAGCCAGTTGCTGCCACAGGGCGCTCTCGCGCCCGTCCGGGGTTTCCCAGCCGGCGCGGATACGTTCCGGCGTGACCTCGCCGGTGAGAAAGTCGCGGGTGGAGGCCTGGAACAGCAACTGGTCTTCTGTAAACGTAAAATCCATGTTCTACCTCGGCATTCCCAGCATTCTCTCGGCGATGATATTGCGCTGTATTTCATTGGTGCCGGCGTAAATCGGCCCGGACTGGGAAAAAAGCCACCCGTCGAGCCAGTTGCCCAC
Source organism: uncultured Gammaproteobacteria bacterium (assembly GCA_963792815.1). Lineage (GTDB taxonomy): Bacteria > Pseudomonadota > Gammaproteobacteria > Pseudomonadales > Halieaceae > JARRPM01. Next base: position 234,558 of record CAWBXR010000006.1, read on the forward strand.
CCCGGCCGCATCCGGCGCATGGGGCAGTAACTCCGCCCGGGCGCCGAGAATACTCATGGCGGTGGCGTGCATGGACTGGTCCAGCTCCGACCAGAAGATCTTGTTGGTGGAGGACTCCGCGCCGATCTTGCCGCCCTTGCCCAGCCGACAGGCGGTCTGGTAGGTGGCCAGGCAGTAGCTCTCGGCATCCAGCCAGGCACGAATCACCGCGTCTTTCACCCCCGGGTCGCCCTCCGCCGAGGCGCGATTGGCCCGGTACAGCTCCACCAGCCGCCGCGCGGTTTCCTGGAAGCGGGCCGGCGAGCGCAGCATCAGGCCCCGCTCGAAGCCGGCGGTGGCCATGGCCACCTGCCAGCCGGCGCCCTCGTCACCCAGGCGGTTCTCCACCGCCACCTCGACATCGTCGAAGAACACCTCGGCAAAACCCGGCAGCCCGTCCAGCTGCGGGATCGGCCGCACGGTAATACCCGGGGTGGCAAGGGGCACCAGGATGAAGGTCAGGCCGTGGTGGCGCGAGGAATCGGGATCGGTGCGGAACATGCCGAACAGCCAGTCGGCCCACACCGCCCGGGTCGACCAGATCTTCTGGCCGTTGATGACGTAGCGGTCGCCGCGCAGGTCGGCCCGGGCGCGGATGGCGGCCATGTCGGAGCCGGCGTTGGGCTCGGACCAGCCCTGGGCCCACACTTCCTCGCCGCAGGCCATCTTCGGCAGGATCCGCGCCTTCTGCTCCGCGGTGCCGTACTCCATCAGGGTGGGCCCGAGCAGGAAGATACCGTTCTGGTTCACCCGCAGGGGCGCGCGCACGCGGTAGTACTCCTCCTCGAAAATCAGCCAGTCGATCAGGTCGCAACCGCGCCCGCCAAACTCTTCCGGCCAGGTGACCATGCCCCAGCGGCCCTCGTTGAGAACCGCCTCCCACTGCCGGTGCTGGGCGAAACCCTCGGCGGTGTCGAATGACTGCAGTGGCTGGGCCGGCACATTCGCCGCCAGCCACTGCCGGAGCTCCTCGCGAAAGGCCTGCTGTTTTGCCGTGTATGCCAGATCCATGCTGTCTCCCGGCCTAAAATTTCGCGTCGCGCTTGGCGACAAAAGCATCGCGGGATTCCTGGGAATCGCCCATGGTGTAGGCCTCCAGGGTAAAGCCCTGCTCCCAGCGGTACTTGTCTTCCAGGTTGCCGTCCTCGATCCCGGTCAGTGCTTCCTTGGCCAGCTTCACCATGGCCGGTGATTTCGCGGCGATCTTGCCCGCAATCTCCCGGGCGGTGGGCAGCAGCTGCGCCAGCGGCACCACCCGCTCCACCGCGCCCAGGCGGTAGGCCTCCTGGGCATCGATAAATTCGCCGGTGAAGTACATGTAGCGAACCTTCTGCACCGGGAACATACGCTGCAGGTGAGCGCCGCCCCCCATGGCGCCGCGGTCGATTTCCGGCACACCGAAGCGCGCGCAGTCGGAACACAGGATAATGTCCGCCGCGCCAGCCATACCGATACCGCCCCCCAGCACGAAGCTGTGCAGGGCCACTATCACCGGCTTCGGGTTGCGGTGAATCGCGCGGAACGTCTCGTAGTTGCCCTTGTTCACCGCAACGATCTTCTGCGGGTCCGCCGCCAGCTCCTTGATATCGACACCGGCGCAAAAGCCTTTGCCGGCAGCGCCGATGATAATGACGCGGACCTCGTCATTGGCTCCCAGGGCATCTATCTCGGCGGCGATCGCAAACCAGCCGGCGCTGTCGAAGGCGTTCACCGGCGGGTGATCCAGGATCATCTCGGCGACGCCATCGGCGATGGTGGTGTTAAAGGGTTTTGGCATCGGTTGTCTCCTGGTTATTGGTTCGCGCGCTGCGCCAGCGCCGCAAGGCGCTGCTCCGCCTCGGCGACTATCGCGCCGATCAGCTCGGCGCAGGCAGGCAGGTCATTGATAACCCCGGCAACCTGGCCGCTGGGCAGCACCCCGAGGGATGGCTCTCCATCCACCATGGCCTTCTGGATAATCATCGGCGCATTGGCGGACATGATCGCCTGGCTGGCGCTCATATCGTCGTCGCGGCTCATCGCCAGGGCCGACCGCAGCAGGCCCGGCAGCGACGCGCCGGTGTGCTTGCGAAAGGCCATGCCGTTGCGCAGTGCTATCCATAACTTGCGCAGGGTACCGGCCCGCTCCAGCTCCCCCAGCAATTCATTCATGATCATCCGCTGGGGCAGCCCGTCCATCGCGCGGGACACGATAATCTGGGCCGGGTTGGCGCAGTCGACGTAGCGCTGCAGGGTCGCCCGGGGCACCGGGCTCTCGGCGGTCATCAGGAAGCGGGTACCCATGGCGATGCCGTCGGCGCCCCAGGCCAGCGCGGCAACCAGGCCGCGGCCATCCTTGAAACCGCCCGCGGCCACCACCGGCACCTTCGCGCCCACCGCGTCGACCACCTGGGGAATCAGCAGGGTGGTTGGCACGGCGCCGGTGTGGCCGCCACCCTCACCGCCCTGCACGGTAACCACGTCGGCTCCCAGTTCCACCGCCTTGATGGCATGTTTGGGCAGACCCACAGTGGGCATACAGATAACCCCGGCGTCCTTCAGTTTGCGAATCATCTCGGGACCCGGGGAGCGGGAGTAACTCACCGCCCGCACCCCGTGGCGAATGACCATGTCGACAATAGCCGCGGCGTTGGGCTGGTACATATGGAAATTCACCCCAAAGGGCGCCGCGGTCAATTCCTTGACCCGCAGGATGTCCCGTTCGATTTCCTGGGGCGGGATGGTGGCCCCGGCGAGGAAACCGAAACCGCCCGCATTGCAGCTGCCCGCCACCAGCTTCGGGTCAGCTACCCAGCCCATGGCCGTCTGCACAATGGGGTACTTGCAACCGAGCTTTTCGGTCAGCCGCGTCTGCAACATATCAGCTGCCTGCTCCACTGCGATCCCCGGGGGGATTATCCTTGATCTGGTAGGCGCGCTGGTTGTGCGGATCGAGGGCGGCTATCACTGCCAATTGCTCCGCTGTCGGGGCGGGAGTCACCGGCAGGTCGGCGGGAATTTCCAGTTCAAAGCCGGTATTGTCCCGCACCTGCTCAAGGCTCACCCCCGGGTGCAGGGAAACCAGTCGCACCCGGTGGTCGGCGCCGCCGAAATCCATCACGCACAGGTCGGTCACGATAAGGCGAATATCCACGTCGTCCAGCGCGTGCCCCCTGGGCAGGCGCGCCGGGTTGTAGCCGATGGAGGAGACGAAATCGCACTCGCCCTCCACGAACACCTTGGCATTGTGCCCGGGCACAAAGAAACTGTTGGGATGGGAAATGGAGTTACCGGGAAAACCCCGGGCGCCCAGCATCATGACCTTGGGTTGCTGGTAGGTACCGCCCAGGGCCGAGGTATTGGACTGGCCGAAACGGTCGATCTGGGTGGGGCCCAGCATGGCGTGGCGACGACCGCTCCAGACATTGTCAAAGATGCGGGAAAAGCCCATCCAGGTCTCGTTGGCCTGCACGAAATCATCGCCGCGCGCACCCAGTGGATTGGGCTCGCTCAGCAAAAAGGCCTCCGAATCCGTCATCATCAGGTCCGGGTTGAAAGTCTTCATGGCCAGGCTGGCAGCCAGCCGCGGGATCACGCCGATGCCGGTGGCCAGCACCTCGCCGTCGTGGCGGAAGGCTTCCGCGGCGGCCACGATGCACAGTTCCGCCAGGGTGTAGTCAGTTGCTGTATCGCTCATTGCGTTGTCGTCTCCGTGGCGTATCAATAGGTGGGCAGGGCGATGGCGCGAATGGCGTCGAGGCCACCGACGCGCTGCTGGTAGTCCTGCTCGGACGCGCCCAGGTACTGGTCCAGGTAAGCCTGGATACCTCCCTCCTTCGCACTGGCGGCATAGGCCTTGAAGTGCGGCACATCGAAGCCGTACTGCGGGCTGCAGGAGGTGGGATGGGCGCCGCCGGGAATGTGCACCACCCCGGTGGTGGCGGCGCGCTCCCAGAACACCTGCCGGGCCTGGGCCGGGTCGCGGAAAAAATCTGTGTCCACCAGTTCATCGCAGGACACGAAAGTCTTGTCGGCGGCCCGGGCATACCAGTCGTCCATGTAGTGGTCGGGGCCGGCGATCTGGCAGACGCCGCGGGCGTCGGCCCGGTCGACATGGATCAGCGCCGCATCGAGTTTCAGCGCCGGCATGGCCACCCACTCCTTGTCATCGTAGGGGCTGTCGACCAGCTTGATATCGGGGTTGCAGGTAACAATATCAGTGCCCAGACCCACCTCGGTGGGAATGAAAGGTACCCCCCAGGCGGCCGCGCGCAGCCCCAGCAGCAACATGCCCTCGTCTATTTCCATCACCTCGAGCTCCCCGCTCTGGCGGGCCTGGCGGAAATAGGGTTCCAGCGGGATAAAATCCAGCGAGACAAAGGCGAACACCAGCTTCTTCACCCTGCCCGCGGCGCACAACATACCCACATCGGCACCGCCATAGGACACCAGGGTGAGGTCCTTCAGGTCGGAGCGCAGTATTTCCCGCACCAGGGCCATGGGCTTGCGGCGCGGGCCCCAGCCGCCGATACCGATGGTCATGCCATCGCGCAGCTCTGCCACCACCTGCGCCGCGCTCATTTGCTTATCCATTCATCAGGTCCTGTTCAGTTCAGTTCAGTTCATTGATTAATTGACGATCCGCGCCATGCGGTAATCGTGTTTCACAAAATTTACCCCGAGGGTACTCTCGGTGCGGCGCACCCCGGCAATACTGCTGACCCGGGTATGGACGAAATCCGCCAGGTGCTCGGTGTTGCGCACCATGGTTATGGCCAGGATATCCGAGCGGCCCAGCATAACCCCGACAAAGCCCAGCTCCGGTATGGTCGCCAGCGACTTCGCCACCTGCCGGGTCCGGTCGCTGCGCTCCACCTCTATCCAGATGTAGGCCAGCAGGGCATCGCCGAAGCGGTCGATATTGGTCACGGCGGTGAGGCGGATAAGTTTTTCCTCCTCCATGCGCTTGATCCTGGCCCGCACGGTGCCTTCGGTAACACCGAGGTCCGCGGCAATCTGGCCGTTGCTGCGACGGGCGTCCCGCGACAGCTGGGCGACTATCAGCTTGTCCACCTCGTCCAGTTGGCGCCGGCTCACGGGCGTTCCTCTACAAGTGCAGCGTCGTCGGCAAAGGGGGCATCGTGAAATGGCACCCAGTCCGGCTGGTTCTTGAGCACATCCAGGGCCAGGGCCGGCGTGAGCCTGCGCACGCCAGGCACGGCAGCCAGGCGCTCGCCCACCAGTTCCCCGAGGGAGGCCTGGTCCCGGGTGACCACCAGTATCTCGATATCCTGGGCGCCCACCACCACGTTGACGGAAAACACCTCGGGGAACGCCGCCAGGTCGCGGGCAACCGCCTCCGGGGACCGGGCATCCACCTGTACACCGATCGCAAGCAGCATGCCAAAGCCCGCCGCCTCGATGTCCGTCACCGCCACCACCCGCATGGTGTTCGATTCCTCCAGTCGCCGTACCCGGGCCCGCACAGTGTTTTCCGTAAGCCCCAGCTCGCGGGCTATGCTGCGATAGGGCACCCGCCCGTCCGCGCGCAACAGCGCGATGATGGCCTCGTCCGTCGCATCCAGCTCGATCAGGCCGGAGTCCGCCGCCGCGGGTGCGCCCCTCATACCAGGTCCTTGCGGGCCAACTGGCGCAGCTCGGTCTTGAGCACCTTGCCGCCGGCATTCAAGGGAAAGGACTCGAGAAACCGCACCGAGCGCGGCACCTTGTAATTGGCCATGTTGGCCCGGCACCAGTCGATGACCGCCGCCTCGTCCAGGGTCGCTCCGGGCGCCGCTACGATATAGGCCCGGGCCACTTCGCCGAGGCGTTCATCCGCCACACCAATGACCGCCGCCCGGGCGACACCGGGCATGCTGCACAGGCTGTTCTCGATTTCTGCCGGATAGCAGTTGAAGCCCCCGACAATAAACATGTCCTTGATGCGATCCGTGATGCGCACATAACCATCCGCGTCCATCACCCCCACATCGCCGGTCCTGAGCCAGCCTTCGGCCGTAATCGCCAGGGCCGTCTCTTCCGGGTTGTCCAGGTAGCCGCGCATGACGTTGAATCCCCGGCACCAGATTTCACCGGGCTCCCCCGTGGCCACCGTTTCTCCGGCGGCATCCACGCACTTCATCTCCACCCCGTCCATAGCCCGCCCGGAGCTGTGGGAGATGCGCTCGGCGCTGTCATCGGCCCGGCAGATTGAAACCACGCCACAGGTCTCGGTGAGCCCGTAGGCAGTCACCACCACCTCAAAGCCCAGCTCCTCCCGCATCTGCTGCACCAGCGCCACCGGCACCGGGGCCGCACCCGTAACCGCCAGGCGCAGGCTGGACAGGTCGTGATCGCCCCGCCGGGGATGGGCCAGCAGCGACTGGTAGATGGTCGGCGGCCCGGGAATCATGGAAATGCGCTCCCGGGGAATGGTGGCGAGCACCTCGTCCAGGTCAAAGCTTTTCACCGGCAGCATGTGAGCCCCGCGGATGATCCCCGCCAGCCACCCCGCCTTGTACCCGAAAGAATGAAAAAATGGGTTTATAATCAGGTAGTTATCATCGGAACGCAGCCCGACTGTGGCGCTCCAGGTCTCGAAGGTACGGATATTCTGGCCGTGGCAGGTAATCACGCCCTTGGGTTTGCCGGTAGTCCCCGAAGTAAACAGGATGTCCAGGGTATCGTCCGGGGTCAGGGCGGAGGCACGCGGGGCGACCTCGGCAGCGGGCACCGCATCACCGGCCGCCAGGAAGGCATCCCAGGCCACCGCGCCGGGAGCATCGCCGGACAACAGGACAACCTGCTCCAGGGCAGGCAGGGCCTGGTCGCGCAACAGTTCCGGGTACTTGACCCCGAGGAAGTCATCGACGGTGAACAGCAGCCGGGCGCCGCTGGCGTTGAGGATATAGGCCGCCTCGGCCCCCTTGAGCCGGGTATTGAGCGGCACCAGCACCCCGCCCACGCTCTGGGCGCCGATCGCGGCAACAATCCACTGATACATGTTGGGCGCCCAGATGGCAATCCGGTCACCCTTGGCAAGCCCGGCCGCCAGGAAGGCCCGGGCGGAGCGCAGTCGCAGCGCGTCCAGTTCCGCGTAGCTCAGCTTCAGCGGCCCGTCGGTGATCGCAAGGCGTCCGCCATAGGCGGCGGCGGCATCGGCAACAACCTGGGGCAGGGTTCTGGGCTGGTACTGGTCGGTGGGCATGAGCGAGGTCCAGGAGGCGATTTCTACCGGGATAGGTCCGCATAATAGCCACTGTTATGGGCTTTTTAGAATAGTTATTCGTAATTTATTCGATATTTTATTACGAAATACAAAACATGATTCCGAAATAAAGCAGCCGGGCGAGCCCACGCTGCGCGCAGCGCGACGCCATACCTGAAGCATACGGGTGGGCAGCAAATGGATCTGGGAGGGAAAGCAAGCGGGGCAGGCCTGGTGAGTGCTGCTCGGCCGTACACAGTCATGTTGTGGCCCCGCTCAGTGCGCCCCCTGAGACGCACCTGTCGAACCGTAGCACAGGCAACATCACCTGCCGACAGCACCGCGCCCTCAACCTGTGACGCGGGTCACAAAGTGAGATGACTCAGGCGCGGCGGACAAAACAATAGATGCCGCCGCTGGTCCAGGCATCCGCGTTTTTGCGCAGCGGTATCTTTTTCTGCGCCAACAGATCAAAACCTGCGGCGGACGCACATTCGATGACATAGTCCGGGCTGTGAGCGAAGCGGGCCGAGGTCTGCAGCTGGTAGCTGCCGCTGTCAGCCTGTTCGGTACTGCACAGAAAGTGGCCGCCCGTCAGTGTGCGCGTTGCCACCGCTTCAAACAGCGGCATTAGATCACCAGCGTAAGGTAATGTGTCGCAGCACAAGACCAGGTCAAAGTCGTCCGCACTGGCGTTGATGACCTCTACTGCTTCCCCGATAATTAGCTTGTCGTATAGGTAGCTATCCCGGGCCTTCGCCAGCATTTGGGCAGACAGGTCGACACCCGTGAACCGGCCGGCCAGCGACTTGAAAGCAGCCGCGGCGAGCCCGGTTCCGCATCCGATGTCGAGGGCACTGCCGTATTGCCTGTCGGCGGGGACCACTTCACCGAAGAGTTCGCGCAACTCCGCCGGCCCGCGGTAGCCAAAACCCACGGTTTGTTCCTGCTCGAACCGGTCTGCATAGCCATCAAACAGGCTCCGGACGTACTCCGGAGGCGCGCCGTGCCGGGCATTTCCGCACAGTGCATCGAGCAGGAAACGCGGCGCCGCCGCCGAGGGCGTGATGGCCATAACACGCTGCAGCGCGTCGATGGCGCCCTGCTGGTTGCCCGCATTGACGAGACAGGTTGCCAGGCCAAGTAGTGCATCGACATCCTGGGGCTTGCGTTCAAGCAGGCGTCGGTAAAGCAATTCGGCAGCCTGCAGACGCAGGCCGGCGGCATGTACCTGGGCGAGATGGCGAGTGGCACCGTCGTTGTTCGGCTCTATCTCCAGCACATTTTCGTAGCAGATCTGCGCCTGATCGCTCTCGCCCAGCGCCACCAGGGCATTGCCCATGTTGTTATAGGCAGCGGGAAACAGCGGGCGCAGGTTCAAGGCGTGTTTATAGGCATTGATCGCATCGGGGTTGCGACCCAGCTTGCGCAGCGTATTGCCGTAGTTGAAGAAAAGGTCCGGGTCCCTGGCGTTTGCGGCCAGCATACGCTCATAAACCCTCGCGGCCTCCTCGTCCCGATTCAGCGCACTGAGCGCCGACGCGAGGTTGCTCAGGGCATCGGAGAAGCCGGGCTCGAGCTTCAGGGCGCGACTGAACGCGGCCACTGCATCACCCAACAAATTCATTTGTACAAGGATTACACCGCGCAGGTTTTCCAGGGCCGGCTGGGAGGGGTGCAGGCGGCACAGTCGCGCCGCTTCTGACTCCGCACGCTTCAGGTCGCTTTTTGCGAGGGTGAGGACGCGAGTGAAATCGTCCTTGCTGAATACTGCTTCGCTACTCATACCTGTTGGCTCCTACCCCGGAAAGGAATAATCCTTGAACATTTCCCGCAGGGTAACCTTCTGCAGTTTGCCGGTCGCCGTGTGCGGCAACTCGTCGACAAACTCCACCGCCTCCGGTGTCCACCACTTGGCAATCTTGCCGTCAAACCACGCCAGCATTTCCTCGGCGGTGAGATCCTGGCCATCGGCGTTGCGCACCACGACCAACAGGGGCCGCTCGCTCCACTTGGGATGGAAATGACCAATCACTGCCGCTTCCGCCACCTTGGGATGGTCGGTGGCCACGTTCTCAACTTCGATCGAAGAGATCCACTCGCCACCGGACTTGATCACGTCCTTGGTGCGATCGGTGATGGCCATAAAACCATCGGGATCGATGGTGGCCACGTCCCCGGTCTCGAACCAGCCCTCTTCGGCGTTCGCATCCGAACCCTCCAGCTTGAAGTAGCTGGAACAGATCCAGGGGCCGCGTACCTTGAGTGAACCGAAGGCAACGCCGTCCCAGGGCTGTTCCTCGCCGCTGTCGCTGACGATTTTCATCTCGACCCCGAAGATCGGGCGGCCTGCCTTGAGGCGGAGTTTGGCGAACTCCTCGTCGCTGTATTTTTCGCGATTGGAAGGGCTGCTGTTGACGCTGCCCAGGGGGCTCATCTCGGTCATGCCCCAGCCGACCCGGGTTTCCACCCCGTACTTGTCGAAGTCTTCCATGATCGACAGGGGGCAGGCGGCGCCGCCGACGATGATCCGCTGCAGGGAATCCACCCGCTGGCCGGATGACTTGAGGTAGGCCAACAGCCCCAGCCACACGGTGGGCACACCGGCTGACATGGTGACACCCTCCTCGTTGATAAGGGCGGCCAGGGTCGCACCGTCCCCCATCTTGCTTCCCGGGAACACCAGCTTGGCGCCCGCCATGGGGCAGGAATAAGGCGTTCCCCAGGCGTTGACATGGAACATGGGTACTATCGGCAACACCACATCCTTGCTGGAAAGGCCCATGGCGTCCGGCATCATGGTGGCGTAGGCGTGCAGCATGGTGGAGCGGTGTGAGTACAGTACACCCTTGGGGTTACCCGTGGTGCCCGAGGTGTAGCACAGGGCGCAGGCGGCATTTTCATCCAGCTGCGGCCATTCGAACGAGGTATCGCCGGCAGCTACCAGGGTTTCGTAGCACAGCACATTGGCCAGACTGGTCTCGGGCATATGCTCTTCAGTGGTCAGTACAACCCAGCCCTTCACCCCGGGACAGGCCGGCGCGACACCCTCCACCAGCGGCAGGAAATCCGGGTCGAGGAATACGTACTGGTCCTCGGCATGGTTGATGATGTAGGTGACCTGCTCCGGAAACAGCCTGGGGTTGATGGTGTGGCACACGTACCCGCTGCAGGCGGCAGCGTAGTAGGTCTCAAAATGGCGGTAGTCGTTCCAGGCCAGGGTAGCGATGCGATCGCCCCGGGCCAGGCCCCACCCGGCGATAGTGTTGGCCAGCTGGCGGGTGCGCTGGAATGCATCACGGTAGGTGTAGCGGTGGCGGGGATTATCACGGGTATAGGAGACGATCTCGGTGGTGCCGTTGACGCGCTCCGCGTGCTCCATGATGGAAGTGACAGACAGGGGTACGTTCATCATCAGGCCGTTCATTATTGCATCCTCCTTGTTATCGATTGCATGCCGGCGCCCGTCAGGGAGCGTGATTATCGCCGATTTGTTTAAGGCATAGTAGACACAGCAGGGTCAGGCAGCAAAAACCCGCCCCCGCCAGGAATGTAGCGGTGGCGCCGAAGCTGTCCCACAGCAGGCCCGCCACCACGCTGGCGACCAGCAGGGCCAGCCCGGACACCAGGTTGAATGCGCCAAAAGCGGTGCCGCGCAGGTCTGCCGGCGCCGCATGGGCCACCATGGCGGCCAGCAGTCCCTGGGTCATGCCCAGGTGCAATCCCCAGATGGCCACACCCAGCATTACCACCGTCCAATGGTTGCTCGCCGCGAGCACGAGATCGGCCAGCAGCAACACCAGCAGGCCCACAGCCAGCAACGAGGTGTGGCTCATCCTGTCAGCCAGGCGTCCCACCGGGTAGGCGGAGGCGGAATACACCAGGTTCATCACCACCATCACCAGGGGTATCCAGGCCAGAGAGAGTCCGCCCTGCTCCGCCCGCAGCAGTAAAAAGGCCTCGCTGAAACGCGCCAGCGAGAACAAACCCCCCAGTATTACCACCGTCCAGTAGGGCCGCGACAGGCGCCGCAGGTTCTCCCGCCTGATCGGGTTGACGCCCTTGCCGGCGTGCGGGTGGTCCGGTTCCTTTACCCCCAGTACCAGCACCAGCACCGCGAGCAATCCCGGGATCACGGCCACCCAGAATACCGACCGGAAATCGTTGGCCCACAACAACATGAGCCCTACCGCGATAAGCGGGCCGAGGAATGCGCCCACCGAATCGAGTGACTGCCGCAGGCCGAAGGCCGCGCCGCGCATGGCCGGCGGGGCGATATCGGCAATCAGGGCATCGCGGGGGGCGCCACGGATCCCCTTGCCGGTGCGATCTATCAGTCGCGCCGCGAGCACCAGACCGGCGCCGGGCGCCAGGGCAAACAGCGGCTTACTCAGGGCGCCCAGGCCATAGCCCAGCACCGCGAGACCCTTGCGCTTGCCCCAGTAATCGCTGAGCACACCGGAAAATACTTTAACGATCAGCGCCAATGCCTCGGCCAGGCCCTCGATCACGCCCACCACGAGGGCACTGGTACCGACAGCGGTCACCAGGAAAACCGGCAGCAGGCTGTGCACCATCTCCGAGGAGACGTCCATGAGCAGGCTGACAAAGCCCAGCGCCCAGATGGCGGGGGGCAGGCGGGTGGTTTCCGGCCCCGGGTCGCTCTCACTTCCCACTGGATTGGTTACCGGATATCAAAACAGTCAACACTCCAGATACCGTTCCCCGGCACAGTGCCAGCAAAACTCGAAGGTGGCGGGACTGAGCGTGCCGCAGTGACGGCAGTGCCAGTCCTCCTCCAGGATCTCCGTGCGGGATTGCGCCAGCAGCAGGCTCGCGCGCTCATAGTCCCGGTCCCGCTGCACCCACAGCTCGGGCCAGACATCGATGGGTGCGAGTTCGCCCATGGCGCCCGCGGCGTATTCATTGCGCATAACGCATTTTATCCCCGCCAGTTCCAGGCAGGTGCGCGCCTGCGCCACAAGAATATGACCGGGGTGGGTATAGACCAGCTTCATCGACCGTCCGCGCCGCGGTATTGCCCGCTAGGTTTCAAACAGTTCCCAGCTGTCATCCGCCGCGTGATGCAGCGCGCGGTTATCGTGCTGAAGCTTTATCAGGTGCGCCGCGAGGGACAGCATCGCCATCTTGTGCAGGCTGGTATCGACATCGTCATACACTACCCGCACCAGATCACCCACCGGCGCCCGGCCCAGTTGCTGCAGACCGCGGACCACCTTGTCCTCGCGCTTGAGGCGGTGGTTTACCAGCCACTCCACCACTGCCCGTGAGTCCTCCATGATATCCCCGTGGCCGGGGGCGATGAACTTCAGGGGGTAACGCAGCAACAGTTGCAGGGACTCGATATAGGCCTTCATGTCGCCGCTGGGGGGAATGATCACCACCGTGGAACCGTTCATGATGTGATCGCCGGCGAACAACATCTGCTCCTCCTCCAGGAAGAAGCAGAAATGGTTGCTGACATGGCCCGGGGTATGCACCGCGCGCAGGGTGAACTCCCCGGTTGCCAGCACATCGTCGTGCTGCACCTCCCGGTCGGGGCTGAAGGTGTCGTCCTGGAACATGTCATCGGCCGGCAGGGCGCCTATCACCTCGGCGCCGGTAGCCGCGGCGACCGCCTGCCAGGCGGGGGAATGGTCCGGGTGGGTATGGGTGCAGACAATCCAGCGAATGCGGTCCCCCGCAGCAGCCAGGATCGCGTCGATATGCGCCGGTATGGCGGGGCCGGGGTCCAGCACCGCCACCTCGTCGTTGCCCAGCAGGTAGGTATTGGTGCCGGGCCCTGTCATTACGCCCGGGTTGGGTGCCACCAGCCGCCGCACCCGGCTGTTGAGTCGAAACGGTACGCCGTGATCAAGCATTGTCGTCAGGCCAGGTTCTTGATCGTGACATCGGGGTTCACGTCGGCCTCGTAGTCCACGCCGTCCACCTCGAAGCCGAACAACTGCAGGAACTCGCGTTTGTAACCACTGAAATCCGACAACTCCCGCAGGGTATCAGTATTGATCTGCTCCCACAGCTCGCCCACCGCAGCCTGGATCGCGGGGTCCAGCTCCTTGCGATCCGCTCGCAGCCGGCCCTCTTCATCGAGGTAGGGCTCATCGCCATACAGGGAATCACGGAACAGCCCATCCACCTGCTCGATACAGCCCTCGTGCACGCCCTGCTCTTTCATCACCTTGAACAACAGGGCCAGGTAGATTGGCATCGCGGGTATGGCGGCACTGGCCTGGGTGACCACGGCCTTGAGCACCGATACCCGGGCGTCGCCGCCCTTCGCTGCCAGGCGCTTGCGGATGTCCACAACCCGCTTGTCCAGGTCCTTCTTGGCGGCGCCGATGGTGCCGTGCCAGTAGATATCCCAGGTGAGCTTCTCACCGATGTAGGTATAAGCCGTGGTCTTCGCGCCGTCGGAAAGTACGCCGGCCTCGTCCAGAGCCTCTATCCACATCTGCCAGTCCTCGCCGCCCATGACGGCAACGGTATTGTCGATCTCTTCCTGGGTGGCAGCCTCGAGGTGGAAGTCCTGCACCTCTTCCTTGTCGGTATTCACGCCCTTCTGGGTGGCGGGCCCGCCGATCGGCTTGAGCGTGGAGTTGTAAACCACCCCCGTCACCGGGTGCTGCCTGCGCGGGGCCGCCAGGCTGTAGATCACCAGGTCCACCTGGCCCAGGTCAGCCTTGATGGTCTCGATGGTTTTTTGCTTGATCTCTGTACTGAAGGCGTCGCCGTTGATACTTTTGGCGTAGAGGCCGTCCGCCTCGGCAAACTTGTGAAAGGCGGCGCTGTTGTACCAGCCGGCCGTGCCGGGTTTGGTTTCACTGCCCTCTTTTTCAAAGAAGATACCCAGGGTCGAGGCGCCGGCCCCAAACGCGGCGGTAATGCGTGACGCCAGGCCGTATCCGGTGGACGCGCCGATCACCAGCACCCGCTTCGGCCCGTTGGCGATGGGGCCCCGGGACTTTACATAGTCAATCTGGCGCTTCACATTGGCCTCACAGCCAACCGGGTGAGTGGTAATACAGAGAAATCCGCGAACGCGTGGCTTGATTATCATTGGCTCGTTATTCCTGGATATGTGAAGTAATCGGGTCGGGCAATAGTTACCGGCCGGACCTTCCCGGCCAGACCCGAACGACGATCGGCAAGTCTAGCATACCGTCCCGGCGCGGCGGCAAGCGAGAGGCGGCTTGTGTTAGCCGTTCAGTTGCAGTTCAATGAGCGCCCTGATGAAACCACCGCACTCTCCCAAGCTCGAGCACCCCGGATCCGGGTCGCCCCTGCGCCACGCTACGCCCGCCGCCTGGACCGAGGCGGTGATGGCGGATTTTGACAGCTTCCTGCTGGATCACGCCGCCGCGGAAAAAAAAGCCTCGGGCATGGCGATATCCATGCTGTCCCACTACCCCGATCGGGTGGAGCTGGTGGCGGCCATGGCGGACCTGGCAGTGGAGGAGCTCACCCACTACCGCGAGGTGGTGAAATGGATCCACCGCCGCGGCCTTCACACTGTCGCGGATCGCAAGGATCACTACGTTCTCGCCCTGCGCGACTGCATACGCAAGGGACGTGAGGTCTACCTGCTGGACAGGCTACTCACTGCCAGTATTATCGAGGCCCGCGGAGCGGAACGCTTTGCCCTGGTGGCGGCGGCCCTGCCGGCCGGCGCGCTGAAGAAGTTCTACCAGTCCATCGCCCGCTCCGAGGAGCGCCACTACGAATTGTTCCTGCAACTGGCGGGCGTTTACCTGGACCAGCAGAGCATCGCGGCACGCTGGGACGAGTTGCTCGATATAGAAGCGGGCATTGTTGCCGACCTGCCGATACAGGCGGCGCTGCACTGATGTCGATATAGAGCGCCCCGGTGTCCTTCGCGCTCGCCCGCCAACGCTACCTGCAGCGCCATATCGAGCCCGACCTGCCGGACAGCCCGGCACCGCCGGAACCCTGGGACAAGGTTCTCGTCATCCCCGCCTATCGCGAATCCGCAGGACTGCTGGAGCAGCTCTCAGCCCTGCCCGCCGGCGCTGGCCGGGCGCTGGTAATCCTGGTCCTGAACCGCCCGGACTCAGACCCTGACCCGCTGGCCAACAGCGCCTTGCGCAATGCCCTGGCCCCGCTCCGGCAGGGGGCCCCGGGCGCCATTGCCCGCATCGCCCCGCAGGTCGATCTTTACCTGCACGACCTGGACAGCTCAGGTGGCACCATACCCGCCTCACAGGGTGTCGGGCTGGCGCGCAAGATCGGCTGTGACATAGCTTTCAAGTGGCTATGCGAGGGCGCGATTGTCAGCAACTGGATCTGCAGCACAGACGCCGACGCGCGCCTGCCGCGGGACTATTTCGACAAGCTGGACTCCGCGCCGCCCGACGCCGCTGCCGCGTGCTATCCCTTTAGCCACGTCGCGGGCGCGGACCCGGCCTGCAACGCGGCAACCGCCCTGTACGAACTGCGCCTGCACCACTATGTACTGGGACTGGAATTTGCCGGATCGCCCTATGCATGGCATTCCCTGGGCAGTTGCCTGGCCGTCAGGCCCGGTGCCTATGCCGCGGTGCGCGGCTTCCCCAAACGCGCCGGTGGCGAGGACTTTTACCTGCTCAACAAACTCGCCAAGACCGGACCGGTGGCTCGCCTTGCCGGGGCCTGTATCGAGCTGGAATCCCGCGCTTCCAGCAGGGTTCCGTTCGGCACCGGCCCCGCGGTGGCCAGGATCAGCGACGCTGAAAATCCTGAGCAGCTGGCCCTGTTCTATCATCCGGCCAGTTATGCGGGGTTGCGGGGGGTACTGGCAGCGACCCCGCTGTTGCAGCGGACCGCGCTGGCAGAGCTACCGCAGGTTCTGGCGGGTGCGGGCATCGATCCTGCCCTTGCAAAGGCCTGCCTGCTCACCCTGGAGCAAATGGGCGCTGCCGCCGCCCTCGCCCACTGTCGCCGCCAGGGCAATTCAGCCACCCAGTTCCTGCGCCAGTTCCACCAGTGGTTTGATGCCTTTCGCACCCTGAAATTCATTCACGGGATACGCGACGCCGGCTGGGCGCCCTGCTCGCTGGCGGAGCTGAACCCTCTGCAGCCCGCGCTGTGGCCGCCCGGTAACACAGGGGAGCCCGCCAGCCTGGGCTCCGTGATAGCGCGGCACTGGGGTTGGCAAAACCGGTAAAAAAATTACCCGCCGGCGGGCACCAGGCCGTAGCCCGCCGCATTGCTCAGCCATACGCTCTGGTATGGCTGTAGCAATCGTGCAGGGCTACCGACTCGCACCGGTTCGAGGCGAGGGTGTAACCCATGCAGTACCAGACATTGCGGCCTTTACCCAGCTCCCGGGGGGCGAGATCCAATGCCTGTAGTTGCCGGTCCAGGGCCTGCAGCCGGGGGCCGTCATGCCACAATACCCGGTGCGACTGGGGCAGGCGCCCGAAAAATGCCAGGGCCTGCCGATACTGCTGCTCATCCGCCCGGTCCAGTCCAATGACGACTTCCTCGAGGTAAGGCACCTGCACCAACTCATCCACGATTCCCTGCAGTGCATCACCCTGCAGTTCCGAGAACAGTGACGGCAGGATCAGGCCCATGCGCCGCTGGCGGGAAAAAGCCAACAGCTCAAGCTCCATTTCCTCCACCGGCCGTCGGGACAGGTTGTGCAGGGTGGTGACGATGCCGTTCTGGTGAAAATCTCCCATGGACTTTCCTCTTATGCTTGGGAATATTGCTGCAGCTGCAGTAACCAGCGCGAAAACGCCAGCAGGTCGAAATCCCACTGGTGGCGATTGATCGCGCGGTCGTGGCCGGTGTTCTCCACCCGCTGGTTGTCGTTGCGGGTGCCGAGCAGGCTGTGCAGGTAGATTCCAGGTATCCCTTCCAGGCCGAGCATCACTGTATGGGCGCAGACAAAGCGCTCCATGGTCGCAATCAGGGTGTCCATTTCCTCATCCGCAGCAAACCCTCGGCCGGGCGCAGGCCGATGCCGTCGTGGGAGGCAATAAAGTTGAAATAGGCGGTGCCATTCTGCGCCGGCGGCATGCTCATAAGCCAGCGCTTGAGGTAACTGCAGTCGCCGGTGACCAGGATATTGACCAGCATCGAGCTGCGGCAGCGCATCGCGATAGCTGTAGTTGTGATGATCCAGCAGGGAGCCGTTCAGGTCGGTGAACACCAGGCACAGTGATTCGCTGGCATCAGTCACGCGGGGAGCCCCTCTCCGGTCGGCTGGCTACAATCCTGCGCTGCTCATCGAGGGTGTACAGATAGTCCACGGCGGCGGGCAGGGTGGCAAGGCAGTGCTCGGTGAGCCGCTGGTAATGCTGGATGAAGCGGGCGATCTGGCTATCGCTCATCAGCTGCAGCTTGGCGCCGGATGTTGCGTTTGCCAGCTTGTGTTCCTGCTCCAGGCGCCAGCGATAAATGCAATCAAACGAGGGGGCCTGCAACATCACCCAGCTGTCGACCCGCCGGTACAGCGGCAGGAAGTCCTGCCGCAGGGCATTGTTCACGTACTCACGCCAGAAGGCGTCCGGGTCTTCATCGGCTTCCAGCGCATTGACCGGCCGCAGCAACTCGTCCGTGGCCTGCGGCCCGGCCCCCAGACACCAGCCCTCCAGCAACACCAGGTCGAGCCCGCCTTCGACCCGGTCCCAGTCCCCGGGCGGGCGGCGGTCATCCCGCGCCTTGTCGAAGCGCGGTATGCTCACCACCGCCCCGTCGTCCGCCGCGAGCAGGGCATCCAGGGTATCGTTCAGCAGCGCCATGTCGTGAGTGCCCGGCACACCCCGGGTGGCGAGCAGCGCATGTATCGATGCTCCGAGTTTCCGGCGGCTGGCGCGGGTAAGGTAGAAGTCATCCAGGGAGAGCGCGATCGCGCGCAAACCGTACTCTGCCTCAAGCAGGGCACACAGGTAGGCGCACAGGGTCGATTTGCCGGAGCCCTGGCTACCATTCACGCCGACCAGCGTGGCACCGGCCGCACCACGATGGTGCAACACCAGTGCATCTGCCAGTGGCGCGAACCAGCGTTGTGCATCCTGCAGGTAGGCAAACGCCAGCTGGTGTTGCTCCAGGAACGCTTTCTGCCAGTGTGCAGGGCTACCAGGTATGGACTTTCCGCTCAAACCCCAGCCTCTGATTGCTCAAGTACACAGGTTACAGCAGATTCCGTGCCAAACGCCCCCGGGACGGGGCCAGCCGCTGACCTACATCAGCAACTGGCGAATATCTCCCAGCAGGGCCACCAGACGGGTCAGGAAGCGGCCGCCGTCGCCGCCATTGATCACCCGGTGGTCGTAGGACAGGGCCAGCGGCAACATATTGCGCGGTGCAAATTCCCGGCCATCCCAGACGGGTTTGATGGCCGCCCTGGATACACCGAGGATACCGACCTCCGGTGTGTTCACGATCGGCGTAAAGCCATTGCCGCCGATATTGCCGAGGCTGGACACGGTAAAACAACCACCCTGCATGTCGGCGGGACTCAGCTTGCGCTCCCGCGCCTTTTCCGCCAGCTCCAGCACCTCCTGCGCCAGCTCCCAGATGGTCTTCCTGTCGACGTCCCTGATTACCGGCACCACCAGCCCCGCCGGCGTGTCCACTGCCATGCCGATATGAATGTAGTGCTTGAACACGAGTTGTTCGCCGTCGGCGGCGAGGGAGCTGTTGAACTTCGGGTTGTCCCGCAGTGCCACGGCGCAGGCCTTGAGGATAAATGGCATGGGCGTGAGGCGGGTCCCGCGCTGCTGGGCCTCGGGCTTGAGCCCCGTGCGGAACTCTTCAAGGGCGGTGATATCCGCCTCGTCGAACTGGGTGACGTGGGGTACGTTGAGCCAGCTGCGGTGCATATTCGCCGCGGTAAGCTTGTCCAGCTTGCCCCGCTCGGTAACCTCCACCGGCCCGAATTTGGCAAAATCGATTTCCGGTATGGCCGGGATGCCGGCACCCGAGGCCGCCCCGGCAGGTTTTTTGCTCAGCGCCTGCTGCACATACTGCTGCAGGTCTTCCTTGACGATACGACCGCGGGGGCCGGAACCGGACACCTGCTGCAGGCTCACACCGAACTCCCGGGCCAGCTTGCGCACCGCGGGGCCCGCGTAGACGCCGGATGTCTCGGCAGCCGGAGGTTTCTTGTCCTGCGACTGCGCGACCGCGACAGGGGGGGCAGTTGGCGTTTCGGTCTTGCCTCGGGGGCGGTGGATGTCACCGGCGCCGCTTCGGGCTCGGCTTCCTGTTGCACTGCCGGCGAGTCGCCGCGCAGCACCAGCAGCTGGTCGCCCTGCTTTACCTGGGCACCGGCCTTGACCAGCAGCTCGATCACTTCACCGCCAAACGGTGCCGGCACTTCCATCGAGGCCTTGTCCGATTCCAGCACCACCAGTGAATCGCCCTCTGCCACGGTATCACCCACCGCGACGCTGATCTCGATCAACTCCACGGCCTCGTCGGTGCCGATGTCGGGCACGCTGACCGTCTGTTCTGAACCGGCATCGGGAGCTGCCGGTTTTGCAGCTTCGGCCACCGACTCCCCAGCCGAGCTGGGCGGGGCTTCATCCGTGTCTTCTGGTTCGTCTGCTACCGCGGCGGTGGTGGTTTCTTTCTCCTGCGCTGCCGATTCGCCCGCCTGTGCAACCTCGATGACCGCCACCGGTGCGCCCTCGGCCAGCTGCTGCCCGCTCACTACCAGCAGCTCAACCACTGTGCCAGCCACGGTGGACGGGATTTCCATCGAGGCCTTGTCGGATTCCAGCACGATAAGCCCCTGGTCGACGCTCACCTCATCACCCACGGCAACCAGCACTTCGATGACTTCGGCGCCTTCAGCGCCACCTATATCCGGTACAGTCACTTGTTGTTTCGACACGTTTTTATCCTCGCCCTCAGGCCGTCAGCGGGTCGGTCTTGTCTGCCGAAATACCCAGGGATCGCATTGCCTCAACCAGCTGCTGCGGCTCAAATTTCCCTTCGTCAGCCAACGCCTTGAGGGCAGCGATCACGATGTACTCCCTGCTTACCTCGAAGAATTTGCGCAGCTTGTCGCGGGTATCCGAACGACCGAAACCATCCGTGCCGAGCACCACGTAGCGGCCGGGTACGAATTCCCGCAACTGGTCGGTGTAGGCCTTTATGTAATCGGTGGCCACCACCACCGGCCCTTCCCGGCCCTGCAACTGGCGGGTCAGGTACGGCACCCTGGGCTCTTCCAGCGGGTGCAGCATGTTCCAGCGCACGGCGGCCTTGCCCTCCCGCTGCAGCTGGTTGACGCTGGTCAGGCTCCAGATATCCGCCGCCACCTGGTAATCCTTCTCCAGGATGGACGCGGCAGCCTCGACTTCCCGCAGGATGGTTCCCGCTCCCATCAGCTGTACCCGCAGGCCGTCCCGGGCGGGGGCGCGCCGCAGCATGTACATGCCCTCGATGATGCCCTCCTCGACGCCCTCGGGCATGTCCGGTTGCTCGTAGTTCTCGTTCATGGTGGTGATGTAGTAGAACCGGTTTTCCCCCTCCTGGAACATCCGGCGCAGGCCATCCTGGATAATGACCGCCAGCTCGTAGGCATAGGCCGGGTCATAGCTGACACAGTTGGGAATAGTGCTTGCCAACAGGTGACTGTGGCCGTCCTGGTGTTGCAGGCCCTCACCGTTGAGGGTGGTGCGCCCCGCCGTCGCCCCGATCAGGAAGCCCCGGGCCTGGCTGTCGCCCGCGGCCCAGGCCAGGTCACCGATACGCTGAAACCCGAACATCGAGTAAAAGATGTAAAAGGGCACCATCGGGTAGGCGCTGGTGCTGTAGGAGGTTGCCGCCGCCAGCCAGGCGGAGAAGGCCCCCGCCTCGTTTATCCCCTCTTCGAGTATCTGGCCCTTCTTGTCCTCCTTGTAGAACATGATCTGGCCGGAGTCATGGGGCGTGTAGCGCTGCCCCACCGAGGAGTAGATCCCGAGCTGGCGGAACATGCCCTCCATGCCGAAAGTGCGCGCCTCATCGGGCACGATCGGCACCACTCGCTCGCCGATGTCCTTGTCCTTGACCAGGGTGGAAAGCATACGCACGAAGGCCATGGTGGTTGAGACCTGGCGCTTGCCGCTGCTCTTGAGCTGACTGCCGAAGGCCGACAGGGGCGGCGTGCTCAGCAGTTCGATCTGCTGGCGCCGCGCCGGTATCGGCCCACCCAGCTGCTCCCGCCGTTGTTGCATATAGCGCAGCTCCGGGCTGTCCGGGGCGGGCCGGTAATAGGGCACATGCTTCAGCTCGGCGTCGGAAATCGGGATCGCGAAGCGATCGCGAAACGCCTTCAAACTCTCCATATCGAGCTTTTTCAGCGAGTGCGTTTCGTTATTGGCCTCACCCGCCTCGCCCGTGCCATAGCCTTTCACGGTCATCGCCAGGATCACGGTGGGCCGCTCCTGTTCCTCCGCGGCGGCGGCGTAGGCGGCGTAGACCTTGTAGGGGTCGTGGCCGCCCCTGTTGAGGTACATGATGTCCTCGTCCGACAGGTCTGCCACCAGTTCCAGCAGCTCCGGGTACTTGCCGAAGAAATGCTCCCGGGTATAGGCGCCACCGTTGTACTTGTAGTTCTGCAACTCCCCGTCACAGACCTCGTCCATGCGCTTCTGCAGCAGGCCGGTCTGGTCCCGCTCCAGCAGGGGATCCCATTTGCGCCCCCAGATCACCTTGATTACATGCCAGCCGGCGCCGCGGAAGACCCCTTCGAGCTCCTGGATGATCTTGCCGTTACCCCGCACCGGGCCGTCGAGGCGCTGCAGGTTGCAGTTGACCACGAAGTGCAGGTTGCCGAGCCTTTCGCGGCCCGCCAGGGAAATAGCGCCCAGTGATTCGGGCTCGTCACACTCACCGTCCCCCATGAAGCACCAGACGTTGCGGTCACCGTGGTCGACGAGGCCGCGGCTTTGCTGGTACTTCATCACGTGGGCCTGGTAGATCGCCTGAATCGGCCCCAGGCCCATGGATACAGTGGGGAACTGCCAGTAGTCGGGCATCAGCCAGGGGTGGGGATAGGACGACAGGCCGTCACCGTCCACCTCGCGCCGGAATTTGTCGAGCTGGTCCTCGTCCAGGCGACCTTCCAGGTATGAGCGCGCGTACATCCCCGGCGCACTGTGCCCCTGGTAGAACACCAGGTCACCCGGGTGGCCGTTGGCGGTGCCGCGAAAGAAATGATTGAAGCCGACATCGTAGAGGGTCGCACTGGAGGAAAAACTGGAGATATGCCCGCCCAGGCCCTCATCGTTGTCATTGGCGCGCATCACCATGGCCAGGGCGTTCCAGCGCACCAGCGAGCGAATGCGGCGTTCCATAAACAGGTCCCCCGGCATCATTTTCTGCTGGGAGGGGGCGATGGTATTGGAAAAAGGCGTGGTAATGGCGGGGGGCAGGCGCAGCCGCTGTAACTTGGCGTGCTTGGTCAGCTCCTGCAGCAGGAAGGACGCTCGCTCGGGGCTGCTGTGTTTGGCCACCTCGTCCAGCGCATCCAGCCACTCCCGGGTTTCCAGGGGGTCAATATCTTCGGTCATACCGGTCGCCTCGCACAATGTAACGCCTGGGAGCAGGAACCGGCCACAAACCACGTTTCAAAATGGAATTCGGCCCGCGATTTCCTGCGCAACAATCGCCTGGCAAGTGCCGGGATCAGGCCCCGGTTACATGCCAGGCTGAACGTAAGAGTCTCGGACTGTACAGCAATCAACCAGACAATAAAATCTGGTTCTATTTTAGAACTATATTTTCCCTCCCCTTCACGGTGATCCCGGTGACAACTCAGTCGACCCGGTAGCTGGCATGGTCGCGCTTGATGGCATCCGCGTCCTCAAAGCGGCTGTAATCCCCCCCGGGTAATTCCCCCCAGCGACCCGGTGCCACCACCTGCAGGGAGTGGGTCCGGGTAATGAATACACGCTCGTAATAGTCCCGCCAGTCAGCCAGGGTGAAGGCCTCCACCGCCGCCGCCAGTTGCTGGCGCCCGTCGAAGTCGAACTGCTTGGTGGCAATGGACTGCCAGTAGAAATCAGCCCGGTCCCACAGGTTTTTGTCCGGCCGCAGGATATCGCTCAACAGCGCCGCCTTGTGCCGGGAAAACTGTTCTTCATCCAGTTCCGTCGGTACCGACTGCATAAAGAGGCGCATGGCGTCCTGGACTTTGCGCGCATTCGCCACCGGTGACTGGATCAACAGCACCATGCCGGGTACCTCCAGCTGCGGCCAGGCAAACGCGCTGACCAGGTAGCCAAGTTGCTGCTCGGTGCGCAACTGCTGGAAAAACCCTGACTTTATGACCTGCGCCGTGAGGGCCGCCGCCGCCCTGTCCCGCCACTCATTGGCGGCGCCCTGCAGATACCAGGCAACCACCGAATCGTCATGGGGCACATCCACTTCATACAGCAGGGACTCGCCTGCAGCGAGCTTCAGCACGCGCAGCTCCGGCAACACCGGCGCGGGCGTCGCGGGCACCACGGTGGACAGCATGTCCGACACCTGCTGCGCAAATTTCTCCTCATAGTTGCCGTATACCAGCACCTCCGCCGTGGCACTGGCCCAGAAGCGGCGCGCGTAGTCCTCGAGGGCAGCCATATCCATTTGTTCCAGCGCGGCGATCACCGCCTGCTCCCCCCACTCCCCGTAGAGCAGGGCTTCTCGCAGGTCAGCCATCACCTGGCTGGCCGGCTGGCCGGCCACGCTGTTGCGCAGGGCGCGGATCATGTCCTTGCGGATGTCCTCGAAGCGCCTGGGATCGAAGGCCGGGTCGGCCACCACGGCCAGCAGGTCCTGCAGCAACAGGGCCTGCTTGTCGTTGTAGCCCGTGATTCGCAGGCTGATACCCTGGGCGTGCTTGTAAAAATTGAAACTCAGCCCGGCGAGCAGCGCGGGGTAGGTATACTCGTTGACGTTGTCCGTCAGCACGGCGGTATACAGTACCGCCGCGGCGGTCTGGGTAACGCTCTGGCCCACTTCCGGGGAGCGGAAGTTGATATAAGTGGCGCCCTTGGGCACACGGAACTGGTCGTCCTGCGAAAACCAGATTTTCTGCCGGTCCGACTCAAGAGCCACAACCGGCAGCGCGGGGTGATCTTTTGCCAGAGGTACCAGGGAGACATCCTGGGCAATAAATTCATTGGGTTGCGGCAGGTCGAACGGCTCAGGCGCGACCGGTCCCAGCCACAGTGCCAGCTGCTCATCGGTAACGGTCCGGCGCGAATAAGGCACCTTGTAATAAGGTGAGACACTGTCGGTTTCCACCCCCATATCGGTGAGGGTGACCACCGCATTGCTGGCGGTAATATCACCCAGCAGGCCGTTGATCATGGCCTGGTCGTACCGGTCCATTATGTAGGGACCCTGCAGCACATCCCGGGGGCCGTATTCCTGCATGCCGGAGGCAAGCGAGGTCACGTAGCCCATAGGGTCGCTCTCCTGCTTGAAGCGGAAACTGTACTCCGCCAGGCGAGCCTGCTCGTCATATAGCCATTTCTGCGCACCTTCCTTGCGCAGCATGTCCATATAGGCGAAGAACAGCTGCAGCACGCGCGGGTACTCCTGCACTCCGCGCTCGGTCAGCGAAATACTCACGCTGAACAAGCCGCCACCGGGCCAACCCAGGCCCGAGCCCGCCGAGAGTCCCTCGGCCAGCCCCTCGGCCTTGAGCTGGGACAACACACTGCCCTCCCCCTCATGCCCCACCAGGTTGCCCAGGTAGGACACCGGCTTGGCGTCGTAGTCTTCACGGTAATCGGGGATCTGAAACATCAGGTCAAGCTTTCGCAGGGTTGCCTGGGGCCGGACCTGCACCAGCATGGGCAGGGTGCCCGGTGCGAATAGCGGCGCAGAGATCAGCTCCCGCTCATGGGTGGTGTTGGGTACGGCGCTGAACAGCGGTACCACCAGGGCTTCCAGTTCGTCCAGGGACTCGGCACCCAGTACAGCCAGGCGCATGATATCCGCCGAATAGTTGGCCTCGTAGAAACGGATCAGCTCGTCTCGCACAGTCGAACCAGGCCGGTCGGCCAGGGTCTCCAGGGAACCCACGGAAAACTGGCTGTAGGGATGCGCGGGGTTCATCACCGCCTGCAACACGTCCAGGCCCCGGCGCGGATCGCTCTTCAGGCCCATCTGGAACTCCGCCTCGACCGCGTTTTTTTCCCGCTCCACATAGGCGGCATCAAACCGGGGGGCGATGAAAAACTGCGCGAACCGGTCCAGGGCTTCTGGCAGGTAGGCCGCGTTGACATCGAAAAAATAATTGGTGTTTTCAAACGCGGTAAAGGCGTTGCGGGTACCACCGTGTTCCGTTATGTACTCTTCATACTCTGCGGGGTCAGGGTACTTGTCTGTGCCCAGGAACAGCATGTGTTCCAGGAAATGTGCGAGACCGCCGCGACCTTCCGGGTTGTCGCCACTGCCCACGGCTATATCCAGGGAGGCAGCCGCCTTGATCGTGTCCGGATTGGAAATCAGCAGCACTTCCATCTTGTTGGGCAGGGTGACCAGGCGGTACTCGTAGGTATCGTTGGCACTCTTGACCGGCTGCTCAGGGGCGGGGGGTACGGTTGCACAGGCGGTTAACAACAGGGCAAATAGCAGACCTGACAGGGGGTTCAGCCCCTGCCGCGAGAACAGGAAAGGCATTGATTACTCCACTAAAGATTGCGCATTTACTTCGATTCTTTCACCGTCAGCAACCGGCCAGGCATTGATAATAGCCTTGATCACGGTGGCCAGGGGGATAGCAAAAAACACCCCCCACAAACCCCAGATTCCGCCAAAAAACAGCACTGCCATGATAATGGCCACAGGGTGCAGATTGACCGCCTCGGAAAACAGCAGGGGCACCAGCACATTGCCATCCAGCGCCTGGATGATCAGGTAGACCGCGCACAGTGAATAAAATTCACTGCCAAGCCCCCACTGAAAGAACGCCACCGCTGCCACCGGCAGGGTGACCAGTGCCGCGCCGATATAGGGAATAATCACCGACAGCCCGACTGACAGGCCCAATAGTGCGGCATAGTTGAGGCCCATCCACGCAAACGCCGCATAACTGACCATGCCAACGATAATGATCTCCAGCACTTTGCCACGGGCATAATTGGCGAACTGCAGGTTCATTTCAGTCCAGATTTTTCGCAATAGCGGCCGCTCCTGGGGAAGAAAACCGCCCACCCAGGCCAGCAGCTGCTCTTTGTCTTTCAAAAAGAAGAACACCAGCATGGGAATCAGGATCATATATACCAGCACCGTCAGTATGCCGGGGATGGACGCGACGGACCGGCTCAGGACTGCCTGGCCGAGGCCGCCTATCTCGGTCTTGAACAGGGCTGTAAGTTCGTTCAGCTGGGTCACGCTGACGAGATCCGGGTAGCGCTCCGGCAAAATGCTGACCAGTTGCCGGCCCTGTTCCAGCATGCGCGGCATTTCCGCCGCCAGGCTTGCGAGCTGTCGCCAGACCAGGGGCGCCAGGCCCAGGGTGATGGCAAAAAAGGCCCCGACAAATACCGCGTAAGCCACGGAAACACCCAACCACTGGGGCAGGCCATGGCGCTCGAGCTGGTCGGCGACACCCTCCATCAGGAATGCCAGTACAAGGGCTGCCAACACCGGCGCAATAATGTCGCCGATGCTCATCAACAGCACCACGCCAATGGTAAGCAGCACCAGCAGGAGGACCGACTCCTCCTCGAACAGGTAGCGTTTGTACCATTTGTTAAAAATATCGAGCATATTGCCTAGCCCTCGGGGCTTGTCAGCTTTTTTGTAAAAGGTGCCGGTAGACCCCCTCTGACTCGTCACTGGCGAGCAGAAGATGGCCGGATTGCTCGGCAAAAACCCTGAAGTCCCGAACCGAACCCTGGTCGGTGGAGAGCACCTGCAGCCGCTGCCCGACGTCCATCGCGTTCAGCGCCCGCTTTGCCTTCAGTAACGGCATAGGACAAACCAGGCCCCGGGTGTCCAGTTCTACAGGGCTTTCGTCACTCATGGATTATCGGCTCGGGCCAAAGGCGGCCCAGTATACTGATACCGGCTCGGAGAATGAACTTTCGATGAGAGTATTACTCCAAATTCCGGTATTAAAGAGATTGTCGCCTTGCTGCGACCCTGACGTACAATACAAGCTGACTCATTTTGTCTTTAAGTGGTGATCCCTTCCTGTGTTTGAACCCCGGGGAATGAAAATGCCGGCTGCCAGGCGGATCCTGGTCGTGTTGCTGTCGCTACTGCTGTGCAGCGGCAACCCCGGCCGGGCGCAGGAGCTCAAATTGCCCAATCTGGGCGAGTCATCCACCAGCATGTTCTCCGCGGAGTTTGAACACCAGCTGGGGCGTACCTGGTTGCGGATATTCCGCAGCCAGGTACCGACTGTGGATGACCCGCTCCTGCACGATTACCTGGAACATCTCATCTATCTGTTGGCCTCCCACAGCAAGCTGGAGGACCGCCGGATAGAAGTGGTGGTGGTGGACAGCCCGGAAATAAACGCCTTTGCCGTGCCCGGCGGCGTCATCGGCATCAACAACGGATTGCTGCTGTACGCCCAGACCGAGGACGAGCTGGTCACTGTACTCAGCCACGAAATTGCCCACCTGAGCCAGCGCCACTTTTCCCGCGGGGTGGAGTTCCAGCAAAAGAACCAGCCGCTGACCCTGGCAGCGATGCTCGCCAGCTTCGTGCTGCTGGCGACCGTGGGCGGCGATGCCGGGATGGCGGCGCTGTCTGCTACCCAGGCCGCCGCCCAGAGCTCCGCCCTGCGCTACAGCCGAACCAACGAACAGGAGGCGGACAGGGTGGGCATGCAAACCCTGGTCGATGCCGGGTTCGACCCCCACGCCGCGCCCACCATGTTCGAACGCATGATGCAGGCGTCGCGCTACTCGAACAACGAGCGTATTCCCGAGTTCCTGCGCACCCACCCCCTGTCGGAGAACCGTATCGCCGACACCCGCAACCGGGCCCGGCAGTATCCGAAGCAGGAGCCCTCGACTTCCCTGGACTACCAACTTATGCGCGCCAGGGTAGGCAACCAGCTGGCGACGTCCCCTGAGGAGGCAGTGCAAAAGTTCCGCAGCGAACTGGCCGGCACACCCCGCTCTGCAGAGGCGGCCACCTATGGCCTGGTGCTGGCGCTGACGTCCGCCGGCAAAGCCGCCGAGGCAGGGCTTGAGCTGGACGGCATCTGGTCGAAGAGTCCCGACCGGGTCGAATACATCATCGCCGACGCCGAAATTGACATGGCGCGCAACCAGCCCGGCAAGGCCGTCGCAAAGCTGGCTGCCCGGCTGAAGGTCACGCCGGGCAACCACGCCCTGACCATGACCTACGCCAAGGCCCTGATGATGGACCAGAAACCCCATATCGCCGAGGAGGTACTGGTCGCCCAGAGCAAACTGAACCCCGGCGATCCCGGGCTGTGGTACCTGCTGGCTGAGGTTCAGGGGCTGGCGGGGAATATCATCGGGCTGCATCAGGCCCGGGCGGAGTACTTCATTCTGAACGGCAACCTGGACCAGGCGGAGAAACAGCTTAGCTACGCTCTTAAACTCACCCGGGGCGACTACCTCACCAGTGCAAAAATCAACCAGCGAATGGCCGATATTGCCGTGATGCGGGCCCAGATGGACGGTTGACGCCGCCCTCGCCCGTCAGGCGTTGCCCTTGAGCGGCAGGTGCATATTGGCGGCAAAATCCAGCATCCGCCGCAGAGGCACCATCGCCTGTTTGCCGACGGCGGGATCGACGAAGATCTCATTGTCGTCGCGGTCAAACACGGCGGCCAGTGCCTCCAGGTCGTTCATCGCCATCCAGGGGCAATTGGCGCAACTGCGGCAGGCGGCCCCGTTACCCGCCGTGGGCGCGATAATAAATTCCTTGTCCGGAGCCTGCTGCTGCAATTTGTAGAAGATGCCCTGGTCGGTGGCCACGATGAACCTTTGATTGTCCATCTCGACGGCGGCGCGAATGATTTGCGTGGTGGATCCCACCCGGTCCGCCAGCTCCAGCACCGCCGCCGGCGACTCCGGATGCACCAGCACGGCGGCGTCGGGATAGACCCGCTTGAGGTCGGCAATGCCCCTGGCCTTGAATTCCTCATGGACAATGCAGGCGCCGTCCCAAATTAGGATGTCCGCACCGGTCTCGCGGCGCACGTAGTCGCCCAGGTGACGATCCGGCGCCCAGATGATCTTCTTGCCCTGGTCCGCCAGGTGTTCCGCGACGGCCAGGGCTATGCTGGAGGTGACGACCCAGTCCGCCCTGGCTTTCACCGCCGCCGAGGTATTGGCGTACACCACGACCTCGCGCTCCGGGTGCTGGTCACAGAACGCCGAGAACTCCTCGATCGGGCAACCCAGGTCCAGCGAACAGGTCGCCTCCAGGGTGGGCATCAGTACCCGCTTGTCGGGAGTGAGGATCTTGGCGGTTTCGCCCATGAACTTTACCCCGGCAACCACCAGGGTCTGGGCCGGGTGGTCGTGCCCGAAACGGGCCATTTCCAGCGAGTCGGAAACGCAGCCGCCGGTCTCCTCCGCCAGGGCCTGGATCGCCGGCGCCGTATAATAGTGGGCGACGATTACCGCATTTTCCTCTTCCAGCCTGGCTTTTATCTGTTCGCGCAGCTCGTTTTCCTGGACCGGGCTCAACTGTTTCTGCGCCTCGTGGTCCAGGTGATATTGCACCTGCTGGCGAATCGTCTCCAGTTTGTCGGATGCTATGCTCATATGTGTCTGCGAGGGCGAAATGAAAGGACAGAAAGTCTACCATAGAACCCAAAATCGGCACCCCCGGCCCCAGTAGCTACAGAAGCTGGTAATTTTTAATAAACATTTACTAGAATTTCTCTGAGTTATTCCGTATAACTTCATGTTATATAAAGAATAAAGCAACACCGAAAAACTCGGGGCAGGCGGGAAATCAACCGCCCGGCGCCAGGCGGTGGCGCTAGGCGGGTGACCAACCAGGGCGAACGAGTGGATCAGCACACCATTTTAATCATTTCCGAGCACAAGACAGATCACCTGATCCTGTCGGCGTGCCTCGAGCGCGCCTCACCCACGCGATTCCAGCTGGCTTCCCCCAACCTTATCCGCCGCCCGCTGGAAGCACTGCTGGACCCGTCTATAGACGCGGTAATCATGGCCAACGGCCCAGAGGCCGAGTACCTGTTGCGGCTGGCCCAGAAAAACCATGCGACGGCTCCCATTATTCTGCTACTGGATGAAGTCTCCGAAAAAATCTCCGCGCAGCTGCGGGAGTACGGCGCCCAGGACTACCTGGTGCGCGGTCAGCTGCAGGACCAGCTGGTGCACCGCATCCTCGACTACAGCATTCAGTTGAAGGATGCCCGGGACCAGATCCAGCAACTGTCGAACCGGGACTCGCTGACGGGAGCTCTCAACCGCGCCGGGTTCCGGGCCCACCTGGAACGGGCCATGGATCGCTCGGAGCGCTATGGTTTCAACACCGCCCTGCTGTACATCAACGTCGACCAGTTCGCCAACGTGAACGACAACTACGGCGAGGCCGACGGCGACCTGATGATAAAAACCATCTCCCGGCGCCTGATCAACAAGATGCGCAGCACCGACAGCATTGCCCGCCTCGGCGGCGATGAGTTCGCGGTGGTACTGGAGGACGTGAGTTCCAGCGCCGATGTGGCACTGATTGCGGAAAAAATGCTGGGCTCCATTTCCGCGCCGATGATTCTCAGCGAGCAGCAGGTATCGGTTGAGGCCAGCATCGGTGCAGCGATTTTCCCCGACGACGGGCGGGAGTTTCCCGACCTCGTGGACAATGCGCGCAGTGCCATGCAGCAGGCCAAGAGCGTGCCGGGGGGCAAGTTTATTCGCTACTCAGAGCAGCTGTTGTTCGATGTCGCCGGCGGCAATTCGCTGGCCGCGGAACTGCGCAATGCGGTGCGCAAGAACCAGTTTGAGCTGCACTACCAACCCAGGATTGACCTGAAGGACGGGCAGCTGGTGGGACTGGAGGCGCTGTTGCGCTGGAATCACCCGGAACGCGGCCTGCTGTGCCCGGGCGAGTTCCTGTCCGCCTGCGAGGACATGGGACTGATGAAGACCATTGGTTACCAGGTGATACAACACGCCTGTTCCGCTCTTATCTGGCTGGCCGAGCAGGGCCTGGACCACGTCGACGTCGCGGTAAACATCTCCTTCTCGCAGATACAGGACAACCGCTTCCTGGAAATCGTCAAAGATATTGTCACCCGCAGTGGCGCGGACGCCTCACGGCTGGAGTTCGAGCTGACGGAATCCACGATCCTGAAAAGCCCCGGCGCGATCAAGGAGCGAATGGACGAGCTGCGGCAGCTGGGAATTTCCTTCTCACTGGACGATTTCGGTACCGGTTTTTCGCAGCTCTCGCACCTGACGGAACTGCCAATCTGCGCCCTCAAAATAGACGCCTGCTTCGTCCGCGACCTGCCGCGCAATCCGCACCAGGAGGCCGTGTGCGAGATGATCATCGAAATGGCGCACCGGCTGGGCATGCTGGTCATTGCCGAAGGAGCGGAGACCCACGAACAGGTACAGTTCCTGCGCGACAATAACTGCCAACAGGTACAGGGATTTTACTACAGCCCTGCCATCCCCCTGCAGCAGCTGCCCCGTTTTATCCAGGAGCAGCGCTTCAAACGTCGCGAGCGGCTGTTTTCCTGACAATCGCCGCCACGATCCGGCAGCTCAGTACACCACCCTGTTACGGCCCGCTTTCTTCGCCCGGTAGAGCATTTTATCCGCGTACATCACCACCTCATCGGGTTTCGGGCACTCCTCGCTGCGCTCCGCCACACCGGCACTGATGGTGACAGCGACCTGGGAACTCCCCATACGGGTTGCCCCCCGCCGGCGAGCGCCCTCCCGGGAGCGCACCGGGCGCAGGCCGCGATCGCGAATCGACATACGGTAGTCGGAAATCTGTTCTCGCACCGAGTCGAGCGCCTCCGCGGCCTCCTCCAGTGACTTGCGCGGAAATACCACACAGAACTCCTCGCCACCATAGCGATAGGCTATACCTCCGCCACCAACCCGATTGATATGGGATGACACCATCCGCAACACCTCATCGCCCACATCGTGCCCGTGCTTGTCGTTGAACTGCTTGAAATGATCCACATCGAGCATGGCTATGCAGTACCTGCGTCCGAGCCGGTCCAGCCGCTCACCCAGTGCCCGGCGGCCCAGCAGTCCGGTGAGCTCATCGCGATAGGCCATGGCGTGGGTGCTGCGCAGCAGGCCCCATACCAGGCACATCCCTGCCGCGACACACATGGCAATGGAAATGTTCTCCAGGTGAAGCAACGCCAGGGTCAGGTACAGCGCTGCCAGAACCCCCAGCAGCGCGGCTTCGGCTTCGTCGTCGCGCAACACCACCAGCACAGCGCCAACCACCAGGACCAGCACCATTAACAGGGTTGCGCCATAGGAGAGCACGTAACCCTCAGCCGGGCGTGCGCTGTAATAAGCGGCTGCCGCCTCACCGGCCTGGGGCAGCCACTCGGCCAATTGGGCACACGCCAGCGCCAGGAACGCAAAGCTCAGCGAAACGATAAGCCCAGGCAGGTTCCAGATGCCGGTTTCAGGTACCAGCAGCAGGTACAGGCACAGCAGCGGCACTCCCAGGCTGGCCGCCAGGTAAAGCCGGCCGGCATCGGGCTGTGACAGGCTGACCTGCAACTGGTTCTGGACCAACCAGTAGAAGAAGCCCATCCCCAGGGTGGCCAGCATCAGCCTGCAACGGTTGAACTGGTAGGCCAGGAACAGGGCGGTGACACAGAGCAGGTAAGGCAGGTAGGTCAGGACGACCTGGTTTTCAGCACCAAGATTATCGATAAAAACGCGCAGCCATAGCCCCCCGCAGACAAGCGCTGCCGGCAACAGCAGCCTCATCAATGCCCTCGGATGGATCTGCATGACGCCCCTGGTATCTCCCCTGCTGATATCGGGCGCTCGCCACGAGGTGGAAGTGCCGCTTAATTCTCGTTAAGTCTCATTCGCACTAGGCGCGAGGTTCCAGTGATGATAGCCTACAAACACTCAAATAAGCATTATCCTGGCTGCAGATGTCCAATAGCGAGCAACCCCGCCATCGTGCCAAGATTCTGGTCAGTGACGATGACCAGAATGTGCGCCTGCTGACACGCCAGTGCCTCGAAGCCGAGGGCATGATTGTGGTCGAAGCCGCCGACGGGCTGGAGACACTGGATGTCTTTGTGCGCGAACGGCCCGACCTGGTGTTTCTGGATGTGGAAATGCCGGGAATGACCGGCCTCGAGGTATGCGAGCGCATTCGCCAGTTACCCCAGGGTGAGTCCATTCCCATCATGATCGTCACCGGATCGGACGATCGCCAGTCCATCGACGCCGGGTTCCAGGCGGGCGCCACCCAATACAAGACCAAGCCAGTCAACTGGTCACTGCTGGGTCGCGACGTCCAGTACATGTTGCGCGCCAGCAACGCCTTCAACGCGCTGAAGCGCCAGGAAGACAGGCTGCGCTACCTGGCTTACTACGATCCCCTGACCAGCCTCCCCAACCGCCGCAGTTTCAATGAACAACTGACCCGCATACTGAAGCGCAGCCAGCGTCGCAATTCCAATGCCGCACTGCTGTTTATCGACCTTGATCACTTCAAGCGCATCAACGATTCGATCGGGCACGGCCGCGGTGACCGGCTGCTGGTGGAAATAGCCAAACGCCTCATCATGGAACTGCGCGAAGACGATGCCATCAACTACTTCTCGGACACCGACACCGACGGAGAGGACGACGATAGCCCCGCGGCTGGCAACACTGAAATCGCCCGCCTGGGGGGTGACGAGTTCACAGTGGTGCTGTCTGACGTGGAAGACACCATGCACGTCGAGCGGGTAGCCAAACGCATACTGAACACCCTTTCTGAGCCGATAGCACTGCAATCGCACAACCCGGTGGTCACCCCCAGTATCGGTATCGCGATTTTCCCGCATGACGGCAAAGACCCGGACACCCTGGTTCGCAATGCGGATACCGCCATGTATGTCGCCAAGGCAGAGGGGCGCGCCTGCTATCGCTTCTACGACGAGGAGATGAACTCCCGCGCTGTCGAGCAATTGAAGATGGAGGAAGA
Organism: uncultured Gammaproteobacteria bacterium; assembly: GCA_963792815.1. Lineage (GTDB taxonomy): Bacteria > Pseudomonadota > Gammaproteobacteria > Pseudomonadales > Halieaceae > JARRPM01. The sequence goes on from CAWBXR010000006.1 coordinate 268,909, forward strand.
GTTGCGCGCCGCAATGCGCAACCACGAGCTTGAGCTGCGCTACCAGCCGCAAATAGACACCAAGTCGGGCGAGGTGGTCAGCATGGAAGCGCTGGTCCGCTGGAAACACCCGGTCCGCGGCATGGTATCGCCACTGGAATTTATACCTGTAGCCGAAAGCACCGGGCAGATTATCGAGCTGGGCGAATGGGTAATGGGTGAAGTGGCGCGGCACTGCCTCTACTGGGACTCCCTTGGCATCAGGCCCTTCAGGATCTGCGTGAATATCTCGCCACTTCAGTTCAACCAGGCCGACCTGCCCGAGTGGATTGCCAGCTTCCTGAAACGCTCCAAGCTGCCCCCCGAGCGGCTGGAGCTGGAGCTGACCGAAAGCGCCATTATGACCGACGCCAAAACCAATATAGCCAAACTCAGGGCACTCAAGGCCCTGGGCCTGCAGTTGGCCGTCGATGATTTCGGCACGGGATACTCCTCGCTCAGCTACCTCAAGCGATTCCCCATCGACACCTTGAAGATCGACCAGAGTTTTGTCGCCGACTTGCACAGCCCCGATGGCGCAGCCATAGTCGATGCCATCATCGCACTTGCCAAGACGCTGAACCTGAAGGTTATCGCGGAGGGCATCGAGGACGAGTACCAGCTGTCGTACCTTGTGGCAAAGGAGTGCGACCTGCTGCAGGGCTTTCACTTCGCCATGCCCATCTATCCCGAGGATGTACCGGATATGCTGCGCCAGGTTTTCACCTGGGAAATATACGGCACCCACGTCAAAAACGCCGGCTGAAAGCATCTTCCTGAATGAGACACGCCATTCTCCTGGCTGCCATACCGGTATGCCTCACCTTCATCATCCCGATAAGCGCGGCGCAGGCGCCTGCTGAATCGACCGAAGCAATGAAAGTCTTCCTGCAGGGGCGTTCTGCGGCTGAACTGGGCACACTGGTAACGGCGCAGGGCGGCAGCATAACCCATGATTTGCATCTCATTGACGCAGTCGGCGCGCTGCTGACTCCGGAGCAGCTGAAAAAGGTAGTTCAATCCCCTCAGGTAATGCGCGTATTCGATGACCTGTCGGTATCGGCACAGCCTCCCGAAGGCGAGCCGGAGCCCGCCAAGCCCTGCGAAATTGGTGGCTCCCTGGAACTGGGGCTCGGCGATTCGGCAATCAGTTGGACCCTCTTCAACAAGAAGGAGGCCCCGGCACTGCTGGAGCGCCTGGAACTGTCCTGGCCCGCCCAGCTGGGTACTATCAAACAGCTTTCACTGGGTGACCGGGAACTGGACCCGGGCCTCCTCGAGAAACCCACTGATAGCTCGGCCCTGCTCGAGCTGAGCGAAGCGGGGACAGAGCCCCTGCCAACCCTGACCGCCTCGCAGGATCTGCGCATCGTATTCAGTTCGCCTGCCGCCCGGCCGCTGCGCCAGAGTGACTTCGAGCTCGAGGCGAGCTTCGTCGGCGACTGCACCATAGAACTCATTCCCGGTTACGACGACAACCATGAGAACTTCTATTACAACAGTGTAATCGGCGTAGACGCGCTGCACCGTAACGGCGTTACCGGTCGCGGTGTTACCGTTGCCGTAATCGACTCCGGTCTGTGGGATGACCCCGCGCTAACCCTGGACACCAGCGGCAAACCCCGCGTGCTTGCCCGCTATGACGCAATTTCGGACACCACGGGCGCAGACGTTTTCGATGCAAGCGGCCATGGCACTCACATGACCAGCGTCATCGCGCACAGCGGCCCGACAACGTACGGCGGGGTGCAGACCGGCGCCTACAAGGGCGTCGCACCCGATGTGAATGTGGTCTCGGTCAAGGCATTTGACGTTGAGGGCCAGGGAGACTTCCTGGATATCGTGCGCGCCGTCCAGTGGGTCGTCGAAAACCGGGAACGCTACAATATTCGGGTGCTGAACCTCTCCTTCGCTGCCCGGCCGCGCTGGCATTACTGGCTGGACCCGATCAACCAGGCCATCATGCAGGCCTGGGCAAGCGGAATAACCGTTATCGCCGCGGCGGGAAACGAGGGGCCCGAGCCGATGACCATAGGCTCACCCGGTAATCTGCCGTTCATCATAACGGTAGGCGCCGTCACCGACTCCTGGACCCCGCTGGACAAGGACGATGACTATATACCTGACTTTTCCTCACGCGGCCCAACCCCCAGCGCCCATATAAAGCCCGACATCGTCGCCCCCGGGGGGCATATCACAGGCCTGACCCGGCCCGGCTCGAGCCTCACCCGGAAACACCCCGAATATATGCTGGGCACGGGGGAGCTTGTTATGACAGGGTCCTCCCAGGCAACCGCAGTGGTATCGGGGGTCGCCGCCCTGCTATTGCAACTGGAGCCGGACCTTAGCCCCAACGATATCAAGTGCAAACTGATGTCCAGCGCTGAGCCGGCCATCAACGAGGATGGGCTCCTGGCCTACAGCCCCTTCCAGCAGGGACATGGTTATGTAAATGCGGCGAGAGCCGTCACCCTTGGCGAACGCGGCTGCGGCAACGCCGACATGGACCTGGAACGTGAGCTGGCCGGGATGGCGCATTCCCAGGGACCTGCCATCGTCAAAGAGGACGGTGGCGCCAGCCTCCCCGGCCTGGAAACCATGCTTTCGCCCGAACCGGCAGCAAAAGGCCACAGCTCCTCACGCAGGTGGGGTGTAAAGGCCCACATCGAGAGGTTGCCCGCGCGCGCGCCTGAGGATATCAATGCAGCCCCAAGGACAGCACGCCCATTCAACTGGATGCAGCTTTATATCGAGGAGCGCGAAACGATAGAAAAGCTCTCCGCCGGGGACCCACCCGAAGCCCCCTGAGCAGCCTCCCAAAAGCCACCCTGAAGCCCCGAAATCCGATACCCCTTACGGGTCAACGAACCAGTGCGCATTTTCAGCACTTTTCCATTATATTACGTTGACTTAAGCCGCCAGACGGCCCTCACCACCACGGCATCTGTAACCTGCCCCTCGGGACCCTACCCCAAACAGGTTATATCAGCCCCTTCAACAACCTGCCTCCAGCCCGTATAAATAAGTCAAGCATCCAGCAAAGAAGATGTGAGCGTGCTCCCAAGATGAGAAAGCACTGGTGGAACCACGTCACACTTTAAGTAAAAAAACGAATATTAGAAGGCGGGCAAAGACTATGAATACGATCAAAACTCTCGGTTACGCAAGCGTCAGCACTATCGCAATGGCTCTGATGGCACCCTCCATGAGCATCGCAGACGTAAGCCAGGCCTCGCAGGGCGAAGCCGGCAACCTTGTTCATAGAGTCAGCCACTCCCTGGCCGGTAACGAAAGTTATACCACTAGCGGCCCGTCAGGTTACAAATGGGGCCGCAAGGCAGACCAGTCCGAATCCAAAGCTGCCTGGACAGAGTCCACAGCAGCCCGCAGCGGCTACAAGTGGGGCGACTCATCTGTTTCCGAGCCAGAAGCACAGTCCTTCGCCGGCAACTCTTCTTACAAGTGGGGTGTTCGTAGTTTTGCAGAGCAGTCTGGGTACCAGTGGGGCGTCAACAACTTCGCTGACCAGACCGGCTACAAGTGGGGCCTCAACAGCTTCGCTGACCAGACCGGCTACAACTGGGGTCTCAACAGCTTCGCTGACCAGACCGGCTACAAGTGGGGCCTCAACAGCTTCGCTGACCAGACCGGCTACAGGTGGGGCGTCAACAGCTTCGCTGACCAGACCGGCTACAAGTGGGGCGTCAACAGCTTCGCTGACCAGACCGGCTACAGCTGGGGCGTTAACAGCTTCGCTGACCAGACCGGCTACAGGTGGGGCCTTAACAGCTTCGCTGACCAGACCGGCTACAGGTGGGGCGTCAACAGCTTCGCTGACCAGACCGGCTACAAGTGGGGCCTCAACAGCTTCGCAGACCAGACCGGCTACAACTGGGGCGTCAACAGCTTCGCTGACCAGACCGGCTACAGCTGGGGCGTCAACAGCTTCGCTGACCAGACCGGCTACCGCTGGGGCGTTAACAGCTTCGCTGACCAGACCGGCTACCGCTGGGGTGTTAACAGCTTCGCTGACCAGACCGGCTACCGCTGGGGTGTTAACTAAAATCTTCGCTACCAGACCGGCTTTTGATGAGGCGATGACACTTTCGTTGAATTAGGCCGGTTACGGTACAACTAACCAAATTTCTTAAAGGCGTTGCGGGCTAACAAGCCATTCGGCTCTGCTTTCATAAAGCCCATCCTTACCGACACAAAACAGAGAGAGTCGCCTTCTCTCTGTAGAGCCACTTTTTAAACTCTGCAATTCCTCACAACCAAGCTTTTAGCGGCTGGTTTCACCTTTAGTTATCTATTAGACTCAAACGATTAGCCATCTTAGCGATATCGCAGCTTCATGAGGTTTCTAGCCCTATTATTCTCCATTTTGATGGCCTACCACCCCGCTGCTTTGGGCGATGAAATTACACAGCCAATTGTCATCGACTTTGTTCCAGAAGCAATTTCGAAACACCTTACACAACAGACGGTGACACAAGTATTCCAAGATTCACGAGGCTTTATATGGCTTCTGACCCAAGAAGGCCTAAACAAATATAACGGTTTCGAACTAGAAAACTATAGATACTCACATACTGATCCTGGTTCCATCTCCTCAAATTCGGTTACTCGAATAGCTGAGGACAATAATGGAATTTTATGGGTTGCAACGCTTGGCGGCGGATTAAATAGATATAACCCTGCCGACAATAGTTTTGAAGCTATATATACAAGCGGGGATATCGAACTCTCGCCCTACTCTAATGAGATACATACTATCTTCGCCGACCATGAGGGTACATTGTGGCTTGGCTACGAAGATGCTTTTAGTTCTTTTGATCCAAACTCAGGCAATTTTAGACACTACATTCCAAAGGGCCTGGGATTGCCACCTTTATCTGTGGTTAAACGCTTCGACCAAACATCAGACGGAACTATCTGGGCAGCCACCGGCGGCGGACTTTTGGAAATTGATACTGCAAAAAAACGTATTCTGGCACACCGTCATGAAGTTGATAATCCGAACTCACTGTCATCCAACACTCTTGTGAGCGTAGCCGTAGACGCCACCGATAAGGTATGGGCCATCTCCCGCACCTCAGGAATAACGGTTTTTGATACGGCAAGGCGCGAATCTTACCGCTATTTACATGACAGCCTGGACCAGAACTCCCTTTCGTCTAATGAACTGAATGATGCGTACAGAGATAAAGAAAATCGAATTTGGATAGGCACCTACGAAGGGCTTGATTTGTTCGTAGAGAAAGAAAATAAATTTGCTAGATTTACGCGCCAAAACACAGATCTTCCCTCAGATATAATTACCTGCATATTTCAGTCTCGGGAAGGCAAGTATTGGATAGGTACTTTTTTTGGACTTGCGTCAGGCACACCTAAACTATTTAAAAAAATTGACACGGTTTACGGAGAGTTATCTAGCAACTCCGTAAACGCCTTTGCCGAAACAGAAGACGGAAGCATCTGGGTAGGGACTGATGATGGCTTGAATCGCCTGAAAGCGGGAGGAGAAATATTCGATTGGATTAACGAGTCAACAATTCCAGCTATTTCCAGCTCAGATGTGATGAGTTTGCTCGCGAAAGACAATGTACTCTGGGTAGGGACCTATAATGGCGGTCTTAACAAAATAGACCTGAACACCAATCAAACTACAATCTACAGACACAACAGCCTAGACGAAAATTCCCTCGGAGCTAACGGCGTTACTTCGCTTTTAAGCACATCCTATGGCGATATTCTCGTAGGAACCTTTGGAGGTGGACTTAGTATTTATAATCCGGATAAAGGTGGCTTCACCACTTACAAAAATATTCCGGGAGATTCTGAAAGTCTGAGCAACGATAACGTTATTGCTCTATTCCAGGACTCCCTAGGGCTTATCTGGGTGGGCACCGAGAGAGGTCTAAACAATTTCAACCACGAAACTGGTAAGTTTAAAACTTACTTTTACGACAGCCTTGATCAAGCGAGCATTTCTAACGACATGGTCTGGGCATTTTATGAAGATAATGATGCAAGACTTTGGATTGGTACTGCTGGAGGCAGCTTAAATCGCTGGGATGCAATTGACCGTAAAGTCGCAAAAGCTAACTTTCACCATTACTCGGAAAACATCTCATTACCTAGCTCCAACATTTATGGCATTAAAAGCGATAAAAATGGCGTGCTTTGGCTATCGCACAATCGCGGCATCACCAGCCTCAAACCTGAGACTCTACAAACGCATCAGTATGGAGTAAAAGACGGGTTACAGGACTCTGAGTTCAACATGGGAGCGGCGTTCAGGTCCCAAAGCGGTGAAATATACTTTGGTGGCAATCGAGGGTTCAATATTATTCCCTCAAAAGGTATCGAGACCGAAAGCATCCCCCCAACGATATCAATATCTGATATCCGAATTATGAACGTAAAGAAGACTTTCGATAATCCATATCATGAACTTGAAAAGCTCGAAATTGGATATCAAGACCGTATGCTTTCAATCGATTTCTTCGCTGCAGACTACACTAATCCGCAACTCATACAGTACGCCTACAAGCTCAGAAGGCATCAACCCTGACTGGGTTATTTCACCAGATGCTCACATAGCTTCATTTACAACTCTTCCGACTGGCAGATATGAATTAAAACTCGCGGCTGCAAGTCCGGACGGAGTTTGGAACTGGGATGCATTGACGCTACCGATAATCGTACATCCACCGCCATGGAAAAGCCCTCTTGCCTATACTGCATATGGCCTGGTCGGTATATCTATTATTGCGTTATATGTCATCAGACAGAACAAGCAGTCAATTAAAGTTCTAGAACGTCAGAGGGAACTTGAAACAAAGGTTATGGAGCGAACAGCTGATCTTCAAGTTGCTCGCGAATTAGCTGAGGAAGCAAATCAGGCTAAATCAAGCTTTCTGGCAACCATGAGCCACGAAATACGGACGCCAATGCATGGCATGATTGGCATGACTGAACTCTTACTACGTACGAGTCTAACTGAACAACAAAGGAGATTCGCTGAAGCTGCACATAACAGCGGCGAAAACTTATTGACCCTGATAAACGCTATCCTCGATTTCTCAAAGATCGAAGCGGCTAAAGTTGAGCTCGAGAAAATTGACTTTTGCCCTGTCGAGCTAATAGATGAAACGTGCTACTTACAAGGAGAGCCTTCTCATAGAAAAAGTCTTTCTTTAATCAACATATGTGAGGATAACCTTCCATTACGATTAGAGGGTGATCCAACAAAAATACGCCAGATAATCATGAACCTGATAAGCAATGCGATCAAATTTACTCACCAAGGACGTATAACAGTAACCGCCTCATCCAGAGCACACCCTAAGGATAACGGCTCAGTATTACTGTCAATATCCGTTGAGGATACCGGGATAGGAATGGATAACGAAACACAGATCCGTGTTTTCGATGCATTCACACAGGCGGATACTAGTACTACGCGACAATATGGTGGTACCGGGCTGGGTCTTGCAATTTCCAAGCAATACGTCGAATTGATGAATGGAGAAATTGATGTAGCGTCTCATCCAGACAAAGGGACTCGAATAACGATCACTATACCGCTAGGAATATCTAAGGATGTTGGTTGTGTGAGGAAAAAACTGAAGGGAGCAACAGCTATCCTACTATGCGACGACACTGGGACGTTCGCAATGGTTGCATCGCATCTAAAGAGGCTTGGAGTAGAAACCCAGAAAACAGTAGATGCAGCCGAATTAACTAAACCGCTTTTGCCAAATGAATTTTTTATAATTGATTACGACTTTCTAATTAGTCACCCAGAGGCAAGAACAGCGGTTGGGCATCTTACAGAAGACAAGGTGATCGTGTTGACGCCGCTTTCTACCAAGTCGAAATTGCCCGAGTTAACTCGCTGGAATAGTATTACTAAACCAATCACTCTTTCTTCGATTTACGATAACACCCAAGAATTCGTTGATTTTACCGACGATGACAGCGAAAGGCCCGAGATTGTCGACACCAAGCTAGCAGGCAAGACTAGAAGCAGAATTCTTGTTGCAGAAGACGTAGAAGTGAATCAGAAGATTGCCACGGAAATGCTGCAGATACTCGATTTCGAGGTTGATATAGCAGAAAATGGTTTCATCGCAGTCAATAAATATAAGTCTAGTTCCTATGTTCTTATATTCATGGATTGCCAAATGCCCGTACTAGACGGTTTTGCAGCAACAAAAAATATTCGCGAATTTGAAGAATTAAATTCTTTACCAGCGATACCGATAATAGCCCTCACTGCCGGAATAGGTAAGCAAGATAAGCAGCGCTGTATAGAGGCAGGAATGGATGGATATCTCACCAAACCCTTTTCATTGTCTGAATTAAGCGAATCGATAAGAGACTTTGATGTCAGGATAAATGATCAAAACGAAAACCTCACGTCACCCAAAAGCCAATCTGTAGCACCTAAGATTAATCGCGCAGTTTTGCAGCATGAAATAAATACTGAGATATTCAATATACGAGCAATTAATAATATTCGAGAGGTTGAGGAACAAACCGGTCGCCCTCTCCTACCTAGCATACTGGACGGTTTCACAGTTCAAATGAAAGAGAAGATGAAAGAAATCGAAGACAATTTAAATAATGGAGACACAGAAAAGCTATATAAAACTGCTCATGCCATAAAGTCCATGAGCGCGAATATCGGAGCAGAGAAGAGTACGATCAATCAGCGCTGAGGTTGAAATTAGCGGGAGAGCTGGAAAAATCGAGAACGTTCCAGAGTCGATTGCTGCGTTATCAGCTGCTTACGATGAGTTCGTTGAAGAGTTTCAGGCCAGCTTCATATCGTAAGCTGAAAAATTTAATTCGTACGAACAGTAACCTCTTTTAGTTTTGGGTAGGAAAATACCTTATTACCAAGTTACTAGAGAGCCCCTAACACTTGTATATTCGTAATACTGAACTGAAAGGCAGTTATAGTTTTTTTTGGTCTTGGATATTCTTTTTGATTGCGCTGCTTGTAGCGATATCCCCTAGTAATGTTGCAAGTTCACCCCAAGCTCGAATATTGACTTCTCCACTTTCCGACAAAATTCAGCAACCTACTATCACTGCAGTCTTAAGAGATGGCCAAGGACTCCTTTGGATAGGAACTCAACATGGTATTTATAAATTTGATGGGTCAAATCTTGCAAAATTTGGTTCAGACCAGAGCGGGAGAAATTGGATACCAGCCTCATATATAAAACGCATTGTCGAGACCAAAGAAGGCAGAATATTCGTCGCTACTTTCGGTGGCGGCCTGCTAACTTGGAATTCAGATATGCAAGCATTCGAGACGTTAGACGAGGCAAATGTTTTAGATGTCTCGTATATTTCAGAACTTGCTATTTCAGAGGATGGAACTGTGTGGAGCGGGGGAAAGGAAGGGTTATTTTTCTATGATAGCTCCATTGTTGACCAAACCTCGCATCGAATCATTGCATTTCCGGGCACGATAGACCAGGGAGCAGTGTCTGCCATATCCGCTGATAATATAGGGAATATATACGTCGCATTTGGTTTGGAGCTTTTCAGAATTTCATCGGAAGAAGAGCAAGCGACACACATAAATTGGTTAGTAAAATCTGGGGGGGATCAAACAGACCGCATAACTGCTTTAGCCTTCGACGAGTCAAATACGATCTTTATAGGAACTGATACGGGCCTTCTTACTTCTATCGATTTTTCCAATAATCATAAGCGGTCAGAATTGAGACTTGAGGCTAAACCTGCAATTTCTATAATTACGATGTTGTTTCATAACGATTTACTATGGATTGCCACCAATAATGGGCTTTCTCATACCAATAGCGCATTATCGGAAATTCAGTCCTTTTATCAATCCAACTCTGGACTATCCAATAGCCATGTTACTTCTCTTTTTGCGGATCAGGACCTCCTTTGGGTAGGCACCTATCAGGGATTGAACAATCTTTCTCTCGCACCATTTGAAGTCTTTAACCAGCAAAATAGTGGCGTTTTCAATGATGTTTTGGCATTTTCTGAAGATGCTCGCCATAAGCTATGGATTGGCACTTTCGATGGCCTGTACATGTTTGACGAATCTTCGGGCTCTCATACACCTTTCAGTGATATTTCTAGCTCCGGACAGCTTATAGATCACCGTGTAATGACTATGGCTGCAAGTAACGATGAGTTATGGCTCGGCTTTAGGAGAAACGGGCTTCAAATTCTAAATACTAAAAGTCTACAAATTACCACTCCGCCACATCCAATACTTCAGCAACTAGAAGTAACAAAAATATTGCACTCAGTTCCAGATGAAACCTGGATAGCTTCCTTCAATCTTGGACTTTACAAACTTAAAAATGGCTATCTAGTATCGTACTTATCGAATGGTAAGCTTCCAGAATCGTCCATCACCATATTACATCAACCAAGTGATGGCGGAATAATTGCTAGCTCTGAACGCAACATCTATCAGTATGATCAAAGTCAGGATAGGTTCATACCTCTAGAATTAATTTTTGGCGGACTAGCTGACTCACCACTAATCCTCTCGATCTCACAAAACCCACAAGGTGATCTTTGGATAGGAACCAAAGATCAAGGACTATTTATTTGGAGAAAATCGGACCAGATATCAGGCAACTTCGACCTAGAGAATATAATTAGTCATTCCGATGTTACGCTGTCTACTTTGTATGCCATACAATTTGATAATGAACATTATGCATGGGCATCTACACAATCCGGAATAGTTAAGTTTGATTCCCAGGGAACTATTCTAGCTAGATTTGTAGTGGCTGACGGCCTGCAAGGGCTCGATTTTAATTTTGGTGCTTCTTTCATCGACTCTTCAGGCAATGTTTACTTTGGGGGCAGTAACGGATACAACCGATTTGATCCTGCTGCAATTAATACAACTCGAATTGCACCAAAACTGGTCCTGAATAAGATCGATATTTCAAATGAAGGAAGAATTGAATCGTTTAAGCGGCGGAAAATCACACACATCCAACTAACCCACAAAGACTACTTCATCCAGTTCGATTTCAGCGTCCTGGATTTCCTCGACCCGGAGAAGAACCAGTACAGGTACATGCTTGAGGGCTTTGATCACGACTGGATTGAGAACGGGACCAGGAACTCAGCCACTTATACCAGCCTCCCCCCCGGGGATTATATCCTGCGGGTTCAGGGCGCGAACTCCGCGGGTGTCTGGAACCGTGAGGGGCTGTCGCTGGAGATCGAGGTTCTGCCTCCACCCTGGCTTTCCTGGTGGGCGTATACGATATACGCAGTGGTATTGGCATTTTTAGGGTGGCTCGCTGTACGCGCGTATAACAGCTATGTCGTGGAGAGACTTGCCAGGACGCTGGCGGCTGAGATGGTTGAAGCGCAGCAGCGCGCCGATGATGAGATGCAGGAGCAATTCGAGATACATGACGATCTCGTTAAATCTGTCTACCAGCACAGCATCTCCACTCTCAATCTGGTGAGTGAGTTCATTACGACCAAGGGCTCAAGCCTGAGCGATCCAACTGCGCGGGAGTCAACCCTGGCAAACGTCAACCGGGTGGAGGCGCTGGCGCTACTGGAGCAGTGTCTGTATTACCAGCATGAGGTCCTGCTGGCGGATTTGAACAAGTACACCAACATCATCACTTCCAGGCTACTCAAGGACGCTCCCGGTGGGCAGGAAAGCATTTCCACGATAAACCAGGTTTTATCCGAACCACTTCCAATAGGACAGGCCTCGCCTCTCGCAATTGCTATCTACGAGCTGCTTGAAAATGCCATTCAGCACGCTTTCGAGTCGGCCTCGGGGGCTAACTATATCCAGATAACTCTCGCCGCACTGTCGACGGAACGTTCAGCTTATCGCCTGACCATCCAGGATAACGGGGTTGGTATTCCCCCAAATATCGACCCGATCTCTGCTCATACCTCCGGTTTGGCAGTCGTGGCGGCGATGACGGAACGGTTGGGCGGAGAGCTCAGCTTCACCACCAAAGACGGCACGCTGGCATCCATTACGTTCCCCGGGGCTCAACTCACCTGAGCGGGCTGTTATCCGCAGGGCCAACCGTATCGCTGGCCTCCAATCCTCACCCGGTGTTACATTACCGGTCGTGGCTTGTCGCAACCGGAACGGTCGAACTCGTCCCAAAAATATAAATCTGGGCGGACGTTTTCGAACAGTGAGTATCGATTGTGATTGACAGGAAAATCGAAAAGAGACTCCACGCTTTTGGCAGCAGCTGTCACCTGGTGATCGACCAAAACTCAGCAGCCTCCGCCGAGTCGCTGGAGTTCGCCGAGGCCGAGCTTGCCCGCCTCGAGGCAAAGTTCGCCTCGTTCTGTCCCGACAGTATTATTGACAGCATCAACCATGCCGCCGGCACCGGGGTTTTTACCCCGCTGGATGCCGAGGCACGCAGTCTGTTCAGCTACGTTAGCGCGCTCTGGGACCAGAGTAGCCACCTGTTCGATCCCACTACCCAAGTGCTGCTGGACTGTTACAGTCCCGAGGGAAAGTTACTGGCCACGGCAGCTCAACTGCAGGGAATGCTGAAGCTGGTGGGGTGGGCACACCTGGAGCTGACAGTTGACGGTGCGCGATTACCCGTGAAGGGTATGGCGATCAATCTCGACGACTGCATCCGCCCCTACGCTGTCGACTCGATGCGCAAGGTCTTGCTCAGGCGCGGGGTCACCAATGGGCTGATAGAAATGGATCGGGATGTCGCCAGCATTGGCAGGCAGAAGGATGGCGCCAACTGGCTGGTCGGGGTGCGACACCCGAGGGGCCTGCGCACGGCCATCACCCGCATGAAACTCAATGACAAAGGGTTCGCCATGCGCGGGGACTTTGAGCGCAGGGTTTCTATCGCTGGCGAGAATTTCGGCCGGGCTCTCAGCCCTGTCGATGCACAACCGCTGCCAGGCTTACTGAGTGTTGTTGTTATTGCGGAAAATTGCCTGACGGCTTGCAGCGCCGCCAGCATCGCCCGGCTCAAAACTGAACCGGCCGGACTGCGCTGGCTCGAAAAGCTCGGCTACCCCTGGATGGCGATTGACCGCGAGTTGAATTGCCATGGGCCGCTGGCTCCTGCCTGAGAGCCAGCGTTCAGGCCCCACTGAAGCGGGGCTCACGCTTCTCGCGCTGTGCTGCAAGTCCCTCTTTGAAGTCTTCAGAGCGAGCGCACAGGTCCGCTAGCTCTTTAACCTCATCCTCGTCGACAGATCCATCAAGCACCTGGCCCAGGATATTTTTCATGGCGCGGACCGCCAGTGGCGCCAGCCCGGCCATCTTTCCGGCCAGTTCATCGGTGGCGTCCGGGAACCTTCCCGGTAGTACCAGGTAATCGAGGAAACCCATATCGAGCATGGCCTGGGAATCAAACTCCTCTGCCGCCAGCAGTATCCTCCTGGCCAGGCTGACCCCAAGGCCCTGTACCAGGCGCTGCACACCGCTCGAGGGATAGCAGATACCTATAGCGGCGGCAGGCACTCGCATCCGCGAGCCCTCCACCCCGAGGCGGAAATCACAGCTCAGGGCCAGCTCCACACCCGCCCCGAACACGTTGCCGTTGAGGGCGCATATCGTCGGTATTGCCAGGCTGCCCAGCTGGGCCGTCGTCGCACGAAAACAGTCGCCGCCAATCTCTCCGGCCCCCAGTTCCTGCAGAGAAGCCCCGGCACAGAATGTCCGGTTCCCCGCCCCGGTCAAAACCAGGACCCGGACCTGGTGATCATTCGCGACGGCCGCAAGATGTTGCTGGATAGCCACCAACTGCTCCCGCCCCAGCGCGTTGTGGCGCTCGGGCATATTGAGAATCAGGCGACCAACACGGCCCTCGCGCCTGTATATAACTGTATCCGTCATCACTGCTCTCCTGTCAGGTCGCTGCAAAGTGTCGCACAGGCCGGTACACGCTGCCAGCGTCCTTCTCCCTGGCAGGTAGACAGGCAACACGGCGGCCACGATACTGTAGCTGTAATGGAGATACGGATATGACCAATCGCTGTGCATGGTGCGGCACTGACCCGCTGTACATGGACTACCACGACAGGGAGTGGGGGGTGCCGAAGCTGGACGACGCCGGCCTCTTCGAAATGCTGGTACTCGAGGGCGCCCAGGCGGGCCTCGCGTGGATCACGGTATTGCGCAAGCGAGAGGGCTACCGCGAGCTGTTCGACGGCTTTGATGCCAACCGCATTGCGCGCTATACGGACCGGAAGCTGGAAAAACTGCTGCTTGACCCGCGAATCATCCGCAATCGACTGAAGGTTCTCGGTACGCGGCAGAATGCGCGGGCCTTTCTTGCGGTGCAGGAAGAGGCAGGCAGTTTCTCCGACTACATCTGGGGTTTTGTCGAACATAAACCAATACAGAACAGCTGGCGATCCATGGAAAAATTGCCGGCAACCAGCGAGATTTCGGATCGGCTGAGCAAGGACCTGAAGAAACGCGGCTTCACCTTCGTCGGTTCGACAATCATGTATGCCCACATGCAGGCGACAGGCATGGTGAACGACCACACGACCGACTGTTTCCGTCACCGGGAATGCCAGCAACTCGGGGCGGCCATTACCGGCCGATCCTGAATTGCCAGCACAAGGACAAGCATCGCGTCCGGTACCCAGCCACAGTGTCTGGCGGCTGGCCTGGCCAACTATCATCTCGAACCTGCTGTTTACCACGGTGGGTTTCCTGCATATCAAGATCGTTGCGGGGCTGGGCACCAGCGCAGTCGCTGCGGTCACCACGGGTCACCGGGTATTCTTTCTGATCCAGGCCATTTTGATGGGCGTATCCGTGGCGGCCACCGCATTGATCGCGCGCAGCTGGGGCGCGGGCCAGCCGGCACAGGCAGAGCAGGTTCACTGGACGGCGATGATGCTGGCGCTGGCGCTGGCCGGTGTGCTGAGCATTCCCATATTGATATTTCCCGAGTCAATCGCCGGTCTTTTCGGGCTCGACCAGCAGACCACACTCTCCGCCGCCGGGTTTATTTTCTGGCTGGGCGTTTTCAACCTGGCCTCGGCGGTAAACCAGATGTTATCTACTGGCTTGCGCGCCACCGGTGACGTCATCACACCATTGTGGTTTCTGTTTTTCAGCTCCATGCTCAACGTGGTGTTCGCCTACCTGGTTGCCTTTGGCATAGGGCCCTTCCCCCACCTTGGTGTGCCCGGGGTCGCCCTGGGCGGCAGCAGCGCGGCATTCCTGATTACGATTCTGTTTGTCGTCTTCTGGTGGCGCGGGAATTTTAATCTCAAGCCCACCCGGCGCTATTCCATCGACTGGTCTGCGGCGCGGCAACTTGTCAGCATCGGCACACCAGCGGTGCTCGAGCAGGGCCTGGTGCAGCTGGTCTTCCTGATTTTCTTCGGCATCGTTGCCCGTTACGGGACCAACGCCTACGCCGCCTACGGCATCGGCATAAGCCTGGTGTCATTTTCCATCGTGGTGGGGTTCGGTTTCAGTATCGCCGCCGCTACGCTGGTGGGCCAGCAGCTGGGAGCCGGGCGGCCGGACCTGGCACTGGCCGCGGGGTGGCGTTCACTGCGCCTGGCACTGGTGGCCATGGTCACCCTGGCGGCAGTGCAGGTCTGGTACGCCAGGGAACTGGCGAGTTTCATGATCGACGACCCGGAGGTGATCCACCTGACCGTGGTGTTCATTTACATGCTCGCCGCTGCCCTGCCCATGATGGCCTGCGAGATCACCCTGGCGGGCGCGCTGCGCGGCGCCGGCGACACCCGCTTCCCGCTTAAGTCCACCTTCTGCGGCATGATTTTCGGTCGCCTGCTGCCCGCCTGGCTGTTCCTGTCACTGGGGCTCTCCGTTTACTGGATCTTTGCGGTCATGCTGCTCGATTACAGTATCAAGGCCACCATGCTCCTGCGTCGCTACCATTCCCGCAAGTGGCTGAATCTGCCCGGCACCGCGGTGGAAGCAAATGGACCACCGTCTACTATAGACAGCGACAAAAATAATACTTAAAGTTCTAAACTTAGACTGGCTGGTAGGTTAACGCTCGCCGGTACGCCTCATTCGTTTCGCTATCGCAGAGTTAACTGGTATGGCAGAAGACAAGCCTTCCGCGTCTGGCACGCCCACTTCGCCATTCAATCGTACCGTCCAACATGACGCCAAGCGCCTGGCGATCCTGTCCCAGGCGGCCCGGCTGTTCAATTACAAGGGCTCCCGCGCCACTACCCTGAAAGACATCGCGGCGAATCTCGGCCTGACCAAAACCAGCCTCTACTACTACGTAAAAACCAAGGAAGAGCTTATTTACCAGTGCTACATGGCTGCCCTGGACTACCATCACCGCATCCTCGACGCCGTGGAGGAGCGCCACGAAGCGCCGGCCGACAGGCTGTCCGAGTTTTTCCTGCTGCAGTTCGACAACTGGCTGGACGCCTTCGAGGGGCGCGGGCCCCATATTGCCGCGCTGCTGGAAATCGCATCCCTGCGGGGTAACCACCGGACCGAGGTGGAAGCCCAGTACATCGCCATGTTCAAGCGCCTGCGCCAGTACTTGCGTGACGGCGTGGCCGATGGGTCCTTCCGCAGCCTCGAGCCAACAGCCACCACCCGGGCACTGCTGGGTTCCGTCGACTGGGCATTTTCCTGGCTGCACGAGATCCCGCCCGGACAACTGGCTTCGACCGCCCATAAAGCGGTCGACATCCTCGTCCACGGCCTCTATGGCGGCCAGGGGGAGTACCAGCCAATATCCGTCAGCGCAGAACAGGCGGCCGAGCGCCCGGTAGAGGGGTTCAACCGGCAACAGCAGAATAAACTCAAACAGGACGCGTTCTACAAGACAGGGACCTGGCTCTTCAACAAGCAGGGCTTCGACGGCACCTCACTGGATGAAATCGCAGAGCAATTGCAGGTATCCAAGGGGGCGTTCTACTACCACATCAAAAACAAGGAAGACCTGCTGTTCAATTGCTACAGCCGCTCCCTCGACCTGGTCGAGAACATTCACAGCCAGGCGGCTCACACCGAGGGCACCGGCCTGGAAAAGGTCGACCGGACCTGCCGCAGGATCTTCTATTTCCAGAACACCAGCGAGGGTCCGTTGATTCGATACAACTCCATTACCGCCCTGCCCATGCAACGCCGGCGCGAAATCCTCAAGCGCACAGATGCCGCCAACGAATGCTTTGGCGACTTTCTCAGGGAGGGCATGAAGGACGGCAGCGTGCGCCCGGTGGATCCCCTGATCGCCCAGAACCTGATAGCCGGCGCGGTCAATGCGTCCATGGAGCTGAACCTGTGGCGCAAGCTGGACGATATCGATGCCGCCGCCATCGACTACTTCGACATCTTTTTCAACGGACTGCTACCCAGGGCCTAGCGCTCACCATTCGATCACCCGGAGACACCCCTTGCCCAAAGAACTGGAAAAACTTCTCAACTATCTCGAAGTAGAGGCCATCGACAAATACCTGTTCATCGGCAGGAGCCCGAAGCGGCCGTCCCGTATTTTCGGCGGCCAGGTGCTGGCCCAATCACTCAACGCGGCGATCAGAACCGTGCCAGACGATCGCATAGCCCACTCACTGCACGGCTACTTCCTGCGCCCCGGTGACCCGGCAAAGCAGATTGTATACGAGGTGGACCCGATCCGGGACGGCCGCAGCTTTACCACCCGCCGGGTGGTCGCCAAGCAGGACGGCCGCGCCATTTTCAATACTGCCATATCGTTCCAGCTCGCCGAGGAAGGCCTGTCGCACCAGAGCACGATGCCGGATGTACCCCAGCCCGAGGAGATTCCATCGGAAGAAAAGGAGCTGGCCGAACTGGCTGAAAAGTATCCCGACCAGATTCCCTTCCCCATCACGGGCCCCCTGGAGCGCCGGCGGGTGGAGGCGCGGGATCGCATCAACCCGCAACCCATGGAGCCGGTGCAGAATATGTGGTTTCGGATCAAGGGCGATGTGGGAGACGACTTCCGCCGCCACCAGACCCTGCTCGCCTACGTCTCGGATTTCGGCCTGCTGGGAACCGCACTGTACCCCCACCCGTTCTCGCCCAACAGCAAGCGCATCCAGTCTGCCAGCCTGGACCACGCCCTGTGGTTCCACCGGCCATTCCGGCTCGACGACTACCTGCTGTACAGTCTCGACAGCCCGAGCGCTTCCGCCGGCCGGGGTTTCAGCCGCGGCAGCTTTTACACACGCGATGGCGTTCTGGTGGCCTCATCCGCCCAGGAAGCGCTGATCAGGCTCAGCAGCGACTAGTTCACCACCGTGCTCATCTGGGCGCCGAGCTCCACCAGTTCGAGCCCGTCGCCACAGCGGCGCAGGTGAGTTATCGAGCCGTTGTCGGGCCAGCAGCACAGGGTGGCTTCAGACCCCCGCAGCTGCCCCACCACGGCGTTGATGACGAGAAAGTGGGTGAACACCACCGCCGGCCTGTCCAGCGCCAGCAATTGCCGTGTTGCCCGCGCGCGCCACTGGTGCAGGCCGTCGGGTTGTTCCTCCCAGCGCTGCTGCATGAACTGCCTTAGCCAGGTCTGCCGCTGCGCCAGCGGCACAGGGGCCGCGATCTCCCGAAACGCCTCGTCGATGGCAACAGCCAGACCCGTTTCACGGGCCAGGGGCGCAGCGGTCTCCAGGGTGCGGGTGAGGGGGCTGCTGATCAGCGCAATCGAACTGCCGGCCAGCCGGGGCATGAGCTCCCGGGCAGCGGCAGCGGCCTGTTCGTGCCCCAGGGGGCTGAGTCCGGGATCCGGGTCCTGGCCCCAGCTGGCGGCTGCCTCACCGTGGCGTACAAGGTAAATATCCATAAACCGGCCCGGGCTCTCAGCGGTACGTGACGAGGCTCTCGGCGGACTTCGCGCCCTGCAGCTGCAACCAGGAGCGGTCGTTGAAGTAGGACAGCGAGGTCTTGCTGCCATTGTAGAAGATCTGGGTGACCGAACAGTTGAAAATAGGCTCGTAGAACTGGTAAGTCTGTTCGCCGGACAGGCCCAGTACCTGGGCGACCATGGTTGCTATGGTGCCGCCGGAGGTGAAGATACCCAGGGTTTTGCCGCTGCCATGGGTCGCCATAAGCTCCTGCAGGGCGGATGCCACTTGCCCCGAGTAATCCTGCCAGCTCTGGATCCTGGTTTCACTGCACCGGGGCGACACCCAGAAATTGAAGACAGCGTCGATCACCTTCTGGTAGTCCTTGCTGGAGCTGAGCCCCCGATCCACCAGCGCGCGCAGGCCCGGGTCGAGTTTCATCACCTCCGGCAACAGGTACCGCAGTTGTTCGTCGTTATCGATCTCGTTGAAGCGCGGGTCTACCTGGTGCGGCACCTCGCGCTGATGACTGGCCAGTGCGAGCTGGGCCGTCTCCCGCTGGCGCAGGAGCGAACCGCTGAAGGACGCATCGAGGGTAATACCACTGTCGCGCAAATAATGCCCGAGCAACGTGGCCTGCCGCTCTCCGAGGGGCGACAGCTTGTCGTAGTCATCTGCGCCAAAGGATGCCTGGCCGTGGCGAAACAGGTAGATCGTGGCCATCAGGCGCTCTCCCGGAGGGCCTGGGTGCCGCGGTTGAAGCGCAGCTTGCGGCGATAGGGGAAAAAGTCCTCGATATAGCCACTGCGTATCCGCTCCTGCAGGTTGCGCCAGAAGTCGGCCTCGTAGATGTCACTGTGGAGGCGGTCAAAGACCTTGCGCGCCCGCTGGTTACCGGAAAAGAACAGGCGAAACTCTTCCGGGAAAATATCATTGGGGCCGACGGTGTACCAGGGTTGGCTGGCCATTTCCTCGGCCTCGTTGCGAGGCTCGGGTATAGTGCGAAAATTACAGTCCACCAGCGGCACGATTTCATCGTAATCGTAGAACACCACGCGCCCGTGCCGGGTCACGCCAAAGTTTTTCAGCAGCATGTCACCGGGGAAAATATTGGCCGCGGCCAATTGCTTGATCGCGTTGCCGTACTCGTCCATCACCGCCAGCACCTGCTCATCGGTGGCATCGTGCAGGTACAGGTTGAGCGGGGTCATGCGCCGCTCCACGTAAACATGCTTGATGACCAGCGCCTTACCGTGCTCCTCGATAACCGAGGGCGCCACTTTGTGCAGTTCCGCCATCAACTCGTCAGAGAAGCGCTCGCGGGCGAAAGCCAGGTTGGTGAACTCCTGGGTGTCGGCCATGCGCCCCGCCCTGTCCGCCCGCTTCACCAGCCGGTACTTGGCCCTCACCTGCTCCCGCGTCATCTCCTTGGGTGGGGTAAACCTGTCCTTGATGATCTTGAACACGAAGTCATAGGACGGCATGGTAAATACGCACATCACCATGCCCTTGATACCCGGGGCGATCATGAACTTGTCGGTAGTGCTTTCCATATGCCGGTAGGCACAGCGATGGTAGTAGGTCTTGCCGTGCTTGTTATAGCCCATGGAGCTGTAAATCTCCGAGATGGGCTTGGCCGGCATCAACTGCTGCAGGAACAGCACGTACTGCGAGGGAATACTCGCATCCACCAGGAAATACGAGCGGGTAAAGCTGAACAGGACACTGACCTTGTCGGAACCGAACAGCACCGTGTCGACATACACGCTGCTGGCGCCGCTGTGGAGTATAGGCAGCACAAAGGGCATGGAGCCATCTCCGGAGACGATCCTGCCGACGATGTACGCACCCTTGTTGCGGTAGAAGTGATGCTGCAACACCTGGAATTCGACATCGCCCCGGGTGAGGTCAAAACGCGGCGCGAGGTAATTGTTCACCACCTCCACGATGTTGCGAACATCCCGGGCCTTATCCTCGTAGGGGATACTGAAAGCGTAGTCATCGAGCAACTGCTCAAGCAACTCGCCCAGTGAGGATTCAAGGTGGTAGCGGTGATACACCTTGCTCACATCCACTGGTGGCATATCGCCGTGGGGCGAGAAGACGAACACGAACTCATTGCGGATTTTGCGATGCTTGAACACCGCTCCGTAGACTGAATTAAAGAACGTCTCGGCAATTTCGAAATTGTCGTGGCCCTCGATCAGCCTGGAGTAAACCTTGCGGGTCTCGCGCCAGAAATCAAGGTCGTGCAGGTGCTCTCCCGCAATCAATTCAACGTATTCATTGACGCGGCTGGTATGGGCCTTGTACAGGTCTATCCGTTGTGATGATGCCTGCTGGATGCCGTGCCAGTCGGCATTTTCAAACCAGGACTTGGCGGCAAGGGTAATGTTCTGGAACTCAGCGAAATAGGACTCAAAGCCGTTGAGTATCGTTCGCGCAAACCGTTCTCTCCTTTCCACGTGATCCGCCGCTTCCTTCAGGAATCAATCCTGCTTTAATGGGTTGCCAAAACGCTTGCGCAACTTGCGCATGCCGTCCAGCCAGCGATCGTAATCGTCGGTCTTGCGCTTCCGGTACTCGATAACCGCCTTGTGCGGCAGGATCAGGAACTGTTCCGCCGCCAGGCCGCTGATCACCTCGTCGGCGACCTGTGCCGGGGTCATCACACCATCGACACCGGCGGTTCCGCCGTCCCCGTCGCCGATGTCGCCGACCATGCGGGTTGCCACGGCCTGCGGGCACAGTACGGAGACCCCGATACCGTCATCGCCATGGGTGATGGCCAGTGATTCGGCAAAACCGATAGCGGCATGCTTGGTAGTGGAGTACGCGGCGTCGCCAATCTGGTTGAGCAGGCCCGCGGCAGAGGCGGTGTTGAGGAAGTAACCGGTGCCCCGGGCCAGCATGCCGGGCAGGCAGGCCCGCGCGGCGTAGACGTGGGACATCACATGAATGTCCCACATGGCCTGCCAGGTAGAGTTGGGGGCGGAAGTCGCCCACCAGGGCTCGCCGTCCGTAGCGATGATGCCGGCATTGCTGCAGAACAGGTCGACGGCGCCGTAGCGCTCTTCCACCGCCGCAACCATGGCCTGGATCTGGCCCTCGTTGCGAACGTCCACGCAGAAGGCGTCACCATCGATGGCAGCGGCCACGGCGTCGGCGCTGTCCTGCTCCAGGTCCGCCACGACGACCTTGCGCGCGCCGGCCCGGGCAAAGCGTTCACACAGGGCCTTGCCGATACCGTTGCCACCACCGGTGACAATAACGACCTTGCCGGCCACGTCCACTACAGCAGTTCCTTCGCCAGCAGTTCGAGGATGACCGGATCCTGCACGCTCAGCAGCATGGTTCCCACCTCGCCGCGCTTGCCGGCTTCCTTCCAGGGGGCAAGCCGCTCACGGATCCGGTCCCCGGAGCCGATCAGGGCCACTTCGTCCAGCAGTTGATTCGGCACCAGCGCCTCGGCTTCGGCTTTCTTGCCCGAGAGATAGAGGTCCTGGATCCGAGTGGCTACGTCGCCATAACCCAGTCGCGTGGTGTAGTCGTGATAGAAATTCTTGCCCTTGGCTCCCATCCCGCCGATGTACAGTGCCAGCCAGGGGCGCAGGGCATTGTAGGCAGCCTCCAGGTCATCGTTCATCATGACCATGACGAAAGGCGCCACGTCGAAGTTGGCCAGTGACTTGCCACCACCGGCCTTGGCGAAACCCTTGTCCAGGTGTTCACCCAGTACGGAGTACTTGTTGGGGTCCATCCAGACGGGGAACACACCATCGGCCACCTCGGCGGCGCAACGCAGCCCCGCCGGGGTAATCGACGCTGTGTATATGGGTATGTCGGGGTTGCCTTCCAGGATGGATTTCAGGGGCTTGCCGAGGCCGGTGGTGCCCTCACCCTTGAGGGGCAGCTTGTAGATTTCGCCGTCGAACTCCACCGGTCCCTCGCGCGCCATAATCTTGCGCATGACCTGGATATACTCCTTGGTGCGCGTTACCGGCTTGCCGTAGGGCACGCCGTGCCAGCCCTCGACCACCTGGGGGCCGGAGGCGCCCAGGCCGACGATAAAGCGACCGCCGGACAGCTGGTCCAGCGACATGGAGGTCATTGCGCACATCGCGGGAGTGCGCGCCGGCATCTGCATGATCGCGGTACCGACCTTGATTTTCTTGGTCTGGGCCAGGATCCAGGCCGCAGCGGTTACCGCGTCGTTGCCATAGGCCTCTGCCGTCCAGACTGAGTCGTAACCCATCTCCTCGGCATGCTTGATAAGATCGATGGGGATATTGATTTGCTTGCCGGAATAGCCCAGCAGAAAGCCCAGCTTCATGATGACGCTCCAGTTGTATTATTGTGGGACGCATAGCGCAGAGTGTTGAATTGTGCCTGATGGTGATCGCCGTTGCCGAATGTGGTGTTGATCATCATCAGGCGCTTGGCGAAATGGCCGATATCCAGTTCGTCGGTCAGGCCCATACCGCCGTGCAGCTGGATCGCCTCGCCGAACACCAGCTTGCCGGCACGGTCCACCATCACTTTCAGTGCATGGACCGCGGTGGCCGCGTCTTCTCTGTCGTCGGTGAAGGCACACACCGCGCGGTACAACAGTGACTTTGTCTGTTCATAGGCCATGAAGGTTTCGACCATCCGGTGTTGCAGGGCCTGGAAGCTGCCGATCGCCACGTCGAACTGCTTGCGGGTTTTGGTGTACTCCAGGGTTTTCGTGTTCAGCAGCTCCATGATGCCTACCGCCTCGGCGCCCAGCGCCATGGTGGCCTCCATGATCACCGCGCTCATCAGGGCAAGGCCCTGGTCCAGTTCCCCGACCAGGTTGGCCGCGGGGACTTCCACCCCGGTGAACACCAGGTTGGCCACCAACTGGCCGTCCATCAGGCGGTATTCCAGCTTCTCGATTCCCGGGGCGTCGGCTGGCACCAGGAACAGGCTGATGCCGCCCTCATCGCTCTGCTCACCGCTGGTGCGGGCGGACACAATAAGCTGGTCGGCATTGGCGCCGTTGAACACCACGACTTTCTCGCCGTCGAGCCGGTAGCCGGCTTCGCTGGCTGTGGCCCTGGTGGCGACATCGGCCAGCTCGAAGCGGCTCTGGCGCTCGAGATAGGCGAAGGCGCCAAGGCAGGAACCGTCTATGATTTTCGGGATGTACTGCCCCTGGAGCTCCGCGCTGCCGCCCTTCTGCAACAGGCCGCCGAACAGCAGCACCGTTGCCAGGTAAGGTTCCAGCACCAGGCCTTTGCCCAACTGCTCCATCACCAGCATGATATCGACAGGGCCGCCGCCGAAGCCGCCATGCTCCTCGGCGAAGGGAATGGACAACCAGCCCAGCTCCGCGAAAGTACCCCAGTTGTCCCGGCTCATACCCGCCTCGGATTGCGCGATGTCCTTGCGCGCATCGAAGCTGTAATCATCCTGGATGAAACGCGCCACGCTGTCGCGCAGCATTATCTGTTCTTCGGTAAATTCAAAATTCATCTGTCTAACCTCGATAACCGGCGTTACAGGCCCAGGACGGCCTTGGCGATAATATTCTTCTGGACTTCATTGGAGCCGCCATAAATGGTGGCTGCCCGTCCGTACATGTAAGACTGGCGGGCCTTGCTGCCAAACTCGTGGCCGAGCTGCTCGGCGCTCAGGTCGTTGGGCAACACCCCCTGGTAGTAGGCCGCGACCTCCATGGTCAGCGACTGCACCGCCTGCTGCAGCTCGGTGCCCTTGATCTTCAGCAGCGAGGATTCAGCGCCG
Source organism: uncultured Gammaproteobacteria bacterium (assembly GCA_963792815.1). GTDB lineage: Bacteria > Pseudomonadota > Gammaproteobacteria > Pseudomonadales > Halieaceae > JARRPM01. The sequence goes on from CAWBXR010000006.1 coordinate 293,509, forward strand.
GGAGCACCGCCGGAGGCGACCGCTGCCAGCACCCGCAACTCGGTGAACTCCAGTGCCATCAGTTCTATTTCTATATCTGACATACGCGCCTGGAACATGGGGTCGGCAAGCAGTGACTTGCCACCGTTTATTTCCTGCGCCGCGAAGTCCCGGATTTGCGCCAGGCCGCGCTTGGTATCGGCGACCCCGGCTATGGATGTGCGCTCGTGAGCCAGCAGCGCCTTGGCGTAGGTCCAGCCCTTGTCCTGCTCGCCGATACGATTGGCCACGGGCACCCTCACCTCGTTGAACTCCACCTCGTTCAGGCTGTGGTGGTTATCGATCGATACGATGGGGTTGACCTTGATGCCCGGTGATTTCATGTCGATCAGCAGGAAACTGATGCCCTCCTGCTTCTTGCCCTCGCTGCTGGTGCGCACGAGGCAGAAAATCCAGTCGGCATACTGGGCGTAGGTGGTCCAGATCTTGGCGCCGGTGACAACGTACTCGTCCCCGTCCAGTACCGCCTTGGTTTTCAGGGAGGCGAGGTCCGAGCCGGAACCGGGCTCGGAGTAGCCCTGGCACCACCACTCGTCACTGGCCAGGATCGACGGCAAAAACCGGTCTTTCTGCTCCTGGGTGCCAAAGGTGTAAAGCACCGGGCCGACCATCTTCAGGCCAAAGGGCACCACATCCCGCACGCCGGCGGCGGCCCGTTCGCTGTCGTAGATGAACTGGCGGGTCGCATTCCAGCCGGTGCCGCCGTATTCGACCGGCCAGTTCGGCGCGATCCAGCCTTTTTCGTAGAGGCGCTTCTGCCAGTCGATGACCGCCTGCTTGTAGACCTGGGGTTTGCCGGAGGCCAGCCGCGCCTGCAGCTCCTTGTCGTATGCCTGGGACAGGAATTCCCGCACTTCATCGCGAAACGCCAGATCTTCCGGGGTAAATGATGTATCCACTGTCATGCCTCTCGTGTCGGTTTGCTGGTTTGACTTTTGAGTATGTTTTTCATTTTTGGGGCATGTACCATAGCGATTCCGGGGCCACAAAACAAGGTTTGTGGCCGGGCCAAATCAGGACGCAATCAGTAGAGCAAGCTGTATAACTTGCGCTGGTACTCGGCCGCCAGCGGGTCCCCTTTGCCGAGGCTGGCAATGGTATCCAGCAGCAGCTTTTTGGTGGCGCCGTCGGCGTGGGCCAGGTCCTTCCTGAGAATGCCGATCAGGCACTCCATGGCGTCCTTGAACTGGCCGCTGTCAGTGTACTGCACCGCCAGTTGGTGGCGCAGGTCGAGGTCGTCGGGGGCGGCTGCAAGACGCTGCTCGAGCGCCTCGATCTCGGGGCTTTTGGCTGCCTCGCGCTTGATCTCCAGCTGGGCCCGCAGTTGTTCCCAGGCGGCGTCCTGGTCCGCCAGGCGCACGGTGGCCAGCACCGTCTCGGCCTCGTCCAGGCGCAGGCTTTCGATCAGGGCGCGGGCGTAGGCCAGGGTGATATCGAGGCGCCGGCCGGAATCTTCCCAGGCCTGGCGCAGCGGTGACAGCGCCGCGGCGAAGTCGCCGGCGTCCATGGCCTCCATGGCCATCTGCAACAGCCCGTCCCAGGGCTTGGGTAAATACTTCTCCAGCATCTGGCGCACCTGGGCCTCGGGCTGGGCGCCGGCGAAACCGTCCACCGGCTGGCCGTTTTGCATCACCATTACCGTGGGCAGGCTGCGCACCCCGAACTGCTGGGCGATCATCTGCTGGTCGTCGGCGTTGACCTTGGCCAGCAGGAACGCGCCCTTGTACTCGGTGGCTATTTTTTCCAGCAATGGCATCAGAACCTTGCACGGTTCACACCAGTCGGCCCAGAAATCCACCACCACGGGTCGCTTGTGGGACTCGTCGATCAGAAGTTGAGCCGCATTGGACTCGTCGATATTAACTATGTAATTGCTCATGGAACTCCCCCTGACCTCCCTACAAAAGCACCTTTTTAAGCCCGAGCACATCCTGCATGTCGTACATGCCGGCTTCCCGTCCCGCCAGCCAGCCGGCCGCGCGCACGGCGCCCCGGGCAAAGGACATTCGGCTCGAGGCCTTGTGGGTAATCTCCACCCGCTCGCCATCGGCGGCGAAGGTGACCGTGTGGTCACCCACGATATCCCCGGCACGCACAGTGGCAAAGCCGATGGTTTCGCGCGAGCGCGCGCCGGTCTGGCCCTCCCGGCCGTACACCGCCACCTTGTCGAGGTCGCGCCCGAGGGCGCTGGCCACCACCTGGCCCATGCTCAGGGCGGTGCCTGAGGGCGCGTCGATCTTGTGGCGATGGTGGGCCTCGTAGACCTCGATATCGACCTCGTCCCCGAGTACCCGGGCGGCCATATCCAGCAACTGGAAGCACAGGTTGACGCCGGTGCTGAAATTGGAGGCCTTGCAGATAGCGACGGAGCCCGCTGCCCGCTCGATCTCCGCGAGCTGCTCCGGGGTGAAGCCGGTTGTGCCGATTACCACCGCCACATTGTGCTGCGCGCATACCGCCACGTTGGCCGCGGTGGCTGCGGGCACGGTGAAATCGATAAGCACATCGATCTGCCCGATTACATCCGCAAGCTTGCCCACGACCGGCACGCCGTTGCGGCCCTGGCCGGACAGCTCGCCGGAATCCGCGCCCAGGAAACTGCTGCCGGGCTGCTCGATCGCGGCGACCAGTTCCAGCTCGCTCCCCGGCCAGTGCTATCGCTTCCACCAGGGTGCGCCCCATCCGCCCGGCCGCGCCGGTGATCCCGATTCGCGTACTCATATTTTCAGGTCGTCAAAGAAGCTTTTCACACCCTCGAACCAGCTGGTCTGGCGCGGGGACTGGGCATGGCCGCCCTTGCCGAGGGTCTTCTGGAACTGCTCCAGCAGCGCCTTCTGCTCCTTGTTAAGGTTCACCGGTGTTTCCACTACCGCCCGGCACAGCAGGTCGCCCACGCTGCCACCGCGCACCGGCTTGACGCCTTTGCCGCGCAGCCGGAACAGTTTGCCGGTCTGGGTCTCGGCGGGGATTTTCAGTTTGACACGGCCATCGAGGGTCGGCACTTCCAGCTCACCCCCCAGCGCGGCGTCCACAAAGGTGATGGGCACCTCGCAGTACAGGTTCTTGCCGTCGCGCTCGAATATATTGTGCTGGCGCACCGACATCTGCACGAACAGATCCCCGGGTGGCCCGCCATCCGGGCCCGCCTCGCCCTCGCCGGACAGGCGGATGCGATCGCCGGTATCCACTCCCGGGGGCACCTTGACGGAGAGGGTGCGGGTTTTCTCGACCCGGCCCTGGCCGTGACAGGCGTTGCAGGGGTCGGAGATGGTCTTGCCGCGGCCGCGACAGCTGGGACAGGTCTGCTGCACCTGGAAAAAGCCCTGCTGCATACGCACCTGGCCGGCGCCGCCACAGGTACCGCAGGTAATGGGCGAGCTGCCCTTCTTCGCGCCGGAGCCGTCACATTTATCGCAGGTGCTGAGGCTCGGAACCTTGATTTCCACGGTGGTGCCGCGCACCGCGTCCTCAAGGGAAATATCCAGGGTATAGCGCAGGTCGGAGCCGCGCTGGGGTCCGCCCCGGCCGCGACCGCCGCCGCCACCGAAGATGTCACCGAAGACATCGCCGAAGATGTCGCTGAAATTGCCGCCGCCGAATCCGCCGGCGCCGCCGCCCATGCTCGGGTCTACCCCCGCATGGCCGTACTTGTCGTAGGCCGCCCGCTTCTGGGGGTCCATCAGCACATCGTAGGCCTCGGTGGCCTCCTTGAACTTGTTGTCGGCGTCCGGGTCATCGGGGTTGCGATCCGGGTGAAACTTCATCGCCACCCGGCGATACGCCTTCTTTATTTCCTTGTCGTCCGTGCTCTTGCTGACGCCGAGAACTTCGTAATAATCGCGTTTTGACATAGAACCCTGCGGTTTTTTACCCGCTTATCTGAAATGACTACGCGGGCCCGTAAGTCCCGCGTCGTCATGGCTTTGTCCGTGGCCGGATTGCTCCGGCCGGTAATCAGACCTGTAAGTACTGCGCCTTACTTCTTGTCGTCCTTCACTTCCTCGAACTCGGCGTCGACCACGTCATCGGCAGCGGCTTCGGCCTGCTCGCCGCCACCGGCGGCGTTCTCAGCTGCCGCGGCCTGGGCCGTGTACATCTTCTGGGCCACCGGGCTGGTCGCTTCGGTAAGCTTGGCAGCCGCCGCGTCGACAGCGTCCTTGTCGTCCGCCTTGAGCGCAGCTTCCGCCTCGGTCAGGGCCGCTTCGATAGCCGCCTTTTCCTCGTCGGAGGCGTGCTCGCCGCCCTCTTCCAGGGTCTTGCGCGCGGCGTGCACCAGGCCATCCAGGGTGTTGCGCGAGGTGATCAGGTCGGCGAACTTGGCATCCGCCTCGGCGTTGAGCTCCGCGTCCGACACCATTTTTTCGATCTCTTCATCGGTCAGGCCGCCGGAAGCCGTAATCCGGATGGACTGCTCCTTGCCGGTCGCCTTGTCCTTGGCCGAGACGTGCAGGATGCCGTTGGCGTCAAGGTCGAAGGTGACCTCGATCTGCGGCATGCCGCGCGGCGCCGGCGGGATATCCGCCAGGTCAAACCGGCCCAGGGACTTGTTGCCCGTGGCCTGCTTGCGCTCGCCCTGCACCACGTGAATGGTCACAGCAGTCTGGTTGTCGTCAGCGGTGGAGAAGATCTGCGACTTCTTGGTCGGGATCGTGGTGTTCTTCTCGATCAGCGGCGTGGCCACACCGCCCATGGTCTCGATACCCAGGGTCAGCGGGGTCACGTCCAGCAGCAGTACGTCTTTCACGTCACCGGCCAGTACGCCGCCCTGGATCGAGGCGCCGATAGCCACGGCCTCGTCCGGGTTAACATCCTTGCGCGGCTCCTTGCCGAAGTAGTCCGCCACTTTCTTCTGCACCATCGGCATACGGGTCTGCCCGCCCACCAGGATGACGTCGTCGATTTCGCTGGGGCTCTTGCCCGCGTCCTTCAGGGCGGTCTTCACCGGCTCCATGGAGCGGTTGACCAGCTCTTCCACCAGCGACTCCAGCTTGGCGCGGGACAGCTTCACCACCAGGTGCTTGGGCCCGGTCGCGTCAGCGGTGATATAGGGCAGGTTGACCTCTGTCTGCTGGGCACTGGACAGCTCGATCTTGGCTTTTTCCGCCGCTTCCTTCAGGCGCTGCAGGGCCAGGGGATCGTTGTGCAGGTCGATACCGCTCTCTTTCTTGAACTCCGCCGCCAGGTACTCGATAAGACGCATGTCGAAGTCCTCGCCCCCGAGGAAGGTGTCGCCGTTGGTCGACAGCACTTCAAACTGGTGCTCGCCGTCCACTTCCGCAATCTCGATGATCGAGATATCGAAGGTACCGCCACCGAGGTCATAGACCGCGATAGTGTGGTCGCCCTTGGCCTTGTCCATGCCGTAGGCCAGGGCGGCCGCGGTGGGCTCGTTGATAATACGCTTGACGTTGAGGCCGGCAATCTTGCCCGCGTCCTTGGTCGCCTGGCGCTGGGAATCGTTGAAATAGGCCGGCACGGTGATAACCGCCTCGGTCACCGGCTCGCCAAGAAACTCCTCGGCGGTCTTTTTCATCTTGCGCAGCACCTCAGCAGAGACCTGCGGGGGCGCCATTTTCTCGTCGCGAACCTGCACCCAGGCGTCGCCGTTGTCCGCTTCCACAATCTTGTAGGGGACCATCTTGATGTCTTTCTGGACCACGTCGTCCTTGAACTTGCGGCCGATCAGGCGCTTCACCGCATACAGGGTGTTGTGCGGGTTGGTCACCGCCTGGCGCTTGGCGCTCTGGCCCACCAGGATTTCGCCTTCATCGGTGTAACCGACGATGGACGGGGTGGTGCGGTCGCCCTCTGCGTTCTCTATAACCCTGGGCTTGCCGCCCTCGAGCACTGATACGCAGGAGTTGGTCGTCCCGAGGTCGATACCAATAATCTTACCCATGTGTTTCTCTCCGTTTGCTTGGACAGGCGCTGCCTGCCACTGTAATTGCGATGTTCTCTATATTGGCCCAACACGGCCAAATTCAAGGGCCAGGGGCATTATTCTTTGCCCGGGGGCCTTATCCTGCCGCCTTGCTGACCATGACCATGGCGGGGCGCAGCAGGCGGCCGTTGAGGGTATAGCCTTTCTGCATCACTGCTATCACGGAATTGGGCTCCACCTCGGCGTTTTCGACCATGCTCATGGCCTGGTGCAGGTTGGGGTCGAAGGGCTCGCCCATGGGGTCTACCGTCTCGATATTGAACTTGCGCAAGGCGTCCAGGAAGCTCTTCAGGGTTAACTCGACCCCCTCGGCAAAGGGCTTTACGGCCGCCTCCTGGCCTGCGGTTGCCTCCAGGGCCCGCTCCAGGTTATCCACCACCGGCAGCAGCTCCCGGGCAAACTGCTCGAGGCCGAATTTGCGGGCCTTTTCGACGTCCTGCTCGGCCCGGCGCTTGATGTTCTGGGCATCGGCATGGGAGCGCAGGGCGGTGTCCCTGGCCGCGGCCAGGTCCTCCTCCAGTTGCGCTACGACGCTCTCCAGCGAGGGCTCGCCATCTGCCTCCTCGCCTGCAGCGCCGGCCTCAGCCGCTGTTTCGAGCTCCGCCTGCGGCGATTGCTGTTGATCCTGGTCCGCGGTTTCCGCCTGTTCCTGTTTGTGATCGGCCACGCCTGCCCTCCGTTTATGGCTGTTACGGGTCAAATATAGGTTTGCAGTCGGATATGGGGGCCAGAACCCGCCAATTCAAGGCGGGTGGGGGGGAATTAGCTGCTGAGGGCCGAGCTGAGCATCCGGGCGGTGACATCGACGATGGGAATGACCCGTTCATAGGCCATGCGGGTGGGGCCGATCACCCCCAGCACGCCCAGCATCCGGTCGCCGTCGCTGTAGGGCGCGGTAATGACGCTGTAGTTGCCAAAGACCTTGTAGCCCGCCTCCTCGCCGATGAATATCTGGATACCCTCGGCCCGGCTGCAGCGCTCCAGCAGGTGCAGCAGGTCTTTTTTGCGCTCGAAGGCGTCGAACAGGCCCCGCAACTGGAGCATTTCCTCCGCCGTGGCATTGCCCACCAGCCGCGACTTGCCCACCACCATGCAGTCCTCGCCCTCGGAGTCCTGCTCCAGGGCCTGGTTGGCCAGGTCCAGGGAGGCCTGCAGGTAACTGTCGATCCGGCTGCGGGCATCCTGCATTTCCTGCAGGATCTGCTCCTTGACCAGGTGCAGTGGGCGCCCGGCAAAACGCTGGTTGACCATCGCCGCCGCCTCCCGCAACTGGGCCTCGCTAAACACCCGCTGGGTGTGGATGATGCGGTTCTGCACCTCCCGCTCGTTGATCACCAGGATCACCAGCACCCTGTCCCCCGACAGGGGCAGGAACTCCACCTGGCGCAGCTGGTGGGCCTCCTGTCGCGGCACGGTGACCAGGCCCGCCTGGGCGGTGATGCTCGACAGCAGGGCCGAGGCGGACTGCACCAGCTCGGTGGAAGACTTGTCCGGGTTGAGCTCGGCGCGCATCCTGGCGACAGCCTCCTGGTCCAGCGGCTTCACCTGCAACAGGCTGTCGACAAACAGGCGGTAGCCCAGTGCCGTCGGCACCCGGCCGGCGGAGGTATGGGGGGAGTGCAGGTAGCCCTTGTCCTCCAGGTCGGACATGACATTGCGGATGGTGGCGGCGCTGACGGGCAGGCCGGCTTCCTCAAGCAGGGTTCTGGAGCCCACGGGCTGGCCGTCGCGAATATGGCGCTCCACCAGTGTCTTCAACAGAATACGTGCCCGTTCGGAAATATCAGCCATTGCCTTTCCTGTTAACAACAAGTACCTGTGACGGTTTTATCACAGCGCCTGCTATTTACAAGAGGCGATGTCAGCGGGACCCGGACAAAGAAGGTATTTATGCCGCCAACGTTCTGGGGTATAAAAGGTGAAACCTGCAGGCTTCCCCCATGCTCACTCATATCAGTATCAGTAACTACACCATCGTTGCGGCGCTGGAGATTGATTTCGCCCGCGGCATGACCGTCATCACCGGTGAAACCGGCGCCGGCAAGTCCATCATGCTGGATGCCCTGGGCTTGTGCCTGGGCGACCGGGCAGACCCCAAGACGGTGCGCCACGGCTGTGAGCGGGCGGAAATCGTGGCCGGCTTTGATGTCGGCGCAATTCCCCAGGCCGTGTCCTGGTTGCAGGAGCGGGACCTGTACTATTCGGAAGAATGCCTGCTGCGCAGAACCGTCACCACCGAGGGCCGCAGCCGGGCCTATATCAACGGCACCGCGTCCACCCTGCAGGACTGCGCCGAGCTGGGCGCCCTGCTGATCGACATCCACAGCCAGCACGCCCACCAGTCACTGCTGCGCAAACCCGTGCAGCGCGAACTGCTGGACGCCTACGCCGGCCACCTGCCCCTCACCCGGGAAGTGGAGCAGATCGCCTCGGACTGGCTGCGTGGGCGGCGCGAGCTGGATCTACTGACCAGCACCCGGGACGAGCAGACCGCCCGGGCCCAGTTACTGGCCTACCAGGTGGACGAACTGGACGCCCTGGGCCTGCGCGATGGCGAGCTGGGCACCCTGGAACAGGAATTGAAGCTGCTGGCCAATGCCGAACACATCCTGAAGGCCTCGCACCAGGCGCTGGAAATGTGCGAAGAACACGAAAGCGGCGTGCGCAAGGCCCTGCAACTGCTCAGCGGTGACGCCCAGGCAACGAAGGCCGCGGCCAGCGCGAGGGAGTTGCTGGATTCTGCCGCCATCGCCCTGAGCGAAGCGGGCAGCGAGATACAACACCATATCGACAGCGTGGAGATCGACCCCCAGCGCCTGGCGGACGTGGAACAGCGGCTGGCGGATATCTACGATGTGGCGCGCAAACACCGGGTGCTGCCGGAGGCCGTGGGTGAGCTGCACCAGCGCCTGTGCCAGGAGTTGCAGGAGCTGGCGGACGGCGGCGAGCGCATCGGGCAGCTGGAGGGCGAGCTGGCCGAGCTGGCACAGCGCTATGCCAGCGGCGCGGCCAAACTGGGCAAGCAGCGGCGCAGCGCCGCGGGCAAGCTGGTCAAGCAGGCCGGCACGGTGCTGGCCTCGCTGGCGATGGGGCACTGCGAGCTGGAAATAGCCCTGGCCCCGCGCGGCAGCAAGGACCCCCACCCCCACGGTAGTGAAGACGTGGAATTCCTGATCAGCACCAACCCCGGCGCCCCGACCCAGCCCCTTGGCAAAATTGCCTCGGGCGGCGAGTTATCGCGCATCAGCCTCGCCATCCAGGTGGTGACGGCCAGCAGCGGCACCGTGCCGAGCATGGTGTTCGACGAGGTGGACGTGGGCATCGGCGGCGCCGTGGCGGAGGTGGTGGGAAAACTGCTGCGCACCCTGGCGGAGCAGGCCCAGGTACTGTGTGTCACTCACCTGCCCCAGGTTGCGGCCCAGGGTCACCAGCACCTGCGGGTCAGCAAGAGCATCGCCGGCAAGTCGGTGCAGACCGCCATGGACGTATTGCGCGAAGAGGAAAAAGTCGAGGAGATTGCCAGAATGCTGGGCGGCGTGAAAATTACTGCCCAGACCCTGGCCCATGCCCGCGAAATGCTCGAGGGCCAGACCTGAGCCGCGAGGTCAGTTGCCGGGCTTCTTTTTGCGAACGTAGAGCACCAGGGAATGGTCCACCAGCTCGTAGCCGTGCTCGGCGGCGATTTCACGCTGGCGTTTTTCAATGACCAGGTCGGTAAACTCGACAACCTCGCCTGAGCCGACACAGACCATGTGGTCGTGGTGGTCGCCCTTGGACAGCTCGAATACCGAGTGGCCCGCCTCGAAATTGTGGCGATCCACCAGGCCGGCACTTTCAAACTGGGTGAGCACCCGGTAGACCGTGGCCAGCCCGACCTCCTCCCCCGCCGCGCGCAGCGCCAGGTAGACGTCCTCGGCGCTGAGGTGCTGTGCACTCTCCCCGGAAGACTCGAGAATTTGCAGGATTTTCAGGCGTGGCAGGGTAACTTTCAGGCCGGCCTTGCGCAGCTCCTGGTTTTCGTCTGTCATTTTGGGAGGGGTTCTCTGTGCAGTCCAGTAGCGGTATCATGCCACCCCGTCCGGACAAGTGGAAGTTTTAACCCATGCGCGTCATCGTTACCCTGCTGGCAGTCATCTGCCTCAGTGCCTGCGGCTTTGTGGGCTTCCCCGGCGTCTACAAGATCGATGTGGAACAGGGCAATATCGTCACCCAGGAGATGGTGGACCAGCTCAAGCCCGGCATGAGCCGCCGCCAGGTGAGGTTTATCCTGGGCACGCCCCTGCTGGAGGACCCCTTCAACCAGGCGCGCTGGGACTACCCCTATGTCAAGCGCAACGGTTTCAATGTGCTGAGCGAGTCGCGCCTGATGGTCTACTTCGACGGCGATTCCCTGGCCAGGTACGAAGGTGATATCGAAGCGGGCGACGAGCCCGATTCCGAAGACGAGGACGAAGACGAAGTAGAAGCCGCGGCCGAACCGAGCTAGGATTTTTCGCCGGCCCGCCGCTCTTTGGCCCTGGCGGCGCGCGCCTTGCGCACCTCCTTCGGGTCAGCGATAAGAGGCCGGTAGATTTCAACCCGGTCCCCGTCCTGCAACACCTGCGCCGGCGCCACCAGAGCGCCAAAAATGCCCAGCTTGGCGTTTTCCAGGTCGATGCCTTCAAATTTATCGGTAATGCCCGACTGCCGGGCGGCGTCCAGCGCCGTGGTGCCCGGGCTAACATCGAGCGCCAGAATGGCCTGCCTGTCCGGCAGCGCGTAGGCCACCTCGACCCTGATTGTGTCCTTTCCCGTCATCTGCTCACCTGTAAAACGGCGACAATAGAGCGGCGATAATGATGATAGCTATCGCCGGCGGGGCAATATACCGCAACAGGCGGCGCCAGAGGGAAAAAAACAGGTCCATTTCCCGGTACAGTTCCAGCCTGATTATTTCGGGCCGCAGCCGCCAGCCCACCAGCACCGCTGTCAGCAGGGCTACCAGCGGCAGCAGGATATCTGCGCTCAGTTGGTCGACGAACCTGAACAGGCTGCCATTGGCCAGGCGGGTGTGCTCGTCACCCGGGGCCAGGGAGAGTGTCACCACCAGCGCCAGCAACCACACCAGCACCCCCACCGCGACGGCCGCGCCCACCCGCCGCAACCGCAGGCGCTGCATCAGCACACCCACAACCGGCTCCATGATGGCCACCACCGAGCCCAGGGCGGCCAGCGCCATCAGGGCAAAGAACAGGGTGCCGAACAACTCCCCCAGCATGATGTTGCCAAAGGCGTAGGGCAGGCTGATAAACATCAGGCCCGGCCCCATGGAGGGCTCCATATTGTTGGCAAACACAATCGGGAATATCGCCAGCCCCGCCATCAGCGCGATAGCGGTGTCGAACACGGCAACCGCCATTATCGAGCGCCCGATAGGCAGGCGCGCCGGGGCGTAAGCGCCGAAGCTGATACCGGTGCCCACGCCCACGCCCAGGGTGTACAGGGCCTGCCCGAGGGCCGCCAGCAGGGCCCCCCAGCCGAAGTCCACCGGCTTGATCGAAAACAGGAAGTCCCGGGTTGCCGGGATGTCGCCCACGTCAAAGGCGAATTTGACCAGGGCCGCCAGCATGGCAAAGAGGCAGGGCACCGCAAACCAGGCCAGCATTCCCAGGCCGCGGCGGATACCCAGCGCAGCCACCAGCACAGCCAGCGCCAGGAACAGGGTCTGCCAGTAAATCATCAGCAGCACGTCGTCCAGCAACAGCTCAAACTGCTGGGCTACCAGCGGCGCACTGGCCGCGGCGAACAGGCCGCTGGACATGTCCCAGGCATAGGCCAGTGACCAGCCGGCCACCACCACGTAGTAGGACAGGATCAACAGGCCCGTGAGGCAGGCCAGCCACCCCAGCAGCATCCAGCCACGGGACAGCAGCGAGCGATCCGCTGCCCAGCGGATGGCCACCACCGGACTGGCGCGACCGTGGCTGCCGATAATCACCTCGGCGATCATCACCGGCACCGCCACGAAAAACAGGCACAGCAGGTAGGCCAGCATGAAAAGCCCGCCGCCGTTCTCGCCCAGCATGTAGGAAAACCGCCACAGGCTGCCCATCCCTATCGCCGAGGCGGACAGGGCGAGCACGAAAGTCGTGCGGCTGCGCCACCCCCCCAGCTCTCCCCTGTGGGCAATGCTCAATGTAAAAACCTCAAAATTATCATGCGCTTAGAGTGCCCCATGCCCACAAATGTGAAAAGGGAAAGATTCACGTTTAACCCGCAGGCCTTGGCCGTATAATGCGCGCCATGACCAAGAAAAAGCCAAAGAATTCAAGCAATGTTATCGCCCGCAACAGGCGCGCCAGCTTCGATTACCAGCTGCTGGAAACCTTCGAGGCCGGCGTGGTGCTGTCCGGCTGGGAAGTGAAAAGCCTGCGCATGGGCAAGGCGGACCTGGGTGACTCCTATGTCCTGATCAAGGACGGCGAGGCCTGGCTGCTGGGCACCCAGATTGTCCCGCTGGACACCGCCTCCACGCATTTCGTCACCGACCCCACCCGCACCCGCAAATTGCTGCTGCACCGCAAGGAGCTGGCGAAAATTCTGGCGGCCACCTCCCAGAAGGGCCAGACCTGCGTCTGCACCCAACTTTACTGGAAGGGCCACCTGGTGAAAGCCCGCATCGCCCTGGCCCAGGGCAAGAAATCCCACGACAAGCGCGACGCGGAAAAGGACCGGGACTGGAACCGCCAGAAGCAGAGAATCGTGCGGGACAACGTCAAGCAGTAACCCGTCGGTGTATTAGGACGCTGGATCTTAGTCATACTCGGTCTAAGAACCCACTTGCGCACCCGGGCCTTAACCACCATATTTAAAGTGCGTTCGATGGATTAGTGTTGCAGCCGGGATCGCGAGTCCGGACCCACTGTATCCATAGCGCTCGGGTATACGGCTATATGCCGCAATACTTTCCCATGGAGGAAAGTGCCGGTCGCGGGATGCCAGCGCAATGCGGTCCCCGTTCTGGCTAACAGCCCACAAGCCGCACTTGCCTGGCACAACGCCAGTGCGACTGCGGCTTTCCTCGATAACGACATGCGCATGCCCGAGATAGGCCGCAGCGTCATCCACACCGAAGGCGTACAGCTGATAGCCGACTGGATCAACGCCATGGAGCGCAACGCCTGCCTGGACTTCTAAGCGGCGGCCCGGGGCGGCCGTAATAGCCGCCCCCGACTGAACTTTTCCACAAGAAAACTGTCTACTACTGCGTATTCCGGAAACTCTACCCGGAGTACACAGGAACCAAACTGCGCTATACTGCGCACTCACTACGGGGGCGATTCGGATTCGACGACGGTTGCGAACCCTGAGGTGCATGCCGTGATGGTAGCCAATCACGTTAATCCAAAGCTGCAAACTATTAGTTGCCAACGACGACAACTACGGTGCTCAACTGGCTGCGTAAGCAGTCACGCGAAACACCATCTAGTGGCTTCGGCCCTAGCGGTCTCTAGCAAGGTGCCAGCCCCGCGCTACTGACTGTCATATAGAACTGGATCGCTGTGAAGCCTGCCTGGGGTGGATCTGCTAAAACTTAACAGGATCGCCAATTACGTCCTGCCCGTTGGGCTGTATGAGGCTAAATTAATTAACGGAAACTAAGCATGTAGAGCCGAAGGCAGAGTACTGGCGGACGCGGGTTCAATTCCCGCCGCCTCCACCAATTCCCATTAACCCGCTTAACTGCGGGTTTTTATCGCATATTTTTCGTTCAACTCGTAGCTGGTACTGCGCCCACCCGCATCCGATTTCCGCAGCACGCCCCGCGCAAGCAGGTCATTGATGTCGCGCAGGGCCGTGTCCGGCGAGCACTTGGCGATCGCCGCCCACTTGCTGCTGGTGAGCTTGCCTTCGAAGCCATCAAGCAGCTTGTTGAGCAACTTCACCTGCCGCTCGTTCAACGGCATGGTCGCCCAGCGCTGCCAGAAGCGAGCCTTCGTCAGCACGGCGTCGAGCGTGTGCTGTGCCTGACCGACGGCCCGATTGAGGGTGTCGAGGAACCATGCGAGCCACTCGGTTACATCCATCGATCGCTTCTGGGTCCGCTCAAGGATGTCGTAGTAGGCCTTGCGCTCCTGCTGCGATCTGCGCCGACAAACTGTAGAAGCGTTGCGGGCTGCCGTCGGCGCGGGCCAGCAGCAGGTCGCCGATGGCCCGCGCGATACGACCGTTGCCGTCATCGAACGGATGCAGGGTAACAAACCACAGATGGCCTAGGCCGGCCTTGAGCAGCGGCGATTCGTTCGATGCGCTATTGAGCCAGTCCAGGAACCGGCTGGTTTCCGAGCTCCAGACGATCGGCGGGAGGCGCCTCGAAATGCACCTTCTGGCGGCCAATGGGGCCAGACACCACCTGCATCGGGCCACTGGCATCGTCACGCCAGCTGCCAACATTGATCCTGGAAAGGCCGGAGTAGCCGGTAGGAAACAGCGCGGCGTGCCAGCCGAACAGACGCTCCCGCGACACCGGTGCATGGCAGTTGGCGGTGGCATCGAGCACCATCTCGACAACACCTTCGACGTGCCGATCCACAGGAGCCAGGGCGCCGATGTCCACGCCCAGCCTGCGGGCGATGGATGAACGCACGGATTCGACATTGAGCTGCTCGCCCTCGATTTCGCTGGTCTTGACCACGTCCTCCGTGAGCGCGGCCAGGCTGGCCTGATTGCGCAGCGCCATGCCGACATCGGCCAGGCGGCCCATCAGTAGCCCTTGAGCGCGGCTGGCCTCAGCCATAGGCCCAGCAAGTGCTGCCAGATCAAAGCGCCAGTTCGGCCAGTCGCCGGCCTGCCAGATGTAGTTGTAATCGCCGCTATTCATGCGGAGATTATGATCGGGATTCGCCGGGTGGGCAAGTTATTCGCCGCACGATATGCGGAGAAAGATGGGGCCATTCCCTGCACGACGCCCGGCCGGGCTTTTCAATCGAGTTCGCACCAGTTCGCAGCAGCCCGCAACGCTTCGATTCCGTACTTTCGTCGTTTGATGCCGAGTATCATCCCAGCACGATTCTACGAAATAGGGTCGCATATGAATCACAGGACAATTTTTTTGCGCAGAACACCACAATCAAACAACCTCCTGATCACCCCCAAAAACGTCTCCGCGGAGACGTTTTCCCTGATCCCTGCGCAACAACCCCTCAACCACCATCCCATAATCACAATCCTCCCCGCGCCACTGCGTAACACAGGTTCCCGCGTCCACCTCGGGCGCAGCGTGACGTAATTCACCCGCCCACGTCTCCGCGGAGACGTCCGGGAACTGGGGGAAGATGCTGGTTTCGATTGTCCTGCCCGAGGGCGTGGAAAAGAGCAGCTGTGGCTCCGCCGAGGTTTTATCCACCCTGATGCTGAAGCTGCCCTTGTGCAGCTGGCGGTGGTGGTAGCGACAGAGGGTTACCAGGTTGTCGAGGCTGGTTTCGCCGCCGTCGGCCCAGTGTTTGATGTGGTGCGCATCCACGTAGCGCGATTCGCAGCAGCCGGGGAAGCGGCAGGTTTTATCCCGGATGGCCAGGGCGCGGCTGATGTTGGCGGGCACCGTTCGGGTGCGGCGCCCGATGTTCAGCACCCTGCCCTGCCCGTCTTCCAGCACCGTGACCAGGCTGGCGTCGCAGGACAGGCGTTTGGCGGTTTCGGGTGCGACCCAGTGCCTGTCGTCCATGTGGCAGTGCTGGTGGCTTATATCGACGTGCAGCATGATCTGGCAGCGCTCGCTGCCTTTCAGGCCCTGTAGCCCGCTGTTGCTTTCACCGCTGGCGAGAAAATGCTCCGCCATCATGGCCAGGGCATCGGCGCGGCTGTGTTCCATCAGGGCCTGGTAGCGGGGAGGCTCTTCCTGTTCGACCGCGTCGGAAAACGTCTCCGCGGAGACGTCTGCTGCAAAGGTGCGGTGATGGCCTCGATAGCCTTTACCACCAGGGCGCCGGCCTCGGGCGGCAGCATGGCGTGTATAACCCACATGCCATCGTCATTCTGGTAGTACACCAGTTTGCGGGCGTTGTCCTGTTCGCGCTCAACGGTATCGTCATCCGCTGCCTGCACCCGCTTGTACTTGCCCACTGCTTTCTCCACGTGGCTGGCGGTGCCGTGCTGCGCGATCCGCAGCAGGAAGTCCTCGTTCTCCGGGGTGGCTACCCGGGTCATGGCGCGCACCTTGGAATAGCTGATCTCGCCGGCGGCAAAGGACGCGTCGATCAAGGGCAGGGTTTCCAGGCACTGGGCCACCCGGACTTTCTCCCTGGCCGCCCCGATGGCGATGCCGCACTTCCAGTTCAGCCAGTGGGCGCAGGAGCGCACCGTGCCGCCGCCGCTCCAGGCCTTGCGCTGATCGAACCTGGCGATCAGTTTGAGCAGGCGATGGTTGGCCGCGTTTATCTGGCCCGCCAGCAGGGTGATTTGCCGGCCGAGCATTTCGTCTTCATCGGGGCGGGATTGTTGCGGGGGAAACGCGAGGTTGGTCATGGCGGGGCTCTCCATATACTGTATATATGTACAGTTTATTCTAGTTGCACCCCTACCTCCGCGCAAGATTTTTGCGCTGTTTTTACAGGCATTTTCGCGCTCCGCCAGGTCCTCGGAAAACCGCTATCAGGTGCGCTATCACCTGCTAGAATGTTACGTAGCCAACGACCTGACACCGACCACACTAACCGAGTGTAACCAATGACCGAGTACAAGAAACTTTGTGACGCCTACCTGGAACTTCTGTCTTCAGACCCCAATGCCTGCGTTGAATTGGGGCTGACAGAGAAACTGGATGAATTACCCGACCCCTCACTGGGCAGGCTGCAACAGGTCGCCGCAATGGCTGGGGAGTTACGCGAAAACGCCAGTGCCCTGGTGCCCGGGTTAACCGACTTCTACCAGCGCCTGGACGCACAACTGATCGCCCTGAGCGCCGGTGCGCAGGCGTTCGAGAACACGCTGGGCTTTAACGGAAAATTGCAGGCCCAGCAGCTGCCAGATGCAGGGGAGGAGATCAGCTCGGGGATATTCCTGCTGGTAACCAATGACCCGCGCCCTGCGCCGGAGCGCCTGCAAAATATCCTGGCGCGCCTGCTACAGGTCCCGCGCTACCTGGAGCAGGCATTGCAGCGACTCGATACGCCCGTGGCGCGCTGGGTGGATATCGAAGTGGAAACCATCGAGGGCTTGCCGGAATTCTTTGCCTCCATACTGGATTGGGCGGTTACCGAAAAGTTTACTGACCTGGAACCCCTGCGCGCGGCTATCGATAACGCCAATAGCGCGTTGGCTGATTACACCAGGCAATTGCGCCAGCTACCTACAACCACGGTATTCAGCATTGGACCGGAAAAAGCCCGGTCGCTGGTCGCGTCAAAAGGCATTGAACTTTCCCTGGAAGAGATTCATGGCATAGCCTGTGATTTCGTGCAACGCACCCGCAGCGAAATCGAGACACTGCGGGCGAAGCTGGTGGCGAAATATGGTCTTGATCCTGCCCTGAGTACCAGCGAGCTACAGAAGTTTCTCAACGATCGCTTCGGCATCAAGGTTGACGACAACGACTTTTCCGGGGTGATTCAGCGCTACAAGGACGAGGCCACCAAGATCGAGAACTTCCTCACTGGCCGCGATTTATTTCCGATTCCCCAGGGCCAGGCAATGAACATCATGCAGACGCCGGACTTTATGGCCCCGCTGATTCCCGCCGGGGCCATGATGCCGCCGGCGGCACTGCGCGAAGGCACCAGGACCAGCCTGGTTTACCTCACACTCAGCCCAGAGTTGATGGACGAACACACCGAGCTTGGCATTCCTCTGATGATGGTGCACGAGGGTATTCCGGGCCACCACCTGCAGCTGTCCACCGCGGCAATGCAGGAGTCCCTGGTGCGTCGAACATTTTCAGCTAACGAGCACGCGGAAGGCTGGACCACCATGCTCGAGGACTACATGCTCGACATCGGCCTGATGGGCGAGCTTACCGATGAGGCCCGCTTCGGGACCAAGCTGGATATCAGTCGCATCGGCGCCCGGGTAGCCATCGACCTGTATTTCATGACCGGCGAAGTGCGCTACCTGGACATTGGTTACGACCTTGTGTTTACCGACAACGATCCATTCGTTAACGCCGCAGCCCTGCTTGTCGCCGCCACCGGGTTTACGCCGGGCAGGGCCCAGGCAGAGCTGAACTGGTATTCACAGGAGCGCGGTTACCCGCTCAGCTACCTGGTGGGCAACCACCTGGTATGGAAGTTGAAGAAGGATTATCAAACTGCTGTAGCGGACAGCATGTCCGCACGGGAAGTCGATCAAAACTTTCACCGGATATACCTCGAAGCGGGCAACATGCCCGTTGCCATGCTGCGTGGCGTTTTCGAGCACGAGATACAGCGGGCCTTTTAATCAACCGGTCGGGACGAAGGCCGGGATAATCAAAGCTCGAACTTGATGCCCTGTGCCAACGGCAGCTCACTGCCCCAGTTGATGGTATTGGTCTGGCGTCGCATGTAGGCCTTCCAGGCATCCGAACCGGACTCGCGGCCGCCGCCGGTTTCCTTCTCGCCGCCGAAGGCGCCGCCGATTTCCGCGCCGGAGGTGCCGATATTGACGTTCGCCAGGCCGCAGTCGCTGCCATCCGCGGCCAGGAACCGCTCGGCGTGCTGCAGGGTACTGGTGAAGATGGCCGAGGACAGGCCCTGGGGTACGTCGTTGTGCAGGGCGATGGCCTGGCCCATATCGCGATAGCGCAGCACATACAGAATGGGGGCGAAGGTCTCCTGCCTGACCACGTCTGTTTGCTCGGGCATGGCGATGAGGGTGGGTTGCACGAAGTAGCCCTCTCCCCCGATGCCTTTGCCGCCATGCAAAACCTGTCCACCCTCGCGCCGGGCCTGCTTTACCGCCGCTACAAAAGCGGTTTTTGCCGGCGCGTTGACCAGGGGCCCCATCAGTACCTCGGGATCCAGCGGGTTGCCGATGCGCACCTGGCCGTAGGCGTGCACCAGTCGCTCCATCAGTGACATCGTAAATGTTCTCGTGGACGATCAGCCGGCGGGTGGTGGTGCAACGCTGGCCCGCCGTGCCGACGGCGCCAAAGACGATAGCGGGTACCGCCAGGGCCAGATCTGCACTCTCGTCGACGATGATGGCGTTGTTGCCGCTGCACTCCAGCAGGTACTTGCCCAGGCGCCGGGCGACTTCCCGGGCGACGAAGTGCCCGACCTGGCTGGAGCCGGTGAATGACACCAGGGCGATACGCGGGTCCCTGACGAACGCCTCGGCCGCTTTATGCTGCGCCGGCACGAAATAGGTGAACAGCCCCGGGAAGCCGAACTCGGCGGTAACCCGGTTGCACAGCTGCTGCACGGCGACGGCACACAGCGGCGCGGTGGCGGAGGGCTTCCAGATCACCGTGTTGCCGCAGACGGCGCTGATAAACGCATTCCAGGACCACACGGCCACCGGGAAGTTGAACGCCGTGATCGCGCCGACTATGCCCAGGGGGTGCCACTGTTCACTCATGCGGTGCTCGGGCCGCTCGGAGGGCATGGTGCGCCCGTACAGCATGCGCGACTGGCCGACGGCGAAGTCGGCAATATCGATCATCTCCTGGACCTCGCCGTCGCCCTCCTGTTTGATCTTGCCGGTCTCCAGGGCTACCAGGCTGCCCAGGGCATCCTTGTTTTCCCGCAGGACATCGGCAATACGGCGGATCACCTCCCCGCGCTTTGGCGCCGGGAAAACGCGCCAGCGTGTGAACGTTTCGGCGCTGGCCTCGACCAGCCGGGCGTAGTCCCCGGCGCTGCAGCCGCGCACCGCGGCGATGGCCTGACCGGTAGCGGGATTGATGCTGGCGGATAGCCCTGCCGCGGGAGTCGCTCCAGCCCCGCTTGCCGGCTTTGGGGTCGCCCAGGTAGGCGCCCGGATTCTCCTTGGCCAGATTCAGTCGCTTAAGCACGGCCCTGATTGCGGCGTCAGTCATAGTAGTGGCCATAATCGGTCTCCATGAACCGGGACAGTGGTATCGATTCCTGGGGGATGAAACCGCGATAACTTGCCGGGTCAGACAGGACGATATCCAGCACGCCGCACAGGCCCGCGGCGGTGGCCACCTGGATGGCGGACCAGAGTTGGCCATTGATCTGCTGCGGATAGATTTTCCTGAGGAAGCTGTCCTCGATGAACGCGCCGTCACGCTTGCCGCTGACTGACACATAGATCAGAACCACGTCCTGTGTTGTCGTGGGCAAGGCATTTTCGAGAATGCGTTTCAGGGTATCGCGATCCTGTCTGAGTTTCAGGTCGTTCAGCAACAGCCTGACCGATTGGCAGTGCCCGGGGTAGCGGATGGTCTTGTAGTCCAGCGACTGCACCCTTCCCTCGTAGGCCTGCGCCAGGTTACCCAGGCCCCCGGAGGTGTTGAAGGCCTCGTAGACAACGCCGTCCAGGGTGATGGTTTCCAGCCCTCCAGCGGCATCACGGTACGCAGCTTCCCGCCCACGATGGCCTCGCAGGGTTCGCAGTACTCGTTGACGACGCCCTCGGTTGACCACAGCAGGGCGTACTTGAGCATATTGGCGCTGTTTTGTGGCAGCGCGCCCACCCGCAGTTTTACCGTGTCCAGCTCCGTGAAGCGCCCCATCAGGTCGTTGGCGACGATGTTTATGAACCCCGGAGCCAGGCCGCACTGGGGCATGAATACGGTATCGGCGCCGGCACTGATTTCCCGGATACGACGGGTGACGGCGATGTCCTCGGTGAGGTCAAAGTAATTGATGCCGTGCCCGGCCGCCAGTTCGGCCACCGCGATGTTGCGGTGATAGGGTAGCGCCGAAACAACGGCGTCGTAGCTCTTGCCACCCATCAGGGCGGCCAGCGCATCGGTGTCCTCGGCATCCACCCCGCAGGCGGTGGCGTTTTCCAGCTTCAGGTCACTGATCAACGCCCTCGCGACCTCGGGCCTGCGGCTGGCCAGGTCGAGCTCGTACCCCTTCGAGGCGGACAACAAACAGGCAATCAGGCTGCCGACCTTGCCCGTCCCCAGAATCAATACCTTGCGTTTATTCAACCGAGCCATCCATGCAATCAGTCCATGAGCGATGAGTATAGGACACACGAGACGATGTATTCCCTTTTCACCCGGGTGTATCCTTCGCCACTCAGGGAGTCCTGACAATTCCAAAAGTTAACCAGGGTGGAGCGCTGCATATGTTAGTGGATATTCTGATGACGGCTGCCGGATTGGGCCTGTTGATCCTGGCGGCGGATATTCTTGTGAGGGGCGCCTCGGCACTGGCTGCCGGGTTTGGCATTTCCGCCCTGACCATCGGTCTCACCGTGGTGTCGGTCGGTACGTCCATGCCGGAATTGTTTGTCAGTGTAACTTCAGGTCTTGAGGGCAAGGCGGACCTCGCCATCGCCAATGTCCTGGGAAGCAACATCTTCAATGTGCTGGTGGTGCTGGGTGTGGCTGCCGTTATCCGCCCACTGCGCGTGAACAACACGAGCGTCGTGTCGGAGATACCATTTTCCGTCAGCGCCGCCATTTTGCTGGGTTTCCTGGCCAATGCCGCGCTGTTCAGCAGCAAGCCCGAGCTGAGTATCAGCCGGCTGGACGGTGCAATACTGATCCTGTTTTTCCTGCTTTTTCTGGCCTACGTCTTTTCCACGTCGAAATCCGGCAATAAGGACACCGCGGACATCCCCAGGCGCGCTGCTTCCGTATCGATAGCGTTCGTTGTGGCAGGCGTCGCCGGCCTGTACCTGGGTGGCCAGTGGGCGGTGGACGGGGCGGTCAGCCTGGCCCAGCGCTGGCAGGTGGACGACGCCCTGATCGGCCTGACGATAATAGCCATCGGCACGTCCCTGCCCGAGCTGTCGGCGTCAGCCGTTGCGGCCTACCGCGGGGAAACGGACATCGCCGTGGGCAACGTGGTGGGCTCCAACATTTTCAACATACTCTGGATACTGGGATTGACGTCCAGCATTACGCCGCTGCCCTTCGAAGTGGTCAGCAACATCGACATCACCATGGTGGTCGCTTCGAGCATGATGATTCTGCTGGCCGTTGCGACCAGTCGCACCGCGACCATTTCCCGCGGCTTCGGGGTCTTCTTTGTGCTGCTGTACGTCGGCTACCTGAGCTACCTGATACAGCGGGGCTGAGTGGGGGCGTCCTTGCGGCTGGCGGGTACCAGGCAAGACTAGATCAGACCCTTGTCGCGCAGCTCGGCTTTCGCGTAGGCGTAATAGATAGGCGCGGCTATCAGGCCGGGTATACCGAAAGCCGCTTCCATAACAAGCATGGCCATAAGCATCTCCCAGGCCTTCGCCCGGATGTGGCTGCCGATGATTCGCGCGTTGAGAAAGTACTCCAGTTTATGGATCACGATGAGGTAGGCGAGGGACGCGATAGCGACGCCAAAGGAGTGGCTCAGGCTCACCACGAATATCACCGTGTTTGAAATCAGGTTTCCTATTATTGGCAGCAATCCTGCTACGAATGTCAGCACGATCAGTGTTTTGGTAAAGGGCAGTTCAATACCGAATAGTGGCAACACTACCGCGAGATAGAGCGCGGTCAGCGTGGCATTGATTCCCGATATCCAGACCTGGGCGAACACCACCTGGCGAAAGGCGATACTCAGGCGCCGGCTGTGAGCGGCTATTTCCCCCGACAGGGGCCCTCGCGAGTGGGTCGAAACCGCCTGCTCCAGCGACAGCAGGGCACCGATCACCATGCCTATCAGGATATGTGCGAAGTTCCGCCCGATGTCGACGCCCGCCACCTGAAAGAACGATGCGTGTTCGCGCAGCCAGTCCACCAGGGCCTGGCGCAGCTGCTCCGCGTTAGCCGGCATGTACTCGGAAATCCACAGGGGCATCTGCGCCCGGGATTGTTCGATGATCTCGGCCATGCGGTTGATCAGGGCGGGCAATTTCTCGTTGCTCTCGCGCAGGACGGAGCCGGCGGAGACTCCCAGCAGCACGATGAGGCCGATCACGACAGCGGCAATGATGGAAACGGCGAGCAACCTCGGTCCATCGCCCCACAGCATACGTGTGTTCAGCAGCGGGGTGAGCAATACGACCAGGTTGAAAACGAGCAGTCCGGCCAGCAGGGCTGGTAACAGCTCGAGGTAAAGCAGCAGCAACAGGGCGGCCGCCCCGACGCTCCAGGCTACAAGGTCTTTGCGTTCAGGCGAAGCCTGGTTCATACATGCCAGCAGTGTGTTGAAGTTGGGCGGACGATACCGCGTCGGCATCCGGCCCGCCAGCGCACTTTGACAGATATCGGCGGCAGCCACCCCGGGAATTCGGTGCACTATTGCCAGTAAATAAAACGTGATGACGGATTTACCTTTGCCCTGCAAGGTCTATACTCGCATGCTTGAAAGTGGCGATCGCGCCAATGGAGGCTGCCAAGCTCTCTGTAAAGTGAATACCCGTTCAACAAGAATACTGCTGACGTCGACACTGTTCGTCCTGTTTTCAGCGGCGCTGCTATCCGGCAATTCGGCCGGCTTCAGCGACAAGACGATTTCCCCCATCGACCCCTTCACGTCAGTCGCCGCACTGGTCGGCAATGATGCAAGAAATCCAGAGGGGTACGATAATCAGATCCACGGTGCCGAACCCTGGGTTGGCGCTGCGCTGCTTCGCTCGCCCGCGGTTTTCCCCCTCACCGCTCCTCCCGTCCTGCGCTACATTTTCCCGGAAACACTGGCCCGCGCGCCTCCCCTGTCCTGACCTTCTTCCAACAACACAAACCCACAGGACATATTGACCTGCGTGCCTGTTGCGCCAGTGGCGCCGTGCACCCGGTCAGGAGAGCAATAGCATGCCGTTATTCAAGGAATTACAAACCGTTTCAACCGCCGCTATCCGGCACATCGAACAGCCAGCCGACAGCGCGGAACCATCCCTGCACACCCTGGCGACAGAGGTGCTTACCGACTTTTCCAAACAGCACCCCCTGATGCTCGAACAGAATACGAGCATCGACGAAGCGATCGAGATAATGAACAAGACCCATGTCAGCATGAAGCTGGTTATCGACAGGCAGGAGACATTCCGGGGGCTGATTACCCTGGGCGACCTGCTGTCAGCGAAGGTCATCAAGGGCATGGAGCACGGCCGGCTCAGGAGACACGAGTTGACTGTGGCCCAGGTGATGACACCCAGGAGTGAGTTACAGGCTATCGAGAACCGCATTTTTGCCACGGCCACTATCGGTGACGTGCTGGCAACCATGAAGAAATATGGTGTACAGCACGTTCTGGTGGTGGACTCGCCACGCGGCTCGGTTCGCGGTCTCGTCTCGGCCAGCGACATCGCTCGCAGGATGCATGTACCGATTGTTATCAACGAGCGGGCCAACTCGTTTTCTGATATCTGCAGGGCCGTTGCGGGTTAGCGGCCTTCGGACTCTGCACCACGACGGAACCCTGGCGCTGGGAAAAGGTGCAGTGGAACCCGGGTCACTACCCCGTGGTATCGAAGCCCAGCTCGCGGGCGATGGTGGCGATCTCCTGCAACTCCTGCTCGCTGACCTCGCCGTCCGCGGCCGCAACGGCGTGCAGGGATTTCAGAAATTTCCGGCTCTGCTGCGGGGTAAACGCTGGCACGCCGCCCTGTCCTGACCCAGTGCGGCAGCGCACCTGGGACAGTGCCATTTCCATCACCAGGTCAACCTCGGAGGGTTGCAGTTCGGAGTGCTCGATCAGTATCGTCTTGATCGCGTCCCGTTCCTGGTCATCCATATTGTCATCCGCCATTGCCACCCGGGTGAGCGCCTGGGAGAAAGCGGACATATAGTGCGCGGCCTCCGGGTCATGCCGGTTGAGCAGCTTCAGCATCTGGCTGGTGCTGGAGGCAACGGCTGCGCTGATGGACTGTATCTGGCCGTCTTCCAGGTGGAGAATGCGGTCGGCGACATCGAGGATGCGGTTGTCGTGGGTCACCATCACCACGCTGGCGCCCTGCTCCCGGCAGAGCGTCTGGATCAGGTTCACCACGTTGCGGCCCGACTCGCGGTCCAGCGAGGCGGTAGGCTCATCAGCGAGAATCATCTTGGGCCCGTTGGCCAGGGCGCGGGCAATGCCGACCCGCTGCTTCTGGCCACCCGAGAGGGCGTCGGGGTACTTGTCGATATGGGTCGACAGGCCCACCTGGTCGAGCACCTCCTCGATCCGGGCCCGCGCCTTGGCGCCACTCAAACCCAGCCCCAGGGACAGCGACATAGAAATGTTCTGCGCCACTGTGAGGTAGTCCAGCAGGTTGTGCTGCTGGAAGATAAAACCGATATTGCGCCGGGTCTTCATCAGGGCCCGCTGGGAGGCCTTGTGCAGCTCGTTGCCGAATATCTTGATGCTGCCCGCCTGCATGGCCCGCAGCGCGCCGACCAGGGTGATGAGGGTTGTCTTGCCCGAGCCGGAAGGTCCAGTGAGGATGACGATTTCACCCGCCTCGATTTTCAGGCTGACATCGCGCAGCACGTGGTGCTTACTCAGCCCGCTGTCATATTCGTAACCGACGTTTTCCACCACGATCGGCGTGGTCTCTGCAGACATGGTCAGAACACCTCCGCCGGGTCGGCCGAGCGCAGTTTACGCATTGCCAGCAGCGCGGACACTGCGCACATGCCGATAGTCAGTGCCAGCACCATGACTGCGCGTTCCTGGGTCATTATCACCGGCAGGTTGGTAGCCTCCCGGGCCTGGGTGTAAACCAGCAGGCTGACACCGTAGCCGGGGATAAAGCCCAGCAACGCAAGGATGAACGCCTCGGCCAGCACCAGTCGCGACAGGAAAAAATTCGAGTAGCCCATCGCCTTCATGGTGGCATATTCGCGCAGGTGGTCCTGCACATCCGAAAACAGGATCTGGTATACGACGATCAGCCCCACCGCCAGGCCCATGGCCACACCGAGCCCGAACACGTAACCGATCGGGGTGCTGTTGCTCCAGTAATCCACCTCGTGCTGGATGAACTCGTCCCGGGTGAGGACCAGCACGTCCCCTGGGATGCCCGAGACAATCGCGTCGCGCACCGTGGCGGGGTCGGCACCGGGGTCCAGTTTAACCAGCCCAAGTTCAATCTGTGAGGCGGAGCGGTTGGAAAAGATACGGCGGAAGTTCAGGTCGCTGGTGATGATGCTGCCGTCGATACCGAAAGACGTGCCGAGATTGTACAGGCCCACAACCTTCACATCGCGCCCGTTCACCTCGGTGGAGAGCTGCCCCTCGCTGCCAAGGAGCTGTTCGATCGGCCCGAATTCAGGGCGCGACAGGCGGTCGTAGAGCACCCGGTCAGGCATGCGCAGCTGCCGCACCTGGGCGGGGTCCCCGGCCAGCGCGAAACCGCTGTTGAGGGGGTCGAAACCCATTACATAGATGTTGCGTGTCTGCAGGGGGTCAACCGGGTTGCGCCACTCGGCAATACCTATATAAACGGGGGTCACGGAGTCGACGCCTTGGAAGCCCAGCGCCTGGTAAAGGCGGTTGCGCGGAAAGCCGGGGGGATTGACCAGGTAGGTGGTCTTGGGGCTGATCACCGCCAGGTCATACCCGAGCGCGGTGTGCCAGCGCACGGAACTGTCATACAGCGCCTGCTGGAATCCCATTTGCACAAAAACAAGCACAACCGCGAATGCGACGCCCAGCACCGCCGCCAACAGCCGCAGCTTCTGGTGACTGATTTGCAGCCAGGCTATTCTGGTAGGGCCAAGTTTCAAGGCGTGATCTCTACCTCGACCTGCAGGTTGGTCAGGTGACCCACCGCCGCGGCATCGTCCAGCAGAATACCCACCTCAATCACCCTTGCATCCGCCTGGGCCACCGGGTCCATGCCAAGCACGTCCATACGCCCCACCTTGAGGCCTAGTGTCTCCACCGTGCCGTGGACCGGTCCCTGCAGGGCCGGGCTGAGGATACGGGCCTTCTGGCCCGGCTTGACATGAATGATGTCGGTTTCATACACCTCGGCGACCGCGTACATCTTGTCGGTGCGGCCCATCTCGACCACACCCTCCACCCCTACCCGCTCACCGGGCTGGGCATGCACATCGAGCACCTGGCCCTTTCGCGGGGCCAGCACGGTTGACAGCTCCACCATGGCGTCCGCTGCGGCTAAAGCCGCCTGGGCGGCTTTCACCGTGAGTTCCAGGTTCTCCACGGCCGCGGCGGAGGACGCCACCGCCCGGGACAGCTTGGTCTCCCGCGCCAGTTTTTTCTTTGCATTGTCGAGCTCTGCCTGCAGGCGGGCCTGGTCAGCCTTGCGTACCGCGTAGGTGTCGAGGATCGCTATCAGCTGCCCCTCCTCTACCCACTCCCCGGCGCTCACCTTCAAATCCATGATGACCGAGCCGATACCCGAGGGGCCCGCGAGGCGCACTACCCCACCGGCCGGTTCGATACGACCAAGGCTGGTAATCACCCGCGGCGCAGGTTCGGACAAAGCGGGCACGGACAGGAAAAAAGCGAGAAAAACCAAAAAAACTGCGGGCATCTGAAGGAAATCCGTTTGGTATTATCGCCCAGATACTACAGCCTTTGTGGCCGTTAGCAACAAGCTTCACCAGTGCGGCACTTTTTAATGGGCCCCGGTTCACCTAAACTGGCCGCTTCCCCGTGCCATGGAACAGCAATGTCAGATACCAACGAACTTGTCGCCTTTGCCGACTGCGAATTTGTCGCTATCAACAGCTCGATGATGCTGGTGATCAACCGGCACAATGGCAACCAGCAGATCATGACCCCCCAGGTGGTGGAAGGCCTTAAGACCTGCACCCAGTTCAACACCATCGAGGCCCACGCCGCGCACCTGGCCAGCACCCGGCCGGAGCTCAATGGCAAGCAGGCGATGGCGGCAACTGCACTGGGCCAGTTGAAGAGCGCCGGCATGCTGCTCGAGGCGGGTGACATCTGCAGCCGGCTTGCGCAACCCGCGCCGCGAGAGCTGCCCCCCACCAGGGTCTTCATCATTACCTGTGACCGGCCGGCAGCGGTGGAACGCCTGCTCGACTCCATGTTGCGGGCCGGGAAACTGAGCCAGCACAATGCCCTGTTCCTGGTGGACGACTCCCGCGACCCCGCGAACCGTGCTGCAAATCGCGATGCCGTGGCGAAATTCAACCTCAGCAGCGCCAGGGAAATGTTTTACGTGGGCGAGGAGGCCCAGCAAACCCTGCTGGCCGGCCTGACAGCCGCACTGCCGGCCCACGCCGAGGGCATCGCTTTCCTGCTGGATCGCACCCGCTGGCAGGGCCGGAAAACCTACGGTCGCGCCAGGACACTTTGCCTGCTGCTGTCCGTCGGTTACCGCGCCCTGGTAATGGACGACGACATACTGTGCCAGGCGATGCTGGCGCCGATCAGCGAAAGCGGGGCAGGTATCGGCAGCGGCGGCATGCGCAAGGCCACCTTCTATCCGGACCAGCAGGCGCTGCAACAGGGCGTCCGGCCCGCCGACTTCGACCCCCTCAGTGGCCATGCCAGCCTGCTGGGCAGTACCCTGGGTGAGGCCCTGAAGAGCGTGAACAGCGGCGCCCTGGTGGCGTCGCAGCTGCGCAACGTCAACGCCGCGCTCGCCAATGTACTGCGCGCCGACTCACCCATCCTGGTCACCCAGTGCGGCTCGCTCGGGGACACGGGAACCGGCGGGGTCAACTGGGCCCTGTACCTTGAGGATGACTCGGTCGAGCGTTTGCTGCAGGCTCCCCACGGGCTCAGGGCCGCACTTGAAAACAGGTTGAACTGGCTGGGCAGCGCGAGGCCCAACTTCTTTAAAATGCCGTTCATGTCCCAGCTCACCGGGCTCGACAACAGCCAGCTGCTGCCGCCCTATTTTCCGGCCTTCCGCGGCGAGGATTCGCTGTTCGGCGCCATGCTGGTCGCCATGCACCATGACAGCATGACCCTCGAGTACCCCTGGAGTGTTCCCCATATACCGCTTGAAACCAGGGCTGTCAGCATGGACGCGCCTATAGCGGCCACCGGCGGCATCTCGCTGTTTGCCCGCTACCTGACCGAGCGCATCGACTACAAGGATACAACCGACCCGCAGCACAATCTCAACTTCATCGCCCAGGATGCACTGCGCATCGCCGCGCGCTCCGATGTCGACCTGCTGCTGGATTACCGTACCGAGCTGGCACGGGGCCACGCCGACCAGTTGTACCTGCTGCACTCACAGTTGGCCCGCGGCAAGAGATTCTCCTCGCCACAATGGGAACAGTACCTTACCCGTGGCATCGAGGAGACCCAGCGCGCGCTCACCAGCAGCCGGAGCCCTACCGGCATCACCGGCGCCCCGGCGGACGCGAGCGAAGCCGGGCTGCTCGCCGAGTTCCGCGACATGGCCCGCGGCTTTGCCGCCGCGATGTCGGGCTGGGTTGAGATGCGCAAGATCGCTACCGACCTGACGGATGAGCTTATCCAGTCGGGCAAAATGCTGCCGCGCTGATGCCGTTCATTGCCGCGCTGCTGGCCGGCCTGTTCGCCCTGCCGCTGCCCGCTGCGGCGGACTGTCTGTCCGCGGAGCAGGTAGCGCGAATGGCCAGTGCCTATGAAGCACGTGAACCGGCGGACAACCCCGAGGGGCTCAGCACCGGCGACGCCGAATGCAGCCGCGCCGCATTCAACGCCGTGTTGCAGACCACCCTGGGCGAGCCGGTCGGCTATAAAGCGGGCTTGACCAACAGCGCGGTGCAACAGCGTTTCAAGCACGCATCCCCGGTTCGGGGTTCGCTTTACGGGCCGATGTTGCTGCCCAGTGGCGCCACCGTGCCAAGCCGCTTTGGCGCCCGCCCCCTGTTCGAGGCGGACCTGCTGGTAAGGGTGAGCGACCCGGCTATAAACCAGGCCAGCACACCCGCCCAGGTGCTGGAGTTTATCGACCAGCTTATCCCGTTTATCGAATTGCCGGACCTGATGGTGGCCGATCCCGGTGAACTGGACGGTGCAGCCATCATTGCCATCAACGTCGGCGCGCGCCTGGGCGTCATGGGCACACCAATCCCGGTGGCCGGAAACAGCGCCCTTTCGGGGGCACTGCAGAACATGCAGGTGATTGTCCGCGGCAACGGCGATGAACTCGACCGGGGCCGGGGCAGCGACGTGCTCGGGCACCCCCTGGGCGCCGTCATCTGGCTGGCGGCTGACCTGGCCCGCGAGGGCCTCGCCCTGAAAAAAGGCGACCTGCTCAGCCTGGGCTCCTTTTCCAGGCTATTGCCACCCGCCCCCGGCCTTGGGGTAGAGGTGCAGTACCTCGGGCTGCCCGGTGATCCGAAAGTGGCGGTATTTTTCCAATAACTGGAAAAGCAGCGTTACGCCCGCAGCAACAAAAGCTACAATCAAAGCATCAACCACCGTCACTTTGCCCACCCGGAGTTGCTCCACGCCTATGACAGTCGCGTTCATCGCAGTAGTTTTCGGTCTCATACTGCTGGTATGGAGCGCGGACCGTTTCGTCGATGGCTCCGCCTCCGCCGCCCGGCATTTCGGTATGCCGCCGCTGTTGATAGGCATGGTTATTATCGGTTTTGGCACCTCGGCGCCCGAGATGGTGGTTTCTGCGCTCGCGGCCTCCAACGGCAACCCGGGGATTGCACTGGGCAATGCCTATGGCTCGAATATCACCAACATCGCTTTGGTGCTGGGCCTGACCGCGCTGATAAAGCCCATCACCGTGCACTCCCAGGTGCTGCGCAAAGAGCTGCCCATACTGGCCCTGATCACCGCCCTGGCAGCCTGGCAGGTGCGGGACGGTTCCATTACGCGGCTGGATGCATGGGTATTACTGGGCGTGTTCGCGGCGTTCATGGGCTGGACGATCTGGCAGGGTATGCGCGACAAGTCGGACACCCTGGCACGGGAAATCGAGCAGGAGCTGGAGACCAAAACCATGCCCCTGCGCACGGCGATGCTCTGGCTGTTGCTGGGCCTCACCCTGCTGATAATCAGCTCCCGCATCCTGGTGTGGGGCGCAGTGGAGATTGCCCATGCTTTCGGGGTAAGCGACCTGATCATCGGCCTTACGGTGATCGCGATAGGCACATCGCTGCCGGAACTGGCGTCTTCCATCGCCGCCACCCGCAAGGGTGAGCACGATATTGCTTTGGGAAATATCCTGGGGTCCAACCTGTTCAACACGCTGGCGGTGGTGGGTATTGCCGGGACAATTTCGCCGATGACCGTCGGCCCGGACGTACTGACGCGGGATATCATGGTGATGGCCGTGCTTACGCTTTCGCTGTTTATCTTCGGCATGGGCCATTCTGACCGGCCGGGGCGCATCAACCGTTTCGAAGCCACGGCCCTGCTGGCCAGCTACTTTGCGTATTCAGGGTACCTGGTCACGACGGTGTTCATGCAATAGCCTGAAGGGGCATTGCCCACCATGGGGTGGCGGGCAATGCGGGGGACTTGCCTGTCGCTTACTTCGCGACTTCTTCCATTTTCTTCGCAGCTGCGTCAGCGGCGTCTTTGGTAGCATCCACTGCATCATCGGCAGCATCGCTGACGGCATCCGCTGCGTCGCTTGCAGCGTCACTGGTGGCATCAGCTGCATCGCTGGCCGCATCCTTGGTTGCGCCCCAGGCTTCCTTGGCAGTATCGCTGGTGGCATCGGCAGCATCGCTAACAGCCTCGCCGGTTTTGGCTGCCATATCGTGCATGCTGTCGGCGGCGTCATCTGCCATCTCGCCGGCTGAATGAACGGCGTCGCTGGTCGCTTCCTTGGTCGCTTCCATTGCCTCACCGGCGCTGTCGGCAACCTCGGAGGCGGCTTCCTTGACCGATTCGGTAGCTTCCTTCACGGTCTGCTTGCTGCTTTCCACAGTTTCCTTGCTACAACCACCCACCACTGTAACCAGGCTGAGAGCACCCAGGGTTAGAACCAGTTTTCTGTAATCCATTGTCTATCTCCATGAATTGGTTTCAAAATATCTAACTGCCGCGATTCGTCAGTATATCCGTCAGACGGACAACCGCAGGGATGCCACTG
This sequence comes from uncultured Gammaproteobacteria bacterium, assembly GCA_963792815.1. Taxonomy (GTDB): domain Bacteria; phylum Pseudomonadota; class Gammaproteobacteria; order Pseudomonadales; family Halieaceae; genus JARRPM01. The sequence goes on from CAWBXR010000006.1 coordinate 325,502, forward strand.
TACCACGATTCGCAATTATGGCAGTACCCCGGGGTGGTCATAGCCCCCGCCCTGAGTTATCTTGGCTGCGCCCCAGGGATGCACTAATACGGATCAGTCGACAGAGGAAGGCGACATGCTGCAGGAATTCAAAAAGTTTGCCATGCGCGGCAACGTGGTGGATATGGCAGTGGGTATCATTATCGGTGGCGCCTTCGGCACTATCGTCAAAAGCCTGGTGGACGACGTCATCATGCCGCCGATCGGCCTGCTGCTCGGCGGTGTGGATTTCTCCGACCTGTTCATCACCCTCAAGGAGGGCGCTGTCGAGGGACCCTATGCCACCCTGGCTGCCGCACAGAGCGCCGGGGCGGTCACTCTGAGCTATGGCCTGTTCATTAACTCCGTCATCAGTTTCCTGATCGTCGCCTTTGCCGTGTTCCTGCTGATCAAGAGCATCAACAAACTGCAGACTGCGGAGGAACCGAAAGAGGAGCCCTCCACCAAAGAGTGCCCCTTCTGCATGAGCAGCATCGCGCTCAAGGCCAGCAGGTGCCCCAATTGCACCTCAGAAGTGGGCAGCGCCTGATTGAGCGATAAAAAAACACTGGGCTGGCGGGAATGGCTGGCCCTGCCTGAATTCGGCATCGACTATATCAAGGCAAAAATCGATACCGGGGCGCGCACCAGCGCTCTCCACGCCTTCTACCTTGAGCCCTTCGAGCGCGACGGTGTCCCCTGGGTCCGGTTTGGCATTCACCCCAACCAGGGATCCTCCAAGGTCGTTGTGCATTGTGAAGCGCGGGTGATTGACCGACGCCGGGTAACGGACTCTGGCGGACACCGCGAGGAGCGCTATGTCATCAGCACGCCGGTCACCCTGGGAGAGCAATCCGTCGAAGTTGAAATTACCCTGACCGACCGCGAGAATATGCGCTTCCGGATGCTGCTTGGACGCACCGCAATGCGCGGGCAATTCCTGGTGGATCCGGGATTGTCCTACCAGGTGCGGGCCAGGCCACCGCGAAAACGGAGTGCCGGCTGATGGCGAAGCAAAAGAGCGATCCACTGGTCATCGGCGGGGAAGAAATACTCCCGGGAGAGCGCCGCAACATAGAAATACCGGTGGCGCCCACCTATACCCACGATACCCTCGCCATCAGCGTCCAGGTGATCCGCGGCAAGCTCCCCGGCCCGAAACTGTTTGTGTCCGCGGCCATCCACGGGGACGAGATCAATGGTGTCGAAATTATCAGGCGGCTGCTGAAAAACCCCCTGATGGACAAACTCAAGGGCACCCTTATTGCCATCCCCATCGTCAATATCTACGGCTTTATCCACCACACCCGTTACCTGCCGGACGGGCGCGACCTCAACCGGTCGTTCCCGGGCTCGCAGAGGGGCTCCCTGACCGGCAGGATCGCCGATGTTTTCATGAAGGAAATCGTCGCCAACGCGACCCACGGCATCGACCTGCACACCGGGGCGCGCCACCGCAGCAACTTCCCCCAGATTCGCGCCGACCTGGACGACCCTGTCACCCTCGGCATTACCGAGGCCTTCGGCGCACCCCTGGCGATAAATGCCAAGATCCGCGACGGTTCCCTGCGCCAGGTGGCGTCGGACAAGGGAGTGCCGGTAATCCTGTACGAATCATGCGAGGCATTGCGCTTCGACGAGATCTACATCCGCGCCGGTGAACTCGGCATTATCAACGTCATGCGCCACCTGGGGATGCTGCGCAAGCGCAGGGCCAGGAGCAAACCACCGGTAATCATCCAGAACACCCACTGGCTGCGGGCGCCGGAAAGCGGCGTGCTGCGGGTGCTGGTGCCGCTGGGAGCCGAGATCGCAAAAGGCCAGACTATCGGCTTTATCGCCGACCCCCTCGGGACCCGGGAAGTCGATGTAGTGGCCGAGCAGGCCGGCATCGTGATCGGCCGCACCAACCTGCCGCTGGTGTACGAAGGTGACGCGCTGTTTCACGTGGCGACCCTGGGGGCCAGGGAAACCTGGGAGGTGGACGAGTTCCACGAGGCGATGGAACCCAGCCAGGACGAGATCGACCCGGAAGACCTCAGTACTGCGCCGATCGCCGGCTAGTGCTTACTGGGAGATAACGCCGGCCTCCCTGGCCAGCCGCTCATATTCCTTGCACTCGGGCGTCGCCGCGAGGTCCGGGTTCTGCATCTGCTCGCAGCTCAGGGATTCCAGGCTGCGCATGCAGCCCACGGCCGGTTCGTAAAGACCGTGTCCCATCGGCACTTCCTTCACCTTGCTCTGCATGTTGGCGCACATATTGTCCAGCATGGGGGCCATCATCTCGAGCACCTCCGGCGTGAGGTCCTCTTTCGACATGCTCTCCAGGGCACAACTCTTGATCGAATCGCACAAGCCCTGGGCGGCGTCGGTAAGGTCATCGGCGCCAGCCTGCGCCGCAAGGAAACCTGCCAGCAGCGCCGGCACTATCATTCTTGTCTTGATCACGTTATCTAATCTCCGGGAAACCAAAGTGGGCTGTACTGACCGCAGCATAACCCCTATCGCCCCGAAATTCAGCCCTGCGCGGCCGCGTTGCGCCGGGTATCAGAACAGGCCCTCGGTCTGTCCCCGGTCGTTGACGTAAATACTGTTGGCCGCGGGCACCCGCGGCAGGCCGGGCATCCGCATGATGTCGCCACAGATCACCACCAGGAACTCGGCGCCGGCAGCCAGGGCCAGCTCGCGAACCTTGATCCGGTGGTTGGAGGGAGCGCCAAGCAGGCGCGGGTCGGTGGAAAAACTGTACTGGGTCTTCGCCATGCAGACCGGGAAGTGTCCGTAGCCGGCCTTTTCGTACTGCTCGAACTGGTCGCGGATCACCTTGTCCGCGTCGATATCATCCGCCCCGTAGACGGAGCGGGCCACAGTCCGGGTTTTTTCCCACAGGCTCAGCTGGTCATCGTACAGTGTGCGAAACTGGCCGTGGGGACTGTCCGCCAGCTCCCTCACAGCGGCGGCCAGCTCCGTCACCCCGGCGCCGCCGTCAGCCCACTGGGTACACAGGTGAGCCTTCACCCCGCGCTGCTCGACATAGGCCTTGATGACATCGATCTCCGCCTGGGTATCCGAGGAGAAGTGGTTGATCGCAACGGCAATAGGGACACCGTACTGGCCGGTATTGCGGATATGCCGCCCCAGGTTCTCGAGCCCGCGCTCCACGGCTGCCACATCCTCGACACCCAGCGCCGAGCGCTCGACACCACCGTGCATCTTCAGGGCCCTCACCGTTGCCACGATCACCGCGGCGTCGGGGCGCAAGCCGGACTTGCGGCACTTGATGTTGAAAAACTTCTCGGCGCCCAGGTCCGCCCCGAACCCGGCCTCGGTCACCACGTAGTCGGACAGCTTGAGGGCCGCCCGGGTCGCGATGATGGAATTACAGCCGTGGGCGATATTGGCAAACGGGCCGCCATGGATAAACGCGGGGGTATTCTCCAGGGTCTGCACCAGGTTGGGGGCCAGGGCATCCTTGAGCAGCACCGTCATGGCGCCAGGCGCCTTAACCTCGCTCGCGGTGACGGCGGTGCCATCGCGGGTATAGCCGATCACGATCCTGCCGAGCCTCTCCTGCAGGTCCTGCAGGTTGCGCGACAGGCAGAAAATGGCCATCACCTCGGATGCCACGGTAATGTCGAAGCCTCCTTCCATCGGGAAACCATTGGCGGGTCCACCGATCCCGGTGACGATCTGGCGCAGCTGCCGGTCGTTGATGTCCACCACCCGGCGCCAGGTGACCCGGCGCAGGTCCAGCCGGATCTCGTTGCTCCAGTGCACGTAGTTGTCGATCATCGCAGCGAGCAGGTTATGGGCCGTGCCGATGGCGTGCATGTCGCCGGTGAAGTGCAGGTTGATATCCTCCATCGGAATTACCTGGGCGTAACCGCCGCCCGCGGCCCCGCCCTTGAGGCCAAAGCAGGGGCCCAGGCTCGGCTCGCGCAGGCAGACTGACGCTTTCGCCCCTATCCGGTTCAATGCATCCGCCAGGCCGATCGCCACAGTGGTCTTGCCCTCGCCCGCCGGTGTCGGGCTCATCGCCGTCACCAGGATCAGCCTGCCGTCCGGCCGGTCTTCCAGGCCCTGGACATAGTCGAGATTCACTTTGGCCTTGGTATGGCCATAGGGAACCAGCTGTTCCGGCGGGATGCCGAGTTGTGCGGCGATTTCAATCACGGGGCGCGGCTGCGACTCGCGGGCAATTTCAATATCGGATTTCATCAGCTGGACCCCTGATTATGTTTTGTGGCGGGACAGCGTTTAATTCTTGCCTCTAAGCCAGCGCCAGACAAGCACCTGGCGGCTGTGATTTACTGATCTGGAACAATGAGACAGGCAATCGTATGCTCTATCGGTGCCGCAGACTCACAGGAGCAGCCAATGACCGCCACAACGCAGCTGAACACCGACCGGCACTTGCAGGAGCTGCAGGAGCACGGCTACACAGTCATTCCCGACTTTCTCTCCAGCGGGCAGCTCAACCAGGTGAACGCGCTCTACGATCAGATGCTGGGCAGCCACAGGGGCCGCAATAACTTCGAGGGTAACCGCACCGAGCGCATTTACACCCTGGTGGCTCGCCACCGTATTTTCCAGGACATCGTGGAAGACCCCCGCATACTGGCCCTGTGCGACGCGCTGCTGTTGCCCAACTACCTGCTCACCGCCAGCCAGGCCATTGTTATCAGCCCCGGGGAGACGCCCCAGCCCTGGCATACCGACGACTCTTTCTACCCGATTCCCCGGCCGCGCCCCATGGTCAGCCTCTCCACCATCGTGGCGGTGGAGGAATTCACCCTCGCCAACGGCGCCACCCAGGTGATTCCCGGCAGCCACCGCTGGAGTGACGAGCAGATTGCCGGGAACTATCACAGCGGGGACGCCGAGGCGGACCCGGAATTTGCCAGGCGGCTGGAGGGAATGGGCCTGCCCGTACTGATGCCCGCGGGCGCCTGCATAGTGTTTGCCGGCACACTGCTGCACCGCGGCGGCGGCAACAGCGCGGACACCACCCGGCGCGCCTTTTCCAACCAGTACTGCCAACCCTGGGCCAGGACCCAGGAAAATTTCTTCCTCGCCATTCCACCGGCGGAGGTTGCGCACATGTCACCTGCTGTCCAGTCGCTGCTGGGTTATTCGATCCACTCGCCCTTCATGGGACAGTTGAGCGCCTACCATCCGCGCAAGGCGCTTGAACCGGGATTCGTGCCGCCGGCTTTTCGCGGCGCAGGGGGCAAGCGCTGAGGCCGCGCCCGAGCAATTCGGGTAAACTCGGCACACGGAGGATCAGTCCATGCCCGAGCCCGGCGCAGCAGTAGCTATCAGCGCCCCGTCGATATTCGACGGGGCGCATTTTTTGCAGAACCACTGCGTGATTGTCAGGGGTGAGGCTGTGGAGGCGCTTGTCCCGCTGGCTCAATGCCCGGCCGGGGTCGAAGTCATGGCACTGCCTGAAGGTATCCTGGCCCCGGGCCTGATAGATCTGCAGGTCAACGGTGGCGGCGACCTGATGTTCAACAACAATCCCTGCCAGGAGACCCTCGCCGCCATGCTCGGCGCCCATCGCGCCACCGGCACCACCGCCATGATGCCCACGCTCATCAGCGATACCCGCGCCACCGGCGAGCAGGCTGTCGCCGCCGTGCGGGCCGCCCGCGCCGGCGGCAACAGCGGCATCCTGGGTATCCACCTGGAGGGGCCTTTTTTCGAGGTCGCCAGGCGCGGCGCCCACCGCGCGGATATGATCCGCACCCCCACGGCCGGGGATATCGCCTGGCTCTGTTCACTGAATGACCTGGAGGTGATCGTCACCCTCGCCCCGGAACTAACCGCGGCAGGGCAGATCCGCCAGCTCACGGCCAGCGGTATCCACGTCTGCGCCGGCCACACCAACGCCAGTCACGGGCAGATTGTCGCGGCGATCGAGGAGGGGCTGGAGGGCGTCACCCACCTGTTCAATGCCATGAGTCCCCTGACCGGCAGGGAACCCGGCACCGTGGGCGCGGCGCTGCTGGAAAATGCCCTGTGGGCAGGCATTATTGCCGATGGTCACCACGTCCACCCGGCCAGCATCCGCCTGGCGCAGCGGTCCAAGCCCCCGGGACGCCTGGTACTGGTCAGCGACGCCATGGCCACCGTGGGCGGTCGCAGCCGCAGTTTTTCCCTCTATGCGGAACAGTTGAGCGTCGACAACGGCAAACTGGTGAATGGCGATGGCGTGCTGGCGGGCAGCGCGATCGGCATGATCGACGCGGTTGGCTACGCCGCGAGAACCGTCGGCATCCCGCTGCAAGAGTGCCTGCGCATGGCCTCGCTGTATCCCGCCGCAATCCTCGGGCTCGATGACCGCCAGGGGCGGATCGCCAGCGGTTATCGCGCCGACCTGGTGCACTTCGACCAGGACTTCAGCGTGCACAACACCTGGCTGGCGGGAGATCACCAGCGTCATCGTTAGTATTGACGCAAGCTGCGATTCACCCGATCCTGCCTACTGATAAGTCCAATAAGAGGTATCCGCCATGCAACAATTGTCCGGCCAGGACGCCATGTTCCTGCACGCCGAGCTCGACGGCTTGCCACAGCACATCGGCGGCGTCAGCATTTACGACCAGTCCACCGCCCCCGGGGGCAAGGTCCGTTTCAAGCAGATCCTGGCGATGCTGGAAAGCCGCCTGCACCTGTCGCCTATTTTCCGCCGCAAGCTGGCTTTCGTGCCCTACGGCCTGGGCCGACCCTACTGGGCGGAGGACCCCGAGTTCGACCTTGAATACCACGTGCGCCACATCGCCCTGCCCAAACCCGGTGACTGGCGCCAGCTGTGCATCCTCGCAGCCCGTATCCACGCCACCCCCCTGCGGCGTGACAAGCCCATGTGGGAAATCTATGTGATCGAGGGGCTGAACAATGTCGAGGGTTTCCCGCCGAACTGTTTCGCCATGCTGCTGAAGGTGCATCACTGCGCGATGGACGGCGCCACCGGCACCCAGTTCATGAATATCATGCACGATCTCAGCCCGCGCACCGAGGACCCGGGCAAACCACCCCCCTGGGTGGTCGAGCGTCCCTCCACCCTGGGGATGCTGGCCCGCGCTTATGTGGATATCTGGCGCAAACCCGGCCAGCTGCTCGATATCGTGAAACAGGCGGGGCCTGCGTTCAAGCGCCTGCGCCAGGGCCAGGACGAAGAGCGTTTCCACTACCTGGGCGACAAGCCAAAAACGCGGTTCCAGGGCAAAATCTCCCGCCACCGGGTAGTGGAAGCGCGCACTTTCGACTTCGCCCAGATCCGCAATATCAAAAACGCCCTGCCGGGCACTACCGTCAACGATGTGATGCTGACCATCGTCGCCGGTGGCTTGCGCAAGTACCTGGACAGCAAGGGGGAACTGCCGGACAACAGTCTCGTCACGGGCTGCCCGATAGACGTGCGCTCCGCCGAGGAGCGCTCGGCGAGCGGCAATATGGTGGGCTTCATGAATGTCAGCCTGTGCACGGGCATCCAGGACCCGCTGGAGCGACTTGCGGCAGTTCATCGAGAAGCCTTGTCAGCCAAGGCCTATGCCGAGGCACTGGGCCCCCGCTTCGCCGTGGACCTGACGGATGTCATGCCGGGCAATGTGTTGTCCCTGGCGATACGCACCGCCAGTGCCACCGGCCTGGCCGAGGCCAGCACGATGTTCAATACCATCGTCACCAATGTGCCCGGGGCGCCGGTCCAGCTGTACCTGTGCGGGGCGGCGCTGGTCGGCTCCATCAGCCTGGGACCACTGCTGCCCAACGTGGGGCTGTTCCATATCGTTTACAGTACCGTGCAGGACAAGCAGGGGGCCGTCACCCTGTCATTCACGGCCTGTCGCGACATGCTGCCGGACCCGGCATTTTACGCGGACTGCCTGCAGGAAAGTTTCGAGGAACTGCGGGCGGCGGCAGGGGCCGCCAGTAAACCGGCGCCAAAGCCGCGCAAAAAGGCGAAGGCAAAGGTGCGGCCAAAGAGGAAGGTCAAGCGCTGATCAGCTTATAAACTGTTTGACCAGCTGGTTGACGTCCACCCGCGCTTTCACCCGGCTGGCCAGCAGGAACATCCCGCCGAGCTTGCGGTGAAAGTACATGGCGTCGGTGGGAGGAGCGCGCCAGAAGTCGCGGTATTCCGCCACTTCCTCCGCCAGCTCGGACATCCGTCGCGCCATATCCGAATGGGCGAAATCATACGTCCCCTCGTGACGCAGCGGCTCCAGCGCCAGCAGGAACAACTCCAGCACCAGCGCGCGATATTCGCTGTCCTCGTCCCCCATGGCGTAGCCGATGCGTTCCGCCGCCGCGATCAGCTTATCGTGATCACGGGTCATCGCGGCGGCCAGCAACTTGCGATAGTTATTGACGAAACCCGCCTTGAAGTGGCGGGTCGCGCCGAAGTCCAGCAAAACGATCTGGCCGCTGCTGCCGCGGTAGAGGTAGTTGGCGAAATTGGGATCGGTCTGCACCATCCGCAGTTCAAACAACTCCATGAACATCAACTCCACCAGCGCCGTCATGACCCGGTCGCGCTCGGCCTGGGGCAGGCTCACCACGGTCTCAATGGGTTTGCCGCTGACGTAGGTCATGGCGAGCACCGTGCGCCGGCTCAGGTCCGGCAGCAGCTCGGGCACCAGGAAGCGCTCGTCGTCCCGCAACAGGTCGCCAAAGGCCTGCAGGAACTCCGCCTCCTTGTGGTAATCGGCCTCGTCCTTGAGCTGGTGCTTGGCGTCCGCCAGCAGGGGCTGTATATCCAGCTCCGCCGGCAACAGGCCCGACATGCGCAGCAGGGTGGCAATATTGTCCACGTCGCTGTCGATGCTGGCGGCGACGCCGGGATACTGCACCTTGAGCACCATTTCCCGGCCGTCCGGGGCCACCGCACGATGCACCTGGCCGATAGAGGCCGCTGCCAGGGGCTTCATTTCAAAGCCGTAGAACAGTTCCTCCCAGTCGGGCCCGTAGGCGTCGGACATCACCTTGCGCAACTGCTGGGTGGGCATATAGCGGGCGTCGGAGCGCAGCCTGGCGAGAATATCGGCCAGTTCCCGGGGCAGGAAATCCCCGGTATCCATAGACAAAATCTGCCCCACCTTCATGGCGGCGCCGCGCATGGTGGCAAGCTGGTCCGCTACCCGGCGGGCGTTGGCGGGCGTCAACAACATGTCCCGCGCCCTGGGGCGCTTGCCCGCCCGCAACTGCCGGGTTCCCTCCGCCAGCATACCGCCCGCGACACCACTGGCCATCCGGGCCACCCGGGCCAGGCGCCCCACCCGCGAGGTGGGAATAGCTTTCTGGTTGCGGTCTCTCTCCTTGTCTTTATCCTTTGCCAAGACGTTCTCGCTCCCGCCAACGGGCTATGTGCGCAGCCACCATATCGTAGGCGTTGAACTCGGCCTCCAGTACGGCAATGAAAGTGAACACCCCGGTCAGTTTACGGGCAATCAGCGCAAACTCCCTGGATGGCGGGGTAAAGTGACGGCTGGTGGCGGACAGGGCTGCCTGCTTGCCGGCCCGGTGCATCAGGCGCGACTGGGCCCAGCGGTATTCACCCTGGGGGTTGAGATACTCGGCCGGGAGCTGCGCCGGCGGTCGCAGCGGTTCCAGCAGGTGCAGGCAGAAGTCTGCAAACAGCTGGCGCGCCTCGTCGCTGGCGTTTTCCCGCAGGCAACCCAGCCCGATCAGGCTGTCTCCCAGCAGTTTGATGTCCTGGCGCAGGCCGGCATCGATGGTGTTGCGCAGGTGAAACAGGAACTCATCACTGCAGTCCAGGATGGAACCGAAATCCAGTAACACCAGGCTGTCCTGGCCCTGTTTCCTGCGCCTGTCATCGAGGCGCAGGAGGTAGTTGCCGAAGTTGGGATCGGTCTGCAGGCAACCCCAGTCGTAGAGCTCGTAAAAGAACAACTCCAGCATACCCACCGCCAGCGCATTGCGACGCTCCAGGGACAGGTCTGCCACGGCCTGGGCCGTCACCGGCAGGCCATCCATATACTCCAGCGCCAGCACCACATCGGTACAGTAGCGCGCGTGCAGCTTCGGCACCGCATAGCTCACACCCTTGACGTCGACACCCTGCACCAGCTCCGCCATCCGGGCCGTGAGCGTCGCTTCGCGCCGATAATCGATCTCGTTGTGGAGATGGCTGCGCATGGATTCCAGCCAGTCATCCAGGTCGCGACCCGCCTGCAACCAGCGCGCCAGCATCAACATCCGCACGACGGCGTCAAAGTCCGAGTCGATCACGTCAGCCAGCCCGGGATACTGCACTTTCAGGCAGATGCGCTCGCCGCTGGCGCGCACGGTCGCCACATGCACCTGGGCCAGGGAGGCCGCCGCCAGCGCTTCGCGCTCTATATCGAGCTCGGCGTAGCGCTCCCCGAGGCTGCCTCGCAGTACCGGCTCGATGGCTTCCCAGTGCAGCGGCTCGGTCTGGTCGCCCAGCGAGTGCATGGCCTCGGCCAGTACCGGCGGCAGGAAGTGCTCGCCGAACAGGGCCATCATCTGGCCGATCTTGACGTAAGTGCCCTTGAGCTTGCCCAGCTCATTGACAAAACGACGGGCCTCGCGCCGGGCGAACTCCGAGTCCTCGCCCGGGGTATCGCGGCGCAGCAGTTTCTGCATGGCGCCATCCATCGCCAGCGCGCCGCCAGCGCGCAGGCCCGCCAGGGACACGGAGAGACTGCGGGGGAAGGCCCGGGGTTTCAGGCTGCGGGGTTTTTTCGACATAGAATCAGGCTATTCGCTTGTGGGCGCGCAGTATATACGATGGCAACCGCCCTCATGGATTGTTCTGGACTGGCGCTCAACCAGTGACACGAGGCGGCAGTACCAGCGGCTCCCCGTGGCTATCCGCCCGCTTGAAGGCCGGCCGCCCTTGCAGGCGCTCGAGATAGGCCCGGGTCTGGGGCGCAAAGCGCTCGTCCAGTTGCAGTGAGCAGGCCAGGTGGAGCGCATAGCCCACGGCGATGTCCGCAATGGTGAAGCGCCCATCCACCAGGTAGTCGTTGTTCTCCAGATGGGTGTCCAGGCGTCGCAGCCGCGCGATAAACCATTTGGCGTAGTCATCTCCCACCGCCTGCTTTTCCGGCGTGGGCTCCAGGTAGTAGTAGCGCATCGTGAGCGTCTGGGGAAAGGTGAGGGTGGCGTCCGCGTGGTGCAACCAGTTGAGGTAGGCGCCGTATTCGGGGTGCGCCGGCCGCAGGCCAAATTCATATTGTTCGTAGCGGTCCACCAGGTACTGGCAGATCGCGCTCGATTCGGTCATTTCGGTCTCCCCATCCTGCAGGAAGGGCACAGTGCCAAGGCTGTTGACGCCCAGGTAGTCCCGCTGGAACACCCGCGGCGGAAACGGCAGCACCTCAAGCTCATACTCAAGTCCCATCTCTTCCAGCGCCCACAGGGGCCGCAGGGAGCGCGCCCCATTACAATGCCATAATTTCATGCTCGATCTCCGAATCTGCCAGTAGCCCGGTCGCACCGGACGGGTCCAACCATACTATATGCGCGGCGCGGTGAGTATCACCCGCGCTCAGGACGGACAGGCTTCCCGGGGCAGCCCAATTGGGCTAGGCTGGCTCTTTTGTAACATCGGGTGACCTATGAATAGCGGGCGGGACATCGCTCCCCTGTGGCAGCTGGCCTTCAGGGCCGGATTCCTGGCCGCCGCCGGCTTCGGTGTGCTTGCCATGACGCGCTGGCTGCTGTGGGTGTCGCAGCCCCAGGCCTGGCCTGCAGGGATTCCACCGAACTGGTGGCACGCCCATGAAATGATTTTCGGATTCGCCCTGCCGGTGGTGGCGGGCTTCCTGCTGACGGCGGTAGCCACCTGGACCAACCTGCCGGGAACCCGCGGCTGGCGCCTGCAGCTGCTGTTCGGCCTGTGGCTGGCGGCGCGCGCACTGTTGTGGCTCGCCCCCCAGTGGCTGCTGCTGGCCTGGCTGGCGGAGATGCTGTTTCTGCTGCTGCTGGCGTACGAACTGGGACAGCGGGTGTGGGCCCGGCGCCAGTGGCGCAATATCCTGTTCCTGCCGGTATTACTCATACTGCTGCTGCTGTGTTGTGCCAGTTATCTCACTATCGATGAGCCGCGTCGCGAGCACGCGCCTGCACTATGGCGCGGTATGGATGATTTCCGTGTTCATCGTAATCATCGGCGGCCGGGTGATACCGCTGTTTACCGCCAACCGCCTCGGCCTGACAATAGCGCCGCTGCCACCCTGGCTTGAGTACCTCGCAATCGGCAGCGTCGCCGCGGTGGGCCTGGCCAGCGCTGTCGGGCCGGGAACAGGGAGCCCTGCGTGGCTGGCGGCGCTGTGCCTTGCGACCAGCGCCCTGCACTTTTACCGCCTGGCCCACTGGCAGGGCTGGAGGGCTGTGAAAGTACCGCTGCTGTGGTCGATGCACCTCAGTTACCTGTGCATACCGCTGGCGCTGCTCGGCCTGGGACTCGCGGGGGGTGACCCGGTGGCAGGCAAGAATATCATCCACCTGCTGGCTATCGGTGCGATCGGCGGCATGATTCTGTCCATGATGTCACGGGTATCCATGGGACATACAGGCCGTCCCCTTGAAGTCCCCCACTACCTCGCGCTTGCTTTCGCCCTTATACTGGTGGCGGCGTTTGTCCGCTCGGCACTGCCGATTGCCAATGCGGCCCTGAGCCTGCTCTCATGGCAGATATCGGCCGCGCTCTGGGTGCTGGTATTCGGTATGTTCCTCTATCGCTATCTGCCGATACTCACTCGCCCCAGGGTGGACGGCAAGCCCGGATAGCACCATAGCTCACAGGAAAACAGCACAGATGATCGATGTAAAAATGTGGGGCCGCGCCCTGGCCCAGATGCCCAAGCTGTCACAGAGCGAATGGCAGGCCATGGATCCGGTGGCCAAATGGCTGATTGCCTGCCGCGCCTCGGTGCTGTTCATGACCTTTACCGCATCGGCCCTGGGTGGGCTGATGGCCTGGCGCGCCGGCTTGTTTGAATGGAACCTCTGGCTGGCAACGGTACTTGGCCTGATGTTCGCCCATGCCACCAACAACCTGCTGAACGACTTCACCGACTCGCGGCGGGGCATCGACAAGGATAACTACTACCGCAACCAGTACGGGGTGCATGTGCTCGAGGACGGCCTGATGAGCGAACGCCAGTTCTGGGGCTACCTCGGCGTCACCGCCGGAATCGCCCTGTTGCTGGGGGCGTGGCTGATCTCCCAGCGCAGCGGGCTCACCCTGGACCTGATGCTGGCCGGCGGCTTTTTTGTGCTGTTCTACACCTGGCCACTGAAATACTACGGCCTCGGCGAACCCGCCGTGCTGCTGGTGTGGGGCCCGCTGATGGTGGGCGGCAGCTACTACGTGCTGGCCGGGCAGTGGAGCTGGAGCGTGACCTGGCTCAGCCTGGTATTCGCCCTTGGCCCAACTACGGTACTGTTCGGCAAGCACACCGACAAGCTGGAAGCTGACAAGGCCAAGGGGGTCAACACCCTGCCCGTGCAGCTGGGCGAAAAACGCTCGCGCCACTGGGTAGTGGCGATGATTGCCGCCCAGTACCTGCTGTGCCTGGCACTGGTGGCCACGGGCAGCTTCGGCTGGGCCCTGTTACTGGTATTTATCAACCTGCCCAGGCTGCCGGCGCTGTTCAGCGTGTTCAGCAAGTCCGAAGCCCGCCGCCAAACCGGATAATTATCCTCCTGAAGTATGGCCCCTGTGGTTCTCCGCCCAGGCATTCCGGCATACCCGGCAATTTACCTCGCTATTCCTGCTGGGTGTCGTCATCGATACGCTACTGTCATGACCTCTATCAAATGGGGCATTGGCCAATTGGCATAGACTCGGTTAGTTTAACGGGTACACAGTGCGTGCCTTTACCCTCATCAACTGAAGGAATCTGGATTCAATGAGCGACTCTTCATCGGGAGGCTGGCTGCGCTCCCTGCTGCGGCCGTCACCCACCCGCTCCGTTCTGAGCCTGCTGGTCATCGGGCTGGTTCTGGGCATCGGCGCCGTACTGGCCTTCGATGCCACCATGCATGCCACCAGCACGGACGCCTTCTGCACCAGCTGTCACGAAATGTCTGACAACCCGCTGGTACAGGTGGAGAAAACCAAGCACTTCCAGAATGCGCTCGGTATTCACGCCAGCTGCTCGGACTGCCATTTGCCGAAGGAATTCCTGCCCAAGATGGTGCGCAAGGTCGAGGCATCGCGCGAGGTATGGGGCCATTTCACCGGAATAATTGACACCCCGGAAAAATACGCGGCCCACGCCCCCGCCATGAAAGAGCGGGAGATAAACCGGCTGAAGGCCAATGACTCCCAGGAGTGTCGCAATTGCCACGAGACGGAGCGCATGGTACTGGCCCTGCAAAGCGCAAGGGCGCAGAAGTTTCATAAGAAAGCGCTGAGCGGGGAACGCACCTGTATCGATTGTCACTCAGGTATCGCCCACCCCGAGAATACTGACTGACAAGACAAATAAAAAAAACGCCCGGGGACGGACCCATGATTTCGGTTGGAAAGACCGCGGCCACACTGTTGTTGGCCGCTGCAGCTATAGTGTCCCGTGCCGACAGCGTCGCCGCCAACGGCGATGCCGCCCTCTGCCTGGGCTGCCATGATTTCGGGCCCGACTCGCCCGTGCACCAGGTCCAGGCCGGCTCCCATGGCACCAGCGACAACCCCGAGGAAATGCTGGGCCGGCGCGGCTGCCAGGATTGCCACGGTGACAGTGACGGACACGCCAGGGCGCCCACCCTGGTCTCCCCGACCGTGAGTTACGGCCCCCGCTGGAGCGCCACCGCTGCCGCCCAGGACGGGCAGTGCCTGGCCTGCCACGAGGCTGGTCAGGCCGCCCACTGGCAAGATGCCCTGCATATGTTCAACAACCTGACCTGTGTCACCTGTCACGACCTGCACGTGGAACGCGACCGGGTGCTGTTTCCCGACCAGCAGGCGCAGGTCTGCACAACCTGCCACAAGACCCAGAAAAAAGGCATTCATGGCCTGGAGGAGTTCGCGGAATTCAACCCGCCCTGCACCAGTTGCCACAACCCCCACGACCACGAGTCGGCAGAACACGAGATGCTGGAAAACAGTTCGCTGGGCTGCCGCAGCTGCCACAACCTGGAGCGCATGGCGCGCGACCCGAATATCCGTGAAAAGGTCAAGGGCTTCCACCAGCGGGCACTCGAGCCGGACCACAGTTGCCTGGATTGCCACGATGGTATTGCCCACGCCCCGACTGACGCACAGACGGCGATGGTTCCCGAAGCTGTGGACAGCCGCGCGGTCACCCTGTTTTATCCCGGCATGGCAGACAGCGACTGGCTGTTGCAGGGTCACCCCGGCTCCCAGCCACTGCGCCAGGGCAGGAACTGCCAGCAGTGCCACCGGGGCGAGGAGGCGGGGATGGGCGAGGCCCAGGCCAGCGGGATATCGACCAGCTTCCCGGGAACTGGCGGTGGCTTTTTCCCGGGATGACGAGTGGATGACCATCACCCTGGGCTGGCAGGGCCCGCCAGACGATACCGATATCGCCCTGATGTGGGACGATGGCGGCAACGACGCATTCCAGCGGGGCGGCTGTTTCGCCGCCTGCCACAGCGACCTGCCCGGGATGTCCCGCGACAATGGCCAGCGCACCGGCAAGTACCTGTGGAGTTCCCGGTCGCAGCAACAGCGCATAGGCCAGCCATCCCTGCGGCGATCGGCGGCGGAGCTGGAGCAATTGCTGGCGCAGGGCGACTTCGTGGAACTTTGGCGGATAACGCTGGCCAGCGGCGAGATTGATGTTGCTACTGTGCTGGACGACGTGAGCTGGCAGCCCAGTAACTTGATACAGATCAATAAGACCTACACCAATGGGTACTGGACTGTGGCTTTGACCGTGCCGCTGAACAATACTATTTCACTGAAGCCATTTACCCCGGACGGAAAGTATACCTTTGGTATTGCTCTCCACGGGGCTGTCAATCCGGCCGGAAGACACTGGGTGTCCCTGCCGCTGACCATGAGCTTCGCTGGCGACGAAACCGACTTCAAGGTGGAGCAACAATAAAAAATGGCTGGATACCACCGTAAACTCTTGCTGACTTGCTGCGCACTTGCATTGGCCGTCGCCGGCATGCTGGCCCATGCACAAAAACCCGAGCGCCAGTGCCTCGACTGCCATGACGAGGACGCACCGATCCACGCCATCGCCAACACGGTACACGGCTCACTGGCCGGTGGCGGCAGTGAAAGCTGTGTCGCCTGTCACGGGGCCAGTACCGCGCACAAACAGAAAGCGACAAAAAATCCCCCTGATGTGAGCTTCGGACCCGAGTGGCCCTCGGACCCGGAGGTGCGCAGCGCCAGCTGCCAGACCTGTCATAACACCGGCGAGCACGCCCTGTGGACCGGCAGCGCCCACCAGCAGGAAAACCTCGCCTGCGACAGCTGCCACGACGCCCACCAGCAGCAGGATCTCGTGATGGGCACCCAGGAAGCGGAAAAGATCTGCCTGGATTGCCACACCCAGGTGCGTTCCCAGCTCCACCTGCCCTCCCGCCACCCGATTGCCGAGGGCAAAACCAGCTGTACCGACTGCCACAATCCCCACGGGGGACTGGGCGAGGCCGCCCTGCAGCAGGTGAGCGTCAACGACAACTGTTTCAGCTGCCACGCCGACAAACGCGGACCCTTCCTGTGGGAGCACCCGCCGGCGGCCGAGGACTGCACCCTGTGTCACAAACCCCATGGTTCGGTCAACGAGCCCCTGCTGAACGCCCGGGGCCCGGCCCTGTGCCAGCAGTGCCATGCGGCGGCTTTCCACCCCAGCCAGCCCTACGGCAGCGAGGGTCTGCCGGGCGGCAATGCCAACCAGAACATGCTGGGTAAGAACTGCCTTAACTGCCACAGCCAGATTCATGGATCAAACCATCCGTCGGGAGCGCGCTTGACACGATGAAGAGCATGAACCGCTTTCCCTATCACCTGGGGGCCGCCAGCAGCCTGGTGCTGGCAGCCTGTGGTGCGCTGGCCCAGGAGGCCGATCAGTACACCCCACTGGCCCTGCAGAATCGCCCTCCACTGAAGACCGCCTGGCAGGCCGACGAGCCGCTGATCGCGCAGCTGGGCGCGGGCTATACCAGTGACGACAATTATATGTTCGGTGAGTACAACGGCCTCAACAAAGAGGGCGCCACGGTCATCGGCAACCTGCAGTGGCAGGATTTCAGCAGCGGCGACAGTTTCTGGCAGGGCTACCTGTCCAACCTGGGGCTCGATACCCGCGAGGGTGAGCTCACCTGGGGCAAGGCGGGACGGTTTTCGCTCAGCGCGGGGTTTGATTCACAGTTACAGGTCAGCAACGACGAGGGTCGCACGCCATTTACCGGCGGCACCCGGCTGAAACTGCCGGACGACTGGGTGAGTGGCCTTACCACGTCGGACTGGACCAACCTGAACCAGTCCCTGCACGGCTTCGACCAGGAGCTCAAGCGGGAACGGGTGTATCTCAAGGCGGACACCCGTCTCAACAAGCACTGGAGCGTGGACACCAACCTGTCCTACGAGGAAAAGTCGGGCAATAATGACATTGGCGCCGGCATCTACATCGATGCTTCCTCTGCCGACGCGGTACTGCTGAATCAGCCCATAGATTATCGCACTACCGAGTTCGACCTGGGCCTGGCCTACAGCGACAGCAAACTGAGCCTGGAAGGCCGGGTCTTCTACTCGGACTTCGACAACCAGGACGACGTGCTGACCTGGCAGAACCCCTACAGCTCCTATGGCCCCAATGTGCGCTACCCCACGGGTATCGGCGGCCTCGGCCTGGCGCCTGACAACGACCAGCTGGGCGGCCGGGTGATCGGCCAGTACATTTTCTCCCCGACTATCCGGTTACAGGTGGACGGCAGCTACGCGGTGGCATCCCAGAACCAGGATTTCCTCGATTACAGCGTCAACCCGGCACTGGCGGTAACCGTACCTTTACCGAAAAACAACTACGACGGCGAGGTGGACAACAGCACCTTCAACACCCGCCTGTTGCTGAACCCGCTGCCGAAACTCAGTGCGGAGCTCTTTTACAAGTATCGCAACCGGGATTACGACGCCGATCGCAACGGCTACCAGTATATTCGCGGCGACGGCGGCAACCAGCGCGGAACGCCTTCGACGGTGTACAACACCAACCACGATTACCGCTCCGAGACCCCCGGCTTCGAGGTCAGTTACCGCCTGCCCCTGCGCAGCAAACTGAGCTTCGAGTACGAATACGAGAAAGTAACCCGGGAAAACGCACCCGTGGAGGAAACCGAACAGGATCGCTACACCCTGGGCTACCGGATCCAGCCCTGGTCGAACTTCACTACCCGGCTGGAAGTCAGTTATGCCGATCGCGCCGCGGATACCTACGAGTGGGCCCAGAATTACTACGCCCTGCTGGATACCGAGCTGATCAACGCCACCCCGGATACCGAGCGCTACATCACCCATCCGGAACTGATGAAATATCTACATGGCGAACCGGGACCAGTGGCAGACCAGCGCGGATTTCAACTTCCTGCCCACCGACCGCTGGAACCTGAGCCTGAACCTGCAGTGGATCGACAATGATTACGGTGCGAGCGAGCTGGGGCTGACCGAGGACGAGTGGTATCGCACTCACCTGAGCGCCAGTTATGTTGCCAGCGAGACGCTGTCCGCCAGCCTGTACGGGGGTTATGACTATTACAAGGCAGACCAGAGCAGCCGGGCTTTCCGCGGCGGGCCGGAGAAAAACGCCTTTGCGATCTACCCGCCCCTGCCCCAGGCCAGTGACCCCAACCAGAACTGGACCGGCGAAAGCGAGGATACCAGCGTCACCCTGGGCGCGAATGTCCAGTGGCAGGTGACCAAGGATCTCGAGGTCAGCTTCGACTACAACTACGTCGACACCCAGGCAGAGCAGAACCTGGGCACCAGGGCGGGCAGCAGCCTTGCGGCCAGCAACCTGCCGACAGTCAACACCACCCTGCACAACGTGCGTCTGAGCGGTATCTGGCACATGCAGGAGAACCTGTTCCTGCAACTGGATTACCAGTTCTACGACTACAAGAGCGACGACTGGGCCTGGCAAGGTGTACAGCCGGATACGATCGGCAAGGTGCTGACCTTCGGCCAGGGCAATCCGAACGAACAGATCAATTATGTGGGCGCCTCAGTGATTTATCACTGGGAATAGAACCCGGGAGAGAAAGACCATGCTTACAAACACACGCAACTGGATAATGGCTGGCACGCTCGGCCTGCTCGTCGCCTGTGGCGGCGGGGGCGGCGGCAACAGCGCCCCCGGCGTGGAGCCCGGACCGGCTCCTCCCGGCCAACCGATTCCGCCGGACCCGATTCCGCCGACACCGTCGGCGAGCCCATACGCGGAAGCGACCGTACTCAACGCCTTTATCACCGAGGCGAGCCTGAACGGCGACGACCAGCCGGTCATTACCTTCACGCTCAGTGACAAGAACAACGTCGGCATCACCGACCTGACCGTCGACGATGTGCGCTTCGTCGTCGCCAAGCTCGAAACCAGCCCCCAGGGCAGTATGACCGGTAGCTGGCAGTCCTATGTCAATGCGATTGCGGAGCCGCAAGGCGACTTCCCGGGCACAGAGCCCCAGCTGCAGGCCAACTATGAGCAGGATAACGAGGATCATCCCTGCGGAGAGTTCACCAACAACGGCGACGGCTCCTACACCTACCAGTACGATACCAGCCTGAGCAACCTGCCCCAGGATATCCTGGACCAGGCCGCGGAAGAGGGCCTGGACCTGTCCTACAACCCCAACCTGACCCACCGGGTGGCGATCCAGTTCGACGATGCACCCGGCAAGGCCAACCCCAACCGGGACTGGGTGCCCGCTACCGGGGCGACGGACGGTATCTTCACCATGGATATCGCCGCCACGGCCACCTGTAATCGCTGTCACGACCCGCTGGCCATTCACGGCGGCGGGCGCATCGAAGTACCAAGTACTGCGTCACCTGCCACAACCCCGGTTCGGTCGACCCTGAGAGCACCAACACCGTGGATATGAAAGTGATGATCCACAAGATCCACATGGGCGCCAACCTGCCCAGCGTGCAGGAAGGCCAGCCCTACTACATCGTGGGCTTCCGCGGCAGCGTGCACGACTACTCCAACCTCCACTACCCCCAGGACATCCGCAACTGCGAGAACTGTCACGCGGGCAGCGCCACGGGAGCGGACCTCAAGTACCCGAGTGGCCTGGACTACGAGATCACCCAGACCTCCCAGGGCGACAACTGGGCCAACTACCCCAGCCAGGCCGCCTGCGGCAGCTGTCACGAGGCACTGGATTTCACCCGCCACGCCGGCGGCCAGCCGGATGACAGCAAGTGCGCCAGCTGTCACTCCAGCGGTGGTATCGCGGGCAGTATCCAGGACAGCCACAAGATACCCACGGATGAGGCCCGCAAGAACTTCGCCGCGGAGATCCTGGCGGTCAGCAACACCGGCCAGGGACAATTCCCCAAGGTGCAGTACAAGGTATTCAACCCGACCAGTGGCGATGCCTACGACCTGACCACTGATCCGGTCTGGACCCAGGTGGCTAACGGCGCCAGCCGCCTGGCGATCGACCTGGCCTGGAATACCACCGACTACACCAATACCGGCAATGGTGCCGAGGACGCCAGCGCGGTGAGCCTGAATGCGCTGGCAGGCAGCCCGGTAGGTGACGGCAGCTACATCGTTGAGTCCACCGTGGCTATCCCTGACGGCGACGAGCGCCCCTTTATTCCGGCTGAGGGCAGTGGTGTTGCCGGCATAGAGGGACACCCCGCCGTTAACATCGGCACCGAGGAGGAGCCCAACGAGCAGCGCATCTCGTTCACCAACGACCATAAGTTCTTCAACATCAACGAGGCGGACGGCCAGGCGGTAGAGCGCCGCGACGTGGTGGCCCTGGACAACTGCCTGAGCTGCCACCAGACTCTCAGCCTGCACGGCAACAACCGCACCGACGACATCCAGGTCTGTGTCACCTGCCACAACCCGCGCAATACCGATCGCGAGGTGCGCGAGGTGGCAGTCAATCCGCCCACGGACGGCAAGGACGAGGAGTCCCTGGACTTCGCCCGGATGGTCCACGGCATCCACGCGGCCGGCATCCGCGAGAACCCGCTGCAGATCGTCGGCTTCAGAGGCTTCAGCACCTACGTCTACGATGAGAATACCGTGCACTACCCCGGCAACCTGGCCAACTGCCTGGCCTGTCACGAAGACGATAGCTACGCCCTGCCACTGCCTTCGGGAGTACTGGGCAGCACCATCGATACCGGCGTGGACCACGAAAGCCCGATTGACGACACGGTGGTCACACCGGCCACATCGGCCTGCGCGAGCTGCCACGACGGTGATGAGGCCGCGGCCCACATGGTTGCCAATGGCGGCAGCTTCGACACCAGCCAGGAAGCCATCGACGACGGCGAGGTGGTTGAACAGTGCTCCGTCTGCCACGGCTCCGGACGCACGGCCGATGTCAGCGTGGTACACGGTATCAGCAACTAGGCTTCTGCTGGCACGACACCAACCCCCGCCCTGTGCGGGGGTTTTTGTATTTGGCATTCACGCCCGGCAACCGTATATTGGCCACCATGAAATATACCGGCAGCAAGAACTTCGATCACGGCCAGGTCGCCCCGGGTGGGCATCCTGCTTACCAACCTGGGCACCCCGGACGCACCGGAACCCAAACCGCTGCGCAGATACCTCAGGCAGTTCCTGTGGGATCCCAGGGTGGTGGAGATCCCCCGGCTCGTCTGGTGGCTTATCCTGCACGGGATTATCCTGCGGATTCGCCCCGCCCGCTCGGCGGCCAGTTATCGCAAGGTCTGGACCGACCGGGGTTCACCCCTGTTGTTCCACACCCGTGACCAGGCGGAAGCCCTGCAACGGGTCGCGCGAGAGCGCTTCGGTGAACAGGTGATCGTCGACTTTGCCATGCGCTATGGCAACCCCGACATGGCCGGCACCCTGCAGGGGATGATCGACCGCGGCGTCACCAAACTACTGGTACTGCCCCTGTACCCCCAGTACAGCGGCGCGACCACCGGTTCCACCTTCGACGCCATTGCACAGGACTTTACCCGACGCCGCTGGCTACCGCAGTTGCGCTTCGTCAGCCAGTACCACGACCACCCGGCCTACATTGCGGCCGTTGCCGACAGTATCCGCATTCACCGCGAGCGGCATGGCAGCGCCGACAAACTGCTGTTTTCCTACCACGGCGAGCCCCGGCGCTACCTCGACCAGGGAGACCCCTACCACTGCCAGTGCCACAAGACCACGCGCCTGGTGGCCGAGCAGCTGGGCCTGCCCGAATCCGCCTACCTGACCACCTTCCAGTCGCGTTTCGGCAAGGCCGAGTGGCTGCAGCCCTACACCGACGCCACCCTCAAGGCCCTGCCGGGGCAGGGCGTAAAGAGCATACAGGTGGTCTGCCCGGGCTTTGCCGCCGACTGCCTGGAGACCATCGAGGAGATCGGCGAGGAAAACCGCGACTACTTCATGTCGGCGGGCGGGGAGAAATTCGACTATATTCCCTGCCTGAACAGTGAACCCGGGCATATCGAGGCCCTGGCGACGATCGTGCAGGAGCAGCTGTCCGGATGGCTGGGTGCCAGCGACGCCGGCGCCTGTGCCGACACCAGGGCCAGGGCTGTCGCCATGGGCGCCCCAAACTAACGGTGAACCCTATGAACAGAATCCTCAATACCTGCTTTTTCGTCGCCGCAATACTGGCCGGCGCCAGTGCCCATGCCGAGGTTCCCCCTGATGCCGTCTGGATAGATGTGCGCACCCCGGCCGAGTACAGCCAGGGGCACCTGGAGCAGGCGCAACTCATACCCTTCGATGGCATCGAGGCGGGGGTCGCACGCCTCGGCCTGGCCAAGGATACCCCTATCTACCTGTACTGCGCCGTGGGCGGGCGGGCGGAGAGAGCCCGGCAGAGCCTGATCGCGCAGGGCTACAGCGATGTGACCAACGCGGGGGGGCTGGAGGATGCCAGGCGGCTCGCGGCCCAGCCACAGCCCTGAAGAAACACTACCACTCAATGCTGGAACCGTCCCAGGCCAGGTAGGACAGTTCCCCGTCGGGCTCCAGTTGATCCATCAATTGCGCCAACCGCCCGGCCACAAATGCGGGCGTGAACAGGCTTTCGGGCGCCACCCCGCGCTGGAACGGTCTCGACAGGGCCGTATCGGTGGTCCCGGGATGAAATGCCAGCAACTTCACCCGGGGCAGGCGCCGACGATATTCCACCGCCGCAGACTTCAACACCATGTTGAGCGCCGCCTTGGAGGCGCGATAACTGTACCAGCCGCCGAGCTGGTTATCGGTGATACTGCCGACCCGAGCGCTCAGCACGGCGATCACGCATTCGCCACTACCGCTGAGCTGCCTCGCCAGTGCTGCGATCCACAGCGACGGGATTACCACATTGGCATGCAGCACCTCCTGCATGGCCGGGGCCTTCAGCTTGAGCAGCGACTTTTCCGGAGAGAGCCTTTCGTTGTGCAGGATCCCGTTGCAGACAACCACCCTGGCCAGTCTCACCCCCAGGCTCTCAATGGAGTGCATCACACTCTCTATTGAGGGTTCCGTGTTGTCACAGACCAGCCAGCGCAAACGCTCCCCATGGGTCCGCAGACTGTCCGGGCGGGCGCCGCGGCTGACGGCAAAAACAAGGTTGTACTCCGGCGCTTGCAGGTAGTGGTCCAAAACCGCCCTGCCTATGCCGCCGGATGCACCCACGACCAGCACTGCCCCGCCTTCTTTCGTCACTTCACTCATATCTGCTTCCAGTTAAGCTGCACAGGGAATACGAGCAAGCGCCCGAGGCGGATTCCCAACGGGGCGTCTACACTATCACTGCACTGGCAACGATGAACCGATGGCCGGCGCAAGGCGTATACAGCGTAACTTTTTACCAGTATCTCGGAGTCCTGCCATGCAATACCAGCCACCTGTCAACGATATCAAGTTCGTGCTGTTTGATGTGCTCGGGGCTGACCAGCTGCACACCCTGGACAAATACTCCGAGGCCAGCCCGGATATCATCTCTGCCGTGATCGAGGAAGCCGGCAAGCTCGCCGCAGAAGTGCTCCAGCCCATCAACAAAATCGGCGATGAGCAGGGCTGCCATTACGACCCTGAAACCCACGCCGTCACCACTCCCGAGGGCTTCCGGGAGGCCTACAAGCAGTTTACCGAGGCGGGCTGGGCCTCACTGGATGCACCTGTGGATTTTGGCGGCCAGGGGCTGCCGCACACCCTGAAATTTATCGTGGACGAAATGGTGTGCTCCACCAACCTGTCCCTGGGCATGTACCCGGGCCTGACCCACGGGGCTATCAGCGCCCTGCACGCGCACGGTTCGGATGAGCTGCGGGAAACCTACCTTGCCAAACTGGTCAGCGGCGAATGGACGGGGACCATGTGCCTGACTGAGCCCCAGTGCGGCACAGACCTGGGCATGATCCGAACAAAGGCAACGCCGCTCGCAGATGGCAGCTATGGCATAGAGGGGACCAAGATCTGGATCACCGGGGGCGAGCACGACCTCACGGACAACATTGTTCACCTGGTCCTCGCCAAGCTGCCCGGAGCCCCGGACAGCACCAAGGGCATTTCCTTGTTCGTGGTACCCAAGGTGCTGCCCGCCAGCGGGGAGCGTAATCCAGTGTTCTGCGGCGGGTTGGAACACAAGATGGGCATCAAGGGCTCCGCCACCGCCGTTCTCAACTTTGAAAACGCCCAGGGCTGGCTCGTGGGGCAGCCCAACGACGGCATGCGCGCCATGTTCACCATGATGAATGAGGCCCGCCTGATGGTGGGCATGCAGGGGCTGGGCGTGGCGGAGATGGCCTACCAGGAAAGCCTGGGCTTTGCCATGGAGCGTCTGCAGGGCCGCTCCCTGACCGGGCCGAAAAACCCGGACGGGCCGGCAGACCCGATCATCGTCCACCCGGACGTCAGGCGCATGCTGATGCGCCAGAAAGTACTGAATGAGGGTATGCGCGCAATGGCACTCTTTACCGGGCATCAACTGGACCTGTCGGTTGCCCACCCCGATCAGGCCGTCCGTGAGTCGGCGGATGACATGGTGCAGCTACTCACCCCGGTAGTGAAAGCTTTCCTCACCGACGAGGGTTTCAACAACGCCAACATCGGGCTGCAGGTGCTGGGCGGCTCCGGGTTCACGACCGACTGGCCACTGGAGCAGCTGGTGCGCGACGGCAGGATCCCGAGAATTTACGAGGGCACCAACGGTATCCAGGCCATGGACCTGGTGGGGCGCAAACTGGCATTGAAGGGGGGGCGGCTGATCGGTAGGCTGTTCGAAACCATCACTTCATTCCTGGCGGAAAACGGCGAGGCCCCCCACCACGCCGAAGTGGCCACTGCCCTGCAGTCGCTGCAGGAAGCTACCACATGGATTGCGAGCAACGGCATGCAGGACCCGGAGCAGGCGGGCGCCGCTGCCACGCCCTACCTGCGCCTTACCGCTCTAACGGTAATCGCCTACCTGTGGTCGAGGATGGCCCTGGTAGCGCAGGAGCAACTGGCGGAGGGCGCAGGGAACGCGACCTTGCTGGAGAGCAAGCTTGTCTCGGCGCGCTACTATTTTGAAAAACTGCTGCCGGAAGCCAACTGGTTGAGCGCGGATATCCGCAGCGGCAAGGACAGCATGATGGCCCTCACTCTTGAGCAGTGGCAGGCCTGAGCGGCCTCATTCCGGCGATGGCCGTAGACCACCGCAAAATCGCCCGCATTCTCGGCGAGGCAGGGCGACACTGCTGACACCTCACTGCGGGCCAAGTCACTCGCCCGGGCCACCGGGCCAGAGGTTCCCCGCACCCTTACCCCATTTGAATGGGAACAGTGGTACGCGCAACATGGCGTGCCTGAACAGCACCGTCAGGATGCTCGTCCCCGCGCCACCCCCTGGTGGCGCCGGCTGTTCTCCCGGTTGACCTTACGGTCCTGACCCACCCCTACAGAGTACACCCTTATGCCACAGCACCCTGTTACCATCTCGCCCGCCCAGAACAACCCTCCTCCCACCGACCCGAACCGCCTGCCCTGTCGTGGCTGTCTCCCGAGCTGCGCCAACTATGCCACCTGTGGCGGACATCCCTGGCGCGATGCTACCTCGAGCGTTTCCTGCAGCAGGCTTTAACTCTGCTCAGGGTCGACACCCAGCCTGACCTCGAGGGTGTTGGCCTGGGAGCGCACGGCCTGGCCAATCATCTCGTCGTAGGCGGAATGTTGGCGCAGCGTCAGTGTGCCGATAGCGCACTCCCTGAGCGCCTCTCGCACATGGGTCACCGACCTTTTCTGGAATGCTTTCCCGTCAAGGTCAAGGAGCCGCAGCTCACGCCCCTCCACCAGCACGCTTACCCGATAGATAGACCCTTCTATGGAGTACACGATGGTGTGGACAGGGCCTTTCATCCCCTGTAGTTCGCCCAGGCTTATCGTGGTGGGCATAGCAGGCCGCTCATGCATGGCTGTCCAGCTTTCCTGCGCACCTCTGTGCCGAACCAGGTCCTCGCTATCGCGGATTTCATATCCCCTCCTGAACTTATGACTCCCTGACGATACGCCCGCTCAAGCGGGTCGGTTCAAACTCAGGGGACAAAAGAGTGGCCGATTCTCCCGTGGGGATCTATTCTCCAACCCGGGGCTTGTTGCAAGGGAACAGCCAAAATCGGCCCGTCTGGCCTGGTGCTGCCTGAGAGGTTATTTTTGCAAAACCAATAGATTGCTACCTATACTTCCTGTTGATTCAAATTCGAATCCGAGCGGTACAACCAGACCGGCATTGCAAGCGGCCAAGGGAACTGACTGTGTATAAAGGGATAACAATATGAAGAAATCTGTTTTAGCCGCCGTTCTGGTGACAACAATGCCCGCGCTGGCTGTGCTGCTGACGGCTTGCGGTAAAGATCAGCCGCCCGCGGCCCAGGAAACGCCACCGGTAACCCAGGCCATGCCGCCACAGGCAACGATGGTTGAACCGGGCGTGGTGGCGGCGCCCACCACTGTAACGGTGGGCGATGCCCCTGTGGAGACCTATAGTCCCGAGGCGCTCGAGAGTCTGCTCGCGCCGGTCGCGCTCTACCCGGATCCGGTACTCGCGCAGGTACTCGCCACCTCGACCAACCCCCAGGAGGTTCTCGACGCAGGGAACTGGCTGCTGCAAAACGCGGACCTGACCGGAGACGATCTGCAGGCGGCAGCCACTTCAGTGGGCTTCACGCCCGCGATGGTTGCGCTCGTGCAATTCCCCACCGTGGTTGACATGATGTGCGTGGAAATGGACTGGACCACCGAGCTGGGTTCCGCATTCCTGGCGGACGAACCCGGCGTCCTGGATGCGGTGCAACGCCTGCGCAAGCAGGCAGCCGACATGGGGAATCTTGAGAGCTCGGAGCAGATGAAAGTGGCCACCGAGACCCAGAACAACCAGCAGGTGATCATCGTGGAGCCGGCGAAAGCCGGAGGTCGTCTATGTCCCCCAGTACGATCCGGCCGCGGTCTATACCACGCCCGCGCCGACCCAGGTTTCCTCCACCACAGTCGCCACTTCCACCAGCACCGGCTACAGTACCGGCGCCATGGTCACTACCGGCCTGCTGGCGTTTGGGGCAGGCATTCTCGTGAACGAGATTTTCGACGACGACGACCACCACAACAACAACTACTACTATCCTTCCTACGGCTACGGCTACGGCCGGCCACCCTACTACCCGCCGCCCTATCGCCCGCGCTACGGCAATGGCTACCGGCCCGCTCACGGCTATAACCCACCGAAGAACTACAAGAACAGCTTCAACAACAACACTATTAACATCAACACAGGCAACAAGAATTACTTCAACCAGTTTGACGGCGGGAAGAACAATTATCGGAAGAATCCGAAAAGCCCCATCACTGCGGCGCGACCGAATCGTCCGGAATTGAATTCATTGAACCAGCGGTCCCAGACGGCTGCGCGATCAGCTGCGCCAAGGCAGGTGGATGGTCGCCAGGTGCAGGGCAGCAACGGCTATGCCGGTGCCAGGGAAAAGGTCGCCCAGCGACCCGCCACAAGCGTGAAGACGCCGGCCGGAACGTATGCCGGGGCCAAGCCGGGCGCCAGGGAAACGGTCGCCCAACGGCCTGCAACCAGCGTGAAGACGCCGACCGGGAGTTACGCCGGGGCCAAACGTCCCGCTACCACGGTGGCCAAACCCCAGACCACCGGCGCCCGCGACAGGGGTCGCGTTGACGCTGCGAATCGACCCACAAGTGTCTCCAGGCCGGCCGCCAAACCGACGGCTTCCAGGCAGGCGTCGCCGTCACGCCCTAGCGGTCTCCAGGGCGCCGGCGGCAGCGGCAAGTCTGCGCGCGCGGCCAGTGAGCGCGGCCGCCAGAGCATGTCCAAGGGCGCCAAGCGGCCAGCCAAAGGGAACATTGGCGCTAAAAAGGGGATGAAGCGATGAAAAACCTTTATGGAAAAAGCCTGCGTTGGCCGGTGCTGGCAGCCCTGCTGGTACTTATAGCCACTACCTCCGCCCGGGCGCAGGACCATGCGTCCTTCGACTCCGCCGCGGACGCGGCAGCCGCCTTGATCGCGGCGCTTGAAACAAATGACGTGGCGATGCTTGGCAAGTTGCTGGGGCCGGGAAACGAGGATGTATTTTCATCCGGCGATGACGTGGCGGACGCCAATGCTCGCGCGAACTTCCTGGCGCTTTACCAGGAAAAGCACGAGCTGGTAGCCGACGGCGAGAACACGATGGTCCTGCAGGTCGGCCCGGAGGACTGGCCCCTGCCCACTCCCTTTGTCGCAGGCTGACGGCAAGTGGTATGTCGACGGCGCCGCCGGTGCCGACGAGCTTATCTATCGGCGGATCGGGCGCAACGAACTTGGCGCTATCGCCGTTTGCCGTGGCTTTGTCGACGCACAAATCGACTACGCCGCCGAGGGACACGATGGCAATGAACCGGGCATCTTTGCCGCCAAGTTGCGCAGCGATCCCGGTGAGCATAATGGGCTGTACTGGCCGGCGGCTGAAGGCGAACCGCAAAGCCCGATCGGTGAGGCCGTTGCCAGGGCGGCGGCTGAGGGTTACCGGGCTGTAGCCGGCAAGCGTAAACCCTATCACGGTTATTACTACCGCATGCTATTTGCCCAGGGCGCCAACGCAAATGGGGGCGCTGCGGAGTATTTCCAGGATGGCTTGTTGACCGGTGGAGTCGCACTGCTGGCATGGCCCGCGAATTACGAGGCCAGCGGCGTGATGAGTTTCATGATCAACCAGGAGGGCGTGGTATACCAGAAGGACCTGGGCGAGGATACCGGCACCGCCGTGGAGAGCATCCAGGATTTCGATCCCGACGCCACCTGGTCTGTCGTCGAATCCGAAGACGGTGGCTCCCCTTAATCCGCCAGGGCCTTCCCGGCGGCTACGTATTCCAGCCCCAGATCATCCGCCACCGCCTTGTAGGTGAGCTGCCCACGGTGGACGTTCAGGCCCGCACACAGGTGCGGGTCGTCCAGCAGGGCCTGCCGATAGCCCTTGTTGGCCAGGTTCAGGGTATAGGGCAGGGTCGCATTGTTGAGCGCAAAGGTGGAAGTGCGGGCCACGGCGCCGGGCATATTGGCGACGCAGTAGTGCACGATACCCTCCTCCACATAGGTAGGCTCGGCATGGGTGGTCGGCCGGCTGGTTTCGAAACAACCGCCCTGGTCGATGGCCACGTCCACCAGCACTGAACCGGGTTTCATGGTCCGCAGCATTTCCCGGTCCACCAACTTGGGTGCGGCGGCGCCCGGCACCAGTACCGCCCCGATCAGCAGGTCCGCGCTGGCAACATAGCGCCCCAGGGCTTCCCGGGTGGAGTAGACGGTATTGAGCATGCAGCCGAACTGGAAATCCAGTTCCTTCAGGCGCTGCAGGGAGCGGTCCAGCACGGTCACGTGCGCTTCCATGCCCATCGCCATCCGCACGGCATTGGTCCCCACGACCCCGCCCCCGATCACCACAACCCGCGCTGCCTCCACACCCGGCACCCCGCCGAGCAGGATACCGGAACCGCCCTGTTCCTTCTCCAGGCAGTGGGCGCCGGCCTGGACCGACATGCGTCCCGCCACCTCACTCATGGGTGACAGCAGCGGCAGGGTATTGTTGGGCCCGGTGACCGTCTCGTAGGCTATGGCAATACAACCGGAATCGAGCAGGGCCCGGGTCTGGCCCGGGTCCGGCGCCAGGTGCAGGTAGGTGAACAGCACCTGCCCCTCCCGCAACATCTCGCATTCCGCAGGCTGGGGCTCCTTGACCTTCACCACCATCTCGGCGCGCTCAAATACTTCTGCGGCACTGGCGACGACCTCGGCACCGACTTCCCGGTACATGTCGTCGCTGAGTCCGATACCCTCCCCCGCGCCGCTTTGCACGATCACCTGGTGCCCGTGATGCACCAGCTCCAGCACGCTGCCGGTAGTCAGGCCGACGCGGTACTCATGGGTTTTTATTTCTTTCGGTACACCTAGCAACATGGAATTTCCTCCAAGGGGGAATCATCGATCAGTAGAGCTGTAAACAACTAAAGCCAGCGCCGCACGCGCCGGCAATAATCCGGGTACTCGACCGGAAACAGGCCGCGCAACATGTCTTCTTCAGGACGGATAAACCGCGCCTCGACGATAACGGCGAAAGCCAGTGGCACCGCCAGGGCCGAAACCACACCTACTGTTATTGCGCAGCCCAGCAGCACCGCCACCATGCCCAGGTACATGGGATTGCGGGTGTACCGGTAGATGCCATGGGTCACCAGGGCGCTCACATTGCGAAACGGAATGACATCGGTGCCGGCCCGCACAAACAGGCCATTGGCAGAGACCAGCAACAACAATCCCACCACGATAACCACCCCTCCGACGACCTGCCCGGCCAGGCTGGTAAAGCGGACCAGGGGGTACAGTTCGTTGAGGGTAAATATGGCGATCAGCCCCAGCAAAAGCCAGACGGGTGGATAGATAACACGCTTGACCATGGTATGCCTCGGCTCGGTCAGTGATTGGGGAGATGAAAATTGGCCGGCTCCAGCGCGCCGATACCGTAGGCCAGCGCTATACCCAGCAGGAAAGCCACGGTCAGCTTGGTCCGGTCGTGGCTGTGAAAATGGACCTCGGGCAACAGGTCGCTCAGGGCGATGCAGATGAACGCGCCGGCGGAAAACGCCAGCGCCGCCGCCACCAGGTAATCCCTGTTGTCGCCCAGCGAATCCACCCCGAAATAAAACAGCAGCGCCCCCAGCGGGCACATCAGGGCGAACACCAGGTTATTGGTAGCGCGGGCGCGCCGGCTCCAGCCGCCGGCAGCCATGACCGTGGTTATCGACATGGCGTCCAGGGGTTTGTGCAGCAGGATGGCCAGGAACACGCCCACCCCCAGCAGGCCTGGGGCCCCGTCGGCGATTTCACCCTGCATCACAGCTCCCAGGGCGATACCGTCGATCAGGGTATGCACCGCCAGACCCAGCGCTATGCCCAGCCAGCTCATGCTGTGAACAGGGCTGGCGGTACCGTGGCCATGACTGTGACCGTGATCGTGGCCCAGGTGATGGTCGTGCAGGTCCTCTTCCTCATGGCTGAAATCGTGCTGGTGGAAATGGAACATGCGCAGCAACAGCAGCATGGTGATCAGGCCGAACATCAGCCAGCGCACCGACGTGTCCGCCGCCCCCGGCCCGCCCAGCAACGCCACGCTGTGGGGCAACAGGTGGTAAAAGGCCACGCCCAGCATCAGGCCCGAGACCAGGCTCATTGCCACCTGGGTACGGGTATGAGTCATCTTTACCCAGTTGGGCAGCAAGCCCCCCACCAGCGAGACCGCCGCGATGGCAATGCAGTAGAGAATCAGCTGTAGCTCAGGGGCCAGGGTCATTAAGGTTTCTTGTCTGCTAGCAAAGGCCCGCGATTATCCCACAGTCCCGCGGTCTTGTAATTCATACCCGCCCCGAGGCGGTATTCCGAAAGACGTTGACAGCTAAACTAATGACCAATAGTTTGTCCGGAGATTATCAGGAGTCCACCATGTCGATCTATGAACCGATAGCCTCCAGCGATGCCCGCCGGCACCTGCAACTGCGCAGCCCCGTGACCATGGAGCCCACCGGCGAGCTGGTTTGCGCCAACGCCGAGGATGTCGCTGCCGCGATTGCCAGGGCCAGGGCGGCACAACCCGCCTGGGCAAGGACATCTATGAAGGAGCGCGCGGCCATTGTGCAGCGGGCCCTGCAGATAGTGCTGGAAACCCAGGACGAGATCATCGATACGGTGGTCGCGGAGACCGGCAAGGCGCGCACCGATGCCATGAGCATGGAGATATTCTCGGTCGCGGACTCCCTGTGCTACTACGCCAAGAACGCCGAAAAATTCCTGCAACCGCGCAAGCGGCGTGTCCACGGCCTGCTGGGCATCGTCAAGCAGCTGCGGATACTCTACAAGCCGCTGGGGGTGATCGGCCTGATCACGCCCTGGAACGGGCCCTTCGTGCTGGTGATGAACCAGGCGGTCCAGGCCATCCTCGCCGGTAATACCGTCGTGGCCAAGGGCTCGGAGGTCACACCTTTTTCGGCGAAGCTGGCGGAAACCATTTTCACCCGGGCTGGTTTACCCGACGGGATTCTGCAGGTTCTGCTTGGCGACGGTGAAACCGGAGCCGCCATCGTGCGCGGCGGGGTGGACAAGATATCGTTTACCGGCAGCGTGGCCACCGGTCGCAAAGTGGCGGAAGCCTGCGCCAGCCAGCTCATTCCCTGTACCCTGGAGCTGGGGGGCAATGACGCTATGATCGTCTGCGCGGACGCGGACCTGGACCGGGCGGCGGACGGCGCCTGGCTCGGCTCCTGCATGAACACCGGCCACTACTGCTGCGGCACGGAACGCATTTATGTGGTGGCGGCGGTCTACGATGAATTCATGCGGCTGGTCCTCGACAAGGGCAAGGCCCTGCGCCAGGGACAGCAACACGGCTGGGACGAGGACGTGGGCGCCGTTTTCTGGGACCGCCAGATGGCCATTATCGAGGCCCACGTGGAAGACGCCCGGGCCAAGGGTGCCAACATCCTGATGGGCGGCCGGCGCAACCCCGACCTTCCGGGCCTCTATTACCAGCCCACGGTCATCACCGGGGTCGATAACAGCATGGACATCATGCTCCATGAGACCTTCGGCCCTGTCCTGTGCATCCAGAAGGTCGCCAGCGAAGAGGAGGCTGTCGCCCTGGCCAATGATTCGGAGTTCGGCCTCAACGGCAATGTCTGGACCAGGGACAAGGAGCGGGGTTACCAGTTGGCAGCCGCCATCGACACCGGCTCCTGCAGCGTCAACGACATGGCGGTGAGCTACGGCATTCCAGCGGCTCCCTTCGGCGGGCGCAAGAACTCCGGGGTGGGCCAGGTCAACGGCAAGAAGGGCCTGCGGGGCTACTGCCACGAAATGCCGATCGTGATCGACCGCTTCGGCGGCAAAATGCAGAATGCCTATCCCTACAGCGCCAAGAGCGCCGAGGGGATGAAAAAGCTGATGAACTTTCTCTGGGTAAAAACGCCGATCGGCCGCTGGATGAGCTAGGGCCTCTCGTCAGGCCCTAGCACAACACCAGGTTGTCGCGGTGAATCAGCTCAGCGTCCCGCAGGTAACCCAGTACGCCCTCGATCTCGCGTGATGGCCGGCCCATGATCCGGCGGGTTTCCTCGGCGTTGTAATTGACCAGGCCCCGGGCGATCTCGCGACCGTTGCCGTCCCTGCAGGACACCATCTCGCCGAGCGTGAAGTTGCCCTGCACCGCGCGCACCCCTACCGCCAGCAAACTGCGGCCCGACTCCCGCAACACCCGCACCGCCCCCTCGTCCAGCTCCAGGCTACCCTGCACCTGCACCATACCCGCCAGCCACTGCTTGCGGGCATTCTGGGGCTGTTTACCGGTGCGCAGCCAGGTGCCCACGTTGGCGCCGCCTGTAACCGCGGCAACAATACCGTCTTCGCGCCCGGAGGCAATAATGGTCTCGGTGCCGGAGCGGGCCGCGAGCCTGGCCGCGCGCAACTTGGTCACCATACCGCCGCGTCCCAGCGCGCCTCCCTCCCCGGCCATGCCGTCAAGTTGCGGGTCGTGTACGTCACAGCTTTGCAACAACTGGGCCTCGGGGTTGCGCCGGGGGTCCTCACGGTACATGCCCTGCTGGTCGGTCAACAGCAACAGGGCATCCGCATCGATAAGGTTCGCCACCAGGGCCGCCAGGGTATCGTTGTCACCAAAGCGTATTTCGTCGGTGACCACCGTGTCATTTTCATTCACTACCGGTACCACGCCCAGTTCCAGCAGGGTTTTGAGGGTACCCCGCGCATTGAGATAGCGGTCCCGGGCGGTGACGTCGTCGTGAACCAGCAGGATCTGCGCAGTGGCGATACCGTGCTGCTTGAAAGCGTTTTCGTAGTGCTGCACCAGCACCGACTGGCCAACCGCTGCCGCCGCCTGCAATTTGTGCAACAGGTGCGGACGGGCACTCCAGCCCAGCCTGACAATGCCGGCGGCTACCGCACCACTGGAAACCAGCACGACTTCACATCCGCGCGCCCGCAGCTGCACCAACTGCTCAACCAGGCTGGCGATGATAACCGGGTCCAGTCCCCGCCCATCATTGGTCAGCAGCGCGCTGCCGACCTTGACGACCCAGCGCCTTGCGCCGCTTATCTCGGCCCTGTCAGACATAACGGGACTCAGGGTACATATTCGACCTCCACGTCAAAGTCGTCATCTTCGTCGTCGTCAATATCGTCGCTTCCGTCCTCACCGCGGGAACGCTGCCGCTGGCGGGCCCGGTATTCCTCGACCCGCTGCCTCGCCTCCTCCTGCATGGCGAGCTGCATTTCGCGCTCCGCCTCCGCAAGCTCCGGGTCCGCCTGCTCGGCGGCCCGCCGCTCCTCGAGGTAAATCATCATGTCGCCACACAGAGGCGCGGTTCCCTCGCCGTTGATCGCGGAGATGGCATACACCCGCCCCTCCCAGCCCAGCGCCTCCAGCAGGGCCTCGCGCCGCGCGGCAAAGGTGTCGGCATCCAGCAGGTCACTCTTGTTGAGCACCAGCCAACGCTCACGTGACGCCAGGGTGGGACTGAACCGTTCCAGCTCGCGCACGATGGACAGGGCCGCGTCGGCGGGTTCACTGCCATCGAATGGCGCCATATCCACCAGGTGCAGCAAAATGCGGTTGCGGGTGAGGTGCTTCAGGAAGCGGATACCCAGCCCGGCCCCATCCGATGCTCCCTCGATAAGCCCGGGAATATCCGCCACCACAAAGCTCCGGTGCGCCTCGACTTTCACCACCCCCAGGTTGGGCACAAGGGTGGTAAACGGATAGTCGGCAACCTTGGGCGTGGCGGAGGAGACGGCCCGGATAAAGGTAGACTTACCGGCATTAGGCAGGCCCAGCAGGCCCACATCCGCCAGCACTTTCAGTTCCAGCTTGAGGTCCCGGTGTTCGCCCTCGCTGCCCTTGGTGGTCTGCCGCGGCGCCCGGTTGGTGCTCGACTTGAAGCGGGTATTGCCCAGCCCGTGAAACCCGCCCTGGGCCACTATCAGCCGCTGCCCGGGCACGGACAGGTCCCCCAGCATCTCGCCGGTGTCTTCATCCAGGATGGTTGTTCCCACAGGCACCTGCAGGACGAGGTCCTCCCCGCTCTTGCCGGTCTTGTTCTGGCCGCGCCCCGATTCGCCGTTCTGGGCCCGGAACGCGCGCTGGAAGCGGAAGTCCACCATGGTGTTGAGCGAGTCATTCGCTTCCATGATGACGCTACCGCCATCCCCGCCGTCGCCGCCGTCGGGGCCGCCCTTGGGGATATACTTCTCCCGCCGGAAACTGAGGCAGCCACTGCCGCCATTACCGGCGAAAACCTTGATACTTGCCTCGTCTACGAATTTCATCTTTGTTCCAATTTGTTGCTGGCCAGGTTTTTGGGACCCCCGGCTGGATTGCCAGTATATCCAAAAATTCTGGCGTGGATTATTTCAGTCGCTAAACAGAAGCCGGCTGGGGCATAGAACTTATTGCCGTTCCGTTCCATTCGCGGCGCAGAGCGGGGATTGCCTCGCTCCACTCCCTCGGCGTGCGCCTTCAATGTTCCGCGAGGCAATCCCCGCTCTGCACCGCTCTAAGTTCAAATCTAAAAGGTTCATTAGCACCGCCAGTACTTTCGGCGGATTGGTTATACGCTCGATGTGAGGCAGGGGTCCGGGTGTGTTCTGGCGGAATATTAAAGGCCAGCGCCGAGGGAGTGGCGGGAGACAGCGAAGCGCTTTAAGGCTCCCAACCGACTGAGGGCACCCCGGAGGGGCGCGGCCATGGAGCCGGGACACACCCGGACTCCTGCCGACAATGGAACGCCCCATCGAAGACGACAGGAATCTGCAATAAAAAAAGCCCCGTCAAACGACGAGGCTTCGCGTTACCCGGCTTGAAGCCGCGCCTCAGGCGCTCACTATCTGAACGAACTTGCGGCTGTTGGGGCCCTTGGTCACGAACTCGACCTTGCCGTCGGCGGTAGCGAACAGGGTGTGATCCTTGCCGATACCCACGTTGGTGCCGGGGTGGAAGCGAGTGCCGCGCTGACGCACGATAATGCTGCCTGCCTGCACTGTCTCACCGCCAAAGCGCTTGACGCCCAGGCGTTTGCTTTCGGAATCACGTCCGTTGCGGGTACTACCACCAGCTTTCTTGTGTGCCATTGCTCAAACCCTCCTGTTACGCCGAAATACCGGTTATTTTCACCTCGGTGAACCACTGGCGGTGACCAGTTTCTCTCCGGTAGTGCTTGCGGCGACTGAACTTGATGATCTTGACCTTCTTGTGACGACCGTGGGCAACCACTTCTGCGGTTACCTTGCTGCCGGCAACCACGGGGGTGCCGATCTTGATGCTGTCACCGCCACCAACCATCAACACCTTGTCGAACTCGACGGTATCGCCGGTTGCGGCTTCAATTTTTTCCAGTTTCAGGGTTTCGCCTTCCACCACGCGATGCTGCTTGCCACCGCTTTCAATCACTGCGTACATATCATGCTCCGTTGAGTTAGCCTGCTCGCTGTTGGAAAAAAAACCTTGTAAATCAAGGTGGCAGAGACCGGCACTAACAGTTGGTTAAACCAACCCACGCGGCCACCGGGGCACGGCAGGGGTCAGAGGGCGGCGATTTTACTCAAATACGCTCCCTACAGCAAGGCTTAGTTGGGTCCCGGGTTGACAGGCCGTTGGCGGCACCCTAGCATGCGCGGGCACTTTCAAGCCACCCAAGCCATGCAAGAAGTACGCGCTACAGTCTCCAGGGAATTTGAGCAGGTCAACCAGCTCATCGTAGACCAGTTGCATTCCGACGTGGCCATGGTGGAAAACGTCGGCCACTATATTGTCGATGCCGGCGGCAAACGCCTGCGGCCGCTGCTGGTGCTGCTGTCCGCTTCCGCCCTGGGTCCCTGCAGCCCCGCCCACATAAAGTTCGCGGCGATCATCGAGTTCATCCATACCGCCACCCTGCTGCACGACGACGTGGTGGATATTTCCAACCTGCGCCGCGGCCGGCCTACTGCCAATGCCGAGTTTGGCAATGCGCCCTCTGTTCTGGTGGGGGATTTCCTCTATACCCGCGCATTCCAGCTGATGGTGCAACTGGGTGATATGGACATTCTCGACCACATGGCGGACACCACCAATACGATCGCCGAGGGCGAGGTCCTGCAGCTGGTGCGCGCCGGCCAGGCCGACACTAGCCGGGAGCAGTATCTCGACGTGATCACCCGCAAGACCGCCATCCTGTTTGCCGCCGCCTGCTACGGCGCGGCCTCCCTCAGTGGTGCAGACCTGTCCCTGCGCCAGTCCATGCGCGATTTCGGCCTCAACCTGGGTATTGCTTTCCAGATGATCGATGACGTGCTGGACTACGAGGGCGACCCCGAGGCGATGGGTAAGAATGTCGGGGACGACCTGACGGAAGGCAAGACCACCCTGCCCCTGATTCACGCCATGCAGGTGGGCTCGGCTGCGGAGCGAGAGCTGATTCGCGATGCCATTTCGAACAAGAGTGCCCGCCAACTGAACGAGGTGGTGGCTGCGGTGCAACGCTGCGGCTCACTGGACTACACCCGGGCCCAGGCGCGACACTACCACGACCTGGCCCTGGCACAGTTGCAGCACCTTGCGCCCAGTACCTGGCGCGACGCGCTGGAGCGCATTACCCACCTGTCGATCCACCGGGACCACTGAACCGCGCTGCCGCGACGCCGGCAGCGACATTGCACCCGCCTGACGGCCTTCCTATACTCGGGTCTCCGAATCCCCGCCCCGCAAGGTCCCGGCATGACAGCAAACACGCTCCTTTCCCAGCTACCCGGCTATCGCGAATTACAGACTCTGGCGGACGAACTGCGCTCCGCGTCCATGGAGCAACTGTTCGAGCAGGACCCGCAGCGTGCGGCGGATTTCACCCTCACCGCCGCCGGATTGCGGCTGGATTTCTCCAAGCACCTGCTGACCAGGCCCGCCCTGGTACAGCTGCTGGAGCTGGCGCAGCAAAGCGGCCTGCAGATGGATATTGCCGCCCTGTTCGATGGAGAGCACATCAACAACACCGAGGACAGGCCGGCCCTGCATACCCTGTTGCGCGCCTCCAGCAGCCACGGCCTGGACGACAAGTATGCCGAGGTGGTGGCGGCCCGCGCCCTGATGAAGCAGTGGGCGGACCGCCTCAACAGCGGCGAGCAGAAGGGCTATTCCGGGGCGACCATTACCGATGTCGTGAATATCGGCATCGGCGGTTCGGACCTGGGACCGCGCCTGGTTACCGAGGCGCTGAAACCTTACCAGGGTAATATCAGCTGCCACTATGTCGCCAACGTCGACCCCGCCGACCTGCAGGACACCCTGCTGGACCTCGACCCCGAGTCCACCCTGTTTATCGTCTGCTCCAAATCCTTTCGCACGGAAGAGACCCTCACCAACAGCCTGGCCGCCAGGGACTGGCTGCTCAACGCGGGTGCAGCCGAATCGGACCTGGACCGGCATTTCCTCGCCGTCACCTCCAACCTGCAGGCCGCGGCCGACTTCGGCATTCCCGCCGCCAACTGCCTGCCCATGTGGGACTGGGTGGGGGGCCGGTACTCGGTCTGGTCGGCCATTGGCCTGAGCTGCGCGATCGCCGTCGGCTGGACGGGTTTTGAGGAGTTCCTGGCGGGCGCAGAGGCGATGGACGAACACTTCCACAGCAGCGCCCTGGGGGAGAATATGCCCCTGCGCCTGAGCCTGCTGGAGCTGTGGTACAGCAATTTTCTCGGGGCGGGCAACCATGTTGTCCTGCCCTACGACAACAGCCTGCAGCGACTGCCGGATTTCCTCCAGCAGCTGACCATGGAAAGCAATGGCAAGCGGGTCAGCGCCCAGGGAAAGCCGCTGCCCTATACGACGGGCCCGGTGCTGTGGGGCTCCGCAGGCACCATGGGGCAGCACTCATTCCACCAGCTGCTGCACCAGGGCACCCAGCTGTGCCCCGCTGATTTCATACTGCCGCTGCAGACCCATACCGGGATGGCCGAGCAGCACCGGCGGCTGGTGGCCAACGGCCTGGCCCAGAGCCGCACCCTGATGGTGGGCCGCTCACCCGAGGCCGCGCGCGCCGCCCTGCTGGAGCGCGGCCTGGGCGAGGAGGAAGCCGACAGGCTCGCTCCCCACCTGGCCATGCCCGGCAACCGGCCCAGCAGTGTCATCACCATGGATTCGGTCAACCCGGGCAGCCTGGGGGCATTGCTGGCACTTTACGAGCACCGCACGTTCTGCAGCGCAATGCTCTGGGGTATCAACCCCTTCGACCAGTGGGGTGTGGAACTGGGCAAGGAAATAGGCACGGAGATTCTGGCGCGCCTGTCCGGGGAGACTGGCGCAGGGTCGATGGACCCGGCCACGGAGCGCCTGATGCGCGAATGGCGCGAGGCGCAATCCGGGCCCGGTTGATCAGGCGTCGATCAGGCTCAGCAGCTCCCGGGTTTTGGCCTGCATCAAGGCCTCGTCGCCGCGACTCTCCACATTCAGCCTTACCACCGGCTCGGTGTTCGACATACGCAGGTTGAAGCGCCACTCCCCCATCACCATGCTCAGGCCGTCCACATGCTCGATGGTCTGGGCCTGCTCGCGGTAGGTATCCTCCACCCGGGACAGCACCTCGGCGGGGTCTTCGATGGTGCGATTTATTTCACCGCTGCAGGGGTAGGCCGCCATGCGCTGGGACACCAGGGTGGACAGGGGCTGCCCGGCATCGCTGATAAGCGCGGTGACCAGCAGCCAGGGAATCATCCCGCTGTCGCAGTAGGCAAAGTCCCGGAAATAATGGTGCGCGCTCATCTCGCCGCCGTACACGGCGTTCTCCAGTCGCATACGCTCCTTGATAAAGGCGTGGCCGGTCTTGCTCTGCACCGCCTCGCCCCCCAGTGATTCCACGATATCAATCGTGTTCCAGACCAGCCGCGGGTCATGCACGACCCGCGCGGGGCCCTGGCGCTTGAGAAACGCCTCCGCCAGCAGGCCCACCACGTAGTAGCCCTCGATAAACTCGCCCTGCTCATCAAAGAAAAAACAGCGATCGAAATCGCCGTCCCAGCCCAGGCCGAGGTCAGCGCCGTGTTCCCGCACCGCCGCGATGGTAGCCAGGCGATTCTCCGGCACCAGCGGGTTGGGCACCCCGTTGGGGAAATTACCATCGGGCTCGTGATGCAGCTTGATAAACTCAAAGGGCAGGTGAGGCTCCAGCAGGTCAACCACCCTGCCGGCACCACCATTGCCCGCATCGACCACAATCTTCAGGGGTTTGAGCGCGGCGATATCGACATAGGACAGCAGGTGATTGACATAGGCCTCCGAGGTGTCGAGGGCGTGCAGTTGCCCGGGCAGCTCCGCCGCCACGAACTCGTCTTTTTCAGCCATCGCCTGGATATCAAACAGGCCCGTATCGCCGGAAATCGGCTTGGATTCCTCCCGCACAAACTTCATGCCGTTGTAGTCCTTGGGGTTGTGACTGGCGGTCACCGCAATGCCGCCATCCATGCCGGCGTGGGAGGTGGCGAAATAGATTTCCTCGGTGCCGCACAGGCCGATGTCGTAGACGTCGACCCCCTGCTCCAGCAAGCCCTTCACCAGCGCGCCCTTGATCGCCTCACTGGTCAGCCGTATATCATGCCCCACCACCACCTGGCGCGGTTTGACCACCTCGGCAAAGGCGCGACCGATGCGGCGCGCGATCTCCTCGTTCAACTGGTCGGGTACGCGGCCCCGGACGTCATAGGCCTTGAAACAGGTGATCTTGTTCACGGGCGGGCTTCCTCAGGGTTTGGCGTAGTAGTGTTCGTAAACATAATTGGTGGCCTCGACGAAGCCCGGCACGCTGCCGCAATCGAAGCGGCGCCCCTTGAACTTGTAGGCCATGACGCAGCCCCGGCGCGCCTGTATCTGCAGGGCGTCGGTCAACTGGATTTCGCCGTTGGCGCCGGGGGGAGTCTCGCGAATAATGTCGAAAATGTCCGGTGTCAGGATATAGCGGCCGATAATGGCCAGGTTGGACGGCGCGTCCTTGGGGTCGGGCTTTTCCACCATCTCATCCACCCGGTATATACCGTCCCGCAGGCTCTCCCCCGCGATCACCCCGTAGCTGCTCACGTCTTCGTGGGGGACTTCCTGGATCGCCACTATCGAGCAGCGAAACTGCTTGTACAGCTCCGCCATCTGCGCCAGTACGCCCGGGCCGTCATTCAGGCACAGGTCGTCGGACAGCAGCACCCCGAAGGGCTCATTGCCAATCAGCGACTGGCCCGTCAGGATCGCGTGGCCCAGCCCCTTCATCTCGCGCTGGCGCACCATGGTAAAGACGCCCTTGTCCAGCACGTTGCGAATACTTTCGAGATAGGCCTCCTTGCCACTGCCGGAGATCTGGTGCTCGAGTTCGAAGCTGATGTCGAAGTGATCGGCGATAGCCCGCTTGCCGCGACCGGTGACCATGGCGCAGGTGGTCATTCCCGCGGCAATGGCCTCCTCCACGCCGTACTGGACCAGGGGCTTGTTGACTATCGGCAGCATTTCCTTGGGCATACTCTTGGTCGCCGGCAGGAAGCGCGTGCCGTAACCGGCAACAGGGAACAGGCATTTGGTGATACTCATAAAACCTCCGTGTAGGTGGGAGCCGGACTACTTGCTGCGCCCGTACACATCCTCGTAGCGCACGATATCATCCTCGCCCAGGTAGGCGCCGGATTGTACCTCAATCAGTTCCAGGGGAATGCGCCCGGGGTTCGACAGGCGGTGCTTGTGCCCGAGCGGGATATAAGTGGACTCGTCCTCGGCCAGCATGAACACGCGATCCTCGCAGGTAACCTCCGCGGTCCCGTGCACGACAACCCAGTGTTCGGCCCGATGGTGATGCATCTGCAACGACAGGGTCTGTCCCGGGTTGACGATAATGCGCTTCACCTGGAAGCGCTCTGACGTCACCAGGGACTCGTAGGAGCCCCAGGGCCGGTATACGCGCCTGTGCAGGGACACCTCCGGGCGCCGCAGCTCTTTCAGCCGGCTGACGATACGCTTGACGTCCTGCACATTGGCGCGGTCTGACACCAGCACGGCATCCGCGGTTTCGATAACCACCAGGTCCGCGACACCGATGCCCGCGACGAGCCGGGACTCGCTGCGAAAATAGCTGCCGGTGCAATTGTCGAGCATGACATCGCCCTTGCAGACATTGCCGTCGCT
This sequence comes from uncultured Gammaproteobacteria bacterium, assembly GCA_963792815.1. Classification (GTDB taxonomy): domain Bacteria; phylum Pseudomonadota; class Gammaproteobacteria; order Pseudomonadales; family Halieaceae; genus JARRPM01. The sequence continues at coordinate 368,415 of CAWBXR010000006.1, forward strand.
ATCGCGCGACGCCACATCCCACAGTGCGGACCAGGCGCCGACATCACTCCAGCCACAGTCCAGGGAAACAACGCCACCGGCGCCGGTTCGTTCCATGACCGCGTAGTCGATGCTGTCACTGGGGCAGGCGAGAAATTTATCAGTGGCCGGGCGTACAAAATCCATATCGACGGTGGCATCCGCCATCGCCGCGCGGCAGCAGCTGAGCATACCCGGCGCGTGCTCCGCCAGTTCATCGAGATAGGTAGCTGCGCGCAGCAGGAACATCCCGCTGTTCCACAGGTAATTGCCGCTGTCGAGGTAAGCCTGGGCGGTGGCGACATCCGGTTTTTCGACAAAGCGCTCCAGGTCGTAAAGGCCCGGGTCCAGTTCGGCACCGCATTTGATGTAGCCGTATCCGGTTTCAGGGCTCGTCGGCACCACGCCGAAGGTCATCAGGCGCCCCTTTTCCGCCAGCGGTACGGCCCTGCCGACAGCGTCTGCAAAGGCGTCGACATCGCGGATCACGTGGTCTGCAGGCAACACCAGCAGCAGCGCTTCCGGGTCGCTTTCCAGGGCCTGTATCGCCGCCAGTGCAACCGCGGGGGCGGTGTTTCGCCCCTCGGGCTCAAGGATCAGGGCGCTGGCCCTGATATCCACCTGCCGCAATTGCTCGGCGACCATGAAACGGTGTTCTTCATTACAGACCACCAGCGGCGCAGTCTCCTCCATTCCGGAGGTGCGCCGCAGGGTCTCCTGCAACATCGACAACTCGCCGGCCAGCGGCAGGAACTGCTTGGGGAAGGTCTCTCGCGAAACCGGCCAGAGCCGGCTTCCGACACCACCGGAAAGAAGAACGGGTGTTAACATATTTTTCCTGTATTAACGCCAGGGATGACGGGTGAGAACATTATTCTGGGCGCGCGTCAGTACCACACCATGTCAGGCTTATGGTAGCGGATGGCCCTATCCTTTGCTACCGGCGCGAGTGCGAGGATGTGCGCGGGTTAACAGTCCACGACCAAAGGGGCGCTTACACCTAATTGCGCTGGACTTGTCAGCCTCAACAATTAAAATGGACGGGCTCTCCGGAGCGCCGCCCTGACTCCAGCGATGAGCCTGTCGCCTGCGAGGATCCGGAGGCGCACTTTTCAAGCCGACACTGGATAATCTATGACTGCAAAAAGTGCCTATAGCAAGGACGATCTGATCACCTGCGGTAACGGTGAACTATTCGGCCCCGGCAACGCACAATTGCCCACCGACAACATGCTGATGCTCGATCGCATTACCCACATCAGTTCCGAGGGGGGCCAGTACGGCAAGGGAGAAATAATCGCTGAGCTGGATATTCACCCCGATCTCTGGTTTTTCCAGTGTCACTTTCCCGGCGATCCCGTCATGCCCGGCTGTCTCGGCCTGGATGCCCTGTGGCAGCTGGTGGGATTTTTCCTGGGATGGCGCGGCAACCCCGGTCGGGGGCGCGCCCTGGGCTGTGGCGAAGTCAAATTCAGCGGCCAGGTTCTCCCATCTGCAAGCAAAGTGGTCTATAACATCAACGTGAGGCGAGTCATCGAGCGCAAACTGGTGATGGGTATTGCCGATGGCAGCGTCTCGGTGGACGGTCGCGAAATATATGCGGCGTCCGACCTGCGAGTAGGGCTGTTCCAATCGACGGAGTCTTTTTAATTCCATGGCCAGAAGAGTAGTCATTACCGGACTCGGCATCGTTTCCTGCCTCGGCAACGACGCGGCGTCAGTATGCCAGTCATTGTATGAGGGCCGCTCCGGCATCAGCACCCGGCAGGAGCAGATCGACATGGGTATGCGCTCACATGTGGCGGGCGCACCCCAGATCGATATCCCGGCCCTGGTGGATCGCAAGCAACTGCGCTTCATGGGTGATGCTGCCGCCTACGCCTATATCGCCATGCAGCAGGCTATCGAGGATTCCCGTCTCAAGGACGCCGATATTTCAAATGTACGCACCGGCATCATCGCCGGCTCCGGTGGCGCCTCGGCGGCGATGCAGGTGGAGGCCGCAGATACCCTGCGCGAGCGCGGCATGCGCCGGGTAGGCCCCTACCGGGTTACCCAGACCATGGGCAGTACGGTATCCGCCTGCCTGGCGACCCCCTTCAAAATCAAGGGCGTGAATTACTCCATATCATCGGCCTGCTCCACCAGCGCGCACTGTATCGGCAATGCCATGGAGCAGATTCAGCTCGGCAAGCAGGATATCGTCTTCGCCGGCGGCGGCGAGGAATTGCACTGGGCCCTGAGCTGCCTGTTCGACGCAATGGGTGCACTGTCAACCAAGTACAACGACACCCCTGAGCGCGCCTCGCGGGCTTACGACGCCAACCGGGACGGCTTCGTCATCGCCGGTGGCGGCGGCATGCTGGTGGTTGAGGAACTGGAGCACGCACTCAAGCGCGGTGCGAAAATATACGCGGAACTGGTGGGCTACGGCGCCACGTCCGACGGCTACGACATGGTCGCTCCCTCGGGCGAGGGCGCGGTGCGCTGCATGCAGCAGGCACTCGCCACGGTGACCGGCCCGGTGGACTACATCAACGCCCACGGCACCAGCACCCCCGCGGGTGATATCCAGGAGCTCAAGGCGGTCCGCACAGCTTATCAGGACAGGGACCACATCCCGGTGGTCGGGTCCACCAAATCCCTGTCGGGTCACTCCCTTGGGGCGGCCGGCGTCCAGGAGGCCATCTATTCGCTGCTGATGCAGCAGAAGGGTTTCATAGCGGCTTCCGCGAATATTGAAACCCTCGATCCGGAAGCCGAGGGCCTGCCCATCGCAGTGCGGCGCCACGACAATGTCGACCTGCAGCGGGTGATGTCCAACAGCTTCGGCTTTGGCGGCACCAATGCCTCCCTGGTGTTCCAGAAGTACGCCGACTAGCCCTCACGCCAGGGCATCGAGCAGCAGCACCTCCACCGCATCGCCCCGGGCGACTGTCGCACCGGGCGGTATCACCGCCAGGGCGTTGCTGTGGCTCACCGAACTCAATACCCCTGAACTCTGGTTGTCATACCTGTGCGCCTGCAGGCCCGTGCCGGCATTGGCCAGGGTCACGCGCAGGTACTCCTGGCGCCCCCCGGGCCTGGCAACCGTGAACATGGCACTGGCGTGGAGCCTGGCGGGGGCCGGTTCGCTCACGCCCTGCAGTTTCAGCAGGAAGGGACGCGCGATCAGGCAAAAAGTGACAAAGACCGAGGTGGGATTACCCGGCAAGCCAATAAAGGGCGTGTCATCAACCCGGCCAAAAGCCAGGGGTTTGCCGGGCTTGATCGCGAGTTTCCACATATCCAGCTGACCGAGGCTCTCCACCTGGGCCTTGACGTGATCCTCCTCTCCCACCGAGACACCACCGGAGGTGATGACGCAGTCGGCGATCGCGGCGGCCTCCTTCAGCGCCCGGGCAGTCGCGTCCGCGTCGTCGGGCACGATGCCACCATCGATGAAGGTCATACCCAGGGAGCGCACCAGGCCCGCCAGGGTGTAGCGATTGGAGTTGTAAAGCTGGCCGCGCTGCAGCCCGGCACTGCCCGGCTCCACCAGTTCATTCCCCGTGGACAGCACCGCCACCCGCAGCGGCCGGTATACCTGGACGCCGGAGCGCCCGACGGACGCGAGCAGGCCCAGGTCCTGGGGTCGCAGCACCCTGCCCCGGGCCAGTACGGTGGAACCCGCGGCTATATCCTGGCCGCGAGGGCGAATATTCTGGCCGGGCGTGACCGGGCCCGAAACCAGCAGAACACCGTCCCGCACCTCGCAGTTTTCCTGCATTACCACCGCGTCTGCCCCCGGCGGAATCGCCGCGCCGGTGAATATCCTGGCAGCCGTGCCGGGAGCCAACGGGACGGCCTCGCCACTACCTGCGGCTATACGCTGGCTGACCCGCAAGGGCGCGCCCGCTTGCGCCGCCCGCAGGGCGTAACCGTCCATCGCGCTATTGTCGTCCCCGGGCACCGCGATTGAGGCGACCACATCTTCGGCCAGAACCGCCCCCAGGGCATCGATCAGGGGGACCTCTACCCGTGCCTGGCCAGGACCGGCATGCGCCAGTACCCGCGCCAGGGCGTCCGCTACCGGCAACAGTTGGGTCAAGTCTCCCGTACCTTCAGCACGCCTACAAAATTGCAGGGCCTGTGGCTGCTGTCCAGCTGTTCGCGAATCAGTCCCTGCCAGGCGGTCCGGCAAGCCCCGGTAGAGCCCGGCATACAGAAAATCACCGTATCATTGGCAAAGCCGGCCACCGCCCGGGACTGGATGGTGGAGGAGCCGATCTCGGCGTGGGACAGGGCCCTGAACACCTCGCCAAAGCCATCGATATCCTTGTCGAACAGGGGCCGCACCGCCTCGGGGGTTGAATCCCGCCCGGAAAACCCGGTGCCACCCGTGACCAGCACCGCATCCACGCCCGCGTCAGCTATCCAGCTGGAGAGCACCGCCCTGATCTGGTAGATATCATCGACGACGATGCTCCTGGCTGCCAGCCGGTGGCCCTCCGCGGCGAGCGCACCCGCCAGGTAATCGCCCGAGGTGTCGGTCTCCCGGGTGCGGGTATCGGAAACTGTAAGTACCGCTACCGCGAGTGGCCTCGGGTGTTCATCGGTGGCTTTTGTCATGGTATTACCTCATACCTTGCTACGCTGGAGTTCGAAGTACTGTTTCACTACGCGCGGGACGGCGCTGCGCCAGGGCGCCTGCTTGATGGCAAACGTATTGCGAATCTTGCTGCAGTTCAGGGAGCGGTTGAGCGGCAACAGGCCCTCCGGTTGGCGCTGCAGTTGCACGGCCGTGGGACTGAACTCGGAGAACTGGGACGCGGAAGCCAGCAGGGCCTCGGCGAATTCGTAAAAAGTCGCCGTGTCGGAGCTGCAGTAGTGGTAGATGCCACTGGCCTGGAGGCCGGTACTGAGCTGGTCCAGCAGGGCTGAAATCACCCGGGCGCCATCCTCCGCAGCGACCGGGCAGCCGCGCAGGTTGTTGTCCATCACCAGGCTGCCGCCGCGCGATCCCAGCTCCCCCAGCATCTGGGTAATCAGGTTGGTGCCCTCAAAGGAAAAGACCGGCCCGAGGCGCAGGATAAGATGGCGCTCACAGCTGTCCCGCACCAGCTGCTCGGCGTCGGCCAGCATGGTACCGAACTCGGTTTCGTTGTCGGGAAAATCTTCCTCGGTGTAGGGCCGATCCAGCTGGCCGGAGAAGACCCTCGAGGTTGAGGTGTAGAGATAGGTCATACCGCTGCGCTGGCAGGCTTTGGCCACCCAGTGGCAGCGCTTGAGGTCCAGCTCCTGCAGCTGGTCAACCCCGTCGGCGGCGGCCGAGACGCGCAGATCCACCAAAATCTCGCACTTGGCGCGCACTACCGCCTTCTTCGCCTGGCGCTCGCTCTTCCAGCGGCAGGCCGCCCGGGTAATGGATGTGCACTGGTGGCGACCCAGATAGTGCAGTTGCTCTAACAGAGCGTGCCCCAGGGGAGTATCCGATCCAAGGATGAGTACACGCACGGCTCTAGGCCACTGTTCCCGAAGCGTTCACCCGGCGTTCAACAAGGTCCCATCAGAACGGTATATCGTCGTCAAAATCGCCAAAATCGCTTGGCTGTGAACTCGCCGCGGGCGCGGGCGCCTGGGACGCCGCTCGCGGGGCGCTTCTGGGCGCCTCGGCGGGAGCGTTGTAATCATCGCCTGAACTGGCGCTGCGGCTGTCCAGCATCTGCATCTCGTTTGCCAGGATCTCAGTGGTGTAGTGGTCCACGCCCGCCTTGTCCTGCCACTTGCGAGTCTGCAGGCGCCCTTCGACGTAGACCTTGGAGCCCTTTTTCAGGTACTCCCCGGCTATCTGCCCCAGGCGGAAGTTACCGCGATCACGGAAAACCACCCGGTGCCACTCGGTTTTTTCCTGCATCTGCCCGGTCTGCTTGTCTTTCCAGCTTTCACTGGTGGCGATGCTGGCGTTGGTGACGGCGCCACCATCGGGGAAAAAACGCGTTTCCGGGTCGTTGCCCAGGTTACCCACCAGGATGACTTTATTGACGCCCCGTGAAGCCATAGGAATTCCTCAATTTGAATACGAAATCGGTGTACCAGACGAACCATCGACTATAGCAATCCCGCCACCCAATTGCGACAACCCGGGCGGCCGTGTTTCATCATTTGCCATGCCCAACCCGCGCGGCGCTAGCGTGTCCGGGTCGCGCGCTCCGGCCGGGGGACCAGGGCGCCGCCGGCGCCCAGCATCAGTACGAACCAGAGGCCGGCCAGTGCCAGGCACACGCCGATCAGGTAGGCCTGGCCAAAATGCTGCAACACCCAGCCGCCCCCTGCCCCCCCGGCGAAGGCGCCGAGGAACTGGCAGGTGGAGAATATCCCCAGCGCAGTGCCCTTGCCCCCTGCAAACACGGCCTTGCTGACCTGGGAGGGCAGCGTCGCTTCCAGGTAATTGAACCCGACGAAGAACAGCCAGAGACCGAAATAGAATAGCCAGGGACCCGCCGCGGTTCCGAGCACCAGCACCGCCGCCACCAGCAAGCCGATACCGCTGAGGAACATCTGGTGGGGGAGCCCGCCGCGCTCAGCCATACGCATCAGCGGCAGCATGCCGACGATCGACAACAACAGGACCGGGAGGTATACCTGCCAGTGATGGGCGCGATCGACACCGGCGACTTGCTCGAGTACCCGCGGCACCACCAGAAAACAGGCCATGAGAATGAAATGCAGGCTGAATACACCAAAATCCAGCCGCAACAGGGCGGGATCACGCAGGGCCCGGCCCAACATTCCGGGGGGCGTGCCCACATCGTCGTGATCAGCCGGCGCAGCCCGGGGGCTGGGCACCAGCATCACCACGATAACAATGCCCCCCAGCGCCAGCAGCGCCGTGACCCAGAACACCGAGGCCAGGCCACCTGCGGCGGCGATGACCGGCCCGACTACCAGGGCGACGGCAAAAGACAGGCCAATACTCACGCCGACGATGGCCATGGCCTTGGTGCGCTGCTCCTCGCTGGTCAGGTCGGCCACCAGGGCCATGACCGTGGCGGCGATTGCGCCGGCACCCTGCAGTGCGCGCCCCAGGACAATACCCCAGAGGCTGTCTGCCAGTGCCGCGAGCACGCTGCCGGCGGCAAACAGCAGCAGGCCGCCGATGATCACCGGCTTGCGGCCCACCTGGTCGGACAGCCAGCCCAGGGGAATCTGCAGCAGGGCCTGGGTCAGGCCATAAATGCCCAGGGCCAGGCCGATCAGGCTGGGCGTGGCATCGGGCAGGTCCGCCGCGTACAGGGCCAGCAGGGGCAGCACCATGAAGAGGCCCAGCATGCGAAAGCTGTAGAGCAGCGCCAGGGAGCTTACCGCGCGCCGCTCCTGCGCTGTCATCGGATGTTCAGTGATCACGGGGATTGGGTCTACGAATTCAAAGCCGCCAATACTAACAGTTTCGACGCCGCCAGCACATCCATCCCTCCGCTCACGCCGTAAATAACAGGATGTTTTTGCAGCCACATCAGCCAGGGCATATACTGCCCGGTTCCGCCCTTTCCACTGTTATCTGGCCAATTATGGACACCATTCAAGTACGTGGGGCACGCACCCACAACCTCAAGAATATCGATCTGGACATCCCCAGGGACAAGCTGGTGGTCATTACCGGGCTGTCCGGCTCCGGCAAATCCTCCCTCGCGTTCGATACACTCTATGCGGAGGGACAGCGGCGCTACGTGGAATCCCTGTCCACCTACGCCCGGCAGTTCCTGTCGATGATGGAAAAGCCCGACATGGACCATATCGAGGGCCTGTCGCCGGCTATTTCCATAGAGCAGAAATCCACCTCCCACAACCCGCGCTCCACGGTGGGCACCATCACCGAGATATACGACTATCTCAGGCTGCTGTTTGCCCGGGTGGGGGAGCCCCGCTGCCCCGATCACGGCCACAACCTGCAGGCCCAGACCGTCAGCCAGATGGTGGATGCGGTGCTGGCCCTGCCCGAGGGCAGCAAACTGATGCTGCTGGCTCCCGTGGTGAGGGACCGCAAGGGCGAGCACCTGCACGTGTTCGAGGAATTGCGCGCCGGCGGCTTTGTCAGGGCACGGGTCGATGGCATTGTCACCGACCTGGACGACCTGCCGATACTGGACAAGAAAAAGAAACACCGGATCGAGGTGGTCGTGGACCGCTTCAAGGTGCGCGAGGACCTGGGGATACGCCTGGCTGAGTCCTTCGAGACCGCGCTGGGGCTGACGGACGGCCTGGCATCGATCAGCTACATGGACGGCGGGGGCGACGATATCAGTTTTTCCGCCCGCTTTGCCTGTCCCGAGTGCGGCCACAGTATCGACGAGCTGGAGCCCCGTCTGTTCTCCTTCAACAACCCCGCAGGCGCCTGCGCCAGCTGCGACGGCCTCGGTGTGCGCCAGTATTTTGACCCGGAGCGGGTGGTACTGCACCCGGAGGCCAGCCTGTCCGAGGGCGCCATTCGCGGCTGGGACCGGCGCAATGTCTACTACTTCCATATGCTCACATCCCTGGCGGAGCACTACGGTTTTGACATCGACGCCCCCTTCGAGCAATTGAACAAGAAATACCGCCAGGTCATCCTGCACGGCAGCGGCAAGCAGGAGATTGCCTTCGCCTATGTCAACGACCGGGGCGATGTGTTCAAACGCACCCATTCCTTCGAGGGCATCATCCCGAATATGGAACGCCGCTACCGCGATACCGAGTCGTCCTCGGTGCGCGAGGAGCTGGCCAGGTTTCTCTCCAACCACCCCTGCCCGGACTGCGAGGGCACTCGCCTGCGGCGGGACGCGCGCCACGTATTCGTGGATGAGCGCACCCTGCCCAGCATTACCAGCATGCCTGTGGGAGAGGCCGAACTCTACTTCGAACAGCTGCGGCTGGAGGGGCGCAAGGGGGAGATCGCCAACAAAATCATGAAGGAACTGCGGGCGCGCTACCGCTTCCTGGTCGACGTGGGCCTCAATTACCTGACCCTCAATCGCAGCGCCGAAACCCTCTCGGGGGGAGAGGCCCAGCGCATTCGCCTCGCATCACAGATTGGCGCGGGGCTGGTGGGCGTGATGTACATCCTGGACGAACCCTCCATCGGCCTGCACCAGCGCGACAACGAACGGCTGCTGGCCACCCTCACCCACCTGCGCGACCTGGGCAACACCGTACTGGTGGTGGAACACGATGAAGACGCGATCCGCAGCGCAGACCATATCATCGATATCGGCCCGGGAGCGGGAGTGCACGGCGGTCGCATAGTCGCCCAGGGCAAACTCAAGGATATCCTCAACACTCCGGACTCCCTTACCGGCGCCTACCTGTCAGGCAAACGCAGGATCGAAATCCCCGCCAGGCGCACGCCCAACAACCCGAAGCGCCAATTGGTGCTGGCGGGGGCCACGGGCAATAACCTGCAGTCGGTGACCCTGGAAATACCCCTGGGCCTGCTCACCTGCGTCACCGGCGTCTCCGGCTCCGGTAAATCCACGCTGATCAACGGCACCCTCTACCCGATCGCCGCAACGGAGCTGAACGGCGCCACCACGCTGACCCCGGCGCCCTATGAATCCATCGAGGGAATGGACCAGATAGACAAGTGCATCGACATAGACCAGAGCCCGATCGGCCGCACGCCGCGCTCCAACCCCGCCACCTATACCGGCATCTTCACGCCGGTGCGGGAACTGTTCGCCGGCACCCAGGAGGCCCGCTCGCGGGGCTACAAGGCGGGGCGCTTCAGTTTCAATGTAAAGGGGGGGCGCTGCGAAGCCTGCCAGGGCGACGGCGTCACCAAGGTGGAGATGCACTTCCTGCCGGACATCTACGTGCCCTGTGACATCTGCAAGGGCAAACGCTACAACCGGGAAACCCTCGAGGTGCGCTACAAGGGCAGGAATATTCACGAGGTGCTGGAAATGACGGTGGAGGACGCTCTGGTCTTCTTTGAACCGGTTCCGGCAATCGCCCGCAAATTGCAGACGCTGATGGATGTGGGCCTGTCCTACATCCGCCTGGGCCAGGCGGCGACCACCCTGTCGGGGGGCGAGGCCCAGCGGGTCAAGCTGTCCCGGGAGTTGTCCAAGCGCGATACGGGCAAGACCCTGTACATCCTCGATGAACCCACCACCGGGCTGCATTTCGAGGATATCAAGCAGCTGCTGGCTGTGCTCCACCGCCTGCGCGACCACGGCAACACTATCGTCATCATCGAGCACAATCTCGACGTCATCAAAACCGCCGACTGGATCGTCGACCTGGGCCCCGAGGGCGGCAGCGGCGGCGGCCAGATTATCGCCACCGGCACGCCCGAAGCGGTGGCCAAGGCCAAGCAATCCTTTACCGGCCAGTTCCTGGCCCCGATGCTGAAACAACGCAAAACGGGCAAGCGCGCCGCCTGATAGCGGCGCAGTGCCCGGTGGCGCTCAGGGCCAGCCCGCCCCGGGCACCTCGACCCTGAGTGTTTCAATCTTCCCGGTCCGCTCAACGCCGACAATGTCATGGTGACTGGACTGCGCGGTAACCAGGTGCAGGTCGCGCCCATCGGCTCCGCCCAGCATGCAGGCGTAGCAGTTCTGGGAGGTGTTGACTACCTGCAGCTCCTGGCCGCCCTCGGCGAACAGGACACACTCCGGGGCGAGGGCATTGGCCACCCAGATGTTGCCGTTGGCATCGAGACAGATACCGTCGGGCGCCCGCATGCCCACCGTGGCCCACACCCGGCGGTTCAGCAATTCACCGCTATCACCGATATCAAAAGCGGTGAGGCGCATGGCGAGGGTTTCGGCCACTATCAGGGTCTTGCCGTCGGGCGTCACCACACTGCCGTTGGGAAAATGCATGTCCGGTGCGGCCAGGTGAACGCTGCCGTCCGGGTCGACCCGGGCGAGATTGGTGACCGGATGGTCCGTGAGTACTGCCTCGGGCCCGCGTCGATCGAACTCGGCGTCCAGGTCAAAACCGAAATTGCCGACCCAGGCCCGGCCCGCGCCATCCACCACCATGTCGTTGCACAGATGGCGCGCCAGCCCGGACAGATCCGCGTGCAGCACAAACTGGTCGCCCTCCTGCCGCAGCACCGCCAACTGCCGCATGGAAACCACCAGCAGGCGGCCATCGGGCAGCCAGCCCAGGCCGGAAGGCTGGTCGTCAAAAGTGTATTCAGTTCTGACCTCCCCGGCGGAGTCGACAGACTTTACCGCGTGGTCGTAGAAATCGCTGAACCAGAGCCGCCCCTGGTGCCAGCGCGGACCCTCGCCGAAATGGAGCCCGCCAGTCAGTATGCTTGTATCGGTCACGGCCGTACCTCTCGTTTGAAACCGGAGATCGCAGCCTAGCAGAGCTAAACCTGCGCGCAAGGCGGGACAGCCCCGGCACAGCATGCGGTACCGGTACTGGCATGTTATTTTAGGGTCCTGGGAATTCAGGGGATCCGAGCCATGCAACTTTCCGCCGTGCTGAACCAGGCCCGCCGCTACTGGCGCCCGGCCCTGATCGTACACCTGCTGTTCGCTCTGCTTGGGCTGGCCCTGTTTGCACCCCTGTTCGGCGTCACCCTGCAGGGTCTGCTGGCGCTGTCGGGCAAGGCCGCGGTCGCCGACCAGGATATCGCCCTGTTGCTGCTCAGCCCGCTGGGGCTGGGCTCCGCGGTATTCCTGATCGGGTTGTTGCTGGCCATCGCGAGCCTGGAGCTGGGTGCGTTGCAGGCCATCGCACAGGGAGCCCAGCATTCACTGCAGATCGCCCCACTGGCCGCCGTGCGATTCGCCCTGGGGCACGCGATAAAACTGTTGCGGCTGACCATAGGGCTCACGGTTCGCGTCCTGGTCTACCTGCTGCCCTTTGTCGCGGCCATAGGGGCCATCGCCTGGTGGTTGCTCGGTGACTACGACATCAATTACTACCTGTCGCAGCGACCCCCGGCCTTTTACCAGGCGCTCGCGATAGCGTTACCACTGCTGTTGCTGCTGGTCTGGCTGCTGGGCCGCAGGTTGATCGGCTGGAGCATGGCGCTGCCGCTGGTACTGTTCACCGACACTGCCCCGGGGGCCGCCTTCAGTGCCAGCGAGCAACTGACAGCGGGCCGGCGGGCCGAACTGCTGGGAGCGTTTGCGCGCTGGCTGCTGCTGGCACTGGCTGTCTCACTGGTGCCACTGGTTTTCCTGAGCCTGGCGACCGCAGTAGCCGCGACATCCCAGGGACAGAACCTGTCCTTGCTCGCACTGCTGCTGGGCGCGACCGTGGTGCTGTGGACCTGCCTTAATGTCATCGCCACCGCGTTCACCATGACCAGCTTTACCTTTGTCGTTGCGGCCGCCTTCAAACGCTACCATCCCCCCGGCTCCGAGGCGCTCCTGCGCGACAAGCTGCGCCTTGCGGCAGAGAGCATGGAGTCAGCGGGAACCCGAGCAGGACCCTGGATTGCGGGAGCCGTCGCCGCCAGCGCACTGGCGGTACTGGCCGGCCTGTGGCTGCTGCGGGAAGTAAAGCCCGATGACTCGGTGCTGGTGGTCGCCCACCGCGGTGCCGCGGGTGCCGCGCCGGAAAATACCCTGGCCTCGGTTGGCCGGGCGGTGGCGGACGGTGCCGACTGGGTGGAAATCGACGTGCAGGAAAGCCGGGACGGCGAAGTCGTGGTGGTGCACGACAGCGATTTCATGAAGCTGGCCGGCAATCCGCTGAAAGTCTGGGATGGCAATCTGGCCGATATTCGCCGAATCGACATCGGCAGCTGGTTCGACCCGGCATTTTCCGACCAGCGGGTACCGACCCTGCGCGAGGTACTCGAGGAGATCAAAGGCCGCTCGAAGCTGGTGATCGAACTCAAGTACTACGGCCACGACCAGCAACTGGAACAGCGCGTGGTGGACATCGTCGAGCAGGCCGGCATGAGTAGCGATGTAGTGATAATGTCGCTGAAACTTGAGGGTGTCGAAAAGCTCCAGGCCCTGCGACCCGACTGGACCACGGGCTTGCTGGCGGCCAGTGCGGTGGGCGACCTGTCGCGCCTGGAGGTGGACTTCCTGGCGGTAAACCAGGCCATGGCCAGTCGCGCTTTCATCCGCCGCGCCCACGCCGCCGGCAAACGCGTGTTCGTCTGGACAGTAAACGATGCCCTTTCCCTGTCACGCTGGATGTCCATGGGCGTGGATGGCGTAATCACTGACGAACCCGCACTGGCCCGCGAGGTGCTGGCGCACAGGGCCGATATGGGCAGTGCGGAACGGCTAATGCTGAGCGCGGCCCTGTTCTTTGGCCGCCCCGCCATGGCATCCAGCTATCGCGACGACTCGCCCTGAAATCGCGGCCACGGCAATAAAAAAGCCGGGCTATGCCCGGCTTTTTCGATACTTACCAACGGGGAACATTAATCCTCGTCGTCTACCTGCTGCTCTACCTGGGGACGATCGACCAGCTCGACATAAGCCATGGGAGCCTTGTCGCCAGTGCGGTAGCCGCACTTGAGAATGCGGATGTAACCACCCGGGCGCTCCTGGTAACGGGGACCCAGCTCAGCAAACAGTTTACCCACGGCTTCCTTGCTGCGAGTGCGATCAAAGGCAAGGCGGCGATTAGCGACGCTGTCCTTCTTGGCCAGGGTGATCAGGGGCTCCGCATAGCTGCGCAACTCCTTTGCCTTGGGCAAGGTGGTTTTGATCAGCTCGTGCTCCACCAGGGACACAGCCATATTGCGGAACATGGCCTTGCGATGAGAGCTGTTCCTGTTTAACTGACGGCCACTATGACGATGACGCATTTTTCCAATCCTATACTGTCTGTGCTATCTCAGCACGGCTAACTTTTGATACGGGCTGTTACGTAGACCCAGCCCGATCGTCGTTTTGTTAAGCGCTCAATACCCTGTCGTCATTTTTCAGACTGGCGGGCGGCCAGTTGTCCAGGCGCATGCCCAGGGACAAACCGCGCGAGGCCAGAACGTCCTTGATTTCGGTCAGTGACTTCTTGCCCAGGTTTGGCGTCTTCAGCAGTTCCACCTCAGTGCGCTGCACCAGGTCACCGATGTAGTAAATATTCTCTGCCTTCAGGCAGTTTGCGGAGCGCACGGTCAACTCCAGGTCGTCCACCGGACGCAGCAGAATCGGGTCGACCTCGTCTTCTTCGATGACAGAGACAGACTCGCTCTCGCTTTCAAGATCGACGAATACTGCCAGCTGCTGCTGCAGTATGGTCGCCGCGCGACGGATCGCCTCTTCAGGGTCGATTGTCCCGTTGGTCTCGAGATCCAGCACCAGCTTGTCGAGGTCAGTGCGCTGTTCTACCCGCGCGGCCTCTACCACATAGGATACCCTGTGAACCGGGGAAAAGGTGGCGTCCAGCTGCAGGCGACCGATTGCGCGGGTCTCCTCTTCCGGGTTCTCGCGGGAGTCAGCGGGCGAGTAGCCACGGCCGCGAGCTACGGTCAGCTTCATGCTGATTTCAGACTTACCGTTCAGGTGACAGATAACGTGCTCGGGGTTGCGCACCTCGATATCATGGTCAACCTGGATATCCGCCGCGGTCACGACGCCCGGGCCTTTCTTGGTCAGGGTCAGCTCGGCCTCTTCCTTGCCGTTCATCACCAGGGCAATGCCCTTGAGGTTCAGCAGGATCTCGATCACGTCTTCCTGGACGCCCTCGATGGCGCTGTACTCGTGCAGTACTCCGTCGATCTCCACCTCGGTGATTGCGCAACCGGGCATTGAAGACAGCAGGATACGGCGTAAGGCGTTGCCGAGTGTGTGGCCAAAGCCACGCTCCAGCGGCTCCAGGGTGACCTGGGCGCGGGTGTTGTTCTTCTCATCAACCTTGATGACACGGGGTGTCAAAAATTCGTTCACTGCACTCTGCATTGGGGCACCTGTATTGTAGGTTAGTCCTTCAGTGGATTACTTGGAGTAAAGTTCGACGATCAGGTTTTCGTTGATCTCGGAAGAGAGATCCTGACGGTCGGGTACTGACTTGAACACCCCTTCCAGCTTGTCGCTGTTCATTTCAATCCACTCGGGTTCGCCACGCTGGGCAGCCAGAGCAAGGGCAGACTGCACGCGCAGCTGCTTCTTGGCCTTTTCACGCAGGGAAATCACGTCACCGGGCTTCACCTGGTAGGACGCAATATTTACCGCGGTACCATTCACCTGGATCGCCTTGTGGGCCACCATCTGGCGCGCTTCGGCACGGGTAGAGCCGAAACCCATCCGGTACACTACGTTGTCCAGGCGGCTTTCCAGCAGCTGCAGCAAGTTCTCGCCGGTTGCACCCTTGAGGCGGGCCGCTTCCTTGTAGTAATTGCGGAACTGCTTCTCCAGTACCCCATAGATACGGCGTACTTTCTGCTTTTCACGCAGCTGCACACCGTAGTCGGACAGGCGGCCGCGACGGGCGCCATGCTGGCCGGGGGCTGCTTCTGCTTTACACTTGCTTTCCAGTGCACGCACCCCGCTTTTCAGGAACAGGTCTGTTCCTTCACGACGGGAGAGCTTGCACTTGGGTCCAATATATCGAGCCATGTCAATTCTATCCTGTAAGCGTTATACGCGACGTTTCTTGGGGGGACGACAGCCATTGTGCGGGATTGGCGTAACGTCGGTGATGTTGCTGATCTTGTAGCCGCAGGCATTGAGTGCGCGGACCGCAGACTCGCGTCCCGGGCCGGGGCCCTTGACCTGGACATCCAGGTTCTTCAGTCCGTACTCCTTGGCCGCCTCGCCTGCGCGCTCTGCCGCTACCTGCGCGGCAAAGGGGGTGCTCTTGCGAGAACCGCGGAAACCGGAACCACCTGAAGTCGCCCAGCTCAGGGTATTACCCTGCCTGTCGGTAATGGTGATGATGGTGTTGTTGAAAGACGCGTGTATGTGGGCAATGCCGTCCACGACTGTCTTGGTAATCTTCTTACGAGTGCTCTTGGCACCTGGCTTGGCCATAGTAAACTTCCTGCTTTAATATCAACACTGCACTTGGGTGCAGCTACACTAAAATCAGATTCGCGGGGAAACCTTACTTGCGAATCGGCTTGCGCGGACCCTTGCGGGTACGGGCATTGGTCTTGGTGCGCTGTCCGCGCAGGGGAAGACCCCTGCGGTGACGCAGGCCACGGTTGCAGCCAAGGTCCATGAGGCGCTTGATATTCATGGAGACTTCGCGGCGAAGGTCGCCTTCTACGGTCATATCCGCGACCTTTGCACGCAACGCGTCCATTTCACCGTCGGATCAATTCGCTGATCTTGACATGCTCCGCAACACCGGCATCCGCGCACAGGCGACGAGCCTGGGTGCGACCCACGCCAAATATGTATGTCAAAGAGATAACAGCGTGCTTGTTATCAGGTATGTTGACGCCGGCAATACGAGCCATCCATCTTTCTCCAATCGTTTATCGTCGCCCTGAGCTGCGACCCTGACCCTGGTACCGTGAAATTCCTCGAATCTCAACGGGACCGGGTCAAAAGGCGCGGCATTCTAGCGAAATCGTTACTAAAAATCAACCGTCGGGCTTTAGCCCTGACGCTGCTTGTGGCGCGGGTCTGTATTGCAGATCACACGCACCACGCCGTTACGGCGCACTACCTTGCAATTCCTGCAGATCTTCTTGACCGATGCACGTACTTTCATGACAACTTCTCCGTTTCCCTTAACTCAGGCCTGCCACCCGGATCGCTTCAGCGAACCCGGCCGGCACTGCCATAGGTTTTCAAATTGGCCTTTTTCATTACCGAGTCATACTGGTGCGACATCAGGTGGCTCTGCACTTGCGCCATGAAATCCATCACCACAACTACCACGATCAGCAATGAAGTACCGCCCAGGTAAAAGGGCACATTCCACATAACCACCAGAAACTGTGGCAGCAGACATACCAGGGCAATGTAGGCGGCGCCAAACACGGTCAGTCGTGTCAATACGCCATCGATATAATTAGCGGTCTGCTGTCCGGGGCGAATTCCCGGTACAAAGGCACCCGACCGCTTCAGGTTGTCCGCCACTTCCACCGGGTTGAACATCAGGGCGGTGTAAAAGAAACAGAAAAAGACGATGAAGACGGTGAACAACAGTATATTCAGCGGCTGGCCCGGCCCGATGGCTACCGCCAGGTCCTGGAGCCAGTCCACGGAACCGGATGAGCCGAACCACTGGGCTATCGATGCCGGGAACAACAGTATGCTGCTGGCAAAGATGGCCGGGATCACGCCCGCCATGTTCACCTTGAGAGGCAGGTGTGAGCTCTGCGCCTGGTACATCTTCCGACCCTGCTGCCGCTTGGCATAGTTCACGGTGATGCGACGCTGGCCACGCTCGATAAACACGATCATATAGATAACGGCTATCGCCAGGGTCAGTATCAGCAGCAGCACGAGGATATTGAGCTCGCCCTGCCGGGCCTGTTCAAGAGACTGGCCAATGGCCGCCGGCAACCCGGCCACGATTCCCGCGAAGATCAGCAGGGAGATACCGTTGCCAACGCCTTTTTCGGTGATCTGCTCGCCCAGCCACATCATGAACACCGCACCGGTAACCAGGGAGGTGATGGCGATAACGAAGAACAGGGGCGATGAGTCGTAGGACATGCCCTGGTTGGCCATACCAACAGTCATACCTGTTGCCTGCACTATCGCCAACACCACTGTCAGGTAGCGTGTGTACTGGCTTATCTTGCGCCGGCCGGACTCGCCTTCTTTCTTGAGCTGCTCCAACTGCGGGGTCACCGCCGCCATCAACTGCATGATGATAGATGCAGATATATAGGGCATTATCCCCAGCGCCAGGATGCTCATTCGCTCAAGGGCGCCACCGGAAAACATATTTGCCAGCCCCAGGATGGTTCCCTGGTTCTGGTTAAACAGCGCCGCAAGTTGGTTTGGATCTATCCCGGGAACAGGTATATGCGTCCCGATGCGATAGACAATAATTGCGAGCAGAACAAAACGAAGGCGAGCAAAAAGCTCGCCCAGTCCCGCTTTGTTTACCTGTGGCAGTTGAGGTGTAGCCATTTATTCCTCTACTTTCCCGCCGGCCTTCTCGATAGCCTCGCGAGCACCCTTGGTGACCGCCACGCCCTTTACGGTTAACGGCTTCGTGAGTTCACCCGAGAGGAACACCCGCACGCGGCCAATATTCTCATTGATCAGGTCAGCGCTCTTCAGCGATGCCAGATCGACGATATCCCCTTCCACAGCATTCAACTCGCTCAGGCGGACCTGTGCGGTAGTGCGGGAGATCCTCGAAGTAAAACCATACTTCGGCAGGCGCTTCTGCAGGGGCATCTGGCCACCCTCGAAGCCGGGGCGTACCCTGCCTCCGGAGCGTGACTTCTGGCCCTTGTGGCCACGGCCGGCAGTCTTGCCCAGGCCGCTGCCGATTCCGCGGCCAACGCGCTTGGCGTCCTTGCGGGCACCCGGCGCGGGGCTCAGGGTGTTCAGTCGCATAACTTCTGACATGATTTAGTCCTCAACCCTTACGAGGTAATTAACCGCGTGAATCATGCCGCGCACCGAGGGAGTGTCTTCCACTTCCACGGTGTGACCGATACGACGCAAACCCAGACCAGCCACACAGGCCTTGTGATTTTTCAGGCGCCCGTGGGCGCTCTTGATCTGTGTAACCTTGATTTTTGATTTAGCCATGACGAGCAAATCCAATAATTAGTTCAGAATCTCTTCAACGGTTTTACCGCGCTTTGCGGCCACCTCATCCGGCGCACACATATCGCGCAGGCCGTTGAACGTCGCGCGTACGACGTTAACCGGGTTGGTGGAGCCGTAGCACTTGGCCAGTACGTTGTGCACACCGGCAATTTCCAATACGGCGCGCATAGCGCCGCCAGCGATAACGCCAGTACCTTCAGATGCAGGCTGCATGTATACCCTGGAAGCGCCGTGAGCGGCCTTCACCGGATATTGGATAGTGCCATTGTTCAGCTCAACCTGAATCATGTTGCGACGGGCGGCTTCCATTGCCTTCTGGATGGCGACCGGCACTTCACGCGCCTTACCACGACCAAAACCGACCTTGCCGTTTCCGTCACCAACAACAGTCAGCGCTGTAAAGCCGAAAATACGGCCACCCTTGACCACTTTGGCCACGCGGTTGACCTGGACCAGCTTTTCCTGGAGGTCGCCTTCCTGTTGCTGCTTTTTCTGATCGTTGAAAGCCATAACTGTCTATACCCTAGAAATTCAGTCCAGATTCACGAGCCGCATCCGCCAGAGCCTTGACGCGTCCGTGGTACTTGTAACCACCGCGATCAAAAGCGACTGCTTCGATGCCCGCTTCCTTCGCGCGTTGCGCAACCAGTTTGCCTACCGCGGCGGCTGCTTCGATATTACCGGTCTTGCCCGCGCGCAGGTCGCTATCGAGCGTCGACGCACTCGCCAGAACCTTGTCACCGGCAGGAGTGATAACCTGCGCATATATATGCCTTGGGGTGCGGTGAACGCTGAGGCGGTTTACGCCCAGGTCACGCATACGGGCGCGGGCGCGGCGTGCGCGACGCAACCTTGAATCATTCTTTACACTCATCTCAGTTTACCTACTTCTTCTTGGCTTCTTTGCGACGAACAAACTCGTCGGCGTAGCGAATACCTTTACCCTTGTATGGCTCCGGCGGCCGGAAACTGCGAATCTCGGCAGCCGCCTGGCCCACTGCCTGCTTGTCGACACCGCTGACCACGATTTCGGTCTGGGTCGGCGTCTCGGCTGAAATACCTTCAGGCAGCTGGTAGTCAACCGGGTGGGAAAGACCCACTGTCAGGTTAACGCTCTTGTTGTCGGCCTTTGCACGATAACCAACGCCATTCAGAACCAGTTTCTTCTGCCAACCTTCGCTGACGCCCTTGACCATATTGTTAAGCAGCGCACGGGTAGTCCCGGCCATAGCCTTGAACTTGTCTCCGTCATAGCCGATGGTCAGAACGTTGTCATCCTGGCTTACCCGAATGCCCTCAGCCAACGAAAGCTGCAGCGCACCTTTACCACCCTTGACTGTAAGGTCATTGCCATCAAGCTTGACCTCTACACCACGCGGCAGTTCTACCGGATTATTTGCGACTCTAGACATTTTGAATGCTCTTTAAATCAAACAACTTTTAGAAAACGGTGCACAAAACTTCGCCGCCGACACCGGCAGCGCGCGCCGCGCGATCAGACATAACACCCTTGGAGGTAGATACAATTGCAACCCCCAATCCGGCGCGAACAGAAGGCAGCTCGTCCTTGGCACTGTAACGCCGCAGACCCGGCCGGCTTACCCGGTCGATCTCGGCAATTACCGGCTTGCCCTGGTAGTACTTGAGTGAGATAGACAGCCTTGGCTTGCCGCCTTCATCGGAAAGCGAATAGTCGCCAACGTAGCCTTCTTCCTTCAGCACTTCCGCCACGGCGGCTTTCAGCTTCGAGCCAGGCATTTCGACACTCTTCTTGCCAGCCATCTGCGCGTTGCGTATACGGGTCAGCATATCTGACAGTGGATCTTGCATACTCATAATCTAATTCTCTCCGTAAACCGACTGGTTCTTTTACCAGCTGGCCTTGACCAGGCCGGGCACATCACCGCGCATGGCGGCTTCACGCAACTTGTTTCGACACAGGCCAAACTTCCGATATACGCCGTGGGGCCTGCCAGTTACCTGGCAGCGCCTGCGACCACGCACGGGGCTGGCATCACGCGGCAGCTTTTGCATTGCGATCTGCGCATCCCACTTCTCTTCGTCAGAAGCCTTGGGATTGCTCAGGATCGCCTTGAGTGCAGCGCGCTTTCCCGCATACTTCGCCACCATACGAGCGCGCTTCTTCTCGCGCATTACCATAGATGTTTTAGCCATGTATAAAGTCTCTTAAGCTTTCAGGGGGAAGTTGAAAGCGCGCAGCAGAGCGCGACCTTCGTCGTCCGTACGAGCGGTGGTGGTGATGGTGATGTCCATTCCACGCAGAGCATCCACCTGGTCGTAATTGATTTCAGGGAAAATAATCTGTTCGGTTACGCCCATTGCAAAGTTGCCGCGCCCGTCAAAGGATTTCGGGCTGATGC
Organism: uncultured Gammaproteobacteria bacterium; assembly: GCA_963792815.1. Taxonomy (GTDB): domain Bacteria; phylum Pseudomonadota; class Gammaproteobacteria; order Pseudomonadales; family Halieaceae; genus JARRPM01. The sequence goes on from CAWBXR010000006.1 coordinate 389,452, forward strand.
CACGAAAGTCCCTGATACGGGGAATGGCGACACTGATCAGTCGGTCCAGGAACTCGTACATGCGCTCGGAGCGCAGGGTCACCTTGCAACCGATCGGCCAGCCGTCACGTACCTTGAAGCCCGCGATGGATTTGCGCGCCTTGGTCACAACTACCTTCTGACCCGAAATCTTTTCCATATCGGCAACAGCGTTCTCAAGGACTTTTTTGTCGCCCAGGGCTTCACCGACACCCATGTTCAGGGTGATCTTGGTGATGCGTGGAACTTCCATCACGTTTGCCAGACCCAGCTCTTCTTTGAGACGGGGAGCGATTTCGCTCTTGTATTTGTCTTTCAACCTTGCCATGTCTAATCCCTGCTAACCCGGTCAGCCAAAAAGGCTCAGGAGTCAATTGCCTCGCCACTGGATTTGAAGATACGCATCTTGCGCTCCCCTTCCACCTTAAAACCCACACGATCAGCCTTGCTGCTGCCTGGGTTGAAAATCGCCACGTTGGAAACCTGAATCGGGGCTTCCTTCTCGACGATTCCACCTGCAACGCCCGCCTGGGGGTTCGGCTTAGTGTGCTTCTTTACCATATTGATACCGCTAACAATCAGTTTGTTGTTATCCAGTACCCTGCGGACCTTACCGCGCTTACCCTTGTCCTTGCCGGCCAGGATAATCACTTCGTCATCGCGCTTGATCTTCAACATTTCCTTTCCTCTCCCTGCTGGCCGGCCTAGATTACTTCCGGGGCCAGAGAAATAATCTTCATGAACTTCTCGCCACGCAACTCACGAGTCACCGGGCCAAAAATGCGTGTCCCGATAGGCGCTTGCTGGGCATTGAGCAGCACCGCCGCATTGTCATCAAACTTGATCAGCGAGCCGTCCGGGCGACGAACACCCTTGCGCGTACGAACAACCACCGCTGTCATGACCTGGCCTTTCTTGACCTTGCCACGGGGAATAGCCTCTTTGACGGAGACCTTGATAAGGTCACCAACGCGGGCATAGCGACGCTTGGATCCGCCCAGCACCTTGATGCACATCACGCGACGGGCACCGCTGTTATCGGCTACTTCCAAATACGACTGTGTCTGAATCATCTTTTACTCCAAACTGCGATAAATACAGCTAAGCCTGCGCTTAAACCTGGGCGGCACTCTCTACCACTTCCAGCAGCTTCCAGGACTTACTCTTGGAAATTGGCCGGGTTTCGGCAACAGTGACGGTATCGCCAATGCTGCACTGGTTGTTCTCGTCATGTGCGTGGATCTTGGATGAACGAGTAATGTACTTGCCGTAGACAGGGTGCTTCACCCGGCGCTCCAGCAATACAGTGATCGTCTTGTCCATTTTGTTGCTGACAACCTTGCCAGTAACAATCCGTGTACGCTTCTCTGCAGCTGCCATTCTCAATTACCTGCCTTCTCGTTGAGTACGGTCTTCACGCGTGCTATGTCGCGCTGGTTCTGTTTCAGCAAATGCGTCTGGCCCAACTGACCAGTTGACTTCTGCATGCGCAACTTGAACTGCTCTTCACGCAGGGTGAGCAGTGTCTTGTTCAGGTCCTCAGGGGACTTTTCACGCAATTCAATCGCTTTCATCACATCACCGACCGTTTAACAAATGTTGTGGCAAGCGGAATCTTGGCAGCAGCCAGGGCAAATGCTTCTCGCGCCAGCTCCTCGGTCACACCCTGCACTTCGTAAAGCACCTTGCCGGGCTGAACCTGGGCCACCCAGTATTCAACGTTACCCTTACCTTTACCCTGACGTACTTCCAACGGCTTCCCGGTGATAGGCTTGTCAGGAAAAACCCTGATCCAGATCTTTCCGCCACGCTTGATGTGGCGCGTCATCGCCCGACGAGCAGCTTCGATCTGGCGCGCAGTCAGGCGACCACGCCCAACAGCCTTCAGACCGTACTCGCCGAAACTTACCTTACTGCCACGATGGGCCAGACCGCGGTTGCGGCCCTTCATCGCCTTGCGAAATTTTGTACGCTTTGGTTGAAGCATCTGCGTAACCCTTAATTAGTTGCTGTCTTCTTGGCGCCATCGGACGAAGTTTCAGTGCCGATAACCTCGCCTTTGAAAATCCAAACCTTTACACCCAGGATGCCGTAGGTGGTAACCGCTTCATATGTCGCGTAGTCAATATCGGCGCGCAGTGTGTGCAGCGGAACCCGGCCCTCGCGGTACCATTCCGTACGGGCAATCTCAGCCCCGCCCAGACGACCGCCAATCTGTACCTTTACACCCTCCGCACCCTGGCGCATGGCGTTCTGTACAACGCGCTTCATGGCACGGCGAAACATCACGCGACGCTCAAGCTGCTGGGCGACATTCTGCGCAACCAGCTTGGCATCCAGGTCCGGCTTGCGGATCTCCTCGATGTTGATGTGCACGGGCACACCCATTTTCTCGGTGAGGGTCTTGCGCAGGCTATCCACATCCTCACCCTTCTTGCCGATTACAATACCGGGCCTGGCGGTGTGGATCGTAATGCGTGCGGTCTGCGCCGGACGCTCAATCACTACACGACTGACGGAGGCGTTCTCGAGCTTTTTCTCGATGAATGCACGCACTTCCAAGTCATTGATCAACTGCTTGGGGTAGTTCTTGCTGTCTGCATACCAGATTGAGGTATGGTCCTTGACTATACCTAACCGAATGCCGACCGGATTTACTTTCTGACCCATGTGGTCTGTCTCCTAAACTTAGCCTTCGCCGTCTGCAACTTTCACGGTGATATGACAGCTGCGCTTGAAAATGCGATCTGCACGACCCTTGGCACGGGGGCGCAGGCGCTTCATTGTCATACCTTCATCTACGAAGATGCTGGATATTTTCAGTTCATCCACATCCGCACCTTCGTTGTTCTCAGCATTGGCGATTGCAGAGTCAAGGATCTTCTTGACGATATGCGCTGCCTTCTTCGGGCTGAATTCGAGCAGGCTCAGGGCCTCCTCCACGGGCTTGCCACGCACCTGGTCTGCGACCAGGCGAGCTTTTTGCGCGGAGATCCGCGCGCCCTTCAATCTTGCTGCAACTTCCATTTCCTTAACCTCGCTACAGGCAAGCGCTTAGCGCTTGGCCTTCTTGTCCACGATATGGCCCTTGAAAGTGCGTGTCGCCGCAAATTCACCCAGCTTGTGACCTACCATGTCCTCATTGACCAGAACCGGCACATGCTGGCGGCCATTGTGAACGGCGATGGTCAGGCCAACCATATCCGGCGATACCATCGAGCGACGCGACCAGGTCTTGATCGGACGGCGATCGTTGCTCTCAATCGCGGCTTCGATTTTCTTCATCAGGTGAAGGTCTATAAAAGGACCTTTCTTCAGTGAACGCGGCACAATCTCTTCCTCTAATCTCTGGGGTCTATTGACCGAATTTACTTCTTACCACGGCGGCGTACGATCAGGTTATTGGTACGCTTGTTCTTGCGTGTCTTGTAACCCTTGGTAGGCGTGCCCCAGGGGCTCACCGGGTGACGACCACCTGAGGTGCGGCCTTCACCACCACCATGCGGGTGATCCACGGGGTTCATAGCCACACCGCGAACCGTCGGGCGCACACCGCGCCAGCGGGCTGCGCCGGCTTTACCCAGTTTCTTCAGGCTGTGCTCCGAATTGGATACTTCGCCCAGGGTGGCACGACAATCGGACAGTACCTTGCGCATCTCGCCGGAGCGCAGACGCAGTGTTGCGTACTGGCCCTCGCGGGCAACTACCTGTACCGAGGTACCAGCGGAACGGGCCAGCTGTGCACCCTTGCCAGGCTTCAACTCGATGGCATGCACCGTTGACCCGACCGGGATGTTGCGCAGAGGCAGGCAGTTTCCAGCCTTGATCGGCGCAGCCGAACCCGATTGCAGCACATCGCCAGCCTGTACGCCCTTGGGTGCGATGATGTAGCGTCGCTCACCATCGGCAAACAGCAGCAGTGCAATATGGGCGGTACGGTTGGGGTCGTACTCAATACGCTCAACCTTGGCCGGGATCCCATCCTTGACGCGCTTGAAATCGATGACGCGGTAATGCTGCTTGTGGCCGCCACCGATGTGCCGCGTGGTAATCCGGCCATTGTTGTTGCGACCACCATTCCTGGTTTGCGTCTCCAGCAGGGGGCGGTAAGGCGCACCCTTGTGCAGACCTTCACTGGTCACACGGACGACGTGACGACGGCCGGGTGAAGTGGGCTTGCTTGTTAAAACTGCCATCTCGAAGCTACTCCTTATTCGACCGACGTGAAGTCGATGTCCTGGCCCTGCTGCAGCCGGACATACGCCTTCTTCCAGGTAGTCCTGGCGCTCAAGCCGTGCTTGTTCCGCTTGACCTTACCCTTCACCCGCAAGGTGCGTACATTGTCGACCTTGACCTTAAACAGCTGCTCTACCGACTTCTTGATCTCGGATTTGGTGGCATTGAGGGCCACCTTGAACACGTACTGGTTGTTCAAATCAGCCGCAATTGCAGCTTTTTCAGAAACGTGTGGACTTTCCAGTACCTGAAAAATGCGCTCCTGGTTCATCCCAGCATCTCCTCAAACTTCTTCACCGCATCCACGGTGATCATCACTTTCTCGTGACCGATCAGGCTGACCGGATCGATGCCATCGACATCGCGCACATCAACCTTGTGCAGGTTACGCGCCGCCAGGTAGAGGTTTTCACCCACCTCGGCAGACACTATCAGCACGCTGTCCAGGCCGTATTCGCCCAGCTGCTGCGCCAGCAACTTGGTTTTCGGCGCCTCCAGCTCCAGGCTCTCTACCACCACCAGACGATCCTGGCGCGCCAGCTCCGACATAATGGAGCGCAGGGCCGCACGATACATCTTGCGGTTGACCTTCTGGCTGTGGTCCTGCGGACGGGCCGCAAACGTAACGCCACCACTGCGCCAGATCGGCGACCGAATGGTTCCCGCACGGGCGCGACCGGAGCCTTTCTGGCGCCAGGGCTTCTTGCCGCCGCCGGCTACTTCTGACCGGGTTTTCTGGGCGCGAGTACCCTGGCGTGCACCTGCCATATAGGCGGTAACCACCTGATGGACCAGGTCTTCATTGTATTCGCGTGCAAAGGCGACATCAGAGACAGACACGGTGCCTGCCGCGGCGTTACCCGGCTTTAATACACTCAATTCCACGTTAGAGACCCCCTAACCTTATGCCTTGACCGTGGGACGTACGACTACGTTCCCACCGGGTGCGCCTGGTACTGCGCCCTTTATGAGCAGCAGATTGCGCTCAGCATCAACACGGACAATCTCCAGCCCCTGGGTGGTGACATTCCTCGCACCCATGTGGCCTGCCATTTTCTTGCCCTTGAATACCCGGCCAGGTGACTGGTTCTGGCCGATGGAGCCCGGGGCACGATGCGACAAGGAGTTACCGTGGGTAGCATCCTGCATCTTGAAATTCCAGCGCTTGACGCCGCCCTGGAAGCCCTTACCCTTGGACTGACCCGCCACATCGACGATCTGGCCAGCCTGGAAGCGCTCAACTGTCAGCTCGGAGCCAACCTCAGGCGCCTCATCGGACTCCTCAAGACGGAACTCCCACAAACCGGACCCGGCCTCCACACCCGCTTTCGCGAAGTGGCCTGCCTCGGCCTTGCTTACCCTGGAGGCCTTGCGGTTGCCCGCCGTGACCTGGATTGCCCGATAGCCATCGCCTTCGAGCTCTTTGATCTGAGTAACGCGGTTTGGAGAAATCTCCACTACGGTCACTGGAATGGATACGCCGTCTTCGGTAAAAACACGAGTCATACCGGACTTACGGCCGACTAAGCCAATAGCCATTTTGCTAACCTCTCAGTGTACGGGGCTATACCCTCTATGGCCGCCCCCCAAGGTTTAACTTCAGCGGGGCGTTACACCACCCGCGGCACCCGCCGCGGGCAGGTCTTGCTACGATTTTTTGTAGTTAACCAAGACTAATTTGTACTTCGACACCTGCTGCCAGGTCTAACTTCATCAGGGCGTCAACGGTCTTCTCCGTCGGCTCCACGATGTCCAACAAACGCTTGTGGGTACGAATTTCGTACTGATCACGAGCATCCTTGTTCACGTGCGGGGAAATCAGCACGGTGAATCTTTCCTTCCGGGTCGGAAGTGGGATCGGGCCTTTGACCTGGGCACCTGTGCGGCGCGCCGTTTCCACGATCTCCTGGGTAGACGAATCTATCAGGCGATGGTCAAAAGCTTTAAGGCGAATTCGAATGCGCTGACTCTGCATCAGACCTAACTCCAGTCAATAAAAAACCAGGGACCCGCCATGGAGTCCCCCGAAAAAAGGAACGCGAATTCTAAAGACGGCCCACTCTGCTGTCAAGCAGGGTTTATGAATTATTTCTATGGAGAGCTGGCAGGGACCGGCGGGGCGCCTTCAGCGGGCACAGCTGACACAGCGGGTAGCCTCGGGGACCACCTGCAGCCTGGCCTCACCTATATCCTCGCCGCAATTCTCACAAACGCCGTAGGTACCATCCGCGATTCGCTCGAGAGCGGCAGCTACCGTCCGGATTGACAGGGCCGTCTCATTGCCGATGGCATCGACGACCTCGTCGTTCTCCCGCTCCTGCGCCTGCTCGGCGGAGTCCCCGGAGTGCTCCCGGGTAACGTCTTTCTTGATGCTGGCAAGCCGGGCCTGCAAGGTCGCAAGCCGCTCCTCCAACTGCTTTTTGAGCGCGTCATTGCTCATCTGTATCAAGCCGTCGCCGTCAGCATTCTATACAGCTCGTCCTTGAGACGAACCCGCCTTACCTTAGCCTCCTCCTCCGTATGGGTGGCTACCGGCGTGACCTCGTTCTCCATATTCTCGATCTCACGTGTGAGCTCATGGTAGGCATCAAACAGGCGACGAAAATGCGCATCGCCGACTTTCAGGGCGTGAATCCGGTCTTTCAACTCGGGCAGCTCGTGGACCAGGTCATGGTGTTCTACAGACATAATGCTTCCTTAATTCAATGGGTTGACCAACAGTACCAGCTTATCCGGAATGGCCCCCAAGACCATGATCCAGGTCAGCTTTGACTACTGCGAGTGGAATATTAAGAGCTTGACGAAGTTTGTTCCAGCTCGGAAGATGGCCTGACTGATCTTTTCCTTTCCGAAGGGCTGCCCGGATGGCGCAACATGAGAATACGCATTCTATCCTGATGGGCTATCTACTCTGGATCTTCGGGTTCATGGGTGCGCACAGGTTCTACTACGGCAAGCAAATCTCCGGGGTTATCTGGTTTTGCACCCTCGGCCTGTTCTTCATCGGCTGGATTATCGACCTGTTCCTGATCCCCTCCATGGAGCGCGAGGCGGGACGCCGCTTTATCCCCGGCCCCATCGACTACAATATCACCTGGATTCTCCTGACCTTCCTGGGCTGGCTGGGTATCCACCGCTTCTACATGGGCAAGTTCCTCACCGGGATCATCTACCTGCTCACCGGCGGCCTGTTCCTGGTCGGCATCCTCTACGACTTCCTGACCCTGAATGAGCAGCTGTCGGATGTGAACCGCGGGTATTAGCGCACTATATTGATAGTCGAATACTACGAAACAGGATTGATGTGACCAATTTGGTTGCATGCTGTTCCGTTCGCGGCGGAGGACGGGGCTAGCCTCGCTCCACGGCCGCGGCCATGGAGCCAGGGCAAACCCGGACCCCAGCCGACAATGGAACAAGATCGTTGCAGCTCGCCCCTTCACCAGAATGTGAAGAACAAAAAAAGCCCGGCAAATGCCGGGCTTTTCAGCAGAACAAGAGCAACTTACTCGATGATCTTGGCAACAACGCCCGCGCCAACGGTACGGCCGCCTTCGCGGATCGCAAAACGCAGGCCATCTTCCATCGCAATCGGGGCAATCAGCGTCACTACCATCTGGATGTTGTCACCCGGCATGACCATCTCAACACCCTCAGGCAGTTCACAGGCACCGGTCACATCAGTGGTGCGGAAGTAGAACTGCGGACGGTAGCCCTTGAAGAACGGCGTGTGACGGCCACCTTCGTCCTTCGACAGAATGTAAACCTCTGCCTCGAACTTGGTGTGCGGCTTCACTGAACCCGGCTTGGCCAGTACCTGGCCACGCTCTACGTCCTCACGCTTGGTACCGCGCAACAGAACGCCAACGTTCTCGCCCGCACGGCCTTCGTCCAGCAGCTTGCGGAACATCTCAACACCGGTACAGGTGGTCTTCTGGGTGTCGCGGATACCGATAATCTCGATTTCCTCGCCAACCTTCACAATACCGCGCTCTACCCGGCCGGTTACCACAGTACCGCGACCTGAGATGGAGAATACGTCTTCTACCGGCATCAGGAAGGCGCCGTCGATGGCACGCTCAGGCTCCGGAATGTAGCTGTCCAGGGTCTCCACCAGGGTCTTCACCGCCGTGGTGCCCAGGCCGTTCTCGTCTTCGCCGTTCAGCGCCATCAGCGCAGAACCACAGATGATCGGGGTGTCGTCACCGGGGAACTCGTACTGGTCAAGCAGCTCGCGCAGCTCCATCTCTACCAGTTCCTTCATCTCCGCGTATTCCTCGGAGTCCGCACCGCCGCAGTCGTCTGCCAGCAGGTCAGCCTTGTTCAGGAATACCACGATGTAGGGAACACCCACCTGGCGCGACAGCAGAATGTGCTCGCGAGTCTGGGGCATGGGGCCGTCAGTGGCGCCACACACCAGGATCGCGCCGTCCATCTGCGCGGCACCGGTGATCATGTTCTTCACGTAGTCCGCGTGTCCCGGGCAGTCAACGTGGGCGTAGTGACGGTTCGGCGAATCGTACTCGACGTGGGAGGTCGCAATCGTAATACCGCGCTCACGCTCTTCCGGTGCGTTGTCAATACCGTCAAACGCAACCGCACTACCACCCCAGGTCTCTGCACAGACACGGGTCAGCGCCGCTGTCAGCGTCGTCTTGCCATGGTCAACGTGCCCGATGGTACCCACGTTGACGTGGGGCTTTTTGCGTTCAAATTTTTCCTTTGCCACTTTCAATCACCTCTTATGGGGTTAGCTAACGTTACTTGGTCTGGTTCTTGGAAATAATATCTTCAGCGACATTCTTCGGTGCTTCCATATACTTGGCGAATTCCATCGTATAGGTTGCACGACCCTGGGTCGCGGAGCGCAGGTCCGTGGAGTAGCCAAACATTTCCGCCAGCGGCACTTCCGCATCGATAACCTTACCCATGGCATTCTCGTTCATGCCCAGGATAAGACCGCGACGACGGTTGAGGTCACCGACCACATCACCCATGTTTTCCTCGGGGGTTACCACTTCCACTTTCATGATCGGCTCGAGCAGTACCGCCCCGCCTTGCTGGGCAAGCTTCTTCGTTGCCATGGAGGCGGCAATCTTGAACGCCATCTCGTTGGAGTCCACGTCGTGGAAGGAACCGTCGAACAGCGTGGCTTTCAGGCCCAGCAGGGGATATCCCGCCAGAACACCGTTCTTCATCTGCTCCTCGATACCTTTCTGAACCGCCGGTACGTATTCGCGCGGAACCGTACCACCCACAACCTCGTTAACAAACTCAAGGCCGTCGGCACCGGTATCTTCCGCGGGCTGGAACCTGACCCAGACGTGGCCGTACTGACCGCGACCGCCTGACTGGCGCACAAACTTGCCCTCGATTTCAGCGGTGTTGCGAATAGCTTCGCGGTACGCCACCTGCGGCTTGCCGATATTCGCCTCAACACCGAACTCGCGGCGCATGCGATCGACCAGGATATCCAGGTGCAATTCGCCCATACCGGAAATAATGGTCTGGCCTGTCTCCTCATCGGTCTTGACGCGGAATGACGGGTCTTCCTGGGCCAGCTTGCCCAGTGCGATGCCCATTTTTTCCTGGTCGGGCTTGGACTTGGGCTCTACCGCCACGGAAATAACCGGCTCGGGGAACTCCATGCGCTCGAGAACGATAGGCTTGTCCAGGTCGCACAGGGTATCACCGGTGGTAACATCCTTGAGGCCGACAGCGGCGGCGATATCGCCAGCCAGTACTTCCTTGATCTCCTCCCGGCTGTTCGCGTGCATCTGCACCATACGACCCACGCGCTCCTTCTTCTCTTTTACCGAGTTGTAGACTGCGGTGCCGCTTTGCAGCTGGCCCGAGTAAACCCGGAAGAAGGTGAGTGTTCCCACGAAGGGGTCTGTGGCAATTTTGAACGCCAGCGCAGAGAAAGGCTCGGTGTCGCTTGCAACCCGCTTTGCCGGAGTGTTATCCGCATCCAGCAGGGTACCCTCGATCGCTTTCACCTCGGTCGGTGAAGGCATGTACTCGATTACCGCGTCAAGCATGGCCTGAACGCCCTTGTTCTTGAAGGCGGAGCCGCCAAGCACAGGCACGATCTCGTTGGCCAGGGTGCGCAGGCGAATGCCCTGCTTGATCTCGGCCTCGGTCAGCTCACCGCCCTCGAGGTACTTGTCCATGAGCTCTTCTGTGGCTTCCGCCGCAGCTTCTATCATCTGGTCGCGCATTTCCTGCACTTCGTCAACCATGTCCGCGGGGACATCGGCATACTCAAAGGTCATGCCCTGGTCTGCCTCATTCCACAAGATGGCCTTGTTCTTGACCAGGTCGATAACGCCCTTGAAATCTTCCTCGGAGCCGATAGTCATTTGCAGCGGCACGGGAATCGCACCCAGGCGGGTCCTGAGCTGGCCCACGACCTTGCGGAAATCCGCGCCGGCACGGTCCATTTTGTTTACGAATACCATGCGCGGCACTTCGTACTTGTTGGCCTGGCGCCAGACAGTCTCGGTCTGGGGCTGGACACCGGAGGTGCCGCACAGCACAACCACGGCGCCGTCCAGTACACGCAGGGAGCGCTCTACCTCAATGGTAAAATCCACGTGCCCGGGGGTGTCGATGATGTTGATGCGGTGATCATCAAACTGCGCATCCATACCCTTCCAGAAACAGGTGGTAGCCGCAGAGGTAATGGTAATACCACGCTCCTGCTCCTGCTCCATCCAGTCCATGGTGGCTGCACCGTCGTGCACTTCCCCAATTTTGTGGGACAGTCCGGTGTAAAAAAGAACGCGCTCGGTGGTTGTGGTTTTACCCGCATCCACATGGGCGCAAATACCGATATTGCGATACCGGCTGATAGGAGTCTTACGTGCCACGATTAAATCCCCAATGACAGGTTGCTGGGCAACGGGTTAAAAACGGTAGTGGGAGAAAGCCTTGTTTGCTTCTGCCATACGATGAACGTCTTCACGCTTTCTCACAGCATTTCCCTTGCCCTGTGAGGCGTCGATGATTTCACCGGCGAGACGCTGGCGCATGGATTTTTCACCGCGGTTGCGGGAGTACTCCACCAGCCAACGCATGGACAATGCCACGCGGCGTGAGGGGCGCACTTCAACAGGTACCTGGTAAGTGGCGCCACCGACCCGGCGGGATTTTACTTCCACCATCGGCGCGATATTTTCCAGGGCCTCGTCAAAAGCTTCCAGGGGATCCTTGTTCAGGCGTTCCCGGACAATTTCGAGGGCGCCGTAAACAATGGTTTCAGCGACTGATTTCTTACCACTGATCATCACGTGGTTCATGAACTTTGCCAGCGTCACGTTGCCGAACTTGGGGTCCGGCAGCACTTCGCGCTTGGCGACTACTCGTCTTCTTGGCATGGTTTTGCCCTTCTCTCTTCAGGTTGATCCGAACACCGACCTGCCACAAATGCGGGGGAGGCAGGGGTTCGGCCTTACTTACATCGTTAAGCCTGGTTGCGCTGTCAGAACTCGCTTACTTGGGACGCTTGGCACCGTACTTGGAGCGACCGTTTCTGCGGTCGGAGACTCCAGAGGTGTCAAGGCTGCCACGCACGGTGTGGTAACGCACACCGGGTAAGTCCTTCACACGACCGCCGCGAATCAATACCACACTGTGTTCCTGCAGGTTGTGTCCCTCACCGCCGATGTACGAAGAGACTTCGTAACCGTTGGTCAGGCGCACACGACAGACTTTACGCAGTGCGGAGTTTGGCTTCTTCGGCGTGGTCGTATAAACGCGAGTACAAACACCACGGCGCTGCGGGCAGCTCTGCAGGGCGGGTACGTCGCTCTTTTCTACTTTGCGCTTCCTGGGCGTACGAACCAATTGGTTGATCGTTGCCATCCAGTTAAAACTCCAGAATAAATCGTTTAGTTTTATGGCCTTATGGCCACCTCACACCCCGGGTCGGCAATTTCGACACTTTCGTGGAAACAGGACGTACGAAACCACCCCCGGAAAGAGGAGGCGGCATTCTATAGACGCGGCTGTACAGAGTCAACCCGTGTCGGCACCGCTTTGTCGCGGGTTGATCCGCTCAGCTACCGCTCGTCGTCGTAGCGCACACTGAGTGCGTCGAAGACCGTGGGGGTATCACAGGAAGCGACCTTCGAGAGAATACCCATGGCCTTCTTCATCCCGCCGCCGTTGACGTACATGTCCATGGTGGCGCCCATCTCGGCCAGGCGATTGAAGGCGACGACCCAGTAGTAGTCAAAGTCGATAGGGCCCGCACCCAGCGCCGGCTGGAAAAACCAGGATAATCCCTGGGAGCCCATCGCCTTCATGGCGGTTCCCGACTCCAGGTGGGCTGCATAGGCATCCGCTACCGTCTTGCCGTCATTGACGGTGCAGGCATAGAACAGCACTACCCCGTCACGCGGGGCCCCGTCGGCGGCGTTTATCGGGAAGGACATCGCCATTTCGTGGCGACTGCTGCAATCGACCACGGTATTGAACTCGGCGGCGATAGTCTTCCCGGAGCTGTTCCACTGCTCCATGCTGGCACCGAACGAGGCGCCGTCGGGCCATGAACCCAGCCAACCCACATCAAAGTCGGCACCGGTATGGAACTGGGGGGTCAGGGTCCAGGCCGAATAGCCCAGATCATGCGTGTTGGCATAAGTCCTGAACTTCTCGTTTACTTTTTCCAGGTCCGCCATGGACTTGCCGTCCCGGAAGTTGCAGGCCCTGAAGTCCACTGGCCTGGCCTTGGCGTCTATCACCTGGGCAGCCGCTGTGAACCCGCTGGCGAGCAGTGCGGTTGATGCTGTCAGTAAAAGTAGTAGGCGTCTCATAATAGTATTCCTCATCAGGTTTTGTCCCCCGACAGGTACCGCTGCCCCGCACCCGTTAAGCATAGTCAAGTTCCCAGCCTGTACAAGTTGCGTCCAACATCCGGACAAAAAAAGGGGCGGTGCCCAAGAGCACCGCCCCTGATTGGCTTTGGCTCTATTCAGGGGCGCGCGCCGGCACGTACCAGGCGGGCATCGAATACCCCCGGAGAGGAGCAACTGGCAACGGGACCCATTATTTCCATGTTCTTCTGCCAGCCCCCGCCGTTCATATAGGTTTCTACGGCGGCGCCGAGTTCCGTGTAATTGTTAAAAGCGACCACCCGCCAGTAGTCAAAGTCGATATCCCCCGCGCCCATACCCGGAAAAAACAGCCAGGATGAAGCGTCAGTGCCCAGTGCAGTCATCGCGCCGGTGAGCTTCTTGGCGGCGGCAATGGCATCATTCGGGCTCTTGCCGTCACCCAGGCTGCAGGCATAGAACATCACCACACCGTTCCCGGGCGGCGCCTTGGGTGGATTGATCACCATGGATGAGGCCATTTCATGACGGGAGCTGCAATCGACAACCGCGCCAAACGCCTTTGCCACATCCTTGCCCTTGGTCATCCAGTTGTCCTGGGACTTACCGAAGGCGTTGCCGTCAGGCCAGGCGCCGAGCCAACCCACGTCGAAGGCGTCATCGCCGTCGTTGGTGAACTGGGGCGTCAGGGTCCAGGCCGTGTAGCCGACATCGTTCTGGTCGGCGTAGGCCTTGAATTTCTCGATGACATTGTTCAGGTCTGCCATGCCCTTGCCGTCCTGGAAGTTACAGGCAAAAAACTCGACCGGGTTCGCCTTTTGAGCGCCGTCCTGGGCTACCGCAGACTGTGCCCAGGGCACCGACAACGCCAACAACATCGCTACCACTGTTGATATTCTGTTCATTGGGTGTTTCCTCGTGTTGGTTGGAGTCCCCACGAGCATCGTTTCTGCCCCGACCCTGTTAAAGGTAGACAGGTTTCCCATTTGTTCAAGTTTTGTCGAGTATCCGGCACAATCCTGTTTCCTCGGGATAAAAAAGGGGCGGAGGGTGTCGCCACCCGCCGCCCCTGTATTGGGGAGGATTGAACTTAGTTGTCGGCCTGCAAGGCCTCGGTCAGTGCTGCCTCGATTTCCTGCGCGGACACGGTGACCTCGGACTTGCTGTCGCGGGTACGCTTGCGATCGGCGTGGTAAGCCAGACCAGTACCGGCGGGGATCAGGCGGCCAACCACCACGTTTTCCTTCAGGCCGCGCAGGTAATCCCGCTTGCCGGTGACCGCTGCCTCGGTGAGCACCCGGGTAGTCTCCTGGAAAGACGCCGCGGAGATAAAGCTCTCCGTGGCCAGGGACGCCTTGGTGATACCCAGCAGTTCGCGCTCACCATTGGCAGGCACCAGGCCCTCGGCCAACAGGCGCTCGTTCTCCTCGAGGAAGGTCGTGAACTCGACCTGCTCGCCCTTGATCAGGGTGGAGTCGCCGGAGGATGTGATAATCACCTTGCGCAGCATCTGACGAACAATCACCTCGATATGCTTGTCGTTGATCTTCACACCTTGCAGGCGGTACACCTCCTGGATTTCGTTGACGATGTACTTGGCCAGCTCCTCGATGCCCTTGAGTCGGAGAATATCGTGGGGGCTGGGCGGGCCTTCGGAGACCACCTCGCCTTTTTCCACAAATTCACCCTCGAACACCGACATGTTGCGCCACTTGGCGATCAGCGCCTCATAGTGGTCAGAGCCGTCCGGCAGGGTTGTGCTATCGGTGGGCGTAATGACCAGGCGACGCTTGCCCTTGGTCTCCTTGCCGAAACTGACAGTACCGGAGATCTCAGCCAGAATAGCCGGCTCCTTCGGCTTGCGGGCCTCGAACAGGTCGGCGACGCGGGGCAGACCACCAGTGATGTCGCGGGTCTTCGATCCTTCCTGGGGGATACGGGCAATGACATCGCCCGCCTCTACCTTGGCGCCGTCTTCCAGGCTCACCAGCGCGGACGCCGGCAGGAAGTAGTGGGCGGGCACGGTGGTACCAGCCAGGCACAGCTGCTTGCCCTTGCTGTCCACCAGGCTCACCGCCGGGCGGACATCCTTACCGGCTGCAGGGCGCTCGCCCGCATCCATCACGGAGATGCTGGACAGGCCTGTCAGTTCATCGGTCTGGCGGCGGATAGTGATGCCTTCTTCCATCCCGCTGAACTTCACCGTACCCGCCACTTCAGTGACGATCGGGTGAGTGTGCGGATCCCAGTTGGCTACCACGTCACCGGCGGAGACCTTGGCATGGTCAGCCACCTTGATCAGCGCGCCGTAGGGCAGCTTGTAACGCTCGCGCTCACGACCCAGCGGGTCGAGCAGGGACAGTTCACCGGAGCGGGACACCGCCACCAGGAAGCCGTCTTTCTTGCGCTCGACAAACTTGAGGTTGTGCAGGCGCACGGTACCGTCGTTCATCACCTGGATATTGTCCTGGGCGGTCGCACGGGATGCGGCGCCACCGATGTGGAAGGTACGCATGGTCAGCTGGGTACCGGGCTCACCGATGGACTGGGCGGCTACCACGCCGATTGCCTCTCCCATATTGACGCGATGGCCACGGGCCAGGTCGCGGCCGTAGCAGGTGCTACAGATACCGTGACGGGTTTCACAGGTGATGGGTGAGCGCACCTGGATCTCGTCGATACCCATCTCCTCCAGGCGCTTGATCCACAGTTCGTCCAGCATGGTACCGGCGACAATGGCGATTTCCTCGTCACTGCCGGGGCGAATGACATCCCTGGCGACAATCCGGCCAAGTACCCGGTCACCGAGTGACTCGATGATATCGCCACCCTCGATAACCGGAGTCATCAGCAGGCCCTGGTCGGTACCACAGTCCACTTCTGTCACCACCAGGTCCTGGGCAACGTCGACCAGGCGGCGTGTCAGGTAACCGGAGTTGGCGGTTTTGAGCGCCGTGTCCGCCAGACCCTTACGGGCGCCGTGGGTAGAGATGAAGTACTGGAGTACGTTCAGGCCCTCGCGGAAGTTCGCGGTGATGGGCGTTTCGATAATGGAGCCATCCGGCTTGGCCATCAGGCCGCGCATACCAGCCAGCTGGCGGATCTGGGCGGGTGAGCCCCGGGCACCGGAGTCGGCGTAGATATACACCGAGTTGAACGATGCCTGCTGCTCTTCCTTGCCCTCGCGGTTGATCACTGTTTCCTTGGACAGGCCTTCCATCATGGATTTGGAGACCAGGTCGTTGGCACGGGACCAGATGTCGATGACCTTGTTGTACTTCTCGCCCTGGGTAACCAGGCCGGCGGCGTACTGCTGCTCGATTTCCTTCACCTCGGCATCGGCACGGGCAATCAGCTCGGCCTTGGCTGCGGGAATCTCGAAATCGTTCACGCCGATAGAGGAGCCGGAACGGGTGGAGTACTCGTAGCCGGTGTACATCAGCTGGTCGGCGAAAATTACTGTCGCCTTGAGGCCGACGGCGCGGTAACAGCGGTTGATGATGCGGGATATCGCCTTCTTGGCCATATCCTGGTTAACCATCTCAAAGGCGATACCCTTGGGCACGATCTCCCACAGCAGCGCCCGGCCGACGGTGGTTTCCGCCACGAAACTGCTCTCGATGCGCTCGCCCTCGTCGGTGTTCACCACTTCGTGAATCCGCACTTTCACTCTCGCCTGCAGGTGCACATGGCCGCCGAAATAAGCGCGGTGTACTTCCGAGACGTTGGCAAAATGCATGCCCTCGCCCTTGGCATTAACCCGCTCGCGAGTCATGTAGTACAGGCCAAGTACCACGTCCTGGGAGGGTACGATGATAGGTTCGCCGTTGGCGGGCGACAGGATGTTGTTGGTCGACATCATCAGGGCGCGGGCTTCCAGCTGCGCCTCAATGGTCAGGGGCACGTGCACGGCCATCTGGTCGCCGTCGAAGTCGGCGTTATAGGCGGCGCAGACCAGCGGGTGCAGCTGGATGGCCTTGCCCTCGATCAGTACCGGTTCAAATGCCTGGATGCCGAGGCGGTGCAGGGTCGGAGCACGGTTCAGCAGAACCGGGTGCTCACGGATAACCTCTGCGAGGATATCCCAGACCTCCGGCGGCTCGCGCTCGACCATTTTCTTGGCCGCCTTGATGGTGGTGGCCAGGCCCCTGGCTTCCAGCTTGCCGAAGATAAACGGCTTGAACAGTTCCAGCGCCATCTTCTTCGGCAGGCCGCACTGGTGCAGGCGCAGGGTCGGGCCTACCACGATCACCGAACGACCGGAGTAATCGACCCGCTTGCCCAGCAGGTTCTGGCGGAAACGGCCCTGCTTACCCTTGATCATGTCCGCCAGCGACTTCAGGGGGCGCTTGTTGGAGCCGGTGATGGCACGGCCGCGGCGGCCGTTATCCAGCAGTGCATCCACAGATTCCTGCAGCATGCGCTTTTCGTTGCGCACGATGATGTCGGGCGCATTGAGGTCCAGCAGGCGCTTGAGGCGGTTGTTGCGGTTGATGACCCGGCGATAGAGATCGTTCAGGTCGGAGGTGGCAAAACGGCCACCGTCCAGCGGTACCAGCGGACGCAGGTCCGGCGGCAGCACAGGCAGCACGCGCAGGACCATCCACTCGGGCTTGTTGCCGGAACCGGCAAACGCTTCCATCAGCTTGAGGCGCTTGGACAGCTTCTTGATCTTGGTCTCTGAGCTGGTCGCAGGAATCTCTTCGCGCAGGGTGGCGATTTCCTGGTCCAGGTCCAGCTGCATCATCAGGTCCTGGATGGCCTCGGCGCCCATCTTGGCCGAGAATTCATCCCCGAACTCCTCCATCGCCTCGTAATACTGCTCATCGGACAGCAACTGTCCCTGCTCCAGGGTGGTCATGCCGGGGTCGGTCACCACATAGGATTCGAAATACAGTACCCGCTCGATATCACGCAGGGTCATATCCAGCAGCAGGCCGATCCGCGAGGGCAGCGACTTCAGGAACCAGATATGGGCGACCGGGCTGGCCAGCTCGATGTGGCCCATGCGCTCGCGGCGGACCTTGGCCAGGGCCACTTCAACGCCGCATTTCTCACAAATCACACCGCGGTGCTTGAGTCGCTTGTACTTGCCGCACAGGCACTCGTAATCCTTCACCGGGCCAAAGATCTTGGCGCAGAACAACCCGTCCCGCTCCGGCTTGAAGGTACGGTAGTTAATGGTTTCCGGCTTTTTCACTTCGCCGAACGACCAGGAGCGAATCATCTCCGGTGATGCCAAGCCGATACGGATGGCGTCGAACTCTTCTGTCTGTCCCTGGGACTTCAACAAATTAAGTAAGTCTTTCAAGGCGTTTCCTCCACGAGGTTATTGCTACCAGGTTGAGCGGCGCTGGGCGCCGCTGTCACCACTGAGTCCAGTGTTACGTCTGTTAATCGCTCTCAAGCTCGATATCGATACCGAGAGAGCGAATTTCCTTAACCAACACATTGAAGGACTCGGGCATACCCGGTTCCATTCGATGATCACCATCGACAATGTTCTTGTACATCTTGGTCCGTCCGGCCACGTCGTCAGACTTGACCGTCAGCATTTCCTGCAGGGTGTAGGCCGCACCGTAGGCTTCCAGTGCCCAGACCTCCATCTCACCGAAACGCTGGCCGCCAAACTGCGCCTTACCACCCAGCGGCTGCTGGGTAACCAGGCTGTAGGAACCGGTCGAACGAGCATGCATCTTGTCATCCACCAGGTGGTTCAGCTTCAGCATGTACATGTAACCGACAGTGACCGGGCGATCAAACGCCTCGCCGGTGCGGCCATCGTACAGGGTGAACTGGCCACTTTCGGGCATGTCCGCCAGCTTCAGCAGCTCCTTGATCGACTCTTCCGCGGCGCCGTCAAACACCGGGGTTGCCATGGGCACACCACCAACCAGGTTGCCGGCCAGCTCCATGATTTCCTGGTCGCTGAGCGATTTCAGGTCTTCGGCCCTGCCGGCACCATTGTTGTAGATGGCGTCGAGGAACTTGCGCACTTCCGCAACCTTGCGCTGCTCCTTGATCATGGCATCGATCTTGTCGCCAAGACCCTTCGCCGCCATACCCAGGTGGGTTTCGAGAATCTGGCCCACGTTCATCCGCGAAGGCACACCCAGCGGGTTGAGCACGATATCGACCGGCTCGCCGTTTTCGTCGTAGGGCATGTCTTCAACCGGCATGATGACCGAGATCACACCCTTGTTACCGTGCCGTCCGGCCATCTTGTCGCCGGGCTGGATACGACGCTTGATCGCCAGGTAGACCTTGACGATCTTGAGTACGCCCGGGGCAAGGTCGTCGCCGCTCTGCAGCTTGCGCTTCTTGTCCTCGAACCGGTCTTCCAGCAGCTTGTTCTGCTCCTCGAGCTGGCGCTGGGCAGAAGCCAGGGCATCGTTGAGGTCGGATTCCGACAGCTTGAGCTTGAACCACTGCTCGCGCTCAAGGTCAGCCAGCACCGCGGCAGTGAGAGCAGTACCCTTGGCGAGACCGGCGCCGCTGACGGTTTTCTTGTCCAGCAGCAGGTTCTCCAGGCGGGCGAAGGTCGCCTCCTCGAAGATCCGGTACTCTTCCTTCAGGTCCTTGCGGTAATCGTCCAGCTGGTACTTCTCGATCTGCAGGGCGCGGACGTCCTTCTCAAGTCCGTCCCTGGTGAAAACCTGCACGTCGATCACAGTACCCTTGGTGCTGGAAGGCACGCGCAGGGAGGTGTCCTTAACGTCGGAGGCTTTCTCGCCGAAGATGGCGCGCAGCAGTTTTTCCTCCGGGGTCAGCTGGGTTTCACCCTTGGGAGTTACCTTGCCCACCAGGATGTCGCCGGCGTCCACCTCGGCACCGATATAGACGATACCCGACTCATCCAGCTTGGCCAGTGCGCTCTCGCCCACGTTGGGGATATCCGAGGTGATTTCCTCGGAGCCCAGCTTGGTGTCACGGGCGATACAGGTCAGCTCCTGGATGTGGATGGTGGTAAAGCGGTCTTCTTTCACCACCCGCTCGGAGACCAGAATGGAGTCCTCGAAGTTGTAGCCGTTCCAGGGCATGAACGCGATACGCATGTTCTGGCCCAGGGCCAGCTCACCCATGTCGATAGACGGCCCGTCAGCCAGAATGTCACCGCGCTCGATGGCATCGCCCTGGCGCACGATCGGGCGCTGGTTGATGCAGGTGTTCTGGTTGGAACGTGTGTACTTGGTGAGGTTGTAGATATCTACCGGCGCCTCGTCGACACCCGCGTCCGCCTCGTTCACCCGCACCACGATACGACTGGCATCGACCGAGTCGACCACGCCGGAGCGTTTGGCAACCACGCAGACACCGGAGTCAGCGGCCACGTAGCGCTCCATGCCGGTACCCACCAGCGGCTTGTCGCTGACCAGGGTCGGCACTGCCTGGCGCTGCATGTTCGAACCCATCAGGGCGCGGTTCGCGTCATCGTGCTCAAGGAAGGGGATCAGGGCTGCCGCCACCGACACCACCTGCTTGGGCGACACGTCCATGTAGTCCACGCGCTCTGGCGGCATAACGGTAAATTCGTTGAGATGACGCACGGCGATCAGGTCATCGACGAACTTCATGTTCTTGTCCAGGGTCGCAGACGCCTGGGCAATCACGTGCTCCGCCTCGTTGATCGCGGAGAGGAACTCGATATCGTCGGTTACCTTGCCGTTAACCACCTTGCGATAGGGGCTCTCGAGGAATCCGTACTCGTTGGTGCGGGCATAGGTTGCCAGGGAGTTGATCAGGCCGATGTTCGGGCCTTCCGGCGTCTCGATAGGACAGACCCGGCCGTAGTGGGTCGGGTGCACGTCGCGCACTTCAAAGCCCGCGCGCTCGCGGGTCAGGCCGCCCGGTCCAAGCGCGGAGACGCGGCGCTTGTGGGTCACTTCCGACAGCGGGTTGTTCTGGTCCATAAACTGGGACAGCTGGCTGGACCCGAAGAACTCCTTCACCGCCGCCGATACTGGCTTGGCGTTGATCAGGTCCTGCGGCATCAGGCCTTCGCTTTCCGCCATGGACAGGCGTTCCTTGACCGCTCGCTCGACCCGAACCAGGCCGACCCGGAACTGGTTCTCCGCCATTTCGCCAACGGAGCGCACACGCCGGTTACCCAGGTGGTCAATATCGTCGACCATGCCGCGTCCGTTACGAATGGCAACGAGGGTGCGCAACACATCGACGATGTCTTCCTTGTCGAGCACGCCGCTACCGAGAACTTCTTCGCGGCCCAGGCGACGGTTGAATTTCATCCGGCCCACCGCTGAAAGGTCATAGCGATCGGCGGAGAAGAACAGGTTCTGGAACAGGTTTTCAGCGGATTCCTTGGTCGGCGGCTCACCGGGACGCATCATGCGATAGATTTCCACCAGCGCCTCAAGCTCATTGCGGGTGGAATCCTGGCGCAGGGTATGCGAGATAAACGGGCCACAGTCCAGCTCGTTGGTGTAAAGCGTTTCGATGACATTGACGCCCGCTTCGCTCAGGGTGGCCAGGATTTCCTCGGTCACCTCGGAGTTGCACTCTACCAGCACCTCACCGCTTTTCTTGTCGACGACATTCTTGGCCAGGGCCCTGCCGTGGATGTAATCCGGCGGGATTTCCAGCTCGCTGATATTAGCCTCTTCCAGCTCGCGAATATGGCGCGCGGTAACCCGGCGGCCTTCTTCGACCACCACTTTTTTGCCTGCCTTGATATCAAAGGCGGCGACGTCACCACGCAGGCGTTCAGGAATCAGCGTCATGGTGTAGACGCCCTTCTTGTCGACCTTGAAGGTGTTCACGTCGTAGAACATATCGAGGATTTCTTCAGCCTCGTAACCCAGGGCGCGCAGCAGGATGGTCGCAGGCAGCTTGCGGCGACGATCGATACGCACGAAGACCAGGTCCTTGGGGTCGAACTCGAAGTCCAGCCAGGAACCGCGGTAGGGAATTACCCGGGCAGAGTACAGCAGCTTGCCGGATGAATGGGTCTTGCCCTTGTCGTGGTCAAAGAACACACCGGGCGAACGGTGCAGCTGGGACACGATGACCCGCTCTGTACCGTTGACGACAAAGGTCCCGTTCTCGGTCATCAGGGGGATTTCCCCCATGTAGACTTCCTGTTCCTTGATGTCCTTGATGGTCTTGTTGGACGAGTCCTTGTCATAAATGATGAGGCGGACCTTGACGCGCAGCGAGCAGGAATAGGTAACGCCCCGCAACTGGCACTCATTCACGTCGAAAACCGGGGTGCCGAGGTTGTAATCGACATACTCCAGGGCAGCATTACCGCTGTAGCTCACGATCGGGAACACGGACTTGAATGCGGCGTGCAGGCCGTAGTCGCCACGCTCGCTGAGGGGAACGCCCTGCTGGGTAAATTTCCTGTAAGAATCCAATTGGATCGCAAGCAGGTAAGGTACATCCATTACCTTCGGCAGAACGCCGAAATCCTTGCGAATACGTTTTTTCTCAGTGTACGAGTATGCCATCAGTACTCCCCAGCGTGATTTGCTTTCAACCGCCCCCAGGGCGGTCCACTAGCTCCGGTCAGGAGCTATAAACAGGCCGCGGCGACAATGCGCCCCGGCCATGAATTCTTTGTGCTTTTGAAGCGGGAAAAGGCCGGCGGGCATCTGCCCACCAGCCTTGTCCTTGTTCGGCCTGAACCGAACGGTTTTTCAGCTTACTTGAGCTCGGCAGTACCGCCGGCCTCTTCCAACTGCTTCTTGATGTCTTCCGCTTCAGCCTTGGGAGCGCCTTCCTTGATCGGGGAAGGAGCGCCGTCGACCAGGCCCTTGGCTTCTTTCAGGCCCAGGCCGGTTACTGCGCGAACAACCTTGATCACGTTAACCTTCTTTTCGCCAGCGGCGGTCAGGATAACGTCGAACTCGGTCTGCTCTTCAGCAGCCGCGCCGGCATCACCACCGCCAGCAGCTGCAGGTGCAGCGGCGACAGCCGCAGCAGCAGTTACACCAAACTTTTCTTCCATTGCGCTGATGAGCTCAACGATGTCCATTACGCTCATATCAGCAATTGCATTCAAAATATCGTCTTTAGACAGAGCCATGACTCATATCTCCTATTTAGCTGAATTAAATATCCACTGCAGTGGCTTACGCCGCTGCTTCCTTCTGATCGCGTACTGCTGCGACTGTGCGAACCAGTTTTCCAGGTACGTCGTTCATTGTCTGAACCAGCTTTGTCACCGGCGCCTTCATAACACTCATCAACATCGAGAGTGCCTGATCACGCGTGGGCAACTTAGCGAGAACATCCAACTGATTTGCACCCAGTATCTGGCCGCTTACCGCCAGTGCTTTCACCTCGAAGTTTTTATTCTCCTTGGCGAATTCCTTAAAGAGTCGAGCCGCTGCACCCGGATCTTCCATTGAAAATCCGAACAGGGAGGGACCTACCAGAGTGCTGTTTACACACTCATAGTCGGTTCCTGCCAGCGCCCGCTTGGCCAATGTGTTCCGCACTACACGGAGGGTCACACTGTTCTCACGGGCGTTCTTACGCAGGGCTGTCATCCCGTCCACGGTTACGCCACGTGCATCGGCGATAACCAGGGACAGGGCACTGGTGGCAGTCTCGTTAACCTCAGCTACGATCGCTTTCTTGTCTTCGAGTCCAATTGCCACTGGAATTACTCCTGGATTGCTAAGTTGAGTACCTTCAAAACTATGCAGGTACCGCTTGCGTGGTGAACAAATCCACCATCTGCGTAGGTTTTGGCCTACCGCGGGCATAAACCCGGGTTCGCCGCTATTAAGCCCTCCCCGACCAACCGCGTCGGTTCTGGCGCCTACGGTCTTTGATGGTCTTCAGTTCAAAGCTAAATAGGGTCAAAACCCGAGCCTTTTCCAAAGACCTCAAAGTGGACCGGTTCGGGCTTTTGTTCGCCCTTGCCGGTCTACAACACTCCCCCTCCATGGAGAGCCCTGAGGAACCGCCCCTTGTGGGGGCGCTTCGATCAAACTTCCAACGAGCCCTGGTCGATAATAACGCCCGGGCCCATGGTGGTGCTGAGCGTGATCTTGCGCAGATACACACCCTTGGCGGCCGCCGGCTTGCCCTTCTTCAGGTCAGCCAGCACGGCTTCGAGGTTGCCTTTGATGGCATCCAGCTCGAAGCTGATCTTGCCTATTCCACCGTGAATAATGCCGTTCTTGTCAGTGCGGAAGCGCATCTGGCCAGCCTTGGCATTTTTCACTGCTGTTTCTACGTCGGGTGTCACCGTACCGGTTTTAGGGTTGGGCATCAGGCCGCGCGGACCCAGCACCTGGCCCAGCTGGCCGACGACACGCATGGCGTCCGGGGAGGCGATGACAACGTCGAAGTCCATCATGCCGCCCTTGATCTGCTCGGCGAGGTCTTCCATACCGACCAGGTCCGCACCCGCGGCCTTGGCTTTCTCAGCCGCCTCGCCCTGGGTAAACACCGCCACCCGTACATCGCTGCCGGTGCCGAAAGGCAAGGTTGTCGCGCCGCGCACACCCTGGTCCGATTTGCGCGCATCTACACCGAGATTCACGGCAACTTCAACGGTTTCGTTGAACTTGGCAGTGGCGAGCTCCTTGAGCAGGCTCACCGCCTCTGCCAGGGGATAGGTCCTGGTAGAATCTATCTTTTCCCTGTATGCGCGTACGCGCTTGGATAACTTGGCCATTAGTTCACCCCCTCTACTTCGATACCCGCGGAACGTGCACTGCCGGCGATGGTGCGCACAGCTGCGTCCATATCAGCCGCTGTCAGGTCGGGCCACTTCTGGGTAGCCACATCTTCCAGTTGGGCACGATTCACCTTGGCTACCTTGCGGGTATTGGGTGTCGGGGAGCCCTTCTGGATCTTGGCAATCTTGCGCAGCAAGACGGCCGCCGGAGGGGTCTTCTTGATGAAGGTGAAAGAACGGTCACTGTACACAGTGATAATTACCGGAATCGGCAGACCGGGCTCCATGCCCTGGGTCTCGGCGTTAAACGCCTTACAGAATTCCATGATGTTGACGCCGTGCTGGCCCAACGCCGGTCCCACGGGGGGACTGGGGTTGGCCTGGCCGGCCTTAACCTGCAGCTTGATATAAGCCTGGACTTTCTTGGCCATTGTGACTCTCCCGGGTGCAAACGCTGTTGTATGTGCTCGGCCAGGGCCGGCAGATACTCGAGCTCCCCATCTATGACGGCCTCAGCCGTCGTTTTGTTTAGGGGTCAGTTCCCAACCCCGCTTTGCTGGTCTATCAGGCCTTCTCGACCTGACCAAACTCCAGTTCTACCGGAGTGGAACGACCAAAAATCAATACCGCCACATTCAGGCGACTCTTCTCGTAATTGACGTCCTCGACAACGCCATTGAAGTCGTTGAAGGGCCCGTCGATTACCCGAACCATCTCGCCCGGCTCGAACAGTGTCTTCGGCCTCGGGGCCTCGACACCGTCTTCTACCCGCTGCAGGATCGCAGCCGCTTCCGCCTCGGTGATCGGGGCCGGCGCGTCCGCCTTGCCACCAATGAACCCGAGAACCCGCGGGGTTTCCTTCACCAGGTGCCAGGTTTCGTCAGCCAATTCCATTTGCACCAGCACGTATCCGGGGAAGAACTTGCGCTCACTGCGGCGTTTCTGGCCGCCGCGCATCTCCACTACTTCCTCAGTCGGGACCAGAATCTCACCGAAACGGTCTTGCATACCATGCAGTTCGATACGCTCCTTCAAGGAAGCCGCCACTTTCTTTTCAAAACCTGAGTAGGCGTGTACGACGTACCAACGCATTGCCATCGGCTAACCCTTATTTAGTCTGTTAAGTAATTGCCAGCGAAACCAACCAACCCAGCAGGGAGTCAAGCCCCCAGAGAATCAGCGCCACCAGCAATACAAATGCCACCACGATCATGGTGGTCTGCACGGTTTCCTGTCGGGTGGGCCAGACCACCTTCCGAATCTCGGTGCGGGAGCCCTTTACCAGCGCCCAGAAAGCTGCACCCTTGGCGGTCTGCAGGGCTATAAGCCCGGCAATCGCAGCCAGCGCGAGAATACCCAGAACCCTGTACAGCAGCGACTGGTCGGAAAAGTAGCTGTTTCCGACCACCGCCACCGCCACCAGGATGAATACGAGGATCCACTTGATCGAATCGAATCGACTGGCGGTTGTTTCCACACTCATTAACACTATCCTTTAAATAAAGACGGCACCCCTCGGGCGCCATCCCCTGCCATAAATGGCAGGCCAGGAGGGAATCGAACCCCCAACCTGCGGTTTTGGAGAC
This sequence comes from uncultured Gammaproteobacteria bacterium, assembly GCA_963792815.1. Classification (GTDB taxonomy): domain Bacteria; phylum Pseudomonadota; class Gammaproteobacteria; order Pseudomonadales; family Halieaceae; genus JARRPM01. Next base: position 415,782 of record CAWBXR010000006.1, read on the forward strand.
CGCTGCTCTGCCAATTGAGCTACTGGCCTAAACATGTCACTTAGACGACGAAGCCGAACTGCTTCTTCAAGCGGTTCGGCTTGAGGGGACGGCATTAATTCCGTCCCCGAGTGGGGACAGATTTAAATCTGTCCCCGGCTCGCCAGGGCGATCCTACTCGATGATCTTCGCAACAACGCCCGCGCCAACAGTACGGCCGCCTTCGCGGATCGCAAAACGCAGGCCATCTTCCATCGCAATCGGGGCAATCAGCGTCACCACCATCTGGATGTTGTCACCCGGCATGACCATCTCAACACCCTCAGGCAGCTCACAGGCACCAGTCACATCCGTGGTACGGAAGTAAAACTGCGGACGGTAGCCCTTGAAGAACGGCGTATGACGGCCACCCTCGTCCTTGGACAGTACGTAAATCTCTGCCTCGAACTTGGTGTGCGGCTTGACCGAACCCGGCTTGGCCAGTACCTGGCCACGCTCCACGTCTTCACGCTTGGTACCGCGCAGCAGTACGCCAACGTTCTCGCCCGCACGGCCTTCGTCCAGCAACTTGCGGAACATCTCAACACCGGTACAGGTGGTCTTCTGGGTGTCGCGGATACCGATAATCTCGATTTCCTCGCCAACCTTCACTATGCCACGCTCTACCCGGCCGGTTACCACTGTACCGCGACCAGAGATGGAGAATACGTCTTCAACCGGCATCAGGAAGGCACCATCTATCGCACGCTCAGGCTCAGGAATGTAGCTGTCCAGGGTCTCCAGCAGCGACTTCACCGCAGTGGTACCCAGCTCGTTTTCGTCTTCACCGTTCAACGCCATCAGCGCAGAACCACAGATGATCGGGGTGTCGTCACCGGGGAACTCGTACTGGTCAAGCAGCTCGCGCAGCTCCATCTCTACCAGTTCCTTCATCTCCGCGTATTCCTCAGAGTCCGCACCGCCGCAGTCTTCTGCCAGCAGGTCAGCCTTGTTCAGGAACACAACAATGTAGGGAACACCTACCTGGCGTGACAGCAGAATGTGCTCGCGGGTCTGGGGCATGGGGCCGTCAGTGGCGCCACACACCAGGATCGCGCCGTCCATCTGCGCTGCACCGGTGATCATGTTCTTCACATAATCCGCGTGTCCAGGACAGTCAACGTGGGCGTAGTGACGGGCCGGGGTGTCGTATTCAACGTGCGAGGTCGCAATCGTGATACCGCGCTCACGCTCTTCAGGAGCGTTGTCGATACCGTCGAAGGCTACTGCATTACCGCCCCAGACCTCGGCACACACACGGGTCAGCGCCGCTGTCAGCGTCGTCTTGCCATGGTCAACGTGCCCGATGGTACCCACATTGACGTGGGGCTTTTTGCGTTCAAATTTTTCCTTTGCCATTACGACCGTCTCCTAATACACACCGGCACTGGGCCCGCGCCATGCAGTTGATCCAACTTTACAAAACCTTTTACTTCCAACCGATCAGAAAGGAAGTGGAGCTCATAACCGGATTTGAACCGGTGACCTCTTCCTTACCAAGGAAGTGCTCTACCGACTGAGCTATATGAGCGCTGTCCCTCTAACCCTGGAGCGGGTAGCGGGAATCGAACCCGCATATTCAGCTTGGAAGGCTGACGTTCTACCACTGAACTATACCCGCTACTTACTTATATAAACGCCGCCGCCGCGCTGGTGACCGCGGCGGCGCCTTCAAAAAACCAT
>CAWBXR010000007.1:0-419201 GCA_963792815.1 uncultured Gammaproteobacteria bacterium
ATGGAAGTACCCCGGAGTCTGAGCCTGAAAGCGATGGAGCTGCGTTACCTGCAGCAGCTGATGCGGGACCACAAGGACGATCGCGAAACTGTCGCTGCTATCGCGGGGATCAGCGTGCGGTCGCTCTACCGGAAACTGCAGGGCAATGATGGGCTTGATTAGACTCTCAATGGCGCGTTCAGCTGCAGCTTGCTGCGCGTGCCCGGTGCTGCCAACATATTTCCCATGAACCATGGTCCCAGCCGCGTAACATTATGAACATAGTATTCGATCTCGATGGCACACTGATCGACAGCGCCCCGGATATTCAGTCCGCTGCCTCGACAGTTCTTGATCGCCGGGGCAAGGCCGGCCTGAGCCTGGCTGAAACCCGCAGTTTCATCGGTGAAGGTAGCGTGGTCTTTGTCAGCCGGATGATGGCAGCAAGAGGCATTGCCGAGACTGGCCACAGCCATGCTGCGCTCTATGAAGAGTTTATATCGAACTATGAGCATGCAGTCGACAAGGCAGTATTTTATCCCGGCGCGCTGGATACCCTTTCAAGCTTAAAGGCGGATGGCCACCGCCTGGGCCTGTGCACAAACAAGCCGGAAAGCCCTACCCGCGCGGTCATGCGCCATATGGGCCTGGAACCCATTTTTGACGCGGTAATGGCCGGCGGTATGATCGATAGCCGTAAACCCGAACCCGATATGCTGTTGGCGACAATTCGCGGTCTCGGTGTCGGCCCGACTTTATATGTCGGTGACAGCGAGATTGATGCGGAGACGGCACAACGCGCCCGGATACCGTTTGCGCTTTATTCCGGAGGTTACCGCAAACGACCTGTCGGCGAGATCTATCATGACTGGGTCTTTGACGACTTTGATCTACTGCGGGTTATCGTTGCGGGACTGTTGCCGGATACTGATGGCGACTGCAGCGCAATAAATTAGCGGTGAGTTGCTCGTTTGGGTCCCAGACTCGAAGCACCAGCAGCACTGCTCTAGCGGCAGTCACGAAAAGTTTTCGGCGACTGGTTATACCAACGCCGGAAGGCCTTGCGAAACGCTGCGGTGTCATTATAGCCAAGCAGTGTTGCTACGGCCTCTACCGACAGCGAAGACTCACGCAGGTGGCGTCTGGCCAGTTCGGATAACAGCTGCTCACGCACATCGCGATAACTATTGCCTTCTGCAGCCAGCCGTCGCGCCAGGGTGCGCTTGGAAATAAACATGGCACTGGCCACGTCGGTCTCGGTGACCGACCCGGGCGTTTTCGATAACAGCAGGCTCCTCACCCGATCACTCGTTGAGCGTGCGCTGGCGGGCACCTGTTCCAACAGTTTGCGACACAGCTCCTGGGCCATCGCGTAGGCCTCGGGGTCGCCCGAAGCGTTGGGTTCACCGGCCAGCTTGACTGGAATCAGGAAACAGTTGGCACGGCAACCAAAGCGCACCGGTGAGTGGAGGTATTCTTGGTAGAGACGGTGATAAGGTGGTTTGCGATGCATAAGTTCTACCCGGGCATCCACCAGCTTCCTGCCGAGCACCGCTTCCGTGAAGGACTGAATAACAAGCGCAAAGGTATCCGCCAGTAGCTGGGTCTCATCGGAATTCGCTTGCAGCCTGATGGTAAGCGTACACCGCAACCACCTCGCTTCCTGCGTAACTGCCAACGCGACCAGGGGTAAGCGTGTTGGCATAAAGTCACGCAGGGATTCCAGGGAGGTGAGGAGGTCGGGACTGCTCAAGGACAGATATCCCAGGGCGCCATGGGCGGAAGGGTGCAATTGTCGACCCAGCCGCAGGCCAAAATCCGGCGAGCCTTGCATGCGCTGCGCGTTTTGCAGGATCCGCAGTTGTTGCCTGCCGGAAAGGCGGCTTTCATCACCCGGCAACAGAATTTCCTGTGCAAGACCGGTCCCCTGTAAAAGGCTTGGCAGGTCGCGTTCCTGCAGGTGCAGTTCCCGGGCAATAATTCGTGAATAACTGCTGGGAATAAAGTAACTGTCTTTCGGGTCGAGCATGGGCATCTCCTGCAAAACACTATTGTCAATAAATAACCCCCTTATGGCAATAAATAACCTGTTTGGATTCAGGCTGGAAAGTACACTGACCGGAATCAGAATTGCGGAGGAAAACGAAATGCCAACCATCACAGTTGTTCAATTCGACGGGCAGAGCCAGGCCATCGAGGCAGAAAGTGGTAAAACCCTGATGCAAAACGTGCTGGACAATATGGTGCCGGGAATCGATGCGGACTGCGGCGGTGCCTGTGCCTGCGGTACCTGCCACTGCTTCATTGGCGAGGACTGGAGCGCGGCAGCGGGTGCCGCGGACCCCATGGAGGAATCCATGCTCGGTATGCGCCCGGACCGTCTGGAAACGTCTCGACTGAGTTGCCAGATCGAGGTTACAGACCACATGGACGGCATGGTCGTCCGTCTTCCCGAATACCAGATGTAGTCGCCCAGGAGAAACCGCCATGAACAAAGTCGTGAGCCATACCGATATCGGGACCATGCCACTCGATCAGATCGATGTCAGTGACCCCCGTATTTACCAGCAGGATGCATGGCGTCCAATTTTCTCCCGGCTTCGGCAAGAGAGCCCGGTACATTACCAGAAAGATAGCCCCTTCGGCCCCTTCTGGTCGATAACCCGGTTTGAGGATATCGTCGCCGTGGACAGTAACCACGAGGCGTTTTCCTCAGAACCTACCATTTTGCTTGCCGATCTGACCGAGGACCTGCCGGCCGAAATGTTCATCGCCATGGATCCACCCAAGCACGACGTGCAACGCCGGGCTGTGCAGCCGGTGGTCGCGCCGCAGAACCTTGCGCAGATGGAATCATTAATCCGCAGCAGGGCGGTGGCCATCCTCGACAATCTCCCGGTAGGCGAAACATTCAACTGGGTTGACGAAGTATCCGTCAACCTGACCACCCAGATGCTGGCGACCCTGTTTGATTTTCCCTTCGAGGAACGCAATAAGTTGACCTACTGGTCTGACCTGGCAGCGGGCTCACCGTCAATGGGCGGTGGCGATGTCAGCGAAGAAGAGCGATATGTCGGGCTGCTTGACTGCCTGGAAACCTTTACCCGCCTCTGGCATGAACGCAAGGGTCGCGAGACCGGCTTCCTTGATCTTATCTCCCTGCTGCAACGTGATCCCAACACCGCCAACATGGTGGATCGACCGATGGAGTTTCTGGGGAACGTCGTCCTGCTGATCGTGGGCGGTAATGACACGACCCGTAATTCCATGACCGGCGGGATACTGGCCCTGAACCAGAATCCCGGGGAGTACGACAAGCTGCGCAATAATCCGGCCCTCATACCGGGCATGGTCTCGGAGGTCATCCGTTGGCAAACGCCGCTTGCCCACATGCGTCGAACTGCTACCCGTGATATTGAATTCCAGGGTAAGCAAATAAAGAAGGGTGACAAGGTGGTCATGTGGTACCTGTCCGGGAATCGTGACGAGAGCGCTATCGAAAAAGCGGACGAGTTCATTATCGACCGGACAAATCCCCGCCATCATATCTCCTTCGGGTTCGGCATCCATCGCTGTATGGGCAATCGCCTTGCCGAGATGCAGTTGAGGGTACTGTGGGAAGAAATCATGGCGAGGTTCAGTTTCGTGGAAGTGATGGGCGAACCGGAGCGGGTGATGTCAAACTTTGTGCGCGGTTACAGAACACTGCCGGTGAGGCTGCACAAAAAGTAGCTGGCAGGGCGCACCCTAGCCGTCAGGATGACTCCGCGCCTGGTTTGGCGTGAAGCCATGCTGGCGCCGGAAGGCGCGCGAGAATGCTGCTGGTTCCGAGTAGCCAAGGAGCTCGCCAACCTGTGCCGCCATTAGATTGGATTGGCGCAGGTACTTCAGCGCGATGGCCATGGTGCGCAAGGTTCTCAGAGGGTTTTTGCAATAAGTTGCCTAGCCGGGGCAAGCGGCTTTATTTAACATAATAAATTTATTTGCTGCGTTTTTCGTATTCCTGGTGTTCATAGTGTCGGCGCGGGCAGGTGTTTCTGGCAGCCTTCCTTTACTGAGAACTCGCTTTAGGTCGATGTATCGGAGCAGGGGATCTTGAGTAACTGCAGGGCCATTCCCAGCGCTATCGTTGCAATCCGACGCAGAGCAATAGCCAGGTTTTGCCGGAGGTCTGGCGAGCCAGGTTCGGGCCCGGGTTATCCGCTTGCAGGTCCATGACAGCCAATTGCATATAGCTCCAGCCTCAAAGAACCGCTTGTCAAAAACCGGTCTTTGTAGCCTGTGCCGCGCCCGTTGTGCGCGCAGCAGCAAGGGGTCTGTACCGGTGAGAGTAAAACGGTCGCGAAGGCGCGCGTGTAAGGCCAGGTGAGATGCACACCAGGGGCTGGCAGGCGTCTTCATGTAACGCACAAAAGATCCGCAGGAGGAGTTTACGGCCGGACGGAGATATCCGGGGGCGGTAGCGTCTTGAGGACAGCAACCCACGAATTCATTCACTGAAGACGCAATTTCCAGAATGTTCCGATCGATTAACCAGGCGCGGAGAGTGCCCTGGAATCCATTTTTGCGCCCCAAACCCCGTGGAATGCCGCATATCTGCCTCTCGGGATATTTATCCACATATGCGCATAATATATATTATGTTAAATAGGATAAATGGACACACAGTTATGCACAGCCCTTCGGCCATTAATTGAGGTTGGCAAGAAACGTGTTCCGAGACGGCGGTTTCCAGGAAATCCGGGAACCCGTCGTGCGAACGATAATCCCCTGCCCCAAACTTGCGGGGGTGCTCTGGCGGTCGGGTGTATTGTTTAGAAGATGAACTCGGAACGAAGGGCTCTATGAGGTCGTCAATAGCGGCGGTCAGGCTGGATAGGAACTACTTGTGTGGCGAGCGGTGGTTTTGGCAAATTGACTCAGCCGGAGGGAAAGATGCAGGGGCCGTTCTTCATGCCGCCGCCCTGCTCCACACGACGGCAATACAATCTGGCAGTCTTATCCTTTGAGGCGCGCGTCATTAGCCGGCCAGATCAGCACCGAGGCACCCCGCGACATTGCCGGCCTTACCGGCGTCAACCTGCTGGTACTTTTCCCAGAACAGGCTGTCTATTTTCTTATGGCTCGCCGCGACTTTACTGCTGCGGTATCGGCTCACCTGGCCTGGACCTCCGTTGTAGGCCGAGTAAGTCGCTCGCGCCAGGTTGACGGCACCGCCGGACTGTTTATGCTCGCCGCGCTTCAGCGCATAGTTGACCAGGTAGTTGAGCAAAATTTCAGCGCCTGCACTGCTGTTGTAATTGATATCCCAGCGCAACTTCTGCAGATCGTAGAACCCTCGCCATACCTTTTCGTTGACCTGCATGATCCCGATGTCACCGGTGGATGATCGCAATGGTTCGATGCGTTTGTTTATCACCACATACTGGCGCCAGCAGCTTTCCTGCCAGGCTGTGGCCATTACCAGCTTCTCATACAGGCTGCGGTAGTTTCGTTCGAGTGGCTTGGGCTGCTGAGCTTTGTCGGCTGCTGTTTCCAGTACTGTCCGGACTTTGCGGACATACGCGTTCACCTTGTCTTTCTCCGGCATCCACTGTTTCAGGCTTTCCCATGGTGCGGCGGCATGAGCGCGGGCAAAGAACGAGAAATTGAGGTGCCAGGATGACAGGTCGGGCTCGGCCGCCTCGACTTCCTCCCGCAGCAACTCCTGCAGCTGTGGGTCAACCTCCTCGCTGTACCGCAGCAACTCTTCCGCCTGGTCAGCGTTGATCATTCGCGCCAGCCGCCGCAGTCCCTCGTTGGAGAGTTCCAGGCCTATGGTGGCTCCCAATTGGTTGAGAGCATACAGTGCGTCACTGGCGGTCAGTGTGGTCATCCACAGCAGTTGCACTTGTCCCGGCTGCTGCGATGCTATTTCACGCACCACGGGGTTAAGCCTGTGCCAGCTTTCGATAAACCAGTTACGCACCGCATCGCCGGAGCTATCAGCCGGATCGGTTAGCGCGTCCCGCAGGCGATAACGGCTGTCAATCAGGATATCGAGCAATGCACTGCGCAGGGACCGGAGTTCGGTGGCAGCCGCGTAGCGCTTCACCGCTCCCACCAGTAGCGCGTCCATCATGTGCCATTGCGCTTCCGCCTGCGCCAGCTCCTCGGGCGTAAGAGGTGCGGCCTTCCCCGGTTTATCAATGAGTGGTTCGACTTCAAAATTGATGTCGATATTCAGGCTTGAGGCCGTGACCTCGATATTGCCGATTGCAAGGCTGTTTATCGTATCCTGCAACTGTGCGGTATCGCGATTGGGAAGTATTTCCGGTAGAAAAGCTTCAAGTGACAGCGTGTATGGCGCGATATCGATGACAAAACCGCCGAAAAATTCCGCAAGATGCGCCACCGCCGCATCCCAGAGCAACCCCGACGCAATTCGTTTGCCATCCTTGTTTGTTATCCAGGTTTTTTGTGGTTCGAGTTTTATCGATTTTCCGTCCGGTTGGATCAGGGGCTGGCCCTGGAAAGCGACACTCCCCTGTCGGTTTATCAGGTTCTGGCAGCTGCCGAAAAACTCCACCCCCAGTTGCGCCCGGTAGTTGGTGACAATTTCAATATGTTCTTCCTGTGCACCTACTTTTGGGTCAGACAACACGATCCGGCTGCAGCCGGTGGGATCGTTGATGATCTCCCGGCCGCCGTCCGGAGTATTGAACAGCTGGGTGACCAACAGCTGGCGCAGCATGGGGTAGTCAAGATTGACTGGGACGCTGACGGAGGTGCTTGCGGCGTTTGTCGTCGATGCGACAAAAATCGCCATCAGCAGCACCGTTCCGCGTATCGACAGGCAGCAAATTCTGGAATAGCGTGGTTTGGACATCGGAACCCCGGTCAGTGGTGGGATCAGCTAATGATATCCCATGCTAGATGGCGGTCTCTACCAGGCTTACCGTTCGCTTCAATGCGAGTCGCAGTAGCAGGTAGAGCATCAAGCCCACCGGCCCTACCATCAATGTGGCAAACAAACAGGGTGTGGTGAGCCAGTGGTTGATACCCTGCCGCTTCGCATCTCTGACAATCCAGGCGCCAATAAACAGATCGAATACCAGGTAGTGAATCCACCCACCCAGCACTGCAGTCGGGCTCTGGAACAGAAGCATTACACCCTGCAGGGATCCAAAGCCCGCACCCTCTGGTGCCGGTTGGCCAAAGAAAAGTGACCAGATATAGACTGGGCCCAGAAGTAGAGGGATCCAGATGGCATGAACCAACAGCTGCGTGACACGATGGTGTGGCAGCACCAACAGTAAAAACCAGGCGGGCATAACGGCGTAATTGCAGAACAGGAACAGTTGGTCTGTGCTCATTGTATTATCCAGGTGTGGAGTGGGAATCGGTGTTCACGTGAATATAGCTTACAACGGTTATGGCCGTACATTTACCTTACCGCGCAGTTTCACCCCTTCTACCGAGTCACGCCCGACCCGATGGTTGATGGCTCAGGCCCTTGACCTGTGAGTAACACACAGGTGTAGACTCCGGGCATTGACTTCCTAACCCGGGAATTTGCGACATGATTTGTCATCTCATCGAAAATTTTCCGGAACAACCCGCCCAGTAGCGGTTGTCCGATCAATGCGTCCCACAGTGTCACTACAGGACCAGAGAAATGAATCAGACCCACGCACACAATAGCCCCGGACACTCCGACCACCGCCATGAAGAGGCCGCGCTCCAGACTCTCATCATTGAAGGCGCCGGTTGTGCCAGTTGCGTATCAAAGATTGAGAAATCACTGAACGCCGTACCGGGTGTGACAAGTGCCGAGATGAATTTTGCTGATCGCACGGTCTGCGTGACCGGGGATGCCTCCGGCGAACAGTTGATAAAGGCGGTCGAGCAAGCCGGCTACAATGCCACCGTCGCGGCGGGACTGGGTGACGCGGATTCCCTGGAGGAAAAGGAGGAAGCCGACCAGGCCTATTACCGGCGCCTCATGCTGGAAATGAGCCTTGCACTGGGTATCGGTATACCCCTGATGGCCTATGGCCTGATCGTGGGAGACATGAGCGTCACCACTACTGCCGAGCGCTGGGCATGGTTCGGTGTCGGCATAGTGACCCTGGGTGTGATGATCTTCTCCGGCAGCCATTTTTACGCCGGGGCCTGGCAATCTTTCCGCAATCACTCTGCCAACATGGATACCCTGATCGCCCTGGGTACGGGCACGGCCTGGCTCTACTCGATGGTGGTTGTATTGCTGCCGGCATTTCTTCCGGAGATGGCAAGACATGTCTATTTCGAGGCCACGGCGATGATCATCGGCCTCGTCAACCTGGGCCTTGCCCTGGAGCTCAAGGCCCGGGGCAGGACCTCTATGGCGATAAAGCGCCTGATAGGGCTGCAGCCGAAGACAGCGCAGGTTATTCGGGATGGCAAGGCCATGGAGATCGCCATTGAGCAGGTCCTGCTGAACGATATCGTGCGTGTGCGGCCCGGCGAAAAAATACCGGTGGACGGTGAAGTGACGGAGGGTCGTACGACTATTGATGAATCCATGCTGACCGGCGAGCCTATGCCCGTCGAGAAAGAAGCGGGTAATGACGTGGTGGCGGGAACGATCAACAAGACCGGTTCCATCCAGTTCCGCGCAACCCGGGTGGGCAAGGACACCGCCCTCGCCCAGATCATAACCATGGTAAAGCGCGCCCAGAATTCCAAGCCCCCTATCGGTCGTCTGGCGGATGCCATATCCGCCTACTTTGTCCCGGTCGTCATGATCATAGCCATCCTCAGCGCCCTGGTGTGGCTCAATTTTGGTCCTGACCCGGTTGTGGCCTATGCGATCGTATCGGCGACGACCGTCCTGATCATCGCCTGCCCCTGCGCCCTGGGCCTTGCCACACCCATGTCGGTCATGGTCGGGGTGGGCAAGGCCGCAGAGGCGGGGGTACTGATCCGCAATGGCGAGGCCCTGCAGACCGCCTCGAAAATAACGGCAATGATCCTGGATAAGACCGGGACCATTACGCTCGGCCAACCCAAGGTGACGGACATCATCCTGGCGTCTGACCTCAGCGAAGAGCAGGTCCTGCACTTGGCCGCCAGCCTCGAGTCGGGATCAGAACATCCGCTGGCGATGGCCATAATCGATTCAGCCGGGGACCGGGGCCTGGAACTCGACGCTGCCGAGGACTTCAACGCTGTGGCCGGAAAGGGCGTAGAAGGTCGCGTCAACGGCAAGCGTCTGCTGTTCGGCAACGAGAAAATGATGCGCGGGTCGCAGATAGACTGCACTGACTATTTGTCTGCGGCGGGAGAGCTTGCGGCCCAGGCAAAAACACCCATGTTTTTCGCCGTGGAGGGCAAGCTCGCGGCTGTTATAGCTGTTGCCGACCCCATCAAGGACGATTCTGCGGCAGCGATCAAGCGACTGCAGAAAAGTGGAATCCGGGTAGTGATGCTGACCGGCGACAACGAAGCCACCGCGAAGGCGGTAGCGGAAAAGGTCGGCATAGTTGAATTCCTTGCGGAGGTCCTGCCGGCGGATAAAGCCGCCAAGGTGACAGAATTGCAGATGCAGGGTGAACTGGTGGGTATGACGGGTGATGGTATCAATGACGCGCCGGCGCTCGCTATGGCGAATGTCGGCTTTGCCATAGGCACAGGCACTGACGTTGCGATCGAAAGCGCCGACATAACCCTGATGCGCGGTTCACTGCATGGCCTGGCGGATGCCATCGCCGTCAGCAAGGCCACGCTGGGGAATATAAAGCAGAACCTGTTCGGCGCATTCATTTACAACGCTGCGGGTATTCCGGTTGCCGCAGGCCTGCTCTACCCGTTTTTCGGATTACTGCTCAATCCGGTTATCGCCGGCGCGGCAATGGCGTTTTCGTCCCTGACCGTGGTCAGCAATGCCAACCGCCTGCGGTTTTTCAGGGCAGAGGAACACTAGAGTGAGTGTATGCTGATGTTGATAGTAAATCTTGTTGGTATCGCCCTCATTGCCCTGATCGTCTGGTGGTTCTGGTTGTATAAACCGGCGGAGGTAGCGCTGGGCAAAGGGGATACCGTTGTCGTGGTTGAAAATGGCAGCTACCAGCCATCGCATATAAAGCTCGCCGCCAATCAGGCAGCCGAGCTTCACTTTCTGCGCAAGGACCCCTCCCCCTGCGCCGAAATGCTGTTGCTGCCGGATCTGGACATCAGTGAAACCCTGGCCCTTAATAAGGTAAGCAAAATTGCCATACCACCACTGGAGCCTGGGGAATATGACTTTCACTGCCAGATGCAGATGTACCGTGGCAAGCTGAAGGTGGAATGAGATTTCCAGAGGGTGCGTTAAGATCTTCCGAGGGAAAAGACTGCCGCGGATTACCGTCAAACGGGATGTAGGAGTGAACAATGCCGATAACACTGGCCTTTGATGTCTATGGAACGCTTATCAATACACAGGGAGTGGTCGCCGGGCTGGAGCGCATTATCGGGGACAAGGCGGCAGGCTTTTCGCAGGCATGGCGGGACAAGCAGCTTGAGTATTCCTTTCGCCGGGGGCTGATGCAGAACTATGTCGATTTTGGCACCTGCATAAGCCAGGCCCTCGACTACACCTGCCTTCATTACAATATCCCTTTCAGCGAATCGCAAAAGGCCGGCTTGCTTGCGAGCTATCGCAGCCTCCCGGCTTTTGGCGATGTTCCCGGGGGATTGAGGCGCCTTCAGGAAGCGGGGTTTCGCACTCTATGCATTTTCAAACGGCACCAGGGATGCCGTCGAAAATCTATTGGAGACAGCGGCAATTCGTCATTTTTTCCACGGCGTGGTGAGTTGTGATGAGATCCAGACTTTCAAGCCCAATCCCGCTGTATACAGCCACTTTCTCAAGCAATCGAATTCCACGGGCGACAAGACCTGGTTGGTCTCGAGTAATCCCTTCGATGTTATTGGCGCGGTGTCAGCCGGCATGCGTGCCGCCTGGGTCCAGCGGTCCAATATGGCTATATTCGACCCCTGGGACATTGAGCCCACCGCGATTATTCACGGGCTGGATCAACTGCAGGACGTCCTGGCGGCCACCTGATCAGGAGCCTGGCTGGCCGCTTCGAATCGAGAATCCCCTGGGTGGAACCAGCCACCAGCTGGCGGCCACCAGCAGGCCAAATAGTGTGTAGATTATGAGGAAAACCCGGGGTGACAGCTCGTAGTACAGCACGCTGTGCAGCCAGTGCGCGATAAAATCGCCGGCATAAACGCTTTCACCTGCACGTGCGCGCAGGGCCATTTCCCAGGTGGTCAACGGGCAGCTTGCGCCGGCCCAGGTTTGCGCAATAACGACCGCGATTGCAGCCAGGTGCAGCATACGAAACCGGGGGTTACGGATCCATGACCAGCCGCGGGCATGACCGATAAGAACGAGCAATTGACCAATAACCACGAACGCGACAAAGAGTGAGTGCAGCACCAGGATGGCGTCCGCAGCCAGCAGCAGGATTGGCTGAGACAATGTTCTGCCCTCCCCTGCCAAATCTCAGTCGACCAGCGAGGATTCCAGGTCGGTATACGCCGCCTGCTCGAACCGCGGCGTACAAATCGCCAGGAACAGCAGGTCAGTCTGACCTGAATTCTTGATTCGCTGGGGCACCCCGGGTGGAATAATCACCACATCGCCGGCGGCTACTGCCGTTGGCACCGACTTTCCCAGCTGGACCTCGCCAGATCCCTGTACGATGACGTAGCGCTCGGCAGTGTCCACCAGGCTGTGCCAGCGGGTGGTTTTGCCCGGCTCCAGTCGGGCCCGGGCGATGGACAGCCCGGGATCATTCGGTGAGTTTGAAAGTTCGGTGATGAAACAGCCCTCCGCGAAGAAGTATTCATCGGCAATATCGAACTTCCGGATGCTGCCACCTGGGGAGTCCATGGTTAACGCCTTTGATAAGCATTGGTATGAAGGGATCATAGGCGCAAAGTACTGTAGTCGCAAAATCAGCGAAATGACTATCGCAATACAGTCCAGGCAGAACCATTCGTGTTTCCTGCATCCGGCTGGGAGAAAGTGACCACAATTTGCCAGGCAGCGCCAAATTCAATATCCCATTCTTTGCCGCCTCTCTATTCCAACCCTTATCGAGATTGTCCAGGACCAATTCGTCGACGGATATCCTGTTAGCCCCTGGTGTGAACACCAGGGTCGATGCCGGGTGGAGAAAATCGCAGGATGTGCCATCCTCAATATGGGCAACCGGCGTCCTTGAGAATTCGGCACTATGGAAACACTTGAATCAGAAACCAGTTTCTTCAGGCATCGGCAAACACTTATCGAGGCCGGGGTTGGCCTGGCGATGCTGTTGCTCACGTTCCTGGTCATGGCGGCATCGGATGTCTCCGCCTCCAGCAGCCAGCTCTACTGGACGCTGCTGGTCGCACTGTTTGCAGTGGTTGCGTTTGTTTCAGACAAGCTGCATACGGACAACTCTATCTCCGATATCAGGGGCGGGATCACCATCGTCCTGCACTGGCTGGGCGTATTCCTGGCCATAGAGCTGGTTTCCTATTTCGCCCTGTCCGGGCGGATCAACAATGCCGATACGGGATTGACGGACGCGCTGATCCTGGCGCTGGGCGCCTTCCTGTTTGGTATCCACGGTAACTGGCGTTTTGTCGTAATTGGCATCGCCCTGGGCGCGGCGACCTGGGTCGTGGCTTTCGTGGAATCTTACTTATGGGTACTGTTCAGCATCGCGGTTATCGCCATCGTGTGCTTTGTCGTTGGCGCCAGGCTGGTACATAAAGTGCGCTGATTCAGTCGCACGAGCACTTCATCGGTTTAGGGTCAGCTATCCGGACCTTGGCTCCCCTGCCCCGGCTATCCGCCGGTATCAGCAGTCATCAGGCAGCAGTGATTCGCCCTTGCGCTCATACCACAGCAGCAGGCTTTGCCATATGTCGTCCGCGGTTTCGGCATACCAGAACAGGTCCCGGTCCTCAGGGTCGATAACACCCTCGTCAACGAGAAAATCGACATCGAAGGCCTTGCGCCAGAACGTTTCCCCCACCAGCACTACAGGCACCGGTTTTATCTTGCGGGTCTGGATAAGCGTCAGGGTCTCGAACAACTCGTCAAATGTGCCGTAACCACCCGGGAAAGCTATAAGCGCTCGGGCACGCAGCATGAAATGGAGCTTCCTCAACGCAAAATAGTGGAACTGGAAACACAGTTCGGGAGAGATATAAGGGTTGGGAAACTGTTCGTGGGGCAGCTGGATATTCAGCCCGACGGTCTTTGCCTGGACATCTGCGGCGCCGCGATTTGCGGCCTCCATCATGCCCGGGCCTCCGCCGGTCATCACCACCAGGCGGCAGTCACCCGGCCCCTTCCCCGACTCGCCTACCAGCCTGGAGAAATCCCGGGCGATGTCGTAGAAGTGGCTCTTCGCCAGGATGCGCTGTGCCACCGCAAGGCGCGAGACCAGTTCGCTGTCATCGGGACGGCTGGCCAGGGCGGCCTGCAGTTTTTCCACCTTTCTCCTGGCAGCCCTGGGTTCAACGATACGGGTGCTGCCGAATACCACAATCGTTTGCTCGATGCCGTATTTGCGCAGCATGCGTTCAGGCTTGAGGTAATCCAGCTGTAGCCGCAGGCCGCGGGTGCTGCTGCCGCCGAGAAAATCCAGGTCTCGCACCGCAGGTATATAGGAGTCGCTGGCCAGTATCGCGTCGAGCATTTCGGCACACTCCGCGTCCTCGCTGGTCGGTTTCGGGCTCTGCCATGGCAGCGGCTCTTTGCGCTCATGGAGGTGCGCCGGGGCTGGCACGTCGATACGCGTTGTCTTTTCCTGTCACGGATAGTCCCCTCAGCAGAAGTCGTTATGCAGCGAATTTAGCATTTCTCGCTCAGGCCTGTCTTTGGGAGCTATCCAGTAAATGCCTGCTCAGGTCGCCAACCAGGTGCGTGTCGATGCGGCGCTCGGCGAAGCGCCAGCCAGCTCCGGCGCGGACGAACTGATCGTAGTAGCGCACCCCGATAATGGCCTGCAGGGGAAAGCTGTCCAGGGCCTGGAATACCATGGCGTAGGATTTCGCGCTGGCGCGGTCCCCCTCGACCTCGACCAGGACATTGCTGGTCATGTGCAGCGTGTGGGGTGTGGCGTTATCGTCGTAGATTCGGGTATAGGACCGATACAGGGCAAGTACCGCCTCGGCGCCGACGATATGGGCATCCCCGCCCTGCCCATCCACGGCTACAATTCTGCCCTGCCCGAACATGGCGGCCACGGCTTCCAGGTCGCCATGGTCTATGTGGTGGGCATATTGGTAAATGAGATTCTTGATAGCGCAGTGGTCACAGGACACCGGTATTCTCCCCTTCGGCTCGGTCACAGCCGCAATCATTAGCAGAGCCGCCGGACCAGTACAACAGCGCAGCGCAATCGGCACGCTCGGCTTGGCTTCCCGAGCCGGGCCAGCCCGATCAACAATGTCAGGATCTGGACAGTAAGGCAAAACTTCCCCCGACCTGCGGCACAGCCCAGGCTGGCGCCACTATAAGTGGATAAATATAGATATATATCAGACAGATAAAACCTATACATTATGTAGAGTATTAGAAATGAAATGGGAGCTTCCCGGTAAATGAGCCCCGGGAAAAGAAATCCCCCCGGGTCCAGAACTTTCTTTAATTAAGCTTATCTATAAGAGTCTGTTTGACCCGGGGCGACTCGAGGTTACACTAGCTATCTGGATAAAAAACAGGTACCGAGATCTTGAATCTGACCAATAAAATGAAGAAAGGCGCGTTGCTGGGTCTGCCGGCCCTGCTGCTGTGTTCCCTTTCACTGCCTGGCTGGGCCCTGATCGAGGCGACTGACTCCGAGCGAGAGACCATCGTGGAGATGATCGACCAGCTGGAGCAGCGCCACTACGCCAAGCATCCCTATGATGACGGCATGTCCTCTACCCACCTGGACAGCTATATCGAGAGCCTCGATCGGGGCAAGATGTTTTTCACCGCGACAGATATCGCCGAGTTCGAAAAGTATCGCACTGTGATGGACGACCAGTTGCACGAGGGCAATCTCGAGGCGGGTTTCGTTATTTTCAACCGCTTCCAGCAGCGGCTGGAAGAGCGCATTGAGAGCGTGATCGATACCCTGCCGGAGCAGGTTACTGTCATGGACTTCAGCGTGGACGAGAGCTTTCCACTGGAGGCCGATGACTGGGGCTGGGCCAAAAACCCCGCCGAACTCGACGACCGCTGGCGCAAGCGCCTGAAGAACGAGGTGCTGAGCCTCAAGCTTGCCAAGAAGCCAATGGACGAGATCGGCCCCACCCTGGTGAAGCGCTACAACAGCCAGCTCAAGCGCGTGCGCCAGTACAACAGCCAGGATGTGTTCCAGATCTACGCCAACTCACTGACGGAACTGTACGACCCGCATACCAATTACCTCTCACCGCGGCGCTCGGAAAACTTCAATATTAATATGAGCCTGTCCCTCGAAGGCATAGGCGCGGTATTGCAGCAGGAAGACGAATACACCAAGGTTGCGCGCCTGGTGGCAAAGGGACCGGCGGACAAGCAGGGCGAGTTGCAGCCGGCGGATCGCATCGTCGGTGTAGGCCAGGGTGAATCAGGCCCGATCGAGGACGTGATAGGCTGGCGCCTGGACGAGGTGGTCGAGCTGATCCGCGGCCCCAAGGACTCCACCGTGCGACTGGAGGTCATTCCCGCCAAGTCCAAGGCGGCGGACGAGCACAAGATCGTCACAATCGTGCGCAACAAGGTAAAACTTGAGGAGCAATCGGCGCAGAAGAAGATCCTGGAAATACCCGATGGCGAGAAGACCATCAAGGTAGGTGTGATAGACATCCCGGCCTTCTACATCGACTTCGATGCCATGCGCCGCGGAGACGAAGACTACAAGAGCACCACCCGTGACGTGAAGCTTTTGCTGGACGAGCTGCAAAACGAGGGTGTCGAGGGCATAGTCGTCGACCTGCGCAACAACGGCGGCGGCTCCCTGCAGGAGGCCAATGAACTGACCGGCCTGTTCATCGAATACGGGCCCACCGTCCAGATTCGCCACTCCTCCCGCCGGGTATGGCGCGATGGCAAACGCCTGAAAACCACCTATTACAACGGCCCACTGGTGGTACTTATCAACCGCCTGAGCGCCTCCGCCTCGGAGATCTTCGCCGGCGCTATCCAGGACTACCAGCGCGGGCTTATTGTCGGTGACCGCTCCTTCGGCAAGGGTACCGTGCAGACCCTGGTCCCCCTTACCGAGGGCCAGCTGAAGATCACCGAGAGCAAGTTCTACCGGATTTCCGGCGACAGCACCCAACACCGCGGCGTGGTGCCGGACGTGGAGTTCCCATCGATCTACGACGCCGAGGAAATTGGCGAAAGCTCCCTGGATCACGCCCTCAACTGGGACCAGATCAATCCTGTGCGGCACCACCGCTACAACGACCTGTCCACAATAGTCCCCCGGGTGACCAAGCTTTATGTGGAGCGCAGCGCGGGCAACCCGGATTTTGTCTTTCTCGAGGACCAGGTCGAAATGGCGCGGCAGGCTGGCGAGATCACCGAGCTGCCCCTGAACGAGGCTGCCCGTATTGCCCTGCGGGAAAGCCAGGAAGAGAAAGCCCTGCTGATCGAGAACAAGCGCCGCAAGGCCAAGGGTGAGGAACCTCTTGCATCACTTGAAGATGATGAGGATGCTGACGCCGACGCTGAAGACCCTGAGGTCGCCGCCGTGGAGGACGAAGAGGAAGCTGCCGACGACGAGCCCGACGTGCTGCTTACCGAGGCGGGCAATGTGCTGGTAGACGTTTTGTTGCTGAAAGATCGAGCCTACGCGGTGCATACGCCGCCGGAAGAGCCGCAGAAGTAGCGCAAGGCGATACAGAAACCCGAAACCCGGCCCCGGCCGGGTTTTTTATGCCTGCTTGTCGTCCCCTGCGCCGAACCAGGCCAGTCGCTGGTGGAGGCAGACCACCCTGCCGACAATTATCAGGGTCGGCGCCCGTGGCTGTTCACGCTGGACGATGTCGACCATGGTGGCCAGGGTGCCGGTGATAACCCGCTGGTCGGGAGTGGTGGCCCGCTCCACCAGGGCGACAGGCGTGTCCGCAGAGCGACCGTGGCGTTGCAATTGTTCACAGATAATCGGCAGGCCCACCAGCCCCATGTAAAAGACCAGGGTTTCCGACTCGGACAGAAAATCCTGCCAGTTGTGGTCGACTGTCCCGTCCTTCAGGTGCCCTGCGACAAAGCGCACGCTCTGCGCATAGTCCCTGTGGGTAAGGGGGATACCGCTGTAGCAGGCGGCGGCACTGGCCGCGGTAATCCCCGGAATCACCTGGAACGGGATACCGTTTTCCGCCAGCAGGTCGATTTCCTCCCCGCCCCTACCGAAAATGAAGGGGTCCCCGCCCTTGAGTCGCACCACGCGCTTGCCCTGCCGGGCGAGCATTACCAGCAGTTGGTTGATCTCGTGCTGGGGCACCGCATGATCGGACCTGGCTTTGCCCACATAGATCCGTTCGGCATCGCGCCGGGCCATCTCCACGATCTGGGGCGCTACCAGTCGGTCGTACAAGACGACGTCGGCACTTTGCAGCAAGCGCAGCGCCTTGAACGTCATCAGGTCCGGATCCCCGGGGCCCGCCCCCAACAGGTAGACCTCGCCCCGGTAAAGATTGCCGGTATCGTGCAATTGTGTCCGCAACAGGGCCTCGGCCTGCTCTTCCCTGCCGGCGAGCACCAGCTCGCCGACGGCACCTTCAACCGTGCCCTCCCAGAACAGGCGCCGGGCGCTTTCACCGGGGATCGCCTCCTTCACCGTATCCCGCAGGCGGCCGGCAAACTTGGCCAGGCTGCCGTAGGCCGCGGGCACCATGGCCTCTATCCGGCGACGCAGCAGGCGCACCAGCACCGGGCTGTTGCCGCCACTGGATATGGCCACGGTCAGCGGACCCCGCTCGACGATGGCGGGAAAAATAAAGGTACACAGCTCAGGGGAATCCACCACGTTGACCTGCAAGCGGCGGGCTGTCGCATCGCGGTAGACCTGTTCGTTGACGCTCTTCAGCGGAGTGGCCGCGACCACCAGCACCGCATCGGCAAGCGCCTTTTCGCTGTAACTGTCCTGCAGCCAGTTACCCTCGCTGCCTTCGAGCAGCTGTTGCAGCTCACTGGCGATTTGCGGGGCAACAACGGTAAGGCGAGCCCCCGCCTTGAGCAACAAACGGGCCTTGCGGGTCGCCACCTGGCCGCCGCCCACCAGCAGCACACTTGCGCCACTCAGGCGCAGGCTGACGGGCAGAAAGTCCATCCTCAGCCACGCAGCTCGGTCAGGCCACCAAGCCAGGGTTGCAAAGCCGCGGGGACGGCCACGCTGCCATCCGCCTGCTGGTAGTTTTCCAGGATGGCCACCAGTGTCCTGCCCACTGCCAGGCCTGATCCGTTCAGGGTGTGCAGCAGCTCGGGCTTCCCGGTATCGGGGTTGCGCCAGCGGGCCTGCATACGGCGCGCCTGGTAGTCGCCGAAACTGCTGCAGGACGATATCTCCCGGTAGTTGTCCTGGGCGGGAAGCCACACTTCCAGGTCGTAGGTTTTGCGGGCGGAAAACCCGATGTCGCCGCCGCAGAGAATGACCTTGCGATAGGGCAGTTCCAGTGCCTGCAGCACCTTCTCGGCGTGACCGGTCAGCTGTTCCAGGGCCTCGTCGGACTGGGCCGGTCGCACCAGTTGCACCAGTTCGACTTTCTCGAACTGGTGCTGGCGGATCATGCCGCGGGTATCGCGGCCGTAGCTGCCGGCTTCGCTGCGAAAACACGGGCTGTGGCAGGCAAAACGCACACCGGCTTCACCCAGCTCCGCATCCTCGAAAATCCTGTCCCGGGCCACGTTGGTGACCGGCACCTCGGCGGTGGGAATCAGGTAGTAGCCCTGGTCACCCTCGAGCCGGAACAGGTCCTCCTCGAACTTGGGCAGTTGCCCGGTGCCCCGCAGGGACTCGCGGTTGACGATGTAGGGCACGTAAATTTCGCGGTAACCGTGTTCGCGGGTATGGAGGTCGAGCATGAACTGGATCAGCGCCCGGTGCATGCGCGCGAGCTCGCCGTACATCACGGTAAAGCGGGAGCCGGTGATCTTGCCGCCGGTATCGGCATCGAGCTGTCCCAGGGCCTCGCCCAGCTCCACATGATCCTTCACCGGAAAGTCGAATGCCCTGGGCGTACCCCAGCGCGCCACCTCGACGTTATCGGTTTCACTGGCGCCGGCGGGCACCTCCTCCGCGGGGAGGTTGGGAATGCTCAGCAACAAATCATCCAGCTCGCCCTGCACCTGCCGGGCCTGCTCTGTGAGATCATCGAGCTGGCTGGCTATCTTCGACAGTGTCTCATTGACCTGGGCCTTGGCCTCGTCCACCGGCACGCCCTGCCCCACCAGCTGACCGATTTTCTTTGATGCGCTCTTGCGCTCGGCCAGCAGGTTCTGGCTGTCGATATCCGCCTGCTTGCGGCGGGCATCCAGTGCGGTAAAGGCTGCCACATCGAAAGCGAAGCCGCGCTTGTTGAGTGCGGCGGCCACCGCCGCGGGGTCCTGCCGCACTGCCTTGATATCCAACATTGTCTGAAGTCCTGTCTTTACTGTTACTTGGTTTCTTTGTGGCGCTATACCAATGCCCGGGTCAGTTGCATCCCGACGCCGGCCATCAACACACACAACACCAGGCTGGCGATCATATAGCCCAGGGCGTGTGCCAGTTGGCCCGCTTCGAGCAGGTTAATGGCCTCGAGCGAGAAAGTTGAAAAGGTGGTGAACGCGCCGAGGAAACCCACCATCAGTACACCGCGCCAGTCCTGGTGTACCAGCTGTTTCTCCACCAGTAGCACATAGACAATGCCGATGGTAAAAGAGCCCAGTACATTGACCAGCAGCGTGCCGACCGGTAACTGTCCCTCCCACAGGCTATGGGCCCAACCGGCGAGCAGGTAACGTGCTACAGCGCCGGACGCGCCGCCAATGGCAATGAACAACAGGTAGTTCATGATTGTGGTGTGATGGATGACCAGGTAGCGGCATTGTACTGGTTTTGCCGCGCTGGCGCAGGTGTTTCAGGCAGCAGCCGGCATCACGGGTAGCCCGAGGGATTCTGCTGCTGCCAGCGCCAGGCGTCGGCGCACATGGCATCGAGGCCCTGTCGGGCGCTCCAGTCCAGATCCCGCCTGGCCCGACCCGGGTCGGCGTAGCATTCGGCTATGTCACCGGGGCGGCGGGGTACCACCGTGTAGGGAATGCTCGTGCCGCTGGCCTTCTCGAATGCCGCCACCATTTCCAGCACCGAGTAGCCCGTGCCGGTACCGAGGTTGTGGGTGATGCACCCGGGCTTGTCGGCAAGCTTGGCCAGGGCGCTGATATGCCCTTTGGCAAGGTCCGTGACGTGGATATAGTCCCGCACGCCGGTACCATCGCGCGTGGGGTAATCGCCGCCGAACACCGACAGTTGCTGCCGCATCCCGCTCGCGGTCTGGGCTATGTATGGCATCAGGTTGTTGGGAATGCCGCTGGGGTGCTCGCCTATCCTGCCGCTGGGGTGCGCCCCGGCCGGATTGAAATAGCGCAGGATGGAAATATTCCAGCTGGAATCGGAGACGTAAAGGTCCCGCAGCATCTCCTCTATCATCAGTTTGCTGCGACCATAGGGGTTGGTCGCGGACAGCGGGAAGTCCTCGTTGATAGGGTTGCTCGCCGGGTCGCCGTAGACCGTGGCGGAGGAACTGAAGACAAGGTTCCTGACGCCTTGCTGCGCCATGGCATTGAACAGCCTGAGTGCGCCGTTGACGTTGTTGTCGTAGTACTCCAGCGGCTGCGCTACCGACTCGCCAACCGCCTTGAGCCCGGCAAAATGGATGACGGCGCCGATGCCGTGCGCACCCAGCAGCCGGCCCACCAGGGCTTCATCACGCACGTCCCCATGTTGGAAAACAAGCGATTTGCCGGTAATTTCCTGCACCCGCTCCAGGGCGACCTCACTGCCGTTGGACAGGTTGTCCAGCACTACAACCTGGTAGCCCTGTTCCAGTAGTTCCACGCAGACATGGGAGCCGATATAGCCCGCTCCGCCGGTGACCAGTACCTTGTTTTTCATGCTTGGCTGAGTACCTGTTTGTTGACTAATCTCTGTTGCCGGACTTGTCCGGGTAGCGCTGGCGAGTACTGATACTATCGAGTTCGCGCAGGTATTTAAACTTCTCGCGGATCTTGCTCTCCAAACCCCGGTCCACCGGTTCGTAATAGCGACGGTCTTGCAGGGCCTCGGGAAAATAATTCTCCCCCGCGGCGTAACCACCCTCCTCGTCGTGGGCGTAGCGGTAGTCCGCGCCGTGCTCCATTTCCTTGAGCAGCCTGGTGGGTGCGTTGCGCAGGTGCAGTGGTACCTCTGCACTGTCGCCGCTGCGCACATCGGCGAGCGCCGTCTTGAAGGCGTTATAGACGGCATTACTCTTGGGGGCGCAGGCGAGGTAGACGACGGCCTGGGCAATCGCCAGCTCGCCTTCCGGGCTGCCGAGGCGCTCCTGCACCTGCCAGGCGTCAAGACACAGGGTAAGCGCCCTGGGGTCGGCGTTGCCGATGTCCTCACTCGCCATCCGCACGACTCGCCGGGCGATATAAAGTGGGTCGCAGCCGCCGTCGAGCATGCGGCACAACCAGTACAGCGCGGCATCGGGTGAGCTGCCCCGAACCGCCTTGTGCAGGGCGCTGATCTGGTCGTAGAACAGGTCGCCGCCCTTGTCGAAGCGGCGCAGGGAGGCCTGCAGGACCTCCTCCAGGGTCTGCTCGGTAATTGCGCCCTCCTGGGCCAGGTCCGCCGCAAGTTCCAGCAGGTTGAGAGCGCGCCGGGCATCCCCGTCCGCCTGGCGGGCAATCAGGGCAAGGCAGTCTTCCTGCGCCGTTACCGGGGTATCCATGGCGTCGAGGCCGCGCCGCAGGACTCCTTCGATATCCGCTGTTTCCAGCGGGCGCAGCTTGTAGACGCGGGAGCGTGACAACAGGGCGTTGTTCAGCTCAAAAGACGGGTTCTCCGTGGTGGCGCCGATAAATATCACTGTGCCGTCTTCCACGTAGGGCAGAAACGCATCCTGCTGGGACTTGTTGAAACGGTGCACCTCGTCGACAAACAGCACGGTATCGCGCCCGCCCGAGCGGTATTGCCGGGCCTGGGCGATGGCCTCGCGGATCTCCTTCACCCCGGACAGGACGGCTGAAAGTTGCAGGAAATGCGCATTGGCCTGGCCGGCCGCAATACGCGCCAGGGTGGTCTTGCCGACCCCCGGGGGGCCCCAGAAGATCATCGAGTGCAGTTGCCGGCTCTCGATCGCCTGGCGCAGTGGCTTTCCAGGTCCCAGGATATGCTGCTGGCCGGCGTAGTCATCCAGGGTGGCGGGACGAAGGCGCGCAGCCAGCGGCTGGTATCCTCGCTCCTGCCCGGCCAGAGCGGGCTTTGCAGGTGTTGGTGGGGTGTCGCCGAACAGGCCAGGCTGGGGCCGTTCGGGGGATTCAGGGCTGTCCTGCCCGGAATCAGTCGTCATAATAGAATAGATCCACACCCTCCGCCGGTGGCGTGAATTCGAAGTCTTTGCCGGTGAGCGGGGTCTGCGTGTCGACGTTGTTGAAATCGACCACGACCCGCTGGCCCAGCTTGTCCAGGATATCCATTCGGCCGATTGCGTCACCGGCGAAAGTCACCGTGAGCCGTCGAAAACTGTGGCCGTCGCCGTCAGGTGTCAGGGTAAAGGTGTCGTCTGCATCGCGGGTCACCGAGTACTGGTCGCGCAGGGCAGATTCATCGCCCCCGAGGATCTGCAGCGGCGATGCCTCCACATTACCCACCACCGGACGGCGGGTAGCCGTTTGCAGGTCTATGTCGTAGTGCCACAGATACTCGGCATTGGCGACGATCAACTGGTTGTCCGGTGAGCGGATTTCCCAGCTGAAGAAAAACGGACGCAACAATTTGAACTCGCCACTGGAGCGCGACAGCACGTTATCGCCGTCGCCGAACTGGCGCTGGCTGAAATCGCCCTGCATGCTGCTTATACCGTTGAGCCGTTGCAGCAGCTGGTCGGTGGCAGCGCTGTCATCAGCCCTGGCAATACCAGCCAACAGGCACAAGCCCAGGCTGGCAATCACTAGCAGTTTGCTCATAGTCAATCTTCTTGTGGCGGGGGTGCCAGCACTTCGCGCTGGCCATTGCTGCCCATGGCGCTTACCACCCCGGCGGCTTCCATCGTTTCAATCAGGCGGGCGGCCCGATTGTAGCCGATACGCAGCTTGCGCTGCACGCTGGAAATGGAGGCGCGACGACTCTGGGTGACATAATGCACAGCTTCATCGTATAGCGCGTCGCTTTCATCGTCGCCCTCGGCGGCACTGGCCTGCAATTCGCCGGCGGTCACCGGGGTGCTGCTGCCTTCATCCAGCAGGCCGTCAATGTACTGGGGCTCGCCCCGCCGCTTCCAGTCAGCCACCACCCGGTGCACTTCCTCGTCAGAACAAAAAGCGCCATGCACCCGGTTCGGCAGGCCGCTGCCCGGCGG
The DNA here is from genome assembly GCA_963792815.1 of uncultured Gammaproteobacteria bacterium. Lineage (GTDB taxonomy): Bacteria > Pseudomonadota > Gammaproteobacteria > Pseudomonadales > Halieaceae > JARRPM01. The sequence continues at coordinate 23,575 of CAWBXR010000007.1, forward strand.
CAGGTACAGCATGTCACCGTGCCCGAGCAACTGCTCGGCGCCGCCCTGGTCGAGAATGGTGCGGGAGTCGATCTTGGAGGACACCTGGAAAGCGATCCGGGTGGGGATGTTGGCCTTGATCAGGCCGGTAATCACGTCTACCGATGGGCGCTGGGTGGCCAGCACCAGGTGGATACCGGCCGCCCTGGCTTTCTGCGCGATACGGGCGATGAGTTCTTCCACCTTCTTGCCCACCACCATCATCATGTCGGCGAACTCGTCGATGACCACGACCACGGCGGGCAGTTTCTCCAGTCCGGGCGGGGTCTGCTCCTCGTCCGTCAGGGCGAGGATCGGGTCCGGGGTCCACAGGGGGTCGGGGATCGGCGTGCCCGCCTTGATGGCGTCCTCCACCCGGCGGTTGAAGCCCGCCAGGTTGCGTACGCCCAGGGCTGCCATCAGCTTGTAGCGGCGCTCCATTTCCGCCACACACCAGCGCAGGCCGTTGGCGGCGTCCTTCATATCGGTGATCACCGGTGTCAGCAGGTGAGGAATGCCGTCGTATACCGACAGTTCCAGCATTTTCGGGTCGACCAGCATCAGCCTTACCTCCGCTGGCGTCGCCTTGTACAACAGGCTCAGCAACATGGCATTCACGCCCACCGACTTGCCCGAACCGGTGGTGCCCGCAACCAGCAAGTGGGGCATCTTGGCGAGGTCCGCCACTACCGGCAGGCCGGAAATATCGTGGCCGAGAGCCAGGGTGAGGGGCGACTTGCTCTGGTCGAAGGCCTTCGAGGCCAGCACCTCGCGGAAGTTGACGATTTCCCGGTGCTCATTGGGAATCTCGATGCCCACTACCGACTTCCCGGGAATGACCTCGACCACCCGCACGCTGATCACCGCCAGCGAACGCGCCAGGTCCTTGGCCAGGTTGGAGATGCGCGAGACCTTGACCCCGGGGGCCGGCTGGATCTCAAAGCGGGTTACGACCGGGCCGGGGTATACCGCCACCACCTCGGCGACGATACTGAAATCCGCCAGTTTCAACTCCAGCAGTTTCGACAGCCCTTCCAGCGCTTCCTTGGAATAGCCCGCGTCGGGGTCGTTATCGTTGGGGTCGAGCAATTCCAGTGGTGGAAGGGTGCCGGTAACAGGCACGTCGAACAGCGGTCGCTGCTTCTCCTTCTCCTCCCGCTCACTCTTTTCATTCCTGGGCTTGGGGGGTTTGATTTTCGGCGGCGCGCGTTTTTTCTCCCGCTCAACGTGCTCGGTAATCACCATCTTGCGCGCTTCCACAGCCTTTTCCCTGGCCCGGCGGTCGCGAAAGTTATCGAGGGTTTTTGTTGCCCAGTCGCGACTTGCAGCAAAGGTGGCAATGCTCCAGGCCCCGACCTTCTCCATCAGTTTCAGCCAGCTCAGGTCGGTAAAAATGGTCATGCCGAACAAAAATACCGCCAACAGGATAAGCCGGCTGCCTACCGCACTGAATGCCTGGGTAAAATTGCTGCCGATTGCCTGGCCGAGAATGCCGCCGGCGCCCTGGGGGAGGCTCGAGCCACCCGCGTCGTTCATGGCTGCCAGGGCGGTTCCGGCAATCATCACCAGGACCAGCCCGAGAGAGCGGATGCCGAAGGTAACCCAGTCGAAACCCTTGTCCTGGTGGCGCTCCAGCAGGATGATCACAGCCCGGTAGGCCAGCAACAGGGGAAACAGGTAAGCGGCATAGCCCACGAGGGAGAAAAACACGTCTGCCAGCCAGGCCCCGGTGGGGCCGCCGAGATTTGCGATTTTGCCGCCGGTGCCGGTGGCTGACCAGCCTGGATCCCGGGGGCTGTATGTCATCAGCGCCAGGAGCAGGTACAGGCAGACCGCGCTCACCCCGATGAACGCACCCTCCCGCAGGCGCGGGCCCAGGATGTTGTCGTTTTTGGGCGAGTCCGCCACGGGTGTTCGGGTCCTTGTCATCTGTCTCCGTTTCAAGCCCTTGCGGTGCCGCCCCCAATTTTATAAGTCACCAGTATTCTGAAGGTATTTATCATTTATTTCAAAGAGTTATGGGGGTTATTTAGAAAAGATCTAGTCTTTGCCGGAAAACAGGCTTTAAAGTACCATAGTCGGCCCCCATGAAGGGCATGGCAGGCCCGATTTGGGCAGCATTTAACAACAGCAGGCGGGAAATAACCACATGAGCGATACAAAGCACCATCCTTTGATTATCCTGGGCAGCGGCCCCGCCGGCTACACGGCGGCCATTTACGCTGCACGGGCAAATCTGCGCCCGGTGGTAATCACTGGCATCCAGCAGGGTGGTCAGCTGACTACCACCACCGAGGTGGAGAACTGGCCCGGTGGCCAGGCCGACCTGCAGGGACCCCAGCTGATGCAGGAGATGCAGGCCCATGTCGAGCGTTTCGACGCCGAAATCGTATTCGACCACATTGACCAGGTAGACCTCTCTGCCCGCCCCTTCGTGCTCAAGGGCACCGGAACTTTCAGCTGCGACGCCCTGATTATCGCCACCGGCGCCACCGCCCAGTACCTGGGCCTGCCCAGTGAAACAGCCTTCATGGGTAAAGGTGTCAGCGCCTGCGCCACCTGTGACGGTTTCTTTTACCGCAACCAGAAAGTCGCGGTGATCGGCGGCGGCAATACCGCGGTCGAGGAGGCCCTGTACCTGGCCAATATCGCCTCCGAGGTAACCCTGGTTCACCGCAGGGACGCTCTACGTGCGGAGAAGGTCCTGCAGGACCGGCTGTTTGCCCGGGAAAAAGAAGGCAAGGTAAAGATTCTCTGGGATCACCAGCTCGCGGAAGTGCTGGGGGACGACTCCGGCGTCACCGGTATCCGGGTCAAGTCCGTAAAGGATGGTACAGCCTCGGATGTGGAACTCGCCGGCGTGTTTATCGCCATCGGCCACAAACCCAATACCGACATTTTCAGCGGGCAGCTGGACATGAAGGACGGTTATATTCGCACCCACAGCGGCACCGAGGGCAATGCAACCGCCACCAGTGTGCCCGGTGTGTTCGCCGCCGGGGATGTGGGCGACCATATCTACCGGCAGGCGGTCACCTCCGCCGGCTTTGGCTGCATGGCCGCCCTCGACGCGGAAAAATACCTGGATACACTCTAGAGGCGCAGGCCTTGTCCCGCCGGATCCCGTTCCTTTACCCCGGGGACGATCTACCGCCATCCAGCGAGGCCCTGGAGTACCCCAACGGCCTGCTCGCCGCCGGCGGCGAGCTGAGCCCGGAACGCCTGCTGGCGGCCTACCGCCGCGGTATTTTTCCCTGGTACGAAGAGCCGCAGCCGGTATTGTGGTGGACGCCGAACCCGCGCTCGGTGCTGCTCCCCGATGAACTGCACGTATCGCGCTCCCTGCGCAAGGTGTTGCGCCGGGACGGCTTCGCCCTGGGGGTTGATAGCGCTTTTGCCAGGGTGATGGCCGAATGCGCCGCGCCGCGCCCGGACAGCCACGGCACCTGGATCGGCAGGGAGATGCTGCGGGCCTATATTGAGTTGCATCGACGGGGCTGCGCCCACTCGGTGGAGGTGTTCGACCCGGCGGGCGAACTGGTCGGGGGCCTGTACGGCGTGGCCCTGGGCGGCGTGTTTTTTGGCGAGTCCATGTTCAGCCGGAGCCGGGACGCCTCCAAGGTGGCGCTGGTTGCCCTGGTCAATATCGTATCCCGCGGTGGCTTCGGCCTGATCGATTGCCAGGTCGGCAACCCCCACCTCGCCTCCCTGGGAGCCAGGGATATCGACAGGCTGGACTTCGAAGCCCGCCTTGCCCAAACTATAGCCATTGAAACCGACCCCGGCATCTGGTCCTTGCCGGGCACCTGTGGAGACTTGCTGTGACCTCATCGATGCGGGACCTCAAGGTCTATACCACTTATCCGCACAGCTGCAGTTACCTCAGCGACCAGGAGGCGACCACGCTGTTCGTCGACCCGCGACAACCGGTCGATAAAGTGCTCTACAGCAACCTCTCCCTGCTCGGCTTCCGCCGCAGTGGCAGCCATATCTACCGCCCGCATTGCACCCACTGTGAGGCCTGTATCCCCGCCCGTATTCCGGTAGCGGAGTTCAAGCCCCGACGGGGCCAGAGTCGCACCCTCAGGCGCAACCAGGACTTGCGGGTCCGGCGCAGCGATGACCTGCGCGACGACGAGGCCTTCGATCTCTACTGCCGCTACATCGAGCTGCGCCATGCGGATGGTGATATGTACCCGCCGGACCGGGAACAGTACGAGTCGTTCCTCAACGACGCCTGGGGCTGCACCCACTACTACCGCTTTTACGACAACAAGTCCCTGGTGGCGCTGGCTGTGGTGGATGAATTGCAGGACGGGCTGTCGGCGATCTATACGTTTTACGACCCCACCTGTGACAAGCGCAGCCTTGGCAGCTATGCCATTCTCTGGCAGATCGAGCGGGCGCGGGCCCTGGGGCTGGAATACCTCTACCTGGGATACTGGATTCGCGGCTGCCGGAAAATGGCCTATAAATCCGACTACAAGCCACTCCAGTTATACCAGAACAGCCGCTGGTCACCGGCTCCCTGACAGCTGGAAACCCCTCAATTTTTACGGTGGCTTTAAGGGCCGCTTTCAGGCAAAATGCGCGACTGTTTTTTCATGAGGGTTGCCACTCAATGGCAAAAGAAGACCAGATCGAAATGGAAGGCGAGGTAGTCGATACCCTGCCCAACACCACTTTTCGGGTTCAGTTGGAAAACGGTCACGTTGTGACTGCGCATATTTCAGGCAAAATGCGTAAAAACTATATCCGCATTCTTACCGGCGACAAGGTCAGGGTGGAACTCACTCCCTACGACCTGTCCAAGGGGCGCATCACCTATCGCGAGAGATAGTCCGCAGCGCCGCCCCCCAGCACAGTGAGTGGCCGGGGTTTTTAACTCTCCTCCAGCGCGGCCTCTTCCTGCTCCACCGTCACTTCCAGTTTGTCCTCTGCCTTGTTCAGGCGCACCAGAGCGGTGCCCCCGGACTGGGCGAGTGATCCGAACAGCACCATCTCAGCCAGCGGCTTCTTGATATGCTCCTGGATAACCCGGGCCATGGGCCGGGCACCCATGTGGATGTCGTAACCCTTTTCAACCAGCCACAGGCGCGCGTCCTCGTCGACGTCGATGGTCACGCGCTTCTCGTCCAGTTGCCCCTGCAACTCGGTGAGGAATTTGTCGACCACGGTGAGGATTACATCCTCTGCCAGGGGCTGGAACTGCACGATACTGTCCAGGCGGTTGCGGAATTCCGGCGTAAACATCTTGTTGATCGCCTCCATCCCGTCCGTACTGTGGTCCTGGGTGGTGAAACCAATCGTGCGGCGGCTGATGGTCTCGGCGCCGGCATTGGTAGTCATGACCAGGATCACGTTGCGGAAGTCCGCCTTGCGGCCGTTGTTGTCGGTCAGGGTGCCGTGGTCCATTACCTGCAACAGCAGGTTGAAAACCTCCGGGTGGGCTTTCTCGACCTCGTCCAGCAACACCACCGCGTGGGGGTGCTTGGTAACGGCGTCGGTGAGCAGTCCACCCTGGTCGAAACCGACATAACCCGGCGGTGCGCCGATCAGTCTCGACACCGTGTGGCGCTCCATGTACTCGGACATATCGAAGCGGATAAGCTCAAGCCCCAGCTGCAGCGCCAGCTGCCGCGTGACCTCGGTCTTGCCGACCCCGGTCGGGCCCGCCAGCAGGAAGGAGCCGATGGGCTTGTCGCCGGATTTCAGGCCGGCGCGTGCCAGCTTGATGGAGGTGGCCAGGCTGCTGATCGCCTGGTCCTGGCCAAACACCACCATCTGCAGGTTTTTCTCCAGCTTCTGCAGGGTTTCCTTGTCGTCCGAGCTTACGGATTTCGGCGGTATACGGGCAATCTTCGCTACCACCGTCTCGATATCGCCAACCCCTATCACCTTCTTACGTTTTGAGGCCGGCAGCAACTGCTGGTAGGCCCCCGCCTCGTCAATGACATCGATCGCCTTGTCCGGCAGGAAGCGGTCGGTGATATAGCGGGCTGACAGGTCCGTTGCCACACGCAGGGCCTTGTCGGTATAGCGCAGCCCGTGGTGTTCCTCGAACCGCGACTTGAGCCCCTTGAGGATGCGATAGGCATCGTCAACACTGGGCTCCATCACGTCGATCTTCTGGAAGCGTCGGCTCAGGGCCTTGTCCTTGTCGAAAATACCGCGGTATTCGTGAAAGGTGGTCGAACCGATGCAGCGCAGCTTACCCGAGCTCAACAGCGGTTTCAGCAGGTTACTGGCATCCATCACCCCGCCGGAAGCGGCACCGGCACCGATGATCGTGTGCACCTCGTCGATGAACAGGATCGCGTGATCGCGCTTTTTCAACTCGGCCAGCAGGCCCTTGAAACGTTTCTCAAAATCGCCGCGGTACTTGGTGCCCGCCAGCAGTGACCCCAGGTCCAGGGAGTAGACCACGCTGTCCTTGAGGATGTCCGGCACGTCACCGTCCACGATTTTCTTGGCCAGGCCCTCCACGATGGCGGTTTTACCCACCCCGGATTCACCCACCAGCAGGGGGTTGTTCTTGCGCCGGCGCGCCAGGGTCTGGGCTACCCGCTCCACCTCTGCCAGACGCCCGATCAGTGGGTCGATATTACCGGCCTCGGCTTCCTTGTTGAGGTTTGTCGCATAGCTGTCCAGGGGGTTGGATTCACCGTCTTCCCCCACCGTCTCGCCGCCGCTAGCGGCGCCGGGTTCACCCGGGTCGCTGTCGTTGGAAACCTTGGAGATGCCGTGGGTGATGTAATTCACCACGTCGAGGCGCGCCACGCTCTGGGTCTTGAGGAAGAACACCGCCTGGCTTTCCTGCTCACTGAATATGGCCACCAGCACATTGGCCCCGGTGACCTCGCTCTTGCCCGACGACTGTACGTGAAAGACGGCCCGCTGCAGCACACGCTGGAAGCCCAGGGTCGGCTGGGTATCCCGGTCTTCTTCATCTTCAGGTATCAGCGGCGTCGTGGCATCGACGAATTCGACCAGGTCGCCCCGTAAGCCACCGATGTCCGCCCCGCAGGCCTTGAGCACCCGGATGGCGTCGTTGTTGTCCAACAGCGCCAGCAGCAGATGTTCCACCGTCATGAACTCGTGACGCTTGGTCCTGGCGCCCCGAAATGCCTCATTCAGGGTTTGTTCCAGGTCTTTACTCAGCATATAACCGCTCCTGGGGCCTCAGCCCTCCGATGCCTCGATTTCACACAACAGTGGATGTTCGTTTTCCCTTGCGTACTGGTTTACCTGGGCCGCCTTGGTCTCGGCGATGTCCCGGGTGTAAATGCCACACACGCCCTTGCCCTTGGTGTGTACGGTCAACATAACATGCGTGGCCTGTTCGCGGTTCATGCGAAAGAATACTTCCAGTACCTCTACCACAAACTCCATGGGGGTATAGTCGTCGTTGATCAATACGACTTTGAACAGCGGCGGGCGCTTAAGTTCAGGTTTCGACTCCTGTAGCGCCAGGCCACCCTCCGAGCCCTCCTCCTCTTTACTCATACGCCAGTTGTTGCCAGGCCGGATGTATTCCACGGAACCACACTCACTTCAAATTTGTTAACACGCTGTCGGATATCTCTATATGGCTACATTATACGGGAATTCAATGGGGGGCAACGGCAGCGAAATGCACCCAGCGACTCCAGTTTGTGGCACTGAGGTCAGCCGATGGTAGCCAGAGTACGGTTTACGGACCGTTGGAGGCCATGGATGGCCGAACACGAGCCTACATGGACGTATTTACGGCGTGTCCGGAAATCGTACTCTGGCTGACAGCGGCGAGAATGGAACGGCACGAGCTGTTCTTTACTTGCCGCTGGCGCTATGCAGTACCTGAACCCAGGACACGCCGCGAGTACATCCATGTAGGCTCGTGTCCCGAACGCGGACCGGGCCATCCATGGCCTCCAACGGTCCTGTGTCCAGGTACTGCACACCGCCTGCTACCACCGTGCTTTAAGCCGATTTTGCAGTGGCAAAAAAAAGGCCCGTGTCGCCACGAGCCCTTCGTTATTGCCAAAAGCGCTGGAAACTAGTCCATGGCTTTGACGATCGCCTTGCCGAACTCGGAGCAGCTCAGGAGGGTTGCCCCTTCCATCAGGCGCTCGAAGTCATAGGTGACCGTGCCGGCCTGGATAGCGCCGTTCATGCCCGTGATGATCAGGTCTGCGGCCTCGTTCCAGCCCATGTGGCGCAGCATCATCTCGGCGGACAGAATAAGTGAACCGGGGTTTACTTTATCCTGGCCCGCGTACTTGGGAGCGGTGCCGTGGGTGGCTTCGAACAGCGCAATGGTATCGGACAGGTTGGCGCCCGGGGCGATGCCGATACCGCCTACCTGGGCAGCCAGCGCGTCGGAAAGATAGTCGCCGTTGAGGTTCAGGGTGGCGACCACGCTGTAGTCCTTCGGGCGGGTCAGGATCTGCTGCAGCATCGCATCGGCGATCACGTCCTTGATCACGATTTCCTTGCCGGTGTTGGGGTTTTTCAGCGAGACCCAGGGGCCGCCGTCGAGCAGTTCGCCGCCGAATTCCTCGCGCGCCAGTTCGTAGCCCCAGTCGCGGAAGGCGCCCTCGGTGAACTTCATGATGTTGCCCTTGTGCACCAGGGTGACCGAGGGCAGGTCCTGGTCGATGGCGTACTGGATCGCCTTGCGCACCAGGCGCTTGGTGCCGGCTTCCGAGACAGGCTTGATGCCGATGCCGCACATGTCGGGGAAGCGGATCTTGGTGGCACCCATTTCCTTGATGATGAAATCGACGACTTTCTTTGCCTCGGGGGTGCCGGCCTGGTATTCGACGCCGGCGTAGATGTCCTCGGAATTCTCGCGGAAGATCACCATGTTGCAGGCGCCCGGGTCCTTGACCGGTGAGGGTACGCCCTCGAACCAGCGCACCGGGCGCAGGCAGGTGTAGAGATCCAGTTCCTGGCGCAGTGCCACGTTGAGTGAGCGAAAGCCGCCGCCGACCGGCGTGGTCAGGGGGCCCTTGATGCCGACGATGTACTCCTTGATGGCTTCCAGGGTCTCTTCCGGGAACCAGTCGCCGTCGTACAGCTCGGCGGCCTTCTCGCCGGTGTAGATTTCCATCCAGGATATTTTCTTGGTGCCCTTGTAAGCCTTCTCGACAGCGGCGTTCACCACGTCGATCATGACCGGGCTGATGTCGACGCCAATGCCGTCGCCTTCGATATAGGGAATGATCGGATTGTTAGGGACGTTCAGGCTGAAATCTTCGTTGACGGTGATTTTGTCACCTGCAGAGGGAACCTGAATATGCTTGTAGCCCATAATTTACTCCATTGCAGCGGTTGGATTCTTGAAATATGCGCCCTGATGCCCTTGTCTGGCTGGCGCTGGCAAAGCGGCGCGTAGTGTAGCACGATTGCTGCTGATTCACGTGCCACCACCGGTTTTTTTGGCGGCCGGCGGTGAAATTAATTACTGGTGAATGTTGTCATGGCCCGTATCATCCTGTTCAACAAACCCTTCCAGGTGCTGAGTCAGTTTACCGATGAACTGGGCAGGGCCACGCTTGCCGATTTCCTGTCCGCCCCCGCGTTCAAGGTGGCCGGCCGCCTGGACTACGACTCGGAAGGCCTGCTTTTGTTGACCGATGACGGGGCCCTGCAACAGCAGATCGCGAACCCCCGGCACAAGCGCTGGAAAGTCTACCAGGTTCAGGTGGAGGGCCTGGTAAGCGACGATGCCCTGCAACGGCTTGCCGCCGGCGTGGAATTGAAGGATGGCCCTACACTGCCTGCCCGGGCCGTGCGTATCCTGCCTCCGCAGCTGTGGCCCCGGACGCCACCGGTGAGGGAGCGCAAATCAGTACCCGACAGCTGGCTGGAGCTGGCTATTCGCGAGGGTCGCAATCGCCAGGTACGGCGGATGACTGCGGCGGTGGGTTATCCCACCCTGCGCCTTGTGCGCACCCAAATCGGGGACTGGTCACTGGCAGGCTTGCAGCCCGGTGAGCATCGCGAGCTTGAGGTGCATCTACCCACCTCAAGGCAGGGCGCCCCACCAACCAGAGCCAGAAGGAGGAGGAACTGATGTCCCAGTGGGTACCCCACGTCACCGTGGCCACCGTTATCGAACAGGGTGGCCGCTACCTGTTGGTTGAGGAGCGGGATAAGTTCAGCGGGAATCTGGTATTCAACCAGCCGGCGGGGCACCTCGAGCCGGCGGAGACCCTGGCACAAGCCGCCCTGCGCGAAACGCTGGAGGAAACAGGCTGGGTAATCGAACTGGTTGGCATACTCGGGGTCGCCCTGTATGCCGCTCCGGCCAACAACATCACATACTTGCGCACGACGTTTCTCGGCAGGCCACTGCGCGAAGTAGCGGACGCCACACTGGATGCGGACATTCACGCTACACACTGGCTCGATTACGAGGCAATCGCTGCCAACTCTGATAGAATGCGCAGCCCCCTGGTGCTGGCATCGATAGAGCAGCATCGCCGTGGGATTTGTTACCCCCTGGATCTCGTTTACAGTCAATGAGCCTGAACTCCAACAGTAAAGTAATCGTCGGCATGTCCGGCGGAGTCGATTCATCCGTGTCTGCCCTGTTGCTGCAGGAGCAGGGCTACCGGGTGGAAGGGCTGTTTATGAAAAACTGGGAAGAGGACGATGGCACCGAGTACTGCACCGCCAGGGAGGATTTCGCCGATGCCCAGGCCGTGGCGGACAGGCTGGGGATTACCCTGCACGGGGCCAATTTTGCAGCGGAGTACTGGGATAACGTTTTCGAGCACTTTCTCGAGGAATACCGGGCCGGGCGAACGCCAAACCCGGATATCCTGTGCAACCGCGAGATCAAATTCCGGGCCTTCCTGGACTACGCGATCATGCTGGGGGCGGATACCATCGCCACCGGCCACTACGCCCGCCGTGGCGAAGCGGATGGCCTCGGCACCCTGCTAAAGGGGCTCGACCACAACAAGGACCAGAGCTATTTCCTGCACGCCGTCGGTCATCGCGAACTGGAACAAACACTATTCCCGCTCGGTGAGATGGCCAAACCAGAGGTGCGCCGGTTGGCGGAAGAACACGGGCTGGCCACTGCCAAAAAAAAGGACTCCACCGGCATCTGCTTTATCGGCGAGCGTCGCTTCACGGATTTTCTCCAGCAGTATTTACCCGCGCAGCCGGGCGAGATCCGCAGCCTCGATGGCGAGTTGCTCGGCCGGCACCAGGGGCTGATGTACCACACCATCGGCCAGCGCCAGGGCCTGGGTATCGGCGGCCTCGCCAATCACGGCGACGCACCCTGGTACGTGGTGGAAAAGGACCTGGAGAAAAACGTATTGCTGGTAGCCCAGGGCAATGACCACCCTGCCCTGTTCAAGTCCGTCCTCCTGACCAGTGAAATACTGTGGGTTGCCGGCAGCGAGCCGGAGTTGCCCCTGGCCTGCAGCGCCAAGGTGCGCTACCGCCAGGCCGACCAGGCCTGCACTGTCAGCCGCGATGAGGGCGGTTACCGGGTGGAATTCGACCAGCCACAGCGCGCTGTAACCCCGGGGCAGTCGGTGGTGTTTTACCAGGGGGAGCGCTGCCTCGGTGGCGGCGTCATTGAACGGACATCAGGCGGTATATGAACACCACTTCGCGGACAAACCTGGAACAACAGACGATCGCGCTGGCCGGCGTGGCCCAGGCGGCGCGCATGGTCGACCAGATTTCTAAAACCGGCGGCTACCCGCTGGAGTTCCTGGGCCCTTCCATTCACAGCCTGTTTGAGTTCGAGGCGGGTTCGGTAGAGGACGTCTTCGGCGGTGTTGCCGGGGTCAAGCTCGGCCTCAACAACCTCAGCAGTTTGTTGGCCAGCCGGCAGGCGGATGAAAACCGCGACCTGGTGCGCTATGTCCTGGCGATACTCTACCTCGAACGCAAATTTGCCGGGGACCCGGCCATGATGTCCGTCGTGCATTCGCGGCTGCAGCACACCAGTTTTCGCGCCGAGCATTTTGCCAACAATGTGAACGATTTGTGTCACAGCGTCTCGGGCATTTACCAGGATACCCTGAGCAAGCTGAAGTTCCGGATCAAGGTCAACGGCAGCGCACAGCACCTGCAGAACCCGAAGAACGCCGATATTATCCGGGCCTTGTTACTGGCGGGCATACGCTCCGCATTTTTGTGGCACCAACTCGGCGGGCGTCGCTGGCGGCTGCTGCTTCAGCGCAAGAAACTGCTGCACACCTCCCAGCAACTGTCACGCGGTATGGGCGTGGTGTAACATCCTCACTATTATTTCCGGAGAATTACATGAAACTGTCGGCCCTCAGTGCAGTGTCACCCATAGACGGTCGCTATGGCGGCAAGACGGAGCCGTTGCGCGAGGTGTTCAGTGAATTCGGCCTGATCAAAAGGCGCGTACTGGTCGAGGTTCGCTGGCTGCAATGCCTGGCAGCCCACGAGGGCGTCCCCGAGGTGCCCGGCCTGTCCAGGGAAGCCAGTCGCACCCTCGATGACATAGCGGAGAAATTCTCCGAGGTTGACGCCCGCCGCATCAAGGATATCGAAGCCACCACCAACCACGACGTGAAAGCGGTGGAGTATTTCATCAAGGAGCGCTTCGATGGTCACGATGAGCTCAAGGGTATCGCCGAGTTTGTCCACTTCGCCTGCACCTCGGAAGATATCAACAACCTCGCACACGCACTGATGCTGCGCGACGGGCTGCACGATGTCCTGCTGCCCGCAATGAACGAGATCAGTAGCGCCCTGGCCAGCCTGGCCCGGGGCACGGCCGAAGCCGCCATGCTGTCGCGCACGCACGGCCAGACCGCCAGCCCGACCACCATGGGCAAGGAAGTCGCCAACGTGGTGGCGCGAATGGAACGGCAACTGAGGCAAATAGAACAGGTGCAGTTCCTGGGTAAGATCAACGGGGCCGTGGGCAATTACAACGCGCACCTGTCCGCCTACCCCGACGTCGACTGGCAGGCGAACGCGGAAGCATTTGTGACCTCCCTCGGCCTCAGCTGGAACCCCTACACCACCCAGATCGAACCACACGACTATATGGCCGAGCTGTTCGACGCCCTCGCCCGCTTCAATACCATCCTTATCGATTTCAACCGCGATGTGTGGGGCTATATATCCCTGGGGTATTTCAAGCAGAAAACAATTGCCGGGGAAGTGGGTTCCTCCACCATGCCGCACAAGGTAAACCCGATTGATTTTGAAAACGCCGAGGGTAATCTCGGGCTTGCCAACGCGGTGCTGCAGCATATGGCAACCAAGCTGCCAATCAGCCGTTGGCAGCGAGACCTCACCGACAGCACTGTATTGCGCAACATGGGAGTGGGCGCCGCCTACAGCCTGATCGCCTACCAGTCTGCGCTCAAGGGCATCGGCAAACTCGAACTCAACGAGGCGCGCCTGGCGCAGGACCTGGACAATAGCTGGGAAGTCCTGGCGGAGCCTATCCAGACAGTCATGCGACGCTACGGCATTGAAAAACCCTACGAAAAGCTGAAGGAACTGACCCGGGGCCAGGACATGACCGCCGAGGTGATCCAGGCCTTCGTGGCGGGGCTCGACCTGCCGGAGGAGGCCCGCAGCGCACTGCTCGCCCTGACTCCGGCCAGCTACATCGGCAATGCCGTGGCCCAGGCCCGGGCCATCAAGTAGGCCAAGCTGATGCCTGCAGGGGAGCTCAACCTGGACAAGGAGGCTTTCCTTTCCAACTACTGGCAGCGCGAGCCGCTGCTGATCCGCGGCGCGCTGGAGCCTTTTACCAGCCCCCTGCCCGCCGATGAACTGGCGGGTCTCGCCCTCGAAGAGGACATCGAGTCGCGCATCATCGAATACCGCGCAGGCATCTGGCAGCTGCAGCACGGGCCGTTTCGTAGCGAGGATTTCCAGCGAGAAAATCCCTGGACACTGCTGGTGCAGGCTGTGGATCACTATATTCCTGCGGTGGCCCAATTGCGCCAGCTGGTGGACTTCCTGCCGAGCTGGCGGGTCGATGACGTGATGGTGAGCTACGCGGTCGATGGTGGCAGCGTCGGTCCACACTACGACAACTACGATGTATTCCTGCTCCAGGGAGAAGGCCGGCGTCGCTGGCGGCTGGGCCAGGCCTGCGATTCCCAATCACCCCTGCTGCCACACGATAACTTGCGTATCCTGCGCGACTTTGACTGCAGCCGGGAGTACCTGCTGGACCCCGGCGATATTCTCTATGTACCGCCGGGCATAGCACACTGGGGCATAGCCGAGGGCGAATGCACGACCTTTTCCATCGGTTTTCGCGCTCCACGCATCAACGACATGGTCTCGCGCTGGGCGGATGACCTGCTGGAAAAACTCGACCCGGAGTTGTTTTATAAGGACCCGGATATCGAGGCTGCGTCCAGGCCAGGGGAGATCCGCCCACGTGACCTGGAGCGCGTGCGTGAACAGTTGCGAGCCGCACTGGAACAGCCCGGCGACAGCCGTTGGTTCGGTGCTATGGTTACAGAGCCGCGTTACGAGCCTGAGAGCGACGATGACGACCTCTTCGAGGCCAGGGCACTGCTGGCGGCGGGACCGGGTTATATAGAGCTGTCTGCCGCTGCCCGGGTGGCGTGGCAGCGGGACCCCGATGGCATCACGGTATTCGCGAATGGCCAGGCCCGCCTGTTCAGTTCGGTCGTGCTGGATACCCTGGCAGGCCTGTGCGGAAACTGGCGGTTGGAGGGCAAGCGCCTCGCCGCGGCCCTCGCGCAAGCCGACACGGCGGAGTTGCTGGACTACCTGCTAGAGAGCGGAGGCATTTATGTCGAATGAGTTTCTGGCCGGGGTGGCTTACCCCCACCCCTTTGATGAGCTGGCGGTTGAGCTGTGCAGTTCCGCAGCGCGCCAGGTCTGTATTTTAAGCCCCAAACTCGATCCTACCGCTTTCGATAGCGAGGAGCTGGCCCAGGCCCTGGCGGTCCTGATACGCAGCAGCCGACAGACCCGGGTGCGGATACTGGTGGCCGATTCCCGTGAGCTGGTCGCCCGTGGTCACAGGTTACTTAAACTGGCCCGTCGCATTCCCAGCTCTGTCCACATCCAGAAACTTGCGGAGCACCCGCAGTGGAAAAATGAAACCATCGTCATCTGTGACCGGGATGGCGTGCTCTATAAACCCGGCGACAGCGATCGCGAGGGATTCTACGAGCCGTCCTCCCGCGCCTCTACCCGCCGTCACCTGGAATTATTCGAAGAGCTTTGGCGGCACAGCGCGGAGGATGTCGAACTGCGATCACTGGCGCTTTAAGCTGAGCGCCGGTGAGAGTTTGACCGCAGCATGAGCAAAGCCGTCCACCTGGATGACCTCCCCTACCAGCGCGATACCTGCGAGCTGTTCGAGCGCATCCGCGACCTGCCGGGTGCGGCGCTGCTGGACAGCAGTTTTCCGCATTCCACTGCCGGTCGCTACGATATCCTGGCGGCGAACCCGGTAGAACAACTCCCATCGCTTGATCCCGACGCCGACGAGGCCCAGTGTCGCCTGTTTTTCCGGGACCTGGGGCAATACCACAAAGATCGCTTCGCCGGCATCCAGCCCGTCTCCCAGGACATTCCCTTTTGCGGCGGCATCCTGGGTTTTTTGAGCTACGGCCTCGGAAACCGCCTGCACGGGGTTGTCTCGGGCCCCGGAACGGCCTGCGCCGACGCACAACTGCCTGTGACCCAGATGCAGGCCTATGACTGGTGCGTGATCCAGGATCACCTGCTGCGCAAGGCCACTCTCGTCAGCCAGCCCGGTGTGTCCCAGGCGGAGCGCAATGATGTCCTGGCGAGGTTGCGACAACCCGCGCGGGTCCGGGCCCCGGACTTTCGCCTGGAGGCGGCATTTCAGTCGAACTTCACTGCGCAAAGCTACCGGGAAGCCTTCGAGCGTATCGCCGCATATATCCAGGCCGGGGACTGCTACCAGGTCAACCTGGCCCAGCGCTTCAGCGCCGGTTTCAGCGGCGATCCCTGGGATGCCTATCGCCTGTTGCGCACCGTGGCGGCGGCGCCGCTGTCGGCCTACCTCAAGGTGGCCCAGGACAGCGCCGTGATCAGCCTGTCACCGGAGCGTTTCCTGTCACTGCACGGCCACCACGTCGAAACAGCGCCAATCAAGGGCACACGGCCGCGCCACGTCGACCCGGAGGCAGACCGCTCCGCCGTGAGGGAATTGCGCGCCTCAACAAAGGACCGCGCGGAAAACCTGATGATTGTCGACCTGTTGCGCAACGACCTAGGCCGCAGCTGCGTGCCGGGGAGCATTATCGTCGACCGCCTGTTCGAAGTGCAGAGCCTGGCAACGGTCCACCACCTGGTCAGCACGATCAGCGGCGAGTTACAGGCGGACCGCGGCGCGGCCGAGTTGCTGCGCGACAGCTTTCCCGGCGGATCGATAACCGGTGCACCGAAACGCCGAGCCATGGAGATCATTGCGGAGCTGGAGCCCGCCCCGCGCCAGGTTTACTGCGGCTCAGTGCTCTACATCAGTGCCGACGGGCGAATGGACAGCAATATCGCCATCCGCACCCTGCAGTGCCACGCAGGGGAAATTCACTGCTGGGCTGGCGGCGGCATAGTGGCGGATTCGGAATGGCAGCAGGAATACCAGGAAACCTTGGACAAGGTGGGCAAATTCCTTGCCGCACTGGAAGAGCTGGGCAGGGATTAGAAAAAAAGTTGTTCCAGGGAGTGGGCTATTCTCCCCGCGAGTCTGTACAATCCATCTTGCTACGCGCCCGTAGCTCAGCTGGATAGAGTAACTGGCTTCGAACCAGTTGGTCGGGAGTTCGAATCTCTCCGGGCGCGCCAAATACAAACTTTCCAATTCCACCCAGGCGTTTCGGCGCTGGCACGATACCAATCCCAGCCCCCGGTGCGGGAGCGAGCAGCGCTGAGCCGCGGTTGAACCCGGCATGTGAATTCTTCCCCGGAAGGGTTCCTGGCAAGCCACTGCAAATGTCGGCATTCACCCACTGTCAAGCCGCCCCGCCCGCGCGTTGAGATTCCGCTCGCAGTAGAATTCGCTTCAGCTATACTTCGCCACCGCCAACCTGCGCCCAACGGCTTTTGGAAGAAGTGTGATGACCTTGAGAACAGCTCTTCGCGCCACCTTGTTTACCCTCCTCGCGACACCCTGGCACCCACTGCACGCGGAACAGGATTTTGATGTCCTCGCCCAGCCGTCTGTACCCAGCGATATTGCAAGCCACTCCCTGATTTATTCCCTCAGGAAGATTGGAGACCGCTACTTCGCCACAGGCATCCAGGGCCAGATTCTCTACTCGGATGATGGCGGTGACACCTGGGAGCAGGCACAGACCCCGGTGCGCTCAGGCTTGCTCAGTATTGACTTTCCCACTCCCGAGAAAGGCTGGGCCGCCGGCCACGAGGGCGTCATCCTGCATAGCTCCGACGGTGGCAAGACCTGGGTCAAACAGTATGACGGCATACAGTACGGCAAGGACGGGCTGGCGTTCTACCAGCAAATGGCGAAGGAGGAACCCGACAACGAGATCATTCCTTCGCTGATCGACGAGATGCAACTGGCCATCGAGCAGGGCGCCGACCGGCCGTTCTTCAAAGTGAGGTGCCAGACCGAACAACGCTGTAACGCGGTTGGCGCCTACGGCATGACAGTGGTCACTTTCGATGGCGGCAAAACCTGGGAAAACACCATGTACCGCAACGAAAACGACAACTTCAACCACATGTACGACTATGCCCCGCTGCCGGAGCCCGGCCGGTTTTTTATCGCCGGGGAGGCGGGACTACTGCTGATTGCCGATATCAACGAAAGAATTTCCAAACGAACCCACTCAGTGCCATGGGAGGGCAGCTTCTTTTCCAGTGCGGAGACCGAAGACGGGGCGATCGTGATGGGTGGGTTGCGCGGGCGCATGTTCCGCACCGCCGACGAAGGTGCCAGCTGGATCGTAGTGGAGAAGCCTGTTACCAGCTCCATTGTGGCAGTGATCCGCCTGTCCGATGGCAGGCTTGTGTCCGCGGGGGCGGCGGGCGAGATTCTCGTCAGCAATGACAACGGTTTCAGCTTCAGTCCTGTAATCGTGAAGGAGCTCGGCCCACTGAGCTCCGTCGCGCAAGGCCCGGACAACTCCCTGCTTGTAAGCGGCACGAAGGGAATCCAGAAAATCACACTACCCGACTGAACCGGGTACTCGGAGAACATAACAATGGCACATGCGCAAGAGTCGGATCTGCCGGTCATCGGGGACCTGCGGCAATTTGATTTTCAATCGGGCACGTTCCTGGAGAAGCTGGTATTCAACCACCGCCCGGTCGTGATGATCCTGTGCATCCTGGTTACTGTCGTACTGGGATACCAGGCGACCAGGATCACACTGCAGGCGGGTTTCGAGAAGACGCTGCCCAAAACCCACCCCTACGTGCTCAACTACCTGGCCAACCAGACTGACCTGCAAGGGCTGGGCAATAACCTGCGGGTGGTGGCGGAGGTCAAGACAGGCGACATCTTCACCAAAGAGAATATGGAATACATCGAGCAGGTCAATGATGCCCTGTTCTACATACCGGGCGTGGACCGCAACGGCATGAAGTCCATCTGGACACCCAACACACGCTGGCAGACGGTGACCGAGCTGGGTTTCGAGGGCGGCCCCGTTATTCCCGGTGACTACAACGGCTCGCCCGAATCAATTGCCGAGGTAAAAACGAATATCGCCCGGGCCGGTATTATGGGCAACCTGGTCGGCAACGATGAGATGTCCGCGGCCATCATCGTGCCTCTGCTGGACAGTGACCCGGAGACGGGTGAGCGGCTCGATTACGGCAAGCTCAGTGCCCAGCTCGAGGAAATCCGGGAGAAATTCGCCGGCAACGA
The DNA here is from genome assembly GCA_963792815.1 of uncultured Gammaproteobacteria bacterium. Lineage (GTDB taxonomy): Bacteria > Pseudomonadota > Gammaproteobacteria > Pseudomonadales > Halieaceae > JARRPM01. Next base: position 42,455 of record CAWBXR010000007.1, read on the forward strand.
CCCGGACCGTTCCATCCATATCATCGGTTTCGCCAAGCTGGTCGGGGACTTACTGGACGGCCTGCTTGTCGTCATGGGGTTTTTTGCCGTCGCCGTATTGATCGCCACTGCCCTGCTCTACTGGTACACCCGCTGTCTGCGCTCGACGCTCATGGTGATCGGCTGTTCACTGGTGGCGGTGGTCTGGCAGATGGGCCTGCTGGCCGCCCTGGGTTTTGAGCTGGACCCGTTCTCGATCCTTGTACCCTTCCTGGTGTTCGCCATCGGCGTCAGCCACGGGGCCCAGAAACTGAATGGTGTTCTGCAGGACATGGGCCGCGGCACCCACCGCTACATCGCGGCGCGCTACACATTTCGCCGCCTGTTTCTGGCAGGAGTGACTGCCCTGCTGTCAGATGGCGTGGGTTTCGCTGTGCTGATGATTATCCAGATTCAGGTCATCCAGGACCTGGCCATCACCGCCAGCATGGGCGTGGTGGTGCTCATCTTCACCAACCTGATCCTGCTTCCCATCACCCTGTCCTACACCGGTGTCGGCAAAAAGGCCGTGGCGCGAGCGAGCACGCCGCCCAAGAGCCAGCAGGAGATGCACTTGTTCTGGCGCTTCCTGCTGCAGTTCACCCACAGGGGCCCCGCGGCGGCAGCGATCATAGTATGCGCGCTGATGGCTGCCGGGGGCGTGTACGTCTCGAAGGACCTGCAGATTGGCGACCTGGACCCCGGCGCTCCGGAATTGCGCGCTGACTCAAGGTATAACCGCGACGTGGCCTATAATGTCAGCCACTATTCCGTGAGTACTGATGTGTTTGCGATCATTGTCAAAACGCCCGCGCAGGCGTGCATCAATTACTGGGGCCTGAGCCTGGCCAATGAATTGGAATGGCGCCTGCGTCAACTGGATGGCGTAGAGGACGTACGGGGGCTGAATGTCCGCGCCCGGGAGGTGATGGCGGGAATGAACGAGGGATATATCAAGTGGCAGTCCTTGTTCCGCAATCAGGACACCATCAATTACGCGGTAAGTGACCTGGTACCGGAATACGTCGACCCGGATTGCTCCATCTGGCCGATGCAGGTCTACCTGGCCGATCACAAGGCTGTCACACTCACGCGGGTAGTTGATACGCTGGAACAATTCAATGCCGACTGGCCATCACAGAAAGCGCAGTTCCTCGGCGCGGCGGGAAGCTCGGGCTTCGAGGCGGCGACCAACATCGTCGTGAAGAAAGCCAACCAGGATATGCTGTACTACGTGTACGGGGCTGTCGTTGTACTGTGCCTGCTTACCTTCCGATCGATACCTGGCGTCATCTGTGCAGTTGTACCACTGATGCTGACATCCGTGTTGTGCGAAGCCCTGATGGTATGGCTGGGTATTGGCGTAAAAGTAGCTACGCTCCCGGTAATCGCGCTGGGCGTCGGTATCGGCGTAGACTATGCGCTTTACGTTCTGACGGTGATACTGGCCAAGCTGCGCGAGGGCAAGGACCTGACCACAGCTTACTATGAGACCCTCAATTTCACCGGCCGTGTGGTGGCGTTGATCGGGGTTACCCTGGCCGCCGGCGTCGTGACCTGGGCGGCGTCACCGATAAAGTTCCAGGCGGACATGGGCATCCTGCTCACATTCATGTTCATCTGGAATATGTTCGGCGCGCTCATCCTGATGCCGGCCCTGGCGACGTTCCTGCTCCGGCCACAGCCCGGAGCAGGTGCTCCAGCACCGGGGTGACTTGACGATTCCGGCGGCGAGAACCCGTTATTTCAGGCTGTGCGGCGCCTTGACTGGTGCGCGCCTGGGATCGACCTGGCGCAGTTCCCCCGGGGAAGGCTATCCATCCGCTGTATACAGCCAATCTGCCCCGTAAAGGGTCGGCGGACTGATTGATCCAGGTACCCTACTGGCTACCTTAATCGTCGGAGTCATCCGAGTCATCCGAGTCATCCGAGTCGTCCGAGTCGTCCGAATCATCCGAATCATCCGAATCATCCGAATCATCCGAGTCATCCGAGTCATCCGAATCGTCCGAATCATCCGAGTCATCCGAGTCATCCGAGTCATCCGAGTCATCCGAGTCATCCGAGTCATCCGAGTCATCCGAGTCATCTGAGTCATCCGAGTCATCGTCCGAGTAATATTTTGGCCTGAAGTCCCGGAGCTTGGCTTTTGCTACCAGTTGGGCAACCTCCTCTCCCGCAGGCAGGAAAAGTCCCAGCTCGGTATTGAACAGATCGGATGCCTCCTGGGTCAGCGCCAGCCCCAGTCGCATCGTGGTCACTTTTCCATTTCGGTTGAGGGAAGCAGTGGAGTCATCGAAGATCGCGATATCGAAAAGCGGTACCACGCCGGAGAGACTGCCATTTATCTGCACCAGACCGGTCACCCGGGGCTTGCCCTCGTAGCTTTCCAGACTCAGATTGTGCAACTTGACTTTAGTGCCATCGAGCGCAGTAAAACGCAGGCCACCCGCGTGATTAACTTCACCAATGAATCCGTTAAGGTCGAATGCACCGCCACTGACCGGTAGCCGGACATTACGCGTTTTGGATTGCTTTTTAGCTGGCCCAACTGGCCCGGTGGTGATGCCCGCCGAATCCAGCGCCTGCAAAAAACTGCTTTCCAGCGCGAGCAAGCTCTCGCTTGCCTGGCTTTTCACCTGCAGAACCGGCGCCGCAATTGAGTGGCCACTGGTAACGCTAAGCAGCACAACGGAGCTTGCCACTATCTTCTTCATGTCGAGTCTCCCGATAAATCTACTGTAAACTGTAGCCCGCAAAGGCCTAGTCCTTCTGTGGGTATTTCAGTTTGTTGTTTATGAGTCAAGACTGTCATGATTTCAAGTAATTTTTCAAACAATATCCCGATAGCTATCAGCTATCGCCCTAAACGCGATGACTATCTGCCGGTGGTTGTGGCAGCCATCCGTCGCCATATGGGCGATTGGCCTATTGTTTTACTCTGCGAAGAAGGTCACTCTGCCGCCGAACAAGTGGCTGCAGCACCATGCAATACAGACCATCACCGACTGGGAACACTCCCCGGGCGCCAATAAGGTGCAGCGCCTATGGGAACACCAGGAGGTCTACTCCCGGCATTTCGAGAGCTGGATCTGGTGGCACGACGACATGCTGTTATTGCGTCCCCTGCAGGATCCGTGCGCCGAGCTCCGGCGTCCACTGGTTCGCCAGCCACCCGGGGCTCGCCCCAACCGAAAGCTGAGCAACTGGCACGGCTGGCTATGGGATACGCTGGGATTTTTCGCCTGCCAGGGCATACCCGCGCCCAACCCGGTGCTGCATATTCCGCGGCTCATAGACCGTACCGTGCTTCAGTCGATCCCGAAAGCGTGGGATCGCAGCCGACTCCTGTTCGAGCCCACCTATCTGCTATGGCACTGGCACCAGGCGGGGCTTGAATTTCAGATGGGCGAGGACTGCCGCATCGCTGTATTTGACGGGCTGTTGCCCCCGATATCAGAGCTGGAACAATCCGGTCGAACCTTTATGACCTGGGGACGGAGCGTCGACCAGGCGTCAGCCAAAACCGAGTTCGCCCGTTGTTATCCAGTTGATTTTCTCGTTTAGCAAGCCATCGCACCGGCAAAGACGGTTCACCGTTTGATTCGTCGCCGGACGCTCTGGTAGGGCCTGCAGTTTACAGGCTCAGCTTGCGGTTACTCGCCTCGATGAACGCCACTTTCAGCTCCTCCAGGTTTGCCACCGACTTGAACTGGGGGAACTCGTCGATGACGTTCTGGGGCGCGTGAATGAGGAAGCCCACATCGGCCTCGCCCAGCATGGTGGTGTCGTTGTAGGAATCGCCGGCGGCAAGGACCCGGTAGTTGAGGCTGTGCAGGGCCTTGACCGAGGCGCGCTTGGGATCGACCTGGCGCAGTTTGTAGTCCACCACCCTGCCGTTATCGTCGGTTACCAGGCGATGGCAGAACAGGGTCGGCCACTTCAACTGACGCATCAAGGGTTCGGAGAATTCGTAAAACGTATCGGACAGGATGATCACCTGGAACCGCTCGCGCAGCCAGTCGACGAAGTCGATAGCGCCGGGCAGCGGCTGCAGCGTGGCGATCACTTCCTGGATATCGCCTATCTTGAGATTGTGCTGATCCAGCAGACCCAGGCGCTGCTTCATCAGCACGTCGTAATCAGGGATGTCGCGCGTGGTTGCCCGCAGTTCCTTTATACCGGTACGCTCGGCAAAGGCAATCCATATCTCGGGGACGAGAACCCCCTCCAGGTCCAGGCAGGCCAGTTCCATGTGTCAGTCTCCTCGGTCGGTAAACGGCTGGTATGTGCGTCATAATTGGCGTGACGGCGTACACTAACGGCTTGCCGGCGGGGGTACAAGCCCTCGAGGGAAAAATCAGTAAACGGGCAGATCGAGGTGGGAAAACAGCTCTTCCAGCTCTGCCTTGCTGTGCTGCTGGAAAGCATCCTGCACCACTTCCCGTGTCAGGTGGGGGGCAAAATTTTCGATGAATTCGTACATGTAGCCGCGCAGGAAAGTGCCCCGGCGGCAGCCTATGCGGGTCACACTGCTGGCAAACAGGTGGCTGGCATCCAGCGCCACCAGGTCGCTGTCCTTGGTCTTGTCGTAAGCCATCGCGGCCACGATACCGATACCCAGGCCCAGGCGCACATAGGTCTTTATCACGTCCGCGTCGGCCGCGGTAAAGACCACCCGGGGCTCCAGCCCTTTCTCTACAAACGCCTCGTCCAGCTTGGAGCGGCCGGTAAAACCGAATACGTAGGTGACTATCGGATGCTCTGCTACAGCTTCGAGAGTCAGTTCCGAAAGCTGGGTCAGGGGATGGTCGCGGGGTACCAGGATGCAGCGGTTCCAGCGGTAACAGGGCATCATGATCAGGTCTGAAAACAATTCCAGCGCCTCAGTTGCAATGGCGAAGTCCACCGTGCCGTCAGCGGCCATCTCGGAGATCTGCATGGGTGTACCCTGGTGCATGTGCAGGGAGACATCCGGGTAGCTTTCCATGAACGCCTTGATGGTGGCCGGCAGTGCATAGCGGGCCTGGGTGTGGGTTGTCGCAATCGACAGGGCGCCCTTCTTCTCGTTGGAATACTCCTGGGCCACCTGCTTGATGCTCTCGACCTTGCGCAGTATCTCGCCGGCGGTCTCGAGAATCACCTCGCCCGCAGGGGTAACGTGGGTCAGGTGCTTGCCGCTGCGAGCGAATATCTCCACTCCCAGTTCATCCTCGAGCAGGCGGATCTGCTTACTGATACCGGGTTGCGAGGTGTAGAGACTTTGGGCGGTTGCCGAGACGTTGAGCTCGTGGTGCGCCACTTCCCATATGTAGCGCAGCTGCTGAAGTTTCATGCCATCCTCCGGATCAGCCCCAGCTGGAGCGACTAAGACTTATGAAGAATAGACATTAAACCGGGCAAAGGCCAAATATATAAGTAATAACCAGGCCCCGCAGAAATATCAGGCGTTGGCTATGCCGTGGGGCACATGTCCGGTGGCGATATGGGGGCTGGCAGCGGCGCAGTGGCCCGGCTGGTCATCGAAAAAAACATCGGCCTGGTAGGCCCGCAGAAACTCGGTTTTATCAAGCCCGCCGAGGAAAATTGACTCATCGATACGGATATTCCACGCCCGCAGGGTGCGAATGACCCGCTCGTGGGCCGGTGCCGAGCGGGCGGTAACCAGCGCCGTGCGTATCGGCGCCTCGCTGGCGGGGAATGCCTGTTGCAGCCGCTGCAGGGCTGCAAGAAATGGTTTGAAGGGACCACCGGCCAGGGGCTCCCGGGCCGAGGCTTTCTCGCTGGCAGTGAAGGCGGCCAGTCCCTCGCTCTTGTAGACGCGCTCGGCCTCATCGGAAAAAATGACCGCGTCACCGTCGAAGGCGAAGCGCAGCTGGTCGCTGTCCGAGCCACCGCCCTTGCTCGAGACCAGGGTTGCAGCCGCCACCCCGCAGTCCAGGGCGTAGCGGACGTCCTCCGCCTCGTTCGACAGGAACAGCTGGCAGCCGAAAGCGTTGATGTAACGCCAGGGGCTCTCGCCGCCGCAGAAGGCGGCCCGGTTGATGGCCAGGTCGTAATGCTGGATGGAATTGAATACCCTCAGCCCGGTGTCGGCGCTGTTGCGCGACAGCAGTACCACCTCCACCCGCGACTCTTCCCCGAGCCGGTCATTGAGCCGCAACAACTTGTGCACCAGGGGAAACGCCTCCCCTGGCTCCAGCGGTTCCTCCTCACGGGCAACCTGGTAGGCAGAGTAGGCCTCGAGCCCTTCGCTTTCATAGACACGGTGGCTGTCATCCAGGTTGAACAGGGCCCGGGACGAGATTGCGATGACCAGGCGGTCGCTTAGAGTTTGTGGCATCGGGCAAGAATACCCAGTTGTGCGGGCAGGCACCAGAGGGTGTTTTCCGCCAGGCTAACTTACTTTCAGCAGCCCACGCTCCTCCAGCTCCATCATCAATAATTGCTGGATCAGGAAATCCTTGGTGGTCTCGGGGTGCTCCAGGTGAATCCGCTCGAGAAACGGCCTGGCCGCCTCCTCGTCACCGCGGTGCATAAGTGCCTTGAAAGAGGCGCTGATGAAATGCCCCGGCTCTTCACTCAACGCCTTTATCTTGCGCAGGCTGGCCCCCAGCGCCACTTCCTGTTCGGTGAGGTCCGAGCCGAAGGGATAGGCCGGCAGCAGGCCCTTCTTTGCCAGCGGCGCCAGTGCCTGCTGCAGGCGCTCGGGTGTATTGTTGCGGGCCTCCGGCGGAATCTGGTAATCCCGTTCCAGCTTGCCGTGGGTCACGGCAAATTCCAGCAGCTCCCGCTGGAAGCGGGAATCTGTAATATTGATGAGTCGCTTGATGATCTCGGAGTCGCTCTGGCCGCGCAGGTCTGCCACCCCGTATTCCGTGACGATGACATCCCGCAGGTGCTTGGGGATGGTGATATGGCCATAGAACGGGACAACGTTGGATTTGAGTTGCTTGCCGCTGCCCCGGGTGCTGCGGATACACAGCACTGAACGGGCGCCCGGCAGGTCGTGCGCCATGGCGACAAAGTTGTATTGCCCCCCTACCCCGCTGATCACCGTGCCATCTTCCAGGGCATCGGAGGCCACCGCGCCAGCCAATGTCACCATCATACCGGTATTGATAAAACGCGCCTGCTTGCGCTGGGCGCAGTACAGGGGGTAATCCAGCAGCAGCTGGTTGGTGCGTCGCACACCCGTCATGCAGATCTGTTCCTGCCCTGCCGCATCCAGTTCGCGCAGCTTGCGATAGAAGTCGGCGGGGCCAAGGAAAAAGCCGCCGTGCAGGATTCTGCCATGGCGCAACTCGCGCCCCTCGACATCCGCCAGCAGCGCAGCCCGGGTATCCGGCGCGTCGGTATCGTTGGGCAGCTGTCGGCCCGCGACTGAGAGGGTGTCCGGCGCTGCCAGGGTGGCCGTTTCGAGGATCCCCCAGTAGCGCAGCTCTTCGAGGTGCCGCTGTTCCAGTTGACGGGGAATCAGCCCATGGGCCCGGCAGTAGCTGAACAGCCTGTCGTCTATGACGTTGCCAATGGCCCCACTGTTGAGGCCCAGTTGCAGCGCCAGGTTATCGAACACCTTGCGCTTGACCACGCCCTGCTCCACCAGGTGCATCATGCCGTTGACAAACATTTCCGTGGAAACGTAGAGCCCCTGGTCAAAGGGTTCGCTGTGGTCAGCGCCCGCCACATGCTGGTGGGTGATAGCACGCAGGGCTTCGCGATAGTCGGCATTGTGCTGCTGCCTGAGGATGCAGGAATAGGCCACCGCATCCCCCAGCGCGCCGATGCCGATCTGCAGGGTGCCGCCGTCGGCTACCAGGGAGCTGGCGTGCAGGGCAGTGGCGTAGTCCTGCAGGGGCACCGCGGTATTGGGCACGGCAAACAGGGTCTTGTCGTACTGGCGGTTGTCCACCAGCAGGTCGAAGCCATCCACCCCGATATCCGCATCGTTTTCCATGTACGGAAGGTCGGCATGGACCTGGCCGATGGAAATGCAGGTTTTATCGCTGCCGCGATACATTTCCATTAATTCGATACCGGTGTCGGGATTACAGGACAGGCTCACCGAGAGTCCCTCAGGGGTTTCCCGGGCGGCCACCAGCTGCACCAGTACATTGGCGCCAGCGGCGAACATGTCACGGGCAATATGGGTGTAATTGCTGGAGATATAATTGCGCTGGGCCGAGGCGACGGTCTTCATGGAACCGGCCTTGAAGTACAGTTCGCTCACCTGGATGTTGGGCGGGAGCGTGTCTTTGCGCACCGGCCCGATGAAAGCCAGTTCCTCGTAGTCTCCGAACAGGCGCTCCATAATCGGGCCGGCAAGGCTCGCTTCGATGCCGGTGCCGACGGGCGGTTTCTCCAGACAGAGTGCGGTATAGATGTGCAGGGAGATGTCCGGGTTGGCCTCCGCCCGCCGGTAAAAAGCGTTGACCAGCTGCACCGGTTTGCCCAATCCCAGCGGCGCCATCAGGACCAGGTTCTTGCCTACCCTGGCGATTGCCCTGTCAACACACTCCTCGACGCTGTTCACTATATCGGTCATCTTTGCCTCCGTGGGCCCGGTTTCTCAGTGGCCGGCCACCACCAGCGCCGACCCGGACAATAGTATGTGTCCCGCACCAGGTTCGCCTTGATTTGGCGCAAAGTCAGCGCCGCTCGAAATACTCCCGGGAGATTTTGAAAACCAGCGGGCTCAGCAGCATCAGTGCGATCAGGTTCGGGATGGCCATGAAGGCGTTCAGGGTGTCGGCAATCAGCCACACCAGGTCCAGCTCTACCAGGGTGCCCAGCGGGATCGCTATCACCCAGGCTATCCTGAACGGCGTAATGACCTTCGTGCCCAGCAGGAACACCGCGCAGCGCTCGCCGTAAAAAGACCAGCCTATCATCGTGGTAAAGGCGAACAGGCACAGGCCCAGGGCCACCACGTACTGCCCACCGGGGAAGGCATTGGCAAAGGCCATTGAGGTCAGGCTCGCACCGCTGACGCCGCTGGGCCACACATCCATGATAACGATCACCAGGCCTGTCATGGTGCAGATGACCAGCGTGTCGATAAAGGTGCCCAGCATGGCGATCATGCCCTGCTGCACCGGTTGGTCGGTGCGGGCGGCAGCGTGGGCGATGGGCGCGCTGCCCAGTCCGGCCTCATTGGAAAAGACCCCGCGGGCAACACCAAAGCGGATGGCGGCCCAGACCGAGGCGCCGGCGAACCCGCCGGTTGCGGCTGTTCCCGTCATCGCGCTTTTGACGATGGTGATCACCGCGTCGGGTATCAGGGCAATGTGGGTGACGATTACCACCAGGCTCATCAGCACATAGCTCAATGCCATGAACGGCACGAGCCAGCTGGCGACGCTGGCGATACGCTTGATTCCACCCAGAACCACCGCGCCGACCAGTACCATCAGTACCAGGCCCGTGGCCAGCGGCGGAATTGAAAAGGAGTCATTGAGTACCTGGGCAACGGAATTCGACTGCACGGTGTTGGCCAGCCCGAATCCTGCCAGGCTGCCGAACAGGGCAAACAGGAATCCCAGCCAGTGCCAGCGCTTGTGCAGGCCATTGCGAATGTAATACATGGGACCGCCACTGAAGTTGCCCAGGTCATCCTGCTCGCGGAACCGAACGGCGCACACGGCCTCGGCATACTTGGTTGCCATCCCCAGTAAAGCGGTAATCCACATCCAGAACAGGGCACCCGGCCCGCCCAACGCCACCGCGGTGGCCACCCCGGCGATATTGCCCGTGCCGATGGTGGCCGACAGCGACGTCATCAGGGCGCTGAAAGGAGAAATGTCCCCCTCGCCCCTGCCCTGGCGTCCCTGCAACAGCAGGCGCAGCGCAACCGGGATCTTGCGCAACGTCATGAAGCGCAGGCCCAGGCTCAGGTACAGCCCGGTGCCCAACAGCAGCACCAGCATCGGCGGGCCCCAGGCCAGTCCATTTATCGCAATAATCAGCTCTGACACGGTTTTCCCCTGTTTGTCTTATCGTTGTCGAAGGCTGTATCGGGTCGCCCGCAGGGCGGCCGGACACAATCCGGGCCTTTCATGTTACCAGCTGAAACCGTCGCGCTGGGGAAACAGGCCAAAGATTCCGCCGGTGTGCATGAAGACGATGTCGCGGCTGCCCTCAAAGCGTCCGCCGGCTATTTCCGCCAGCATTCCGGCAAAGGCCTTGCCGGTGTAGACCGGGTCGAGAACCAGCCCCTCCAGGGCCGCCAGTTCAGCTATCAGCCCAAAAACCGACTCATCGGCGATACCGTAGCCCTGCCCCACATAGCCGTCGATCACCCTGGGATCAACCTCCACTGCGGGCACCCCCGGATAGCGCAGACGCCAGTCCGCCGCATCTGCGGCTACCTTGGCGAGGAAATACTGTTCGTCGTCGCAGACGTTGACACCCCATACGGTAGCGGGCAGTTCGTACAGGGCGGCGCCCAGGGTGAGCCCCGCCTGGGTGCCGCCGGACCCGGAGGCGGTGATGATATGGGCGCGCTCGATACCATTGGCGGCAAAATCTGCCGCCAGCTCCTGGCAGGCGGCAATATAGCCCCAGGCCCCGATACCGTCGCTGCCGCCGGTAGGCACAGCCAGCGCCTTGCGGCCCAGGTCGGCGTAGTGCTGCTGCCAGTGTTTGAACAGCTGGTCTATCTCCGCGACATACTGTTGCTTCGGGTAGCAGCTTACCGTCGCACCGGCCAGCCGGTCGAGCAACAGGTTGCCCTCGGTATCTGCCGGCGTCTCGCCACGCAGCAGCAGGTGTACCGACAGTCCCAGCTGGGCCCCCGCAAAAGCCGTGGCCCGGCAGTGGTTGCTCTGCAGGCCGCCGCAGGTAATCAGGGTGTCGTAACCGTTATCAATGGCATGGGCAGTGATGAACTCCAGCTTGCGCACCTTGTTGCCGCTGAGGGTGCAGCCGGTAAGGTCGTCACGTTTTACCCACAGGCGGTGCCCGCCACCCCATTTTGCGGTGGCGCGTTCAAGGTACTGCAGCGGGGTTGGCGTGCGGGCCAGGTCTATCCTGCGTGGGTAGTGAAGTTCCATCCCGGCCCGGCGGTGGCGCTAGCCGATGGACTTGAGTGTGCCCTTGGGCAGAATCGCATGCACGTGAACGCGCTGGAATTTCATATCCACGTTATTGGCGACGTTGAGCACCATGTAATTGTCGTCCAGTGAGGTGACCTTGCCGAGGATTCCCGAGGAGGTAACAACCTCATCGCCCTTGGCCAGGGCGGACACCATCTGCTGGTGTTCTTTCTGGCGCTTGCGCTGGGGCCTGATGGCGATGAAATAGAAGAGGACGAACAGACCGACAAGGAACAGAATCTGGAACATCTCGCCACCTGCGGGTGGTGGTGCTCCCGCCCCCTGGGCGTGGGCGCTGGCAATAAACAAACTCATCTGGCAATTCCTGTAAGTGGGTAAACTCCGGATCGGAGCATGGAAAACGCGGCTAATGTACCCGGTTTCAACTCTTGCCGCAATTCAGGCACGGGGCCCCGGCCTGGCAACAGGCTGTCAGGGGCTCAGCTCCAGGTCATACTCCATTATCTGCGGCGCGTGATCGGAAAACCGCTCCTCCTTGTAGATATCCGCTTTGCGAACCGTCGACGCCAGGGCCGGGGAAATGACCTGGTAGTCGAGGCGCCAACCGACATTCTTGGCCCAGGCCTGGCCGCGATTTGACCACCAGGTGTACTGGTCGGGCTCCTGGTTGACCAGCCGGAACGAGTCGACGTAGCCCACCTCCTCATACAGCAGGTCCAACCAGGCCCGCTCCGCGGGCAGGAACCCTGAATTCTTCTGGTTGGCCCGCCAGTTCTTCAGGTCGATTTCCCGGTGACAGATATTCCAGTCGGCGCAGATAATGAACTCCCGTCGCTTGCGGCGCAGGGCCCGCAGGTGCTCCAGGAAACTGTCCATAAAGCGGTACTTTTTTTGCTGTGCCTCTTCACTGCTGGACCCCGAGGGCACGTAAAGGGAAATCACGCTCAGGCCTTTGTAATCCGCCTGCAGGTAACGCCCCTCGGAATCCACAGGGTCCCAGCCCAGGCTGGTGGTGACCCGCTGCGGCTTGATACGCGAGTACAGGGCGGTGCCACTGTAGCCGGGCTTGACGGCGTCGCTGTAGAAGCAGTGGTAGCCCTCGGGGGTGAACACCGGGTCCTCCAGTTGGTGGCGCTGGGCCTTGGTCTCCTGGATACACACAACGTCGGCCTGCTGCCCCTGCAGCCAGTCAAAAAAGCCCTTGCGGGCCGCCGCGCGGATACCGTTGGTGTTGCAGGTGATGATCTTGGTCATGGGCTGGTTTCACGTTGAAAAACAGCGGCGCAGTGTAACGGAATGGGCCGAACGGGTACAAACGTGGGGCCGGAGGATGGATTTTTCGGCGGCTTGTACCAATAATGGTAGGTCGGCAGCTGTTTGCTATTATGTCAGCCAGAATAACAAGGATGCACCGGAGTCATTTTGTGAATACACAGGACGATGACGAGCAGTCACAGGGCGCCACCCGGCGCCTGTCCACCAACCTCGCCAGGATCCTGCGGGAATTTTCCCGGGACCTGGACCGTCGGGTTACCCGCAAGCTGCGGGAGCGGGGCCACAGCGATTTCAGCCTGTCCCACCAGGTAGTGTTCTCCAACATGGGCCTGGGCCGCACCCGGGTGACGGAACTTGCAGAGCGCGCCCGGATTACCCAGCAGGCCATGGGCAAGACCCTGCGGGAACTCGAGAGCCTGGGTTATATAGAGCGATCGGTCGATCCCAGCGACCGGCGCGCCAGGGCCATTCGGCTCACCCCCAGGGGTATCCAGCTGGTGCAGGACGCGGTGAGTTGTTTCGAGGAGGTCAGGCAGGAATACGCCGAGAAGATCGGCGAGCGGGAACTGGAAGAGCTGGAGCAGCGCCTGCGCAGTGCCGCCAGCCGCCTGGAGCTCGATTACCTGCCGAGCTCCTGGGCGGAGCCCGGCGGGCACCCAGAGGCCCTGGTCAGGGCTGGAACGTCATAAAGTCCGGGGTATTGAAGACCCAGCTTTTTTGCTCTTCACGGCGGCTGATTCGCCAGCCCTGCTCCGTGCGCCGGTACTCATCCAGGTACCAAAGCCCGAGGAAAAAAGTGTGGCGTTCGCCCCCGGGCAGGGCCATTTCCATCGGGTTGAAACACATCACCTTGCCACTGCCGCTATCACCGGCAACGCTCACCTGGATATTGGCATTGAGGTGCTGGGTGTTGGGAAACAGCTCGTTGGTAACCGCCGCTCGCAGGAAGGTGAGGGTTTCCTCAAGATTACCGACACTGCCGCCGAAGGCACTGTAGTCGATGTGGGCGTCCGCGGTGAAGATGTCCGTGAGCCCATCGAACTGCTTGTTGTCCACCAGCTCCGCATAGCGGTAGACGAGGTCCTGGATTTCAAAGCGGTCTGACAGTTCCTGTTGCGACAGCATGCTTGCTTCCTCCTCTGGTTGTTATCGGGCTGCTTTACACCCGGCGCTACTGGTCGAGCTTGAATACGCGAATGGCGTTTTCCCGCAGGAATTTGGGCCACACTTCATCCCGCAGCGGCACGTCCGGCATCTCGCTGAATATCCTGTCCAGCGACAGCCCCATGGGGAAATAGCCCGCATACATCACCTGGTCTGCGCCGCGCTTGTTGGCGAAATTGATGATGTCCTTCGGGTAGTGTTTTGGCGCAAAGGCGCTGGTCATGTAGTGCAGGTTGGGATATTTCAGCATCATTTTCCAGGCGAGCTCGGTCCAGGGCTCGCAGCCGTGGCGGGTGACCACCTTCAGCTCGGGGAAAAACCATAACACCTCGTCCAGCAGCTCCACTTTCTGCGGGCCAAAGGGCACCCTCGGCCCCGGCACGCCCATGCAGGGACAGAACGGCAGGTCGAGTTCCACCAGCTTGGCGTAAACCGGGTACCACTTCTTGTCGTTCACGGGCACCGGGGGACAGATCATGGCAGGGGACGCGGTCACAGCTTTGATACCGAACTCCTCATGCATCGCGACGATTGTGCGCACCTCGTCCATGCCGTTATTCGGGTTGGCCTCGTAGGAGCCGAAAAAACGGTCCGGGTGGCGGCGCAGGGCCTCGGCGTGGACATCACTGAACTTGCCCACGCCGATCATCGCGCGCTCGATACCGTGTTTGTCCATCTGCTCCAGGGTATAGGCGATATAGTCTTCCTGCTTGCCGCTGTCCGGGATGTCCTTGAACATGTACTGGGCGGGCATTTTGAACATCTCATGGCTCTCCCTGTCCATGAGCATGGGTTTTATCCATTCGTAAAAGTGGCTGGTATCATCGCCTGGCACGGCGAGCATCAGGTCGATCACACCGATATCCTTGGGCATGGGCATTGCGGATTCCTCGTGTACTTTAGACTATAAACAAAATGAAATATGCGCGATATCTTATTGATATTATTTATTTTATACCTGCAGAATCGGCTGATCCTCGGGCTCCGGGCGGTTTCGGCGCAAGCGCAAATGCAGGGTGTCGTCAATCGAGCGGTAGGTGTACTGTCCCCCGCTATTGAGCTCGCGATCCACTTGGCCGCGCTGGTGCAGGTAATTGAGATGGGCAATACACTCTCCCAGCGCCAGCCCCAGCTGGCTGTCGTCAAGTTTGCGCTTGAACAGCACCGGCAACAGCTCCAGGGCGGTGGGCCGGGCGTCGACGCAGGCCTCTTCCAACGCCAGTAAATGCTCCTCGTGGTGCTCTATCAGGTGGCGCAGCCGGGCGTGCAGCCCGTGAAAGGGCGCGTTGTGGGCGGGCAGCACCAGCGCGTCTGCGGGCAGGGTTTCCAGGAAGTGCTCGTGGGAAGCCAGCCAATCCTTCAGCGGGTTGGCCTCGGGCTCCCCGCCCATCACGCTGACGTTGGAGGTGATTTTGGGTATGACCTGGTCCCCGGAAATGAGGATATTCAGGGCCTCGCTGTACAGGCAGGCGTGTTCCGGGCAATGGCCGCGGCCCACCACCACGCGCCAGCGCCGACCCTTGATCGTCAGGGTCGTGCCGTCCACCAGCCGGCGATAGGCCGTGGGCATGGGCTTGATGTAGTCACCGAAGCCACTGAAGCGCTTGCGAGCCTGCTCCACCTGTTGCGGCGAGTAGCCTGCGTGCTGCAGGTGCAGCGCTGAACTCCAGCTGAAATCCTCCGCCTGCATCCGGCTGAAAGCCAGCCCGCTGAGGTATTCCGCCTGGGTCATGTAAAAGGGCACCTGCCAGCGCTCGCAGAGCCAACCGGCCATACCGATATGGTCCGGGTGATAATGTGTGGCGAGCACGGCCTTGACGGGTTTGCCTCCCAGCGCGGTGGCAAATACCTCCTCCCACAGCGCCTGGGTGGGGCCGATGGCAATACCCGTATCGATCAGCCACCAGCCGTCATCGTCCTCCAGCAGGTACAGGTTGATGTGGTCCAGCGCCATGGGCAGCGGCATGCGCAACCAGTACACACCCTCGGCTACCTCGCGCAGTTGCCCCGGCCCGGGCACATCGTCAAACAGGTACCGGGGTGCGGCAAGCTGCTCTGCCGGCACTTACAGGCCCAGTTCCTTTACAAGCGCTATCACGTCATCGTGATGTGTCTTGGTCTTGACTGTATCCATCACGTGCTTGAGGCGACCGTCCTTGCCGATGATAAACGTCGTGCGCAGCACACCCATGAATTCCTTGCCCATGAACTTCTTCAGGCCCCAGGCGCCGTATTTCTCGGTGACCGCATGGTCTTCATCGGATAGCAGGGTGAAATTGAGATCCTGTTTCTCAATGAATTTACCCAGCTTCGGCACCGGGTCCGGGCTAACACCCAGCACCACCGTGTCGAGCTTCGCAAGGGCCTTCTTGCTGTCGCGTATGCCGCAGGCCTGCACCGTGCACCCGGGCGTCATGGCCCTGGGGTAAAAGTACAGGACCACGTTTTGCTTACCCTTGAACTGGGCGAGACTGACCTTGTTGCCGTCCTGGTCCAGCAGTGAAAATGCCGGCGCCATGTTGCCGACCTTGGGAAATGCCATGACTATCTCCTTGTTGGTGATTCAGCTATCGATTCAGGTATTACTTCGCCGGGACCTGCGCTCCACGGTAGACACCCGGACCGGGAAGTGGGCCTGCTCGGCGTCAATGAAAAACTGCTCCAGGGTTTCGTGGACGACGGGAAAGGCGATCTCTCCCCAGGGAATATCCCCCTGGCTGTACAGGCCGGTCTCGAGGCTCTCCGGGCCGACGCCGAAAGCACCGTCGTCCAGGTCGCAGCGGTAAAACATATAGACCTGGCTGATCGAGGGCACATCGAACACCCGGTACAACTGGAGGTTGCTCACCCTGGCCCTCGCCTCCTCCCAGGTTTCCCTGGCCGCGCCCTCCGGGGTGGTCTCCCCGTTTTCCATGAAGCCCGCCGGCAGGGTCCAGTAGTTCTTGCGCGGCTCTATCGCCCGCTTGCACAGCAATACCCTGCCTTCGTATACAGGAACACAGCCAACGATAACCCTGGGATTTGTATAGTGGATCTGTTCACAGGAGGTACAGATAAACCTTTCGCGGTCATCGCCCGCGGGTATCCGCAGGGTGACTGTGCTGCCGCAGCTGGTACAGAATTTCATCGGTTCGGTGTCGTGGTCAAGGCGAGCTGCGCAGTATAAAGCCTAAAGCCAACAGCGGCGAGCACTAGGCCAGGCTGTGGTAGTTACCGGAGTAGAACAGCAGTGGCTCACCATCGTCCCGCGTATGCATGTTGATAACCCTGCCCACGATAATCAGGTGGTCGCCGCCGTCGTGGGTGGCGTGGAGTTCACATTCAAAGGACACCAGCGCCTCCGGCACGATGGGCGAACCGGACTTGCCCGGGGTGAAGTGATCAGGGTGCAGCACGTGATCGCCCTTTCTGGCATAGCGACCGGAGTGCTCGTGGTGCTCCCGGGCCAGTACGTTGATGGCGAAGTACTGCGGCCGGGAAAACACGTCGAAGACCTCGGAGTTGTTCTGCAGGCTCCACAGCACCAGCGGCGGATCCAGCGAGACCGAGCTGAAGGAATTGGCGGTCATCCCGAGCGGCTCCCCCTGTTCTGTCATGGTGCTGATAATACAAACGCCAGTGGCAAAACGCCCCAGGGCGTTGCGCAGTTCCCGGCTGTCAATCTCCACCTTTTTGTCTTCCATCTGTGCTGCCTTATTGTGGTTGTGCGGTTTCTGTCCCGGTTGAGTATTTCACCCCAGCTGGCGTGAGGGCACATCCCCCGTTCAGGTTATGCCGGCTCGTCACCATCCCAGCGCGCGGCCCTGGCACTGTCCTGCGCCCTTGCCTCGACCCAGCGCCCTCCCCGGGGCCCGATCTCTTTCTTCCAGAACGGGGCCTCGTTCTTGAGGTAGTCCATGATGAACTCACAGGCGCTGAAGGCCGCCTCCCGGTGGGCCGACGCGACACCGACCCAGACTATCTGGTCGCCGGTCTGCAGCCGGCCTACCCTGTGTACCACCGACGCCGCCAGTAATGGCCAGCGCCCGGATGCCTGCTCGAGAATGCCCTGGATACTGCGCTGGGTCATACCCGGGTAGTGTTCCAGCTCCATAACATTCACAGCCTGGCCGGCATTGGCCCCGCGCACATAGCCGGTAAAACACGCCACGGCGCCTTCTTCATGCGCACCGGCCAGCAGCCCGCGCTGCAGCGCCGCCACATCGAAATCCTCCGCCTGGACGCTGACCGCCAGCACCGCCCCGCCCCCCGCTTCAGCCACCGGTAACCGGCGGGAAAAAGGCGATTTCATCGCCATCGTGCAGCTGTACATTGCCTGTCACAACCGTCTGGTTGACCGCACGAATCACGTTGGAAGCGCTGAGCACCTCGCGCCAGCGGGATCCACCCTGCAGGCACAACTGCACCTGCAGCTGGTCCAGGTCGGCCAGGGTTTCCTCCCAGGGCAGCTCCAGGCCAGGACAATCGAGCTCCTCTTTTATGCGCGCAAAGAACAGTACCGTCAGCATCAGGCGCCCTGCTCCGTCGGGCGCTGCCAGTCACCGGACTTGCCGCCGCTTTTACTGAGCAGGCCAACGTTGCGGATCTCCATCTCCCGATCAACCGCCTTGCACATATCGTAAATGGTGAGGGCTGCCACCGACACGGCTGTCAGCGCCTCCATCTCCACCCCGGTCTTACCCGAGACCTTGCAGGTGGCATCGATATGGACGCAGGATCCGCTCCTGTCGATTCTGAACTCAACCGCAACCGAGGTGAGCATCAGTGGGTGGCACAGGGGAATCAGGTCGGAGGTCTTTTTCGCGGCCTGGATGCCGGCCACCCGCGCCACTGCCAGTACGTCACCCTTCTTGTGGCCACCCTGCTCAAGCAGCGCCAGCGTCTGTGGCTTCATGGATACGATCGCCGTCGCCACGGCGACTCTCCCGGTTACTGCCTTGTCACCGATATCCACCATCCGGGCGGCGCCGGTTTCGTCGATGTGGGTGAGTCTGGGCATGTATAACTCCGGCGCAGCGATCTTCATTCAGGCGCACGAGTCTATCCAATGGCGGCTCGGATTGACAATCGTATTGACCGGGAAAGTCAGCGAATATGGCCGCCGACCCACGTTCTCCCGGGCGTCAGCTTGGCGTAAAGTACCAGCATCACAAACGGAGGCGCGTCATGGCAAAACTTTCACTGGGACTGCAACTGGGCTACTGGGGGGCACAGCCCCCGACCAATCACGTGGAGCTTGCCCAGGAGGCGGAGCGGCTGGGCTTCGATTCAGTGTGGACCGCCGAATCCTACGGCAACGACTGTTTCACCCCGTTGGCCTGGATCGGCGCCCAGACCTCGAAAATCCGCCTGGGTACTTCCGTTGCCCAGCTGTCGGCCCGGACCCCGGCCGCCTGTGCCATGGCCGCCATGGCAATGGACCACCTGTCGGGGGGGCGGATGATTCTCGGGCTAGGCGTCTCCGGGCCCCAGGTAGTAGAGGGCTGGTATGGCCAGCCCTACACCAAGCCCCTGACCCGTACCCGGGAATACGTGGACATCGTGCGCAAGGTGCTGGCCCGCCAGGAACCGGTAACCAGCGACGGCGAGTTCTACCCCCTGCCCTACAATGGCCCCGGTTCCTGGGGAATGGGCAAGCCCATCAAGTCGATCACCCATCCCCTGCGGGCCGACCTGCCGATCTTTATCGGGGCCGAGGGGCCAAAAAATGTCGCCCAGACCGCCGAGATCGCCGACGGCTGGCTGCCCCTTTACTACTCGCCCTACCGCCAGGAGGTCTACGCCGACCAGTTGCTGGGCGCGAAGGAGGGTTTTGAAATCGCCGCGCTGGCCCTGGTCAACGTGAATGACGATCTCGCCCAGGCGCTTTACCCGGTCAAGGCAATGTTGGCTTTTTACGTTGGCGGCATGGGCTCCAGCAAGCGCAACTTCCACAAGGAACTGATGGGGCGGATGGGCTTTGCCGACGAGGCCGAGGAAATCCAGCGCCTGTTCTTTGCGGGTAAGCGGGACGAGGCTATCGACGTGGTGCCGGATCAGTTCGCCGATGAGATCTCCCTGTCCGGGCCACCCGATCGTATCCGCGAACGGATCAAGGCCTGGGAGAGCTCCCCCGTGACCAGCCTGCTGATCCACGGCGATGTCACTTTATTGAGGAATATGGCAGAGTGGGTGCTCTGATTTCCGGCCCCGACCGGGAACAATAAAAACATAATACGGAAGCGCCGCCATGGCACAGGACAGCCCGCCGGGCACAACGGATTTCTCGCCCGGCTACAAGCGCTTCGCCCTTGCCATGCTCACCGCGGTTTACGCGCTGAATTTTATCGACCGGCAAATCCTGGTCATCCTGCAGGAGCCGATCAAGGCGGATATGGGCCTGAGCGACGCCCAGCTGGGCCTGCTCAGCGGCTTCGCCTTTGCGGTGGTCTATGTGACCGCGGGAATTCCCATCGCCTACTGGGCGGACCGGGGCAACAGGCGCAACGTGATCTCCCTGGCCGTCGCCGTATGGAGCGGAATGACCGCAGTGTCCGGACTGGCCCAGAACTACGGCCAGTTGCTGCTGGCCCGGATCGGTGTCGGCCTGGGCGAAGCCGGCGGCAGCCCGCCGGCGCACTCCATGATCAGCGACTATTATCCGCCACAGCAGCGGGCCACCGCCCTGTCGATTTATTCCTCGGGCATCTACATGGGCATCCTGCTGGGTTTTCTTTTCGGCGGAGTGATCGCCGAGGCCTTTGGCTGGCGAACTGCCTTCATGGTGGTCGGTCTGCCGGGAGTGCTGTTTGCGGTCATCCTGCGCTTCACCCTCAAGGAGCCGCTCAGGGGACGCTGGGAAAACCCCACTGCTGCACACGCCCCGCAACCGGGTCTCAAGCAGACCATGGCACTGCTGCGCGACAGGCCGTCTTTCTGGTATATCGCCCTGGGCAGCGCGTTCGCCTCCTATGTGGCCTACGGCAACGGCAACTTCCTGCCCTCCTTCCTGATCCGCAATCACAATATGAGCATTGCCGAGGTGGGCACGGTGCTGGCCCTGGTGTCAGGGGTATCCGGCGCGCTGGGTACCTTCCTGGGCGGTTACCTCAGTGACAGGTACGGCACAACGGACATGCGCTGGTACCTGTGGATACCCATGATCGGCATCGCGCTGGCCTACTTTCCCTATCTCAACATGCTGCTGACGGAAAACATCACCAGCGGGCTTGCCCTGGTCTTTTTCGCGCTAATCCTCAATTCGTTTTACCTCGGGCCGTGCATCGCCCTGTCCCACGCACTGGTCGAGCCGGGCATGCGGGCGCTGACCTCAGCCGTCCTGTTCTTTGTGCTGAATATGATCGGGCTCGGACTGGGGCCGTTCATAACCGGGCTGGTCAGCGATATGCTGGTGCCCGCCTACGGCGACCAGGCCCTGCGGTATTCGATGCTGGCTACCACCCAGGTGTATCTGCTGGCCCTGCTGATGTTTGCCCTCGCGGCGAGACGCCTGCCCGCGGACCTGGCAAAACGCTGAGGCCCGCGCCAGTGCCCTTCCTCTACTTCACATGGATACCCGGCTATGCAGGCCACTAGCGCCCGGCGCCGCCTCGTCTACGCCTCGGGAGTGATTAATTTCGCCCTCAAGGAAGCGGCTTTTGGCGCCTTCGTGTTGTTCTACTACAAGCAGGTGCTCGGGCTCAGCGGCACCCTGACCGGCCTGGCGATCGCGCTCTCCGTACTATGGGACGCCATCTCGGACCCGCTGGTCGGCGCCTGGTCCGACAAGTTGCGCTCCCGCTGGGGACGCCGCCACCCGCTGATGGTCGCCTCGGTGATACCCCTGGCACTCAGTTTCGTCGCCACGTTCTGGCCGCCACAGATAGCCCAGGGCAGCCAGATGTCGCTGTTTTTCTGGTTGCTCGGCAGTGTGCTGCTGCTGCGCACTGCCCTGACTTTTTTCATGGTGCCCTACCTGGCACTGGGCGCGGAAATATCCACCGATTACCACGAGCGCACCCTGCTGGCCAGCGCCCGGACGAACCTGGGCTGGTTTATCGGTGTGCTGGTGCCGGCCACATCCCTCGCCCTGATCTTTACCGCCCGGGACGGCGTGGACGGGCGCTTTATCAGTGATCATTACCACGCCTATGGATTGCTCTGCGCCCTGGGCGTGGTGGTTGCGAGCTGGATCTGCATCAAGGGGACAGAGGCTTACATTCCCACCCTGCCCCAGAGCGTCCACACCGGTGGCTCGAGTCTCTGGGGCGATATCGCCGGTACGTTTCGCAGCCGCAACTTCCGGCTGGTAGTAATTCTGGAGACTGTGCTGGGCGGTATGGGTGGCATTATCGCCACCCTGTTGATGGTGACGTACACCTACTTCTGGCAGCTGGACACAACGGCGATTTCGCTGCTGTTCGCCGGCCCACCGCTACTGGCTGTATTACTGGTAACCACCAGTTCCCGTTTTATCAACCGGCGCCTGGAAAAGCAGCAGTTGCTGCGCTTGAGTTGCGTGCTGGGTGCCCTCAACCTGCTGTGGCTGACACCCCTCAAGCTGTTCGACTTGCTGCCCGACAACAGCAGCATCGTATTCGCCCTGATATTTCTCAACTACACCCTCAACACCACGTTCACTATCGTACGTACGATCTCCAATCATGCGCTGCTGGCGGACATCGCCGACGAGCAGGACCTGGCCACAGGGCAGCGCCAGGAGGGCGTAATGTTTGCCGCCGCGTTCTTCGCCGCCAAATTCATCAGCGGTTTCGGCTACCTGGTCGGGGGGCCGTTCCTGGACCTGATCGGGCTGGAGGCCGGCATGCAGCCCGGGGAGGCGCCGTCCAGCGTCATCTGGGGCCTGGGTCTGATCATGGGGCCTGGATTGGCGCTGATGCTCGCCATACCCGCCTGGGTGGCGTTCAGGATCGACCTGAGCATGACGTCCCAGTTAGAGATTCAGCAGGCGCTGAAGACGCGCCATGCACCGCCGGCGGAAAGCACCTGACGACGAGCGCCCGGAGCGTGGCGCCGGACCCGCCCAGGCTATATTATTGCGGCCGGTGACAATCCCCGACAGCGATTACAAGAGAACCCCACATGTCCGACAACCAGCCATTTGTCGTCTCCCGAGTAGATGAGGACGCAGCTCAACTGCGCGCTCGTTTCCAGGAGCTGGGCTATCTTTTTTTCAAACGCTACGTTACTGAAGCCGCCTGTAACGGGCTCCTCGCTGACCTGCTGGCGCAGAGCGGCGAGCGGGTAAGCCTGGACCCCACAACCGGGCTGCCCGCTTTGCGCGGCCGCCCCTTTGTCGAGTCCGACCCGGACTGGGACGAGGTCTACCCGCGAATCCAGGCCCTGGAAGCGTTCCACAGTTTCTTTCACAGTGAACCCATGCTCGACCTGATGCGCCTGGTGTCAGGCACCGAGGTATTCGTCTATCCCATGAAAATGGCCCGTATTTCCACCCCGGGAAAGGTGGGCTACGAAACACCACCCCACCAGGACGCCTATTCCCACCATGCGGGACCGACCATGGCCGGTATCTGGGTGGCCCTGCACCGGATATCCGCGTCGATGGGGCGGGTCAAGGTACTGCCGGGCTCACACAAGGACGGGGTGCGCAAGGTCTTTACCGCCGCGGGTGTGGGCGGTGTGCAGTGCGAGATACACCCGGATGAAACCACCTGGCACGTGGCTGACTCCGACCCGGGTGACGTACTGATATTCCATTCCGCGACTGTGCACAAGGCCGAACCCAACGTCACCGCCGACACGGTGCGCATGAGCGTGGATACCCGCTTCTGCGACCACGGCGCCCCGGTTTTTTCTACCAACCTGGAACCCCACCACGGCTGGCGCATCGAAGGGCTAAACTGGGATCGCGTCTACCGCGATTGGCAACGCCCGGATTACCAGTATTACTGGAAAGACTATCCGAACCTTTTTTGACGGGATCTGAAATTCGACAAGCCTGTGCCTCAGGACCCTGCTGCGAGACAGTCGTATGCAGCTTTTACCAGCGCCATCGAGCGCGGGTCGCCCTCGGGATTGAACTGCATGGCATTCATCACGTAAGCAAAGCCGATCCCGGCGTCGGGGTCGGCAAATGCCAGGGCGCCACCCGCTCCCGGATGACCGAAACTGCGAGGCCCCGCCCCCGGCGCCAGGGCAGGTTGCAGGGCATAGCCCAGGCCAAAACAGGTCTCGTGGAAAATGACTGCATCCGGGCCGCGCACCTGTTCCCGGCATGCCCTGCCCAGTTGCTCCTGGCCCAGCAGCCGCACCCCGTCGACCTCGCCTATCAGCGCAGCGTAGAAACGCGCCAGCGAGCGGGCGTCACCCACCCCGTTGGAGGACGGCATCTCCGCCTGCAACACCTCGGGCCGATTCCACATCTCGTTGTAGCCAAACAGACCGCTGGGGCCACCCATTACCCGGGCGGTCAGGCTGTCCGCGCCCAGCAATTCTGCGATAGCGTTACTGCCTCCCTCCGGCGGCACCAGGGTGGCGCAGGCACCCAGCTGTTGCGGTGGCAACCCCACCCAGTAGCGCATGCCCAGGGGCTTACAGATATGGGTCTGCAAGTATTGCCCGGGGGTCTCAGCGCTTATCCGGCGGATCAGCTCACCGAGAATCCAGCCAAAGGAGCGGGCGTGGTAGCCGTGCTTGCTGCCGGGTTCCCAGTTGGGTGCCTGGGCTGCGATGGCAGCCACCACAGGCTCCCATGCCAGCACCTGGTCGAGGTTGAGTGTGCCGTCTACCGCGGCCAGGCCCGCCTGGTGCGACAGCACCATGCGCGTGGTAATCAGCTCCTTGCCGTTGCAACCAAACTCGGGCCAGTAATGCGCCACCGGCAGGTCCACATCCAGCAGCCCGGCTTCCACCAACTGGTGGATACAGGTCGCGGTAGGGCCTTTGGCCGCAGAAAAAACCAGTGTAATCGTATCCCTTTCCCAGGGCTGCCGACTTCCCGGGTCCGACCAACCGCCCCACAGGTCCACCACGGGCAGGCCACGGCGGTAGAGTGAACAGGCGGCGCCCACTTCCTGGTGATTAATGAAATTGTCGGCAAAGGCACTGGCGACCGCGCTCAAAACCCCGCGCAACGCTGCCACTGACACGCAACTCGCCGACTTCGATGTTGATAGTATTCAGTGGAATATCCTCCGCCACTACTGGATCGCCCTGGCCAGACCGGCTTCGACGGGCTCGCGCACTCGCCGCGTGGCCAGTGGCGTGATCTTGAAAGCGTCCCAGTATATCCCCGCAAGCCCACTACGCGCTGGATTCTGAGGGTAAGAGTGATTATATTGCCTGCCTTTCCAGCTACCAGGGACTGAGCCCATGGGCCGCGCCTACCAGAACCGAAAAGTTTCGATGGCCAAGACATCGGACGCCAAGGCCAGGGTGTACAGCAAGTACGCCCGGGAGATCTACGTCACGGGAAAATCCGGCGGCACCGACCCGGGGGGCAACCTGGCCCTGCGCAGCCTGATAGAGCGCGCCAAGAAAGACCAGGTGCCCACCCACGTCATCGACAAGGCTATTGAAAAGGCCAGGGGCGGTGGCGGAGAGGATTTCGCAGTGGCGCGCTACGAGGGTTTCGGCCCCGGCGGTTGCATGATCATTGTCGAGTGCCTTACCGACAATGCCAATCGCACTATCGGCGACGTCCGCGCCTGTTTTACCAAAACCAAGTGCAAGCTCGGCACCCCTGGCAGTGTCAGCCACCTGTTCGATCACAGTGCCATCCTGGTGTTCAGCGGTGAAGACGAGGAAGCGGCACTGGACGCGCTGATGATGGCTGACGTCGATGTCACCGACCTCGAACACGAGGACGGCAAAATCAGCGTGTTTGTGCCCAACACAGAGCATTTCAAGGCCAAGCAGGCCCTGCAGGAAGCCTTCGGCGACCTCGACTTCGAGGTAGATGAGGTGCAGTTCCTGCCCCAGACTGCTGCCGAGCTGAACGACGAGGACCAGCAGGTGCTGGAAAAGCTCCTCGATATGCTCAACTACCTGGACGACGTGCAGAACGTCTACTGCAACGCGTCGTCCTGACGGGCTAACACTGACGCGGCGCTCAAGCCGCGTCGTGCAGGCGCCCTGGCGTCATCCCCTCCTCCGGCCCACCGGTAAGGCGGGCCGGGTCTGAAAGAACCGCCTGCAGCGCACGTTCCATCAACCAGCGGGCCTGGCCGGCATAGGCGTAGGCACAGGCTCGGGTCGCTGCATCAGACCAGTTGTGCACCTCCCCCTCGGCCAGCTCTGCCTCGAGTCGGGCCAGCCCGTCCACCAGGTCTGCGAGTTGCGCAGTGCCGAACCTGTCGAACCTGGCCTGCAAGGAGCTCGCCGCCGCGAGCTCGTCCGGGGATATCTGCCGGGGCCTGTTGGCGACCAGCTCACCCAGGTCCAGGGTGCCCTCCCTGGTGACGGTTTCGACCGCACTGCGGCTGAACTCGAACGCCAGGAAACCCGGATCAGGGGGGAAAGCACCTGTGCTGACGCCCCGCTCCTGCATCAACTGCAGGGTTCGCTCGCTACTGTCCTGGTAAATAACCAGTGTTCGACGGGCGCCCAGTGCAGAAGCTAACTCATCGACCAGCCGTGCCTGCACAGCTCCCACGGTTTCACAGCCTATGACGAGCAGGTCGGGTGGGGCCAGCTCCTCTGGCAGGGTCCTTTGCGCTTCCGCCAGCGGCACCCTGGCCAGGCTGGCATTTACGTGAGAGAGGCAGCCCTGGTGGTCGTCCAGCCACTCGCACAAGGTCGCGCCCAGGAAAAGTACGACCGGTTTTCTGGCTGGCGTTGCCGCCTTGGCAGAATCCTCCCGCCGCAGCATGATCTCCAGGGTCTTGCGATCGCAGGACGATATTTCCCCGATCCTGACACCTGAATTGACCAGCGTCGCAACCAGTTGCAAGTGTTCCAGGTCGGTCTGGGTATACTGGCGCCGACCGGTCTCTGAGCGGTGGCTGGCGCCCAGGCCGTACCGACGCTCCCAGATGCGCAGCGTATCGGGCTTGAGCCCCGTGAGACGGGCTATGGTACCAATGGCATAAAGGGGACGCGGTTCCAGATTTACTTTGTGCACGGCTTCTTCCTCTTAATGGGCCTACAAGCTATACGCAACATGACGCCCTCTGGATGTACAGGTGTCTCTACTAGGCTGCGAGGATCTTGCCCAGCGCCACGTCGAGGGTCGGCAGTTCGAAGCGGAAACCGGCGGCCTCCAGCCTGGCGGGCACAACCCGCTGCCCATTGAGCAGTAGCTCGTCGGCCATCTCCCCCACCAGCAGACGAACGACCGGGGCCGGCACCGGCGCGCTGAACACAGTGCGCTTGTGTCGTTGCATCGCGCGACAAAACCCGCGACTGGTTACCGGCTCCGGCGCGGTGACATTGAACGGACCCGAGAGGTCGCTGCGTTGTTGCAGGAAACGGATCGCCGCTATCACATCCTGTCGATGCACCCAGCTGAGCCATTGCTTGCCACTGCCCAGCCAACTGCCTACGCCGAACTGGAACGACCTCGCCATTTCGACGAATGCGCCGCCACCGTAGTCGAGCACCACGCCGAAGCGCAGCAGGCATACCCGGGTGCCAAGGTCCGCAGCGCCCATGGCCACCGCTTCCCAGTCCCGGCATAGCTCCTGGGAAAATCCCGGGGCAATCGCGCCCTCCTCTGTGAGGGGCTCATCGCCGTGGTGGCCGTAATAGCCGATGGCGCTGGCACTTAACAGCGCTGCGGGGGGCTGCTCCAGGCGCTGGAACAACGCCACTAGCGCTTCGGTAGTAGTCAGCCGACTGGCGATGATCTCGCGCTTGTAGGCCGCGCTCCAGCGGGCTCCCGCAAGGGAGGCACCGGCCAGGTTGACCACTGTTTCGAACCGGGTATCGCTGGGAATGCCGTCCAGGCTGGAGACGAAAGTCAACGGTCCCCGGCTCTGGCGGGACTGGCGGGTAAGGACGGTCACGCTGTGCCCATCGCGCAGGAGTGTCTCGATCAGGGCTGTACCTATAAAACCGGTGCCTCCCGTTATCAGGTAATGCATGGGTAAAACCTCAGTGGTGACCCGGCGCAGGCGATGCCTGCTGTTACTAACAATAGTTTATCGTAAGTATGCTTGAATGGTCTTACGCAACGCGGGGCCAGGCAGATTGATCATCCCGGCTGTCTCCGCCTGCGTATAATTGTCCCATGAACACATTGCACGCCAGTATCCCCCCCCTACGCGACTTTGTCGCCGCCAACAAGCGCCTGGTTGTTATCACCGGCGCCGGCGTCAGTGTGTCTTCCGGCATACCCACCTATCGCGACCGCGGCGGGGTCTGGCGCCACAGTGCTCCCATCACCCACCAGGAATTTGTCGCAAACGCCGGCCGGCGTCGCCGTTACTGGGCGCGCTCGCTGTTGGGCTGGCCCGCGGTGCGTGACGCGCGGCCAAATGCCGCGCACCTGGCGCTGGCCCGGCTGGAGCAATTGGGCCACATCGCTCTATTGATCACCCAGAATGTAGACCGGCTGCACCAGCGCGCCGGCAGCGCGGCGGTCATCGACCTGCATGGCAGGGTCGACCGGGTGCGCTGCCTGGACTGTGGCGGGATAGTCGCCCGGGAGCTGGTGCAGCAACAACTGCTGCGTGACAATCCGTTACATACGGACATCGCGGCGCCCCGGCGCCCTGACGGTGACGCGGATGTCAGCGACGAATGGGTTGAGAGCATCACGGTGCCGGCCTGTGGCCTGTGTGGCGGCACGCTGATCCCGGACGTGGTTTTTTACGGGGGCACGGTACCCCGGGAGCGGGTCCAGGCATGCAAGGATGCGGTGGCCGCGGCGGACGGGGTGCTGGCGGTGGGCAGCTCGCTACAGGTGTTTTCCGGCTTTCGGTTTTGCCGTCTCGCCAATGAGCTGGGAAAGCCGGTGGCGATCATCAATCCCGGCACTACCCGCGCCGATGCCCTGGCAGATCTTAAACTGCAGGCTGAATGCGGACCGCTGCTCGAGGCACTCGCCGCAGAAGCTAGCTCTCCGCCTCTGCCATCCGCTGGCGGTAGTCCCAGCTGAACAGACGCCTGGGGGTCAGGGTGATAAGGATTTCCCCCTCGCTGCGCGACAGCAGCCACCGCGCCAGGGTTGAATCGACTCCGCCGAGATAGCGCTGGAGCAGACGCTCCAGCATGTCGGCGCCGCCACTGTCAGACAGCGCCGCATCGGCCTGCCCGCGCACCCCGAAATACGGCGGGTCATTGGTGGCGATCTCGAAGCCGACACGGGCGTTGGCCCGCAGCAACGCAACCAGCTGTGACGAGTTGTGGGAGGCGCACATGAGCTGCCCCTGCTGATAAACAAACCAGACCGACACGACCCGGGGATAGCCGTCCGACCCGACACAGGCGAGGCGCATGGGGTAGTGGCAGCCCTCCAGGAAATCGGCTATTTGCCCGGTCGACCAGGGCCCCTTGATACTGGCTTGCATGGCTGTTGCCTCACAGGTTCATCAGTGCTGTATGCTGGCCCTGATTATCCGGTAGTCACGCCGCAAACACCAACCCCGCCGACCAGTGATCCTGGACGCGGCCAGGAGCGTAACAAGCCCATGTCATCCCCGATTATCTTCTGGTTCCGCCAGGACCTGCGCACCCGCGACCTGCCGGGTCTCCTGGCGGCTGCCGCCACCGGCCGCCCACTCATCGCTTGTTACATCCTGGACGAGGTCTCGGCGGGAGAGCACGCGCCAGGCAGCGCCAGCCGCTGGTGGCTGCACTACAGCCTCGAGGCACTGGCCGCAGAGGTGGCGCAACTCGGTGGCAAGCTGGTATTGCGCCGTGGCAGCGCGGCGGGGGAACTGGATCGACTCATCGAGGAAACCGGTGCCGACTCGGTGTACTGCTCCAGGATATACGAGCCCTGGGCCGACACCCTGGAGACAGCGCTGCACGCCTCGCTGGACACCCGGGGCATCGATTTCAGGCGCTACCCCGGTTCACTGCTGTTTGAACCTGGCAAGGTGATGAACTTGAGCGGCGGTCCCTTCAAGGTATTCACGCCGTTCTGGCGGCACTGCCGCGCGTCCAGCGTGCCGGCGAGCCCAAAGCCCCGCCCCGAGGGAGCCTCCTGGTTCGATTCGTCCCTCGACAGCGATGCCCTTGCCGCATGGCAGTTGCTGCCGCATGCCCCGGACTGGGCACAGGGCTGGCCGGCTCTATGGCAACCCGGTTCTGCCGGCGCCTACCGGCGCCTCGAGCGGTTCCTTGCAGGCCCCGTCGAGGATTACAGCGAGGGACGCAACCACCCCGCCCGTGAGGCCACCTCTCGCCTGTCCGCCCACCTGCACTTTGGTGAAATCTCGCCGCGAGTCGTCTGGCACGCCGCCAGGGAACTAGCCGCCAGGGAGGTCCACAGCGAACAGCAGATCGATAAATTTCTCAGCGAGATGGGCTGGCGCGAGTTTTCCCATCACCTGCTCTACCACTTCCCCCACATAGACTCGGAGCCCTTCAAACCACAGTTCAGGGAGTTCCCCTGGCTGGGCAACGAGGTGGCACTGCGGGCCTGGCAGCGGGGCCAGACCGGCTACCCTATCGTGGACGCCGGGATGCGGGAGCTGTGGCACACCGGCTATATGCACAACCGCATACGAATGGTGGTGGCCTCGTTCCTGACCAAGCACCTGCTGGTGCACTGGCGCGCCGGCGCCAGGTGGTTCTGGGACACCCTGGTGGACGCCGACCTGGCCAACAACAGTTGCGGCTGGCAGTGGGTGGCGGGTAGTGGCGCCGACGCCTCGCCCTACTTCCGCATTTTCAACCCGGTCATCCAGGGCGAAAAATTCGATGCCCAGGGCAGCTACCTGCGCCAGTGGGTGCCGGAACTGGCCCTGCTGCCCGACCGCTACCTGAACCGTCCCTGGGAGGCTCCCCCTGAAGTGCTGGATAAAGCGGGGGTCAGGCTGGGGGAAAACTATCCCCACCCGCTGGTGGACCACAAGTCGGCGCGGGAGTCCGCCCTGGCGGCTTATGCCTCTATCCGGGAATCCGGCCAGCAGGAAAGTGCCATCACGTAAACCCTCGCCGCGATAAATCGGCCGCGCCCGGCTGCCCCGGCGCGGTTCTTTAGCCTGGTTTTATTAGTCAAGCTTAATCTATTGTTTTCTATACATTTCCAGATTTCGAAAAACTGTACTTTTCGCCTGTTTTTGCATGCGATGGCGACGCGCTGTCTGTAGTTTTTTCCACAGGCCACCCCGGGTGAGGAAACACCATACCCCGGATGGATTTGTGACTACGGGGAGCAGGTCATGTTGTTGTGGGCAAAAATTGCCGCCGCGCTGGGATTCGGCGCACTGCTGATGGGCAGCAAGATCATCATTCACGTACCCCCGGGGGGATCTGTTGTGTCCTCCTCGGGCCTGTTTGCCTGCGCCGGGGGGGAAGTCTGTACCATCGACATCGACAAGCAGTACTTCGCAGAGACTTTCTCCGCTGAAGCTGAGCCGGGTTTCGAATTTGAGGGCTGGGATGACAGGCCAGGTGCGCTTTGCGGCGGTAGCCGCGACCCCGATTGCAGTGAACTGGACGAGGGGCCTTTCGCGGGTATCGACGGCGGGCGCGAGGAGTTGCAGCGCGGCAGCAGCCTGACGCTGCGCCCTGCCTTCGCGGCAACGGCTTACGCCTCTCCCCAAATGGCGCCGCGCATCGACGTCAGGTCATTCCACCGCACCCGCTACTACCAGGTCAGCGGCGGTAGCCAGGAAGAAATCTGGGCCCAGCTGCACGGCGCCGCCAACCCGCTGGCAGTGGACCGCAACGCCGGGGTGAAGCCCCTGGGCCACGCCAGCTTCCAGTACCAGTACGACTACCGTAGCGCATTTGCTGAAAGCGCAGCGAACTGCCGGGTTGAGTCCGGCACATTGCAACTGCGCTTTGAAACGGTCCTGCCGCGCCTGGCGCTCAAGGAGCAGA
This sequence comes from uncultured Gammaproteobacteria bacterium, assembly GCA_963792815.1. GTDB lineage: Bacteria > Pseudomonadota > Gammaproteobacteria > Pseudomonadales > Halieaceae > JARRPM01. The sequence goes on from CAWBXR010000007.1 coordinate 73,921, forward strand.
CCAGTGAACTCCTCAGGAATCGCTGGCAGCCCCTGCAGGAACTCATTACGGAACATGAGGCCGGCCACCACGCGATCTATCGCCGGCTGGTCACCCAACTGCCCCGGGTCATGTCGGGCCTGGGCGCCGTGCCCTGCCCGGAGTTGGATGAGCAGGTGCGGCTGGCAGTGGAAGAGGCGGTGGCGACAGTCCGCCGGGCCAGTGCCGACTACGATGCACATGACGGCGGTGACACCTACCTCGCATCTACACTTTAGTTTCCACTACGCCAGCTTTTCAAGCCCGCACCCCGGGACACGTCCAACCGATGCGGTAGCCAGCTGATTCCCCACCCACTTCCGCTCGCAAGCGGGCCCGGTGGCTATGGACAATGCAACGGCGCCCCTCTACCCTGCCCCTCTTTTCCCGGCTGGTAAAAAACCGGGATGTCCTGTTGGTATTCCTGACCCGGAGCGCAAGCAATGAACGCCTACAACACACTGGAAGCACGCAAAAAGCGGGTTGCCGCGATCAACAACGCCATGGGAATCCTGCAATGGGACCAGCAGACTATGATGCCGGAGGGCGCAGCACCCGCCCGGGCGTCGGTGCTGGCCGAGCTGAGCGTGATGACCCACGAAATGGAGACCGCTGCGGAACTGTCCGACCTGATTGAAAAGGCCGAGACGGAGGCCGGGCAGCTGGACCAATGGCAGCGGGCGAACCTGAGGGAAATACGCCACCAGTTCATCCATGCCAACGCGATGCCGGCGGACCTGGTCGAAAAAATCGTCATGGCCCAGTCAGACGCCCATATGACCTGGCGGGTCGCACGCCCCAACAACGATTTCAACAGCCTGGCGCCCAAGCTGGACAAGCTGTTTCAGCTCAAGCGCGAAGAGGCCAATATCAAGTCCGGCATCATGGGTGTCACACCCTATGAAGCGATGCTCGACCAGTTCGATCCCGGCCGTCGCGAAGTTCAGGTGGACAGCATTTTCGATGACCTGGAGAGCTTCCTGCCCGGATTCGTGCAACAGGTCATGGCGAAGCAGGCGGCGGCTCCCCAGGCTGTTATGCCCGAGGGGCCGTTTCCGGTGAAAAAACAGCGGGAGCTGAGCCACGAAGTGATGAAAATATTCGGCTTTCCCTTCGACCGGGGACGGCTGGATACCGCCCACCACCCCTTCAGTGGCGGCGCCGATGGCGATGTGCGGATCACTACCCGCTACGACGAGAAGGACTTCATGAAAAGCCTGATGGCGGTGATCCATGAAACCGGCCACGCGCTCTACGAGGACGGGCGCCCCGCCCGGTGGCTGGGCCAACCGGTGGGCAACTCCCGGGGCATGACCCTGCACGAGAGCCAGTCACTCCTGCTGGAAATGCAGGCCTCTCGATCCGAAGAGTTTATCCGCTTCCTGGTACCGCTGATAAAGCGGGTGCTTGGCGGCAATGGCCCGGCCTGGGAGCCGGACAATCTCCTGCGAGTTTACCGCAAGGTCGAGCCGGGCCTGGTGCGAGTATTCGCCGACGAGGTGACCTACCCGCTGCACGTTATCCTGCGCTACAAGCTTGAAAAGGCGATTATCGCCAACGAACTGAGCACTGCCGAGCTGCCGGGCGCCTGGAATGAGCTGATGGAAAAGCTGGTGGGCATCAGGCCCACGGACGATACGGACGGGGTGATGCAGGACGTGCACTGGCCGGAGGGCATCTTCGGCTATTTCCCCACCTACTCCCTTGGCGCCATGGCCTCCGCCCAGATCTTTGCCGCCGCCCAGCGGGACGAACCGGATATCCTGCCCGGGCTGGGCCGGGGCGACCTGTCACCCCTGTTCGGCTGGCTCGACCGGCATATCCGCAGCCAGGGTTGCCTCTACATGCCCGACGAGCTGATTGCGCAGGCAACAGGCTCCGGCCTGGGTACCGCGGCCTTCAAGGCCAGCATCAGGGCCAGGTATCTCGACTGAAACGTGCCGATACTCAAATACCGACTAAACTGAGGGGTATTGGTCCGCAGAATTAAGTCTGAGTGGTAATTACGGAGGGCGGAACTATGTTCGAAAGTATCCTGCTCATTGGCATCGCCGGCTGCCTGGCGTGGCTGCTGCTGCGCCTCTTTCCCGGGCGGTCCACCAACCGGTCCGGCACATCCCGGGCCTCCTCCAAGGCCCATCCCTATCACGCGGTGTCGATACATACCGGCGCAACCGCCTGTTTGCAGGCCAAGGCCCTTAAACACAGGCGCTTCTTGTCCGGTGAAGCCCCCCAGCTACCACTGGCAGAGTGCAGCGGCCAGAAGTGTCATTGCGTCTACCAGCACCACCCCGACCGTCGTTCAGGCGACGGCGACCGGCGGGCCATTGGCACCACGGCAAGGGGCATTCTGGCGGGTAACAAAGACAAGGAGCGGCGCCTGGTCAGGGGTAGGCGCGAGATCGACAAGAGCGGTGATGACCTGTCCTGGGTTTGAGGACCGGGGACGGTCTTACTGGATGATCTGCGGGAGTCACCGGGCCCTTGTCCCGACCAGGCGTCCCATATGGCGGCGGCGCTGGCCTTGAAACATTGCCGCCTGAGTGTAAGCGCTGAGCATTAAATCATTTATATACAGTGTGTTGCGACGCCTACTTAATGTAAAACTGGAGAAAATTGTCGGTGTCGACGAAGGGGTATGCCGGCCAACGTGCACGATCGCCGCGCCGGAGGAACTAAAATGGAGGCTCGGGTCGGAATCGATGGTACGGCATCCCGGCCGGCGTGCACGATCGCCGCGCCGGAGGAACTAAAATGGAGGCTCGGGTCGGAATCGATGGTACGGCATCCCGGCCGGCGTGCACGATCGCCGCGCCGGAGGAACTAAAATGGAGGCTCGGGTCGGAATCGATGGTACGGCATCCCGGCCGGCGTGCACGATCGCCGCGCCGGAGGAACTAAAATGGAGGCTCGGGTCGGAATCGATGGTACGGCATCCCGGCCGGCGTGCACGATCGCCGCGCCGGAGGAACTAAAATGGAGGCTCGGGTCGGAATCGAACCGGCGTACACGGAGTTGCAGTCCGCTGCATGACCACTCTGCCACCGAGCCTGAAAAAAATCGTTGTTGCGCCCGCGAAGTGGCTGATTAACAACTTGAATTGTGCCTCGGCCCCCGAAACTCCAGAGGCTGATGGGGGGGCATTGTATAGACATGCAGCGGATTATCAAGCTATTCGCAGCCTGACAGATTTTCGGTTTCCCTCACTCACTGCTACGGGAAACACGACCGCGACAAACGCCCAAAAGACCGCACAGGCTTGTCACAAGCGGTGGTGTGGCCCCTACCCGCCCCCAAGTGGATAACGCGCAGCCAGGTACTGGCCGAACTCCCGCGCTCCGGCTTTCGATAAATGCAATCCGTCGTAACTCAAAAGGTCATCACCCTTGAGGGTAAACAAGCGATAACCGTCCTGGTAAAAAAAGTCGCGGGTACTGATATAGGTGGCGCCGGCAGCATTGATCTGCTCGCCATACACATCGTCCAGACTGAATGGGGACGAGGTCAAAAAGCGTTCGATATAATGCCTGTCCAGGGAAAAACGGACCTGGTCGAGGGCGATGTCCTGGGGAGTTTTTTCATCCAGGAATCTCGATTGTCCGAGCACATAGACCCGCTTACCGCTATTGACCAGCCGTTTTGCGGTCTCGACGACGAATGCAGCGCGCCATGGATTGAAATCCATTGCCAGGAAGATAATCTCACCGGCCGGCGCCTGTTCTGCCGCAGCAAGGCGTTGCCTGTTCAATTCGGGACAATCGCTGAAATGAGTACTTTTGCCAATAGTCGGGTCATAAACAGGCGCGCAGCCCATTGCGTAGGACGCATAGATATTGGCGCCAGGATAGGCCGACATAAGCGCTATATAGATATCCGGACCCCGAGAATCCGCCAGTAACATAATATTTTCGCCCTGATCCTGGCGCTTCCCGCAGAATACATCACCTCGCGGTACGCAGCGTGCCTTCATGTAGATGCGCCTTTCGCGAGCAGAAACCGGCAGGTCTTTCATCACAAAATGCTGCACATTGTCGGGAAGCCGCCACGACCAGCCCTGCCCTGCTATTATCAAAGCCGCGAGACCACAGACCAGCACAGTTGCCGCCCCGGTTAGCCGCAGTGCCCTGCCCACCGGAATACCCGTCCGGGTTCTTCCTGCCCCTGATGCAAACCTGAAGCGTTGCTCTACACCTTTGTTAAGCATGGTAGCCAGAAAAAGCGTTATCCCCGCCAACAGGATCTGATCGGCCAGCGTCAGAGTCGAGCCAATACTATAGCGATAGATCACAATAACCGGCCAATGAACCAGGTACAGGGAATACGAAATTTTTCCCAGCCAGACCATGACCGGGTTTGCCAGCAGCAATGTGGCAGGCGCTGAGCCACCGGCAAGAATTATCAACGCAGCGCCAACTGTAGGCAGCAACACATGGAAGCCAGGGAACTTCGTTAAAAAGCTAAAGCTGAACGCGCTATACAATATCAGCGCAAGGCCGACCAGGCTCACCAATGACCGCAATCGGCCGGCTAGTTTGTTACTTACGGCGGTGGATGAGAGCCAGCTCGCAAAACCGCCAATAGCAAACTCGTAGAAGCGAAGCGGTGACAGGTAAAACGCCGAGGCGGCATCAGTACGCAGTGCGAAACTGTTGGCGGCCAGGCTGCTGACGAACATCAGTAACAAGACCAGCAACAGGCCTTTCCTGTTGAAGAGCCGGTAAAAACAAAATATCAGGAGCGGGTAAACCAGATAGAACTGCTCTTCGACACCGAGCGACCAGGTATGAAGTAGCAGAAAACTTCGGGCCTTTGGCGCCCAGTAACTCGACTCCATCCAGAAGTATATATTGCTCACTGAAAAAACTGCGGAAAGGCTTTCCAGGGAAGTGTGTAGAAGGGCCCTCGGTGAAAACAAAATGATTGCCGCCAACAGCGAAAAAGCGACCACAACGAGCAAAGCCGGGACGATCCGCGCTATACGACGCGCATAAAACTGCCTGAATGAAAAACTGCCGCGCTCAAGATCACTGACGATGATATTGGTGATCAGGAAGCCGGAGATCACGAAGAACACATCAACACCGATGTAGCCACCGCTGAATGCCAAGATTTCAAGGTGAAACATAATGATGAGGAATACTGAAATGGCCCGGAGGCCATCTATTTCTGGGCTGTATTTCATGACTGGTATCACTACGCGATTATTAGTATTGGTCCGCCCGGTGATAATCCCTCAGCCTTTATTCCAGCATCTCCAGGGAGTCTCCTCGCATTCCGGAAGTTTTCGATTAGCTCCGAAAGAACAGGCGCGGTCTCATCCCATATCGGTAAGCTATGATCCGCTGGAGCATGATAGCTCGAAAGACCGACCACATGCCAAACAGCCTGTGGGCTGCGGAGAAAGCAGCTGACGCCTTCTGTAAGAAACTGGGGAGCAAAATGGGGGGGCGTACAGGCTGGACCTTGCTATGTATTGGTGCGGGAAACGGCCGGGGTGGCGCACCACTTCGCACTCCAAAACCTTCAGTGCAGATAGAGATTTGGAGCGGGAAACCGGGTTCGAACCGGCGACCTCAACCTTGGCAAGGTTGCGCTCTACCAACTGAGCTATTCCCGCACACATTGCGCTTATCCACCGCCGTGGTCGCCGGAACCGTCGAGGCTGCGCGCCCCGCCACAACCTTGGCAAGGTTGCGCTCTACCAACTGAGCTATTCCCGCACACATTGCGCTTATCCACCGCCGTGGTTGGTACTGCACCCGATGGGCGGCGCCTATTGTATTCGCCCCTTCGCCAGAGTCAAGAACAATCCCTAATAGTCCCCGCAACTAGCTGAATTACAAGGGATTGTCGAGATCTTTGATAACCGCCCATGCCGCGCGCAAGTAAATGAACATAGACCACAGGGTGAGTACCGCCGCGGTGTACAGGACGATGTAGCACAAAGCCAGCAGCCAGCTCTCGTCCCGGGCCGGGTCGATGGCCAGCAGGCCGGTGATGGCGAGCATCTGGAACGCGGTCTTCACCTTGCCGATATAGGACACGGCAACCGATGTGCGTTCACCCAGTTCGGCCATCCACTCCCGCAGTGCGGAGATAACTATCTCCCGCCCGATGATGACGCAGGCTGCCAGGGTAAACATCAGGGTGTCATGGCGCTCCACCAGTAGCACCAGGGTAACGGCTACCATCAGTTTGTCCGCTACCGGGTCCAGGAAAGCCCCGAAGGCTGTCATCTGGCCCAGGCGCCGGGCGAGGTAACCATCGACCCAATCGGTAACCGCGGCAAAAGCGAAAATAAGTGCCGCCACCTGCAGGTGATTGCGAAAGGGCAGGTAAAAAACCACCACGAGTACCGGGATCAGGCAGATTCTCAGAATGGTCAAGGCATTGGGTATATTGATGCTCAAACAGTCCGTTCCCCGTCTCTTCAGTCGTTGATATTGTGCAAGTAATCGTATATCTGCTGGGCCATTGTGGCACTAATTCCGGCAACTTTCTTCAACTCGTCGATGTTGGCGTTCTCCACGCCCTGGGCACTGCCGAAGTGGCGGAGCAGGTCCCGCCTGCGTTTTGCACCGACGCCGGCGATATCCTCTAAAGAAGAGCGCTGTCTGGCCTTGTCCCGGCGCGCGCGGTGACCGGTGATGGCAAAGCGGTGAGCCTCGTCCCGGATCTGCTGGATCAGGTGCAGGGCGGGGTTGTCGATGCCCAGCTGCCGCTCGCGCCCGGTGCGGCCATTCAGAAGTGTCTCAAAGCCCGCCTTGCGGGTGACCCCCTTGGCAACCCCTATCACTTCTACGCCAACGATCTGCAGGTCCGCCAGCACCGACATGGCCTGGCTGACCTGGCCCTTACCGCCATCGATGAACAGGATATCCGGCATGGGCGCCTCGCCTGATTTGAGGCGCTTGTAGCGCCGCTCAAGGGCTTGTTGCATTGCCGCGTAGTCGTCGCCGCCGGTAATCCCTTCAATGTTAAAACGGCGGTAATCGGATTTGCGCGGACCGCCCTGGTCGAACACCACGCAGGAGGCAACCGTGGCCTCCCCGGAGCTGTGGCTGATATCAAAGCACTCCATACGTTCCGGCGCTTCCGGCAGGCCGAGCAGTTCCTGCAAGGCCTGCAGCCTCTCGATAACGGACTGGCGTCCGCTGAGGTGTGACGCCAGGTTGGTTTCGGCGGTTTGCAGGGCCAGCTGCAGCCAGCGGGCCCGGGCGTCCCGGACCCTGCTGCGCAGTCGTACCCGTCGCCCCGATTCCGCCGTCAGGGCAAGTGCGAGGGTATCTGCATCTTCCGGCGCTTCATTAACGATCAGTTCGGGGGGTATCGCCCGCATGCCGCCCAGGTAGTACTGGGGTATAAACGCGGACAGCACCTGTGACGGCGTTTCCTGCAAACGCAGTGGCGGGTAATAGGTTTTACTTCCCAGCACCCGCGCCCCTCGCACGAACAGCACCTGCACACAGGCCCTGCCGCCTGCCACTGCTGCGGCGACAATATCCAGGTCGCCCTTCACTCCTTCAATGCCCTGGCTGGCCTGCACATGCTGCAACTGGCTCAACTGGTCCCTGAATACGGCCGCCTCCTCGTAGGCCAGCTTCGCCGCGGCCTTTTCCATATCATCCGCCAGCCTGGCCATGAGCTGCTGGGACTTGCCGCGCAGGAACAGGGTCGTATTATCCACCTGCTGCGCGTAGTCCTGCTCGCTTACCAGCTCCACGCAAGGAGCCGTGCAGCGGCCAATCTGGTATTGCAGGCAGGGGCGCGAACGATTGTTGAAATAGCTGTCTTCACACTGGCGTACCTTGAACACCTTTTGCAGAAAGTGCAGCGACTCGCGTACGGCCCCCGCACTGGGATAGGGGCCGAAGTACTGGCCCTTGCGCCGTTTCGCCCCCCGGTGCAGGCTGAGCCGGGGGTACTTGTCCTCACTGGACAGGAAAATATAAGGGTAGGATTTATCATCCCTTAGCAGGATATTGTACGGCGGCTGGTGAGACTTGATCAGGTTGTGTTCCAACAGCAGCGCATCCACCTCGGTGGAGGTCACCGTGACCTGGATCTCGTGGATCCGCGCCACCAGCGCCATGGTTTTCTCGGTGAGCCCGCTGGCGCGAAAATAGCTGCCTACACGGTTTTTCAGGTTGCGGGCCTTCCCGACGTACAGCAGCTTGCGCTCGGCGTCGTACATCTGGTACACGCCCGGGCGCGTGGTCAGTGCCTTGAGAAATGCTTTATGGTCGAACTCGCTCACGCCGCCCCGCCGTATATCCTGGGCTCGATCTCGAGCGCGATATCGAAGGTGTCCAGTACCGACTCGGCAATAGCCCTGGCCAGGGACAGCAGGTCCGCGCCGTTGTCGTTGCCGTAGTTAACCAGCACCAGGGCATGCTCCGGGTGCACACCGAGCCCCCCCTCGCGATGCCCTTTCCAACCGCAGAAATCGATAAGCCAGGCGGCGGGCAGCTTGACCGTTTCGTCCGGCTGGGGGTAAAGCGGCAGGCCCGGAAACTGGCGGGCCAGTTCCTGTGCCCGCTGGGCCGACAGCACCGGGTTCTTGAAAAAACTCCCGGCATTGTGCACCCGGGCCGGGTCCGGCAGCTTGCTGCGGCGGATACCCACCACCGCATCGAATACCTCCCGGGGTGTCGGTTCAGGGCAGCCGCCCTGCTCGAGCGCCCTGGCCAGTGCCGGATAATCCGCCTGCACCCGCGGGCGACGCGAAAGCTGCAGGTCAACTGCGGTGATGATCAACTGGTCCTGCAAGCTGTGTTTGAAAATGCTGTCGCGGTAGCCGAACTGGCAGGCTGGCCCCGTGATGGCGCGGCTGCTCCCGCCGGTAATTGTGACACAGTGTACCTGGTGTACGAACGGCGCCAGCTCAACCCCATAAGCGCCGATATTCTGGATAGGTGCGGCGCCCGCGGTTCCCGGAATGAGGGCGAGGTTTTCCAGGCCGAAAAAGCCATGCTCCAGCGACCACTGGACCAGCTGGTGCCAGTTCTCCCCGGCGGCCACCCGCAGCAGGACCGAGTCGCCATCGTCTTCCAGCAATTCGATACCGCGTGTGTCAAGACGCAACACCAGGGCATCGAGGTCCCCGGCGACAACCACGTTGCTGCCCTCCCCCAGCGGTATTACCGTCATTGCCCTGTCGGCTGCCCAGGCCAGTGCATCGAACAGCTGGCCCTGGTCTGCTACCCGCAGCAGCGCCTTTGCCCGGGCCGCCAGCGCCAGGGTGTTGTAGGGCTGCAGGGCCTCATCCTGCAGGATGTGCATCGCAGGTCTCTATCAACAACGGACTACTTGCGCTTGAAATTGCGGACACGGTGAAGCGTTGGCCAGCAGCCGATCTTGCCGGGTCAGCCGAAGAAGATAATCGAATTTTCTCTGCAGCCTTCACGCAGGCATAGAACCGACAAAGCGGGCGCGCACCGCGTCCAGGTCGGCGGCAGTATCCACTCCACCCGGAACCCGTTCGCAGGCCTCGGCCACGTGAATACCCACGCCGTTATACAGCGCCCGCAGTTGCTCAAGTTGCTCCAGTTGCTCCGGCGGCGCGGGCTGCCAGGTCACATACTTGTGCAGGAACGCTGTGCGATAAGCGTAGATACCGATATGACGATACCAGCGACCCTCTCCCGGCATGGCCTGCTGGCCACCCTTGAACTGTTCCCGGGGCCAGGGAATGCTGGCCCGACTGAAGTACATCGCCATGCCGGCGGCGTCAAACACCACTTTCACCGCGTTGGGGTCGACCAGCTCGGCAAGTTCAGTGATGCGCTCGCACAGGGTGGCAATGCCCGCCCGCTGCTGCCCGGCCAGGTTGCGCGCCACCTGGTCGATGACTGCGGGCGGAATCATCGGTTCGTCGCCCTGCACGTTGACGACTATCCGGTCGTCAGGCCAGCCAAAATGGGCGGCGACCTCCTGCAGCCGGTCAGTGCCCGAGGGATGCGCCATCGAAGTCATGCAGGCCGTCGCGCCAAAACCCTCGGCTACCTGCAGGATTCGCTCGTCGTCGGTGGCGATGACCACCTCCCGGGCGGCGCTGCGACTGGCCTGCTCCCACACGCGCTGCACCATGGTTTTGCCGCCGATATCCAGCAGCGGTTTTCCTGGCAGGCGGGTGGAGCCGTGGCGCGCGGGTATGACAACGGTGTAGGACATGCTTGCTCCATAAAATATTCAGGGACGGGCCAGTGCCGCCGCGGCTGTAGTCACCGCCTCCGGCAGCCGGGCGCTGATCTTCAGGTACCAGGCATCATCGCCCGCAAGGCCGCTGCATTTTACCGCGTCCTTCTCGGTCATGATAATCGGCTTGCCGTCAAGTCCGTAAAAATCTGCCGGGCTGTAGCGGTGGTGATCGGGAAAACGCAGGGGCTGTACCTGAAACCCGCAGCCCGCCAGCGTCTCGAAAAACTGCCCGGGCTGTCCAATCCCCGCCACCGCGTAGACTGCCTCACCCAGTGCCGCCGGCGTCACGGGACGCTGTTCGCCACTGCGTACATTTACCAGCCCTTCCGCGATGTATTGCACCCCGGCAAGCGGATCCGCGCTGCCACGATACAGCACGTAATCTGTGCTTTGCAGGCGCGCCGGGGTTTCACGCAGAGGGCCTGCCGGCAGGCAGAAACCATTGCCGGTGCGCCGCTGTTCGTCCAACAGCGCTATTTCCATATCGCGGGCCAGGCCATAGTGCTGCAGGCCATCGTCACTGACGATGAGATCGACACTGGCTTTTGTGAGCAGGACGCGCACCGCGTCTGCGCGCGAGGGAGCAACCACGCAGGGACAGTGGGTGCGTCGATGTATCAGCAGCGCCTCGTCGCCACACTGCCCGGGATCACTGTCGCGCTCGACCCAGTAGCGCCGCAGTGGCACTGGCGCCACCGTAGCCGCGACTGACGACACCAACCCGGATGCCGCGTTGCTGCAGGTATTCAACCAGGGCGATGACAACCGGGGTCTTGCCGGTACCCCCGACGGTGATATTGCCCACCACAAGCACTGGAACCGGCGCGCGGTATACCTTCAGGAGACCACCCCGATACAGGCCGCGCCGCGCCGCGGCTGCCAGGCGAAACAACAGCTCCAGGGGGCGCAACAGCCACGGCCACCAGGCGCCACCGTACCAGGCCTGTTCCAGGGTTTGGCGCAACCGGTTCTTCAATCGGCAAACTTCTGGTGATACAACTGCGCATAGAGCCCACCCTCCTGAAGCAGTGTCTGGTGAGTGCCGCTGGCGACCACCCTGCCGGCGTCCATTACCACGATGCTGTCCGCGTGTTCCACGGTAGAGAGGCGGTGCGCAATGACGATGGTGGTGCGATTGGCCATCACATTATCCAGGGCCTGCTGGATACGGTGTTCTGATTCGTTGTCCAGGGCCGAGGTGGCCTCATCGAGAATCAGCACAGGGGCATCCTTGAGAATCGCCCGGGCGATGGCGATACGCTGGCGCTGGCCACCACTGAGTCCGCCGCCGTCATCACCCAGTACGGTCTGGAATCCCGCAGGGAGGTTGTCGATAAATTCACTGGCGTAAGCGGATTCGGCAGCCGCAAGCACAGCCTCTTGTGGCGCGTCCGCCAGGGAACCGTAGGCAATATTGTTGTAGACGGTGTCGTGGAACAGGGCGACCTGTTGCGACACCATAGCCAGCTGGGCCCGCAGGTTTGCCAGGCGGTAATCCGCCAGGGGAACTCCGTCCAGGGTAATATCACCCGTTTCTACCGGGTAAAACCGCGCCAGTAACTGTACCAGCGTGGTTTTGCCGCTGCCCGAGCGCCCCACCAGCGCCACGGTCTTGCCGGCGGGTATTTCAATCGAGACATTCTCCAGCACCAGCTTGTCGCTGCCAGGATAGGCGAAGGACAGACCCTTGATGCGGATCGCCCCCGTCGCCCGCGTTACCGTTACCTCACCACTGTCCACCTCCTCGTCGAGGTCGAGCTGGGCGAAGATATCCTCCGAGGCGGCCAGGCCGCGCTGGATGTCGGACTGCACCTCGCTCAGCTGGCGGATCGGTTTGCCGAGCTGGGTGGCTGCAGTCAGGAAGGCCACCAGGGAACCGGCGGTAAAGCCGCGCAGGATATCGGGGCTGAGGGCGAACCAGACCAGGGTGGCCAGGGCGATGGCCAGCAGGGTCTGGATCACCGGCGTGCTGAGGCCGTCCGCAAAGGCCATCTTGAGGTTTTGAGAACGGTTGTACTGGCTGGCTTTGCGAAAACGCTCCTGCTGCTGGGCCTGTCCGCCGAAGACACGGATTTCACGGTAGCCGCTAACACTCTCCCCCGAGACCTGGGTAACATCCCCCATCGAGGTCTGGATGCGCCGGCTGTAGCGGCGAAAGTGCTTGCCCACAAAGGTGACTACCGCGGCAATAACCGGTATCACCGCAATGAACACCAGGCAGAGGCGCCAGTTCAGGTAGAGCAGGTAACTGGTGAGCGCAATCACCGTCAAGCCCTCGCGCACCACGGTTTTAAGGGCCTTGGTCACCGCTCCCGTCACCTGCTCCACGTTGAAGGTGATCTTGGATATCAGCGCGCCCTGCTTGTGGGCGTCGTAGTAGGCGCTGGGAGCGACCAGCATCTTGTCGAACAACTCACAGCGCAGATTGTGGATCAACGTGCGCGCGACATGGTTCATGAAGTAGTTGCCCATAAAAAAACCGCTGGCGCGGCTGGCGGCAATCAGGACCATGGCCACCGGCACCGCCACCCGGGCAAATTCCACCCGGTCGAGCCCTTCCGGGCTGAAAAACCGGTAGACCACGGACGACACGATGCCTGAAGACACCTTGACAGAGTCATCCAGCGAATCGAGTAGAAACTGCATGAGGTCGGCGAGCAGCACGTTGCCCAGCGAATAGATGACGTAGCCCAGCAGGCTCAGGCTGAACATGAGCCAGTGGGGGATTACATAACCCAGCAGGCGGCGGTAGATCTGCCAGTCGCTCATACCGCTGTGACCGGGCCGGGCATAAGGCAGGTCCGAGTAACTAGCCACTCGAGTCCGACCCGACGGGCTGCATGGTGGTAATACTCAGGTGCACGAAGCCCATCTGGCCGGCCGCATCCATGGCGCGAACCACATGTTGGTGCGCCGTGTCCGCATCGGCGGTAATAATCATGGGCATGGTGGTATCGCCGGCGGATATCTTGTAAATCGCCGCCTGCAGGGTGCGCATGCGGTTGTCCACCAGGCCCTGGCCGTTGACCCGGTAATTGCCGGACTCGTCGATCAGGATCTCCACCTGCTGCTCGCTGCTTTCCTTGACGCTGCCCTCGGCCTCGGGCAGGTCGATGCTCAACTGGGTTTCCCGGGTAAAGGTGGTGGACACCATGAAAAAAATCAGCAGCAGAAAGACCACGTCGATCAAGGGGGTCAGGTTGATACCGACCTCCTCCCGGTGTTTACGCCTGAATTTCAAGAGCCGGCTTCCGAGTTCTCTTCACTGTGCAGGGCGTCGACCAGTTTGATGGTTTCCTGCTCCAGCTCCACCACGATACCGTCGATACGGCCGACAAAATACCGGTGCATGACCAGCGCCGGTATCGCCACGGTCAGGCCTGCAGCGGTGGTGATGAGGGCCTGGGAAATACCACCCGCCAGGGCGCTGGCGTTACCGGTGCCCTGGGCCATGATTTCGGCAAATACCTTGATCATGCCCACCACGGTTCCCAGCAGCCCCAACAGGGGCGCAACGGCGGCGATGGTGCCGAGGGTATTGAGATAACGCTCGAGGTCGTGGACGACGTGGCCGGCGGCCTCCTGGATGCTCTCCTTCATCACATCCCGACCGTGGTAGGCGTTGCCGAGCCCCGCCGCGAGGATCCTGCCCAGGGGCGATGCCTTTTTCAGGTTGCGCAGCCGTTCGGCGTCGAGTTCACCGGCCTTGAGCTGTTTCCATACGGTGGCCAGCAGGTGCGGCGGCGCGATCTTCCTGGGGTTGAGTGTGTACAGCCGCTCTACGCAGATCGCCAGGCCGACCACCGAACACAGCAGTATGAGCCCCATCAGCCAGCCACCGGCAGATAACAATTCAAGCACCTTCACTCTCCCCTGTTTTTTTAATGGCGCCATTATACGCCCAGGGGGAAGTGCTGAGAAACCGCTGGATCTCACATCCAGAAACGTTTGTGCTGCTCACGCCTGCGCCCCACCTTCACCGGCTGTCCGGGGACGAACTCGAATTCCAGCGCGCCGCCACTGGCCGTGTCGTAGACCTGTGCACCCGAGCGTAGCAGCCGGGCGACCACATCTTCGTGGGGGTGACCGAAGCGGTTGGCATAGCCACTACTGACAGCAGCCATGGCGGGGCTGACGGCCTTCAGCAGGGCCCACGATGACGATGTGCGGCTGCCGTGATGGGCCACCAGCAGCCAGTCACTGGCCAGCTGCTTGCCCCAGTAACCCACCAACTCGCGTTCCTGTGGGCTCTCCACGTCGCCCGCCAGCAACAGGCGGTATCCGGCCGCTTCTATCTGCAGCACACAAGAGCTGTCGTTGCTGAGCCCCGACCCAACAGGACCGGGCGCCGGCGAGAGAAACTGGAACTTCTCCCCCCCTGGCCAGCGCCAGGCCTGCCCCGCAAGGCAGGGCCGGGCACCGGCTGTGGCCTCCCAGTCCCCGCCAAAATACACCCTGGAGGGAGGCATGGCGGCCAGCAGGGTGGCTGCTCCCGCACTGTGGTCGTTATCGGGATGGCTTATCACCAGCGTGTCCACTGCGGCAATGCCTCGCAGCCGCAAATACGGCAATACCACAGTCTGCGCCATGTTTGCGCCTGCGGGGTCACCGCCGCCGGTATCGTAGAGCAGCACGTTTTGGCCGCTGCTGACGACCACCGCGGTACCCTGGCCGACATCGAGGACGATTACCCGCACCAGTCCGGTCGGTTCATCCCGCGGCGGGAAGCCAGCCTGCGGATCCCTGGGCAGCAGCAGTGGCAACGCCATCACCACGGCCAGCGCCCTGGCCCGCAGCGGCAGCGGCAGGATCACCAGCAGTATCCCCGCTGCAGCCAACAGCACATCCGCCAGGGAGCCGCGCAACTGCAGGTACAGCCAGTCGTTGTCTTGCGTCAGGGCAGTTGCCAGGGGTAACAGCTTCTGCAGGGGCCATGCCGCGAGCTGCCACAGCGGCAGCTCCGCGGCGGGAACAAGATACATGCAGATTACCGCCAGCAAAGCCAGCGGTACCACTACCAGGCCAATCAGCGGGATCATCACCAGGTTAGCCAGCCCGGCAACGACGCTGCTGCCGCCGAACCACCACGCGCCCAGTGGCATCATTACCAGTGACATAAACCCGTGGGTCAGCAGTAGTCGCTGCCAGCCGAGGCGCCCCCGTTGCCAATGGGCCAGCCACAGCAATGCCGCCACCGCGCTGAAGGACAGCCAGAAGCCGCTGCCCAGTGCGGCCAGGGGATTGAACACGAGAACCACCACTGCGGCCAGCAGCAGGTTGTTGCCGGAGCTGCTGCTGCGGCCCGCCAGGTCCGCCACCAGAAAGCAGGCCAGCATGCACAGCGCCCTTTGTGTTGCGACCGAGAACCCCGCCAGGGCGGTGTAGGCGAAGCAGGAAAATAATGCCAGTACGGCGGGCAAAGTGTGTGCCGGCCGGCCCACCAGCAAACACAGTCGTTGGGCGGCGCCGCCCAACAGGTAGGCGGCCCCGGCCACCAGCCCCACGTGGAGGCCGGAGATTACCAGCAGGTGGTTGATGCCAAACTGTTGCAGCAGGGTCCAGAACGACGCGTCGATACCGCTCTTGTCCGCCACGGTCACTGCCCGCAGTACCGCCGCTGCCTGCGGCGCCAGCTGCAGTGAGCCGATACGCTCACTGATCTGCTGGCGCAGGCGATCGGGCAAGCTGGCAATGCTAGCGCCCCGCTGGTGTTTTACCCCCGGGCCGGCTGCCACCCCGCCCCTGACACTGCCCACGGCGTCGATGCCGGTCTGCGCGTACCATGCCTGCAGGTTGAATGACCCTGGATTCGCGAGGCCCCACGGCCTGGCCAGCATGATCGGGAAGGTCCAGCTGTCGCCGGGGGTGATCCTGGCGGGGCCGTAGTAGGACAGGAGCACCCGGGCGGGACCGGCGCAGCGCCGGGGTTCCAGCGAGGTAACGGCGAACTCAAACCGCTGCCGGCTGCTGCCGTCCGGGAATGCGGTAACGCGGGGTAGTGAGGCTACCTCACCTGTGACCACCAGTGGTTGCCTGACGCAGGCATCGACTATCCGTCGTTCCAGCAGCTGCTGGCCGTGCGCCAATGCCAGGGCGCACCCTAGCGCCAGGCCTGAAACCAGGCGTGGCAGTACTCCTCGCGGGGCGAGCAGCACCAGGCCTGTTGCAGCCAGTACTAGCGGCACCCAAGAGCCCGGCAGCCGGGGTAACAGTGATACCGGCAGGATGCCCAGTACCAGTCCGATCATCCATGATCTCATCCTGGCTATCCAAAACCTGTACAGCAACTGGCAAGCGCCTGAATCCGTGACTGACGCCCTAGAGTAGCCGACACTTTATAGGCATAATGACCAAAGGCCGAAGTGAAGACAACGCTTCAGGGAATGGCCGCAGCATCACGGCTCTGCCAGTGAATCACAACTCGCCAGGGAACGACACAGCAGTTCCGGTCACCCACACCATGCCTAAAAAGACACTCAAATCGCTCATGCCCAGTGCGGCCAGGGTAAGGGAAATCAAGTCACTGCATATTCTCGGGGACTGGATTTACGAGACCAACCTGTGGCACCTGAATCGCTATTCGGCTTCGATGGCCTTTTTCGTCGGGCTGTTCGTGGCCTTTATGCCGATCCCCGGGCAGATGCCCCTGGCCGCCCTGCTGGCGCTGCTGCTGCGGTGTAACCTGCCCATATCAGTCAGCCTGGTCTGGATTACCAACCCGCTGACCATGCCGGCGCTCTTTTTCATGGCCTACCAGGTGGGCGGGCTCATCATAAACGTGCCGGTAACGCCAATTGAGTTCGAACTCAGCTTCAGCTGGCTCAGCCACCAGTTGACCAACATCTGGCAACCCTTTTTGCTGGGTTGCCTGATCTGCGGACTCTTTTTCGGCTGCCTGGGGTATTTTATCGTCAGCATGTTGTGGCGCTGGCGGGTCTCGGTGCACTGGCGCGAGCGCAAGCGCCGTCGCGCCAACAGGCTGAAAAACTAGGGCAACTCTGAGGCATTACCGCATGAATCAGAGGTGCCCTAGCTGCGATCCTGGTTGAGAATCAGTGCCGGCGCCAGGCGCGAGGCGCGCAGGGCGGGATAGATAGCCGCCACCACGCACATGGCGAACGCCACGCCACCCACCACCAGAATATCTCCCCACAACAGATCCACCGGCAGGAACGACACCGGGTACACATCAGTGTTGAGGAAATTCATGTCCAGCAATCGCTCCAGTGCGCTCACCAGGTCCGGCACCAGCTGGCTGCCGATTGCGCCCAGCGCGGCGCCGAGAACCACCCCGACCAGCCCGATCATGGCGCCCTGCAGCACAAAGATAATGGCGATATCACGCGGCGCAGCCCCCAGGGTCCGCAGGATGGCGATATTGCCCTGCTTGTCAAACACTACCAGCACCAGTGAGGACACCACATTGAAGGCCGCCACGGCGATGATCGAAAACAACAGGATTGAGATCAGGTCCCGGGACAACTGGATGGCGGAGTACAGGTTGCCGTGGGTCATCATCCAGTTGGTGGCGTAATACCCGCTGGGCATATTATTCATCAGCTCCCGGCCTACCCGGGTCACCGAAAACAGGTCACGGGTGGCGATGCGCAGGCCCGATACCGCGCTTCCCAGCCCCGCAAGTTCTGACGCAAGGGCGAGCGGTACGATAGCCGCCGCCTGGTCGAGTTCGGTACCGGTTTCCAGCAAGGCGACCAGCCGCAGGGATTCAAAGCGGGTGGCGCGGCCCTCGGCGCCAGGTCCCGCGCCGGGGACGATCAGTGTCAGTTCGTCTCCGGGCCTGACGCCGAGGCGATCCGCAATGCCCACGCCCAGCACCAGGCCGTTGGCCTGCTGTTGGAACGCGGCAACCTCCTCCTCATCAAGGCTTGCCAGCAGGCGACTGACGGCGGCCGCGTCACTGCTGTCTATGCCCACGCCCATGGCTGTCTCGATGCTGTCGCCGCGCATGAACAGGGCGTCAAATTCGGTAAAGGGCGTGACTTCGAGCACCTCCGGATGGCGCGCCACCACCGCCGCCTGCTCCCGCCAGTCCTCAATGGGAATCGCACTGTGCAGGGTGATGTGGGGCACCATCCCCAGGATTCGCTCCCGCATCTCCTTGTCGAAGCCATTCATCACCGACAGCACTATGATCAGCAGGCTGATCGCCAGCACCAGCCCCAACATCGACAGCGTCGAGAGGAAGGTAGACAGGTGGCCACCGCCGAAGGCAAAGGTGTAGCGCACTGCGATGCGCAGGCGCTCATAGAACGTCATGACAGGTCCCTGAGACCGCCGTCCCGCAGTTCCAGGGTGCGGTTCATCTGCCTGGCTATCGCGGGGTCGTGGGTCACCACGACGAAGGCCGCGCTCTCCTGCCCGAGTTCATCGATCAGCGCCAGCACCTGAGCCGCCGAGTGCGGGTCCAGGTTGCCGGTGGGTTCGTCCATCAGTACCACATCCGGGCTGCCGACCAGCGCCCTGGCGATGGCCACCCGCTGGCGCTCTCCCCCGGACAGCTGGCCGGGGCGGTGGTCGAGCCGGTGTGACATCCCCACCCTGTCGAGCATCGCCGCCGCCCTGCGCCAGGCCTCGGCCCGGGGCAAGCCGGCTATCAGCAGCGGCATGCCGACGTTCTCCCGGGCATCGAACTCCGGCAACAGGTGATGAAACTGGTAGACAAAACCCAGGCGCCGGTTGCGCAGCTGGCACAGTGCCTTTTCGCCCAATCTCGCGAGGTCCTGCCCGGCCATCAGCACCCTGCCCGAGGTGGGGTTATCAAGGCCTCCCAGCAGGTTCAACAGGGTGGATTTGCCCGAGCCGGAGGCCCCGATGACGGCGATTTTTTCGCCCGCGGAGAGGCTGAGCTCGACGTTCTCGAGCACGGTCACCGTCCTGCCGCCGTCCTCGTAAACCCGGCACAGGGACTCGCAGCGCAGCACCGGGTTACTCATAGCGCAGCACCTCGGCGGGGGCGATGCGGGTCGCGCGCCAGGCGGGATACAGTGTGGCCAGCAGGCTGAGCAGCAGGGACGCGAGCACCACGCCGCCCACGTCCGGCCACTGCAGGTCGGAGGGCAACTCGCTGATGAAATAAACACTTGGATCGAACAATTTGACTCCGAAAGCAGTTTCTATAAAAGCGGTCACCCGCGATATGTTCAGGCCCAGGGCGGTTCCCAGGATTGCGCCGATGGAGATGCCCACCGCCGCCAGGCCCAGGCCATGGGCAACGAAAATAGCCATGATACCGCCCGCCCGTGCCCCCATGGTGCGTAGCACCGCGATATCCCGGCGTTTCTCCGCCACCGACATAACCAGGGTAGAGACGATATTAAAAGCAGCGACGGCGACCACGCTGAGCAGCAGCAGGCTTACCATCACCTTTTCCATCTTCACCGCGCGAAACAGGGAGCCCTGGCTCTGGCTCCAGTCATTGACCTCGTACCCGGCAGGTAGCGACCCTGCCAGGCCCGCCATGATAGCGGGCGCCTCGAACAACTCGCTGGTCCGGACCTGCAGACCGTCCACCCGGTCCCGGGGGCCCAGCAGTTTCTGCCCGGTGGCGAGCGACACGTAGGCCTGGTAGGCGTCCGGTTGGGCGCCCACCTCGAACAGGCCCGTGACCAGCAGCCGTTTGCTGCGGGGAAACACGCCCATCGGGTGTTACCGTCAACCGGGGCACGGTCACGTCGACATAATCCCCGGGCTGGACCCGCAGGATACGCGCCAGCGAGGCCCCCAGCACCACGTTGAAACCACCGCCGTCGAGGCTGTCCAGGGAGCCTGATACCATGGCAGCGGGAATCTCGGAGACCGTCGCTTCAGTCGCCGGGTCAATCGCCGTGAGTACCGCGCCGCGCAGGTTGGTGGGGCTGGCCAGCAACACCTTGTCGCTGATGTAGGGCGATACCGCCACCACCCCGGCGGACTGTCGCAGTGTCGCGCCCAGCGCCTCCCAGTCGGCAATGCCACCGTCGGGATTGGCCACGTAGCCGTGGGGAACCAGGGAGAGTATGCGTCCGCGCAGTTCCCCGCCGAAACCGTTCATCACCGACAGCACCGTGATCAGGCTGGCCACGCCGATCACCATGCCCAGCATGGACACCATGGCGATCACCGAGGTAAACCGGTTGCGCTTGCGGCTGAAGCTGTAGCGCAGGCCGATAAAAGGGGCGTAATTGCGGATAGAACCTGCCTTGTTGAGAGTCACTGACACCGTCGTTACCGGGTATGTTTATTGCGAGTTCGGCCTGGAGCCGGGTACCCGGGAAGAATGCGGTGATTATATCTGCTGCGGGGGCTGGGTAAACGGGTATTTCTGCTGAAGGGGACCAGCATAGGGCGACTATCAAATGAGAATAGTGCCGTGGGGCAGTTATCGCTCTCAGGGTTGCGGGTGATCTGTCGAATGAATACCCAACCAAGCCGGGCGGGCTATTCGACCTTGCCTTGGTGGTGGATGGACTTCGGAAGTGGAATGGACAGGCCAAAAAAAACCCGCCGTGGCGGGTTTTTTTCTTTCTGGCCGGCGCAACGCCTGGCTTGACGAGACCTTACTTGCGACACTTTCTTGCGCCGAGACCTGCCAGGCCGAGCCCAAGCAATACCAGGGTGGAGGGGACTGGTATTTTCTCATCCGTATCCGTTGTGTCGTCATTAAAGATAACGGCGCTAATGTAAAACTGCTCATTAACGGCTTTGATATTGAGTATATCGTTGATGTTAAAAAAACCACTAGTCCCTGTAAAACTATACAGCCAGCCTAATTTGCTGTCCTGTATGTCTCCGGTAAACGTGTAATCAGAACTGCCAATTTTGATCGTGTCGTTCTTGAGACTCTTTGGGGAGTCATGGTTATTATTGAACCAGATCCCGGTGATGTTGAGGTCTCGTAGGAACGTGAATTCTAGTTCTTCAGCGATACTGTCAATAATATTGACGTTATCGTCTGCAGAATCCTTACAAAGATTTTTGCCGTTTGTATATTTGGTATTCACTACTTTAGGTTGGTTAGATGTAACAGGGGAGAGTTCTCGGCAAGTTCCCAATCCGGCGGTACTCGCATCAAGATACGCGTAGACGGTATCCTGGCCATACTTCCCACGTATTTCTACATCAACACCAGAGACTCCATCAAAATCCAGCCCAAGAGGCTGCCACGCACTCTCACCCCAAGAGACGTCCGCCATGGTCTGAAAATTAATTGTCCATTCTGTAGCAAAGGCAGCACTGGAGCAGGCCAGCACCGCAACGGAAGCCAGCAACTTCTTGACAGTCTTCATTTTGCGATCTTTTTGTAGATTCACGTTTCTGTCCACCCATGGTTATATTTTCGACATCTCCACAGCTGCACATTCTGTGCCAAATATCATAACTCATTGATATATAATAATATAATATTTTTCCGTCGGTCTCGGCGGCGTAGTTATGTAAGGATTTTTGACGTGACCCAGTTCACATAACGGTCCCACGCCTTATGAAGCAGTGGTGGGTGTATAGTGGGGCCGCGCGGCACAAAAGCTTGCTACCAAAACACCTCTCGGGAGGTGCACGGACCGGGTGAAACGTGATTATGGCGTTTCGGCAGCAGAAAGCGCCTTGTTGGATCTACTTGTCCGCGGGGTAGTACAACTCGGGATTCTTCTTGCCCTCAGCCCCATCCCGGGTTTCCTCGTCGCAGCGCTGCGGGTTACCACCGCAGATCTCGCAGGCGGTATCGACACCCAGGGCGCCCATGCCACCGCAGGAGCCCTTGATGGGCGCCCTGCCGTTCATAACGCCTACTGCCATGGCGGCCATTACCAGGCCAAAGACCAGTGCGGTAATCAAAAAAAGTGACATGTGCTGCCTCCGGAATCCAGTGGATTCATTTTAGTCCTGCGGTGCCGTGTTTTCCAGGTAGCGAGAAAACGCCGGGGTGTGGCTGGCGTGAAACCCCTCGCCCTGTCGCCTTATGAAATATACGGCCAGTCCCTGCTCCTGGGCCACCGCCATCGCGTCCTCGTAGCCCAACACAACCAGGGCCGTGGCCCAGCCGTCGGCGACCATCGCGCTGGGGTGTACCACGGTAACGGACACCAGGTCATGGGCCACGGGGTAGCCCCTGCGGGGGTCGATACTGTGGGAGTAGCGTTTACCGTCCAGTTCAAAGAAATTGCGGTAATCCCCCGAGGTGGCGACGCCAGCGTCACTCACCCTGATAGCCTCCTCAGCAGCCCGGTCCGCGCTGTCGGGCCGTTCGATGGCTATGCGCCAGGGGTCTCCCCTGCCGCTGAGGCCCGCCAGGCGCATTTCACCGCCCACTTCCACCAGGTAGTTCTCCAGCCCCTGCCCGCCCAGCCACTGGGCGACCCGGTCCACTGCGAAGCCCTTGGCGATGGAGGAAAAATCCAGCGATACAGGGCTGCGCTTGAGCAGGCGCTGGCCATCACCGTCCAGCCTGAGGTGGTCCTGCCCTACCCGCTCCAGCACATCGGTGACCGCGTCGTCGGAGGGCGGCTCCGCCACTGGCCCGGCGGGGCCGAAACCCCACAGGTCTACCAGGGGGGCCACCGTCACGTCGTAGGCGCCATCGCTTTGCCAGCCGATCGCCATCGCGGTTGAGAGCACCGAGTAGAAATCCGGGGATACTGCAAACCATTCATCTGTGGGCAGGGCGTTGAAACGGCTTATTTCAGAGTCTTCCCGGTAGGTGGACATGCCCAGGTTGACCGCCTCGAGCACAGCCTCGATACCCTGCTGCAATGCTGCCGGGGCCGGGGCCGGGCTGTCGGGGCCCGGTATCACGGTCACGTGCCAACTGGTACCCATGGTCTCGCCAGCCAGGCGGACCGGCTCGGGGTGACCGCTGCAGGCAACCAAGCAGCGACAGCACAAGCGCTGTCGCCAAAGCAAAAAGCCACCCTCCCGGGTGGCTTTTGCTGTTAACCGCCGAAGTCATCCAGCATGATATTTTCGGGTTCGACGCCCAGTTCCGTCAGCATCTGGATCACCGCCGCATTCATCATCGGCGGGCCGCACATGTAGTACTCGCAGTCCTCAGGCGCCGGGTGGTCCTTGAGGTACTCCTGGTACAACACGTTGTGGATGAAACCCGTGTAGCCGGTCCAGTTATCTTCCGGCTGGGGATCGGACAGGGCCACGTGCCACTTGAAGTTGTCGTTTTCCTCAGCCAGCTTGTCGTAGTCGTCCTGGTAGAACATCTCCCGCATCGAGCGGGCGCCGTACCAGAAAGATATCTTGCGCTTGGAGTGCAGGCGCTTGAACTGGTCGAACAGGTGAGAGCGCATCGGCGCCATGCCAGCACCACCGCCAATAAAGACCATCTCGGCCTCGGTATCCTTGGCGAAGAATTCGCCGAAGGGGCCGTACACCTTGACCTTGTCACCGGGCTTCAGGTTGAACACCCATGAGGACATGATACCCGGCGGGATTCCGCTGCTGCCCGGGGGCGGCGTGGCGATACGGATGTTGAATTTGACCAGGCCGCGCTCTTCCGGGTAGTTGGCCATGGAATAAGCGCGGATGGTTGTTTCTTTCACCACCGATTCCAGCTTGAAAAAGCCGAAATGTTCCCAGTCACCGCGGTATTCGTCCTCGATATCGAAATCGGAATACTTGACGTGATGGGGCGGGCATTCCAACTGGACATATCCACCCGCACGGAAGTCGACATTCTCCCCTTCCGGCAGCTGCAGGGTGAGTTCCTTGATGAAGGTGGCGACGTTGGGATTGGAGACGACGGTACACTCCCACTGCTTGACCCCGAAGACCTCCTCGGGCACCTGAATCTTCATGTCCTGCTTGACAGCTACCTGGCAGCTCAGGCGCCAGCCCTCGGCGGCATCGCGTTTGGTGAAATGCGACTCCTCGGTTGGCAGCATTGAGCCACCGCCGTCACTGATAACACACTTGCACTGGGCACAGGTCCCACCGCCACCGCAGGCGGAGGGCAGGAAGAGGTCCGCCTCGGACAGGGTCTGCAACAATTTGCCACCCGCGGGAACCGTAATCGTTTTTTCGCCGTTAATTTCGATGTGCACGTCACCCGCGCTGACCAGCGCGGAACGGGCGGCAAGAATAATCGCCACCAGGATCAATACCACCACTGTGAACATGGTGACGCCGTAAACAATTGTCATATCCATATCAGTTCAATCCCGCCTTAGATATCGATGCCGCCGAAAGACATAAAGCCCAGGGCCATCAGCCCCGTCACCATGAACGTAATTCCCAGGCCCTGCAGGCCCTCGGGTACGTCCGAGTACTTCAGCTTTTCGCGAATCCCTGCGAGGGCTACGATAGCCAGCGCCCAGCCGACGCCCGCCCCAACACCAAACACCACGCTCTCCCCGAAATTGTAATCCCGCTCCACCATGAAGAGGGCGGCACCGAGGATGGCGCAGTTCACTGTAATCAGCGGCAGGAATACGCCCAGGGCGTTGTAGAGTGCGGGTACGTACTTGTCCAGGAACATCTCAAGGATTTGCACCATAGCCGCGATCACGCCTATATAGGAAATCAGCCCCAGGAAGCTCAGGTCGAGGTCAGGCAGGCCAGCCCAGGCCAGGGCGCCGTCAGCCAACAGGTAGGTATAAATGAGGTTGTTCACAGGTACGGTGATACCGAGCACCACGATCACCGCGATCCCGAGACCCAGCGCGGCCTGGATTTTCTTGGAGATCGCGAGGAATGTACACATGCCGAGGAAAAACGCCAGGGCCATGTTCTCGATAAAGATGGAGCGGATAAACAGGCTCAGATAATGTTCCATTTACACGCCCTCCCTTGCAGCCGTATGGCGTGCCATCTTGAAATCCGGTTGTTCAACCTGCTCCTTGCGCACACTGCGCAGGCCCCAAATCAGGAGGCCTATGAGGAAGAAGGCACTGGGCGGCAACAACAGCAGGCCATTGGGGTTGTACCAGCCGCCCTCTGTGACCAGCGGCAATATCTCGAAGCCCATCAGTTTGCCGGAACCGAATAGTTCCCTGACGATGGCGACAGCGATCAGGATCACACTGTAGCCCAAGCCATTGCCTACTCCGTCGATAAAGCTTGGTACAGGCGGGTTTTTCATGGCAAAGGCCTCAGCCCGTCCCATCACGATACAGTTGGTGATAATCAGGCCGACAAAAACCGACAGCTGCTTGCTGATCGCAAATGCATAGGCCTTGAGGAACTGGTCAACCACGATAACGAGCGATGCGATAATCACCATTTGAACGATGATACGAATACTGCCCGGGATCTGCTTGCGGATTGAAGAAATCAGCAGGCTGGAAAATGCCGTCACGGTGGTGAGTGCAATACACATCACCAGGGTGACCTTCAGGGACGAGGTGACAGCCAGTGCAGAGCAGATACCCAGGATTTGCAGCGCGATCGGGTTGTTCTTGAAGATCGGGCCTGTCAGTGTTTCTTTAACTGAATCCATGGTTACGCCTCCCCGGCTTTCAGGTTGTTGAGGAAAGGTTCAAACCCGTCTTCACCCATCCAGAAGTGCAACAGGTTGGTCACTCCCACGGATGTCAGGGTTGCCCCGGCCAGGCCATCGACCTGCCATGGTGCGCTGGCGGATGCGGGATCGACAGCACCCTTGATGAGTCCCACCGCCACATCCCCGTCGCGATAGACTTCCTTGCCGGGCCACATGGCTTTCCAGCGCGGGTTATCGACCTCACCGCCCAGGCCGGGAGTCTCACCGTGCTCGTAAAAGCCGAGACCGGCTACGGTGTTCGCATCGGACTCCAGGGCTACGAAACCGTACAAGGTAGACCACAACCCGTAGCCCCTGACCGGGAGAATTACCTTGTCGATATCCCCGGCGCTGTCTTCAACAACATAAACAATAGCGTAGTGTTCGCGCCGCGATATCTTGGCCAGGTCCTGCTCCGGCGATAGCTTTTCAGATGCAGACGGGTCCTTTGCGGCCTTGCGCGGATTGTACTTCTCGGGATCGACATCCTCGGCAAACTTGCCGCTGCGAAGATCTACCACCCTGGTACTTATCTGGGCGAATTGCTCTTCCACGCTCTTGCCTTCCTCGAGCATGCCGGCTGCTGCCAGAATGTTGCGTTTGCGGTCCAGCGCCTTGTTGACTTCCTGTATCGGTTTGAGCACCACCGTGGCGGTGGAAACGAAAATCGCGGCTACGATGCTGACTGCAAAAGCAACAAGCAGCGTTCTACTCGTACTGTCATTACTGGACACGGGCGAGCCTCCGTTTGATATTGGACTGGACCACGAAATGATCGATCAGCGGGGCGAAGATATTGGCAAACAAAATGGCCAGCATGATGCCTTCGGGAAATGCCGGGTTAACCACCCTGATAAGCACCGTCATCAGGCCAATGAGGATACCGAAATACCACTTGCCGGTATTGGTCATCGACGCGGACACCGGGTCGGTCGCCATGAACACCATACCGAAAGCAAAACCACCGGTGACCAGGTGCCAGTACCACGGCATGGCAAAGGCCAGATTGTCGTCAGAGCCAATCAGGTTGAACAACGTCGACAGCGCCATCATGCCAATCATGACCCCGGCCATGATGCGCCAGGACGCTACTCGAGTGAGCAGCAACAACACGCCGCCAATCAGGATGGCCAGGGTCGAGGTCTCGCCGATAGAGCCCGGCACGGAGCCGAGGAAAGCCTGCATCCAGCTCCACTGCTGTTGCAGTGCTTCCATGCCACCCGAGGCGACCACCGACAGGGCGGTGGCGCCGGTGTAACCGTCGACCGCTGTCCATACCGCATCTCCGGACAGCTGTGCGGGGTAGGCGAAATACAGGAACGCCCTGCCGGTCAGGGCGGGGTTCAGGAAGTTCTTGCCGGTTCCGCCGAAAGATCTCCTTGCCGATCACCACACCGAAGCTGATACCCAGGGCAACCTGCCACAGCGGAATATCCGGTGGGCAGGTCAGGGCGAACAGTACGGATGTGACGAAGAAACCCTCGTTCACTTCATGCCCGCGACGAATGGCGAACAATATTTCCCAGCTGATGCCGACCAGGAAAGTGACAATGTAAATAGGCAGGAAAAAGACAGCGCCGAACCAGAAACAATGCCACAGGTTGCCGGCATCGTAGCCGCCCAGCAATTCTATGAAATAGCCGTGCCAGCTCTCGACACCCTGCCCCGCGGGCATAACTTCGTTGGCCTGGAACCCGAGGTTATACATACCGTAGAACATGGCGGGAAACGTCGCCATCCAGACAGTAATCATGATCCGTTTGAGGTCCACCCCGTCGCGCACGTGAGCGGTGGAGCGGGTTACGGAGTCAGGGGAATACAGGAAGGTGTCAAACACCTCGTACAGGGCATACCACTTCTGGAAACGGCCCCCATCCTGGAAATGGTGCTCTACACCATCAAGCATTTTTCGCAGTCCCACGCCTTAACCCTCCTTCTCGATTCGAGTCAGGTTGTCCCTCAGGATGGGGCCGTACTCGTACTTGCCCGGACACACATAACTGCACAGCGCCAGGTCTTCCTCTTCCAGTTCCATGCAGCCAAGTGACTGTGCCATCTCGGTGTCACCCACGATCAGGGCGCGCAGCAGCTGGGTGGGCAGTATATCCAGTGGCATGACATCCTCGTAGCTGCCAACCGGCACCATGGCCCGCTCGCTGCCGTTGGTAGTGGTGGTCATGGCCAGCGGTTTCGTGCCCAAAAAGCTGGTGACATAGATGCCCAGGTTGGAATGTTTTTTGGTGCCGGGTGATAGCCACCCCATAAAATCCCTGTGGCGGCCTTCGAGCAGCACTGACACCTGGGTGTGGTAACGCCCGAGGTAGGAGGTGGCTCCGGACACCATGCGGCCCCCGAGTACAGAGCCACTGATGACACGGTTGTCGCCGGCCTTCATCTCACCCGCACAAAGTGCCTGCAGGTCTACACCAAGACGGGTGCGCAGCAGGCGGGGGCGTTCCACCTGCGGCCCGGCCAGTGCTATCACGCGTTGAACATAAAGCCGGCCATCGAGGAACAGGCGGCCAGTGGCGATGACATCCTGGTAGCCGATGGTCCAGACGATCTTGTTGGCGCTGGCGCCTTCCAGAAAATGAATATGGGTGCCCGCGAGACCCGCCGGGTGCGGTCCGCCGAATTCAGCGACTTCGATATTGGCCGCACTGCCGCGGGGAAGATCGGCCCCCGGCGCGGTGCAAAGGTATACCTTGCCCCCGGTCAGTTTGGCGAGCAGGTCCTGGCCGGCTGCGAAGGCTTCTCGCTGCTCGTCGATGATGACAGCGGGGTCGGCGGCTAGCGGGTTGGTGTCCATAGCGGTGATGAAAATGGCCGCAGCCTCAGCGTCGGGCGCGGGAACCTTGCTGTAAGGCCGGGTGCGCAGTGCGCTCCACTGGCCGCTCTCCAACAGCTGCCGCCGGATGGTGGCGGCGTCCAGTGCGGCTATCCCGCCCGCGCTTACCAGGGGGAATTCAATGGCTTCGTCGCCCTCGATGTCGATAACGACCGACTGCAATACCCGCTTGGCACCGCGGTTGATCGCGGAGACCACGCCACTGGCGGGAGCTGTATAACGCACCCCTTCCGTCTTTTTATCGGTGAAGAGCAGTTGGCCGAGTTTGACCCGGTCGCCCTCCTTCACTTCCATGGTTGGCTTCATCCCCACATAATCATAGCCAACGACACCCACAGCGCGTGGGGCTGGCGCATCTTCGATTACCTGTTGGGGAGCGCCCTGGATAGGAATGTCCATGCCCCGCTTGATCTTGACCATAGGATCTGCCTAAAGAAACTAAACATTTGTGGATGAGCCGGGGGCGTCCAGAGGGCACGAGCCCTGTGGGCACGCGAAACCGCTACATGACGGAACCCAGACCGCGCGCATTATAGCGGATTGGTTCTATAAAACGCCACCGGACGGCCCCCGGTTCTTTGATATCGGACAGCTTTTTCCCAAGTCAATAGACCTTGGTCGATACCCGGGTGACGCTTCGGCCCGACGCCGGATCAGCTCTCCAGGGGATAGACCGCGAAATGAATGCCGGCCATGCGCTCCAGGATACGATGCACCTGGCAGCTATAGCCGAATTCATTGTCATACCACAGGTAAAGCACCGCCTGCTTGCCGTTCACAATGGTTGCCTGGGCGTCAAAAATACAGGCGTGACGGGAGCCCACGAAGTCAGTAGAGACCACCTCCGGCGAAGCAGAATAGTCGATTTGCTTGCGCAGGGACGAGTGCAGCGCCTGGTTGCGCATGAATTCATTCACCTCTTCCTTGCTGCTCTCGCGGCCGAGGGTGAGGTTGAGAATCGCCATGGACACGTTGGGAGTCGGCACCCGGATCGCGTTGCCGGTCAGCTTGCCCACCAGCTGGGGCAATACCTTGCCCACGGCGGTCGCCGCCCCCGTTTCGGTTATGACCATGTTCAGGGGAGCGCTGCGGCCCCGGCGTGATGCCTTGTGGTAGTTATCGGTCAGGTTCTGGTCATTGGTGTAGGCGTGTACGGTCTCCACGTGGCCGGCGACGATACCAAACTCGTCATCCATAGCCTTGAGCGGCGGGGCTATGGCATTAGTGGTGCATGAGGCGGCGGAAATAATAGTGTCATCGGGCTGTATCTGGTCGCTGTTGATCCCCGCGACGATATTCTTGAGGTTGCCCTTGCCCGGGGCCGTGAGAATAACCTTGCTTGCCCCCTTGCTCTTGAGGTGCTGGGACAGGCCGGCCTCGTCGCGCCAGGCGCCGGTATTGTCGATAATGATGGCGTTGTTGATGCCGTACTCGGTGTAATCAATGGTGTCAGGGCTGTCGGCATAGATCACCTTGACCTCGTTGCCGTTGGCGATAAAAGACTGCCGCTCCTCATCCACCCTGATGGTGCCATCGAAGGCACCGTGCACGGAGTCGCGCCGCAACAGGCTGACGCGCTTGACCAGGTCGTTGGGGGCCTTGCCCTTACGCACCACAATGGCGCGCAGGCGCAGGCAGTCCCCGCCGTCGGTTTTTTCGATCAGGATCCGGGCCATCAGCCGGCCGATACGACCGAACCCGTAGAGTACGACGTCCTGGGGCTGGTCCAGCGGCTTGATCTTGTTGCCGATCAGGTCAGCCAGCTCCCGCTCGACGAACTGCTGGAGAGTCAGGCCCGCGGCAGCGCCCTCCTCCTGGAACCGCACCGCCAACCGCCCCACATCTATATGAGCCGGGCCCAGGTCGAGCTCGGCCAGCTGGTTGAACACCGGGTAGGTTTCGAATTCGGACAGCTCGTTACCCTCCACCTGGCGCACATAGCGGTGATCCTTCATGATCTGCAGCACCGAGCGATTGACCAGGGTTCGGCCGTAGATGTAGCACTTCACGTTCTTTTCACGGGACAAGCGGCCCACCAGCGGGATCATTCCCTCTGCCAGCGCCTCGCGCTCTTTCCAGTTTTTGAAGTAATCGTCGGGACGTGGTCGCTTGCGTTGGGTCACTGTGGGCTACCTTCCTTAAGGGGCACTGGGCCGTTGGGTCGCGTATTATCATCGCAGCATCGGGGGCGTGCAAGTTGGGATTGCCCGTTTTCTCGCCCGACGCAGCCATCCTTACTGGAGCTTGGCGATGGCTTGACGCTACAATAGCGCCTCTTGCTGACCGCCGCGCAGGCATCCCGCAGCCATTTACCCAAGGCCTATGTTTCCCGAACTCCTGAAAAACACTCCCTGGCCACAGCAGAAGGCCTCCCGCACCGCTGTTGGCCCCTTCTCGGGGAGCGCCGAGGCGCGCTGTGTTGCCGAGCTGGCGCGGCCCGGGCAACTGTTGCTGGTGATAACCGCCGACACCAGCTCGGCCCTGGCGCTGGAACGGGAACTGCCCTTCTTCCTGGAGGATGATGTCGAGATCCTGGCATTCCCCGACTGGGAGACCCTGCCCTATGACAACTTCTCCCCGCACCAGGACATCGTTTCCGAGCGCCTGAGCACCCTGCACAGGCTGCGCAGGATGACTGCCGGGATACTGGTGGTCCCGATCCCAACCCTGATGCACCGGCTCGCGCCTACAGATTATATAGCCGCGTCCAGCCTGGTACTCGGCCAGGGCCAGACCCTGGATATAGACAGCTTCCGGCGCGACCTCGAGCGCAACGGCTACCTGAACGTGGAGACCGTATACGAGCACGGCGAATTCGCCCTGCGCGGCTCCCTGTTCGATATTTATCCAATGGGCAGCAAGCTGCCCTATCGCATCGACCTGCTTGACGCCGAAGTCGACAGCCTGCGCACTTTCGACCCCGAAACCCAGCGCACGGTGGACAAGGTGGAGCAGATCAACCTGCTTCCCGGCAGGGAATACCCGCTGGACAAGGGTGCCATCAGCCGCTTCCGGATGAACTGGTACGAGGCCTTCGAGGTGGACCCGGACCAGTGCGCGGTTTACGTGGAGGTCTCGGCCGGGCGCAGCCCGGGTGGTTGCGAATACTACCTGCCGCTGTTTTTCGAGCAGTGCGCCACCCTGTTTGACTACCTCCCTGACAATACCGCGATTATCGCCTGTGGCGATCACCACGCCAGCGCCCGCCACTTCTGGGATGACGTGAACAACCGCTTCGAGGAATACGGGATAGACCCCCGTCGGCCCCTGCTGCCGCCCCGGCGCTGCTTCACCCCGGTAGAGGAGCTGTACCAGATTCTCGGCAATTACGCCGTGCTGGAGCTTCGCCACAGCCCCGATGCGCCGGTGCACAGGCAGACCGGGGTCAGGCCGCCGCCCGACCTCGGCGGTGACCAGCGCAAACTTTCCGCCGCCGCCCACCTGGTTGAGTTCATGCGCGAGCACGGTGGGCCTGTGCTGCTGTGCGCTGAATCCGCCGGACGGCGCGAGATCCTGCTGGAATCCCTGCGGGAGCAGCAGCTGGAACCTCCCGCGGTGCTGGACTGGCAGGATTTTATCGCCTCCGGGGTTGATTTCGCGATCACCACCGCCCCCCTTGACCGGGGCATGTATTTTGGCCCGGGAGAGCCAACCCTGGTGTGCGAGGCGCAGTTATTCGGCAACCGGGTAGCCCAGCGCCGCCGTCGCGGCAAGAAGGCCGAAGACGCCGCCGTGGCCAATGTATTCCGCGATATCAACGAATTGCGCGAGGGCGTACCGGTGGTTCACATCGAACACGGCGTCGGGCGCTATATCGGCCTGCAAAGCCTCACCGTGGACGACCAGGAAGCCGAGTTCCTGACTATTGAATACGCCCAGGGCTCGCGTCTTTACGTCCCCGTGGCGTCCCTGCACCTGGTAAGCCGCTATGCAGGTTCAGACCCCGAGCTGGCGCCGCTGCACAAGCTGGGCTCGGACCAGTGGGACAAGGCCCGGCGCAAGGCCAGTGAAAAGGCCAGCGACGTGGCTGCCCAATTGCTGGAAGTCTACGCCCGGCGCGAGGCCAGGGAAGGCTTTGCCTTCGCGGCGTTCCAGCATGAATACGAGCAGTTTGCCGCCGCCTTTCCCTTCGAGGAAACCCCGGACCAGCAGTCGACCATCAACGCGGTGATCGAGGATATGCAGAGCCCACGGGTGATGGACCGACTGGTCTGCGGTGATGTCGGCTTTGGCAAAACCGAGGTGGCCATGCGCGCTGCCTTCCTGGCGACCCGCAACAAAAAACAGGTGGCGGTGCTGGTACCCACGACACTGCTGGCACAACAGCACTTCAATTCCTTCAGCGACCGCTTCGCCGACTGGGATGTCAGCGTCGAAGTGGTTTCCCGGTTCAAGTCAGGCAGTGAGTTGGCCCAGGTGACCCAGCGGGTAGCCAGTGGCAACACCGACATCCTGATAGGCACCCACAAGTTACTGCAAAGCGGCTTTCGCTTTGCCGACCTGGGCCTGTTGATCATTGACGAGGAGCACCGCTTCGGCGTGAAGCAGAAAGAAGCTATCAAGGCCCTGCGCTCGGAAGTGGACGTGCTCACCCTCACCGCGACGCCCATTCCCCGGACACTCAATATGGCCATGGGCGGCATGCGGGATCTCTCCATCATCGCCACCCCACCCGCCCGTCGCCTGTCCATCAAGACGTTTGTGCGGGAACACAATATAGCCCTGATAAAGGAGGCCGTGCTGCGCGAGACGCTGCGTGGCGGCCAGGTGTACTACCTGCACAACGAGGTCAAGACCATCGAGGAGACCGCGCGTAAACTGCGCGAATTGCTGCCGGAACTCAGCATCGCCGTGGCCCATGGCCAGATGCGGGAAACCCAGCTGGAACAGGTCATGTCATCGTTTTACCATCGGCGCCATCACATCCTGCTGTGCACCACCATCATCGAGACCGGCATCGATATCCCCAATGCCAACACAATTATTATCGAGCGGGCGGACAAGTTCGGCCTCGCCCAGCTGCACCAGTTGCGAGGCCGCGTGGGCCGCTCCCATCACCAGGCCTACGCTTACCTGATGTGCCCTCCCCGCTCGGCGATCACCCCGGACGCGGGCAAGCGGCTCGAGGCGATCGAGGCGGCCGGTGACCTCGGTGCCGGTTACCTGCTGGCCACCCACGACCTGGAAATCCGCGGCGCCGGGGAACTGCTTGGCGACGAGCAGAGCGGCCAGATACACAGCGTCGGCTTCGGCCTGTACATGGATATGCTGCAGCGGGCTGTCGCCGCACTGAAACGCGGGGAGATACCCGACGTCGATGCGCCGCTCGACCACGGCTCGGAAATCAAACTCCACATGCCCGCCCTGATTCCAGAGGATTACCTCCCGGACATCAACAGCAGGCTAATCCTGTACAAGCGGATAGCCGCTGCGGGCAGCGACAACGAGCTGCGGGACCTGCAGGTTGAAATGATCGATCGCTTCGGCCTGCTGCCGGTGCAGGTGAAAAACCTGTTCCTGGTATCCCAGTTGCGACTTCGCGCCCAGGCCCTGGGTATTCGCGCCATTGAAGCGGGCCCGGAGGGTGGTAGTATCGACTTCAACACGAATACCCGGGTACACCCGCTGAGCCTGGTCAAACTGGTGCAGTCCGACCCCCGGGCCTATAAACTAGCGGGGGCCACTCGCCTGCGCTTCACCCGCCAGCTCACCGATAACCGGGAGCGCCAGCAGTATGTGGAACAACTGCTGGAATCCTTTGCCACTGACGCCACGGAACATGCCGCCTGATGCCTAAATTACCCGCTCTGTTGACCGCCACCGCCCTTGTCGTGCTCGCGGCTTTTCCCGTGGACAAGGCCCTCGCCCAGGACTATCGCTGGTTCCGGGTCGAGCTGCTCGTATTCACCAACCAGGCCCCGCCTGCCCCGGGAGGCGCTGCCAGCGCGGAGCAGTGGGATGCCACTCCGGAACTGGCCTATCCCCTGGCCGCCCGATTCCTGGTGGACCCCGCGCGGGTCGCACGCAACGAGGCCAGATATGGCGGGGAAAGCCTGGTCGACAAGTACGGCAGGCAGATCATCACAAGTCCGGGTCCGGGGCCGGCGGCGGCCAGGTGCAGCCGCCCACGCCGGTGATGTCCGAACCGGCTCCGACCGCTGCCGTTGACTCCCTGCCGCGGCCGTTTGTCACCCTCGACGATGCTTACCAGGAGTTTCGCGGCAAGGTATCAGCCCTGCAGCGCAGCGGTCGCCACGCAATCCTGTTTCACGAAACCTGGGTACAAGCCGTCGGACCCGAGGCGAACAGCCTGCCGATTGTGCTGGATCACTCAGGCGATGAGCAGCAGTGGCCTCCCCTCCAGGGCACTGTGAAGATCTTCCTGACACGCTATCTGCACCTGGAAACCAACCTGTGGTTGAACACCACCGGCGAATACCTGCCGGGCACCTGGAAGATGCCCGCCCCGCCTTTCGGACCACCGTCCCTGGTTATCGACGGAAGAAGGCGTGGTCGATATAGCGGCAGCGATCGCCGCCCTGCCGGAGGGCCAAGCACAGCCGGGTACGGCGGCGGCTGATGCGGTCGTCGCAATCGAGAGTGCAGGTGATACCACGGTAGCGACGGTCGATGGGGTGCCCACAGGCAATGGCACAGCGGCAGGTGCCGAGACAGTCGTGGTTGAGCAAGCCCAGGGGCCGCTATACCCCTACCGGCACGCGGTACTGCTGGACCAGACACGGCGCATGCGCAGCGGTGAGATACACTATATTGACCATCCGCTGCTGGGGGTGATTATCAAGTTCACCCCGGTTTCCGGGGAAGAACTGGCCGCCATTGCAGCCTCCCAGAGGATCTGATCGGCGCCCTCACATTGCCCGGGGCCGAAACAGGGCCCCCAGCAGCTCGCCTACCACGCCCGCTTCCCGCTCGAGTATGTCGCGCATCATTGCCAGGGAAATAGGCAGCTCACCGAGTCCCGCCGCCGGGTTCACCACCATACAGACCGAGGCATAGGCGAGCCCGAGTTCCCGGGCAAGGGCTGCCTCAGGCATACCTGTCATTCCCACCACGTCACAGCCGTCGGCCGCCATGCGGCGTATTTCGGCGGCGGTTTCGAGCCGCGGACCCTGGGTGGCGCCATACACCGCCGTTTCAGCGCAGGCGATACCGGCTTCCCTCGCGGCCGCCAGCAGGGCCATTCGCAGCTCCCGGTCGTAGGGATCGGTAAAGTCGATGTGCCTGAGCTGGCCATCGCTGCCATCGTCGAATGTGTGCTCGCGCCCCCAGGTGTAGTCGATCAACTGGTCCGGAACGACCAGCCTTCCCGGCTCCATGCCGGGCGAGATACCACCCACCGCATTGATCGCCACTATCTCCCTGACCCCCAGGGCGTGCAGCGCCCACAGGTTGGCCCGGTAGTTGACCAGGTGCGGGGGAATCACCCCGGGGCTGCCATGGCGCTGGAGGAAAAAGACGCGGCGACCGGCCAGCTGTCCCTCCTGAATCGGCCCGGAGGGAGCGCCATAGGGCGTGTCCGGGTGATGGGTGGCCACCGGGGCCAGCCCCGCGAGTTGCGGAATGCCGGTTCCGCCGATAACGCCGGGGTGTTTCACAGGCCGGATCTCATTTGCGCAGCTTTCATAGCAGGTTTTCACAGTGGTGGTAATAATTGCAATCAAGCCGTTTTTTAGACAAATTTTTCATTTCGGGCAAGGCTGTATTGCATCGAATGATTATATAAAAGCCACGGGCGACTCCTGTCAACTCCTGCAAAGGAGCCCAAGCGATTGATCTGCCTGAAAATCTTTTTGGCCTGTGAAGAACGTAATTTCCAGAGCGATTGATATACCAGGTTCGCATAATGGACAGCTTATCCCAACGTGTTATGTTGGTTTTGCGAGCGTTAAAAAAAGGAACAGAAAAATGAAACTGCAGCAGCCTGTTATCGGGCGATGGTACAAGGACGTGCAGATTGATGCACTGTTTGAGGTGGTCGACTGGGACCCGGGTTCACTTTCTATCGAGATTCAGTACCTCGATGGCGAGGTCGCGGAGTTCGACCTTGACGCCTGGCGTGAAATGATGCCCAAGCGCGCGGAAGCCCCCGAGGACTGGCGTGCGGCCTTCGAACTGGACGACGAGGACATGCTGGACCCGGACCTGCCGATGCACCCCGAGGACTGGAACAGCCCGCTCAACTCCATCGAACCCGATGCAATGTACGGGGTAGAAGATTACTGAGTCTCGCCCCGCGTAAGACCCCCGCCCTCCGCCCCCTCGCGGCGGCGCCCGGCGTTGTTGTACCGACGCCGAAATACTGTATATAATCACAGCACCTGTATAAATAACCACGGTGCCCGCAATGGAAAAGCTTACCTCGCGACAACAGCAAGTGCTGGATCTTGTGCGTCGGCATATCGACCAGACGGGCTATCCTCCTACCCGTGCCGATATCGCCAGGGAACTCGGCTTCAAGTCCGCCAATGCCGCCGAAGAGCATTTGAAGGCGCTCGCCCGCAAGGGGGCAATCGAAATGATCGCAGGTGCTTCCCGCGGCATACGCCTGCCCGAAAGCGCAGGCATCCCGATCATCGGCCGGGTGGCCGCCGGTAACCCGGTGCTGGCGGAACAGAATATCGAAGACTACTGCGACCTGCCGCCGACCTTTTTCAAACCACGCGCCGATTACTTCCTGGTGGTCCAGGGCGACAGTATGGTCGATGTGGGAATTCTCGATGGCGATCTGCTGGCCGTCCACAATACCCAGGTGGCGAACAACGGCGATATTGTGGTGGCGCGTATCGAGGATGAAGTCACCGTCAAGCGCCTGCACAGGACAGCCCAGAAACACCTGCTGGAACTGCTGCCGGAGAATGCGCAATACGAGCCCATCCGGGTTGACCTGCGGGAACAGGCTTTCGCCATCGAGGGCATCAGTGTAGGGGTATTGCGACGCGGCGTTTGACCGGGGCTTGAGTGACAAGGGACAGGGGTGGTGATTCTCAGGGCGGACCGGGTACGGTCAGAGCGCTATCCAGCGGGCTGGTTGCTGGGACTGCCTGTGCTGTAAGGCGCCCCGGGCTGTGTTGCTGAGCGGCTGGCCGCTAGTGCAGCATGCGGGAAACCGGTTCAGCCGGGTTGGTTTCCTGCTCGATCTGTTCGGCTATCGCCGCCGCCGCCTGAATCCCGGCCTGGATCATCGCCTTGGCGACCTCAAGCCCGTTATCCATCAGGTAAATACGCGATTCGTCAGAGAAACGTATGCTTACTAGCGGCTCGGAGTCATCGTCAGCGCGCTGCAGGACGACTTCCCCATCTCCCAGATCAACAATCTCCAGTAGAGATGCAGACATTCAAATGACCTCTGGTTGCTGAATGTGCCCCTGCATTCTAACAGCAGTAACTGCAGACGGCCAAGTCAGGGCCTGTTCACACTAATCGAGTTGGCCCTCTAGTACTCGTCCAGCGAATCGCCCATACGCTGGAACAGCGCTTCCAACTGCCCGAGCCAGTTCGCGGCCTGATCGACACCGGGGAGGTCGCCGACAGTCACGGCAAGATTGCCCGGTTGGCGGGGCGCGGGGCCAGGGAGCTCCTGGTCACGCAGCATGTCTGCCAGCCAGCCGCTGGATTCCAGCTGGCGAAATTCATTTATTTCCCCGGGGAAAACCCGGCCTTCGGGCATGGGGGCCAGTTCCTCGCAGCTGCGGGGCAAGCCGTGAGCCGGGGGGTTGCCCTGGCTGATCGCGAGCAGAAACCAGCCGTAAGCGGCTAAAAGATGTTCCCTCGTCGGACCGTGGAAAGCCTGGGCCAGTACGATGGCGGGTGTATCCTGCCGCTCCAGCTCCCGGCGCCATGCCGACAGGACCAGCTTCGCCAGGTACAGAGCGTGGTTGGCCCGGGCCCGGTTATTGGCGTTGCCGCCGCTCAAGAGCGCTTGCGCCCCCCGCTGCCGGTGGCGCCCGATTTCTCAACCTGCCACTTGCCATTGCGGTAAAACGCTTTCCAGCCGGTAGCCTTGCCGTCGACTTCCGTCATGACGTACTGCTCCTTGGTCTTGCGACTGAAGCGCACCTGTGCCCGGTTTTTGTCCGGGTCCACTGCCGGCGCGCTGAACAGGAACCCGTACTTGGGATCTATCTCGTCCTTGTGCGGTAACAATTCATCGACAAAAGGCGCGCGGGTCTCCCGGTTGCGGGGAAACTGGCTGGCGGCGAGGAACAGCCCGGCGGCGCCATCGCGCAGGATATAGTGGTCCTCGACCTTGACGCAGGCCAACTCCGGCATGGGCACCGGGTCCATTTTTGGCGGCGCCGCCTCGCCATTGCGCAACAGTTTGCGCGTATTTTTGCAGCCCTCGGAGGTGCAACCGAAATACTTGCCGAAGCGACCGGTTTTCAGCTGCATATCGGCGCCGCACTTGTCGCACTCGATGATCGGGCCGTCATAACCCTTGATCTTGAATTTACCGGCCTCGACTTCATAACCGGGACAGTCGGGCCCATTGCCGCACACGTGCAGTTTGCGGCCTTCATCGATCAGGTAACTGTCCATGGCGGTGTTGCAGATCTTGCACCGGTGCTTGGTACGCAGCAGGCGCGATTCAGCCTCGTCATCCGCGTCCTCGCGAATCGCCTCGTCGCCGGGTGTCAGGTTGATGGTCTGCTTGCAGCGCTCCTTCGGCGGCAGGGCATAGCCGGAACAGCCGAGGAAGACCCCTGTGCTTGCGGTGCGGATCTGCATGGGCCGGCCGCACTTGCTACAGGGAATGTCTGTCATCGTCGGTTCATTGGGCTGCATGCCCGCCGGCTCGGGTTCGCCGGCTTTCTCCAGCAGCCCGCTGAATTCACCGTAGAACTGGTCCAGCAACTCGCGCCAGTCCAGCTTGCCCTGGGCTACCTCATCGAGATGGCCCTCCATGGAGGCGGTAAAGCCGTAATCCAGCAGTTCGGTAAAGCTTTTCTGCAGGCGCTGGGTAACGATCTCGCCCATTTTTTCAGCATAAAACCGCTTGTTCTCGAGCCGGACGTAACCGCGATCCTGAATGGTGGAGATAATCGAGGCATAGGTGGAGGGCCGCCCAATACCCCGCTTCTCCAGCTCCTTCACCAGGCTGGCCTCGCCGTAGCGGGCAGCGGGCTTGGTAAAATGCTGGGCCGGGTCGAGCTTTTCCAGTGTCAGCGCCTCGCCCTCTTTCATATCCGGCAGGACGACATCCTCCCCCTTGCGACCGGCGGGCACCTGCACCCGGGTATAACCGTCAAACTTGACGATCCTGCCCTTGGCATTCAACTGGTAGTCACCCGCGGTCACGGTGACGACAGTGGAGGTATACTGGGCGTCGGGCATCTGGCAGGCGACGAACTGGCGCCAGATAAGCTCGTACAGGCGCTCAGCGTCGCGCTCCATGTCTTTCAGGCCGGCCTGCAACACATTGACGTCAGACGGACGAATGGCCTCGTGGGCCTCCTGTGCGCCCTCTTTCGACGAATAGAGCCGCGGCTCATCGGGCAGATAAGCCTTGGGGAAATTTTTGCCGATGTACTCGCGGCAGGTGGCAACTGCCTCGGCACTGAGATTGGTTGAGTCGGTACGCATGTAGGTGATGTAGCCCGCCTCGTAGAGGCGCTGGGCCATCATCATGGTTTTCTTTACCCCGAAGCCGAGCCGGGTACTGGCCGCCTGCTGCAGTGTGGAGGTAATAAATGGCGCGGAAGGCTTTGACTTGGTGGGCTTGTCCTCGCGCTGGCTGACCGAGTAAGGCAGTGCCTCCAGCTCGGAGGTGGCAGCCATGGTGCTCTCTTCACTGGTCGGGTTGAACGTCTCACCGCGATGCTTGCGCACCTGGAAGCGCACCTTGTCGCCCTGCTTGCTGACCAGGTCCGCGTGTACTTCCCAGTATTCTTCGGGAACAAAGGCGTGAATTTCCCGCTCCCTCTCGACCACCAGCCGCACGGCCACTGACTGCACCCTGCCGGCGGACAGACCGCGGGCCACCTTGGCCCACAACAGGGGGGACACCATGTATCCCACCACCCGATCGAGGAAGCGCCGGGCCTGCTGGGCGTTCACCCGGTTCTGGTCCAGCAACGACGGGCGCTCGAAGGCCTCGGTGATCGCCTTTTTGGTGATTTCATTGAAAACCACGCGCTGGTAGCGGGATTCGTCACCGCCAATCGCCTCCCGCAGGTGCCAGGCAATAGCCTCCCCCTCGCGGTCAAGGTCGGTCGCGAGATAAATAGCATCGGCGTTTGCCGCAAGTTTTTGCAACTCGCTGACCACTTTTTCCTTGCCGGGCAATATCTGGTAGTTGGCTTTCCAGCCGTGCTCCGGGTCGATGCCCATGCGCCGTATCAACTGTTCCTGCGCCTTTGCCTTCTTGTACTCCGCCTTCTTTTCCGGAGCCATCTTGCGGGTCTTGGCTGCCTGTGCCGCGCGTTCCTTTGCATCGACGGGGCCACTACTGCTGCCTGCTGTCGGCAGGTCGCGAATATGCCCCACGCTGGATTTCACGACAAAATCCGCGCCCAGGTATTTGTTGATGGTTTTCGCCTTGGCGGGCGACTCTACGATGACTAGTGATTTACCCATAATTTCCCGTGATAAATACCCGGATCGGGGTGCGGACCGGTGTATCGGCCCAGTGAAAAGGTGGCATATATAAGTCGGCTGATCCCTGTGGTCAAGCTAAATCAGGTAATCTCAGGCACGCAACTGCCCCGCCCAGGCCTCCAGCACCTGCCTGATTTGCTCTACAGCCTCGACTCCGCCTGACTCTCGCCAGTAAATCCCACAACTGCCCTCATCGACGCTTGCGGCCAGTACTTCGGCAGGCAACAGCGCCAGCGATTCGGGCACCCTCAGCCGGCGTTCCAGGCCCACCCAAGC
The DNA here is from genome assembly GCA_963792815.1 of uncultured Gammaproteobacteria bacterium. Lineage (GTDB taxonomy): Bacteria > Pseudomonadota > Gammaproteobacteria > Pseudomonadales > Halieaceae > JARRPM01. Next base: position 115,359 of record CAWBXR010000007.1, read on the forward strand.
CTCTGCCTCGAACAGCCAGACGCTGGCCTGTTCCGGCCTCTTCTGTTTTGCCGGTGGCAAACGTTTGCCATAGTAAATTGTGTCGTGCCCCGCACGATCGCGACTTTTCAGGCGGCCGCTATCCCGCCCAGGCACGCGCCTGAACTCGACAAACAGGCCGTGGACAGCAGCGTACTCGCGCATACGGGCAATTTCCCGCTGCCGCTTGCTCGGCATAAAGTGCGTCAGGGGCACCAGGGCGATCGCGATTACAAAAAGTATCAGCAGGTAAGTCAACTTGGTGATTCCTGATTCAGGTCAACGTCTGTCCGGTCCGCGCGTGCGACAGTAAGCGGCGTAACAGAAGCGGGGTTTTCCGGGCTCTGCGGAACATGCATCGCCCACCTGACATTCTATGCTATAAATGCGATTGTGATGGTGCGCAATAAAACGGGGAATTGATATGTCCGATTATGCAAAGATTCTGGTCGCGGTTGACCTGAGCGAAGATTCCAAGCGGATTGTCCAGCGGGCCAGGGCGGTTGCCAGCGGTGCGAGCGCCGAACTTCATATCATTCATGTGATCGAGCCGCTGAGTTTTGCCTACGGCGGGGATATCCCCATGGATTTCTCCGGCATCCAGGATGAAATCTACCAGCAGGCGACGCAGCAGTTACAGCGCTTTGCCGAAAGCAATGGCGTCGACGAGGCCCACAGGCACATCGTCATGGGCCGACCGGAAGTGGAAATCCACTCTCTCGCAGAGGAACTCAAAGCCGACCTCATCGTGGTGGGCAGTCACGGCCGGCACGGGCTTGCCCTGCTTATGGGCTCTACCGCCAACGGTGTGCTGCACGGTGCCAAGCGGGATGTGCTGGCGGTTCGGGTCGGCGTCGAGGACTGACCGCTATTCACTGTCCGGTAAACTCCCGCAACTGGGCGGCCGTGAAGGGCCAGCCCAGCTCCCTGCCGGCGGCGTCACGCACAACCGGAATGCGCAATCCATAACGCTCGAACAGCACGTCCGAGCCACTGATATCGACTTTCTCAAACGCCACTGCAGGGCTGTCCCTGCAGTGGGCCACCAGCAGCTCTTCAGCCAGCTCACACAGGTGGCAGGCGGAGGTCCCGTAAAGGGTATATAGTGGCTCAGCGTCAGCTGTTTTCATTGCTCCGGCTCCCCTGTTCAGCGGACTCTCTCGCAGACTCTCTCGCGGCTTCCGAATAGGCTTGAACTGCCCCTATTCAGGCGGTACCATGCCGCCCAAGTACAATAAATTATACCCATATTTGCAGATATAGTCCGACTCAGGCGACTGCTGCTAAATGGTGAAGGGAGTACACAGGTGGCTTTATTTTCTCAACCGACGGCGCGGGCCCTGGCCATTCTCGACCTGCTGATGGCGAACCCTACCCAGGCCTTCGGCCTCACCGAGATGACCCGTAGGCTCAACCTCAACAAGGCGACCTGCCACGCCATACTGACTACCATGGCCAATTATGGTTTCCTGGTCCAGCATCCACAGACCAAGGCGTATCGACTGGGGCCTTCCATCATCGCCGCCGGTAATGCGGCCTTTGCCCAGTTCCCGGTACTGGAGTACGCGCGCCCTGAACTGGAAGCGCTGCAGAGCGACCTGAAAATTGGCTTCGCTGTTACCGGCCGCTCCAAACTGCACCAGGTTCTGCTGGCCCTTTACGGCCAGGCGACCCCCCTGCTGGACTCTTTCCAGTTGGGACTGCGTCTCCCCAACACAGCTCCACTGGCGGCATGCTTCACCGCCTTCTCACCGGCCAGGGAGCTGGAAGCCTGGCTCAGCCGAGCTCACCAGGCCCGGGGCGGTTACGACGAAAAACTTGACCAGAAACTGCGAGTAGCGGCCATCGGTATCCGTGCCCGGGGCTACGAAGTCACCCTGCGCACCAAGGCCGAGGCCAAACTCACTGCGGAGCTCAGTCGTATCCACAATGCCTGGAGCCTGTCCGCGCTGGAGGAAGCTGCCAACCAGTTCCAGCACGACCTGTGCGACGAATTCTACCACCTGGACAGGATCGATCCCAAAACCCGCTACGACGTGAGTACGATCTCGGTACCAATCTTCGCGTACAAGGAAGTGCCGGTGCTGTGCTTCGTCGCCGGTTCCTTTGACAAGAGCCTCAGCGGCGGCCAGATCGACGAGATTGCGGTGCGCATGAAAGAGTCGGCGGACCGCGTAACCCGTCTGGCGGCCGGCCAGGAAACCCTCGGGTGAGCAGCACCAGGCAGAGTGGCCGGTTAGCGTCGTATGCCTGAGAGCGACAGCTATGCCCAGAAGAAGGCCCGCTACAGCAAAATGTTGACAGTGTACGGGCGCAAGCCTGCCCTGGAAGTGCTGCAGGACGACGGCGTGCGCTGCCATGCGTTGCACCTGGCAGACAATAATCGCGAGGGCGGCATCATTGCGCAGTTGATCGCCCAGGCGGAGCTCCGTGGTGTAACAGTGAAACACCATAGCCGCGCCGAGCTGGCGAGGATTTCAAAAAACGGCAAACAGGACCAGGGCGTGGCGCTGGATGTGCACTGCCCAGCCTTCCTGGACGCCGATCAATACCTGGCCAGCGCGGCCGCCCGCGCGGCGGGAACCCGCCTGCTGGCACTGGATGGCATAAGCAATCCTGCCAACCTGGGCATGATCATCCGCTCTGCCGCAGCAGGAGCGATCGACGCCATCATCTGCCCCCGCCGCGGCAACGCCGCGCTCGGGCCACTGGTAATCAAGGCGAGCGCGGGTACGCTCTACCGGGCGCCGCTGCTGCGCTGCGAAAGCCTGGCCGACGCACTGCAATTGTGCCGCGATGGGAGTATCGAGATCTGTATCCTGGCCGCGGACGCGCGGGAGTCGCTGTTTGATTACCGGCCCAGCGGGCCGGTCGTCTATGTACTGGGCAACGAAACAGAAGGGGTGTCGCCCGCGGTGGAGGCGCTGGCGGATACACGCCTCGCGATTCCCATGCGCAATGGCGTGGAATCCCTCAATGTGGCGGTTACCGCGAGCCTGATTGCCTTTACCCCCGCGCTGTGCGGCGGTAGTTCCAGCCAGGCCTGATACCTCGCTCTACTTCGAGAGGTAGGACATTCCCTCTTCCAGGCCCTTGAGCGTCAGGGGGTACATGTGGCCCTCGAGCAGCTTGTGGGTAATTGCGACAGACTGGGTGTACTGCCACTCGTCCTCGGGAGTCGGGTTGATCCAGATGACCTTGTCATAGACTTCCTGCAGGCGCCGCATCCACAGCTCACCGGATTCCTCGTTCCAATGCTCGACGGAGCCGCCGGGCTGGACGATCTCGTAGGGAGACATGGCCGCGTCCCCGACAAAAATCACCTTGTAGTCGTGACTGTACTTATGCATCACATCAAGCAGTGGCGTGCGCTCGTTGTGGCGGCGAAAATTATTGCGCCAGACGCTTTCATAGATAAAGTTGTGGAAGTAGAAATTCTCCATGTGCTTGAACTCTGTGCGGGCCGCGGAAAACAGCTCCTCACAGACCCTCACATGGGGGTCCATTGAGCCGCCCACATCGAAGAACAACAATACTTTTACCGCGTTGTGTCGCTCGGGTACCATTTTGATATCAAGCAGGCCTGCGTTGCGGGCAGTGGAACTGATGGTATCGTCCAGGTCCAGTTCATCCGCCGCACCGGTACGGGCAAACTTGCGCAGCCGGCGCAGGGCAACCTTGATATTGCGGGTGCCCAGTTCGACGCTGTCATCGAGGTTTTTGAAATCGCGCTTTTCCCAGACCTTCACCGCTTTCTTGTTGCGACCATTAGGGCCCACCCGGATGCCCTCGGGGTGGTAGCCTTCCTGCCCGAAGGGTGAGGTCCCGCCGGTACCGATCCACTTGTTGCCACCCTGGTGTCGCTTTTTCTGTTCCTCCAGGCGTTTCTTGAACTCCTCGATCAGCTTCTCAAGGCCGCCCAGCGATTCGATCTTGGCCTTGTCTTCCTCCGACAGGTTCTTCATGAACTCGGAGCGCAGCCAGTCATCCGGTATCAGCGCTTCGATAACGTCATCGAGCGCTTCAAGATCCTTGAAATGCAGTCCGAAAGCGCGATCGAAACGGTCAAAATACTTCTCGTCCTTGACCATGCAGGCGCGGCTGAAATAATAAAACTCGTCTATGCTGCCAAAGGCAACATGGCGCTTCAGCCCTTCCATCAGGTCGAGCAGTTCCCGGGTTGTCACGGGTACTCCCGCGTCCCTGAGGCCATGGAAAAAATTGATCAGCATCGAGCTTACCTGCTCTCCCTTCGGTGCATAAAGGCCAGGCGCTCAAGCAGGTGTACGTCCTGCTCATTTTTCAGAAGGGCGCCGTACAGGGGCGGGATCGCCTTGCTGTGGTCGCGCTCCTTGAGGATTTCGTCCGGAATGTCATCGGCCATCAGCAGCTTGAGCCAGTCGATGAGTTCCGAGGTAGAGGGTTTCTTTTTCAGGCCTGGAATGGAGCGGACATCGAAAAAGACCTCCATGGCCTCCTGTACAAGGTCCCTGGCGATATCGGGGTAATGCACAGCGATGATTTCGCGCATGGTGTCCCGGTCGGGGAAATTGATGAAATGGAAGAAACAACGGCGCAAGAAGGCATCGGGCAGCTCCTTCTCATTGTTGCTGGTGATGATAATGATAGGGCGGTGTTTCGCCTTGATAGTCTGCCCCGTCTCGTAGACAAAGAACTCCATGCGGTCGAGTTCCACCAGCAGGTCGTTGGGAAACTCGATATCGGCCTTGTCCACCTCATCGATCAGCAGAACCACCTGCTCATCGGCGTCAAAGGCCTCCCACAATTTACCGCGCTTGATATAGTTGGCGATGTCGTTGACTTTTTCGCCGCCCAGCTGGGAGTCACGCAGGCGCGAAACCGCATCGTACTCGTAGAGCCCCTGCTGCGCCTTGGTAGTGGATTTGATATGCCACTGGATCAGCCGTTTGCCCAGGCCCAGTGCCACTTCCTCCGCAAGCATGGTCTTTCCCGTGCCGGGCTCTCCCTTGATCAGCAGCGGACGCTGCAGGGTTACGGCTGCGTTGACCGCCATGCGCAGGTCATCGGTGGCCACATATCGTTCAGTACCTTCAAATTTCATAGTCTGTTCATCACTCTTGTGTTTGATCAAAGCCCGACAGGTTACCGATTGGCCCAGCCCCAGGCAAGGCTGGGGGCAGGCGAAAGTCCCGGCGGGCGCTATGCCTCAACTGGCGGCGTCAGCCGCCGGTTCGTCTTGCTCTACTGCCCTGCGCCCGCCACGAAACACGGTAATGCGCAGCAACAGCGCCAGCACTACGGCAGCCAGGGACATGAATGCGAGGGGCTTCAGGGCATGCATGGCGCCTTCCCTGCCCTCGTTAACCCACTGGAATGCCGCCACTATAAGCGCCGGGGCAAAGGTCGTCACCCCTTCGCGCGGATAGGCCGGGGTCAGCAGCAAGGCGCCGCTCAACAGGACCGCCAGGCAGGCCATTCCGGGGCTCCGACGCAGCCACCAGCCCAATAACACCATCATCGCCAGTGCGGCGCCAATGTAGACGTACAGCGCCGTCAGGTAGGAACTCTCACTTAACACGGTTTACTCCTATTCTACCCAGTGAACTATGTGCTCGTCGTAGCCATCGGGATGGACGAATTCGTCAGACAGTGAACGCCCCCGGATCGAGATGCCGGCGCGATGCACTGAGTCTGCACTGCCGCTGACCAGCGGATGCCAGTCTGCCAGGGGTTCGCCCCGGGCACGCAGCCGGTAGGCGCAGGTACTGGGCAACCAGTCGAGGTCATGAACGGTGCCCGGCTCCAGCTTGATGCAGTGTGGCACCAGCACCGAGCGATTGGCATAGTCGCTGCAGCGACAGGTCTTTTCGTCCAGGTAACGGCAGCGTATCCGGGTGTAGAACACCTCCCCGTCGTCCTCATCCTCGAGCTTGTGCAGGCAGCATTTGGCACAGCCATCGCACAGGGCCTCCCATTGCCGGGAGTCCAGCTCGGCCAGGGTCTTCTCCTGCCACCATTCAGCCACGGCTGCCATCGCGGTTCAGCAACTCGGCTGCGGTCGGGGGCATTTGCAGGTAATAGCCCTGCTCCTGGATTTTCGCCAGCACCTCAGCGGCGTTAGCCCGGGCGAGTTTGCGCTGGGGGTCGAGCATCATGGTCATTACTGACCGCGGCTCGCCAAACTGCGCCATCAGCACCTCCGGCACCTCCGCCAGGCCAATGGCCTTGTCGACGTAGAGGTACGACTCCGCCTTGCGCGTGCCGCTGAATATCTCGATAAGCCGCCGGTTCACGCGGTACCCGCCAGAGAGTGTCGCAGGGGTGAAATCACCTTTGCCAGACGCCATCCCTCCCAGTGTCGCGGACTCTCGATCACTTCACCGAGGGACTCGCGTAGCAAGAGTTCATAATCCCGTGCCTGCAGCAGGGCCTCGGGAGCGGCGGACAATTGCGCCGCTATAGTCCGCACCTGCGCCTTGAGCTTCTTCAGCCGATTGCGCTGCGCGCCGTCAAGTGGTCCGGGCAGGCGCGGCGGCAGGTCGCTTTCGGGTATCGCCCTCTGCTCTGCCAGCAACTGCAGCAGTTCATCCGCGTTGCGGCGCAGTGCTGAAGCGTCGAGCCCCACCTCGCTCTGCAGCTGCTGGCGAGTCTGCGGATCGACCTGCGCCAGTTGCATACAGGCCTGGTCATCAATAATCCAGCCCCGGGGCTTATCGCGCCGCCGGGCCGTATCTTCACGCCAGGCACACACCGCCAGGAGTATCCCCAGCTGGCGCGGATTGAGTTTCCAGGCGCTTTTGAAGCGTTTCAGCGAGTCGTTGGCAGATTGCCTGTAGGCCGCGATAGCATCGGCCCCGTCCGCCAGTACCCAGGCCTCCTTGTCCTGTTGCAGGCACAACTCGTCCAGGTGTCGCCACAGGGGCAACAGCCAGGCTACATCCTGGGCCGCGTATTCGCATTGGGAAGCGCTCAGGGGACGTTTCAGCCAGTCGGAGGTGGTCTCGCCCTTGGGCAAATCGACGTCGCAAACCAGCTTCACCAGCGCGCTGTAGCCCATGCCAAAACCCAGGTCCAGCAGCGCTGCGGCGCGCTGGGTATCGAACAGCGGTTCGGGCAGCACATCCAGCCAACGGCTGAAGACTTCCAGGTCCTCGCTGGCCGAGTGCAGTACCTTGGTCAACTGCGGATCGACCAGCAGCGCCGCCAGCGGAGCGGGATCCTTGATCGCCAGGGGGTCGACCAGCAGGGCCGTGTCGCCAAAACACAGCTGCACCAGCGCCACCTGGGGATAGAAGGTATTGCGCCGCATGAACTCGGTATCCACCGCCACGACCTCACAGTCCTTTACCTGCAGACAGGGCGGCAGCCAGCGCCTCGTCCGACTCAATCAGTTGCCACTCCACAGGCTAGGCCACCGTCCGGCGGCCCGACAGGGCGTGTGCAAGAGTCGACCCGTCGACATATTCCAGTTCACCGCCCAGGGGTACACCGTGGGCGATACGCGATACGGTCACTCCCTGGCTCTGCAGCATATCGGTGAGGTAGTAGGCGGTGGCCTCCCCCTCGACCGTGGGATTGGTGGCAAGAATCACTTCTGCAATACCCTCGTCGACTACCCGCTGGTGAAATTTTTCCAGGCCTATTTCCGCCGGCCCGATACCATCGATAGGCGACAGGTGCCCCATCAATACGAAGTAAATGCCGTTAAAACCCCCACTCTCCTCTATCGCCAGCACGTCCGCCGGGGTCTCCACCACGCAGATGATGCTGCCATCGCGTTTGGGGTCCTGGCAAATTTCGCAGACTTCCAGCTCGGTAAAGTTGCGACAGCGCGTGCAGTGGTCCACCCGTTCCACCGCTTCCGCCAGCGCTTGTGCGAGCGCGCTCGCACCCTCCCGGTCCCGCTCCAGCAGGTGCAGGGTCATGCGCTGCGCCGATTTTGGCCCGACTCCGGGCAGGCATCGCAGGGCGTCCATCAGGTTGCTAAGGGCCGGGCTGAACTTCATAACGGGGGTTACTTTCTCAAAAGGGCAGCTTGAAGCCGCCGGGCAGATTCAGGCCAGCGGCAAGGCCCGCCATGGCTTCGCGATTGTGTGCTTCCACCTTGCGCACGGCATCGTTGACCGCCGCCGCCAGCAGATCTTCAAGCACTTCCTTGTCCTCCCTGAAAACCGCGTCATCGATCGACACCCGCTTGATGTCGTGACGGCCGGTCATGATCACCGTGACCAGCCCCGCGCCGGACTCACCCTTCACCTCGGCGTTGGCAAGTTCTTCCTGCTTTTTCTGCATGTCGGCCTGCATCTTCTGGGCCTGCTGCATGATGTCCGAAATATTTCCCTTCATTGTTTTTCCTCAACTATTCACGACGCCCGGCCAAGCCCCCTCAGGGGTCCACCGGGGTGATGGACGCGCGATCCAACTCGCCGTCAAAACGGGCTATGAGCTGTTGCAGCAAGGGATCTGCCTCAATCGACTCGACGGCCGCCTGCTGCCGCTCCTGCTGCAATCTGGCCTGGCGCCGGGCGGGTGTTTCTGCCGCCGTTTCACCGGGCTCTATTGAGACTGTCACCGCCTCACCAAAGTATTTTTCCAGGGCCGACTGAATTTGCCCGACGTGGCCCTTGTTGAACAGTGCGGCATTCGCCTGGTCGAGCACGAACTGCAGGTTATTTTCACTGCAGCTGCGCAACTCACTGTTGGTGGCTATGGTATACACAATTCCGCCCAGGCCCAACTGCTCAAGCAGGCGATGCCACTGCCCCGGCTGCAACTCGCCAAGGACGATCGTTTGTTGGCGGTCGATATCGCTTTGTCCCGTGCCGGCTGTGCGCACCGGTGCGGCGGTGGCCTTAAGCGCCAGGCGGTTGTTCGGGCGATTCAACAAGTATCTCGATCGGCGCCGCCGCAGGCGCCCTAACGGGCTTTTTTACCGTATCGTCGACCTCCCGCGCGACAGTGTCTTTGGCGGCGGGTGCGGCGGCGGGCACAATGTCTCCTGGGGCCAGGCTCTCGTCGATAACCGCGGCCGGCCGAAAGGCGACCATTCGCAACAGGATCATTTCGAAGCCACTGCGCGGGTCTGTCGCCAGGGTGATATCGCGCTTGCCGTTCAGCGCCATCTGGTAAAACAGCTGGGTGTCCTCGGCAGTCATGCTGCCGGCCAGTTGCGCCACCTGCTCGGCATCTCCCCAGCTGTTGTCGATGGCATCAGGTACCACCTGGGCAACCGCCACCCGGTGCAGCATGGATATAAGCTCGTCCAGGCTGCCCTCAAAATCGGGCGCATGCTCCGCCATGTGCGCAACGATAGCCAGCAGTCCGGCCGCGTCGTTCGCGGCCAGCGCCTCCAGCAACTGGTAGATAAAGCTCAGGTCGACGCTGCCCAGCATGCTGCGGACCTCGTCCTCACTGAGCTTGCCCGAGCCAAAGGAAATGGCCTGGTCGGCAAGACTCAGTGCGTCGCGCATACTACCTGCAGCCGACCGGCCGAGCAGCCACAGGGACGGCTCATCAAAAGCTATCATTTCCTGGCCAAGCACGTTGCGCAGGTGGCCGACTATCTGCTCTGGAGGCATATTCTTGAGGTTGAACTGCAGGCAGCGCGAGAGAATGGTGACAGGCAACTTCTGGGGGTCCGTGGTGGCCAGCAGGAATTTCACGTGGGGCGGCGGCTCTTCCAGGGTCTTCAGCAGGGCATTGAAGCTGTGGGCGGACAACATGTGGACCTCGTCGATGAGGTACACCTTGTAGCGCGAACGGGTAGGCGCGTACTGAACATTCTCGAGCAGTTCGCGGGTATCCTCCACCTTGGTGCGCGAAGCGGCATCGACCTCCAGCAGGTCCACACTGCGCCCCTCGGCGATTTCCAGGCAGGAGGAACACTGGCCGCAGGGCTCGGAACTGACCCCGGTTTCGCAATTCAGGCACTTGGCCAGGATACGGGCGATCGTGGTCTTGCCCACGCCCCGGGTACCGGTAAACAGGTAGGCATGATGCAGCCGATCGTGGTCAAGGGCGTTGACCAGGGCCTGCAGCACATGCTCCTGGCCGACCATTTCACGAAAGGTCTTGGGTCGCCACTTGCGCGCGAGTACCTGGTAGGACATGCAGGAGATTGCCTTGGATCGGGAAAAGAGCGCTAGGATACACCAGCCGGAAGGTGACTCAAAACGAATGGCGGGGCATAAACCGCAGACAGCCCCCGCCCCCAACCGCGCTCGCCCGACTCAATGAACGCTGCTGCCAGCGGGCTGCAAAGGCGTCTGCCAGCCGCACTGCTACCGCGGCGAGACCCTCCCGCACACCTATATTTCACATCAAGATTAACTCTATATCTTTCTGTTTTATATCATTTATTAATTTATTTTTACTTAGAAGTACTGGCTTGCAGAATAAGCGGATGCCCCGCGAAAATCGGTCACACGGCGCCGGGCAGAACGACCCTGAACGAGGGCCAGCTGCCCGCAGCTCCATCGCTTACCGCCGACTGCCTGGGCGAGGTACACTAGCACCCGAAACAAACCATCCCCAGACAAGTGGACCTCCAGGTTGTGACCATAAAACGCTTCAAGAAGATTATCCTGCACCCCGGCTTGCACAAGACAGGTACGAGCAGCATCCAGAACAACTGCCACAAGTATCGGGAATGGCTGCATGACCACGGCATTGTCTACCCCGCTTTCGAGTATCGCGGGAAGCTGTTTACCAACCACTCGGATCCATTGATCGCCGTATTTGGCACCAAACCCGGCAAATATGGCATGCCGCAACGACTGATGATCGAGGGAGACTGCTCAGACGCCCAGGCTGTCTTTTCGCAACAGCTGCAGCATGTGTTGGAAGAAGCGGCGGGCGAGACGCTGCTTTTGTCCGGCGAGATGATTTGTGAATTCTCCGGGAAGGACATGGCGGCGCTACGTCGTTACCTGGAAAAATATACCGAGAACTTGCAGGTGATCGCCATGATCCGCAGCCCGCAAAGCTCGGTGGAAAGCATCATGCAGCAACGCTGTCGCAGCGGTAACCTGGTGGAACCAGACTCCCTTGTTGGCGTTGTCACGGAGAGATATAAAACGCTCCAGCACGGTTTTTCAGACGTGCTGCAAATATTGAATTATCACGATGCCCGCGGCCATTCCCTGGGCCTGGTGGGCTGCTTCCTGTGCCACCTGGGGTTGCCACAGTCCGAGGTTTCCCAACTGGAGTTCGTCAGCATCAATGCGCGAGTCTCCATGGAATGCTTTAAGCTCATGCAGGCGATCAATCAGGCTTACCCGCCAGGCAAGAGCGCCGATCACGGTGTCAGGCGACATTTCGGCGATATGAGCTCGCTCTACACATTGCCCGGAAAACCCTTCCAGATTGAAGGCATTGCAGACTCCCGACTGTCTGATTCGCTGCTCGCTGAAGGAGCCGCGCTGGAGCGTGAACTGCAATTGCGCTTCCCTGCCCTGACAGGGCGCACCCTACCCACGCTATGGGAATCGGAAACAATGATGGCCCTGCAATCGTCTATAAACCTGCTGGAGAACCCGAAGCTTCGAGAAGTGGCAAAAGGTTTCCTGCTCGACGAGGCAGCCCGCCTCAGGATACTCGCACCGGGCACCTCCGCCGTGCTCGAGTTCATCGCCCAGAAAGTTGATGTATCCCAGGACCCCCCCACCGAGTTAATCCTCGAAAAGCTGGGTGCTGACTATTTCAAGTACGCCGCCCTGCAAGTCGAGCGAGGCTCCGCCGACATGGCTCTGTGGCTCATGCTGATGGCCCGGCAATTGCGCCCCCAGGCCGAATTTATCAATGAGCGTGTCGAGCATTATCGGAAAAAATCGACCTCGGTCGCCGACTCGACCAACGCCTAGGGCCGGAGGCACCGGTTCTGGCTTGATGTAGCGTGGCTTGCGGTGCGACGCATCGCGTCAAAACCTGCCAGGCAGAAAGACCTTCCAGGAGCGATAAAAAATGGAGGCGACCCAGACAGCCACATTCCTGTTTCATTCTGTCGCATTGAATTACAATTAATTGCATTATTTACCTATATTTTAAGCATATTTCTAGATTACGTTGTATTTTTCCGGAGCGTGACGTAGCATCCAATCGTAGGTTTTTATGTTGGCTAGGATGATGGCTATGGAATGTGGCTGTTGTCCGTATAAGTCTGAGAAAATTCCTCTGCAGTGCAGCCGGCTGAATCACAATCTACCTGGCCACCGTCGTTATCCGGCCAAACGAGGACCCTTATGCCCCGCATCGCCATGGAACTGAAACCGCTAGAGGTGCAAAGGCTGACCCGGAGGCTGCCGGAATCGCGCCCATTCAACTATTTTCCTGTGGGGGGAACCCCTGGGCTGTTGCTGCGGGTTGCCAAAACCGGTGCCTGCTACTGGGTGTTGCGTATTGCAATTGGACAAAAAACGACCAATTCAGGAAAGCAGGCTCCCCGCCGGCGGGACATAGGGCTGGGCTCCTACCCCGAAATATCGCTCAAGGCGGCCCGGGACCTCGCCGGGGTCAAGCGCAGCCAGGTGCGGGATGGAATCGACCCGGTAGAGGCGCGCAAAGAGGCCAGGACCGCGCTACAGGCCAGTGCGGCCCAGTTGATGAGCTTTGCCGATGCGGTCGCGCTAGCCAGGGAACTGGAGTCAATTGGCGAAGACAAGGCAGGCAAGGCATGGACGTACAAACTGGAGACCTACGCGATTCCCACACTGGGGCACATGCCGATTACAACAATCCAGAGGGAGCATATCGCAGAGGTGCTGCTACCCATCTGGGCATCAAAGACCAGAACGGCCAAAGACGTTCGGAAACTTATCGAAGATGTACTGAATCGGGCCTTTGCCACCAAAAATATCAACCGGAATAATCCTGCCCGCTGGGACAAGCTTTTAAAACAGCGCCTACCCAGGGAAACCAAAAAAGGATCGAACTTTCCCGCCCTTCCCTTCACTTTGATCAACACCTTCCTGGTTGAGTTGCGCAAGCGGACCGATACGGCAGCTCCGGCGGTGGAGTTTGTCATCTACACGGCGGCACGTTCCGGCGAGGTGTGCGGGGCGACCTGGCGGGAGATCGACCTGGACCGCAAGCTTTGGACCATCCCGGCCACGCGCATGAAAAAGGGCGAGGAGCACCGTATACACCTCTCCGCCCCCGCCATGGCGATTCTCAGGGCGTTGCCCGAAGGTAAGCCCGATGACCCCATATTCCCGACTGCGACCGGAAAACACCATCAGGACGCCCGGCTATCCAAGGTAGCAAGGGAGATTGGCGGGGCCATGGGCTACCAGGCCACCGTCCACGGTTTTCGTGCGACCTTTCGCACCTGGGGCGAGGAAGAAACTGAGTACCCCGAGCCGATCCTGGAAATGGCCCTGGCCCACAAGATCGACGATGCCGTTAAAGCCGCCTACCAGCGCGGTGACTTGCTGAAAAAGCGGCGCGCCCTGCTGGATGACTGGGCCGCGTATTGTGCCAAGTCCGCCCCCAGGGGTGATCTGTTGATGCTGAAAACGCTCACAAACTGAAAAGTGTCACCAAAGTCAGTCGCAGTAGAGGCACTCGGGCGATCGCGGTGGCTTAGCCCATAAACCGGTTTGCCTTTCGTTCCCGCACCATATCGTCCGCGTGGTGGCACATGAACTGACCCGTGTCCAATCTGGCGGCCAGCTCATGCAGATACCCCAGGGGAGATTGCCTTATCTTCCCTGCATTGAAGGCTGCCGCCCATTCGTCGATTAACATCTGGGCCGGGGCGGCTGTAAACCTGGCCACCTTGTCCGAGGCTGCTCGTTGCAGCTCGGGTGGGATCCCCTCGGGAAACGCTATCAAATGCGTCCGCTCATCCAACTTCGAATATTGTTCACGGGTACTGTAGGTAGTAGTTGTAGTACTGGGTAATAGGTTAACTTCACTAATAGGTAAAGCACCCGGAGCGACCGGATCCGGTACCGCCAGATCCGGCGGACCCGGATCCGGTAATTCCGGATGTAGTGGGTTGGGAATTTCACGAACAATGTAGTCCCCTCCCCGGATTCTGCCCTGCCGGTCCCTGCCCTGCTGGAAATCCATATAACCTGCATAGCGAAGCTCGTTGATGAGTTTATAGGTACCGTCCCGACCCAGGTTTCCACGCCGCTGGAGATCTGTTATGCGCACCTTCCAATTGTCAGGGCGGGAGAGCAGGTAGGCCAGCATACCCCTGGCAGCCCAGGAGAGGCTTGTGTCCTCGACAGTGCGTTGGTCAATAACCAGAAAGCGCTGACGCTGGGACGCACGGATAATGCTGTTAGCCATCCCTGCTGCCGCCCTGGATGATCTGCTGATTGAGGCAAGCCTCGTGGAAATCTGGTGTATCGTCCATTGCCGGCCATCTCCTTTGTCTGGCTGACCAGACTCAGAATCGCATAAGCTTCGAGAATTTATAACGCAAAATCCGGTCCAGCAGCGACGAGATTTTCAGTTCATCTATGTCATACCATCTGCCTGTCTTACCGGGCCACCAACCCCGCACCGGTTGCATTTTCTGAACGCAAGCTATGTATGTCGCCACCAGATTACAAAAACCGGGTTTAATGTCTATGTCTTTGATTATATTGAATTAGTTAGTGTTCGGTACACTCAGGTAAAACCAAGTTTATTCAACAGGTTGGCGCATTTTTGGAGCAGGCGGCCGGTAGTTGGTGGTGTACCGTGAGTGTACCGGAGTTCAGCACTCGCAAAGAACGGGCTGCTTGTCCAGAGTGTATCAAGCCAAGCGCCTGTTGGTAATCTACGATATTCTCCCCTCGAGAACCCTCGCACTAAGTATTTGCCAGACGAACCGCACCTGATTCACGCGAATGCTGAATCTTCGCTCACTATGGCTGTTGTGCCCGGCGGGCTCTTTCAATAAGGATGAGGCTGCTTATTGTGATTGACGTTTTAATTCTCGCTATCGCCCTGAGTATGGATGCTTTTGCGGTCTCTGTCGGCTTGGGTTCAAAGCAACACGAGAAAACGAAATCCTTGGCACTGATGTCAGGAATCTATTTCGGGCTTTTCCAGGCGCTGATGCCGATGATTGGCTACCTGGGAGGAAAAGGTATTTTAGGCTGGGTGGACACCTATGCACCATGGATTGCTTTTGTTTTACTGGTATTGATTGGCGGCAAAATGATTTACGAATCACTCATGGAGGGCATAGAGGAAGACATCGCGAAAATTACCCATAGAGTGATGTTGATTCTTGCGCTGGCAACAAGCATTGATGCTATGGCTGCCGGTTTTACAGTGGCCATGCTTGATGTAAACCCATTCACCGCGTGTATGATTATTGGTCTCGCAACTTTTTGTTTCAGCTGGCTCGGTGTATTCATTGGGAAAAAAGGCGGCATTTGGCTGGAGAGTAAAGCCGAACTACTGGGTGGCATCATACTTATAGGAATTGGCTTTAAAATATTGCTGGCATGAACACTCATTTTAATTAGCGGAACTGGCTAGGCCGCTGGTTCCGGCGTTCGCACCTCACTGGTTTCAGTTTAACTGGCCGCGAAGCATCAGGTGCCCGATAGCGCCAATTTACAGTACGATCAAGGAGCCGACGAATAGCCAGCCGGAAGGCTGGTAACCATAAGTCGCCTTGCTGCCAAGCGCCAGATATGGGATATCGCGATTGCGAACGATGAAAGTGATCAGATTTTTTTCTGGAGCCAGCGTGACTCGCCCCTTTCGTCGGCGCGGGCTGCTGCCGGGAGTCACTGTGCCCATTGCTGCAGTGGCGTTGTCGGTGACTTTTCCGGCAGATTGCGCGAGGGGCGCGACAGATACCTCTGCCCTCCTGCGATTGACCTCAAACTATGACTACCGCGGCTATACCCTGAGCGACAATGATGCCGCGATTCAGGCCAATATCGATGTCGCGTGGTCAAGCGGGCTTTTCCTTGGCACCTGGGTCAGCACGGCCGATTTCGGCGGTGCTGACATGGCGCTGAATCCGTATGTGGGCAAAGCGCTCGATCTTTGGCCCAACTGGCAACTCGTAACGTCGGTGGCCGGGTATTTTTTTGATGGCAAGGTGAACAAGGTAAACGTCAGCTACGGCGAAGGTAGTCTTCGACTCGCCTATCGGGATATCGCCTCCCTGCAGCTCAATGTTGCTCCGGATTATTACGGTACCGGGTCGACCGTTCCGAGCTACGAGATAGAATTGCACTATCCGCTTTCGCAAGACATCGAGGTATCCGGCGGCCTCGGCTACCAGGCAAGTCGCAATGCCCTGAATTACGACGGGGTCTACGCCAATGTCGGCATCGCCTGGTTTGTACTGCCCCATCTAACCCTTGATCTTCGCTACCACAGCCTGCACGAAATGAACGAGAGAGCCTATGAAAATTACGCCACGGAACCGCTTGGGGAATATCACCTGGACACACCTGTCATTTTCTCGGTTTCCATTGGCTTATGACCGGCGTGCGTGTGGACACCCCCAAGGCTATTTTTTTGAGACGGCATTGAACCTTTACCAGCCGGGAGGGGATTGATGGACAGGTTCGACGCAATCTCAAAGGCGAGGGGATGTCCGGGAGCGACAGGGCCGAAGGAGTACGACGGCTGATGGCCCATGTAGGCAGGGAGGATGACGACCGCGGGGACCAGGACCAGTCCGACGATGACTGGAACCTGATCCGCCGGGTGGGCCTGGGTGACCAGTCCGCCCTTGAACAACTTTACAAGCAGTACTATGGGGGGCTCTACCGATTCATCCTGCAGATCACCCGGCGAGTGGACTATGTGGAAGAGGTAATCAACGATGTCATGTTTGTAGTGTGGGAGAAAGCCGCCGACGTGGTGCCGCTGAGCAAGGCATCCACGTGGATCCTGGGTATAGCGCACAACAAGGCTTTGCAGGCATTGCGGCGAAACCGGAATACGGGTGGACTCACCGTCGATGCGGGTGATCGCAGCGATTACAGATCCGACAAGGACGGGTCGTTCGGGGAACTGGAGACGAAAGAGGTGCTGTTCGCGCTGATGCGAAGGCTGTCCCCCGAACAGCGCGCAGTGCTGGAGCTTGTTTACTACCACGGACTACACTACGCCGAGATTGCCCAGGTGATCGACTGCCCCGAAAACACGGTGAAGACCCGCGTCTTCCACACTCGCAGGAAACTGCGCGAAATCTGGCCCGATCTGACCGGCAGCAGGGCACCGGACATCAACCAACTCGACCGCAGGTGAACAATATGAGTTCCCGGGCAATCACTGAAAGCACTGCGCATGACGAGGTCATCCTCCTTCTGCCCTGGTATGTCAATGGCACACTCGGTAGCCGACAAAAGTCCCTGGTCGGTGAACATGTGCGCAGCTGCATCGCGTGCCGCAGGGAGCTCGAGAACGAGGTCAGGACGCTCGATGCATTTCATCATGCGAGCCCTTTGGATCAATCCGTAAGAGCCGGCTTCGAGCGCTTGCAAAGCCGCATCGACGCCCGCTCGGCGCCGCACTTGGGGGGACCGGTCACAGGGGTTGCCGGCCAGGCCTGGATGCGGGTTACGGGCGTGGCCCGGACTATCGCCGGTGCCAGGTTGCAAACTGCCCTGATAGCCCTGCCACTGATAGCGACGGCTGTTGTCCTGGGAATGACCCGGATCCCCGGGCTGCAGTTGTCGAATAGCGGATATGCAGACACCGGCACTGCCCTCGCAGCTGATGGTTACCAGACCCTATCAAGCCGGACGACCGGTGTGGCCAGCCCGGACGACGTTCAGTTGATATTTACTCGTGGCACCAGTACAGACACCATCGACGGCTTGCTCGAATCAGTCCCGGCAAAAATTGTCGACGGCCCCAACAGCGCCGGCATTTATACGGTGCGGCTGCTGGGCCTATCCGCCGAGAGTGATCGCCAGGCGGCGATTTTGGGACTTCGCAGCCGCCAGGAAGTCCTGTTCGCGGAACCGGCTCAGCCGATGTCAATCTCCAGTCCGTATGAGGCGCAAGCGAAATGAGGCGCCTGGCCCGTACAATATCCATCGCTTGCCTCCTGTCCTGCGCCACCTATGCGCAACAGCAGCCAGGTGCCGGCAACGGCGGCGCTGCCACCCCGGCAATGTACAGTTCCCGGGAGATTCTCCTGACCTTCGATGATCGCGGCCTGGCAAGGACAACCAACACCGGACCCGGGCGTTACTTCCGGCGGGGAAGCGCTTACCAAGGCACCGCATGGAGCCGTTCACGTGCTGCGGACATAGCAGATGACTATCCGGTAGACACCGTGCTGGAGTGGCCGATTCGTGCACTGGGCGTGCACTGCGTCGTCTACCGGGTAGATGATGCGCAGGTCCTGGAAGGGGTCATCGCGCGACTGCGTGCGGACAGTCGGGTGAAGTCGGTGCAACGCATGAACACATTCCGGGCATTGGCTGGGGAGGACCCCTACAAACCGTTACAGACTTCGTTCAACGATATGCAGGTAGAAGCTGTGCATCGCTGGGCCACCGGCTCCGGTATCCGGATCGCCATCATCGACACCGGTGTGGACGTCAACCACCCCGATCTTGATGGCCAGGTGGCGGAAATGGTCGACCTGACTGGAAGTGGACTGAACTTCGAGGACGATATTCATGGGACGGCCGTGGCGGGGATCATCGGCGCTTTATCCGAAAACGGGCATGGTATCGAAGGCGTAGCACCGGATGCGCGCCTGCTCGCCCTGCGCGCCTGCTGGCCGGAGCGCCCAGGTGACATCGCAGCAGTCTGCAACAGCCTCACCCTGGCCAGGGCGCTCGATACGGCAATCCTCATGAAAACGGCCATTGTAAACCTGAGTCTGACAGGCCCACCCGATCCATTGGTAGGGGCGCTGTTACAGGTTGCGCTGCGCGACGGCATCATCGTCGTCGCCGCGGAGCCTGAGGAGTCCGCTCCGCCGGGGTTTATTGCAGGGATCGATGGAATCATTCGCGTCCGTTCCGAGCATGCGCAATACATTTTGCAGGCTGCGCAGCCCGGCGTGGCGTGGATCACGGCACCCGGTGGAGACGTACTGACGACATTCCCACACGGGACCTACAATTTTGCCAGTGGCAGTTCATTCGCGGCCGCGAATATTTCCGGCATTGTTGCGCTGCTGCTCGAATTGCAACCGGGACTGTCTTCCCGGGAGGTCGAAACATTGCTGTCGCTCGGTATGAGCGGGTCGACCCTCGAGGCGACAGAGTCTGGTTCGAAGGCAATGAATGCCTGCCGGGTCGCTGCGCGATTACGGCCTGATGTGGTCTGTGTCGACGTAGATGCTGCCAACCTTGTCGTCCGGGAATCCCCCCTGACTGAGATGGGTCTCTGAACATGGACGATATCCCTCGCGCCAACTTAACCGGAAACCGAGCACACCTCCGGTTCTCATCCACTACAGTGGAAACGGGGTGTATGCTCCAGGGAGATCAGTATGAAACGCCACTACCTGCCAATTATTCTCCTGCTCAGCCTCGCTGGCTGCACCCATCCGATCGATATCGTCGGCGAAGGAGACATACGGTCCACTTCAGGAGAAAATGACTGCCTGCTGGAGGAACTGCCTTGCGAAGCCGTGGCGGTCCGTGCATACGTCGAAACCTACCGACCTGAGCCCAGATCCGGATTTCAGTTCGTCGGTTGGGATAATTGCATCGATCAGCAAGCTGAAAATTGCGTTTTCGACATCGAAGCCGGCGTGGTTTTTGACAACTGGGGCGAGGTGATGCCGCCGCTGGTAGCAAAGTTTGCGCCGCTGTGTGAGGCGGCACCCACAGCCAGCTTTGCCGCCATTCAGAATGTCATTTTCGACGGCAAGGGCTGCAGCAACAGTGGCTGCCACCGAGGCAGTGGCGCGGCCAACGGCATGAACCTCTCCAGTGGTAATGCCTACGCTGCCATCGTCAATGTCGCCGCCCGAGCCGGAGGCGGTTTGAAACGGGTATTGCCCGGAGATGCCAACAACAGCTTTCTGTATCGCAAGGTGGCGGCCAGAACCAACCCCGGCAGCTTCACCGTCGCCGGCAGTCCCATGCCCCTGACAGGCAGCGCCCTGAGCGCCAATCAACTGGCCGCGCTGGCCTTGTGGATCGATGCGGGTGCGCCCGAATTCGGCCGCGCGGATGAGCTGAATGAGGTGGAGCGCTTACTGGGGCTCTGCAATCCGTGATGGCACCATCGGCTTCTTGCGCGCATCCTAGCGCAGGCAAGAAACCGGGGACAGACGATACGGCAGGCCTCGACCAGCATTGTCTGTCCAGCCTCTGGATAATGCTGACCTGCATCAGCGCGCCGATTTACGCCCTCGAAGTAGTGAGCGGTACCGAGCATCTGGATTCCGATCGCCCCGAGGCCTGGGCCATGTTCTATACCACCTCTGTGACCTTGCCTGCGGGCCTGGCTACGCCGGTACCGCGGGAACCCGGTTCACTGGATATCGGGGGCGAGCTGGGGTCGTTCCCGTCTCTCAACAGGCAGGAACGCACAGTCGGTTTTAACGGCACCAAGGAGGAGGATCTGAACCAGGCGCCGGTGTTCGCCCGACTGCGACTCGGCATCGGGATGCCCGGCGACTTTTCTCTGGTGCTGGCCTATGTACCGCCATTGCGGGTGTATGGTTTGAAACCGAACCTGTTTGCTGTCATTCTGGAGCGACCTATGTTGCAGCGCGGGGCCTGGCGTATCGGCGCGCGGCTCTATGGGCAGGCAGGGACGGTTGAGGGTGCTTTCACCTGTTCAAACGATGTGGCCAAGGCACCCGCGGGATCCCCGCAAAACCCCTTCGGCTGTGAAGAGAAGTCCTCGGACGTGGCGACCCAGCGTTACGCCGGCGTCGAGCTCAGCGGCTCCCTTCGCCCGGAGGCACTGGGAGGCCTGAGCCCGTACCTCGCCATCTCGGCGAATTATCTGGATACGCGGGTGCGCGTGGACGCCACGACGTTTGGCGTCAGAGACCGTACAAAACTCATGGCCGATGACTGGAATTACGGGTTCAGCACTGGTGTAAGCTACCCGATTGCGCAACGGGTGACTGTCAGTGCCGGAGTGTTTTACAGCCCATTGAAGGTACGCCGCAGCCCCGAGGCGACTACAAGCCAAACCGAGGAATTTTGGAATTTTCGTGCCCTCTTGCTCTACCAATTTCGCTAGCCCGGTAATCACTTACGCGCGCCGCTGGACTCAATGCGGCGCTGACGTTGTGGTTTGTCGCCTGCTGCCCTGGCTTCTGATGCTCGGCCCTTCCGCCTGTGTCACCGCTCCCACACCACCGGACACCCCAGAGGAGAGCTGTCTGGCGCTGTTTGCTGACGTCGACCAGGCAGTCGAGATTGCCGGGGTGCGCGACCAGGGACCCGTCATTATTGAGGGCTTTCCGTACCTGCGCGCGAACCGGTTTCTGGCTTCGTTCAGAGAAGAGCTCGTAGACGATCAGCAATTCGCTACCTGGGTGGGACACCTGGTGGAGCTCGATGCGGTCGCACGCGAGCTTGAACTGCGCAATTTGCTGGACGATGGCCGGCCGGACAAGTGGCAGCGGGGAAAAATAGTGGAGTGCCGGCAACGGCTGGTGCGCAAGCTGTTGGTCGATGGTGCGCAGCGCCAGCGACTGCTTGCGGCGGCGCGGGTACCGGATGATTATGTAACCGTCTGGCGTGTGGCCGGATTGTATCCACTGACGGCGCCATTTGTCTCACTGGGTGTGGACCGGTGGCAGGACGAAAGTCACAGGGTATTTTCCTCGCCGCTCGCTGCGCTGCCAGTCTCCGGGAATTTGCGCCGCTGGCGCAGCGCCTCGATGCCCGAGGCACAGTTCCCTGAACTGGAGATTGATGCCCTGGGCATCCCCGTACCGGGAGCGCAACAGCGTCACTATCTGTTTCGGCGCTTTGCGCCGGTCTGGGAGGTCGACGTGGTCGATGACAATGACCTGCCTGGCACAGCCATCTGGCGGGACGGACCGGCCATCGATACGGCGCGGCCGACACAATACGAGTTCCTCAGCTACACCCGCTTCGGGCGGGATGTACTGGTACAGCTGAACTATGTGATCTGGTTCAAGGCGCGTCCCGGAGACGACATCTACGCGGGGCGTTTCGACGGTCTGGTGTGGCGGGTGACCCTGGGACCGAATGGCGAGCCCTGGCTATACGACAGCATCCATAATTGCGGCTGCTACCACACTTTTATACCTTCCGGTCACCTGCGGCTCCGCGATGACCTGCCGACCATGTACTTCGAGCCGCCACTGGTGCCACAGCAGGCCCCCCAGCCGCCCGTGGTGCTTCGTATCAGTGGCGGCAAGCACTACCTGCAGCGGGCCTATACCGCAGTGCGGCCCATTGACGTTGGCCGGAACTCAGAGCCAACAGCGGCAGTCGAGCCCCTGAAGGTAGCAGACTATAATCGTTTGCGGTCGCTTCCGGAACACGGCGGCTATCACAGTTTTTTCGGCGATTATGCGCTGGTTGCAGGCAGTGAACGCCCGGAGCGGTTTCTGCTATGGCCGATGGGAGTACGCTCCGCCGGTGCCATGCGTCAGTGGGGGCATCATCCGGTCGCGTTTGTGGGCCGGCGTCACTTCGACGATGCCCGCTTGATCGAAACACTGTTTGAGAGTGCCGAACGATGATCAGCCCCCGGCTTCCTTTGCTCCGCTCGGTGCCCGCTTGCATTCTCTCCCTTTTTCTCACTGTGCCGGCACTTGCCGATCGTGTTGATGTGGGGATATTTTCCGCCGGGGATCTCAGTGGCTGGCAGGCGAAGTCCTTCGCTGGCGATACCCGCTACCAGTTGCAGGACGATGGGAGCAGGCTTGCCTTGCACGCCATCTCCGACAATGCCGCTTCCGGGCTGTTCCGCGAAATAGAGGTCAATCTGGATCTCACACCCTATCTGCACTGGTCCTGGAAGGTCGAGAACCTGCTGGGAGGCGCTGATGAGCCCAGCAAGACTGGCGATGACTATCCCGCCAGGGTTTACGTGGTCTTTTCGGGCGGCTTGTTTTTCTGGCGCACCCGCGCCATCAATTACGTCTGGTCAAGCAACCAGCCCGTCGGCAGTGAGTGGCCCAATGCATTCACCGGCAATGCAAAAATGGTGGCCGTGCGTGGGGGGCCGGCCGGGCTCGGTCAGTGGGTGTCGGAACGCCGGGACGTGAAAGCCGACTACCGCCGCCTGTTCGGCGAGGAACCCGGTGAGATCGCAGCCATTGCGCTGATGACCGATACCGATAATACCGGTATGCGGGCTGAGGCCTGGTACGGGGACATCTGGTTCGATAGCGAATGAGCTCGACCGGGAGTCAGTGTCAGGACATCGACTGCCGCCCCACAGTCTCCGTTTCAAACTTTCTTTTGTTATCTGCGTATTTTCCTGCGTCTATCTGTCTCTGTCTGATGTGTCATCGAGACGGCACAAAAAAACCCACAACGTGAAGGAAGATGAGATATGAAAACCAACTTGAGTATGATATTGGTGGCAGCCGCTGTCACGGGAAGCATTGCGTGTAGCAGTGCATTTGCGGGCAGTGACCGGACCCGGCTAGCGTGCGGTTCCGAGGGTGCCGGCGACATTTCCATGGATGCACGGTACGAAAAGCGTCGCGGCAGGGCTAAGTTCGATGCATCCTTCGAGGCCGCACCCAGGAGCAAGTTCACGGAGGGCAGTGTACTGGCGGTGCGCGTGGGCGGAACTGAAGTCGGATCGATCGCTCTTGTGACACAACTTAACGGCGATTTGGGTGGTGATCTGGAATTCGACACTCGAACGGACGAATTCAATCCATTTCCGGATAATTTCCCCAAGGTTGCTTCCGGCACAAGCGTTACGGTGGGCCCACTGGGGTGTGCGCTTCACAACTAGTGGCAGCTGGCGAGAAATCGCCCATTAATACGTCGCCGTGGCTCAGGTCACGGCAGCTATACGGCCTGTTGTAGCTGACAAAGAACGTGGCGTAGCAAAGGCCTGCCCTTGACAGCTTCCAAGCGGGTCTTTTCATGTAATTATAAATTCATGAGATTGAACCATTTCTCACTTTGTGGCGATCAATAGATGCGCAGAGCTTTCGGAACACATCACAATTTATGACAATGGAAGCAAGACATGTCGAGCGAGAAGATCATAAAGGCCAGTTTTAACGGCTACGGCGGAGTCTCTTCCGCACGACGAGTCGATGTCTGTCCTATCGGAGTATTATTGCCATGTTAAGTGCACACGTTCGCCCGTTGACAGCGCTCGTCCTCGCTGCCGCACTGGTCTGCGGCGCGGGCCTGATGGCCTCTACCGTTCATGCGAAGACCAGGATCACTGATGCCGCGTTGAACGGCGAGATACTGATCAGGTTGCGCAGCACAACGGTGCTCGCCCCACTGCTGAAAAAGTACCCGTTGAAGGTAATCAGCCAATTCGGCCGCCGCCCCATCTACCGGTTGGCAGTCACGGGCAGCGCCTCAACGAAAACCTTGATCGAGACACTGTCCCTCGATATCAACGTGCTCGCTGCCGAGGCCAACCCGACAATGCGTAGTCCGGAGGCGCGTCGTAACGCCGCCTGGGCCATTGGTGAGGAATCGGACTATATGGCTCAGTGGGCGCCACAGGCGATACACCTCCAGGCGGCCCAGGCAAAGAGCACTGGCGACGGCGTGCGCATCGCAGTGCTTGATACGGGCGTGGACCCTTTGCACCCCGGACTATCGGCGCGGCTGATTCCTGGCTGGGATTTTGTCGACGACGACAGTGACCCCAGCGAAGTCGGTAACGCCAGCAGGAATCCGGGCTTTGGACACGGCACTCATGTCGCGGGCGTGGTCGCGCTGGTCGCACCGGACGCGCAGATCATGCCCGTCCGGGTTCTCGATGCCGACGGTATGGGCAATGCCTGGGTTCTGGTAGAGGCGCTGGCGTACTCCGTGGACCCGGATCGTAACCCGGGCACCGACGATGGCGCTCACGTGATCAATCTCAGCCTTGGCACCATCAATCGATCGGATATACTCCGCACCGCCGTGGGTTTGGCGACCTGCGCGATCGTCGATGCAGCCGCTGCGCCCGGGCGTCGAGTCGGCCCCGACGTCGACATCTCGGATCCCGGCTACGATGACGACAAGGACCGCTGCGGCAAATTCCACGGAGCCGTGGTGGTTGCGGCCGCGGGCAACGATGCCAGCGATAAAGTGCGGCATTATCCCGCGGGCGCCGGCGTGTACGGCATGCTGTCGGTAGGCGCGAGCGATGCAACCGGCCGTGTCGCCAGTTTCAGTAACTATGGATCCTGGGTCGATATAGCGGCGCCAGGGGCAGGCATAACGAGTTTCCTTCCCCTCGTGGCCGGCTCATATGGTACCTGGAGTGGCACGTCGATGGCGGCGCCCCTGGTGACGGGTACAGCGGCGCTGCTGATTGCACGCTATCCAGCGCTGGGGCCACGCGATGTGGCGCGGCGTATCGAGCGACGCAGCACAGTCCTGTGCGAAGACAAATTGCAGCAACTCGATGCCCGAGCAGCCCTCGGCACGGTCAAGCCGGAAGTCGCCTGTCCGTGAGCAGAACGGCACTCGCCCCCGGTCATCTCGGTGGTCATGTTTTGATGGTTTAAAAGCCACCGTATAAGGTAAATGCAGCCCAGTAGAATGGATGCGGAGTATCTTTCATGGCCTTCACTTGCGCATGTCGGAGGGCAGCGGCCGGTGCTTCCCCGCTGGAGCACGCTCTGTAGAAGCTGGCCATGAACTGCGCCGTGTGCTGATCGTCGATGGGCCACGCAGAGGCCAGTACCCGGGCTGTGCCGGCGACCAGGAAGGCCCGGACGAGGCCCACCATTTCATCTCCGCAGCTCTGTTCGGACAGCCCGGTTTCGCAGGCGCTGAGCACCACCAGTCCAGGTTGCAGATGCAGTGTTTCCGCCAGTTCGACGGTGAGAGCACCATCGTAAAGATGCAGCGCTGAGAACATGGGATTGTCAGTGCGAAACTGCGCGTGGCACGCAAGGTGTACCACACTGGCTTGGCCGGCATGGCCTTGCACGGCAGCGAGTGTCGCCTGCTCGCCGACGAACACTTTGGCATTGTCAAACAAGCTGCCGATAAAATTTGCCTCCTCTGCTGCGTGTGGCAGCCGGCTGGACTCTCCCAACACGAACACTTGCCGCGGCGCGAGCGTCTGACGCAGGTAGCCGCGCATGGCCAACGGTGCGCTCGGCACCACCGCCAACTCGAAACGTTCGGCCAGGGCGGCGCTGCCATCGTGCAGTGCGGCAAAGGGAAGCCACGCCAGTTGGCCATGTGGCACCACCAGCAGCCGGTGGCAGATGTCGAGAGTGGGAGCAATGGGTGCCCACACCAGCGCATGCAACTGCTGCATGCGGATAAGGGCGCGATGCGTCAGTATCTGGATATGCCCGTGTACCGGAGCGGCGCCGCGGCCCAGGGTCTCAATTTGAAATCGCGCCGCGCGCAGTGCATCGAGTACCTGGCACCAGGACGCGAGATTGCGATGTACAGTGACACCAGTGGGCTTCAGAACACAGGCGAACAGCTCATCACCTTGCACACCGTATTCGACCAGGGCATCTGCTTCGCCCAACAGCGTCTGGAGTGCAGCGATGGTGACGCGGCAGTCGGTGTAGTCGCCGGCTGAGGTACTGCCCGACCCGAACGGTGATTTCACGCTGGCAGGCACCGCCATCCGTGCGCGCCGCGCCTGCTCCAACAATTCCATTTCCACGCTGCGCGCCTCCTGCGAGAGGACTTGGGACGATTCACCCTCCTCCTCCCTGCGTTGTGCCAGGCGGTACAACCAGTTCAAACGGTCGCGTAAATTCCGGGTGGCTTCACTATGCTCGCTGTTCTCTGAGTGGATCAGGCGTTCGCCAAGCGAGCGCGCGCGCACTCGCTCAAGCTGGAATAGAACTTCGGCGGCCAGAGCTGCGCACGGTGAAGCGGCGTGCGCCTGCAGGGACATTTGCAGCAGCGCGTGATACGGGCGAAGGTGGTCGCTGAGAAAGGCGCTGCGCAGATCGTCTCCTGGTAGTGCACGCCGCTGGTCCTCAAAGAGCTCGATGGCCGCACCCAGGGCCGTCCGCGCGGCCGCAAGGTCGCCTCTTGCCTGGGCGGCCAAGCCCAGGCCTGTCAGACAGCGCACCTCTACGGTCACCAATTGCATTACGCGTGCCCGACCCAGCGTATCATCATACAAGTCGCTGGCGTCCTCGACCTTGCCTGCGCTTAAATATGCATCTGCTCTCAGGACATCAGCGCGCACGGAACCGTCGGTGAGATCGGTCGTCCCGAAGCCGATAGCTGCCTGTGCCGCCAAGGCCTGCGCAAGCCCGGGATCACCCGCTGACAGAGCCAGTTCTGCACGTGCCAGGCTGACCGTTGACTCGCCCACGCCGATGCCTTGCTGAACGAACAAGTCTGTAGCCCGTGAGAACGACACCGAGGCGCTTTCAGGTTGCGCCAACAGTGCTTGCGCACGACCGAGCTGGACATACGTCCACGCCTGTTCGTCCGGAAAATTCAGCCGTTCAAAATGCCTGATGGCCTGCTCGAAGAGTGCCGACGCCTCTGGTAATAACCGTAACTCAAGATACGCGTCACCGAGTTGCTTCTCGGCGGTTGCCAGATGCTGCGGCATTCCGAGCAATTCGTAGCGCCGTCGCGAGTTTTCGAATCCAGCTAGAGACATATGGTATTGACCGCGCGCGAGATGGACCAGTGCCACGGATTCATCAACCAGGGCCTCCAGCACAGGAAAGCCATGGGTGGCGGCGCGCATCCGGGCCCGAGCATAGATGCGCAGTGCTTCGTCGAAGTCGCCTAGCCCAGTCAAGGCATTGCCTGTGTTTATATCGGCCATGACCGAGAGCTCGCGATCGCCGACGCGGGCAAATAATACTGCCGCCGAGCGGGATTCACGCGCCGCCTCGGCGTAAGCGCCAAGACGTTCGTGCAATGCACTGAGATTAAGACTGACTTTACCAGCGGAACGCATATCGCCCAGCTCGATAAAGGCTTGCCCTGCCCGCTCTGCGCATTCGGTGGCCGCCGCATACTGGCCCAGCATGGACAGGGCCATGATCTTGGGTACCTGGGTCTGCGCTGCGTGACCGGCATCTCCCAGGCCGCTGAAGGCCCCGGTCGCCGTATCGAGGCGCTCTACTGCCTGTGCCATTTCCCCGCGAGTCAGGTGGGCAATCCCCATCGCCCAGTCGGCGACAGCTTGCGCTTCAATACACTGTGGGGCACCGAATATGGCGGTGGATTGAATAACCAGGCTCTGAAGTACTTCGGCGGTGTCGGCCGCGCGCGCCGGTTCGCTGCTCCAGGACGCGTAACATAGATTCTTCAACGCCCATGCCACGGCCAGCAAATCTTCAGCCGAGTCGGGGATAAAGGGCGCAGCGCCGGGCTCAAGCAGCTGGCGCGCGGTATCGGCCGCGGTCGACCCAGTCGCCGTTTCTCTCACGGAATGGCGGTGCTCATGCTGGTTGTTCCCCAAGAACGACGGGGGGCAGCACAATCTCGTCGCTGCCAAGTTGCAATCTCAGGCGATAGGTCCCAGGGCTTATGTCGTCCAGCCGAAACTCCCCCAACTCATCCAGTGGCGTGACCCGGCTCCCGACCAGGGTCTCGCTATCGCCTGGCTGGTTATACCCGGGTTCTGCTTCCGAACCGGGGGAGCGAAAATCAGCCACGAG
This sequence comes from uncultured Gammaproteobacteria bacterium, assembly GCA_963792815.1. Lineage (GTDB taxonomy): Bacteria > Pseudomonadota > Gammaproteobacteria > Pseudomonadales > Halieaceae > JARRPM01. The sequence goes on from CAWBXR010000007.1 coordinate 144,049, forward strand.
CTCTATCGTTCCGGTCTCATCAGGCCCCAGGACCTGCCCCGTCAGGGTGAATGTGTCGGCCACGCGGGCGATACGCAGATCGACGTCGCGTCCACTGGCGCTGAACAGCAGCTGTCGTGCATCCGAGCCAGCGGAACGCATAGCGAAAGCGCCTGCCGGGCGTGCCCAACTGTCAAAACTCAACACCGCGTGAATAATATTGCCGACCGCTTCGGTGAGACCACTGTGGGCCTTGGGCTGAGCTTTGGGCCACAGGTCAATCGCCGATTGCAGCATCGCCGGAGGGGCATCCGGCAAACGTGCAGCGCGCTGGACGAGCTCGGTGAATTCATCGTCTGTCAGGCTGTCAATTGGCTTCATGATGTCACGATACGCAGAAAACTATGTAAGACAGAGTGGCGAGCGGGCGGGGAAATACATGGAAAGTTCATCCGCCCTTTATTGTCAGGTAGCCTTTGCTCTTCCCTCATTGCGGTATCCCTCTTCAATCGCCGACCAGGCGGCGAAGTTTGTCCAGGCAGCGCGCGCGTGTCGGTCCAATGCTGCCCACGGTCATACACATACGTCGAGCGACTTCCTCGTACGCCAGTTTCGCGTCTTCATCACGAAACAACAGCAACAGCAGGTCTCGACAGCGCTCATCCAGCCGATCCATGGCACCGCGCACCTGGTGCAGCTGCTGTAGTTCGTCCATAGCCTCCTCGGCGCCGGGCGAGTCGTCTGCCAGGTCCCATTCCAGACCCTGCGCATCGCCCTGGCTACTGTGGGTTATCGACACCATGCGTTGGCCGCGATTGCGTTGCAGCAGGGCCTCTCGTTTGGCAGTCGTGACAATCCAGGCTTGCAGTCGGCTGGGGTCTGCGATGCGCGGCAGGTGTTCAACAAGGCGCTCGAAAACGGTTTGAAACACATCCGCGGCGGTGTGCTCATCGAGCCCCATGCGCCTGACGATCGCGTAAACCAGCCGCTGGTAGCGCTGCACCAGAGCTGACCAGGCCGCGCCGTCACCAGCGATGCAGCGCGCCACCAGAATGGTATCGTCGTGATTGCCAGGGGCTTTGGACATAGATACCTGTAGTTGTATGAGGGCATGAAATGGGCGCCTCGACCGAACCTCGAATCTTATACCGGTTACATGCTGAAATCATCTTTTAGCCAGGTTCATGACCTGGATTGTCCGGTCATGCAATGCGGGCGAATCTGCATTAAATGGCCGAAAGGTCAACTTGAACACCGTGTTTGCCGGCCAGTATGTGGGCAAAAGAGAGGTTGCTGACGAGATCTGGGTTGCCGGAAGGCCGTACCCCAGCTTTATGGATTATGGCCTGGGATTCTTTGATCAGGACGAGAACAGGGTGGAGTCAGTGGGGGTGAACCCATTCGCTCCAAAAGTGTTACCTATGTCCTAGGAATAAACTGTTACCTATGTCCCCGGAAAGGACCCTACTGGCTCGCCGACCATGCGCACGGTCCCGCCACAACCCAGCCAGTCTTAGTGATGCATATGTACGAACACTCCTATCAAATTGATTACGGGGCAGCGTCGGCAAAGTATATTGACGCCTTCTTCAAGAACATCCAATGGGAAGCCGTTGCCGACCGCATGGAAACTGCGCTGCAGACGCGCAACGGGTAAAACTACTGCCGCACCTCCTAATCGGGCGATGCATCACCTCATTCGCTACGAGTGGCATGTTGCCGCCAAGGAGGCATTGGATTCAATCGGTAGTTCAGGTCGCGCATCTGTGTTTTCCTGTCTGGTAAGTGTTTCTGACCAACCACAGGCTCGTAGCCTGACTGGGTCCGCTTGCGCGGTACGGTCTCGGGACACAACTCCCGTTCAACCTGAGATGCCTGGTTGCAGGCGACGTAGCTACTCTTCTGGTGAAGATGGCACTACGTGGTCCAATTGACTCCAACTGCGAGTCCTTGCTAATGGTGAAAGATCACCTCCTTTTTAGTTGAGCGGCACCATTGATCCGCGGGGTTAAAAGAGACCGTGACAGGCACGGCGGTACGTGACGCGTGCTGGAAAACCAGCGGCGAATGGAAACGGCCGTGGCCGTCAAGATGGGCGAGACGCCCGGGGATTGAACAAAGAGCTGACAGCCTGAGGCTGGCGCGTCACGAGAGCTCCGCTGACGCTGGGTACCGCTTTTGCCAGTTTGGCTGGCGAGGGCGGCGTCCCTCATCCACATTACCGCTGTGGCCGCGTTTAGAACCGTTTCGGGTGTTCAGTGGGGCCAGTGTAGTTGGAGCAAACTCGCCGGTAACCCATCAATTCGACCGGGATGCGCCGCCGTTCGGGGCTGCGCCGCCCTCGTCACTACCGCGCTGCGCTCGCTAGTGACGAGGGCGAGACCAATCAGTTTCCGTTGAAGGCCACCCTGTAAAGATCCCAACTCAGTGATTGGCATGTTGCTCCGCGCCGTTTCCAGTGGAAACACCAGGTCCGCTCGATTGCGCGCAATTAGATACGCGTCCTGCACCTCGCGTTCTTAGCTGCTCTTGCTCATGCTCCCACCCCTCTACATCCGTGAGTCTCCAGCGAGTGCAACCTGCGGAAAGTTTAATGGGGCCAGGAAATCGTTTAGCTTGAGCCCAGCGCCAAATCGTGGCGCGACTGACCTGATACCGGTCAGCCAGAGCTCTGTCTGTTATGAAGTTGGCCTGATGCATAATGTTTACTCGCTCGACGATGTGAGACCAGTAGTTACATTCTGCCTATTTTCTATTCGATCACGAGCACTTATCGAAACGGTGTGGTGCGCTGTTGTTGCTATTCCAGCCCGATCCCGAGATTCATATATAGGGCCTTGCCACCGCCACTCCGCCATCTTGAAAGATCCTTAGAGTTTCTCATGCGGCTGGCACCGCCCATCACGCTTGAGCCTGCTACAGGTCCAAAGCGCTTATTTCGTTGTTGGCTATTTTGTTGGCTATTCGCGGCAGACTTTACTAAGTGCTTGATTTAAAAGTCTTTATTCTAGATATTGGAGGCGACCCAGACAGCCACACCCCGGCACACGAGTCGATAATTACCGTTGCTCCCTTCCGGGCCTGGCGGGGTTCACTATCTATCGTTGCGAGGGGACCGCCTGGATCACCATAGCGCCTGCGAAGAGTCAGAGTCAGGCTCGCAGGAGGCGCGTATTGTGCGCGAATCGTATTGGCGCTGCAAGCCGGGATCCAATTTCCGGCTTGACTCGTATGTTAGACGACGTAACATAATGTTACTTACTCTTACATGCAGGGCGCCATGAGCCAGAATGCAGAAGTCTCCGGCGACAGATCCGGTCGCAGGTCCTCCAGTCTTATAGCAATCGCTGCAGCCATCGGGCTTGTGGTGGTCGTGACGGGCATCCTGGAGGCGCGCGTGGCCCTCACAGACGGGGTAGAACCGAAAAACCCACTGGCGGTGGACCGGGTGGCCTTCGAGGTACGGGACAGCTACACGCGACCGGTATCCTACCTCGGCCTGGTGACGGCTGGCCGCAAGGCTACCCTGGGTTTCGAGATCCCCGGCCAGATCGCCATACTGGAGCTGCGCGAGGGTGACCCGGTAGTACTTGGCCAGGAGCTGGCGCGCCTCGATACCGATGCGCTACAGGCCAGGCGCAAGGCGACCGCCGCGGAACTCGAGCAGGCCCGCACCGAACTCGAGCTGGCCCAGCTCAAATCTGACCGGCAAAAGGAACTCAGTATCACCGGAGCCGTATCGAAGGAGGCCTTTGACGATACCCGCCTGCGAGCACGGGCACTCACCTCCCAGGTAGAGGCTGTCGAGGCGCGCCTGGCCAGTATTGATATCGAACTGGAAAAGTCCAGGCTCCTGGCACCCTACGACGGTGTTATCGCCGACCGCTATGTCTACCAGGGGGCCGTGGTCAGCGCCGGCACCCCCGTGGTAAGGCTGGTAGAACTGACCCACCAGGAGGCCCAGATCGGCGTTCCCGCCACCATGGTAGGCACAGCTTGAGATCGGCGGGCAGTACAGCCTGACACTGCGTGACAAGTCGCTGCAGGCGCGTTTGTTGGCAGTAAGGCCCGACGTCGACCCGGTCACGCGCACGACCTCGGCGGTGTTCGCAATTCCGCCCGAGGTAAAAGCGCTCGATGGTGAACCCATCACGCTGGATCACCGGGAACAGGTAAAGATGCGCGGCGGCTGGCTGCCTATGGCGGCGCTGCTGGAAGGCCAGCGTGGTACCTGGAACGTGTTGCGGATAGAGCCGGATGGCGATTTGTACCGGACGACCCGGGAATCGGTGGAGGTGCTGGATATCCAGGGCGACCGTGTCTACGTCTTCGGCACCCTGCCCGACGGCGCCTGGGTCGTGGCGGACGGTATTCACCGCATCACGCCGGGCACCCTGGTACGCGTGGCGGAGGGCAACTGAGATGCTGGCCCGTTATATTTTCGGACACTCCAGGTATTTCACCCTGATCATCGTCTGCGTTGTCGCGGTGGGCCTGGCCAGCGTCCGCTCGATCTCACGCCAGGAGGACCCCACCCTCACCAATTTCGTCGCGAGCATTACGACTTTTTACCCCGGCGCCACTCCGGACCGGGTAGAGGCGCTGGTTACCCGACCACTGGAAGATGAGCTGCGCAAGATTCCTGAAATCGATGAGCTGTCCTCTACCTCTACCAGCGGCGTCTCCGCTATCAGGATCCGCCTCTACGACGATCTCCCCGATGAAGAACTGGAGCGGGGCTGGTCGGAGATTCGCGATGCGATGACCGAGGCTTCGCGCCAGTTCCCGGCCGGCGCCGGTGAGCCGGATTTCGACAATGACCGCATGTCGTCCTTTACCGCGATCGTCGCCCTCTCCTCCTCCGCTCCCGAGGATATGCCGCTGTCACTGTTGAGCCGGATGGCCGACGATTTTGCCGATCGGGCTCGCAACCTGCCCAACACCAAGCTGGCCGAATTATTCGGGGAACCCCAGGAAGAGATCCGGGTGGAGATCGATGAATCCGCCCTGGTGGCGCGCGGCCTCAGCCTGCAGCAGGTGGCGGCAGCCCTGCAGGCGGCGGATGCGAAGGTGTCCTCGGGTCGCGCTTCGGGAAGCCGGTACCGACATGCTGATTGAGCTGGCGGGAGATTTCGACTCCATGGAGCGCATCCGCCAGGTGATCGTCAACACCTCCAGCGGCGGCGCCGCGACCCGCATCGCCGATATCGGCCGGGTCTACCGGGGCTCAGTGACACCGCCGCCAGCCATGGCGCTGGCCCAGGGGCGCCCGGCGATTCTCGTGGGCGTGACCATGGAAAGCGGCAAGCAGGTGGACATCTGGAGCGAGGCATTCCGTGGCCTCGTGAATGAGTTTCAGCAGCAGTCCGCCGCCGGCCTGAAGATGGAGATCACCTACGACCAGAGCCAGTACGCCGAGGACCGTTTGCGTGAGGTGGCCAAGAACCTGGCCATGGGTATCGCCCTGGTGATCCTGGTGCTGCTGTTCACCCTTGGCTGGCGGGCGGCGGTCGTGGTGGCGATCATCCTGCCGCTGTGTGGCCTGATTTCGATCACTGTCATGGAGCGCATGGGGCTGGCCCTGCACCAGATGTCGGTGAGCGGACTTATCGTCGCCCTGGGCTTGCTGGTGGACGGTTCCATCGTGATGACGGATGAGGTGCGCAAGCGCCTGCTGGAAGGCCACAGCCCGATAGAGTCCATCACCAGCTCCGTGCATCGCTTGCGTATTCCACTGATTTCCTCTGCCGTGACCACCATTCTCGCGTTCATGCCAATGGCCATCATTGCAGGACCAGCGGGGGATTTTGTGGGCAGTATCGCCAAGGCCGTGATTATCATGCTGACCACCTCCACGCTACTGGCACTGGTTATCACGCCGGTGCTGGCCGCGTGGCTGTTGCCCCGCAGAAGCGAAAAGGCCCACCACTGGTACATCGGCGGCGCCGACAGTGGCAGGGCCGGTGCCTGGCTGGTCCGAGCGCTGGACTGGAGCCTGCGCCACCCGCTGGCCGCTGTCGCCCTCTCCCTGTCCCTGCCCCTGAGCGGCTTCCTGGTGTTTCCGACACTGACGGCCCAGTTTTTCCCCGGGACGGACCGAGACCAGATGTATATCCAGGTCAAGCTGGCGGATGGGCGATCCATCTACGACACCCGGGCGCTGGTGCAACGGCTCGACACCAGGTTGCGCGATGACCCGCTGATCCGCCGGGTAGACTGGACCCTGGGTGAGAGCCCTCCCGCCTTTTACTACAACATGTACCGGACCAGGGAGGGCATCCCTTCCTGGGCCGAGGCACTGGTTCTCACCCGGGACAAGGACCAGACCAACGAGTTGATACGCCGCCTGCAGGTGGAACTGGACCGGGAGTTCCCCAAGGCACGCATCGTGGTGCGCGGGATCGATCAGGGCCCGCCGGTAATGGCGCCCCTGGAGATCGAAATATTCGGGCCCAACCTCGAGGTCCTGCAGGAGCTCGGCGAGCAGTTCAGGTTGCGCCTCGACGCTATTCCCCAGGTGACCCATACCACTGTCGACCTTATCGGCGGCGCCCCCAAGCTGTTGTTCGAGCTGGAAGAGGAAAAACTCCGGCTGGCGCAACTGCAACTGACGGATGCAGCCACCGCCCTGAACGACGCCCTGCTGGGACGGGTTGGCGGCGAGGTACTCGAGGGCACTGAACGGCTGCCAGTGCGAGTCAGGTTGGCGGAGCAGGACTGGGGCACATCGGAGCAAATCGCCGACATCCGGATTCCCCGGCCCGCCCAGGTCGGGTTGCAATCATCGGCCATGCTGGCCGGCCTGCCCCTGAGCGCAATCGGCAAGCCCCAACTCGTGCCTTCCCAGAGCCCTATTTCCCGACAGGACGGCGAACGCCTCAATCGCGTATCCGGATTTATCAAGCGCGGCGTGCTGCCAGAGGAAGCGCTGAAAGTACTGCGCGAGGAACTGGAGCGCGACCCGATCGACCTGCCCCAGGGCTATTACTTCCAGTTTGGCGGCGACTCCGACGCCAGGGCTGAAGTCATGCAACGCCTTATTGCGCCGCTGGGACTTATCCTCTCCGCACTGTTGGCGACCCTCGTGCTCACCTTTAACTCCTGGCGACTGACAGCGGTGTCACTGGTGGTGTGCGTCTGCTCCCTGGGTTTGTCGCTACTGTCCCTGGCAATCTTTGCCTACCCGTTCGGCATCATGGCGGTGATCGGGGTGATCGGCTCCATCGGTGTGTCGATCAACGCGGCGATCATTATCATCACCGCACTACAGGAGAACGAGGGCGCCGCCAAGGGTGGACTGTTTGCGATCCGCGCGGTCGTCATGGATTCCAGCCGCCATATCATCTCCACCACGGTGACTACCTTCGGCGGCTTCCTGCCACTGATACTGGAGGGCAGCAAGTTCTGGCCACCCTTTGCCATGGCTATTGCCGGCGGCGTGCTGCTGTCCACTATAATCTCGTTCTTCCTGGTTCCCCCCGCCTTTCTGCTGGTAACCGGGGCCGGTCGCAAGCGGCAGCGACAATCCGCAAACACCGGAATGTATACTGCCGTGGAAAAGGGATGAGGGCGCCATGAGCAAGAAGAGCAAGGATTGCAAAAGCTACCACCACGGCGACCTGCGTAACGCACTCATTATCGCCGCGGCAGAGCTGATCGAGGAAAAGGGTTCCCTGGATTTTGCCATGATAGACGCAGCGCGCCGGGCCAAAGTCAGCAGCGCGGCGCCCTATCGCCACTTCGAAGACAAGAACGCCCTGTTGCAGGCGGTGTCAGAGGTCGCGTTCCTGGCGCTGGATGATGCAGCCCGCCAGGCAACAAAGCTCGCGCCTTATGGCAGCAGCGCCTGCCTGATTGCCCAGGGCAAGGCCTATATCACCTTCGTCTCGGATCACCCGGCATTTTATGATCTTATGTGGGGCGACCTGGGTTTACGCAAGCGGAACATCGAGGACATGGAGCTGCAGACGTCGGGGTTTTACATCCTGGTGGACTGTGTGAAGGCATGGTGCAGCGAGGCGGGCTTGACGGGCTACAACCCACTGGAACTGGCGGTTAAATTCTGGGCCATGGCACACGGGCTGGCCTGCCTGACCATGAACGGAAACATCGCGCAGATCATGCCTTCTGCGGATGTTTACAAGCTGTTTGAAAGCAGCGCCATCACTTTCCTTGACGGACTGCGTCCGTCGAAGCAGGCACTTAACTGAAATGGCGCATGCGCCTGGCCGTGGCACGAAACCGCCAGGTACCAAAAAGCAGCGTGACAAGTCCCAGCGGAACACAGCCCACACCCACCCAGGCAAGCCAGGTGGATTCGGCGAAATGGAATAGCGTCACCCCAGCGAGCATCAGGGATACGCCCGAGCGCAGGTAGGCCAGCAGCGTGCGTTCGTTGGCCAGCTGGGTGCGGTCGAGGGCCAGGTGATCCCGCATTATCAGGTCGCCCTGCTGGAATTTCTCGTAGGGGTTGTGGTCTGTCAATGGTCAGCCTCTTTAAGTCGTCAATCAGCTCCCTGGCCAGGGCAAGGTCGTCAAGCAATACTATGCTTATTAGCGGTTTTGCTCAAAGATAGCCTTTGGCAGCTTGCTTATCCAGTGGCGTGCCCTATCGGTTTGAACCCGGCAACACGGAATCCATAGATCATGGCATACAGAAAACTCGGCGCCCCCTGACTTAAACTCTCAGAGCGAAGGTGGCATAGGAAACAAAAACAGCTTTGAATTACATAAAATATATTCCTGGGCGCTTAAAGGCCTCATCTTTTAGCATTTCAAGATATTCACTATGCCGAGGATGGCTCTGTATATGTACAGCAGAGTTTTGATATATAAGTTTCTCTTTAAGCTCGCCGCCCTGGTGTACATACATTAAGCGAATGTGGTCAGCGCCAAATTTATCACCCATCCGAATAAAGGCTGGTATTTCCAAAAAGTTTTCAGTTTGTATTACTAACGCAAAGGTTAAAAAATCAATCTTGGACTGAGCTCTTAATGATGCGATAAATTCCAGACTTTCCATTAAATCATCCCACTTACCACCTCTGCGTAAAACAGAATAAGTTTCAGGGGTGGCTGCATCTATAGACACCCCCATTCCCAAGAATGGTAAATCTTCCAAATGCTCGAAACTGGACCACATTTTTTTATTTAGCATCAGGCCGTTAGTTAAGATGTGGAGCTTTTCAATACGATGCTTTTCAGGATCGATGTCGCTGAGCAATTTGCGGTAATGCGGGCTGGCAAAAGGCTCGCCAAACCCGGCGATGTGCAGGTCTTTGATATCGGCCTTCAGAAGTTGAGGAAAGAAACTTTCCTCCACACTCTTCAGAACCTCATTGTCAGAGGTGACGATCCCGTTACGGCAAGATGGGCAAGTTAGATTGCAGGTTGCATCTTGTGACAGCGAAATGTGTGCAGGGTGGAACTCTCCATGACCCAAATAATATGACTTATCCATTTCACTACGTTTTGGTAAAGATCTATAACGTATTTTTGGGCAGGCCGTTTTGTCGCAGTATTCGAATGAGCCACTGGTTACTGCAGTTCGAAATTTCCTGGCGGATTCAGAATACCAGATTTCATCGAAACTATTGTCTTTGAATGAGCCAAAGGTTGTATTCGTCCAGTGCGCACAACAACTAGTGATTTTATAATTGCTATCCAGCACCAGGCGCTCAAAGGGGTCAACGCAATACATTTCCTGGAACGGGTTGTATCCATAACTAATATCTTTGTCGATATTCGAATCATCTTCTTGCAAAAAATTGAGCCGCGCAATCAGATCGTTAATTCTTAAATCATTGTAGGAAAACCTATTTAGACGAGAAGAAAAACTTAGGCATTCTGCATATCTTTTTTCGATCAAAAGCAACTCACCATAAAATAAATATTCGGGAAGTCGTGATCGAGTTAGCTCGCCACTAAATATTCTCTTTTCTAAAGATCCTAACGTTTTTTCAATTCTTTTCGGCTGCCGGTAGTAGAAACTCCAGATTTTTTTAAACTCACTCTGATCTAACGATTTTGTGCTTGGAGTGACACTCCATAGGTAGATGAAATAGTGAGAATTATTGATTATCCCAATCGACTTATAGGCACACGCTTTCAGCGTGTGTAGAAGATAACTTAACCTGAATTTAGTTATTAAAAATGACAGGTAATTTCTATAAAAAGACATCGCTGACCGCACACTAGAAGTCTTGGAAATGGAGGAAGAAGATATCAGATACATTTGCTGAAAGGGGTCGATAATCAGCGAACTAAATTCACCCTCCTTTCCTCGCAAGGCTGACGATACTCGCCCATCCACTGACTGTCACCGATATCAGTGATGGATTGTGAGTATATTATTAGATCTTTTCTACTGCTCCAGGTTAACCAGGTCAGAGATTATCTCCCACAGACGCTCACACTCTTTATCATTATTGGCAAAAGCATGATCGAATTTTTCTCTCGACAGTTCGCAAGATATTGATCGCCACCTTGCCGTTTTGATGACTTCGTGGACTATGATCTAGGATTCTTTGATGAGGATGTGGGCCGGGTTGAGCCCGCCACCAATCCATTTGTACCGGAACTGTAAACCATGTGCCCGGTATGATCTGTAAAGGATGTCTCCGGTACAGACCCTCGTCGAAATGGCGCGCCCACCAGGATTCGAACCTGGGACCACCGGCTTAGAAGGCCGGTGCTCTATCCAGCTGAGCTATAGGCGCGAAAAACATCGTTTTTTCGTTGTTGCAGCGTCCCGCGAGGTAACGAGTGCCTGAACCGCTGCAGCCGGCGCGATTATAGCCACTGGTCGTCGCTAACACCACCGGCGCATTGGCCGGGAGCCGGGGAAGTCGTATCTCGGGATGGGGATAGATGGTTGGGGTGGCCGACGGGTCTCGAACCCGCCACCTCCGGAGTCACAATCCAGTGCTCTACCTGATGAGCTACGGCCACCGTCATTTGATGCTGAAAACCGCAATCACCAACCTTTTCCAGTGACTGAAAGGTTGGTCGGGGTAGAGAGATTCGAACTCCCGACATCCTGCTCCCAAAGCAGGCGCGCTACCAGACTGCGCTATACCCCGATTATTGCATTGCCGGCGCAGGCGCCAGCCCCTGTTTTCAGGAGGGCGCATCATACTCACCAGCGCCGGAGGCGTCAACGCCGCCAGGCGGAAATTAACAGCCTTCAGGGCACTCAAGCCTTCCACTGGCGGGCAGGCTCATGGGACAATTCGCGTCCGCGCGGACCAGAGCCTGTAAGCGCCCGTCACACCCACCCCTTACGAGAGAGGATACCGCCCCATGCCCGCACTCATCCTGGACGGAAAGTCCCTGGCAGCCCAAACCGAAGCAGACCTGCTCGCGCGGGTGGAACGCCTGAAGGAAAAGTCCGGGGGCAAGACGCCCATCCTGGCCACTATCCTGGTGGGCGACGACCCGGCGTCGGCAACCTACGTCAAGATGAAGGGAAATGCCTGCAAGAGGGTCGGCATGGGCTCCATGGCGGTGGAAATGCCCTCCTCCACCACCACCCGGCAGTTGCTGGCTAAAATCGGCGAGTTGAATGACAACCCGGATGTGCACGGCATCTTGTTGCAGCACCCGGTGCCGCCGCAGATAGACGAACGGGCCTGTTTTGATGCCATTGCGCTGGCCAAGGACGTCGACGGCGTCACCTGCCTGGGTTTCGGCCGCATGGCCATGGGCGAGGAGGCCTACGGCTGCGCAACCCCCCAGGGCATCATGCGCATGCTGGAACACTACCAGGTCGAAATTGAAGGTAAACACGCGGTGGTGGTGGGACGCAGCCCTATCCTGGGCAAGCCCATGGCGATGATGCTGCTGCAAAAGAATGCCACGGTCACCATCTGCCACTCACGCACGAAAGATCTTCCGGCGATAGTGGCCCAGGCGGATATCCTGGTCGGTGCCGTGGGCAAGCCGGAGTTCATCAGGGCGGACTGGGTCAAGGCTGGCGCGGTAGTGGTGGATGCGGGCTACCATCCCGGCGGGGTGGGCGATATCGAGCTGTCCGCCCTGGTGGACAAGGCCAGCGCCTATACCCCCGTGCCCGGCGGCGTCGGGCCCATGACCATCAACACCCTGATCATGCAGAGTGTTGAATCCGGGGAGAAGAGCCTGGGTTGAAGCGACGCGCCTTACGCCCTGCGCCACTTGGTTCCCTCCCGGGAATCCTCCAGTACCACGCCCTGGGCCAGTAATTCCTGGCGGATTTCATCCGCCCGGGCATAGTTCTTCGCCAGCTTGGCCTGCTGGCGTTCCTCGATCAGGGCCTCGATAGCATCCGCGGAGATGGCATCGCCTCCCACACCGCCCTGCATCCAGGCTTCCGGGTCCTGCTGCAGGATACCCAGCAGGTCGCCCGCTGCCAGCATTCGGGCCTTCAGTGCCGGGCGCTCACCGGCGGAGGCCTTGTGTAACTGCCGGGCGAGGGCATGCAACTCGGCGATGGCGATCGGGGTGTTGAGGTCGTCGTTCAGCGCCCGGTAAAAGGCCTCATCCGCCAGCGGCACCTCCACATCCAGCGCTATGTCCTGCACCTCCCGCAGGGTGCTGTAGAGGCTGCCCAGGGTGGTCTCCGCCTGCTCCAGCAGCTCCGCCGAGAAATTCATCGGCGAGCGGTAATGGGCCGACAACAGCGCAAAGCGCAGCACCTCGCCGCGGTAGGACTGAAGCAGGTCCCTCACCGTGCGGAAATTATCCAGCGACTTGGACATCTTCTCGCCGTCGATATCCAGGAACGCATTGTGCATCCAGTAGCGCACGTAATCGCCCCCGTGGGCACAGCGGCTCTGGGCGATCTCGTTCTCATGGTGCGGAAAGATGAGGTCGCGGCCACCGCCGTGGATGTCGATGGTCTCACCCAGGTGAGCGCGGATCATGGCGGAGCACTCCAGGTGCCAGCCGGGCCGGCCGCGGCCCCAGGGGCTGTCCCAGCCCGGCTCGTCATCCGCCGCAGGTTTCCACAGCACGAAATCACCGGGGTGGCGCTTGTAATCGGCCACTTCCACCCGGGCGCCCGCCAGCATGTCATCCAGTGAGCGACGCGACAGCTTGCCGTAATCCGCCATGGACTCCACCGCGAACAACACATGCCCCTGGGATTCGTAGGCGTGACCCTTTTCGATCAGCGTGGTGGTCAGGGCCAGCATGGCCTCAATATTGTGGGTGGCATGAGGCTCGAGGGTCGGGGACAGCGCGTTCAACTGGGCCATGTCCTCGCGGTACTTGGCGGTAAACTCGTCAGTGACCGACTCGATAGTGCGTTGGCCCTCCTTTGCCGCAGCGATGATCTTGTCGTCCACATCGGTGATATTGCGGGCGTATGTCACGCTGGAGAAATGCGTCTGCAGCAGGCGGAACAGCGTATCGAACACCACGACCGGGCGGGCGTTGCCAATATGGGCCAGGTTGTACACGGTGGGGCCGCAGACATACATCGTGACCGTATCGGGCACCAACGGCTCGAACAGTTCCTTCTTCCCACTCATGGTGTTGAAAAGGTGCAAACTCACTCCCCTGCCCCTCCCTGGTCCGTCCAGTTGTCCCGCAGGCCAATCGTCCGGTTGAAAACCGGCGCCTGCTCGCTGTGCTCGTAGCGGTCGGCTACGAAGTAACCCTCCCGCTCGAACTGGAAACCCTCCTCTGGCAGGGCCTGCACCAGCGAGGGCTCAACCCAGGCGTGCTCCACGATCCGCAGTGAATCCGGGTTGATGTGCGCCATGAAGTCGCGCTCCCCCTTGTCGGGAGACTCGTGGTTGAACAGACGGTCGTACAGCCTGACCGTTGCCCGCTTGCCCATCGCTGCGGATACCCACTGGATGACGCCCTTGGGCTTGATTCCGTCAGCCGGGTCGGCGCCCAGTGTGCCGGGGATGGTCCGGGCATGGACTTCCACCACCTTGCCGGCGGCGTCCCTGACCAGGTCTACAGCCTCGATGACATAGGCATTGCGCAGGCGCACCCGCTTGCCCAGCACCAGGCGCTTGTACTTCTTGTTGGCCTCCTCGCGGAAGTCATCAGCGTCGATGTAGAGCTCCCGGGTGAAAGGCACGATGCGCTCGCCCAATTCGGCCCGCGAGGGGTGACGCGCTGCCACCAGTTCCTCCACCTGGCCCTCGGGGTAGTCGGTCAACACAACTTTCAGTGGCTCCAGCACGCACATGGCGCGCGGCGCGTTATCGTTCAGGTCTTCGCGGATTGCAAACTCCAGCATTGCCACATCCACCACACCGTCGCTGCGAGTGGTGCCGATCATCTGGCAGAACTTGCGTATCGCGCCGGGCGTAAAGCCCCGGCGCCGCATACCCGCGACGGTCGGCATGCGGGGGTCATCCCAGCCTGCCACCACGCCGTCATCCACCAGCTGCTTGAGCTTGCGCTTGCTGGTCACCGTATAGCTTGGGTTGAGGCGGCCAAACTCGTACTGGCGCGGCCGCGCTGCCAACGGCAGGTGCTCGATAAACCAGTCGTAAAGCGGCCGGTGGTCCTCGAACTCCAGGGTGCAGATGGAGTGGGTAACCCCCTCGATCGCGTCCTCCTGGCCGTGGGCGAAATCGTAGGTGGGATAGATCACCCAGCTGTCGCCCGTCTGGTGGTGTGGCACCTTGCGGATACGGTACAGGATGGGATCGCGCATGTTCATATTGGGCGAGGCCATGTCGATCTTCGCCCGCAACACTTTCTCACCCTCGGCAAATTCACCCGCTTTCATCCGGGCCAGGAGATCCAGGTTCTCCTGCACGCTCCTGTCGCGAGAGGGGCTGTTCCTGCCGGGCTCGGTGAGGGTGCCCCGATACTCCCGGGCCTGCTCGGCATTCAGGTCACAGACATAGGCATGCCCCTGTTCCACCAGGTACACAGCCCAGTCATACAGTTGCTGGAAGTAGGAGGACGCGAAACGCACTTCGCCGTCCCACTGATATCCCAGCCAACGCACATCCTCCTGTATCGAGTCGATGTACTCCTGGCTCTCTTTTTCAGGGTTGGTATCGTCAAAGCGCAGGTTACAGCGCCCGCCAAAGGTCTCCGCCAGGCCAAAATTCACACTGATGGACTTGGCGTGGCCTATATGGAGGTAGCCGTTGGGTTCCGGGGGAAAGCGGGTAACCACGTTCTGCACCCGGCCGGCGGCGAGGTCCTCGGCAATAATCGTCTCGAGGAAATTACTGGCGTTGGGGGTTTCCATAAAATCGTCACGGCCGCAGCGTAAAAAGGGCGCGTATTATAGCCACAGTTGCGCCCGTCTTATACCCACGGCGCCCCCGACCCGGTGGAATGCGGCCTAATTATCCCTAACTTTCCTCCGGAGTGTTTTCCTGCCCCGCAAAAGCCCGTATTATTGCTGCGCTCAAGACATCCATCAGCAGGGAATCAGCATGGTCATCATTCGCACTACCTTCGGCGACATCAAACTGGAACTCGACGCCGAGAAAGCCCCCGTCACGGTCGCCAATTTTCTCAACTATGCCCGCGCAGGCTTCTACGATGGCACGATTTTCCACCGGGTGATCAATAATTTCATGATCCAGGGCGGCGGCTTCGACACCAATATGGAACAGAAGGCCGTGGGCAAACCCATCGATAACGAGGCCGACAACGGCCTGAAGAACGACTTTGGCACCATCGCGATGGCCCGCACCATGGAGCCCCACTCGGCCACAGCCCAGTTCTTTATCAACGTGAAGGACAATGACTTTCTCAACCACAGCGGTAAAAACATGCAGGGTTGGGGTTACGCCGTGTTCGGCAAGATGGTCGAGGGCGAGGAAGTACTGGAAAAGATCCGCAACGTGCCCACCGGCAGTCGCAGCGGTCACCAGGACGTGCCCACCGACGCGGTGATTATCGAGACGATTGAAGTCGTCGAAGACTAGACTCTCGACCAAACCCTCCCCCGGAGCAGCCCACGTGTCCAGCACGTGTTTTATCTCCGACCTGCATCTCGATTCCGCCAGGCCGGCAGCAGTACAGGCCCTGGCGGAATTTCTCGCAAAACGCACTGACTGCGCACAACTGTTCATCCTGGGCGACCTCTTCGAGGCCTGGCCCGGGGATGACGACGACTCCCCCCTCGCCGCCGAAGTCGCCCGGATGTTGCGGGACTTCAGCGCGGCGGGTGCCGGGCTGCATATCATGCGGGGTAACCGGGATTTCCTGCTCGCTGAGGGCTTTTGCAAACGCGTGGGCGCAACCCTGCTGCCGGACCCGACGGTGATCGATCTCTACGGGGAGCCTACCCTGCTGATGCATGGCGACAGCCTGTGCACCGGGGATACCGACTACCAGGCGTTTCGCCTGACCGCCCGCGACCCCGCCTGGCAGGCCCGGTTACTGGCCCGGCCCCTGGCTGAGCGACGGGCACTGGCTGCCGAGCTGCGGGCCCTGAGCAGGGAGGCCACCGGCATGAAAAGCGAGGACATCATGGATGTCGCCCCCGCAGAGGTGGGCCGGGAGATGCGCGCACATGGCGTCCGCCAGCTGATCCACGGTCACACCCACCGGCCGGCCAGGCATGAGACGGATACCGGGCTGCGCTGGGTACTGGGTGCATGGGAGGATCGGGGTTGGGTCCTGGAGGCTGGTGAGGGCGCTATTCAGTTATCTAATTTCGTTATATAACAATTAGTTGTACTTATTACTTAAAGTATTTCTTAGACGTATTACTACCCGCTACAGACCCTTCGGCCCTAGGGGGCGGCACATGGCACGCCGCTGTGGAAGCGGAATTCCGCGTCCGCGGATTGGATAAGCTCACGCTCCCTCTCCAGCAGCACCGGCAACCGGGCCGCCACCTCCTGCGCAGAGCCCAGCTCCTCGGCCAGCTTGAGGTAATCGGTGAAGTGCCTGGATTCGGATTTGAGCAGGGACGCGTAAAACCCCGCCAGCTCATCGTCCAGCACGGGCACCAGGGCGGCGAACCGCTCGCAGGAGCGGGCCTCGATAATGGCACCGACCAGCAGGGTGTCAACCAGTCGCGCGGGTTCATGGCTGCGCACCAGTTTGCGCAGCTCACCGGCATAGCGCCCGGCGGTGAGCTGGGGATAGGCGACATGACGGGCCTTCATCAGGGCAATTACCTGCTCAAAATGGCGCAACTCCTCCCTCGCCAAGCGCGACAGGCGATTCAGCAGGCGGTAGTGGTCGACGTAGCGGTACATCAGGTTCAGGGCGGTGGATGCGGCTTTCTTCTCGCAATTGGCATGGTCTACCAGCAGGATTTCCGGGTTGGCGAGGGCCCAGTCGATCCAGGCTTGCGGTGTGGCGCAATGCAGGAATGCCAGGATAGGCCCCACATCGGTTGCCGCTTTCATTCGCCCTGCCCCGCAAACAGGTCCGGGGGCAGGATGTAGCGCTCGTAGTAGGCCTCGGAGAGGATATAGAACTCCCGGTCGATCTGTTCGCGCAGCTCGGCCAGGCCCAGGTGGCGAAAAGCCTGGTCCACCACGAAACCGTAGTCAGCGGTCTCCCCGATCTGGCTGGCACCAGCCTTGATCAGGCTGTACACCCAGCAATACTCGTCGTGATGCGCCACGTAACTCAACTGTTGCACCTGCAGCTGCCACTGCAGCAAGGCCTTGTCCGTGACCCGCAGCTTGTTGCTCACACACTGGGAGAGGAAATCCCCAAGACGGCGGTCGATGACTTCTTTTTGCTCCCGCGAATAGCTGTTCCAGGCGATGACCTCGTGGGAGAAGCGCTTGCACCCGCGACAAACGGCGTCGCCGATGCCGGTGGAGCAGACTCCGATACACGGGGTTTTAACGGGGGTTTGCTGCATTTTTTGCGGGGATTTTCACTGCCGGCATGACCGCGCAAGTGTACGTTATCACCCGGGTGAATGCACGATATAAGCACCTCTCCAATTTATCTCAATCGCCGCCTGCGCTATACTGCACCTGCGATTTCACATCTACCGCTAGCGCCCCCCGGCACCCGCACTGGGGCGATCCAGCCAACGCAAAGGAGCTCTACCGTGCTTGAAGCATATCGTGAACACGTGGCCGAACGCGCCAGCCTGAATATTCCCCCCAAACCGCTCAGTGCCGAACAGGTTGCCGGGTTGGTGGAACTGCTGAAGAACCCGCCGGCAGGTGAGGCGGAGTTCCTGCTTGAGCTGATCAGCCACCGTGTGCCGCCGGGAGTCGACGAGGCCGCCTACGTCAAGGCCGGCTTTCTGTCCGCCGTCGCCAAAGGTGAGACCGCCTGCCCGCTGATCGACCCGAAAATGGCTGTCGAGCTGCTGGGCAATATGCACGGCGGCTACAACATCGAGACCATGGTATCCCTGTTGACCGACAAGGACCTGGGCGCGGCCGCGGCAAAGGAACTCAAGCATACCCTGCTGGTGTTCGAGGCGTTCCACGATGTGGCGGAACTCGCCGCCAAGGGCAATGCGAACGCCCAGGCAGTAATGCAGTCCTGGGCCGACGGCGAGTGGTTCACCTCGCGCCCCGACGTGGCCGAGTCCATCAAGCTGTCCGTATTCAAGGTGACGGGAGAGACCAACACTGACGACCTCTCCCCCGCGCCCGATGCCTGGTCCCGCCCCGACATCCCCCTGCACGCCCTGGCCATGTACAAAATGGCGCGTGAGGGCCTGCAGCCCGCAGAAGCCGGTGTTACCGGCCCCATGCAACAGATCGCAGACCTGCAGGACAAGGGCCTGCCGGTGGCTTTCGTCGGCGACGTGGTCGGCACCGGCTCGTCCCGCAAGTCCGCCACCAATTCCGTGCTCTGGTTTTTCGGTGACGACATTCCCGGCGTCCCCAACAAGAAAGGCGGCGGTATCTGCATCGGCGGCAAGGTTGCACCTATTTTCTACAACACCATGGAAGATGCCGGCGCACTTGTGTTTGAGGCCCCGGTGGACAAGCTCGGCATGGGGGACGTCATCGAAGTGCGCCCCTATGACGGCAAAATCCTGTCCGAGTCCGGCGAGGTTTTGAGTGAGTTCGAACTCAAGTCCGATGTCCTGCTGGATGAGGTGCGCGCCGGTGGCCGCATCAACCTGATTATCGGTCGCGGGCTCACGACCCGGGCCCGGGAAACCATGGGGCTGCCCCCCACCGACCTGTTCCGCACCCCGGAAGTCCCCGCCGATACCGGCAAGGGGTTCACCCTGGCGCAGAAAATGGTGGGCAAGGCCTGCGGCACCGACGGCATTCGCCCCGGCACCTACTGCGAGCCGCTGATGACCACTGTCGGCTCCCAGGACACCACCGGCCCGATGACCCGGGACGAGTTGAAAGACCTGGCCTGCCTGGGTTTTTCCGCCGACCTCACCATGCAGTCGTTCTGCCACACCGCGGCCTATCCCAAGCCCGTGGACATCGACACCCAGCACACCCTGCCCGATTTCATCATGACTCGCGGCGGCGTCTCCCTGCGACCGGGTGACGGCATCATCCACTCCTGGTTGAACCGCATGCTGCTGCCCGACACCGTCGGCACCGGCGGCGATTCCCACACCCGTTTCCCCATGGGTATTTCCTTCCCCGCGGGCTCCGGCCTGGTCGCTTTCGCCGCCGCCACCGGCGTTATGCCACTGGATATGCCCGAATCGGTGCTGGTGCGTTTCAAGGGCGAAATGCAGCCCGGCATCACCCTGCGGGACCTGGTGCACGCCATCCCCTATTACGCCATCCAGGAAGGTCTGCTCACGGTCGAGAAGAAGGGCAAGAAAAACATTTTCTCCGGCCGCATTCTCGAGATCGAGGGCCTCAAGGGCCTCACCGTGGAGCAGGCCTTCGAGCTCTCCGACGCCTCCGCCGAGCGCTCCGCTGCCGGCTGCACCATCGCCCTGGACGAGGAGACCATCGCACAATACCTGCGCTCCAATATCGTACTGCTGCGCTCGATGATCGCCGAGGGCTATGGCGACCCCCGCACCCTGGAACGCCGCGCCCGCAAGATGGAGGACTGGCTGGCCAGCCCGAGCCTGATGAAGGCGGATGCGGACGCGGAGTACACTGCGGTGATCGAGATCGACCTGGCGGACATCAAGGAGCCCATCGTCTGTGCACCTAATGACCCCGACGATGCCCGCCTGCTGTCCTCCGTGGCAGGCGACAAGGTCGACGAGGTGTTTATCGGCAGCTGCATGACCAACATCGGTCACTTCCGCGCCGCGGGCAAGCTGCTGGAAAAACACAAGGGCGGAATCTCCACCCGCCTGTGGATCGTGCCGCCCACCCGGATGGACGAACACCTGCTGATGGAAGAAGGGTATTACAACATCTTCGGCGCCTCGGGTGCGCGCACCGAGATGCCCGGCTGCTCCCTGTGCATGGGCAACCAGGCGCGGGTGGCGGCAAACTCCACGGTGCTGTCCACCTCGACACGAAACTTCCCCAACCGCCTGGGCGACGGGGCCAACGTGTACCTGACTTCCGCTGAACTGGCATCGGTCGGTGCAATCCTCGGCAAGCTGCCGACCCCGGAGGAATACCTGAAGTTCGCCAGCGACCTGGATTCGATGTCTGACGAAATTTACCGCTATATGAATTTCGACCAGATTCTCGAATTCCAGAAGAGCGCCGAGGAAGGCAAGCGGATAGCCGCGGTGGAAATCCAGGAAATGCGTGCCTGATTGACGCTCCGATACCAAGAAACCCCGCACCGCGGGGTTTTTTTTCGCCTACTCAAAAGTGGCTGCGCGAACACAGTAGTCCAGCCGAACGCCGTAGCAACGAACAAACCGCTTATGAACCGGGTTTCAAACCCGCCAGCCGCGCCGGGTCCAGCAGCGCCGCCAGCTCCTGTCGGGGAATACCCGTGTCCTGCGCCGCGACGTCGATGATCGGCCTTTGCTCGGCATAGGCGCGCTTGGCGATCGCCGCTGCCGCGTCGTAGCCAATGCGGGCATTCAGGGCGGTAACCAGTATCGGGTTGCGCGCCAGGGCCTGCTCCACCTGTTCGTGGTTGACGCTGAAACCCGCGACCGCCCGGGCGGTGGCGGTACAGGCGCCGCTCACCAGTTCGATGCTGGCCAGTAGCTTGTCCGCTATCAGCGGCAGCATGACGTTCAGCTGGAAGTTCCCGGAGCGCGCGGCCAACGCTATCGTCGCGTCATTGCCCACCACTTCCGCCGCCGCCATCAGCACCGCCTCGGGCAACACGGGGTTGACCTTGCCCGGCATGATCGATGAGCCCGGCTGCAGCGCCTCGAGCTGGATCTCCGCGAGACCCGCCAGGGGGCCGGAAGACATCCAGCGCAGGTCGTTGTTGATCTTGCCCAGTACATGGGCAATCGAGCGCAGGCACGGCGGAGCATTCCACCGCCACCTCCTGCCCCGCCATGCGGGAGGCGGGGTTGGCACTCACGGTGAATTGCATTGCGAGCAATTCCGACAGGCGCCTCACCAGGGCATCGGCGAAACCGGCGGGCACGTTGACCCCGGTACCGACCGCCGACCCGCCGGTGGGCAGGCTGCACAGGCGGGGCTGAAAATCAGCCAGGCGCTGCCCGCATTCGGCGAGCTGGAATGCCCAGGTTGCCAGCTCCTGGCCAAAGGTAACCGGCATGGCGTCCATCAGGTGGGTGCGGCCGGTCTTCACCGTATCGGCCAGTTCGGCGCGGCGCTGTTCGAGCGCCTGTGACAGTTGCCGCATGGCGGGCAGTAACTGGCGCTCCAGCGCTGTGCTCGCAGACACCTGGATACAGGCGGGGATCACATCGTTACTGCTCTGGCTGCAATTCACGTGGTCGTTCGGATGCACCTGCCGGCCGCAGTGCTGGCTGGCCAACCGGGCGAGAACCTCGTTCATGTTCATATTGCTGCTGGTGCCGGACCCGGTCTGGAACACCCCGACCGGGAACTGGGTGTCGTATTGCCCCGCCGCCACCTCTGATGCTGCCTGCTCTATCGCCGCCGCGAGGTCCGGCTCCAGCTGGCCGAGCGCGGCATTGGCAGTTGCGGCAGCGGACTTGATCCGCGCGAGATTGTGGACAAAGGCCAGGGGCATCGTGCGCGGGGCGATACTGAAGTTATCCACGGCCCTCTGGGTCTGCGGACCGTAGAGGGCATCCGCTGGCACCTGTACCTCACCCATGCTGTCGTGTTCAACGCGGTAATTCATGGTAATTCCCCCCTGCTATAGTTAAGGATAGGTATTTTTCAAGCCGCCTGCAGCGACCCCAGGCAACTAGCGGCAATCAAGGACAACGACAAAGAGGCACCCACAATGGCGTCAGCAAAAGCAAAAGGCCGGGCAATGAAGGTCGGCGACAGGCAATACACTATATTTCCCTTTGATGGACTCGGGGCGGATGCATCCGTTGCTACCCTACCTTACTGCCTCAAGCTGCTGCTGGAAAACCTGTTGCGCCACCGCGGCGAAGATTTTGTCAGTAGCGACGACATCGACGCCCTGCTGCACTGGGATCCGGCCGCCACACCCTCACAGGAGGTTGCCTTCGTGCCCTCGCGGGTCTTGCTGCAGGACTTTACCGGCGTGCCGGCCATCGTCGACCTGGCTGTCATGCGCGACGCGATGGTGGAGCTGGGAGGCGACCCGGGTAAAATCAACCCGCTCTCGCCGGTCGAACTGGTCATCGATCACTCGGTGATGGTCGATTACTTTGGCGCGCGGGATTCGCTCGAGCGCAATACGGAAATCGAAATCGAGCGCAACCTGGAGCGCTACCGCTTCCTGCGCTGGGGCCAGGAGGCGTTCGACAACTTCAAGGTAGTGCCACCGGGCACCGGCATCGTTCACCAGGTGAATCTGGAATACCTGGCGCGCACGGTGTTCACCCGGGAGCAGGACGGCGCGCTGCTGGCCTACCCCGATACGCTGGTTGGCACCGACTCCCATACCACGATGATCAATGGCCTGGGTGTGCTTGGCTGGGGCGTGGGTGGGATCGAGGCCGAAGCCGCAATGCTGGGGCAGCCGGTGACGATGCTGATCCCACAGGTGGTGGGCTTCCGGCTCACCGGCAAAATGGCGGAGGGGGCCACCGCCACGGACCTGGTACTGACCGTCACCCAGCAACTGCGGCAGCACGGGGTCGTCGGTAAATTTGTCGAGTTTTTCGGGGCGGGACTCGGTCAGCTAAGCCTCGCTGATCGCGCCACTATAGCCAATATGGCCCCGGAGTACGGCGCTACCTGCGGCATCTTCCCGGTTGACGCCGAGACCATCAATTACCTGAGGCTCACCGGTCGCGATGAAGACCAGCTGGCGCTGGTGGAAGCGTATATGCGGGAGATGGGCATGTGGCACGATGCCAATGCGCCACAGGCGCGCTACAGCGCCACCCTGGAACTGGACCTGGGCAGTGTCGTGCCATCCCTGGCCGGGCCCCGGCGCCCCCAGGACCGTATTGCCCTGCGCGACAGCAAAAGCGCTTTCGAGCGGGAGCTGGCCGACTTCCAGCAGCTGCGGGTCGCCAGCGGCGACGAGGCGGAGTGGGCAGACGAGGGCGGCCAGGTGTCCGGCGCCGCGCCGGCAATCCAGGGCGTACCCGTGACCATGGGGGGCAGCAGCTTCCACCTGGATCACGGCGCGGTCGTGATCGCGGCGATCACCAGCTGCACCAACACCTCCAACCCGGCGGTACTGGTCGCCGCGGGCCTGGTCGCGCGCAAGGCCCGCCAGCTCGGGCTGGCGACCAAACCCTGGGTCAAGACCAGCCTGGCCCCGGGCTCCAAAGTGGTTACGGAATATCTGCAGCAGGCCGGTCTGCTGGCCGACCTTGAAGCGCTCGGCTTTTACCTGGTGGGCTACGGCTGCACTACCTGCATCGGCAACTCCGGGCCGTTACCCGCAGAAATCAGCGCCGCCATCCAGCAGGGCCGGCTGCTGGTAAGCTCCGTGCTGTCGGGCAATCGCAACTTCGAGGGTCGTATTCACCAGGATGTCAGGGCCAACTACCTGGCTTCGCCACCACTGGTCGTGGCCTACGCGCTGGCGGGCAATATGGGAATCGACCTGTACAACGACCCTATCGGCACCGACCGAAGCGGCAAGCCGGTAACCCTGGCGGATATCTGGCCCGGTAGCGATGAGATCAACGAGATCGTATCAGGCAACGTCAACCCGGCCATGTTCAAGTCCCGCTACGCCGATGTCTACAGCGGCAACAAAACCTGGAACGAATTGCCGGTCGACGACAACCAGCGCTTTGCCTGGCCGGACTCCACCTACGTGCGCAAACCGACCTTCTTCGATGGCATGCCGGCGGCGGCGCCCCCGGTGCGGGCCGTATCCGGGGCTCGCTGCCTGGTCAAGGTCGGCGACAGCGTCACCACCGACCACATCTCCCCCGCCGGGGAAATCGCGCTGGACAGCCCCGCCGGGGAATACCTGCTGGCCCAGGGCGTGGAGCAGCCCGACTTCAACTCCTACGGCTCGAGGCGCGGCAACCACGAGGTCATGATGCGCGGCACCTTCGCCAACGTGCGTCTGCGCAATGAGCTCGCGCCGGGCACGGAGGGCAGCTGGACTACCTGTTTCCTGGACGACCAGCGCATGTCGATCTATGCAGCGGCTGTAGCCTACCGGCAAGCCGGGGTTCCCCTGGTGGTGCTGGCCGGCAAGGAGTACGGCACCGGCTCGTCCCGGGACTGGGCCGCCAAGGGTCCCTCCCTGCTCGGTGTACGGGTGGTCATCGCCCGGAGCTACGAGCGAATTCACCGCTCCAACCTGATTGGCATGGGCATCCTGCCGCTGCAATATATCGACGCCGAGGATGCCGACAGCCTGGGGCTGACCGGGAGGGAGTCATTTACCATCGGCGCTATCAGTGCGACGGATCGTGAAACAGAAGTGATTGCGCAGGCGCCGGAGGGCCCGGAGATCCGCTTCAGGACGATTATCCGCATCGATACGCCCAACGAGTTCACCTATTTCCGACACGGGGGCATCCTGCACTATGTGTTGCGCCGCCTCGCCGGTTGAGCTTCAGGGTATCGCCGCGCGGGTCAGCCGCGCCCGGGGCGGAAGCGGCGCACGCTGCGTCCCAGCTCCCGCTCCAGCGTATTCCGGCGGCCGTCGGCGGCTGCCGCCGGGCGATAGGCCAGGGCTGAGTACAGGCGGGTTATCCGCTCGATTTGCTGCGCCAGTGGTCGCATGCTGCGCGCTGCACGGGCGCCAAAGTGCTCGGGGGTTTCGCCGGCTTCGCGGGTGACACCGGCCCTGGCCAGTTTGGCGCAAAAGGCCAGGTAGTACCTGTCCGTCCGGCTGGTGGCCCGCCGCTCGCGCCGGCGCAACAGGCTGAAGGCGACCGGGCCCAGTATCAGCGCCCAGCTTCCGATCAGCACCAGCATGAACTTGCGCGCACTGATGCCGCCGAATACATCGTTGAGCAGCTCGAACTGTTTGTCGCGGTTGAAGCCGTTCACCCAGCTCTGCCAGCGATAGGTAAGCGCGTCGTAACGCAGGCGCAAGGTGTTAACCCAGGCCACTCCCCGGTAGTGCATAAGCGACAGGGGCGAATCGCTCAGAAAACTGCCCTCCCCGGCCAATGCCCGCTCCAGGCCCCACTCGACGCGCTCCGGTGACACCGCCGCCGTGGGATCCACCCGCACCCATCCCCGCCCTTCCAGCCAGACCTCTGCCCAGGCGTGGGCGTCGAACTGGCGAACAATGACCGTGCGATTGACAGGATTGACCTCCCCACCCTGGTAGCCGGCAACCACCCGCGCCGGCACACCGCCGGCGCGCATGGTCACCACGAAAGCGGCAGCGTAGTGCTCGCAGAACCCGGTGCGGGTCCGGAACATGAACGCATCGAGCGGGTTGGCCTCGGGCAACAGGGGAGGATTGAGGCTGTAGACAAAAGGCTCGCGAGTAAACCTTGCCAACACCGCATCGACAAACGCCGCGTCGTCGCCGGATTCCGAGCGCAGGCTGCGGGCAAAAGCCATGGTTTCCGGGTTTTCGCCATCGGGAAGGCGCAATTCCACCTCGCGCCGCCACTGTGAGAGCTCGAGCTCCAGCTCCGCGTCGGGCCAGCTTTCCACGCGGTACAAGCGCTCGTCCTCCAGTTCCATGGGAGAGAACAGCACGTAGTCGGACCCCTCCAGCATTCCCGGAGACGCGGGCCGGGCATAGCGCAGGCTGTACAGCCAGTTCTGCTGGGTCGGCTCCATGATGACCTGGTAGGCCAGGGGAGTCCCGGAGGTTTCCACCGGCTGCGGTCGTCGCTCGCTCGCCGGGATATTGTAATAGCGCAGGCTGCGCCAGGCGCCATCCTCAAGTAGGCTGAACACCAGGCCTCGCCAGTACAGGTCCGCGGCGTTGGGGATGTCGCCGCTGAACTCCGCGCGGAAGGCCACCTCGTCGGATTTTCCCAGGCGGGAGATATCCCCTGGTTTCATGAAGTCGCTGACACCGGTCTTCGCCGTGTGGCTCTTGATGGGTACTGTCCACAACGGCCCGATACGCGGGAACAGGAAAAACAGCACTACCATGAGGGGCATGGCCTGCAGCAACATGACCGTGGCCAGGCGAATGGTTTTGCGGTTGAACTGGTTTTCCCCGGGGCGATGCAGGGCGACGAGCCCGGTGGTTACCACCGTCACATTCAACAGTGAGTACAATACTATCAGCAGGTCCTGACTGAACAGGAACTCGGTAATACAGATAAAGTAGCCCAGGAACAGCAGGACATAACCGTCCTTGCGGCGAGTGAGCTCGACCAGCTTCAGGGCAAAGGCAGTTAACAGCAAGGCCACGGTGGGCTCGAGACCTATAAGCGAACCGTAGCTGAGGTAAATACCGGCAAAACTACCTACGATCAGGCCCGTCTTGACCCAGCGCCCGGGAAACGACCAGCGCCCCTGGTAAACCATGATTCGCCAGAACGCTGTGAACACATAGACGCCAAGTACCCACAGCGGGATGCGCTGGGCGTGTGGCGCGACCAGGGTAAACAGGCTGATCACGATCCACACCAGGGCATTGCGGGGTATCTGCTGGTCGGGCTTCACCGCGGCCTGCCCCCGATACCGTGCAGTGCCAGTGCCTGCAATACCCGGTCGCGGTGCCGGTCCCCGGTGCCGGGTTCCAGCACCAGGTCCGGCAAGCGCAGGCCGTACTCCTGGTCGCGGCTTTCAAACTGCAGCGCCCAGTAGCACAGGTGCGACAGGCGTCGCTCGGTGCCCATTCCCGCAAACATATCCCAGTCCAGCCACACGCTGCGGTCCGCATAGGCCCCGTACTGCTTGGTCTGTACTCCCTGCCCCCGCGCCAGTCCCTTCCAGTGTATCTGGCGCAGCGAATCGCCCTCGCGGTAATCCCGGAAACCGTAGAAATCATCGCTGCCGACAATCGGAATCGCCGCGCCATCGGGTTGGTCGGTGGCCAGCCCGGGTAATTCAGGACAGGCCAGCGGTTGTGGATAGACCATCGCGCACAGGTCCAGGTCGATCCAGGTCCAGCAGCGCAGCAGCCCGAGGGGATAGGTGGATTCCAGCAGCAGGCGGCCCGGGCTGAACCAGCCCCGCTGCCCCACCGGCATGTGCAAATGCACCGCTACCATATCCTGGTCGGTCAGGTTGACCCAGGTATCACTGCTGTCCGGCCATTTGAGGTGCAAGCCGAAGTGGTCGCGCTGGCGGCCCCGCTCCAGTTGCAGGGAAAACTCGCTCTGTTGCCCCGGAAAAGCAGGGCTGGCCCGCAGCGCGCGAATGGTGAGCCCGGACAGGTTGGCATAGGTGTGCAGCACGCCGACAACAAACAGGGTGGCCAGCAGGAAGGTCAAGGCGAAACTCATGTTGTTCTGGTAGTTGATCGCGGTGATCAGCATGACAAGCAGGCAGAGCGCGAAAAACAGGCCGGTGCGGCTGGGGAAAATGAATATCCGCTTCTGGTCCAGGGTTACGGCGCGGGCGGGTGGAATCCGTCGATTCACCCACTCGGCAAAGCGCCGGCGCAGCCGGTGCCTGATCCCTGTACCAGCAGTTCTACCCCCGCTTACGCGCACGACAAAACCGGGTCAGGCCCGGATCACGTCCACATTGCGACGCATGAGTTCCACCAGCGCCATACCGTCACCGGAATAATCACCGCTGGGCACCAGGCGATGGGAGGCCACTGCAGGCAACACCATCTGCAGGTCCTC
The DNA here is from genome assembly GCA_963792815.1 of uncultured Gammaproteobacteria bacterium. Taxonomy (GTDB): domain Bacteria; phylum Pseudomonadota; class Gammaproteobacteria; order Pseudomonadales; family Halieaceae; genus JARRPM01. The sequence continues at coordinate 172,121 of CAWBXR010000007.1, forward strand.
CGGTACCACATGCGCCCGGTTTTGCATCACCGCCCAGGTGCGGGCGCACTCGAGCAGGGCCAACGCCCCCCGGGGTGACAAGCCCACCGCAAACTCGGCGGCGGTGCGGGTGTAGGCAACCAGTCGCTGCAGGTAGTCCAGCAGGTTGTCCGAGGCGTGGACTGCATCGACCTCCTCCCGGATCAGGCGCAGCTGGTCGGTACTTATACGCTGCTCCAACGGGCTACGCTGCACCCCGTTGACCTGGCGACGCTGGAACATCTCGCGCTCCGCATGGGGGTGCGGGTAACCCAGTACCAGGCGCATCAGGAAACGATCGAGCTGTGATTCCGGCAATGGGTAAGTGCCGGACTGGTGGATCGGGTTCTGGGTTGCGATCACGAAAAATGGCTGGGGTAAGGGACGGGTCTCGCCCTCCACTGTCACCTGGCTTTCCGCCATCGCCTCCAGCAGTGCGCTCTGGGTGCGGGGGGTCGTGCGGTTGATCTCGTCCGCGAGCAGCAGCTGGGTAAAGATCGGACCGGGGTGGAAACTGAAGCTGGCGTCGTTGCGGTTGTATACCGACACGCCCAGGATGTCCGCCGGCAACAGGTCGCTGGTGAACTGCACTCGCTTCCAGGACAGGCCCAGAACCTCCGCCAGGGCGTGTGAAAGGGTTGTCTTGCCCATCCCCGGCAAGTCCTCTATCAGCAGGTGCCCGCGCGCGATCAGGCAACACAGGGCCAGCCTGATCTGCGGCTCCTTGCCCAGCAGGACCTTACCCACCTCGGCCACGGCGGCCTCGATTAACGCCTGTGTTTTCATGCCCTTTGCCCCGGGGTGTTTTACTGGAGTGTTCAGTCGAGCGCCGCCAGTCCGCGCTGCAGGTCCGCCCGCAGGTCCTCTACGTCCTCCAGGCCCACGGCGACGCGGATCAGGTTATCGGTAATACCCGCTGCAGCCCTGTCCTCTTCACTGAGACGCCCGTGGGTAGTTGTAGCGGGATGAACGATGGTTGTCTTGGCGTCACCGAGATTGGCGGTGAGGGACATGATCCTCACCGCGTCTATGACATTCCATGCCTGTTGCCTGCCGCCCTTCACTGCGAACGACAGGACGCCTCCAAAAGCGCGCTGCTGTCGACAGGCCAGGTCGTGGCCGGGGTGATCGGGCAGTCCCGCATAAAATACCTTTTCGACCCCGGGTTGTTGTTGCAGCCAACTGGCCAGGTCCTGGGCGGAGCGGCTGTGAGCCTCCATGCGAAGCCGCAGGGTCTCCAGGCCCTTGAGGAAAACCCAGGCGTTGAAGGCGCTCATGGTCGGGCCGCAGGTCCGCAGGAACGTCACCACCTCTTCCATAAGCTTATGTGAACCGACCACCGCGCCACCGACACAGCGCCCCTGCCCGTCCAGGTACTTGGTTGCGGAATGGATAACAATGTCAGCGCCCAGCGCCAGCGGCGTTTGCAATGCGGGGGTGCAGAAACAGTTGTCGACCACCAGCAGGCAATTACCAGCCCTCGCCAGCTCGGTCATGGCCGCAAGGTCAGCCACCTCGCACAGCGGGTTGGAGGGTGTCTCGAGGAACAGCATGGCGGTGTTGGGGCGAATCGCAGCGCGCCACTGGTCCAGCGCCAACAGGGGCACAAAGGTCACTTCGACGCCGAACTTCGCAAGGTATTTACTGAACAGGTTGACGGTGGTGCCGAACACGTTGCGCGAGCAGACCACGTGATCGCCACTCTTGAGCAGGGCCATACAGGTGCTCAGGATAGCGGCCATGCCCGAGGCGGTGCCCACCGCCTGTTCGCCGCCCTCGAGCGCTGCAATACGCTGCTCGAATGCCCTCACCGTGGGATTGGTATAACGTGAGTAGACGTTGCCCGGGGAGCTGCCATTGAAGCGGGCGGCGGCATCGGCCGCGTTGTCAAAAACGTAGCTTGAGGTCAGGAATATCGGCTCGGCGTGCTCTCCCTCCATGGTGCGTGCAATGCCCGCGCGCACCGCCAGGGTGTCCAGCTGCGCGCCCTGCCAATGCACTGTCATCTGTTTCGTCACTCATAATCTTCTACACTTGCCCTAGACATCGTTGTGTATGCCGACCAGCGCACCGTCGGCCTGCAGCGCGGCCCGACGCACGCTCTGGGCGTCATCATTGCGTAGCGATTCCACCCGATCAAGGTAATTCTGGTCGACATCGCCGGTAATGTATTCGCCATTGAATACGGAGCAATCGAAACCATCGACCTCCGGGTTACCCTCGAGTGAGCAGCTCACCAGGTCTTCCAGGTCCTGGTATACCAGCCAGTCCGCACCGATCAGTTCGCATACCTCTTCCACCGTCCTGCCGTGGGCGATCAGCTCTGCCGCTGAAGGCATGTCGATGCCGTAAACGTTGGGATAACGCACGGGCGGGGCGGCCGAGGCAAAAAAGACCTGGCGTGCTCCCGCCTCGCGCGCCATTTCAATGATCTGGCGGCAGGTGGTGCCGCGCACGATGGAGTCATCCACCAGCATCACGTTCTTGCCCTCGAACTCCAGAGGCACCGGGTTGAGTTTCTGGCGCACGGACTTCTTGCGCTGGCTCTGGCCGGGCATGATAAAAGTGCGCCCGATGTAGCGGTTTTTCATCAGGCCCTCGCGAAACTTGATACCCAGCTCATGGGCCATCGACTGGGCGGCGATGCGACTGGTATCGGGGATCGGGATGATCACATCGATGTCAAGTGCCGGTCGCAGGCGACGAATTTTCTTGCCCAGCGCCTCACCCTGGCGCATGCGCGTCTTGTAGACCGATATTTCATCCATCAGTGAGTCCGGCCGGGCAAAATAGACGTGCTCAAAAATACAGGGGTGCAGGCTCGGCTTGAGCGCACACTGGCGGCGGTGCAGTGCGCCGTCCATATCAATGAACACCGCCTCGCCGGGGGCCACGTCATTGATCAGGGTAAAACCCAGCACGTCCAGCGCCACGCTCTCCGACGCTAGCATGTATTCATCGCCGTTTTCGCTGTGGCGTACGCCCACCACCAGTGGCCTTATGCCCAGTGGATCGCGAAAGCCCAGAACGCCGTAGTTCACCACCAGTGCCACCGCCGCATAGCCGCCACGACAGCGTTGATGCACCGCGGCGACCGCGGTGAAGATGTCGTCCGGCGAGGGGCTCAGCTTGCCCAGGGTCTGCATTTCATGGGCAAAAACATTCAGCAACACCTCAGAGTCGGAGTCGGTATTGAGGTGGCGCAGGTCATCCTGGAACAGCTCCCGGGTGAGCTGCTCGGAATTGGTCAGGTTGCCGTTGTGGGCAAGGGCGATACCGTAGGGCGAATTGACATAAAAAGGTTGGGCCAGCGCCGTACCTGAGCTGCCCGCGGTGGGGTAGCGCACGTGGCCGATACCAATGCTCCCCTGCAGGGTCTGCATATGCTGTTGGCGGAACACGTCCCGCACCAGGCCTTCACTCTTGCGCTGGCTGAAGCGGCCGCCGTTGCAGGTCATGATACCAGCGGCATCCTGCCCCCGGTGCTGCAGCACAGTAAGCGCATCATAAATGTCAGGGGCTATGTCGGATTTTCCGACGATTCCAACCAGGCCGCACATGCTGTTTTACCTCTTCGAAATTACCGGGAACGGGCTCCCGCTCAGGTTGATGTGGCGGGCCACTGCCCGTCGGCAAACATTGACTGGGCCCAATGTCCCAGCATGTCGATATGGGGCATCAGGGTTGACTGGTCAAGCCAGAGCAGCTCTGTAGGCGGGACCAGTTGACGCAGTACAAACACACAAACCAGGACCAGGATGATTCCCCGGGCAAAGCCGAAAACCGTACCCAGCAGGCGATCCAGCACCGTCAACCCTGTCACTCTGACGAGCTGCCCCGCCAGGTATGCGACAAAGGTGGATGCGATCAGGGTAGCGACAAATAAAATCGCATAGGCGGCTACATAGCGGCCTGTAATATTCTCGATAGTCCCGGCAAGCAGGCCGGCCATCTGGTCGACAAACAGGTTGGCTATGAGGAACGCCGCCACCCATCCAGCCAGCGAGAACGCCTCCCGCACGAATCCACGCCACAGGCTCAGCAGTGTCGATATCGCCAGCACGACGATGATCACCCAGTCCACCGCCGTCAGGTGCGCTACTTCCGGCATCAGGGAACGTACCTGACAATCATTGATTTCACCCCAAAGCGGGCATCGATACCGCCCTGGATTTTCTCCAGCTGCGCACGTTCAAAATTCGGGCCGATATAGACCCGATAGAGATCTTTATCGCCTCGCTTGACTGGCTTTACATAGGCTTTTTCCTGCGTGCCCAGCAGGCGGTCACGCAATTCGTCCGCTTTGCCCCTGCTGCTGACGGTGGCCACCTGCAGGATCCACGCTACCGGCACTCCCTTGCTGTCGAGCACCGGCTTTTCCGGGGCCGACTCCCTGCTGCCGCCCTGTTCGACAGGGACGGGCTCCACCGGTGCGGCAGCTGTCTGCGGGCTGTCCTGGGGCGGCGCGGGCTCGCTGGCGGGCTCCTCCGTCCACTCCTCCACAACGGCCTCTTCCTCTTCCTGCATACCATCGGGCTCCCATTCCGCAGAGCCTCGAAGCTCGCCCTGTTCAGGCAATTCGATAGGGCTGGTATCAATGACCGGAGGTGGCGGTATCCTGCCCTGCTCCATACCCGAGCGCTCTCCGGGCTCGACAAAAATTATCGGCCAGAACACCACGCCAAGCGCGACGAGTATCAGGGCACCGACCAGCCGTTGCTTGAGGATATCGTTCACGCGCCGACCTCCGCCCTGGAGCGGTCGCGTTCCAGCACAGGCAATACTTCCGCCACGGTATGGAAGGAACCGAACACGACCAGCCTGTCCCCTTCCGCCATCAGGCCCCGGGCGCGACGGAAGGCCTGGCGCAGGTTCTTGCTGACACTGACCGCCATATGCCCCTCGGCGCCCAGCAGCGCGGCCACATCCAGGGCGCGAGCAGCGCGCGGATTGGCGGTCTGGTCAGCCACAAACCAGGCGTCAAAAAGGCCCGATGCCGCCTGTATCATGCCGCGAATATCCTTGTCTCCCATGACTGAAAAAATAGCAATTGTCTTTCCTTTACAAGGGGTTACATTAAGATATTTATGTAAATTATATACGGCTGCCGGGTTGTGAGCGACATCGAATACGTATTCCCGTCCCGCCCAGGAGCGTGTTTCGCAGCGCCCTGTGGGGCGGGCTTCCGCCACCGCAACACCGAGCTGCCGGTCGGTAAAATCGCAGCCCAGCAACAGCGCCGCCTGCAGCGCGCTACAGATGTTGGCCGGTAGCAAGGGGCCCAGCGGGAGCGCCGGCAAGGGCCTCGCCAGGCCATCGCGGCCCTGCAGGGTCCCCCGCCACTGGCCGGCCTGCTGCTCAAAACCGAATTCGCGCCCCAGACACAGGAGCGGCGCGGCACCCACTGCGGCAACGCAGTCCAGCAGCTCGGGGGGCGGTTCAGGATCAGCGATCACCACCGGGATACCCCGGCGCATGATACCCGCTTTCTCCCTCGCGATACTGCCGCGATCCTCTCCCAGCCAGGACTGGTGGTCCAGGTCTACCCGGGTGATAACCGCCACTGTCGGGTCGACGATGTTCACCGCGTCCAGGCGCCCGCCCAACCCCACTTCCAGCACCAGCACATCCACTGGCCTGGATTGGAAGACCACTAGCGCCGCGAGCGTGGCGAACTCGAAATAGGTAAGGCTTGTGTCACCTCTCGCAGTATCGATGGCGGTGAAAGCCGCAATTATTTCCCCGTCAGTGGCCTCGACCCCACCAACCCGAATGCGCTCGTTGAATCGCAGCAGGTGAGGTGACGTGTAAACACCGGCGATTTGCCCCATCTGGCCCAGCATGCTCTCGAGCACCGCGACAGTGGACCCCTTGCCGTTGGTCCCGGCGATGGTGACGACGGGGATCTGCACCGGCAACAACCCGAGTGCCCGGGCCACCGAGGCGACCCGCTCAAGCCCAAGGTCGATGGCGTTGGGGTGCAGCGTTTCAAGCCGTGCCAGCCAGCTGGCAAGTGAAGTCTTGTCCATTTCCTGCCGCTGGGAACTGAAATACAGGCTATTCCCCACCGGCGGGCAGCGTTGCCACTTCCAGCGGAACAAGCGCCTTCTGGGTGAGCTTGGACAACAGGCGCGAGATGGTGTCGCGCATCAGCGTACGGTGAACGATCATGTCGATGGCGCCGTGTTCCAGCAGGAATTCACTGCGCTGAAAGCCCTTGGGTAGCTTCTGCCGGATCGTCTGCTCGATGATGTTGGGGCCGGCGAAACCGGCGCGGGCCTCGGGTTCGGCGATATTGATGTCCCCCAGCAGCGCCAGGGAAGCGGATACGCCACCGTATATCGGATCGGTCATTACCGACACGTATGGTACGCCCTCGAGACGCAGGCGCTCTATCACGGCACTGGTCTTGGCCATTTGCATCAGGGATATCAGGGCTTCCTGCATACGCGCGCCACCGGAAGCGGCAAAACATACAAGTGGAATACGCTCGGCCAGCGCCAGTTGCGCCGCCCGGGTGAATTTCTCACCCACGGCGTAACCCATGGAACCGCCGTGAAACTCAAACTCAAAAGCCACGACGACCATCGGCAGGCCCTGCACCGTACCGGTAAAGGCAACCAGTGCGTCTTTCTCGCCAGTGGTGCGCTGCGCCGCTGTGAGGCGATCGCGATAGCGCTTCTTGTCCTTGAATTTGAGCCGGTCCACGGGCTCTATGTCGGTCAGTATTTCTTCCTGGCCCTCGGGATCGAGGAACGTGTCGATGCGCCGGCGCGCGCCGATACGCATGTGGTGGTCGCACTTGGGACAGACGTCATCATTGCGCTCGACATCGGGGCGGTAGAGCACCGCGTCGCACTTGACGCATTTTTTCCAGAGGCCCTCGGGCACGTTGGAGCGTTTGTCACCCTCGTCGCTGCGTACGCCGGAGGGCAAAATTTTGTTTATCCAGCTCATGGCCAACCCCGCTCCAAATGAGCCGCCATTATAAACGCGCCGGGTGTCATCTAGGAAGCCGCGTTATCGATCCCCTGGCGAATCTCCGTCAGCAGGGATACTGCCGCGGCCATGGCCGCATGGTGATCGCCACCCGCGTCAATGGCCCTGGCCATGGTATCGACCAGTGCACTGCCAACAACGACACCGTCAGCGACGCTGGCGACCGCGGCCGCAGAGGCCGCGTCCTTGATGCCGAAACCCACTGCTACCGGCAGGCCAGAGTGCTCCCGGATGAGTCCCAGGTGGTGCGCGACATCAGCGACATCGAGGTGACCGGCGCCGGTGACGCCCTTGAGGGACACATAGTAAATGAAACCGCTGGCCGCATCGGTGATACGCCTGATCCGCTCGGTAGGTGTGGTCGGGGCAACCAGGAAAATATTATCCATGCCCACGCGCTGCAATTCGGCGTTCAGGGGCGCGACTTCCTCCGGGGGAATGTCCACGGTCAGCAGGGCATCCAGCCCGACCGCTGCCGCGGCGTCGGCAAAAGCCGCATAGCCCATGTGAACCACCGGGTTCGCATAGCCCATCAACAGTACCGGAGTGTCCTTGTCCTGGCGGCGAAACTCCTCCACCATGGCCAGCACGCTGCGCAGGCTGGTACCGTTGGCCAGCGCCCGCTCGTGCCCCAGCTGCAGTACCGGCCCCTCGGACATGGGGTCTGAAAACGGCACGCCAAGTTCTATGACATCGGCGCCACAGGCCACCATGCTGTGCATCAACGGCACGGTGACATCCAGTCCCGGGTCGCCCGCGACCACATAGGGGATAAGCGCCTTGCGCCCCTGTTGCGCCAGTTGCTGAAAACGCCCCGCTATTCGACTCACAAACCTCTCCCCCTGTTACTACCGCGCCCCGGAAACTCCCCGGGGCCCTAAAACTGAATACCGTCGATCTGGGCTACGGTATGAATATCCTTATCGCCACGACCCGACAGGTTGACCACTATCACCTGGTCGGGCGTCATCCTGGCGGCCAGCTTTTCCGCGTAGGCCAGGGCGTGGCTGCTTTCCAGCGCGGGCATGATACCTTCAACCCGGGTCAGCGTGTGAAACGCGCGCAGGGCTTCATCGTCGTTGGCCACTACATAGTTAACCCTGCCCAGATCCTTCAACCAGGAATGCTCCGGCCCGACGCCGGGGTAATCCAGCCCGGCAGACACTGAATGGGTGTGCATGATCTGGCCGTCCGCGTCCTGCATCAGGTAGGTTCGGTTGCCGTGCAGCACCCCGGGCGTGCCCGCTGTCAGGGGTGCGGCGTGCTGGTTGGATGCGATCCCGTGCCCACCGGCTTCCACGCCGTACATCGCAACAGTCTCGTCGCCCGAGGAACGGGTGAAACAGACCTATGGCGTTGGAACCGCCACCGACGCAGGCGACCAGCGCGTCGGGCAATTTCCCGGTCTGTGCCTGGGCCTGGCGGCGCGCCTCGCGGCCGATCACGCACTGGAAGTCCCTGACCAGCATGGGATAGGGGTGGGGCCCGGCCACTGTGCCGATGATGTAAAAGGTGTCGTCGACATTAGTGACCCAGTCGCGCATAGCCTCGTTCATCGCATCCTTCAGGGTACGCGAGCCAGAGGTTACCGGGATGACGTCGGCCCCCAGCAATTTCATGCGGTAGACATTCAGGGCCTGGCGCCTGACATCTTCCTCGCCCATGAAGACCTGGCACTTGAGCCCCAGTCTCGCGGCGATGGTCGCGGTGGCCACGCCGTGCTGGCCTGCCCCCGTCTCGGCGATTACTCGCGGCTTGCCCATATGCTTGGCCAGCAGGGCCTGCCCCACGGTGTTGTTGACCTTGTGGGCGCCGGTGTGATTGAGGTCCTCCCGCTTGAGAAAGATTCGTGCGCCGCCGATCGAGGCCGACCAGCGCTTGGCCTCATACAGCGGTGATGGCCGCCCCACGTAGTGTGCCAGGTCCTCGTCGAGTTCCCGCTGGAAAGCCGGGTCCACGGACAGCTTGCGATAAACCGCTTCCAGTTCCGCCAGCGCCGACATCAGGGTCTCGGCGACAAACTTGCCGCCGTAGACGCCGAAGCGACCATCCGCGTCAGGTACGGTGTTAAACACACTGCTTTTCACATCAATCGTCATCAGCTGCTCCATTCACCAAGGCGTCGGCATTTCGCACCGCCGCTATGAATCGTTTGATTTTCCCGGCATCCTTTTGCCCCGGGGACCGCTCCACGCCACCACTGACGTCGACCGCTGCCGGGTGCAACCGCATTATGGCTTCACCTGCGTTGTCCTCGTCGAGACCGCCGGCCAGAACTACCGGCAAGGGCAGCTTCCGCCGGGCCAGGTCCCAGTCGAAGGTCCTGCCGGTACCGCCGGGCACACCTTCCTGCCAACTGTCCAGCAACACGGCGCGCGCTGCGCGGTACTGCCGACAGTGGGCACCCAGGTCCGTATCCGCCTGCACGCGCAGGGCCTTTATCCAGGGCCGTTGGAATTGCTCACAGAAAGCGGCCGGTTCGTCGCCGTGAAACTGCAGAACATCCACCGGAACGCTTTCCAATATACGGCGGATGCGCTCAGCCGGTTCATCAACGAACAGCGCCACCACGGTAACGAATGGGGCCACAGCCGCGACAATTCCTGCTGCCTGCGAAGCCGTCACGGCCCGGGGGCTGGGCGGGTAAAAGACCAGGCCTATGGCGTCAGCGCCCGCGTCGACTGCCACGCGGGCATCTTCTGCCGACGTGATGCCACAAATCTTGATTCGCGTGTAGGTCACTTGCTCGATGAACTGGGCCTTAAAATAAGGCGCGAATGATAGCAGACAGGTCTCGCCGCTGTCTGCAAGTCCGCCGACTCAATTCAGCGGCGGAAACCCGGGCAACATCGGGCCCCAGGGCGCCGGGGGAAGCTCGTATCGTTCCGGGTAATCCACTGCGGCCAGGTACAGGCCGTCCGGCGGGGCGGTGTCCGCCGCCAGGGTGCGGTCGCGACCGGCCATGAGTTGATCGATCCAGGCAGGGGCCTGGCGCCCCATGCCTACGGCCATCAGTGAACCCACGATATTGCGCACCATGTGATGCAGGAAAGCGTTGGCCTTGATATCCACTACTATCAGCTCACCGACTCTGGTCACGCTCAGGGACTGGACATTGCGCATGGGGGTACTGGACTGGCATGAAGCAGCGCGAAAGGCGGAGAAATCCCTCTCGCCCAACAGTGCCTGGGCCGCATCGTGCATCAGCTGGTGATCCAGGGCCCGACGCTGCCAGCTCACCTTGCCGTGAAACAGCGCCGGGCGCACCGGCGTATTGGCTATCAGGTAACGGTAGCTGCGCGCGAGGGCAGAAAACCGCGCGTGGAAGTCATCTGGAACCCGCACGGCCCAGTGCACCCGCACACTTGGCGGCAGGTTCGCATTGACCCCCAGAACCCACGCCTTGGCGCTGCGCTGGGTGGGGGCGTCAAAGTGAATGATCTGGGCAAAACCGTGCACCCCGGTGTCCGTGCGACCGGCGCAGTGCACACGCACAGGCCTGTTGGCGACTACTGCGATACCCTGCTCGAGAGCGTCCTGAACGGTTTTTACTGCGAGGTGAGGCTGCGCCTGCCAGCCGTTGTAGAGACTGCCATCGTACTCGATGCGACAGGCGATGCGGCTGCCCGCAGGGAGCGGGTCCGCCGCAAAGGGGGGCGTGAACTCAGCCAATTCGCTCCAGCAAGGCGCGAGCCTCGGCGCGGATATCCTCGTTGCCCTCGGCGGCCACCTCTTCCAGAATCTGGCGGGCGCCGTCTTCATCACCCATGTCCATATAGGCACGGGCCAGGTCGAGCTTGGTGGACAGGCCATTACTCTCAGCTGCGATCAGCAGGTCTTCCTCTTCCCGCTCCTCGGTCATCCGGGAGTCGTCGAAGTCAGCCGACAGATCCAGATCATCGTCCAGGGAAAGGCCCGAACCGACATCCTCGATTTCCAGGTCACTGAAATCGGACTCCAGGGTAGCGTCAACGTCATCGAGCAGCTCTGTCTCGGTGTGGCTGCCTTCGGTGGCAAACTCTTCCCTGGCTGCGGATTTTTCACCCCCGCCCAGGGCTTCCCGGCCGGCGGCGATCCGCTCCGCATCGCCGATCGATTCGAGCTCGGCAAATTGCTGCATGGCATCGGCGCGATTGCCTGTTTCCATGTGCAACTGCAGCAGTTTCAGGCGGTAGGCCGCATTATCCGGGTCGTTCTTCAGGGCATTCTTGAGCAGCTCGATCGCCTGGGGGTAACGACCGTAGGCGATGTAGATTTCGGCCTCGGCAAGGGCGTCGCTCGCCTCATCCGATGCGTATTCATCGTGCTTGTGCTGGCCGTAACCGCGATTGCGCCCGGTGGATTCTTCCGCCTCGAGTGCGACGTCCTCTGCCAACTCCAGGGTTTCCTCGGCGGACTCCTCCACCTCGAGGTCCTGCTGACCCAACTCGACATCGGCAAAGACATCTTGCTCTGGTGCCGGCTGCTCATCGACAGCTTCATCCGCCTTGCCGCGCCGGCGCATGAACAAAATACCCAGCAGGGCCAGCACAACAGCCCCGATAACGAACCACAGGTTGCTGAAAAAGCCGGGGGAATCCTGCTCGGGTTGACCGGCGGGAGCTGCTGGTTTCGGCGGCGCTTTCGCTGGCGCCGGCGGCGCTTCCGCTACAGCTACCTCCTCGACCTCTACCACCGGTGTTTCCTCGACCTGGTCCTGCTGCGCCGCAACGCCGTCATCAACCGCGCTGCCTGTGACAGGCCCGCCCAGGCTCAGGCTCTCCGCCGTGTCCACCTCACCTTCGAGGGCTTCGAGCTCCAGCGCTTCCGCGTCGGGCAGGCCGTCCCCGGTCTCATTGTCGGCCAACACGCCCTGCAACGCGGCTATCTGGTCGTCCTTGAGGCTGACAATTCGCTGCAGGGTCTCGACCTGCTGCTCCATGGAGGCGAGCCGCTGCTCAAGCTCGACGCGCTCGAGCCCTGCCTTTTCAATGTCTTCCATTGCGGCGGCGTTGGCCGCCACCTCGGTGGCAACCGCTGACCCGGCCGCCGGCACTTCATCTGGCTCGGCGGAAATACGCAGGGACGGGCCGCTGCCGTAGTCTGGCTCACTGGCGCGACCTTCACGCCAGGCCTTGTTCTGGGAGCGCACTTCCGCCAGCGCCTGGGAGGGATCGCCGGAGCTGATCTCGCCCTGGGTGGGGAGGTAAATGATGTACCCCGCCTTGATTTTGTTGATATTGCCGTCGATGAAGGCATCTGGATTGAGGCGCTGGATATCCAGCATGGTCTGGTGCACGGACGCACCAGGGGGCCGCGAATTGGACGCGATACGCCACAGGGTATCATCCCTGTGGATCATATAGCGGGTGCCGGAAGCCGGTGACGGCGCTGTGGTGGCATTGAATGCCCGGGACGGCATCTGCCCCGGCGCCAGGTCCGAGTCCCTTACATCAACGCGGGTACCGCTAGTGCTGGTTACTGCGCTGTTTTTTTTTGCAGGTTCCGGCTCGCCGTCCACCTGTGCGACCCGGCTGCTGGCAGAGACTACCGGCACGGTGCTGTCGAACACCGGCGGGTCGACCAGCACGGTGTACTCACGCAACAGGCGACCCGAGGGCCAGCGGGCCTCGACGATAAAATCCAGGTAGGGTTCGAGTACCGGGTCTTCCGAGCTGATGATGATACGGGCGCGGCCCTTATCGTCTATCTCTACATCAAAACTGATACTCGTGAGAAAATAGGCGCGATCCACGCCCATCCGTTTGAAATCTTCTGTGGTGGCCAGCCGGATCCTGATCTGGTCCTCATGCAGCCCACCGATATTGAGCAGGTCTACCTGCGCCTTGAGCGGCTCGTTGAGATAGGACTCCAGGCTTATGTCACCCAGGCCCAGGGCCATCAAGGAACTTGTATGAACACACCCCAAAGAAAAAACTACAGCAGCAAATTTTCGAGCCATACCGACGCCTAATTATTTTACCTGCTTGATCCTACACCGGCCTCCCCAAGGTCCGGCAACTGATTCGGAATATGAATCACCCAACACCTGCAATTTGCCCCTGCAGATGCCTGCGCCGGCAGTTGGAACACAGCGCTGGCTGGTGCCTCCGTGCACTCTCTATATCCCGAATTACCGCCAAGTATTAGTGATGTACCAGCATTAATCAAGGTAAGTTGTTACTAATGCTTCAGCAATTTGCACACTATTCAGAGCCGCCCCTTTGCGCACATTATCGGACACAATCCACATATCCAGCCCCCTCGGGTGGGAGATATCCTCCCGGATCCGACCGACGAAAACCGGGTCGTGGCCGGCGGCTTCAGCCACCGCGGTGGGGTAGCCACCGTCAGCGTGCTCGTCGATGACGGTGACGCCAGGAGCGTTTTCCAGCAGCGCGCGGGCTTCCGCGGCTGTTATCTTGTCGACGGTTTCGATATGCACCGCCTCGGAATGACCAAAAAACACCGGTATCCTGACGCAGGTCGGATTGACCTGGATCGACGGGTTGCCAAAGATCTTGCGCGTCTCCCAGACCATTTTCATCTCCTCCCGGGTGTAGCCATTGTCCTGGAAGGTGTCGATATGGGGAATTGCATTGAAGGCGATCTGGCGGGGGTACACCTCACACTGGATCTCCTGGCCATTGAGCAGGCGGGCGGTCTGGCCCGCGAGTTCCTCGATGGCCTCCTTGCCGGTGCCGGACACCGCCTGGTAGGTGGCCACATTGATGCGCTCGATGCCAACCGCGTCGTAGATAGGCTTGAGCGCGACCACCATCTGGATAGTGGAGCAGTTGGGGTTGGCGATGATGTTGCGCCGGGTGTAGCCGGCCAGCGCTTCCATATTGACCTCGGGCACTATCAGCGGGATGTCCTCTTCCTGGCGAAAGTGCGAGGTGTTGTCGATCACCACGCAGCCGGCGGCACCGGCCTTGGGGGCAAACTCGGCGGAAATACTGCCACCGGCTGAAAACAGGCCGATCTGGGCCCGGCTGAAGTCGAACTCCGCCAGGTCCGTCACCTTCACGGACTTACCGTGAAACATGACCGTCTTGCCCGCGGATCGACTGCTCGCCAGCGGGTAGAGGGTACCTACCGGAAAATTCCTCTGCTCGAGAATGGAGATCATCGCCTCGCCCACCGCGCCGGTTGCACCTACCACTGCCACGTCGTATAACTTGCTCATCTGTGTATTCCCACTATCAGGTTTGATTCATCAACCGCGCAGCGCGGCCAGCACCGCATCGCCCATGCCGGTCGTACTCACCAGTTGCTGCCCCGGGGTAAATATATCGGGTGTGCGCAAGCCCTGGTCCAGCACCACACTCACCGCCCGCTCGATGGCGTCCGCAGCTTCCGGGCTGGCCAGGGTATAGCGCAGCATCATGGCCACTGACAGGATGGTCGCCAGCGGATTGGCCTTGCCCTGCCCCGCAATATCCGGCGCCGTACCGTGGCAGGGTTCATACATACCGCGCCCGGCCTCGTCCAGCGAGGCTGACGGCAGCATGCCGATTGAGCCCGTCAACATGGCCGCCGCATCCGACAGGATGTCGCCGAACATATTACCCGTGACAAGCACATCGAACTGCTTCGGAGCCCGCAGCAGTTGCATGGCTGCGTTGTCCACGTACATGTGACTGAGCTCCACGTCCGGGTACTGGGCGCCGACCTCGTCCATCACCTCACGCCACAGCATGGTCACTTCCAGTACGTTCGCCTTGTCGACAGAGCACACCCTGCGGTCGCGTTTGCGGGCAAGGCTGAAAGCCAGGTGGGCGATCCTGCGAATCTCGGACTCGCGGTAGACATAGGTGTTAAAGCCCTCGCGCTCGCCGTTCTCCAGGGTGCGAATACCCCGGGGCTCGCCAAAATAGATCCCCCCGGTCAACTCGCGCACTATAAGAATGTCCAGCCCCGCCACTACCTCGCGCTTCAGGCTGGACGCATCGGCCAGTTGCGGATAGAGAATAGCCGGGCGCAGGTTGCCAAACAACTTCAGCTCCGAGCGTATCCCCAGCAGGCCACGTTCGGGGCGCAGGTGACGCTCCACCTTATCCCACTTGGGGCCGCCCACCGCTCCCAGCAATATCGCGTCAGCAGAGCGGGCGCTGGCCAGGGTTTCCGCGGGCAGTGGCTCGCCGGTGGCATCGATGGCCGCCCCGCCCAACAGGCCGTACTCCAGCTCCAGTTCAAGGGCGAAGCGGCTGTTGACTTCCTGCAATACCCTGACCGCCTCGGCCATTATCTCCGGGCCGATATAGTCACCGGGTAGTACCAGTATTTTCCTTGCCATAGGGTGCGTATCTCCGGCTATTTGATAACGTCGAACAACCAGGGCGAGCGCTCGCGCGCAGCCTGCTCATAGGCGCGAATCAGGGTCGCGTCCTCCAGGGTGAGGCCAATATCGTCCAGGCCCTTCAACAGGCAGTGGCGACGAAACTCATCCACTTCGAAACTGTACACATCACCGCTCGGGGTGGTGACCTGCCGGGCCTCCAGGTCCACCGTCAATTCATAGCCCTCGGTGGCATACATTTCACGGAACAGGCTGTCGACGATGTCGGCGCCAAGCTCGATCGGCAGAATCCCGTTCTTGAAACAGTTGTTGTAAAAAATATCGGCGAAGCTCGGCGCGATAATGCAACGGAAACCGTAATCCTCCAGCGCCCAGGGCGCGTGCTCCCGACTGGAACCACAGCCGAAGTTCTCCCGGGCCAGCAGTATGGAGGCACCCTGGTAACGGGGGCTGTTCAGCGCGAATTCCGTGTTCAGCGGCCGCTTGCTGCAGTCCTGCCCGGGGTAGCCCTCATCAAGGTAACGCAGCTCATCGAACAGGTGGGGACCGAAACCACTGCGCCTGATGGATTTCAGGAATTGCTTGGGAATTATCAGGTCGGTGTCCACATTGGCCCGGTCCATGGGCGCCACTACGCCCCGTTCTGCAACAAAACTTTTCATAGCCGTATCCTCCTACCAGTCGCGCACGTCGACGAAATGCCCGGCAATTGCCGCGGCGGCTGCCATGGCGGGGCTGACCAGGTGGGTGCGCCCGCCGAAGCCCTGGCGACCCTCGAAGTTGCGATTGGAGGTTGAGGCGCAGTGCTCCCCCGCTCCCAGTTTGTCAGCGTTCATGGCCAGGCACATGGAACAGCCGGGCTCCCGCCACTCCATCCCGGCATCGATGAATATCTTGTCCAGCCCTTCGGCCTCGGCCTGCTGCTTGACCTCCCCGGAGCCCGGCACTACCAGCGCCTGCTTGATGGATGACGCCACCCGCCTGCCCTTCACCACCTGCGCCGCTGAGCGCAGGTCCTCGATCCTCGAGTTGGTACAGGAACCGATAAATACCCGGTCTGGCCGGATCGCCGTGATCGGCATTCCGGCCTGCAGGCCCATGTACTGCAGTGCGCGCGTTACGCCTTCGCGCTGGGTGTGATTCTCTATTGTTGCCGGGTCCGGCAGGTGGCCGTCCACCGGCAGTACCATCTCCGGGGAGGTACCCCAGGTGACCTGGGGCTTGATATCCTCGCCGCGCAACTCGATCACCCGGTCGAAACGGGCATCGTCGTCGCTGCGCAGCTGGCGCCAGGCGACCACCGCCTGTTCCCACATTTCACCCGTGGGTGCATAAGTGCGGCCCTTGACGTAGTCCAGGGTGGTGTTGTCCACGGCTACCATACCCATGCGCGCGCCGGCTTCAATGGACATGTTGCACATGGTCATGCGGCCCTCCATGCTCATATTGCGCACGACCTCACCGCCGAACTCGATCGCGTAGCCGCTGCCCCCTGCGGTTCCGATTTTGCCGATGACCGCCAGTACCACATCTTTCGCCGTCACCCCGTTCTGCAGGGAGCCGTCGATACGCACCAGCATGTTCTTCATCTTCTGCTGGATCAGGCACTGGGTGGCAAGCACGTGCTCCACCTCGGAGGTGCCTATGCCGTGGGCCAGGGCGCCGAGGGCGCCGTGGGTGGATGTATGGGAATCCCCGCACACCACGGTCATGCCCGGCAGGGTCGCACCCTGCTCGGGGCCAACCACGTGCACAATGCCCTGGCGTCGGTCGTTGATTTCAAATTCGACGATGTCGTAGTCCTTGCAGTTATCGTCCAGGGTCTGCACCTGCAGGCGGGATATCGGATCGGCGATCGCAGCCACGCCGCCGCTGCGCTCTTCCCGCTCGGTAGGGACATTGTGGTCGGGAACAGCCAGGTTGGCATCCCGCCGCCACAGGGGCCTGCCCGCCAGCCGCAGACCCTCGAAGGCCTGGGGCGATGTCACCTCGTGAATCAGGTGCCGGTCGATGTAGATCAACGCGCTGCCGTCGTCGCGCTGCACCACCACGTGGCTTTGCCATAACTTGTCGTACAACGTCTGTCCTGCCATGGGACTCACCTCGTCGCTGGAAATATGTCGGTTCAATGGGCAAATTATGGGCTTGCACTATGGATAACTCAAATTTATTATTTTTATAGATTACATTCCTAAAAGGAATCCGAAAGGAGTTTTGAAATGGACACCCAGAACCTGAGGGCCTTTATGCTGGTCGCGGAGAGCGGCTCGTTCTCACTGGCGGCGGAAAAGCTTCACCTGACCCAGCCCGCGGTCAGCAAACGGGTAGCCCTGCTCGAGGACCAGCTGGGTACCGGCCTGTTCGACCGCATCGGGCGCAATATCAGCCTGACCGAAGCGGGACAGGCGCTGCTGCCGCACGCCCGGGCGGTACAGCTGGAGCTGGAAGCGGCGGAACAATCGGTGCGCGACCTCTCCGGCGCGGTGGCCGGGCGCTTGCGCATTGCCACCAGCCACCATATCGGCCTGCACCGCTTGCCGCCGGTGCTCAGCGCATTCAGTGCGGACTACGGTGCGGTACAACTGGATATCGACTTCATGGATTCGGAGCAGGCCTACGAGCTGATCATGCAGGGTAAGGCGGAGATCGCCGTGGTCACCCTGGCGCCCGTGCGCGAGGCCAGCCTCGTCACCCTGCCCTTGTGGCCAGACCCCCTGGATTTCATGGTGGCCAGGAACCACCCGCTGACCCGCCACCGGGGTCTCGACCTGCCCGCGCTGAGTGAGCACACGGCAATACTGCCCGGGCTAAACACCTACACGGGCCAGATCGTGGCGCGACTGTTCGAACAGCACCAGCTCGCCCTGCAGGTATCCATGGCAACCAATTACCTGGAAACCATTCGCATGATGGCCTCGGTCGGGCTGGGCTGGACGGTGCTGCCGCGCAGTATGTCCGACGCATCACTGGCCACGCTCAAAATCAGCGGAGTCAGGATTGAACGTACCCTGGGCATCGTCTATCACAGGGGGCGCAGCCTGTCGCGGGCGGCGCGAGCGTTCGTCGAGGTGCTGCGCGACTCCGCGGGCGCCGATCGTTAGCCGTCCATGAAGTAAGGCGTACCGTCGCCAATCGAGCCCGGTTTGACCATGCCCTTGTGGTCGGGCAGGTAGAACGTGCCATTGAACCGGGCCACCACCCCGTCGCGGTTGACGATCACGCCACTGGAGAAAGCAAAACGGCGCTTTAAAGTGACGAGTTGAACGTCTGCCTGTATCCACTGGCCCAGGCGCGCGGCGGCCACAAAGTCCACTGCCAGGTTGATGGTGGGAGCGGCCACCAACTCGCCGCGGGCCGCGTGTACCCCGTTGGCCGCGGCGACGTCCGCCAGGGTCATCAGGACACCCCCGTGACATATCCCCATGAGATTGCCGTGCTGTTTGTCGACCACCAGGCCAAAACTGACCGAGTCGCCCTCGACCCGGCGATAACTCGGCTGGAGGGTATCGCTGAAGCCAAGCCCTTCGGGCATCCGGACAAAACCCTCTGGCACCTGTTCCACTACTGTTTCACTCATACTGGACTACCTGCTGAATTCAATTTGCCTGGCCGGGGCCAGCTTAAAATATGCCCATGGCCAGGCCGGCGGCAAGTGCCTGGCCCAGCTCCCGGCTGGCCTGCAGATGCGCGTCGCTGACCTCGCCCCGCAAGACCAGGGGTTCAGCCGCGGAGGGAAAGGGATAGCCCGACATGATCCGCTGGACCTGCCGGACCGCGCCGCGGCCATCGTTACCGGCGCTGACCAGCAGGGCGTAGGGAAGCACCAGCTCCCGGGCGATCGCCGGGTAAAACGTGCGATCCAGGAAATCCTTCATGCCGCCGCTGAGGGCGCCGGAATTTTCCGCAGCCACCAGCAGCAGGCCGTCGGCCTGCGCCAGGTCCTCCACACCCGCATCCCAGGCCCGTCGCAGCGTCACCTCCACTCCTGCTTCCGCAGCGGCGCCGCGCCATGCGGAGCGCGCCAGCTGCGCACTGGCGCCGCTCTGGCTGTGGTAGACGATAAGGAGCGTTTTCATCATTGTACGTTACCAGAATCCGGGCAGCGGGATTGGAACACAGTGGATAGTAGCTGTCATGCAGGCCGCGGGATGGTGTCGCCACCGGGGACAATTTCCCGCCCGGATTACAGACAACTTTCCAGCGATGCCTATAGCTGCTGTAATACTGGCCCTTCGTCACACCACACCAGGGAGCAACATACGATGAGCGAAACCAACAGGCAATGGCTGTTAAAGACACGTCCGGTGGGCATGGTTGGCCCGGAACACTACGAGCTGGTGGAGTCACCCATGCCGGTCCCGGACCTGGAAGCCGGGCAGGTGCTGATCAGGACCCTTATGCTGGGTTTCGACCCGGCCATGCGCGGCTGGGTGATGGATGAGCCGAGCTACCTGCCGCCGGTCCCACTCGGTGCGCCGATGCGCGCAAGCGGTGTCGGCCAGGTGGTGCGCTCCAGCAACCCTGACCTGCCGGTGGGAACGCTGGTGCAGGGTCTGCTCGACTGGCAGGAATACAGTATCGGCGACCCTGCGGCAGCGATCGCTCCGATGGTAATCCCGGCGGGGGTACCCCCGAGCCTGGCCCTGGGTATTTTTGGCAGCACCAGCCTCACCGCCTACTTTGGCCTGCTGGATGTGGGCCAGCCCCAGGCCGGAGAAACCGTCCTGGTATCGGGCGCCGCGGGGGCGACCGGGTCGGTGGTAGCGCAAATTGCCCGGCTCAAGGGCTGCCGTGTCATCGGCATAGCCGGTGGCGCCGAGAAATGCCAGTGGTTGCTCGATGCCTGCAAGGTAGACGCAGTGATCGACTACAAGAGCGAGAACCTGGACCAGCGCATCGGCGAGTTGTGCCCGGGCGGCGTCAATGTGTTTTTCGACAATGTGGGCGGCGACACCCTAGAAGCCGGCATCAGTCACATGGCGGACTTCGGCCGCATAGTCCTGTGCGGCGCCATCGCCAGCTACAACGATGAGACCCCGCGCCCCGGACCGAGCAACCTGATGAACCTGGTTACCAGGCGGATCCGGATGCAGGGCTTCATCGTTATCGATTACTTCGCGCGGGCACCCGAGGCCATCGCTGCACTCACCGAATGGGTCAGCGCGGGGGAACTCGCCTGGCGGGATGATATCCAGGAGGGCTTTGAGAATATCCCAACCACCCTGCAGCGCCTGTTCGACGGCCGCAACACAGGCAAGCAAATGCTGAAACTGGCAGATCCGGAGTAGTTATCCACAGGTAGCCCTGTGGATAACTGTGGGGACAGAGTGTCAAAAATTCTGACACCCGGCCCTGGCCGTCCCCTTAAGTTGACCTGGCCGGAAAAACAGGAAACGGGCTTTAATAATATTGAATCAATGACTTAGGAATTTTTTATAGCATATTTCCGCGTTCGGGTAGCGTGGAGACTGTAAATACAGGGTCATTGCCTGCAGTGTGGATATTATTTTGCGGCCACGGTTGGCAGCCACTTACCGGCCAAGGCCCGATCCTCCGAGGCCTTACTCTAGCGGAGGGCCAGGGGATCGCCGGCACCGGCGGCCTCCGGGCCATGGCTCAGGCCAGGTCGCGGTGACCAATCGACCAGCAGCAGTGGATCTTCGGGTTGCGTTCGAAATCCGGGTCCAGGGTAGACCGGCTGATGTCCTCGCAGAGAAACTCCCGCTCCAGGCTCGGGTCCAGCTTGAAGCCCCGCCGATTATTGGAAAAGTACAGCCTGCCGCCCGGGCGCAAAACGGCCATGGCTGCAGCCACCAGCTCGGGATGGTCCCGCTGGATATCGAAGCTTTCCGCCATCGCACTGGAATTGGAGAACGAGGGGGGATCAAGCAGCACCAGGTCGTAGCTGCCCCGCGCCTGCTGCAGCCACTGTAGACAGTTGGCCCTGACCAGGGCGTTGTCGCGTTCATCGAGGCCGTTGTGGGCCAGGTTCTTGCGCAACCAGCCAAGGTAGGTGTTGGACAGGTCCACGCTGGTGGTAGAGCGCGCGCCGCCCAGGGCCGCGTGTATAGTGGCCGACCCCGTGTAGCAGAAAAGGTTGAGGAAATCCCGGCCCCCGGCCTCAGCACCCAGCCGCCGCCGGAGCGGTCGGTGGTCGAGGAACAGGCCGGTGTCCAGGTAGTCCTGCAGGTTGACCAGCAAACGGGCCCGGCCCTCTCTCACTGTAAATAACTCACCCCGACTGTCCTGTTTCTGGTACTGCTGTGTTCCCCGCTGGCGCCGGCGTTGCTTGTAAACAATAGCCTCCGGATCCACATCGAGGGCGCCGGGCAGCGCGGCCCGAACTTCATCCAGGCGTCGCGCGGCGGCGTCCGGGTCGACACCCGCGGGCGCCTGGTATTCCGCGACGCAAACCCGCTCGCCGTAGATATCAACCGCCACCGCATACTCGGGCATGTCCGCGTCGTACAGGCGGTAACACTCAAGCTGCTCGCGCTTCACCCAGGACGCAAGGCGCTTGCGGTTTTTCCGGATTCGGTTGGCAAACATCTGCGCGCCTTCCGTCAGTTCCACCGGCCCCGCCGCTTCTGCGGCACTGCTCGCCCCGGCCGCTGCCTCCCGCGGCAGGGGGCGCAGCTTGTTGTCCACCAGGTCGAACAACAGCAGGTGGGCAGCCAGTGCACCATTCCACAGGGCATAGCGTTTATGACTGCGCAGGCCGATAGCCTTGCCCAGTTCCAGGTCGGAGGTGAACACCGCCGCCTGCCAGCCACTGAATTCCCGCACCAGCACTTCACCCAGTTGGTGGTAGAGCTGTCGCAGTTCTCCCTTCTCACCCAGGCGCTCGCCGTAGGGCGGATTACAGACCACCAGGCCCAGGGGCAGCGGGACATGGCTGGGCCGGGTCATCTGGGCCAGGGGCCTGGCGCTGACCCGAACCACCTGTTCCAGGCCGACACGCGCGATATTCTCCTGGGCGGTGCGGATGACACGCGGGTCTGCATCGTAACCACGAATCTCGGGCAGTGTACTCGCCCTGCCCCGCTCCGCCCTGCCCCTGGCGTCCGCCAGGATCGCCTGCCACTGGGGGGCGTTGTGGCCCCGCCAGTGCTCAAACCCGAACCGGGCCCGACCCAGGCCCGGAGCAA
The DNA here is from genome assembly GCA_963792815.1 of uncultured Gammaproteobacteria bacterium. Lineage (GTDB taxonomy): Bacteria > Pseudomonadota > Gammaproteobacteria > Pseudomonadales > Halieaceae > JARRPM01. Next base: position 194,567 of record CAWBXR010000007.1, read on the forward strand.
TATCCGCGGCCATCATCGCACCCTCCAGCAGGAGGGTACCCGAGCCGCACATGGGATCGATCAATGCCCCGCCCCGCGCAGCCATGCCGGGCCAGTCCGCCCGCAGCAAAATGGCGGCGGCCAGGTTCTCCTTCAGGGGAGCCGCGCCGCCGCCAAGGCGGTAGCCGCGCTGGTGCAGGCTGCCCCCCGAAAAGTCCAGGGACAGCACCGCCTGGTCACCACTGAGCCTGATATTGAGACGGATATCCGGATCCTTGCGCGCCACCGGCGGGCGCTGGCCCAGGGTGTCGGAAAACCAGTCGACAATCGCATCCTTGCTGCGCTGGGCACCAAACTGGGTGTTGCGGATCTGGCGGTTTTCCCCGGAAAAATCGATGGCAAAGCTTTGCTGCGGCCCGAACAGCGCCGCCCAGTCCACGCCGCGCAACTGCTCGTAGAGCATATCGCTGTCGGCTGCCTGCAGCCTGGCGACGGGCAGCAGCACGCGGTTGGCCAGCCGTGACCAGAGACAGGCCCGGTAGGCCAGCGCCACCGGGCCGGTAAAGTAAACCCCCGCCACCGTTTCCCGGGTCGCGGCAGCGCCCAGGGTGACCAGCTCCGCCGCCAGCAGGGACTCAATACCCTTGGGGCAGGCGGCAAACCACTGGTCTTTCGCAAATTCACTGAGTGTCATGCCGGCGCGGGATCCCAAACAATAAAAAAATTAATTAACTCTTTAATAACATAGAGTTATCGGTCTTATTTGATGTGAATAATTGAATCTTGACCGAACTGAAAAGCGCTCAGGAGCGAGGGCGCCGGGATGCGGCGGGCGCGCGTTTGCGCTTGCGCGCAGCGGCTTTTCTTTTAGTGGGGGCCTTGCTCTTGCTCTCAGCCTTGCTCTTCTGCGCTGCCGCGGCAGGCGCGGCCTTGCCCAGCCGGGCTGTTTTTTCCGACTGCATGACATCCAGCACGAGGTTGATTGACCCCTGCATATAATGGATGAAGCGCTCGTACTCATCGTCATTGAAACTGCGCAGGACGTCGTGCTGGCGGTAGAGGTTTATGAATCGACGCTCACGCTCGTACTGCTTGGGCAGTGCCAGCACACCCCACTGTTCCAGGGTTTTTTCCAGCGCCGGATTGTAGGTGCGCATGAACTTGATGAGAAAGGGGATAGGGTCGTGCCGGGCCAGCAGCGACGCGCTGCGCAACATGACCTCAAGGGGCATTATCGTCTGGCCGCTCTCGATGTCCTCCAGCATGCCCTTGTCGGCCAGGCCCAGGCTCTCTGACAAGTCCTTGATGGACATACCCGCGGTTTCCCTGGCGTCGCGCAGGAAATGTCCGGCCTCAGCCATCGCCTCAAGCCGCTCGGGTTCGAGCTGGTTGAGAACCGTGGAGCGTAACCAGTTCTCGCCAAACATGGCAGTCATGGCGGCGGTATTGCGCGCCAGACCCAGGGTCCCACCGGCCACCTGGCCGGTCAGGCGCCTTACGGAGCCCAGCAGGGATTCGGAATCTTGATCTTTCTTTTTTCCAGCCATGGTCGAAGCATAGCCCAATAGTGAGGTAAAACGTAAGAGGTATCGGCAACCCGCCCCCGGGCCTCGTCAGGAGCCCGCGGGCAGGCCGGTCTCGATGGCAAATATCTCGCGCAGGATAGAGCGCCATTCGTTGTACTGCGACTCCAGGGTGCCGCTGAGCCGGAACACCCGGCCGCTTGCTTCCATCACCGTTGGCGCCACTTCGTTGTTGAAACCCAGGGCCATTTCATCGAGGTCCTGCTCCTGGATCTTGATCTGCTTGTAGGTGTTATAAGTCTGCTCCATCGCCGAGAAGGTGCCGCGCTGGCCGATCCGTTCCTTGGTCTGGGCCCGGGCCTCGTAGTCCTGCTGGTACAGGGCCTGTTCGCGACCGTACTGGCGCCAGAGACTGTAGGTCGGCGCCATTTCCTCGTAGAGATTCACATACTGTTCATCCACCGTGTCGACGAACAGGTGCTCCTGGCTTCGAATGCGTTCCACTCTCGCCATCATCGGGTCGCCCTCTGCGGGCAGCCGCACCACGCTGTAGATACCCGCCCCATCCTGCTGCAGATAGCTGCCAAACGCTTCCTGTGAAAGGCTTGCGGCGTAGCGCATCAGCGCCACCTCGCGAATGCCCTGCAGCTCTCGCCGGTCCAGGCGGAGCCGGAATGCCAACAGGTCATTGGCTATCTGCCGGTAGAGGTCAATGTAGGGGTCACTGCCCTCGGTCGCCGGGTAGTCGCGCTCGGTAGCGGTGTCTGTATAGGTTTTATCCAGCCATTGCCGCCCGGTGGCGTCCCAGGCGGAGACCTCGAGCACCAGCCGCGCGCCGTCGGCCTGGCGGATTTTCCCGGTCACCATTAGCTCGGATGTAACCTGTTTGTCCGGCAGCACGCGCACCACACCCCAGGCGTTGGCTTCCAGCAACACCTGGCGCAACAATACCGGCATGAATTGCGCCTCTGCCTTGCGGATCTCGGGGAATATACCCATCTTGCTGTGCAGGGATTCGTCCAGGGGGATGCCCGGGCTGAAAATAACCAGGCCCACATCGAGCATATCCTGCTCACTGGTCCCGCGCTCCACGTTCAGCGTGACATTGCCCACCGGCACCGCGGCAAGCCCCGGATCCATGGACTGGGCCCGCACCCCAGTGGCGCCCAGCGCCAGCAGGCAGCCAAGCAGTGCGAACGCCGCACTGCGCAAGCTGTGCCGGCTCATTTCGATTCTGTCGTACATACCCTGCCCCGGGAGATAGTCATTTTGCAGCTGTAGCCATCATCCGTCGGCTGGTAGCGCACATACACGCGATTGACGGTAAATGGCGAGGTGACCCGGTCCGATGTCACCGTGGTGGCGATGTTCAGTCGCTGCCCGTCAGGACTCAGGCTCATGACGTGCTGGATGGTAAGCCCCTCCGGTAACAGAATCTTGAAAATCAGCTGGTGCCGGTCCCAGCCGCAAATTTCCTTGCCCAGTGGAGTCTCCACCGTGTGGTACTGCCCGGGGAAGAACTCGCAGGTCAGGGCAAAGTCCTCCTCCCGCTTGACCTTGATCTTCTGCTTGTCCTGCTCGACTTCCAATAGCTGGGACTGGGTGATCAGATCTGCCATCTGGGCCAGGCCGATGATGGAGGCGCCGCTGTTGGTGGTACCCGGTCCGCCGATAACGACGGTCCCGCCGGCCTGCTGGTAGACTCCGCCCGGCTGCGACCGCGGCTGGCGCAGGTCCCGCACAAGAGCGTTCAGGTTTACCTGGATGTTATCGCTCTGGCTGTAATCCAGCTCCCAGAAGCCGCTGAAATCCACCGCCGCTGCAGTCTGGTTGACCACGGGCCTGGTCTGACTGGGCTGACTGGGCTGGCTGCTGCAGCCGGCCACGGACAGGCACAGCCACAAGAGCAGTAGAGGCAGGAGGTGATTTTGACGGACGGATATCATGCGGCGCCTAGTGTACCTTACCCGGAGGCACCCGCACTTCCCCCCGCTGTAAATTTTTGGGGTATTTGCGGCCAGGCAGGGCTTTACGGCATCAGTTGAAAAGTGCTTCACCGGCGGCCAGCTGGGAACCCAACCTGGCAAGCTGCGCGGCGCTGCTGCCCAGGGTCATCTCGTTCTGGCGCAACCACAGGCAATAGCGCCACAGGGGATAATCGCGGTCGATGCCGGTACCGCCGTGCACATGCTGGGTGGCGTAACTCACCCGGTGGCCGGTGTCGCCGGCCCAGATCTTGGCTATCCGGACCTCTGTCGTCGCGGTCACGTCGCTGTGCAGCAGCGAGGCGGCCTGGTAGGTGGTCAGCCGCAGGCACTCAACATCGACATAGCAGTCGGCCATGCGGTGTCCCACCGCCTGGAAGGTGGCTACCGGCACATCGAACTGCTTGCGTTCCGAGGTGTAACTGGCCGCCATTCGCATCGCACAGTCGCTCGCCCCCAACTGGTGGGCGCAAATCGCCGCGGTGGTGCGATCGCCCACCCAGTCCATGATCATGGCGCCATCGCCGGCGCTGACAATGGCGGAGGCCGGCACTCGAACCGAGTCCAGCAGCAGGTCACACTGCGGTTCAAAGCTGGTGACCTGCAACTCGCGCAGTGTCACACCTTCCGAGCGAGGATCGAGCAGTACCACCGCCACACCCTCTGCCGAGCGGGCTGCCAGGAGTATGTGGCTGGCCTGGGCGGCAAAGGGGACGCTGCTTTTGATCCCCGACAGCAACAGGCCATCACCGTCGGCTACAGCCGTAACTGCGCGTGGAGCCGCCGGGTCCTCGTTCAGGTATTCCGCGAGGGCAGCCGTCAGCAGCAATTTCCCCGACGCGGCGCCGGGCAGTATCGCCTCTTTCATGGCCTCACTGCCGAAGCGCTGAATGGGCAGCATGGCCGCCACGCAGTGGGCGATGGCGGGCACCGGCGCGATACTGCGACCGATCTCCTCAATAAACAGCGCCAGTTCCATAAAGCCAAAGCCCATGCCACCGAAACGCTGCTCCACAGCTACAGCGGGCAAGCCTGCGCTGAGTAACTGCTGCCACAGCGCCCGGTCAAAACGGGGCACCCCATACTCATCGTATGCGGCCAGGGTATCGACGCTCACCTGCTCCGACAGTATCTTCCGGGCGAGTTGCCTGACTTCCTGCTGCTCCTGGCTGAAACCAAATTCCATATTGTCCGCCCCCGCTCAGCGACTGGCCCGGGGCATCCACAACCCCGCGGCCGAAATGATGTCACGCTGGATTTCATTGGCGCCACCGCCGAAGGTGATAATGGACGCCGTGCGGTAGAGTCGCTCCAGCTTGCGCGCCTCCGCTGTCGCTTGCTCACTGCCCGATCGCACCAGTCCCGCCTGGCCGTAGATTTCACCCAGCATGCGGTAAATTTCGATAAAACCCTCGGATCCGTATACTTTCGCCGCAGAGGCGTCGGCCATTTCCAGTACCCCTTCGGTCATGGCCCAGGACTGCTTGTAGACAATCAGCTTCATGCACTCTATCAATGCGCGGCAGCGAGCCAGGTTCTGCTGCACCCAGGGCTGGTCGATCATCCGCCCGCCGGCCGGCAATTGCGCGCTGGCCGCCCACTTGGCGACCTGGTTGAACAACTGGGAGACCGGACCAAAATTGATAAGGCTCAATCTCTCCCGGTTGAGCTGCCCGGTAATCAGTTTCCAGCCGCCGTTCAACTCCCCCACCAGGTGGTCGTTACTCACCCGGATATTGTCGTAAAAGGTGGCATTGGTGCGCACCCCGCCGAGTGTGTGCACGGGCGTGCAACTCCAGCCGGGGTCCGAGTTGGGCACCAGGAACATCGATATACCCTTGTGCTTCTTGGGCGCCTCCGGGTCGGTGCGTACCGCGAGCCAGGTGTAATCGCAAAAGTGGGCCAGCGAGGTCCACATTTTCTGCCCGTTGATGACCCACTCATCCCCATCGCGCACGGCGCTGCTGGTGAGGCTGGCCAGGTCGGTGCCGGCGCCGGGTTCCGAATAACCGATTGAAATCAGCAGTTCGCCCTTGAGAATTTTCGGCACCAGCTCCCGCTTTACCCAGTCGCTGCCCTGCTCTGCCAGTACCGGCCCCACCGACTCGGTGGTCAGGAAGGGAAACGGGTAGCCCGCCCGCATGACTTCTTCCACGAAGATGAACTGCTCCAGCGGCGTCATGCCGCGCCCGCCCCAGGCCTCGGTCCAGCCCACGCCGATCCAGCCGTCGCGCCCCATCTTGCGCAGGGCTTCGCGCCACAGGGGTCCACCGCCCTCCCCCATGTCGCGCTCGCACTCTGCCACCAGCTCGGGTGTCATCAGTTGCCTGAAGTAGGCGCGCAGTTCGTCGCGCAGGGCCAGCTGTTGTTCAGTGAACTGGATGTTCATTGGGGTCCCTCAATCCTCGGGTGTCCATTGCTGTGAAAGTCTAGGCGCTTTACCAGCCTGTCGACACCCGGGCTGGGGCCAAAATGAATGACGAATTCGCTCAGTTTCATAGCTCTTTACTATGTGAAAGTTGCAGGGACGGTATCGAACCGAATCCGGGCCGCCGGGACTCGCCGTGAATACGTCCATGTAGGCTCGTATCCCGAGCGCGGACCGGGCCATCCATGGCCTCCAACGGTTCCGCCAGGCACATTTGGTTCGACGCCTCCGAGACCTCGCGCACTCACCGGGATTTAGTCGATTTTGGTCAGTGTTTTAACTCCGCAATAATCCCTTTCCACATAGTATCCGGTGCCGCATAAGGCGCATAGATCGCCAGCCGGTCGGCATGGGCGCCGTATTTCTCCCGCAGCATGCCGGCAATTTCCTGCGGCTCGCCCCGGGTGGTGAAAGCGTCCAGGAAGGTGTCGTCGATATGCTCGCCCAGTTCCTGCCAGCGCCCCTCCTTGGACAGGCGGTTCAGTTCGGGCTGCAGCTCACCGTAGCCCACAGCATCCATCGGTGGACGGTAGGCGGGTGTGGATGAATAAAAACCCAGAAGTCCCTTCACACTTTCTGTGGCGGCGGCACGGGCCTCGGGAGTCTCGCCGGTGATGACGATGGCGTTGATCTGCAGGGTGAAGTCTTCCCGGCTACGGCCGGATTTTTCCAGACCGCGCTGCACCGCCGGCAGTGCCGCGCCGGTGAGAAACGGCAGGTTGCTGAAGGGGTGGACGATCAGGCCATCCGCTACTTCCCCCGCTACTTCGGTCATCATGGGACCCAGGGCGCCCAGCAGCACCGGGGGCGGGCCGTAGGCGTTCGGTCCGGGGTTGAACATGGGGGTCATCAGGGTGTGGCGGTAGTATTTCCCTTCGAAGGCCATTCTGTCGCCGTTCTGCCAGCAGGCGAAGATGGCCTTCAAGGCCTGGATATATTCGCGCATCCGCGCGGCGGGCGGGCTGAACTCGACGCCAAACCGGTTCTCGATATGGGCCTTGATCTGGGAGCCGATGCCCAGCAGGAAGCGGCCCTTGCTGAAGGTCTGCAGATCCCAGGCCTGGTAGGCCAGGTGCATGGGGTTGCGAGGGAAGGCCACTGCGATACCGGTGGCAATATCCAGCTGCGGAGCGTGTTCGCTGGCCAGCACCAGGGGCAGGAACGGGTCCCAGCTCCCCTCCAGTGTGTACACGCCATCGTAACCAATAGCCGCCAGGCGCGCGGATTCCGCGGCGGCACTGGCCAGCTGGGCGTAGAACGGCCCGTCTATTTTCATCGTCCTGATCCTGTTGGCGCTGTCACGCTGGCTGTCCTGCATGCAAAGGGAAGGCGCCAACTTAACCCAGCGACAACGGAGCACCAACTCGCAGCGCCGCGGGCCGCCAACAATGCCGCCCTGGTTCAGAAAGGTGAACACCGCCGGCAGCCAAGTCAGCTAACATAGTGCACCGCCGCCACTTGAGGAGTCCCGCTGTGAATATTGGTATCTGCCTGCCCTACATGAAAGCCGGACTGACCCGGGAGGACTACCTTGCCTGGTTCCGCGCGGTGGACGCGGGACCCTTCCACAGCGTCTGCTGCGGCGAACGGATTCACGGGCCGACCATGGACATGCGAATGGTGCTGGCCGCCGCCGCCACGGCCACCGAACGGGTGGAGATTACGCCGACGCTCTACGTCCTGCCGATGCACAGCGCCACCCGGGTAGCGAAGGAAGTTGCGAGCCTCGACATCCTGTCGGGCGGCAGGGTCAAAAAAATGTGCGTGGGCTACGGCGGCCGGGAACAGGATTACCAGGCCGTGGGAGCTGCCTTCAAGGGCCGCTATGGCCGCATGGACTGCCAGGTCGAGGAAATGCGCATGGTGTGGCAGGGCGCTGAAATCGTCAGCGGCGCCGGGCCGATCGGACCGACGCCAACCACTGCCGGCGGACCCCGGCTGCTGGCGGGTGCCATGGGGCCCAAGAGCATTGCGCGCTGCGCCCAGTGGGCGGATGGCCTCTATGCCTGGTCTCCCAACGGGGAGGAGCAGGAGCTGGCTCACGCCTTCGCCATGGCGGACGCGGCCTGGGAAAAGGCCGAGCGCCAGGAAAAGCCGTTTCGAATGGGTGGTTTCTGGTACAGCCTCGCGGATAACGCCCAGCAGAAGCTCTACGACTACGTCTATGAATACCTCGATATCGCCGGCCCGGAAATCGCCACCATGATGGCGGAGCTGGTCCATCGCAGCAGCCCCGACGCCCTGAAGGAGGCCCTGGATAACGCCGCCGCGGCGGGCTGCGAGGAAGTGTTCCTGGTGCCGGCCACCGCCGAACTGGCGGAAGTCGAGCGCCTGGGTGACCTGCTGGCGGGTCGCTGACAGCCCGCCGGGCGGGCACCGCGCGATTTGCTCATATCCCGGGGGCGCCATAAGAGCTCCCGCGAAGGCGCGCTTGCCGCTATAATCCCGGGCCTACACCAAAAACAGCAATCATCTCCGGGACTATCTCATGGCCAAACGCGTATACCTGTTCAACGAGGGCAACAAGGACGACAGGGAGTTGCTTGGCGGCAAGGGCGCCAACCTCTGCGAGATGACCAACCTCGGCCTGCCGGTACCCTTCGGGTTCATCATCACCACCACTACCTGCCGCGAGTTTTTCCAGGCGGGGAACAGGCTGCCCCGCCTGCTGGAACAGGAATACCGGGTCGCACTGGATATCGTGGAAAAACAAATGGGCGCCCGCTTCGGCGACCCGGCCAACCCTCTTCTGTTCTCCGTGCGCTCCGGCGCCCCGGTGTCCATGCCGGGCATGATGAACACCATCCTCAACCTCGGGCTCAACGATGAAATTGCCGCGGGGCTCGCGGAAAAGACCGGCAACCCCCGGTTTGCCTACGACAGCTACCGCCGCTTTATCCAGATGTTCGCCAACGTTGTGATGGGGGTGGACGGCGAGGTGTTCGAACACGAACTGAACCAGTACAAGGCGGCTCAGGGCAAGCCCCTGGATGTGGATATGACAGCCGAGGACTGGCAGGAGATTATCCGCATCTACAAGACCCTGGTGGAGTTTCCCGAGGATCCCTTCGTGCAGCTCAAGAAAGCGGTGGAGGCGGTTTTCCTGTCATGGCATACACCGCGCGCTATCGTCTACCGGGAAATGAACAATATACCGGAAGCACTGGGTACCGCCGTGAACGTGCAGGCCATGGTGTTCGGCAACTTCGGCGAGGACTCCGGCTCCGGCGTCGCCTTTACCCGCAACCCCTCCACCGGCGAGCATCTCTTTTTCGGCGAATTCCTCTTCAACGCAGCGGGGGAAGACGTGGTCGCAGGCATCCGCACGCCGCTGCCCGTAGAGGCCCTGAAAGAGCGACAGCCGGAAATCTACCGGGAACTGTACGAAACCCAGGCGATGCTGGAAAAGCACTACCGCGACATGCAGGACCTGGAATTCACCGTGCAGGAAGGCAAGTTCTACATGCTGCAGACCCGCAGCGGCAAGCGCACGGGGCGGGCCTCGGTGAAAATTGCCGTCGACATGGTAAACGAGGGCCTGATCACCGAGAGCGAGGCCCTGATGCGGGTATCCCCCGAACATGTCGAGGCATTCCTGCACCCCATGGTGGATCCCGAGGCCAAGACGGATATCGTTGCCACAGGCCTGCCGGCCAGCCCCGGCGGCGCGACCGGCCAGGTAGTGTTTTCCGCAGAGGAGGCTGTCGAGGTGAGCGCCGGGGGAGCCAGCGTGATCCTGGTCCGCCGGGAGACGACACCCGAGGACATACACGGCATGAAGGTGGCGGCCGGCATTCTCACCGAGCTTGGCGGCATGACCTCCCACGCGGCGGTTGTCGCCCGGGGTATGGGAGTCTGCGCAATTACCGGCTGCGGCAGTATCTCGGTCAATTATGCCGAGGGTACGGTGACCACCGATGAGGGCGTGGTGATCAAGCGCGGCGACATCATTACGCTGGACGGCACCTCCGGTGAGGTCATGCTCGGCGACATCGCAAAAACCGAGGCCAGCTCCAGCGACGACTTCCAGACCCTGCTGTGCTGGGCGGACAAACACCGCCGGCTCAAGGTGCGGGCGAATGCCGAAACGCCAGCCGACGCGGCCAAGGCGCGGGAGCTGGGCGCCGAGGGCATTGGCCTGTGCCGCACCGAGCATATGTTTTTCGACGCCGAGCGCATCGATGTCATGCGGGCCATGATCCTGGCCGAGGACCAGGATGAGCGGCAGAAGTACCTGGATATCCTGTTCGAATTCCAGCACGCGGACATCCTGGAATTATTCAAGGTCATGGACGGCCTGCCGGTCAATATTCGCCTGCTGGACCCCCCGCTGCACGAGTTCCTGCCCAGTTCCGAGGAAGATATCGCGGCACTTGCCGAAAGAATTGGAAAGCCGGCAGCAAAGATCAGGGAGATCACCGAGGGCCTGGAGGAAGTGAACCCGATGCTGGGCTTCCGGGGTTGCCGCCTGTCCGTGGTATACCCTGAAATCACTACCATGCAGGTGCGGGCAATCATCACCGCGGCGGTGGACGCCGTCGAGCAGGGTTTCAAACCCTTCCCCGAAATCATGATCCCCCTCGTGGTGAACGTACGGGAAATTCGCCTGGTCACCGACATCATAGAAGCTGCGATCCGGGACGCCCTCAAAGGAAGGACAGTGTCAGTCCCCTACAAGATCGGCACCATGGTGGAAACGCCGCGGGCCGCGCTGGGAGCGGACCGGCTGGCGGACGCGGTTGAGTTCATGAGCTTCGGCACCAACGACCTTACCCAGATGACCTACGGTTTTTCCAGGGATGACGTGGGCAAGTTCCTGCCAGCCTATCTCGCGAAAAAGCTGGTTGAGAATGACCCCTTTGTGTCACTGGACCAGCGCGCGGTAGGCCGCCTGATGGAAATCGCCGTAAAGGAAAGCCGCGCCCGCAAGCCCGGCATCAAGTACGGCATCTGTGGCGAGCACGGCGGCGACCCGCGCTCGATCCGCTTCTGCCATGAACTGGGCCTGGACTATGTCTCCTGCAGCCCCTACCGGGTGCCCATCGCCCGCATCGCGGCCGCCCAGGCGAACGTGGGAGAAGAGCTGCTGGACTGAGTTCACTCTTCCAGCAGTTTTTCTTTCAATACGAACTTGAGCACCTTGCCCGCCGGATTGCGCGGCAGGGCCTCGACGATGTGCAGGCGCAAGGGCAGCTTGTAACGGGCCAGGTAGGGTTCGGCAAAGGCCCGCAGCTCTTCAATACTCAGTTCCCGGCCCTCGTGCAGGGCCACTACCGCCGTCACCGCCTCGCCCCATTTTTCGTCCGGCAGCCCCAGCACCGCTACCTCGGCAATATGATCGTGCCGATACAGCACGCTCTCAACTTCCGCCGGATAAACATTCTCGCCACCGGATATGACCATGTCCTTCAGGCGGTCGCAGATGAACAGAAAGCCGTCCTCATCGACATAGCCGACGTCACCTGAATGAAACCAGCCCTCGCTGTCGATAGCCGCGGCAGTGGCATCCGGGCGATTCCAGTAGCCCTTCATGATATTGGGACCGCGCAGGCAGATTTCGCCGCGCTCGCCGGGGGGCAGCTCACGGTTGTCGTTGTCGACGATGCGGGTGTCGCTGAACAGCGGCGCCTGCCCGGCGGAACCGAGTTTGCTGACGCCGAACTCGGGGGTGAGGAATGCCGAAAAGGGGGAGGTCTCGGTCAGGCCATAGCCCTGGCAAAACGGTACGCCGCGAGCGCCGTACAACTCGATCAGTGACTCCGGTACCGGCGCCGCGCCGCAGATAATCGTCTTGATGGAGCTCAGGTCGGTGTCCGCGAACTGGGGCTGCTGCGACATGAACAGGTACATAGCGGGGGCGCCGAACATATGGGTCACCTGGTAATTCTCTATGTTGCGCAACACCAGTCCCGCATCGAAGCCACGCAGCAGAACCAGGGTAGAGCCGGTGTGGAAGGACGAAATAGTCATCACGTTGAGCCCGCCGATATGGAACAGTGGCGCGGCCGTGAGGATCACATCGTCCCTTGACCCGCCGAAGGCCATCATCGCGTTGATGTTATTCCAGACGATGTTGCCATGGGTGAGCATTGCGCCCTTGGGCAGGCCCGTGGTGCCGGAGGTATACATGATAATCGCAACATCGTGCTGGTCCATGGCAACCGCAGCGGCCAGTGGTTCGGCGGCGGCGCGCTCGGTGGCGAGGTGGCGCCAGCCTTGGGCCTCATTCTCGGAAACAAAGTATTCGCGGCTGCAAAGCCGGTCCCGGGCGGGCTCGATCACCGGCCGCAGGCCGTCATCCACCACCAGGGTATGGACACCCGCATCGTTGATGATGAAGGTGAGCTCCTCGGCGGTCAGGCGAAAATTAAGCGGTACAAAGATAGCCCCGAGCGCCTGGGCTGCAAACATGGTTTCCAACAGGGCCGGGTGGTTTACCCCCAGGTAGCCTACCCGGTCGCCGACACAGACGCCGCTGCGCCGGAACAGGCCGGCCTGGCGGCGAACCCTGTCTGCGAACTCCGCGTAGGATGTCTCCTGGTCTTCAAACACCACTGCCCTGCGCTCTGGACTCAACTGGGCGCGGCGCAACATCAGGGCTGCAATGCTGGAATCTATGCCGGGTCTGTTCATATCTGCTTCCTCTGGAAAATTAGAATTATTCGCACCGCTCTCGCCTGCCGGAACCTGCCGGGGCGCTCTCCGGCGGCAGGCGCCGTGGCCAGTGAGACTGGGGATACTAACACGATGTAATTCACCGTAGAATGCCTTGGTCAACCCAGACACGCAAAGGAAACCGCTACATGGCAGACAAGAGCTGGCAGGTGTTCGATCTCGCCGATATCAGGCAGAAGCTGAAGGGCAAGCCGGCAGAGTACCTGGAATTCCTCAACGTGCCGGCGCTCAATTGCGGCATCTACTTCCTGGCCGCGGGCAGCACCGACATGCAGTCTCCCCACGACGACGACGAAGTCTACCTGGTCCTCAGCGGCAAGGCGCGCATGCGCCTTGACGACGCCGAGCGTTCGGTGGGGCCGGGTTCGCTGCTTTACGTCGGCGCCACCACCGATCATTCATTTTTCGAAATCGAAGAGGACATGACCCTGCTGGTGATTTTTGCCAACACCCGGTAAGCCGCCGAAATACGGTCATTCGGCCCGCAAATAGGAAGTATTGGACCCACGCACTTAAGCTTCAGCCGAAAATCTGCTAACGTTCGCGCCACTTTTTCCAGCCAGTCAAGGGACGCCAACATGACCAGCAGCTTCTATCCCCCGCATCGCACCCTGATGGGGCCCGGCCCCTCCGATGTGTCACCCCGGGTCCTGAGTGCCCTGGCCCGACCCACCATCGGCCACCTGGATCCTCTGTTCGTCGACCTGATGGACCAGATCAAGACCTTGTTGCAGTACGCATTCCAGACCAGCAACGAACTTACCCTGCCGGTTTCCGCCCCCGGCTCAGCCGGCATGGAAGCCTGCTTCGTCAACCTGGTGTCGCCCGGGGATACCGTTATCGTGTGCCAGAACGGCGTTTTCGGCGGCCGCATGAAAGAAAACGTGGAGCGCTGCGGCGCCACAGCGGTCATGGTCGAGGACAGCTGGGGTGAACCGGTCAGTATCGACAAGGTGAGCGCCGCGCTGGAACAGCACCCCGAGGCGAGCCTGCTGGCATTCGTCCATGCCGAAACGTCCACCGGTGTGCGCAGTGACGCAGCTGCGCTGTGCGCGCTGGCTTCCGCCCACGGCGCCCTGTCCATCGTCGACACGGTCACCTCCCTGGGCGGGATCGAGCTGCTGGTTGATGCCTGGGGCGCGGATGCGGTTTATTCGGGCTCGCAGAAATGCCTGTCCTGTATCCCGGGAATCTCGCCGGTCACCTTCAGCCCCCGGGCGGTGGAGCGTATCCGCAACCGCAAGCACAAGGTCCAGAGCTGGTTCCTGGATATGCAGCTGATCATGGGCTACTGGGGTGGCGACAGCAAGCGCGCCTATCACCACACGGCCCCGGTCAATGACCTGTACGCCCTGCACGAGGCACTGCTGATGCTGCAGGAAGAAGGCCTGGAAGCAGCCCACCAGCGCCACCGCCGCAATCACGAGGCCCTGGTGGCCGGGCTCGAGGCCATGGGCCTGGCCATGGTGGTAGCGCCGCAACACCGCCTGCCACAGCTGAACCTGGTGGCGATACCGGCCGGCGTGGATGACGCGGCGGTGCGCAAAGCCCTGCTGGAAGAGTTCGATCTTGAGATCGGCGCTGGCCTGGGCGCCCTGGCTGGAAAAACCTGGCGCATTGGCTTGATGGGCTTCGCCAGCAACGAGCGCAATGTACTGTACTGCCTGAACGCACTGGAAGCGGTGCTGGCCGGCCAGGGGGCCAATATCGCCCCGGGCCGGGCTATCCCCGCGGCGCGGGCATTCTTCGAGAACTGATAACCCCGGGGCGCGGCGCCTTTAGCCGGGCCCTCAACCGCCCGACAGCATCCGCCACAGCAGGGCCGGCCGGTCATCGCCCGCGTCGCGATGCACCAGGTAGCGTACATGTTCGTCACGGCGGGCCCCCGGGTGCAGTTCAATGCTCCACAGCGGCGCCAGCTCGTTGGGGATCATCGAGTACCGGATGTCTATCACCCGGTTGGGAAAGGCCGGGTCCCGGGCGATATAGCCGTTGCTGAACCAGCGAAAGCGCTCTATGTCCCGCGCCTGCTGGGACCCCTGGTCCAGCCACGGCATGTCCCGGGAAATATCCAGCTTGGCCACTGACTCGCCGCTGAAAACCCGCGGCGCCAGCCCGGCCCGAACCGCGTCCACGTAGTAGCGCTGCTCGGTCTCATAGACGACCTTCCAAACCAGGATATTGGCAAAGCTGGGTTTGGCCTCCAGCCGCAGAGGTTCATGACCCCGGGAGGCCGCCAGGGCCTGCCCCATCTCCACCGCCTCGTTCCTTTGCCACAGCCCCACACCCATATAGGCGCAGGCCCACAGCAGGCCCAGGCGCGCAAACAGCGGCCTGTTGCGCCTGCCCGCCAGCACCACAGCGAACAAAAGGGGCAGTGTAAACAGTGGGTCGATAATGGAAATGGTATTCCAGGCGATGCGCGCATCGCTGAACGGCCAGAACAGCATGGTGCCGTAGGTGGTGCAGGCATCCAGCAGGGCGTGCGTGGCATAGCCCAGGGTGCAATACAGCCAGGTCTGGCGAAAATGCAGGCCCCTGCGACGCCCGAGAATGCCATGCAGGACAAGGGCGCAGATCAGGCCGCCAAGGGGAATAAAGACCAGGGAATGGGTGAACTGGCGATGGTACTCGAGGAACAACAGGGGGTCGTCACTGGAGCGGATCAACACGTCCAGGTCCGCCGCCATCCCCGCCAGGAAACCGAGCAGGCCCGCGCTGGCAGCAAACCTGCCACGGGCAGCGGTGGCCTGCGGCAGGGCTGCACCCAAAACCCCCTGTGTCAGCGGATCCATCGTTTGTCTCCAACTCTGTTTCTGATGCAGGATGATACGCGAAATAGTCGGTTTCGGTTGCGATGATGACTTTTGCCCAGGCAATTCTTTACACCACCGGGGGGAACAATACACTGTCAGCACTGCCAAAGCCCTGCGCGCGATGCCGTTGCGGCGACTCGGCCGGCATGCTTGCGGCATAACCCTAACCTCGATAAGGAAAAGTCATTTAATGCAGATATTCAGAATCCCGGCGCTGGCGATGATTGCCTGCGCGGTCCTCGCCGGCTGCACCACCAATCCTTATACCGGCGAACAACAGGCCAGCAAGACAGCCAGCTACGGCCTGGGGGCGGCGGCCGTGTGCGGCCTTGTCGGCGCCATGGACTCCTCCAAAAAGGCGCGCAACGCCGCCCTGGGCTGCGGCATCGTGGGTGCCGGCGTGGGCGCCTACATGGATGTGCAGGAAGCAAAGCTGCGTGAGCAATTGCAGGGAACCGGCGTGCAGGTCGCGCGGGAAGGCGACAACATCCGGCTCATCATGCCGGGGAACATCACTTTCAACACCGATTCCTACGAATTGCGCGCCAGTTTCTACCCGGTACTCAATTCCGTCGGTCTGGTGTTGGCAAAATACGCTGATACCACCCTGCGCATTACCGGCCACACCGACAATACCGGCACTCGCCAGTACAACCTGAACCTGTCAGAGCACCGGGCAGATGCCGTGGCCGACTACCTTGTCACTCGCGAAGTCGCCCGCAGCCGAATGTTTATCCAGGGTGTGGCCTATGATTCACCCATCGCGGAAAACAGCAGCGCAGAGGGTCGGGCCCAGAACCGACGGGTGGAGCTGTATATTCTGCCGAAGACGAATTAGACCGAGGATCGGGAGGGGGAGCGTGGAGAGATAGCTGTGCGGGGCAATCTCCCGCTGGCGCGCCTCAGCGCTCGATTCCTTGATAAAGCGCGATATCTTTGTGAAAGATCCGCTCTATCAGGTCGCCGTAGGGAGTACCGACAAGCAGCTCACGTTTCACTTCCGGAATGAAGTAATTGGGCGACCGGCTCAATGAGATCCCTCTTTCCAGCAGTGGCAGCAGGGCCTCCCGCTCCAGAACCGATTTATCCAGATGGTGCGACGAGGAAAATACCTCGCGCCCGTCGCTTGAATCAGCCAGGGAAAATTTCCGTTCGATAGTGTCAATCGCCTCGCTGAAATCCTCCAGCCGATAGTGGGTAACATTGGGAAGCTCATATAACGGGCTGTACTGGATGGAGTGATGGGGGTCGATTTCCGAAATTTCATGGGTATCGAGCCAGAGCAGGTAGTCCATGAATGAGATAGGGTATTCCACCGGCGGCACATAGCCGTAGACGGAGCGCAGTATTTCGTAGCGAAGGTCAAGGCCTGCGTTTTGAATACCGTCCCGCTCAAATCGAATGTAGAAACGATTGTGCAGGTGCATGTAACTACTGAACGCCCTGCTGTAGGGGCAGCGCAGAAAATTTATGATGGGCACACCGGATTCGATCCTCGCTGCCAGTTGCCTGAGGTAACCAGGCGTATTTCGAAACACCTCCATTTCATAGTTGTGGATCGACAGGCCCTCTTCATGAACCCTGTACTGCAGCGCCTCCTGCAGCAGGCCCGCATGCCAGAGGAACCATTTGAAAGCCGATGTACAGCCCGACTTTTGCGACCAAAGCACGACGAACGGCACCCCGGGGTGGTGGTAGGGCGTCCTCGTCTCGAGGAGGGGTTCCAGACCGGTTTTACGTTTCAGCAAATTTCAAAGCCTTCCTTTCGCATCAGGCAAAAACTGTGCCCTACTTGATATCAAATGAGTAGTACAGGTCGACCGAGTTTTCCAGCCGGCTGACAACTTCCAGCCACAACCTTGTTTTCAGGTACAGACGGGCTGTCAACACGTTGATCGGCTCGTAAATACCCATGCCGTATGACAGGTACAGTCGCTCGCCGATGTAACCGCCGACGGTAGCCGCGGTGTCTGTCTCGTTGGTACCCTCAGCACCGAAGGCAATATTGTTGACCCCGGGGATCCTGTTGAGCTCCGTGACCAGTGCCGACTGGTTGACGAGGCTGGAACCCAACGACAGGGCCATGGCAACGCCGTCGGAACTGGCGCCGGTGTCCAGACCCCTGCCGCGTACCAGGTAGGACATGGTTTCCCCGTGGGACATCACCGGATCAGAGAACACCTCCAGCTTTGGCTGGTTCAGCGTACCCTGCAGTTGCAGGCCCACTACCACGTTGTCGCTTGCAATTTCGCGCTGGGCGCGCACGTCCAGTTCCGGGTTGTCCGGCGTCCCGGCAAAACTCAGGGTCCCGCGGGTGATTCTGAGACGCTGCTGGTAGGCGCGCAACTCCCCGCCTATCACATTCAGGTTGCCAAATACCTGGAGTGGCTGGCGCGGTCGCTGGCGCAAGCGCAGGTCACCGCCCAGGGTGGCATCGACAGAATCACCCACAATCTTGAATTTGTCTTTTATCAGGAGGCCGATCCGCATGCTGACATCGAATGGGGCGGGCTCATAAATAACATTGCCTTCAAGATCCACTTCGACCACATCCGTCGACAGCGTTACAGCACCCTCTGGCAACTGCTCGTGCTCCAGCGTACCCTCGAGCACCACGATGTCCCCTTCCACATCCAGCAGTCCACCGGTCAGCGTCATCGCCAGCTTTTCCGAGACCAGCATCGTGGTATACGGCGGCAGCAGAATCTCGTGACGGTCACCGTCTATCGCCAGTTCCACGCGCCACTCGGGACGGCTCATCACCGTGCCCTGCAGCGAGAGTGCACCGCCCCCGAGCATGCCGCGCCCGCTGACTACCGCGCTATCGCCCCGGGCATCCAGTTGCAGATCCAGTTGCTGCAGTTCGGTGGGGTTGGCGAGCAGTGCAAATTGGCCTCCGGAAAGCTGGATATTCCCCTGCGCAAGCGGCTGGTCGACAGTGCCTGCCAGCTGCAGGCGCCCGCGCAATTCCCCCTCGAGCACTGACAAGGTAGGGGCGAATGGCGCCAGCTTGGACAGCTGCAGCCCGGCAATATCCAGTGTCCCGGTCAGTTGCTGGCCACGATCCGGCGGCAGCCCGAGATCCAGGCCAATTACCCGGCTGCCCTCGCTGTGAAATGCAGTGTTCAGGGCGAGTCCCTGCGGGCCGTTGCGAAGCCTGACGTCGACATTTTCCCAGGTCACTGTGCCCGATTCTTCACCGCTGAAATGACGGGTAAAACTGAGGTTGCGACCATGGAGGCTACCATCGAGTACCACGGGATTCCCCGCGCTCCAGTCGGCTTTGACCTGCCCGACCACCCAACCGCCAAGCTCGAAGTATTCGGGCAGGAATGCGCCGGCGACACCCAGGTCGCCTTCCAGGGACAGACTCGCATTGCCAACCTCCGCCAGCAGTGCCTCGCCAGGGCAGACGCGGGCCTGTTGGTACTGCCAGCAGTGCGCTGCCAGCCGCAGGCGCGACGGGGCCGGGAAGTAGTCCAGCGCAACCGCCTCGCCCAGGTACCAGTTTCCCTCCCCGGTCTGCAAAGTGGTCGGCGCCAGTTGTCCCGACCAATGGCCACTGTCAGCGAAGCCTCCCTTGAGCTCCACTACTCCTTCCAGGTCACCGCGGCTGCGCAGGGTGACTGCCTGCCGGGACGCGTCACCGCGGCCCGAAAGGTGCAGGCTGGCAAGGTTGAAACCCGCCATCGACAGGTCGGCCAACTCGATATCAAGTCGGCCGCTGCCTGCATTGCCAGGACCGTAATGTCCGTCGATCCTGCCGCCGGACAACCGCAGACCCTGCCATTGGATATCCCGCAGTTTACCGGTGACACTGAATTCCTCCCATCCGGGCATGAGCAGGGTCTCCAGCGCTATCTCCCCGTGACTGCCGGGCAGCCAAATGCCCAGGTCATCCAGTGCCAGCTCAAGGCGAGCGGCTGAAGCCGGGTCGGCTGATGTCTGCAATGACAGCCTGGTGCCGTTCAATTCAGCCTCCAGCTCACTGGGCAGCAAGACCAGTCTGTTGTCGATCCCGGCATATCCACTGAGCCGGGCAGGCAGCCCGTTCAAGGTTCCCTTCAGGTCCGCCTCATCCAGGGAAATGGCCCATTCACCATCGTCAACGCTGCCCTGCACCTGTAATTGCCCTTCTATTCTGCCGCTGCCGTACTGCTCCAGCGGTATGAGGTCGAGGCCGCTGGTCTCCAGTACCGCCGACCAGGCGATTTGCTCCGAATATTCGAGAACGCCTCTTCCCCACAAGGTATTGGTCGAAGTGCTGTCCTTTAGCCTCATATCTTCCAGCTCTAACCTTCCAGGCTTATGACTGCCCGCCAGCCGCAGGGCCAGGGGCTGGTAACCGAGGCCCCTGACTGTGGTTTCCAACTGGAAAGCCTGCTCCTTCAGATCGCCGCTGCCGGCCAGTTGCAGGGGCGCGGTGAACGCAACCGAAGAGAGTGATTCGGGGACCTCCAGCAGCGCGGACAGGGCGAGCTCCCCTTGCCAGTCGCCGCCTACGGTCAGGCTGAACGGCAGTTCAGGGGCGGTGGTATTTACTATGGCGGCGGCGGAGAGGGTCAGTTCCCCAGCCGTATCGATCAGCAGTGCCAGCTCTGAAAGGTCTCCTGAGGCGCTGACAGCAAGCTGCGTACCCAACTCGGCAGGCCAGCCCTGAATGTCAGGCAAGACGCCATCGGCCTTGACGGTCAGGGGCCACTGTCCACTGAAATCAATATCGCCGGCGGCGTGCCAGCGTCCCAGCGCGGCTGCCTGCAGGTCCAGCCGGGTGAGCTCCAACGCGCTGCCGCGCCACTGGCCGGCCAGTTTCAGGGAGCGCAGTTCGCCCCGCTGCCCGTCCATGTCCCAGCTCGCACCTACCACCAGCAGCTCTTCTACCTGCAGCTCCAGCGGCAGGCTGATCCCGGGCAGCACGACAGGTCCGACGGATTCGCCGCCGCCGGCAAGTTGCAGTCGCGCCTGCTCCACCCGGGCGCGCCCAACGCTGATAGTAGAGCCGCTGACAGCCACCGGGCCCTCAAGTGTCCCCTGTCGCCATTCACCGCCCTGCCAGCGGATGACAAGGGCGTCCAGATACAGTGAAGGTGCGTCAATCGGCACAGGGAATTCAAACAGCGTGGCGGCCGCCTCAGCCGGGGCCTGCTCCTCTTCGCCGGCAGGCCCGGGCAGCAGGTCCAGCGTCACTTGCTGCGCGTACAGCTGTCGAAAACAGATAGCACTGTGCAATAGACAGCCCGGCGCAAGCTCCAGCACAAGGCCCGTCAGCTCCAGCTGAAGCGAATCACTGCTCCAGGCCAGGCGCTCCAGCTCGAGCTCCCCCGCCAGGGTTCCCGCCCGGTACTCGATGTCGAGCGGTAACAGCCGGCCCGCACTGGACAACACCAGCTTGCTGCCCCAACCGGTAAATGACAGCAGCACCGCCGCCACCAGCGGCAGCAGCAACAGCGCCAACAGCAGGCGCCACAGCAGCCGGTTCAAAACTCGGCTCCGATATTGAGAACCATGCGCCAGGACGGGTCGTCATCGCTGGCGCTGTTGGCAAACTCCAGCCGCACGGCACCGACGGGGGATACATAGTGTATGCCGAACCCCGGGCCGACATTGAGATTGAAATCAGATGAGTCAAACGCATCACCCGCGTCGACAAACACGGCGCCCCGCCAGGTGTCAGTAAAGTAGTACTGGTACTCAAGGGTGGCCGTAACGAGCCTGTCACCGCCCACAACCAGTGTCTGTTTACTGCCGTCATCCCGGATTGCGTCAATCTCATTGCCAATGGACTGATAGCCATAACCGCGTATGCTCTGTGATCCGCCGGCGAAAAAACTCAGTGAAGGGGCCAGGTTCACCCGGTCGTCATCGGAGATAAACACCGCGCCCAGCGCGGTGCGCGCGACAATGCGGTGCAATGGAAGTGGAGTGAAGATATAACTGAAGTTGGCTGTAGCCCTGAGCAGGTCGATGTCCGAGCCCAGGTCTGCGCTGCCGCCCTCGAACTTGTAAAGCTGGCTGAAGCCGCCACTGGGATCCACCAGGGACCCGACTCGATCACTGCGGGACAGGCTGAAGCCCGGCAGCAGATAATCATTGGTGAACTTGGTGTTCTTGAGTTCCCAGGACTCGTTCAGCTCCCGCGCGGAGTAACTGTAAAGCCACTGTCCGCCCCTGATTTCCCGCACTGCGCTGAGTTCCTGCTGATCGCTATCGATATCCCCGAACTTGTTGTCCTCCAGCCGCGCAGACAGGTGCAGCACGTCATCCAGTGGATGGGACAGGGGGATCGTGTAAATGAACCGACCGCTGGGATTGACCGAGGAATAGGAAATACGCGTCTGCTGGCTGTGGCCGTAGCGGTTCAGCAAGGGTGTACGCCAGACCAGCGAAACCCTCTCCTGGGTGTCTGTGCTATACCCCAGGCCGACGTCGAAACTGTGGCGCCGGGCCGGATAGAGGGTGACCGAGAGAGGTATTCGGTAATCCCTGGCCTGGTCGATCAGGGGCCTGATCAACACTCCGGAAAAATAGCGGGTCTGCTGAAGCCGCCCCTGGAAGTACTGGAGCCGGGACTGGTCAAAATACTCCCCATCCTCGATGGGCTGGAGCTCCTGCAAAAGCTCGGGGTCAAGACCGATTTCACTGTAATCTACCGCGCCGAAACGGAACCGTTGTCCGGACACGTAGTGCAGGTGGATGTCTGCCTGGTCACTGACGACGTTCACGGCCACCCTGCTTTCTGACAACTTTGCGTCGAAATAACCGCGCTCCTGGCCCAGTGTCAGCAAGCGGGTCTTGAAGCGCTCGTAATCGCCGTGGTTGAAAACCTCGCCCTCGACAAAAGGCGCGCTTTTGATCAACTCCGCAAATGCGTCATCAGCGGCCGCGTCCCCTGACAACTGGATATCGATAGCGCCGATCAGCACCGGTTCGCCGGCCGCAACTGTGATTTCCAGCGACCAGACGGGCTCCGTGCGCTTCAGCACCATATTCACAGTGGGGTTGTAGTAGCCCATCGCCTTCAGGCTGTCCTCGACGCTCTGCTCCGCTGTGACGAGGAAATTCGAACGCTCCCGGGAGGTTTCCGGTGCCTGCCCCAGCCATGCCCGGGCATTCTGTTCCAGGTCCCCCTCAAGCCCCTTGAGCTTGTACTCCAGCACAGGCTCGATTTCAGCCCCGGTGGCAGCTGCAGCAACAAACAGCAGAAGCAGACAAAGTCTGTAGACGAGCCCCATAAGCAGGAATACGTAGCGCAGTGAAAGAGTCAGGCCGGCACGGCCCTTCCCCAGAGGTTGTAGCCGGCAAACCGTGGCGTGCCGGGCAGGTACATAGTGTCCATATGCTCGATGCGGAAGCCACCGGCGGCGAGCAGGGCCGGCATATCGCGATTGAGGTTGCAGCCGCCGAGCAGCCGGCGCCACAGTGGGTTTATCCGATCCTGCCACTTGCATACAGCCGCATCGGGCGCCTTGCCGTGTTCACAGAAAATCAGCTTGCCGCCGGGGCGCAACACTCTCGCCATACCGCGCAAGGCCGTCGCTGTATCCGGGATAGTGCACAGGCTATAGGTGACCAGCACCGTGTCCACGCTGGCGTCTTCCAGCGGTATCTGTTCGGAGGGCAGGCCTATGAACTCGACATCAAAATCCAGGTGCGCGGCCCGTTCGCCTGCCAGCTCCCAGGATTTTCCGGACGGGTCCAGCCCTATCACCCGCTGCACCCGGGCAGGATCGTAAAAAGGCAGGTTGTGGCCGCTGCCTATACCGATCTCCAGCACGGTACCCGTAGCCTGGGGTACGACCTTTTCCCGCTGCTTCATCATCGGTTTGGTGGCACAGGCGCAGTTGATCACTCGCGGCAAAATGCGTTGCTCGTAAAAACTCATGACTTTGACTCCGGCACGGTAAGTGGATAATTATAGTCCGATGGCAATGGCAAAAATACGATAATGTAGCCGCGATACAGGAAGCTGACAGACAATGTTTGAAACTCTCGAAGTCGGTAAGCGCATATCCGCCGACGATTACAGCTCTTTGCAGAAAAAGCTGCGCGACCGCTTGCTCCAGGCCCAGCTGGAACTGGCCGGCCGAGACTACCCGGTGATTATCGTTGTAGCGGGCCTCGATGGCGCGGGCAAGGGCTCCCTGGTGCAACAACTCAACGAATGGATGGACCCGCGCTGGATTGAAACCAATACTTTCTGGGAGCACTCGGATGAACAGGAATCCCGGCCGTACTTCTGGCGCTTCTGGCGCAACCTGCCCGCCCGGGGCCAAATCGGGATTTTTCTGGGATCCTGGTACACCAGGCCCGCCCAGGCGGCAGTCAATGGTGAAATGGAAGCGGAAGAATTCGCCCTGTACTGCAAGCAGATCGAATCCTTCGAGCGCCTGCTCACCGACGATGGCGCGCTGGTCATCAAGCTCTGGCTGCATATCAGCCAGGAGAGCCAGCAGGCGCGCCTGAACGACGACTCACCGCACCGCAAGAGCAGCCCCCGCAGCTCTGACCAACCCTACGAATTGCACGGCGTGTACCAGCGGACCCTGGAAGTTTCCGAGCAGCTCATCCTGGCAACGGATTCCAGCCACAGCCCCTGGCAACTGCTGGAAGCCGAGGACAGATACTATCGCGACATCACCGCCGGTGAGCTGATCCTCGAGGCGATGCTGTACCGCGCCAGCAGGGAACCCACCGGCGCGCGGCCCCATATCCCCGCGACGGAGCTGGTTACGGGGCGTCAGCCGACGGTGCTGGACAGCGTGGACCTGTCCCTGTCCATTGACAGCGACGATTACGACAAGCAGCTGGAACATTACCAGAGCCAATTGCGCGACCTGGGCTGGCAGGCCTACCAGCAGAAACGCTCGGTGGTGGCAGTGTTTGAAGGCTGGGACGCTGCCGGCAAGGGTTCCGCTATCCGCCGGGTTACCCGTGCCATAGATCCGCGCCTGTTCCGCCTGGTCCAGTTCGCCGCCCCCACTGACGAGGAGAGCGCCCATCACTATCTCTGGCGTTTCTGGCGCCAGCTGCAGCGGGACGGCCGCTGCACCTTCTATGACCGGTCCTGGTACGGCCGGGTGCTGGTGGAGCGCGTCGAGCAGTTTGCCACGCCCGCCGAATGGCAACGGGCCTACAGCGAGATCAACCGGTTCGAGCGCCAGCTGGTCGACCACGGGGTGATCGTGCTGAAATTCTGGATACACATCAGCAAGGATGAGCAGGAAAAGCGATTCAAGGCACGCCAGAAGGAGCCGCACAAGCAGCACAAGCTCACCGAGGACGACTGGCGCAACCGGGAGAAATGGCACGAGTACGAACTGGCGGTCGATCAGATGGTCAGCCACACCAGTACCCGGCATGCCCCCTGGACCCTCGTGTCGGGCAACCAGAAACCCTACGCGCGGATACAGATCCTCGAAACCTTCTGTAAAACCATCAGCGAGGCCCTGAAATCGTGATGCGCGCTATGGTGCTATCGCAACCTGGAGAGCCACTGCAGCTGCAAAGCCTGCCCAGGCCCGAAGCGGGTCCGGGCCAGGTATTGCTGAAGGTCACCGCCTGCGGTATCTGCCGCACCGACCTTCACGTGCTCGACGGCGAGCTTACCGAGCCCAACCTGCCACTGGTCCCCGGGCACCAGATCGTCGGGATAGTCGAGGAGCTGGGCCCCGGCGTCAGCGGGTTTTCCCGCGGCCAGCGGGTGGGTGTGCCATGGCTGGGGGGCAGCTGCGGCCAGTGCTGGTATTGCCGGCACGAGCGGGAAAACCTCTGCGATGCGGCCCGCTACACCGGCTACCAGATCAACGGGGGTTTCGCAGAGTACACGGTCGCCGACGCCACCTACTGTTTCGAGCTGCCGCCCCAATACGACGACCTGCAGGCCGCGCCGCTGCTATGCGCCGGCCTGATCGGTTACCGCGCCTACCGGCTGGTGGAATCCGCCGAAAAAATCGGCCTGTACGGCTTCGGAGCTGCCGCCCATATTCTCGCCCAGGTGGCTCGCCATCGGGGCCAGCAGATTTACGCCTTCACCCGGCAAGGCGACCAGACCGCACAGGCATTCGCCCTCGAACTGGGCGCGGCCTGGGCCGGCGACTCTACCGAGGCAGCGCCGGTGGAACTGGACGGGGCGATTATTTTCGCGCCGGAAGGCGAGCTGGTGCCCCTTGCCTTGCGCGCGGTGCGCAAGGGTGGGCGGGTGGTGTGCGCAGGGATCCACATGTCGCCGATACCGTCATTTTCCTACGACCTGCTCTGGGGTGAGCGGGAAATATGTTCAGTGGCCAACCTCACTCGCCGGGACGGGCTGGAATTCCTGCCCCTTGCGGCAGCCATACCGGTGGCCACCACCGTGCACCCCTATCCGCTGGAGCGGGCCAATGAGGCGCTCGAGGACCTGCGCCACGGTCGATTCAACGGTGCCGCGGTGCTGGTGCCCTGAGCGACAAGCCGGGGCGTGTTGTCAGGCAAACACTTCCTGGAGAAAATCCTGCAGCGCCGCCGATGACCGGCGATCTGCTGCCGCATTGTAAACAGTGCCCATCCCGGGGTCGTTCGCCGCCGGGTTGGTGAATGCGTGCAAGGTACCGCCGTAGGCATGCACCTGCCAATCCGCCCCCGCCTCCGACAGCTCCCTGGCCAGCGCAAGCATGGCCTCGGGCGGGGCCATGGGGTCGTCGTAGCCGTGCAGGCAGAGCACCCGGGCACTTATGCTGTTGCCCGTGGTGTTTCCCGGGGCCCCGAACAGCCCGTGGAAACTGGCGACGCCTGCGACATCACTGCCGCTGCGCGCCAGGTCCAGCACACACAGGCCGCCAAAGCAGAAACCCATCGCTGCGACGCGGGCAGGATCGACTTCCGCTTGCTGGCGCAGCACCGCAACAGCCAGTCCGATCCGCGCCTGCAGCAGTGCCCGGTCCTCCATCAGCGGGGTCATCAGGGCAGTGTTTTCTTCGGGCGTACTGCCCAGCACGCCCTTGCCGTACATATCGATGGCAAAACCAACATAGCCCTGGCGCGCCAGCGCTACAGCCTTCTCCTGTTCAAAGGGGCTGCGTCCGGCCCAGGTATGCGCAATGGCCACCGCGGGTCGGGGTGAGTCGCTGGCATCATCCCAGGCCAGAAAGCCCTCGAGGGTGAGATCGTCGTGCCGGTATTCGACCAGCCGGGTCTGGATTGTCATTTTTTACCCACCTCCGCTTTCATTTCAATCATGTGGTAATAACCGAATACGAATACCTGAAACAGGTTTGTCGCAAGTGAACCACCCGCCTGCCGGCACAGGGGATACAGCAGCACCATCTCGGCCGCGTGGACCACCGCCAGAATGCCAAGTATCCAAACCGCCGCGGTGGCCGCGGTGGTCCCGGCCTGGGTTAATGCCACAACCGCGAGCACGGCGTAGAGCACTAGACAGCCGATTTTTCCTGGGGACATGTTCAGACTACCTCCGTTGGTTTTTTATAGGCTTCCGGGTCCAGGCGATGCATCTCCGCCTCTATCCAGCGCTCGATCTCATCCATTAGCTCGCCGGGGTCCCTGCCCTCGGCGCTGACCGGCTGGCCGATCGACACGTCTATGGTGCCGGGAATAAACGAAAATGAGCGCCTGGGCCAGCAGCGGGCGGACGTCACCGCTATCGGAATCACGTAGGCGCCGGTGGCGACAGCCAGACGGGTCGCGCCCGCTTTATAGCTGCCTTTTTTGCCGCGCTCGGTGCGCGTGCCTTCGGGAAACATGATCATCCACTTGCCGCGATCCATCAGGACCCTGCCCTGCTCCGCCACCTTGTTCCAGGCTTCCTTGCCCTTGCTCCTGTCGATATGAATCATATTGAGGGCACCGATACTCCAGCCAAAAAACGGGATGCGCAGCAATTCCTTCTTGAACACATAGGCCAGCGGATGCGAGGTCATACTGGGAAAGAAAAAGGTCTCCCAGGTGGACTGGTGCTTGGGACACAGGATGACCCTTCGCATATCGTGGGCCGCGGGCAGGTTGTCCTCGCCATGCAGGCGATATTTTACCCCGCCGACCAGGCGCGCGGCCTCGACAACCCCCTTCAGCCAGGGTACTGCGAACCACCACCATACCTTTTCATCCTTCAGGAACAGGGACGCGACCAGCAGGGCTATGCCGCAGGGTATCAGTGAGAGAACGAGCCAGGTAAAAACCAGCGTCGAGCGAATGGCGTTCATGCATGCTTCCAGCGTAGTCAGGCACAGCATTAAACCAGATTGTGCTGCCCAGACAAAACCTTCCGCCTGTATTCTGTACCAAATCTGCGTAGTATTGGTCTCTGGAACAGGGCTGGGGAGCACGACCATGAACAATACGCCGAAACCCGGGTTAGTGGCGCTGACGGACAACGCCTACGCCTGGCTCGCACCTGACGGCAGTTGGGGCTGGAGTAACGCGGGCCTTATCGTGGACGGGGAGGAATCCCTGCTGGTCGATACACTGTTCGACCTGGAGCTCACGGATACGATGCTGCGGGCGATGCGCAAGGCCGAGCCGCGAGCCGGAAAAATCGACACCCTGGTCAACACCCATGCCAACGGCGATCACTGCCACGGCAATGAACTGGTATCCGGAGCCCGTATCATCGCCTCCAGCGCCTCCGCCGCGGAGATGAACGAACTGCCGCCAGAGGCCATGGCCGCGATCATGGAAGCCACTGCCACCATGGGCAAGGTCGGCGAGTATTTTCGCCACTGTTTCGGCCAGTTCAGGTTTTCGGGCATCACCCATACCCCGCCCAACAGCACCTTTGACGGCCGGCTCGACCTCCTGGTGGGTGACAAGCCCGTGCATCTCATCGAAGTGGGACCGGCCCATACCCGGGGCGATGTGCTGGTGCACTCCCCTGCTGATCGCACCGTCTTTACCGGTGATATCCTGTTCATCGAGGGCACACCCATCATGTGGCAGGGACCTGTGGCAAACTGGATCAAGGCCTGCCGCTTGATCGAGGACATGGATGTGGACCACATAGTGCCCGGCCACGGTCCCATAACCGATAAAAAGGGCGTGATAAAAGTCCGGCAATACCTGGAATATGTGCATGACCAGGCCAGGAGTCGCTTTGACGCCGGAATGGGCGCCTTTGAAGCGGCCCGGGATATCGAATTGCGGGAGTACTCGGCCTGGGCCGACCCGGAGCGCATCGCTGTCAACGTGGATTCGCTCTATCGCGAGTTCTCCGGTAACGCCCAGGCGACAGATATTTTCGAGCTGTTCACGAGGATGGCTGAACTGGCCGGCTTCAGTGAAAAAAAACCGGCGCCGGCAGACCGCTCCTGACCGTGTGAAGGCTACCATTTACACAGCTTGCCTCGCCCTGTGGCTGTCACTCGCACTTCCTACGCAGCCCGCAGCCGCCGACAATACCAGCAGCCACTTCTTCCGCCAGGGCGATCGTCGACTGGAGGTGCTCATCAGCGACCGGTACGCACCGGCCACGCGCGAGAACCTGCTGCTGTGGACTCACTATATCGCCGACGCCCTGGAACAGGTCTACGGTCAATGGCCGGACAGGCGCTGGCAGATATCCGTCGACCCGGCCGAGGCCGCAAGCGCCAGCGACCCTATTCCCTGGGCCCAGGTCCATCGCGGCGAGGTCAACCGGGTCGAGTTCTTCACCGCGCCATCGGCCTCCCTCGACGAACTCAAGCACGCATGGACCAGCTACCATGAGCTGGCCCACCTGCTGATTCCCTATCGCGGTTGGGGCGATGCCTGGTTCAGCGAAGGACTGGCCAGCTATTACCAGAATGTCCTCCAGGCTCGCATGGGCCTGATCAGTGAGCGCCAGATGTGGCAAAAACTGTACGACGGGTTCCAGCGTGGACTGGCGGAAACCCGCTTCGACGGCATACCCCTTGCTGCGGTCAGCGACGATATGCGCGAAAACGGCGGGTACATGCGGGTCTACTGGAGCGGCGCCTGGTACTTCCTGGCTGCTGATGCCCGCCTGCGGCTGCAGTCCGGCGGGCGCCAGAACCTCGATCTGGCGCTGGAGGAACTCAACCGCTGCTGCGGCGCGCAGCGCCTGTCGGTGCCGGAAATCGTCACCCGGCTGGATCAGCTGAACAAGGTGCTGGTATTCCAGTCGCTGTACGAAGATGTGGCGGCATCGACCACCGTACTGCCATTCGACGGGATATTTGCCAGTATGGGGATCGAGGTGAAGGACGGTGAGGTACAGCTGCAGGAGCAGGGCCCCGGCGCCCGCCTGCGCCGGGAGATCGCCCGGGGGGCGGCTGGCGACCCGCGCATCGGCGCCAATATTGGGCCCGCCCTGTAATTGTCGCGCCAGGCCGTTATACTAGCTCGTTTGGGCAATCGATACCTGGAGCAGGTTATCTTGAAAAAACCTGTGTCAAAAGCGGAAGTGCGGGCTGAGCTGCAGCAGGAGATGGAGCGTTTTCTGCAGCGCGGCGGGGAGGTGGAAAACATCCCCAACGGCATCAGCGGCAAGGATCCGGGTGATCCCCCGATATTCCTCAATCGCCGCCTGTTCATCGAGCCGCCCATACCTCGCACGCCGGTCCCGGAAGTGGTGGCCGCCATCGAGTCCAGGCGCAGGATTCCGCCACGGCGCAGCCAGCCGCGCAAGCGCAGCCGCCTGCCGCAACCCCGGCGCAAGGTGATTTACGATGACTTCGGCGAGCCGCTGCGCAAGGTCTGGGTAGAGGACGACTGAGGGGCCGCGCCTGACAGGCGGGGCGCGTGCGGTTCAGTCCTCCACCGTCTCGATGGCGCTGGTCTGGGGCGTGTTGCTGCCGAGAACATTCAGGGCAAACCTGTCTTCGGGCAGGTAGATATTCAGTCTCTGCCCCTCGCCCAGGTCCGACAGGCGATACTCGCGGCCATCTATGGAAACCCGCCACTGGCTGTCGAGACTCACACTACGGCGCTTACCCAGGCTGCCATCCGCCAGCAGGGTGCGAAAGCGCAGGGTATTACCGAGCACCCTGACCACTTCGATAGTAGCCTTGGCGTAGAGAACACCGTCTTTTTCATAGACGCCCTGGCAGGCCAAAGCGATATCGGGATTTGCCGCAAGCACCTCCGCCGACCACTTGAGATCCGCGCACTGCACCGCGCCACGGGGCTTGTCAGCGGCGGTCGCGCCCACAGCGGCGAGCAACAGGGTGAACCCTGCCACGCCGAAAAACCTGCACATCATCTGAACTCCTTTGGTCTCGCCTGAATGCCACTGGATATCCGGCGTCGGCTGCGGCCGCTCCGGTTGGTAGAACCATGCTTGCCCAGCAAATAATTGTCAAATCCAGCGCCGACTCCAAACCGCCATGCAGCTGGGGAGGCCTGCAGACTTGCCACGCTGCCCTCTCCTGACTTAGTGTTGTTTGCTCACCGCAGCATCAAATGGACGCGCCATCGATGAATACGACAATATCGCCCTTCTCAGTAGATATCGCCGAGGCCCAGTTACAGGACCTCAGGCAGCGCCTGGAACAGACCCGCTGGCCCGAACAGGAAACCTGCCAGGACTGGAACCAGGGAATCCCGCTGGCCTACACCCGCGAACTGGCGGACTACTGGTGCAAAGACTACGACTGGCGCAAATTCGAGAGAAAGCTGAACGGGTGGCCGCAGTTCACCACTGCCATAGACGGGATTGACATTCATTTCATCCACCGCAGAAGCCCCCGTGCGGATGCACTGCCCATTATTATCTCCCACGGCTGGCCGGGCTCGATGGTTGAGTTTCACAAGGTTATCGATGCCCTGGCCGACCCGGAGGCTCATGGCGGGCGGGCGGAGGATGCCTTTCACGTCGTGGTGCCCTCCCTCCCCGGCTTCGGCTTTTCCGGCAAGCCGGTGACGACAGGAACCTCGGTGGAAAAAATTGGCCGCATGTGGGGAACCCTGATGTCCCGCCTGGGCTATGACCGTTATGTCGCCCAGGGGGGGGACTGGGGCGCCATGATTACCCAGAATATGGGGATGACTGAAACAACCCACTGCGCCGGCATTCATATCAACATGCCCATAGTCGCACCCGATCCGGAAACAATGGACAGTTTGACGCCCCAGGAACAATCGGCGCTGGAGGGTTTGACGTTCTACAGCGAGTGGGACTCGGGCTACTCGAAGCAGCAGTCGACCAGGCCCCAGACGCTGGCCTATGGCCTGGCGGATTCACCGGTAGGCCAGATGGCCTGGATTATGGAAAAGTTCTACGCCTGGACCGACTGCGAGAAGGATGGGGTCAAGCATCCCGAGCACGTGCTGAACAAGGATGAAATGCTCGACAATGTCATGTTCTACTGGCTCACCAACAGTGCAGCCAGTTCAGCCCGCCTGTACTGGGAGAGCTTTAACAAGCCAAACATGGAGCCGATCACGATGCCTGTGGGCTGCTCCATGTTCCCCAGGGAAATATTTCGCACCAGCCGGCGCTGGGCCGAAAAACGTTTTACCAACCTGATTTACTGGAATGAACTGGAAAAAGGCGGGCATTTTGCGGCATTTGAACAGCCACGGCAGTACCTCGAAGAGGTCCGCAACTGTTTCCGCAGCCTGCGGCCCTGACCTGAAGGCTGCACCGGCCAGCGACGGGTCCGCTGGAGACGCCGGCGCCAACGCTTGGGTGCTCAGTCCTCGTAGTCGTCGCTGGTAATCAGGTTACTGCTGAACCTGCTGTCCCGGGGCGCACCCTCGGTAAAAATTCTGTCGTTGAAAATACTGTCACTGAAGGGTCGCGGGGCCTGTTGGCCTGGCTTGCGGCGATTTGCCGCCACCCCAAAACCGTGGTGAATATCTTCTTCCTCAAGCAGCGCCTCGGCGGGCGCTTCCTCCGAGTGGGTCTTCAGCCCGCTTGGCGGCGAGGCGGGATAGGTATCATCCATATCGATGCTGGAGCGATCCGGCTGCGGTGATCGCTCAGGAGCCGCCGCCAGGGGCGACCCCACTGCAGCCCTGGGTTCTGTCGGCGGGGCCGCGGGAACGGGCATCGGAACACCGGGCCGCTCGCTAACAGGCCCTGGATGCGCCGCGGCCGTCACCTGTGGCCGCGCGCTGCTGTGCCCAACCGGGTGACGCAGGCTGGGAGCCGGCGCCGACTTTATGGTCGGGGGCAGTTCAGTTGTGCGGGGGACATCGAGACCGAACCCCGGCGGCAGCGAGCTGCTGCCGATAAATTCCAGGTTCTGCAGCGCCGCATCCGACGCCCGCCGGTTGTATTGTGGCCGCGGCGCTTCTCTGGCTGGCGCCGACTCGCCCTCAGGGGGCGCCTCGTTAACCGACTCGCGCACCGGGTTCGGGCTGCGTCGCTCACGCGCCGATTCGGCCTGCGCTGCCCTGGCGGCACGGGGTGGCCCCAGGCGAAATACCCCCGGGCCGGGTTTGTAAGTGCCCGGCTTCAGCATTCTCGCCTGTTCGGCAAGGGTAAAACTGCCCTGCGCACCACTCTGGCCGGCAGCGACTGCGGTAACTTCCGTTACCGGCGCGCCTGCTACAGACCCCGCCGCGACCCTGGATTCGGCGCTCTGCACCGCTGGCTGGTGGCGGTGGCTGTCGTCCGCGTCGTAGAGGCCGCCATTGACTGCTGTGCCAACGGCCTTACGCAGGGGCTCTGCGTAATCACTGTCGGCGCCGTCACCGGATTCGCCCTCTTCACCCAGCATGCGCTGCTTCAGCACCTCGTGCGCGCAATCGGACCAACGGCCAAAATGCGAAGACTCCGCCGGGTCGGGCATACGGTGTTTGCGAAAACCACGCATGGCCTCCATGAAGCGCTGCTTGACGGCCCGGTAGTGATAAATATAACTGTCTGTCTGCAGCGGGACCAGGTCGTCGCCGCCACGGATGATAAGCATCTGCGGGGGCAACTGACCCTGCAGGCTGTGCAGCAGATCCGCCAGGAAACACAGGCGGAAAGCCGAGTGGAGATTGCTCCTGGCCTGGGTATCGCAGGGAATGTAGAGAAAATCACCCAGCTCCGAATAGCCGCTGGTGCGCACCAACAGGTTGGCCGCGCCGGAAAGCGGTCCGAGCGCCAACTGGCCATTGACGATGAAGTCGGCACCCCGACGCATGGCTGCCAGGGTGGCACTGCGCCGGGAGGGTTCATCCGCGTCCCAGTCGATCAGGCAGACATCCTTGCCCTGGGCCCGCAAGGTCTCGGCCATGTCGTCCTGGCTCTCGATGCTGTCGCCGGGAGGTACACTGCCGAGGTCCGCGGGAATACCGTGGTCGGGGTTTTCGAGGGTGAGTCGTTCCATCCAGCAGGCGAAGGGTGCTTCCCTGAAGAGGACGAAATCTTCTGACGTATAAGTTACGGCGTTATCGACACTATAGCGATACATAAGTTACGGCTCGTTTCCCCTGACGGCTGAAAACAGCCGGGGGGATATTTCCACCCAAGCCGTTTGGCTATTTATATCGGAATGCCTCGCGAGTGTCCACGCTCACGGCAATAAAGTGGCGGCCGACCCCTCAGGGTTTGCGGTAGACCGTGGCGCCGCCGATGATAGTCCGCTCGACCGTGAGATCTCGCATGCCCATGGGGTCGTCCAGCGGGCTGCCGGAAAGCACCACCAGGTCCGCATATTTGCCGGGCTCAAGCGAACCCCTGTCATCGTCCTGAAACACCTGCCAGGCGGCATCGATAGTCACCGCCCGCAGCGCTTCCATCACGCCGATCCGCTGCTCGGGGCCCAGCACATCGCCGCCGTAGGTAATACGCTGGACCTGGCTCCACACAGCCTGCAGGGGCAGCATAGGGGTTACCGGGGTGTCGAGGTGGGAACTGAAACGCAGGCCGAAGTCCTGCGCCCACCCGGCGGGGCTGATCACCGCCGCGCGCTCGGGGCCGAGAAAAATATCGCGGTGCCGGTCGCCCCAGTACCAGGTATGGGCACTGAAAAAACTGGGGGTGACACCCAGCTGTTTCATTCGCGCAACCTGGTCTTTGCGCGCCATCTGGGCGTGGATCAGTATCATCCGGGGATCCTCGACCGGGTGCTCCAGCTGGGCTGCCTCGAAGGCATCCAGGATATCCTCGATCGCCTGGTCGCCATTGCCGTGGATGGCGATCTGGTAGCCCGCCTTGTGGAGCGCGGCGACCTGGCTGAACAACTTGTCGCGGGGGATCGACGGGTAGCCAAGATACTGGGCATCCCCGTGATAGGGGGTGTAATAGGGCTGGCTGAGGTAACCCGTGTAGCCCTGGATGCTGCCGTCGGCGACCAGCTTAACCGCCCCCATTTCCAGGCGGTCACCGTTATAGTCGCCGGGATCGTAGTCGCCATTGAGCAGGCCTTCCCCAAACTCGGTTTCAAAGGGAAACACCACCAGCCGCTGGGGAATCACACCCAGCTTGCTGAACAGGGACAGGCCGGTACCGAGCTTGGCGCTGACGCCGCCAGACTGGGCGGTGGTAACACCGCGAGCCGAGTACTCCACCGCCGCCGCCTTGATCAGGCGGAACGTGTCCGCCAGGCTCATATCCTGCATCCTGATCAGGATACCCATCCGTGCGGTCTCCTCGAGCAGGCCGTTTGGCTCCCGGGAATCCGCTTGCCGGCCAATGACACCACCCTCGGGATCGGGGGTGCTGGCATCGATACCCACTTCTGCCAGGGCAAGGCTGTTGGCAACCAGCATGTGGCCGGAGATATGCATCGCCACCACCGGGTGATCTGTGGAGACAGCGTCCAGCTCGGCGCGGGTGGGGTGACGGTTCTCCGCGAGCAGGGTGTCGTCATAGCCGAACCCCGACACCCACTCACCGGCGGGAGTTGCGGCCGCCTGTTCCCCCAGTGCGGCGAGCACCTCGTCCATGTTGGTGAGCGTGCCGATGGGCGGGCTGTTGAGGTCAGCTGCAATCACCTTCAGGCCGGAACCGGGGAAATGCCCGTGGGCATCGATAAAGCCTGGCATCAGCGTGCGACCGCGCAGGTCCACCACTTCGCTGTCATCTTCCGCGAGGGCCATAATATCATCGGTACTGCCCACCGCTTCGATGCGATCTTCACGCACCGCCACAGCCTCGACAATGCTGTTGCTGGCGTCCATGGTGAGCACGTTGCCGTTGATGAACAGCTGATGGGGGGGCGGTGCCGGCAGGCGCGTGGCCACGCGGATCACGACCCCGAAGCCGACCAACAGGGCCGCCGCGACGACCAGTATGGTTTTCCACTTCACTTGGCTACCCTCCCCTGTATGTGCTTCAACGACCGGTACCGGTCAGCGGACCTATCACAATGTTCGCCAGTTGCGCCCGGTGCCATGCGGCATCACCCCACAGCATCTGGCTGTGCTTCTGTCGCTTGAAATAGAGATGGACATAGCACTCCCAGGTAAAGCCGATACCGCCGTGGCACTGCACCGAGCGACCCGAGGCGTAGGCCGCGGTCTCGCTGGCCGAGGCCTTGGCCATGTGGGCGTACTGCAGCGCGCGCTCTGGCTGCGTATCAATCGCACAGGCAGCGTTATACACCAGGGACTTGGACTGGTCGATCTGCAGCATGACATTCACCAGCGGGTGTTTTACAGCCTGGAAAAAACCCAGGGGGCGGTCAAACTGTTGCCGCGTGGCGACGTACTCAACCGTGGTCTGCAACTGCCACTCAGCTGCCCCCACCATATCGGCCGCCAGCACGGTCCAGATAGCCGGCATTGCCTCCGCCAGCGCGGCGAGGCCATTGGCGCTGACCTCCTCCGCCGCCACCTCCTCGAAACTGATGTGCGCCTGGTCGCGGGTGAGATCGACAATAGTATCCGGAACTATCGCCACCCCCGGGGCGTCGGTGGCGACCCAGTAGAGGCCCAGACCTGCTGCTGAACTGGCGCTGACGAGCAGCCGATCCGCCTTGCGGGCGTCCTGTACATACCAGGCCGTGCCGCTGAGCTTGCCGTCGACACAGCTGACATCGGTATCTCCCGGCAACCAGGACCCCGCCCGGTTGGTGACGGCCAGGCTCGCAGAGCGGCCCTCGGCGATTTCGGCGAGGGCTGGCTCGCCGCCGCTGCCGCATGCGGCCAGCACGTAGGTGGCATTGATTGTGCCGAGCAAGGGACAGGGAAAGGCGGCCCGCCCCAGCTCCTCCGCCAGCCCCGCCACTGCCACCGCCGGCATTCCGACCCCACCGGCGGCTTCTGGCACCGCCAGCATGGTCCAGCCGAGGCCGACCATCTCCTGCCACAACTCACGAGTCCACAGGCATTCACTGCCCCGCTCCGGGCGATGGTCACCGGCCACGAGGGCGTGCAGGTCCGAGGTGGGGAACTTCTCGCTGAAAAATTTGCGGGCGGAGGCCTTGAGCAGCGCCGCCTCTTCGCCAAATCCAAAATTATCCGGTTGTGCCATGCTCTTCCCCTTATTTCGACTTTGCCAGGCCGAGCACGCGCTCACCCAGGATATTGCGCTGGACTTCGCTGGTACCGGCGGCGATCGTCATGCCGTAGGAATTCATATAGGCCAGATTCCACTGCCCGCCCGCGGGCGCATTGGGGTCACCCAGGTAGAGGGAGGCGCTGGCGCCGGCCACCTCCAGCGCCAGGGCCGCTGTGTTCTGGCTGATCTCGCTGGCCAGCAGTTTATTCTGCAATTGCAGCCTCATGGGGTGGTCCAGCAAAGCCGGCACCCTGGCGCGGCGCTGGTTCTGGGCCAACCCGGTCTCGCAGATCAGCTGCTGCATCATGCGGTCGCGCAGCAGGGGATCCTCCGCTGCAGGGTGGCCGTCACGCATTGCGCTGCGGGCAAACTCAACCAGGTTGTGTGCGGTGGTGGCATGACTGCCCTTGCTTTTGAGGCCGCCGGCGCGTGGTGTCTGCAGTTCTCCCGCGCCGCGCTCGTGCAGCAGGGTTGTCATCGCCACCTGCCAGCCTTTGCCTAGTTCATCCAGGCGGTAGCTGTCATCCACCTCCAGGTTATCGAAAATCACCTCGTTGAAGCCGGTTTCGCCGGTGATCTTGATCAGGGGCCGCACCGTGACGCCCTTACCCAGGGCTGAACGAATGGGCACCACAAAATAGGACAGCCCATCGTATTTGTGGGATTTGTCGGTGCGCAGAAGCAGGATCATCCACTCGGCGAAATGGGCCAGCGAGGTCCACACCTTGTGGCCGTTGATTACCCATTTGTCGCCCTTGCGCTCGGCGAAGGTCTGCACGCTGGCCAGGTCCGAGCCGGCGCCGGGTTCGCTGAAGCCCTGGCACCAGATGTCCTCGCCGGAGAAAAGTCGCGGTAACAGTCGCTGCTTGAGTTCCTCCTGGCCGTGGTAAAAGACGGTGGGAGCGGCCATGCCCAGGCCTATGATATTGGGGAAATAAGGCGTGCGGGCCGCCAGCATTTCCTCGTTGGCAATGCGCTGGCAGTCCTTGCGGCCACCGCCGCCCACCGCCTCCGGGTAGTCACAGCCGACCAGGCCCGCGTCGAAGGCCGCCTTCTGCCAGGCCTGCAGGTACTCCAGCTGCTCCGTGGTCATGATCTCCAGGGCACTCAGCGGCAAGCGCACAGTGGGGTCCGGGGGCCGGTTCGAGGCCAGCCAGCTGCGGCAATGCTGGCGAAACTCGGCCTGTTCAGGGCTGTCCTTACTGGCGCTGTCTGACATGGTCATCTCCAAAAGTAGGTAGTGGCGGCTGGGTGAATTCTACCGGCGCGTCCGCACACGGCAAGCAAAACCCCCCGGGTGTACTGCGGTAGTTCAGTAAAGTTACCGGATAGAGGGAAAAACTAATAATGCGGGGGCGGCTCGTCAGCCTTGTCCGGGCCGGCGGGCTCGCTACCCATATCGTCCTGGCGCTGCTTCAACAACTGCAACTGCCGACGCAGCACCAGAATCTCCCGCTGCTGGAGCGCCAGGGCGTCATTGAGCTCGCGCACGGTATCCTCCTGGTAGGCAAGCTGGGCCTGCATATCGAATACGTGCTTTACCAATTCTTCCAAGTCGGCCAAATGAGACTCTCCCCCGGGGCTGTCGCTATTCGCGCTGGCAAAACGCTAATATACTGCCCACCTGCCAGAAAAACACGAATCCTGCATGAACAAGCGAAAAAACAGTCAGCTGGTCTACTCCACAGAATCCGGTCGCCTGTGTCCGCAGTGCCACCGGCCCGTGGCGGAGTGCGTTTGCGGGAAGGACAGGCCAGCGGCGATCGGCGACGGTATCGTCCGACTGCAACGGGAAACAAAGGGGCGAGGCGGCAAGGCGGTTACCCTCATCACCGGCCTGGCCCTGCCAGAGCCGGAAATGCGGGAACTGGCCCGCGCCCTGAAACAGAAATGCGGCGTGGGCGGCGCACTCAAGGGCGACCACATCGAAATACAGGGCGACAAGCGCCCGGTCCTGAAGGCAGAGCTCGAACGACGCGGGTTCACGGTAAAACTTGCCGGAGGATAAGGCAGCCCTTCCGGGGCAAACTCTTTTCCCGCGCGATACCGCGCCTGCACAGCGGTGAGCGACTGACACTGGCGTTTGATTACCATGCGCCGGAAGCGATGGAACCCCTGGCCCTGATCGGGACGGTGGTCCCGCTACAGGGCTCAGGCATGACACTCAATTTTGACAGGGCCGCGGGAGGCGGCCCGGGTCAGGCGAGGCAGGGCCTACAGGTCGTAACCACGCTCGTCGTGCAGGACCAGGTCCAGGCCCTGGGTTTCCTCGTCGCCATCAACACGCAGGCCCACGAGAGCGCCGACAACTTTCAGCAGAATGAAGGTGACGACGGCGGTATATACCAGGGTAGAGACCACACCGATCGCCTGCACGCTAAGCTGGCCCCCGATGCTGGAAATACCATCAGAAAAGCCGTTGCCGCTGAATATGCCCAGCTGGGTGGAACAGAAAATACCCGCCAGCAGCGTGCCCAGGATACCCCCCACCCCGTGGACCGGAAACACGTCCAGGCTGTCATCGACACGCAGTTTGTTTTTCAGGTAGCCGGTGGCGAAGTAGCATACGACACCTGCTGTGAGGCCTATCACTACTGCCGCCGCCGGACCCACCGAACCCGAGGCCGGGGTGATAGTGCCCAATCCCGCCACCATTCCGGTAACCGTACCCAGCATCGAGGGTTTGCCATGGCGCAGCCATTCCATGGTCATCCAGGCGAGGGCGCCGGCCGAAGCTGACAGGTGGGTGACCAGCATCGCCATGGCCGCGCTGCCATCTGCCGCCACTGCAGAGCCGGCGTTGAAGCCAAACCAGCCCACCCACAGCATACCGGCACCCGCTACCGTCAGGGTGAGGTTGTGCGGCGGCATGGCAACGGTTCCGAAGCCGCGACGCGGCCCGATCATCAGGGCCGCCACCAGGGCGGCAACCGCAGCGGTGATATGTACCACGGTGCCGCCGGCAAAATCCTGCAGGCCCATGGCGCCCAGCCAGCCACCGCCCCATACCCAGTGACAAACCGGTGCATACACCAGCACCATCCACAGGGTACTGAACAGCAACATGGCGGAAAAGCGCATGCGCTCGGCAAAACCGCCGACGATCAGGGCTGGGGTGATGATGGCGAAAGTCATCTGGAAAATAGCGAACAGTGTCGCGGGTATGGTCCCATTCACGGAGTCCATGCCGATGTTGGCAAAAAAGATGTTACCAAAATCGCCGATCCACATGCCCTGCTCGACGCCATCTGTACCGAAAGCGATGGTGTAACCCACGGCAAACCATACCAGCGACATCAGGCAGGTCAGGGCAAAACACTGCATCAGTACCGACAATACGTTTTTCGAACGCACCAGCCCGGCGTAGAACAGGGACAGGCCCGGGATGGTCATGAACAGTACCAGGGCAGTTGAGGTGAGAATCCAGGCGGTATCCGCGCCGTTTATCTCCTGGGCGCTGGCACCCGCGGATACCAGCATCGTGGCCACAAACAGGGCCAGGGAGTTAGATGTCTTCATGCCGATCTCCTGGATTAAAGGGCGTCGTCGCCGGTTTCACCGGTGCGAATACGAATGCTCTGTTCCAGGGCGCTGACGAAAATCTTACCGTCCCCGATCTTGCCCGTGTTTGCCGCCTTGCAGATGGCGTCTATCGCGGCCTCGACCCTTTCGTCGCTGATAGCCAGCTGCAGCCGCACCTTGGGCTGGAACTCCACCACATACTCGGCGCCACGGTACAGCTCGGTGTGCCCCTTCTGCCTGCCGTAGCCCTTGACCTCCTCGACCGTCATCCCGGCAATGCCGATCTGGTTTAACGCATCGCGCACATCATCAAGCTTGAAGGGCTTGATGATCGCTGTAATCATTTTCATTGGACTTACCTCACCTGCTGGTTATTGCAATTATGGTGCATGTGCCCCTTCCTTGGTTTCGGCCAGGGGAGAAATCGTGATGCCGCCGGCTGGCTGGCTGGGGCAGCTTAACGAAGGGCGAATCCTGCCACAGTAGGCCGCAAAGGTTAAGGCCCATGCAGTTTTTTCGAGCGGGCTGGCTGAATCGCCCAAGGCTGGTTAAAACCTCGGCAACAGGGGCAGCTGTCGCGTGCATTGGGCGGGTGATCATGGTATCAAGTGCTCGCCTCTCACCACAGCTAACGGAATATACCGTGCACTTCACCGCTATTCTCCCAGCCTTGTTCTGCCTGCTGATCGCAACCGAAGGCGCCAGCGCCAGCGACGATCCAGGCGGCGCCTCCGCACCTTCGAGTCCTTCGAGCCGCGCCGTGATCCTGATCATCGGGGATGGCATGGACGACCAGCAGATCACCATTGCCCGCAATTACCTCAAGGGCGCCGCGGGGGAGCTGCTGCTCGACACCATGCCCATCAGGGCGGTAGCGCAGGTATTGGCAATAGAGGATGAGGTGAACGGCAAGCCTGTCTATGTCGCCGACTCCGCCAACACCGCCACCAGCATAGCCACAGGCGTCGTTACCAGTCGGGGGCGGATTGCCACCAGCGCCGGCAGTGACGAGGATCTCACCACAATCGTCGAACTCGCTGCTGCGGCAGGTTATCGCAGCGGCATCGTCACCACGTCCAGTGTCACCGATGCGACCCCCGCCGCCTTCGTCGCCCATACGAGTTTCAGGCTGTGCGAAGGTCCAAACAGCATGGTGGACATCAGCTATAAGGAGATACCGCTGGGGGGCTGCCCCGCCGACCTGATCGCCAACGGGGGCAAGGGCTCCATTGCGGAGCAACTGGCTGTGTCGCCCCTGGACCTGATACTCGGAGGCGGCAGCAAGCATTTCAGGCCGCAGGCGGAGGTTGGGCAAGTGTCGGTGCTGCAGCTGGCCCAACAAGAGGGT
Organism: uncultured Gammaproteobacteria bacterium; assembly: GCA_963792815.1. Lineage (GTDB taxonomy): Bacteria > Pseudomonadota > Gammaproteobacteria > Pseudomonadales > Halieaceae > JARRPM01. The sequence goes on from CAWBXR010000007.1 coordinate 236,210, forward strand.
TTCACGGTCGCAACAAGTGGCGAGGAGCTGCAAAGGGCGCGCAAGGCCGATCGCATTCTGGGTTTGTTCGCTCCCGGCACCATGCCGGTTCGCATGCGCGGGGAAGGCGGACGCCAGGCGGAGAAACCCCAGCCCAGTGCGATGAATCACCTGCACCGCTACCTCGGTGATGTCACCCTGCCTGCGCCGATGAACTGTGAGCCGAACCCTGCAGGGGCGTCAGTGCCAAGCTTGCAGCAGATGACCGAGGTGGCGCTGGATTTTCTTTCGCGCGACAACCAGCGCGGATTCTTCCTGATGATCGAGTCCGCCTCCATCGATAAACAAACCCATGAGCGCAAACCCTGTGGCGCTATCGGGGAAATGGAGCAACTGGAGGAAGCCCTCGCAACTGCGCTTGCCTATGCCGGATCGCACCCGCATACGCTTGTTATCGTAACCGCAGATCACTCCCAGGCGGCGCAGCTGGTGCCGGTCACCAGCCTGTTTGCGGCCTACCCCGTCCCCATATACACCCCGGGTATGACGGCACGCATAAGGACTCCCGAGGGGAGCCTGATGGCCATCAACTACGCGACCAATAATTTCAGCCACGAGGAGCACACCGGGGCCAATGTGCCGCTGTACAGCAACGACGAGGGGCTCGGGCAGGATAGCTCCCTACCTGAGGCAGCCCGAGTTGTTCTCCGTCATGCGGGATTACCTCGGCTTGTAACTAGAGATTAACCCAGCTGTTGAGGGCGCGAAGGCGGAAACGGACACCCCGCACCTCCAGCACCACGGAGTCGGGCAGGATCTCCTCTACCCTGACGCCACCGGCGGAGGCGCCCGCCCCCAGGGTTTTACCGTTGATAACCACGCTGGACCTGGCCGGGTCACCCGAATAATCGTGCCGCTCATAAATCAGTGTCGGGATCCCGTCCTTGGTCTGTTGGGACAAGCTGGCCAACAGCGGCACAGCATGCTCGCTGAGGCTGGCATCCTTGAGCTCCGCTTGTGCCTGCGCCACGAGCTGTTCGATATCCACCGTCTCTTCCACCCGGCTGGTGGTCGCCGGGCGCTCGGTGCGGCGTTGCTGCGCCGCCGCTTCCGCTGGTGCGGGTGGCGGGGCAGCTTGCATGGGCTGCTGGTACAGCGCCGCCACACCGGCATCGACTTCCGGCGGAGAGGACTCGACCTTCCCGGGGCTGGCGGCAGGCTGGCGCCCTGCACTTACCGCCGGTTCCGCGGCGGGCGCCTGCGCGACCGGCGGGGTCGGCGCCACGACGGGTGTTGCCTGGGGCGAAACGGGTTTGTTCTGAACCGGCGGGGGTCTTTCAACAACCGGCCTGGCTGCAGGCTCCGCCACTTTGGCAGCGACTTCTGCCGGTACTGCGACAGGCGCAGGGGCTCGCTCGAGGAGCAGCCAGCCTATGGCCAGCACGGCGAGCCCGAGTGCAGATACCAGCAGCCACTGCAGCCAGTGGCTGGCCTGCGGCGGCGTTTCGGCGCTGTGCACCGAAGCCAGGCCCGGCATCGGCTCACTGTCCTGGCGCGAGCGGTTGAGGGCATCGAGAATCAGCGACACGAAAGCGCCCTCACCTGGTCACCCTGTCGCCGGAGCCCCGTGCCAGCAGGTCGCGGGCGGCAGCCGACGTCGGGTCGATACCCAGCGCCTCATTAAGTTTCAGCAGCGTCTGCATGCCAACGACACCGTCATCATCCAGCGAATATTTGCGCTGAAATAATCGCACACGAACCTCCAGGGCCGGGTTAAAGCTGGTTCCGGCGAGCGCCTGCGGCTGGCCATCCAGTCGCGCAAAAAGCTCCGCCACCCGGGCCACCGCCGGACTGTTATCGCCGATACCCAGGGGGCGAACAAAGCCCGGCGGAGGATGCCATAACAGGCGATACCGGCCGGTCCAGGCAGGACCAAGCTCGGCGAGTTGCACCTCCATTACCCCGGTGCTTGCGGCAAACCACGCGGAGCGGCCATTGCTGCCCAGGAAAACCGAACCAGCGGCAAAACGGTCCGGGGTAATCATGTCCAGTAACAGGGGCCGATCGAGTGCGGCCAGTTCATCCCAGGTCTGCGCCGCTCCCTCCACGCATGCCAGCCCATCCTGCAGCTGCCCGGGACAGGGGACGGCAGGAACCGGCGCCGGGCTGTAAAGCGACCACAGCCGGGACCATGCATCCTGCGGAGCCAGCAGCCACTGGGCAGTTGGGGCGGGCATCTTCGGGGCAGGCGTCTCCGGGGCAACGGGCTCGGCAACCGCGGGCGATGGCGCAGGCCCGACCGTCGTCAGGGTCTGCTCCGGCGCCGTTACCACTGCGACTGGTTCGACGGCCGGAGCGGCGGCGACCGGCGTCTCGTTCGCGACAGCACCCGCTTGCGTGATCACCGGTGGCGACACCTGCCTGTTCTGCCACCACCACCCTGCCGCCAATGCCACCAGCACGGCGGCTACTGCGGCCAGCGGCCAGAACCGTCCCGGCTCGTCCCGGGAACCGGCAGCCTCTTCCCCCATTACCTCGGTGGCTGCTGTGCGCAGCATGTCCGTGTCGGTGCGCCCCAGGTTGCGGCCGTAAGCGCCCAGCATCATACGGTCGCACAGGACATTGATCAGGCGGGGAATGCCGCGGGTATAACGGTGGATTCCCCGTATCACCGCAGGGGGAAAAACCTCCTGGCCCGGGTTCATGCCCGCCACCTGCAGGCGGTGGCGAATATATGCGCCGGTTTCCTCCAGGCTGAGGGGTTCCAGGTTATAGCGGGCCGTAATCCTCTGGTTGAGCTGCCGCAATTCCGATCGACCCAGCATCTGGGCCAGTTCGGGCTGGCCGATCAGGATGATCTGCAATAATTTCTCGCTGTTGGTTTCCAGGTTTGTCAGCAGGCGGATTTGCTCCAGCACGTCAAAATCCAGGTGCTGCGCCTCATCGATCAGCAGGACTGTTTTGCGTCCGCGACGGTGATTCTCCAGCAGGTAGCGATGCAAACTGTCAGTGAGGGTCTTGAGGGTGTGTTTTTCGTTGTCGTAGGCGATGCCCAGCTCATCGCAGACGGTGGCAAGCAATTCCATCGCGTTCAGGGCAGGGTTGAGAATGATGGCGATATCGGTATCGTCGGGCAGCTGTTCCAGCAGGCAGCGGTTAATGGTGGTCTTGCCCGTGCCGACTTCCCCTGTAAGCAGGATGAAACCGCCGCCGGCGCCCACACCGTACAACAGGTGCGCCAGAGCGTCCCGGTGGCGGGGGCTCATAAAAAGGTAGCGCGGGTTTACCGCTATGGAAAAGGGCGCTTCAGTGAGCCCGAAGTATTGGTGGTACATGCAGCCGGTAGCCAGTGCGCCAGAACGTGCGTGCATTATGCCCAAGGGGCGAAGCCAAAGCTATGAAGGATGGTGCCGCCGGGATTGCCCGGCGGCGGGTACCAAACACTTATTGTTAGAGGGTATCGTTGAGTTCCTTGTCAGCTTCCTTCCCTGGCTCGGGCTGCTGCTGCTCACCCGGTGCCTTGCCGACGGGGGTGCTGGAAGCATAGGCCGCGGTTGCGGACAACATGCTCAGGATGACGTACACGATCGAATGAATAAACATGATTCAAACCTCCTCTAAGTTTTGGTTTGAGCCACTATTGAAGCAAGCGAGGCTAGAATAAACATACTAAAGAGCCTGGCAATTTCACGAGGCCGGCCAGGAGAAAAATTAATTTCCTATATTTTTCAGTGGGTTATAAAATACTGCTGATAAATCTTTTATGTAAATAGTGCCAAAATGAGGAAATTGCCGTGCCAGCCAGGCAAAGCGACCCCCAAACCGTGTCGGGTATAACCGAAGCTATTTCCTCGACGCCGCCACCCCGCTGGAGCCAAAGAAGATAGGGCCATTCGAGTTCCAGGATCTGCTGCGGCCTATCTTTCACGATGACGAATGGATTCTGGTGGCTATCGGTGGCGCCCTGCCCGGGTACTCAGCTGTCGTCGCTGTCGGTCAATGCCGCTGCATTGGCTGTGGCCGTGGTCCTGGTGTTGAGCATTTCGCGCTTCTCGGCGAAATAATCACGGCCCGTTTTCCTGGTTTCGCGGTCGCTCACCCAGGCTTTGGGGGCTGCTGGAGCCGCGGTGCGCTTTCCCGAATCGACATTGGTGCTTTGAACCCGTATCTCCTCCTGCACTGCAACAGTGGGGCAGCCCTTATCGCTGAAGCTGGTCTTTCCGGTCACGGGGTCCTTGCACATATACACCCCCGCTGCCGCCAGCTGTGGCAGCAATAGCAAAACCATTAACAAAAACCGCATGACGCCTACCCCACGTTGAACACGTAAACTATCTGTTACACCAGCGTAGGGGGCCTTGGGGCAGTAAATCCACAGCTAACTGGAGAAATCTCCAGATAATCGCCTGTGCGCGGTCAGTTCTCGACCGTCGAGAGCAGAACCAGTGCCTCGTCGCACCAGGCCAGGAACTGTTCGCCCTGGTGAATCCCCAGGGCAAGCGCCAGGTACACGCCCTTGCGCCGGGTGGGCAGGGTCTCTGGATTATCGTAATGGCGCCGGCGGATTTTCTCGTAGAGGTAAAGACGCTGCATCATCTCCTCCCGCCGGGCGGTAATTTCCCCCGCCAGGTGGGCGGCATTCCGGGTATCGAGGTTGTAGAGTTTAACCAGCAGGTCGTCCTTGGCCGCCTGGGTACGGGTATTACCGAAAACCCATTCGGCCAGGGCCTCGCGCCCTGCCTTGGTCATGCCGTAGACGATCTTGTTGGGCTTGCCGCGCTGAGTCACCTCGCGTTTGCTGAGCCAGTGCTTGTCAGAGAGCTTGCGCAATTCGAGGTAGATCTGCTGATGGGACGCCTGCCAGAAAAACCCCAGGGAAGTTTCGAAGTCCCGGGCCAGTTCATAGCCGGATAGATCATCGTCCAGCAGGGCTGTCATGATTGCGTGACCCAGCGCCATTGTGAATAGACCTCCCCGGTATCGACACCGACAGCATACTCTCGCGGCGTTCGTGTATGCAAAAGTATGCATAAATCTGTTGATATGCAATAGTTTGCATAATAAACTGCGCAAGCTCTAAGAATTTGAACTATCAACCTTTACTACGGAAATCAGCTGACATGGCACTTCCACAGAATCTACGCGACAGCCTGGCACTGCCACTGGTAGCCGCCCCGATGTTTATCGTCTCCAACCCCGACCTGGTCATCGCCCAGTGCAAGGCCGGCATCGTCGGTTCCTTCCCCGCGCTGAATGCCCGACCAGCAGCGGAGCTGGAGGTCTGGCTGCAGCGCATCACCAGTGAGCTGGCCGCCTACAACGCGGCCAACCCCGACCGCCCCGCGGCACCCTTTGCTGTCAACCAGATCGTGCACGGCTCCAATGATCGCCTCAAGCACGACCTGGAGATGTGCGTGAAGTACAAGGTGCCCATTGTGATTACATCCCTGGGTGCCAAGGAATTCGTCAACGAGGCGGTGCATTCCTACGGCGGCATCGTGCTGCACGATATCATCTCCGACCGCTTCGCCCGCAAGGCGGTGGAAAAAGGCGCTGATGGCCTGATTGCCGTGGCGGCAGGCGCCGGCGGTCACGCCGGCACCACCTCCCCCTTCGCCCTGATCCAGGAGATTCGGGAGTGGTTTGACGGGCCGCTACTGTTGTCGGGTTCCATCGCCACCGGGGACGGTATCCTCGCGGCCCAGGCCATGGGGGCGGACCTGGCTTACATGGGTTCGGCCTTTATCGCCACGAACGAGGCCAACGCCGAGCAGGCTTATAAACAGGCCATTGTCGATTACGCCTCTGCGGATATCGTCAACAGCAACCTGTTCACCGGTGTTCATGGCAACTACCTGCGTCCCTCCATCGTGGCGGCGGGACTGGACCCGGACAAACTGCCGGACGGCGATGTTTCCTCGATGAATTTCGGTTCCGGTGGCGACACCAGCGCCAAGGCCTGGAAGGATATCTGGGGCTGCGGCCAGGGTATCGGCGCGGTGAAGGCCGTGATGCCCACCGCCGAGATGGTGGCGCGCCTGCAGCGCGAGTACCAGGCCGCCAGGTCCAGGGTGCTCGCCGCCTGACCTTCAGGCCTGCTCTGGCGGTGGTTCAGCCGGGGCGGGATACCACTGCTGCGGCGGCACCACCTTGGCGTCAGCCGGGTCGGCCACGTAGTTGGGCGACATTATCTGCACACCGTATTCGTTGAACACGTCCTGGATGTGGCCGTGCAGTGCGCTGTAGATGCCGTTCATCCGGGACGCGTCCAGGCAGTAGGCGTTGAGCTGGTATACCGCGGTGAAATCCCCCAGGGACTTCTGCAGCACAAAAGGCTCCGGCTCCTTTCTGAGTCCCTCGGTCCGGGAGGCGGCGGCCAGCAACATCGCCTCAACCTGGCGCCATGCCACGTCGTAGCCGATACCGACATCGGTGTGCAGTATCAGGCCCGGGTCGCGTTCAAAGGTGGTGTAATTGACGATGACGCTGCCCAGAACGATCGAGTTCGGGATATTGATCTCCTCGTTTTTCAGGGAACGCACGCGGGTATTGAGCGTGGACATTTCGATGACCATGCCCTCCGACTCCCCTACCCTGATCCGGTCTCCCGCCCGGAACGCCCGGCGATAGGTCAGGCTGTAACCGGCAATGATATTGGCGATAAACGACGAGGAGCCGATGGAAAGCACGACCCCGAAAAAAATACTCATACCCTTGAACGCTTCGGAGTCCGAGCCGGGGATATAGGGATAGGCGATCACCAGTGCAAATACGATGATCAGCAGGCGGACGATCCGGTAGGTGGGCATGGCGAGTTCACGCTCGAAAGTTGCCAGCCGTATCCAGCCCCGGTCCACCCGGGCGAAAAACGTACGCACAATGCGCAGGAAAAACCTCACCAACACGAACAGCACCGCGAGAAAAATGAGGTCCGGCAGGTTGGCCAGCAGGCCACTGCCCATTTCCTGCAATGGATCCAGCACCAGCCTGAAGAGCTGCGTTGCCAGCGGGCGGCTCCAGGGATAGAGACCAAGCGCAGTTTCCAGCCAGAGCATGACAAGCGCAAATATCGACAGGGCGCGCAGCGCCCGCAGGGCTCCTCCCACCCAGCCCCATATCTGGCGCGCGTCCAGAATGCGATGCGACGCCTGTTCCAGCTGCTCTATCTGGCGTTTCACCCGCCGCTCCACCACCCGGATCAGCCAGCGGAACAGCCAAACGATTGCCCACAACAACAGGCCCACAGCCAGAGTGATGCCCAACAGGATCGCCGTATTGCGTCGAAGCGTTTCAGGGCTGCGGTCATCGCGGTACTCCCTGATCGCGGCAGAGACGCGCTCGCGCGCTCTTCCCGCGACTATGTCCAGCCTGACTTTCTCCAGTTCTGCGTCGACGTCCAGAAGGGCAACAACCTCCTCGTCGCCGTACAGGAGTGCCACTTCATCCTCGCGTTTCTCCAGTCTCCCGCTGTCGGGCGCAACGGCTGGATTCCTTGCGATCGCGATTATGCGATCGCGAATATTGTCGGCTCTGACCGCAGCGGGATATGAGGATATACCCCGCACGCGAAAAAGCGTTTCACCATCCACGATCACCGGGGCGACCATGAACTCATCACGAACCGGCACTGTGGTTTCAGTATCAGCCAGCACAGGGACAGCTATCAGCAGGGCAGCCAGGGCAAGACAGGGCAAACTTGTGCGCATCGACATTTCCTTTAGCTGAGAAACGGAAGTGGTGCCGATACAGCTAATGGCGCGCCCACACCTGGAATCCGGGCAAGCATACTGCCCCGACAGAATCCGGGAAAGCATGCGCAGCGGAAATAGTTACAGGTCGGAAAACTTCACCACCCGGGCCGATACCGGCGGGTGGCGATCAGCCCCTATCCAGCGCCAGCACATTGTGCCGTTGCGGTGACCGGCCGTTTCCACCCAGTTCGCCTGGGGCGGGCGCTGGTGGGCCACCACGATCCTGACACTGCCGTCAGGTTCGTAGCTGGCGGTGTGCTTGTTGAAATGAATGTTGTGGTAGCGATAATCCAGCGATTCCATCCACCAGTTCTGCAGCACGAAATTCCAGGTCTGGCAGTCGGGGATATCCGCCGCCTCGATAAGCAGGGCTTCGTCCTCCGCCAGCGCCCAGGCACTGTGGAAGTAGTAGATATTCGGGTCGCCGCCAATAGCCTGGCAAAACGCCTGGTCCGCCGGTGCCACCTCATTGGTGGTGGGTAAAAAGCCTTCGGCCCAGCCCTCGAACAGGCCCGTTGTGTTGCGGACAAACTGGGTAACTCCCTGCAGTGCCTTGTCCAGCTGCGCGGGTGACAGCGGCTCGGGTCGCGCCTGCTCGGCCCCGATACGTTCTATGCTGATCTCCGCGCGAACCTCGCTGCGGCGGTCCTGGAAGGTCTGGCGCACATTGACCGCATTGGTTTCCGGGCCCATGCGCAGCCAGTTGCCCGGCTGCTCGCGCTGGCTGACGATAATCTCCAGGCTGCCATCCTCGGCAATTTGCATGTCCCGGGAATCGAGAAACCCATCGGTTTTCATCCCGCCACCGGTACTGTAGCGGTTGATCACCGTGCCAAAACCCAGGTAGTCCACAGTGCCCCGGGTGCCGGTGATGCGGTAGTCATGCTTCGGGTTGATCGATGCGCTCTGGTAAAAATTGTCGGGGTTGTCGGCGCCCATCTTGATGGTCTCGTGCACCGGGCAGCGCAGCACCGGGAAATCGGGGCCGTCGCTTTCCAGGAAGCTCTCCAGCCCGGCCCGCAGCATGCGGCTCAGGTAGCGATAGCCCTCGGCCCGATTAAACGCATCCTGGGGGGCCTTGGGTGAATCCACCAGTTGTCCGGCCTCTTTCAGCGCATCGCAGAAGTCTGCCCAGGCCTTGCCTTCGAGTACCCGTTGTTCCGCATTCATCTCGCTCATCGTTTTCCTTCCCGCCTTTTAGTCCATGTCCAGGTTGTAGCGTTTAACGTAATCGCCAAACAATTCTTCTACTTGCGCCCGGGAAATGCCGTAGTCTTCAAGCCGATACTCGTGCTTGCCGTGCTTGCCCCGGGGATGAGCGGCAAGCCAGTCCGCCATTGCTGCCCTGGGCGTGGCGCCCAGGGGGGTTCCGCGCAGCCGGTAGATCGCCTCTATCCCGGGCCACGGATCCGCCACAAAATCATCGTGATGCAGGTCCAGGAACTGGCCGGGGTGCAGTGGCTCCAGCCTGGCCCGGTCCGCTTCGAAGGTATGGGTATAGATCCTGAGCATATCCATCCAGTCCCGGCCGATTTCAGCCCGGTCGATATGGTCTGAACCACTCCTGCGCAGCACCTCGCTGAAACTGCAGCCAGAGGCGACCAGGCTCATGGGGGCCCGGTGGGTTTGCACGATAATCGCGTCCGGGTAGTACTTCAGTATCTCCGACAACCCAAGTTGGTGAAAAGGCGCCTTCAACACCCACTGGCCCGGATGCCTCGATTGCAGCAGCTGCAACTGCAGCTTGTGCCAGGCGTAACTGTCGCGGGCGCACAGGTTCGCGTACAGCCAGTTGGCATAGCTGGGAATATGGAACATGGCCGAGTATTCCACTGACATGAAATTGCGGTTGAGCAGCATGTAGCACTCGTCGGGCTCCTCGGCGCCGAGCAGGTGGGTTGCCATGAAACCCGGCAGGAACGCCTCTGTGAGGGCCACGCCCTCACGCTGTTTGGCGATGCGCGGATCGCTGGTATAACTGGCGGTTTCCGGCGGCGGCACCGGGTTCTGGGCCGCCCACAGGCGCAGGGTGCGATTGCCATTATCCTGGTTCAGCATATGGTGCAGGGCGGTAGTACCGGTGCGCGGCAGGCCGACGATGAAAACGGGCTTGACTACCTGCTCGTTGCGCACCTCGGGATGGTTCTTGAGGTAATCTACGATCGCCAGGCGGGTGGCAAGACCGGCAGCTGATCGTCATCTGTGCGCGAATAAGGCCAAAGTCGTTGAGACGCGCCTCGGTATTGAGGGCGGTGACCAGGCGCTCCAGCGGTTCGCGAAAATCGTCGCCGCCAAAATCGGACAGCCCGGTCTGTTCCCGCGCCGCCTGTAACAACTGCTCTATGTCCAGCACCCATAACCCCCGGTTTTGCCTTTGACCCGCAAGCCTATTACCAGCGCCACTCACGGGCAATGGCGCAGGGCTCATAAAAGCGGGCCGTGCATTGCTCTGTGCGCCCACAGGCACCGCTGGTACAGGATACAGAACCGGGATCGGGACCTTTATTCTGATCGCAACCGGGTGCATTATGACCAACCCGCTGTTTACCAACCGAGGAGAACCCCGATGAAAATCGCACTCGTCCCCATCAATATCGGCATGCAATCACTGGAACAGATCGTCGGCCTCGCCCAGCTGGCCGAGTCTCTTGGCTATGAGTCGGTATGGACCTTCGAGCACGTGATGGTGCCGCTGGAATACGAGTCCCGTTATCCCTACAGCAAGGACGGCAAGATGGGCGGCGGTTCCGATGCGGCGTTTCTCGATCCGCTCATCACCCTGACCGCGGTAGCGGCCCACACCAAAACCCTGCGCCTGGGCACGGGCGTGAATATCCTGTCACAGGCCAATCCACTGCTGCTGGCCAAGCAGGCCGCCACCCTGGACCTGCTGTCCAACGGGCGCTTCATGCTGGGGGCTGGCATCGGCTGGCTGAAGGAAGAATTCGACGCCATGGGGGTTCCCTTCGAGCGCCGCGGGGCACGCTTCGACGACTATGTCGTTGCCATGCGCAAAGTCTGGTCTGGCGAGGTCGTGGAGCACACCAGCGACTTTCTCAACTGGTCCGGTTTCCAGAGCTACCCGCTGCCGGTGCAGAAAGGTGGCGTGCCCATCATTATTGGCGGTTCAAAGGGCAAGGCCATGGAGCGGATCGCCCGCCTGGGCGATGGCTGGTTCGCCCCCACCAACGATGCCGCCAGCCTGGCGCCGATGCTGGAAGAACTGAAGGTCGCCTGCAGCGAACAAGGACGGGACTACGACACGGTGGAAATCACCTCCATGTGGGACACCAAGGGCGGCATGGATGCGATAAAGGCCTTCGAGGATATCGGGGTATCGCGGGTCATCGTGCCCCTGTTCATGCTGGGGCGCGACCCGGTGGCGGGCCTGAAAGAACTGGCCGGGAACATTATCGCGAAGCTGGATTGAGGGTATCGGCGGGCTGAATTTACGCCCGATTGTAAACCTATGGCCTGGCAGTGGGATTATAACCGGGAGGTAACTTGTCCCAGTCATACCCAACGACGGCTCTTTCGAAGGCGTAGTCGTACAACTTGTGCATATATTCGGAGTCGAACTCCTCGCGATGCTCGGCTTTGAAATCGGAGCCGATATAGGCGAGGTTGTAATCCACCCCGTCTTCCAGCGTGGTCAGGTAGATACGGTACAGGTCGCCGAAGCCCTGGGATTGCAGCAGCGTTGCGATGGCCTTGCCGGTAATGGTGACGGTGCTGCGCTCGACACTGGACCAGTTCGCGTCAAGCCTCGCGTTGCGGATGATATAGGCGCGGCGCTCGCGAAGGCCTTGCAGGTTCTTGGCATCAATCTCATTGGAGATGGCCGGGGGATAGAGGAATACCTGTGCCATGGTGCCGCCGTCGACATGCATCTCCTGGTAATGCTTACCATCGACCTCCACGTCTATCATCACAGGCGAGAATGCGCCGGGGATTGAGGCAGACGCCAGCATTATGCGGTGAAACAGGTCAGCTGACGCAGGCGTATTAGCCGCTGCAATCGCTCCCATGTTCCAGATGACGGGCTGTTGGGCATCCAGGTTGGTGGTGCCGATAAACAGGAAGCGACCGCGCAGGTATTCCTCCGCCACCCTGGCGAGGAATTTTTCATCCACATAGCGTCCTATCAGCTCATACAGCGGCGTAGTATCGCCAAATCCGTCCTCGGTCAGCGCCGACAGTATACTGCGCTGGTTGAAAATATCTTTCTGGCTGACCGAGGTATAGACCGCCGCCAGCTCGTCGTCGTAGTCGGATCCGAGAAAGGCGAAAGGGGCAATGAGAGACCCGGTACTGATACCGGTCACGACCTTGAATTGCGGTCGGTCGCCATGGGCGCTCCAGCCGTTTAACAGACCCGCACCGAAGGCACCGTTGTCGCCACCGCCGGAAATTGAGAGATAGACCGCCGGCGGCAGCGGGCCAGTGGCGCCGTCCTGCTTGCGCGCCAGCTGTTCCCTGTCTATACCTGCTAACGCTTCAGCCACCAGCGCAGCGTTGTCACTCAGCGGCCAGTACCTGGCATTGGAAATGCCGGGTATTTCCGCCCGCTGGACATCCTGCTCGGGAACGGCCTCCCGTCGCTCCAACGACCCGCAAGCGGCGAGAAAAATAACGGCGAATGCGAGAGTGAAAACCCTCAAAGGGAAAGCAAACAAATTCAGATCCTCTTGACGTCGAAGGAAGTGCAGAGCGTAGTCGGTAATGCAAAGACATTCCTGAACGGGTGTGAACCGGCCACGACGAGGCCGGCCTCAATCGCGTTTCAATGATAACACTCAACGACAAGATTAGAATAACAACACACTGATTAGGCTACAAAAGACAGTGCATGATCTGGTAATGGGGCCAACCCCCGTAATGGGGGACAGACCACGATTAAATATTTAATCGTGGTCTGTCCCCCATTGTGCGTTGCGGGAATCGGTCGCGGGACTACCGTCAGTCAGAGCAGTTGCCGCAGCGGAAAAGACTTGCCACCGCTGCGGTGGGCTGTCATAGCCAGCAGCAGCTCGGCTGTCGCCAGCGCATCCAGCAGCGCGTTGTGTCCCTGGTAGGGAGGCAATCCGTAGCGCTCGCGACAGGCGTGCAGGCGCAGGTCACCCGGCATGATCGGTTGCTCCCGGCGCCGTAACATTGCTTCTTCCTGCAACAGGGTATCCACCACCGGCAGCAGGATCGGCGCATTAAAGGCCTGCCTGCTGACGCGATTGAGGAAGGCCATATCAAGGGCTGCGTTGTGGAACACCAGCACCTTGCCTGCCGCTGCTTCGAGAAAGTGCGCCAGCACCTTTTCGCCGCTTTCCGCGTCGGTGAGCTCGCAATCGCGCAGGCTGTGAATGGTGGCGCTCTGCCCTACCGAGTTTTGCGCCTTGACGAGGTAGTGCCGGGCACTGTTCAGGGCGATACCCCCGCTCTCCACCGCGACCCAGCCAACGCTCAGCAGCTCGCCCTCCTTTACATCAAGAGAGGACATCTCCGCATCCACCACCAGAAAGGATACCTGGCGACAGTCGGTCCCAGTGGCAGGCAAGGGCGTCTGCCAGCAACGTTGCAGGGCTGTGCCGGTCATCCGCCGGGAGTACACCAGGCGACTCAGGCGCAGCCTCCACATCAACCCATACCCGCACGATAGGTCTGCCTGACCGCGGACTGGGCATCATCGATAATGGTGAAGGCATCGCGCAACTGCTCCTTTGCCATCTTGGGCAAATCCCTGGGATTGAGGTTGTTGGACACTTTTTCGCCGCGGGTGATCTGCTCGCACTGGTGCTTGATCCGCAGCTGCTGGATGAAATGCAGGGCATCGGCCAGGTTGCGGCTGTCCACAATGGTCATGTGTTTACCGCTTGCAAGCGCCTTGAGCCGCTGCTCCGTATTGACCGCTGCTATGCCGTTGGCGAGAGCCCGCAGGCGCACCATCTCGGTGACAGGCAGAACGCCGCGCTTTTTCAGGTCCAGGTAGTCGCGGTGTTCTCCGTCGCGATCCAGCACAAATCGCCGGAAGATACCCAGCGGCGGCTTGGTGTCCAGGGCATTGGCCGCCAGGGCCGCGAGGAAAGATGGAATTGCTGGACGCCTGCTGCAGCATCACTGCCTGCAACTGGTCACACAGCTCGCGGCTGCCATGGATGCAACGAAGATCGAAAAAGATACTGACGCGCATGGCCGCATCCGGCGTGGGCGTTCTTACCCAGCGTCGCACCTTTTGCTGCCAGGCAGCCAGCGGCTGGCGCCAGTCCTCGGTTTTCGCCATCACGTCGCCAGGGCAGTAGACGTAGCCACATTCGTTGAGGCCATCGCAGACAAAATCCGCCAGCGACTTGAACCACGGTAACTGGTCCGGCTGTACCTCGTCAGCAATGACGATACCATTGTCCTGGTCAGCTCCCAGCAGCTGCTCAGACCTTGCCTGGGAACCGAAGCCCAGCCAGCACCAGGGCACCGGTGCCGATCCTAGCTCCTCCTGGCCCAGCTGGATCAGCCGCACTGTGACGGCGTCGCTGATAGCGGTCAGAATCTGGCTCACCTGCTGTGCGCGCATGCCCGAATTCACCCACTGCACCATCAGGTTGGCCATGCCGCCGACAAGATCGCGGATACCATTGATATCACCCTGGCGGGAAATGTGCTGCACCAGGTAGACCGGATCGTCCTGCCTGGCGAGGATCAGGTCCGAGGTGGTAACGACACCTTTCAGTTCACCATTGACCATAACCGGCAGGTGGTGGAAGGCGCGCTGGGTCATCAGCAGGGTAACCGCAAAAATACTGTCGGAGCCATCGACGGTTTCCGGATCAGGTGTCATGACCTCGCTCACCCGGGTGTCCGGTGGCAGGGCGAAGGCAACGAAGCGTGTCCGCAGATCGCGGTCGGTCACAATGCCCGCCAGTCGTCCTGACTCCATTACGAAGGCCGATGATACGCGCCGTGCGGCCATCACCTGCGCCAACTGCTGCACTGTGTCAGAAGCGGCCACCGTCAACAGCTTGGTGCTCATGACGGTACGCACCTCCTGCATCATGAGGTTAGGCTCGGGCTGGTAACGGGCAGCCCTGCGCAACCGGCGGCTGCGCTGCCCGCTGAAGTATCGGTCGAACTGACGATTGCCCTCGCGCAGGCGCCGGTATACCGGATCGGGAACCAGGTAGAGCAGCGCGTCCTCGATCACTGTAGCCTGCACCTCGCCCTGCTCGGCGTTGAGGCCGCCTATATGAAAACTCTCGCCCTCCCCCAATCGGTCCAGCAGCTTGTTGTCACTGTCGCGGATCTCAACTGCACCGCTGCGGACGATACGCAGTCCCGCCTCTTCGGTCTCGCGGTTGAACACATCCCCGCGGCAGTGATACTGCACCACGATATCCGCTACGACCCGGTAGAGCTCGGCTTTCGGCAACTCGTTAAAAGGCAGGGACTGTTCGAGAAATTCGGCGACGGGCACCAGCTCCGGCACCGCCAGTGCAGGTGTGGCCGCCGCCGTTGTATCCGGCCCTGCCATCGAAACCTGGAAATCGTCTCCCATAGACTGGCTCACCCCTCATCCGGCTGCAGGAAAGCGGTCGATGCATCGGCAAAGTAGCTGCTGCCGTCGGCGATAGCCACCAGCCTGATTCGCTCCTGTGGCCCGGGTACTCTTCCCACCACCAGGTGCCATTCGAGGCCCTGGCCATCGGTGGCACGCATCGGCATGGGTTCAGCCTCCTGCTCCGGCGAGCCGACACCCAGCACCAGCCCGTCAAGCGGGACTGCGCTGCGCACCACGAACTCTGCCAATGAGTCGACTCCGGTCTGCGTGAGTGTCAGCCTGAAGTCTTCATTCTCCAGATCGCAGGCGCCGCTGGCGTAGCGGCAATTACTTTTTTCCACCAGCGGGTAAGATATGCCAGCAACCGGTGCCTGGGGCGTCTCGCCGGCGAATTGTCCCGCCCCGACCCAGGCCAGGATGGCCAGCACCGGCGCCACGATCATGGCAATTATCACGTGCTTGTTGGTAAACACCATAAGGCCCGTCCCTGTTATTCCGTAGATCATTATAGTGGCCAAGCCGGCATTATCTGCCAGGTTCAGCCAGGCTCTTTAAGCAAAAAAGGAGGCATCGCGAGCGATGCCTCCCGGTTCAGCCAGCCACTGTACTAGTGACCGGTTGCGTCACCCGATCCAACCGGGATGCGAATGTGTTCAACCAGTTCGCGAACACTCTCGGGCACCGGCGCCGTTACCCGGCTGACCAGCGCTGCTACCGCGAAGTTCACGATGGCTCCCACCGCGCCGAAGGCATTGGGCTCGATACCCATGAACCAGTTGGGCTGCATGCTGCCCAGGAACTCGGTACCCGGGATGAACATGATACCCTTGTGCTGGAACACGTAGAACAGGGTCACGCTGATACCGCAGACCATGCCCGCTATAGCGCCTTCCTTGTTCACGCGGTTGCTGAAGATACCCATCATCAGGGCCGGGAAGATGGAGGACGCCGCCAGCCCGAAGGCCAGGGCCACCGTGCCGGCGGCAAAACCCGGTGGATTGAGCCCGAGATACCCGGCACCCACAATGGCCAGGGCCATGGCGACTCGACTTGCCATCAACTCCTGCTTCTCCGAGATCTGGGGGGCGATCATCCCCTTGAGCAGGTCGTGGGATATGGCCGAGGCGATTGCCAGCAGCAGACCCGCAGCCGTCGACAGAGCCGCCGCCAGGCCACCGGCCGCGACCAGGGCGATCACCCAGTTCGGCAGTTGGGCGATTTCCGGGTTGGCCAGTACCATGATGTCATTGTCGATTTTGACCATGTCATTGGTGGCCGGATCGGCGCTGTACTGCACCAGGCCGTCACCGTTCTTGTCCTCGTACTGCAGCAATCCGGTTTTTTCCCAATTCTTGAACCACTGGGGCCGTTCGTCGTAAACCAGGTACTCCCCCGGCGCAGGCTCGATGGTCTGCATCAGGTTGAGGCGTGCCATGGCGCCAACCGCGGGAGCGGTAGTGTACAGGATGGCGATGAACACCAGCGCCCAACCGGCTGAGGAGCGGGCGTCTTTCACCTTCGGTACGGTGAAAAAGCGGATGATCACGTGGGGCAGCCCCGCGGTACCGATCATCAGGGACAAGGTGTAGGCAAACATGTTGAGGGTGCTGAGCCGGACATCCGTGCTGTACTGCTTGAACCCCAGGTCGGTCACCACCATATCCAGCCTGTCCAGCATGTAGGTCTCGGTGCCGGCAATGGTGCTGCCGAGGCCGAGCTGGGGAATCGGGTTCCCGGTCAACTGCAGGCTGATAAAGATCGCGGGGATGGTGTAGGCCAGGATCAGCACACAGTACTGTGCGATCTGGGTATAGGTAATTCCCTTCATGCCGCCAAGTACCGCGTAGAAGAACACGATGATCATACCTACGACCAGGCCGGTCGCATATTCAACTTCCAGGAAGCGCGAAAAGGCGACGCCCACGCCTTTCATCTGGCCGATTACGTAGGTCACCGAGCAGAGGATAAGGCAGATTACCGCGACTACCCGGGCAGTCTTGGAGTAAAAGCGGTCGCCTATGAACTCCGGCACGGTGAACTTGCCGTACTTGCGCAGGTAGGGTGCCAGCAGCATGGCCAGGATGACGTAACCGCCGGTCCAGCCCATGAGGAACACCGAGCCGCCGTAGCCCATGAAGGAAATCATTCCCGCCATGGAGATGAACGATGCCGCAGACATCCAGTCTGCTGCCGTCGCCATGCCATTGGCCACGGGGTGCACGCCGCCACCGGCGACATAAAAGTCCTTGGTCGATCCCGCCCGGGCCCAGAAGGCGATCCCGAGGTAGAGGGCGAAGGTCGCGCCCACCACTAGATAACTGAGTGTTTGCAGGTCCATAACAGCCTCTCCTAGTCTTCTTCCACGCCGAACTCACGGTCCAGCGCGGCCATTTTTCTGGCGTAATAGAAAATCAATACCACGAATACGTAGATTGAACCCTGCTGGGCAAACCAGAAACCCAACTTGTAACCGCCGACCTGGAACTGGTTGAGAAAATCAAACAGCAGTATTCCGCAGCCGAAGCTGACCACGAACCAGATCACCATCAGCTTGACCATGAGGGACAGGTTGCGGCGCCAGTACTCTTTCGCCTGTTGTTCTGTTAAAGGGGACATTTCACACCTCCTGGGTGTTGTTATTGTTGCAGCCAGTGCCACTATACCGGCAATGACTGCAACGCGATCCTAGACCTTGGTCGAGTCGGGCTCAGAAGCCGTATTTGACCGAAAGCTGCACTCTGCTCATATCGCCGTCGCGACCGTCCTCGAGCTCCTTGCTGGCCAGGATAACCTCGCCGCCAATAGCCAGCGAGGGTGCCGGCAACCAGCTCAGGTTGACATGGGCGGACTGATATTCCTTGGCCAGCGAGTTGGCACCCGCGTACTGGTTGGTGCCGGGATTGTCCGCGCCGGCAATCGAAGCGGAAATGGTGCTGCGCCACCTGTCGCTCCAGTAGTGCTGGTAGGCGATAAAGCCGCCCCACTGGTCGAAGGTCTCTATCGATCCGTTGGCCTTGATGTAGCCGTCGTTAAAGGCGTTCAGGCCCATGTAGCGGCCCAGGGCGTCACCGTAGTTGACCATGAAGCGCAGGTCGTCCTTGCCGAACATCCACTTGCCGGCAAAGCTCAGCGCGTAGCCGTACTGCTCGTCACTGTCACCCTCGACAGCAGCATTGGTGCGGTCCTCATAGCGCAATTCACGCCCCATGGCTGCCGCGGACCAGCTCAGGTCATTCCACTTGCCGTTGTAACGGGCGATAAGGTCGGGCATTTGCTGACCGTTGTCGTAGACGGTGCTGCCATTGCTGTCGTTGAGACGGGTCGCCGGGTTTTCAACTGCCAGCTGCAGTCCGCCCATGGTCCAGCGGACCTGGGGCTGGCGCACGAAGATCGTGCCGGCTGGGCCCACGAAATCGTAGACATCCGGCAGCGCCCCCACATTGAAGAAAGGTGGACCAGCTCTGGCCCGCCAGGATCGACCTGTTGGTATCGTATTCCCAGTTCACGAAGGCGTGGCGCAGGCGCGAGCTCCAGGAGTTGGAGATACGCTCATCACCCTGACCACTGAGGATGAAATCCAGCTCGATGCGGGTGCCTATAGTGCCCGCATCGGTCTTGGTCGCCGTAGTGAAGAAAAATCGCGAGGTCTTCGCGCTGAAGTTGGTCGAATTGTAGGAGTCCGCATTACCGGTGAGCGGTTCCACCGGCACCAGGGAGGGCACATAGAAATCCTCGATCAGGTTGTTGGGCTTGCCTTCACTGTAGTCAGAGTTGATCGCGTCCAACTGAATATAGCCGCCATAGGTAAACTTGGTTCCCTTTGCTATCGGGCGGGCTTCATCGATTTCCGCCTGCATCTCCGTCTTGTTCGTGGTGATTTCCTGCTGCTGGGCGGAGACCTGGCTTTTCAGCTCCTGCAGCTGACGCTCGAGCTCCTGGATTCGTGCATCCACAGCCGTATCCGCCATGGCCGTAGCACCCATTCCGATGCTTCCAAGCGCGACCAGTGCGGTCGCCAGAGGTTTCATTTTGTTCATAGTGCGAGCTCCCTATCTAGGTATTGTTGGTTGAGCGCACACAGTAATAACCCCATCGCCAGCAATGACACATTGGACTTTGGTCAAAAGCGGGGCCCCAATGCGACTAAAGTCTAATGCCCAGCCAGCTTCCCCCTGCCTACAATGTCTCGGTCAACACAGTCCCCCATACGGCCGTCCAGGACCGTATTTCCAACCGGGCTCAGCGCCCGGTTTTTTTCGCTTTACAGTCACGCGCGATAGCCGCGACAATGTCCGCATAACAAAAACAGGGATTTAACCAGTGGATTCAAGAGGGCTTTCAATCCTCATTGCGGACGATCACCCGCTTTTTCGCAGCGCGCTGCAGCAGGTTATCGCCCAGTTGTACCCCCGGGCCGGTCTGCATGAGGCCGCCACCGTCGCCGAATTACAGGCACAGGCGGAGCTGCACCGCGGCTCCGGCCTGCTGTTGCTTGACCTGCACATGCCCGGCGCCCTGGGTTACTCTGCCCTTTCATGGTTTACAGGCCAGTACCCGGATACACCGGTAATCATGATTTCCGCGAACTCTCACCCGGATACAGTGCGCCGCGCAATCGACCACGGCGCGGCCGGATTTCTGTCCAAGTCGACAGAAGTGAGCGTCATGGCCAGCTGTATTGAGCAGGTGATGGCAGGAAAGCGTGGCTTGCATCCGGGCCTGGACGCGACGGGCAAAGGTGCCAGCCTGCAGTCGCTGGACGTTGCAGATGCGCTGGCCAGCCTTACGCCCCAGCAGTTTCGCGTGGTTTCAATGCTCTCGGAGGGTTTGCTCAACAAGCAGATTGCCTATGAGCTGGACGTCAAGGAAGCGACAATAAAAGCGCATATGACTGAGATTTTCCGCAAACTGGGCGTTCACTCCCGCACCCAGGCGGTACTGGCGCTTGGAAGCCTGGCGGTGGAACCACCCCAGGCTCTGGTGGACCCGCCACCCTGAGCGCCCGTTGTAACCCTGAAGATCAGGGGCCAACTGGCGTCAGGCGCGGGTCGCTGTACTATCAGCCAAACTGGAAAAAACAGAGCTTGTTGCCGTCCGGGTCACGGACATAGGCGCCGTAGAACATATCGGGGATGCGCTGGCCGGGTTCACCCTCGCAGCTTGCGCCCAGTTGCTTGGCCTTGGCGTAGAACTGATCCACTGCTTCCTTCGAACCGGGATTAATCGCGACCATGTTGCCGTTACCGGGGGAAGGATCTTTTTCATCATAGGGGACACAGACGGCGAGCATGGGTTCATTCATTGCCTTGCCGATAAATGCTATACGATCCATGCTCATAAGCACGGAGGCCCCCAGTGGGGCCAGCAGCTCCGTGTAAAAACTCTTTGCCTTTTCCATGTCGCGAACGCCGATGGTGACATAGCCAATCATAATGCTTCTCCTGAATGTGTGGGCGGTGAAAAACCGCGCCCTACACTAACCGAAAAACCGACGGGGACACAATGCCCGTCGCCGGCCTATGCTTCGGTAACTGGCGAACTACCTGGCCTTGACTACACCGGGCGACTTCCCCAATCGGCAGAATTCCGCGTGATCAGGCTAAAAGACGCAATAAAGACGGATAAGAGTTCGGAAACAGTCGTGCCATCCAGAACATGGTTGACGATTTGTTTCCCGTGATAATACGTTTTTTGCCCTTGAGCAGGCCCTTGAGGATATCGGCAGCGCAGTCGGCCGGCGGTGTTACCAACAGCTTGTCGGATTGTCCCGAAAACTGACGATCCTCGTCGGTCGCGGCTGCGCAGCTGCGGCCCGATTTTTCAATACTGGTCTTGATGCCGCCGGGATGCACGCAGACCGCCCGCACTCCGGTGCCATCCAGTTCAGACCAAAGAGCCTCGGTCAGGCCGCGCACCGCGAACTTGGACATGTTGTAGGCGCTCTGGGTGGGAAAGCCCAGCAGACCGAAGACGCTGGAGATATTGACGATGCAGCCCTCCTTCTGTTGCAGCATCATGGGCAGGAAGGCCTTGGTGCCGTAGAGCACGCCCCACATGTTGATACCCAGCTGCCATTCGTATTCCTCGATACTGGTGTGGTTAACCGTACCGAAAATCGTCGCTCCAGCGTTATTGATCACATAGTGCGCGGCACCAAAATCACGTTTCACGTCCTCGGCATGGGCAAATACCGCCTCACGGGAAGACACGTCCAGCCTATAGCCGCGGATCGTGCTGCCCGTGCGCGATGCCAGCATTGCGATGGTCTGGTCCAGGCCTTCCTGGTTAATATCCGACAGGGCGAGCCGGGCGCCAGCGTCACCGAATTGCAGCGCCAGCTCCCGCCCGATGCCGGACCCTGCGCCGGTAATTACGACAACTTTATCTCTGAACATGGCAGGCTCCAAACCGTGGTTACTATTCATTTACTGAGAATGTGGATGGCCACCGCGGCCTCTTCAACGCCCTGCAAGCCGCCGCCGTTTTCCTGGATGGCATGCCGCGCGCCCTGGACCTGGCGTTGACCGGCCTCACCCCGAAGCTGGGTGACCAGTTCATAGAGCTGGCCTATGCCGGTGGCGCCCAGCGGGTGCCCCTTGGACTCCAGCCCGCCGGAGGGGTTGATGGGAATACGACCGCCCACGGTAAATTCGCCGCCTCTCCGCCGCGGGTCCGCCGCCGCCAAAGGGAACGAAACCCAGGTTTTCCGCCTGCAGTATCTCGCCCATCGCGGAGGCGTCGTGCACCTCGGCGACGTCCATATCTTCGGGCCCCAATCCGGCCAGTTCGTAGGCCTGCTTTGCCGCCAGGTGGCCTACGCTCAACTCCGGCTGGTCCATGCGACGGTGAGTGAAACTGCGCAGAACACTGGCAGCCACCCTGATACAGCGTTTTTTGTCAGCACCGATACGTTTCAGGCCCGCCTCCGTGCAGACGATAGCCGCGGCCGCGCCGTCGGACAGCGGCGCACACATCGGCAGGGTGATCGGGTAGGTGATCGGCGGCGCGGCGAGGATCTCCTCGATGGTGAACGGCTTGCGAAACTGGGAAAAGGGGTTGTGAACCGAATGGGTATGGTTCTTGGCTGAGACCGCGGCGATCTGGCGCTGGGTGGTACCCCAGGTTTTCATATGCAGGCGACACATCGCCGCATAGATCGCCATGAACTTGCTGTAAGGCTTGTCCGACTCGGATCCCGGGGGCACCTCGACACCCTCCCCCATTTTTACCAGGGTCTGGTAATTTTCCTCAGCGGTGGACACATCCCAGCCGCCCTCGAATATGGAAAAAGCCCTGGCTTTGTCGGGAATATTCATTTTTTCCGCGCCCAGCGCCAGCGCCACATCCGTGGTGCCGGCCCGCAGGCTCTGGAGCGCGAGATTGAACGCTGAACTGCCGGAGGCACAGGCGTTCTCGACATTGTAAATCGGAATACCCTCGACCCCGATTTTGCTGAATACCACCTGGCCGGGAATTGAAATCTGTCCCTGCAAGGGACCATTGGTCATGCCCGCATAGTAAGCCACGCCCAGGTCCGCGATTTTGCAGCCGGCATCCTGTACGGCGCCAGTAAGCGCCTCCCCGGCCATGTCCTGCAGGCTGCGCTCCGGATGACGACCAAAAACCGTCATGGCAATACCTGCGATGTAAACGTCATTCATGCGATTCTTACTCCTTCAGACCTTGCGGCCGCTGTCCTGCCAGTACTGCTCGCGCAGGTCTTTCTTCAACACTTTACCCACAGTGCTACGCGGCAGCGAGGCGACAAAATCCACTGTCTTTGGAGCCATCACACTGCCGAGCTTTTCCTTGCACAGTGCTATGATTTCCTCGGCGGTAACAGTCTGCCCGGGATTGAGCTCAATCACCGCTTTCACCGCCTCACCCCATTTGTCGTCCGGCACACCGATTACGGCACAGTCCTGTACCGCCGGGTGTCCCCAGATGACCTGCTCTACCTCACTGGGATAGACGTTGAAACCGCCGGAAATAATCATGTCCTTCTTGCGGTCGGTGATATGCAGGTAGCCCTCGGCGTCGATGTGACCAACATCGCCGGTATGCAGCCAGCCGTCGATGATGGTCTCGGCGGTCTTGTCCGGCTGCTTGTAATAGCCTTTCATCACCAGGTCACCGCGCACACAGATCTCCCCGGTCTCGCCCCGGGGCAGGATCTCGTTGGCGTCGTTCATCAGCTCGACACGGATGAGGGGGTTGGGTCGGCCGACCGAGGTGAGTCGCTCGTCGGATGCCAGTTCGCCGTTGACGAAATGGTGGTCCGGCGGCAGGCTCGAGATGCTCGCGGGCGCTTCCGTCTGGCCATAGCCGCCGGCCATGATCGGTCCCCAAAGGGCGATCGCTTTTTTGAGCTTGTCCACCGACATCGGCGCCGCGCCGTACACCAGGTACTTGACCGGGGAAAAATCGACCTTCTCGATACCCGGAATCTCCAACAGCTTGTAAATCACCGTTGGCGGCAGGAAAAACTCCGTCACCCGGTGTTTCGCCACGGCCTCGAAGATCAGTGCCGGGTCCGGTTTGGTAACCACCACGACCGTACCGCCCTGCGCGGTGCAGGGCATGGACAGCAGCCCGGCCGTGTGGGTCATCGGCGCCGCCGCCAGGTTTACCGGTCGCTCGTCCGCCCCGTAGGGATAGGCCAGCATGAAATGTGCAGCAAAGGTCTGGCAGCTGCGATGGGTGTTCATCACACCCTTGGGCTTGCCGGTGGTGCCGCCGGTGGAGGAAAGCATCACCACATCATCCATCGCGAACTCTACCCGGGGCGGGACACTACTGGCATCACCCAGCCAGTTATCAAGCGACGGCGCATCCTGCGCCACGGTGTCGATACAGACCCAGTGCCTGATCTTGGGCAGGCGGGGCCGCAAACCGGCGATCACTTCCTCGAACTCGCTCTGGTAGAACATCACCTCGCAGTCAAAGAAATCGAGGATATAGTGATTGTCCTCCGCCGAGTTGCGCGCATTGACCGGCAACCATGTCATGTTAGCGCGCCACAGGCCCAGGGTGCAGGCCCAGGCCGTGACATCGTTGGCAGCCCAGATGGCACCCTTGGTTTCCCTGGGCAGGCCCAGGGCCAGCAAGCGGTTCGCAATGCGGCAGGATAAATCCCCGACCTCATCGAAACTGTAGGTGCGGTCACCCTGGATATAGGCGACCCCGGTGGGGTTGATCATCCAGCCGCGGTCGTAAAGGTCGATGAGAGCCACAGTAATCTCCTCGCGCAGCGCTTACAGTTCGGTGACGCTGGCACGTGCCAGGCCGCGCTCCTCGAGGAAGCCCAGCAGGTAGCGGTGGCCAAAGGCCTTGGAGCCGGAGGCGAAACCGACCTTGTTGGTATCGCCGTCGAGCAGCTTGATCACGCCGGCAGTCTGCAAAGCGCCGGTGGCGATATAGGCGGTGGTGCCGTAGACGGTGGCGCGCACGGCTGACAACACGCCGCGGCCGATAGCAGTGTCCACGGTGCGAACCAGGGTGGTGCGCTCCCGCGGCGGCATGCTGGGCGTGGTGGATTCGGTGATCTGCCTGAGCACTTCATCCTGCTGCTCGGTCGGAAGATCCTTGTACTCCGCCTCCCATTTTTCGCCCAGTGCGTGCACCATCCTCATGGCGTCGTTGTCGTAAAAGCCGACGCAGGACTCACAGCTGCGTACCCGGGCATCGTTCTGAAAATACACGGGCAACGAGGTGCCGCTCCAGGGCAGTGCAAAGACCGGGTCCATAAAATCAGGGGAGTTGATGGTGTAGGATTTGTCTGCCGCGTGCGGCACCAGTTTTTTGTCCCACAGGTAGCAGGCCTCGGAACGGTACATCTCAAAGATCGAGGCGGTGGAGCCCACGGTGACACCGGCGCCGACACCGCGCGGTCCGCGGCACAGGGTCGAGGTTTGCAGGGCGTCAATGCCCGGGTGTTCCAGCGCCAGCTCAGCCGCAATCTCTGCGTAACTGTACATATAGGCCAGCGAGGGCGACACGAGCAGGCCTGCCTGGGCATAGAGCTCGCCAAACTGCTCGCGCACATCGCGGATATAAGCTTGCTCACCGGTGGTATCCAGGTGGTGGCAACCGGCCTTGAGCGCCGCTTCAACCGCGGTCAGACCATACTTGACGAAGGGGCCGACGGTGTTACACACGACCTTTGCGCCCTTGAAAGCCTTGGTCAAGCGCCTTGACTTCGTGCTGGGCCTCGATGATTTCATAGGTGGCAGACTCCAGCCGCACCACCCGCTGCGCCATCATTTCCTTGACGCGCTTGGCGTCGCGGGCGACAGCCGTGAAGGGGATATTCTGGTCGATCAACCAGTCCATGATGAGCATGCCGGTGTAACCACTGGCGCCATAAACTACTACGGGGTACTTGGCCATTTTGTCTTCCTCTCTTATGTTAAGCCCGCTTGAAGCGGGCCTTGATCGGGTAATTGGTATAAGTCTTGTATCGAGCTTAATTCTGGGTCCAGCCCTCGTCATAAAGTTGCTGGCACAGAAATCCGAGCCGGGTCGTGAGCATGTAGTTCTCACCGTCCTCGATCAGCGCCGAGCGCACATCGCGAACCAGTTTTTCGATCGGGTATTCCAGCGTGGTGCCATTGCCGCCGAACAACCGGAATGCCTCGGCCACAACTTTCTCGGCCTCTTCGGTCACGGTCACCTTGGCGGAAGCCGTGGCCCAGGGATGTCCCGAGGGTGTCTGGCGCGCGTACGCCAGTGAGCGCCGGGCCACAGCGCGGCACAGTTCCACGCGACGCATCATGTCGCCCAGGCGGTAGCGGGTGAGCTGGTGGTCTATCAGGCGCTGGCCACCCTGCTTGCGTTCATTGCAGTAGTGCAGTGCCATCTCGAAGGCTGAACGGGCCACTCCGGTGAACACCTGGCCCATGTGGGTACCGGCAAATGACCAGGCCGAGGCCACGTTGCCGTAGTATTCATCCTGCAGAGCAACCGCGAAGCGTTTCGGAATCTTCACGTTGTCGAAATACACTTCACCCTGGGGCAGCGCGCGTTGGCCGATCTTCTCCAGCGGCTTGCCCCGCGATACTCCGGGCAAATCCAGGGGGAGGATAACGGTTACCCCGTTGGGGCGGCCATCGGCGTCAAAAAATCCGTCACCATAGTCCGCACTCAGGTAGCACAGGGCCACCTGTGCCACTGCGCCGTTTGATACCCAGGCCGAGCACTGGCCATTGATGACTATTTCGTCGGCACCGACCCGGGCCAGCATACTGCCCTTGTTGCCCTGCTGGCCCGCCGACCACTCGCGCTTCATATCGAAAGCGCCCACATCAGTGCCCTTGTCAGGGTGGGTTATCATCCAGCAACCGATCTTGCCGGTGGACAGGTCGACCAGTTCCTGGTTACCCACGGCCTTTGCCATCTCGAGACGGAAAACTGTTCACCGTCAGCGATACCGCCAGGCCGGCATCGCCCCAGCCCATCTCCTCACCGATCATGGACTCCAGGCGATTGGCCACCGCCGGCTCAAACTGTTGCAGCAACTCAGGGTCCAGGCCGAGCTTTGCTGCCTCCGCCATGGCTTCCCAGTAGGGAGAGCCGGGCGCGCAGACCTCTTCGGCGGACATTTTGTCGAGTTCCCGGCCGATCGGTCGCAGCACGTTTTTGGCGAACTGGTGGACGACGCCCTGAATGGCTTCTTCCTCTTCCGACAAGGGTGTCTCGAAACCTGTGAGTCCGACAGAGGGCAGGGTCAATTCTGTCTTGAGCTTTATCATTGTCGCCTCCAGGCGGCTGGTGTCGTTATTTGCACTGTATAGCAGTCTGCCATTCTGCGCGGACTTTGCCCTTACATCTTGCAGAAACTAAGCGTATCTTTGTCAAAAAACGCTCACGGCAATTGTTATGGAACGTTGGCAAAAAGTACGCAGGGAGCTGGGCCACAGCCCGCTGGCGGAAGGCGTCGTCGGCGGGGCCAGTGCACTGTATGTGGAGCATTACCTGTTCAGCGGCATCGAGAAAACGGTGTCCGGCATCCGCGGGACAACGCTGATCTCCCAGTTTGGCGGGGCCCGGGTGCGCGAGGGAGAAAGCGGGGCCTGGCGGACGACCACGATGCCGAATCAGTCTCTGCTGGTGCCCGGCAAATTTTGATACGCACTGGCACTACGCAGGCACGGTGGATTTCGCGGTGTTTTACTTTCCCGACCAGCCGTCAGGTATCGTCGCACGCCTGGCCAGACTGGCTGCCAGCGCCAACAGGCTGCTCGCAGTTTGGGGATCCCTTGGTCAGCGCCCTCGCCCTGCAGGTCGTGCGGGAATTGCACAAGGGTCGCGGCAGCGACGAGACGTTTCATGGCCATGCTGGCGCCGGTGATGCTGGAACAGGTATATCGCAACCTGACCACGCCCGAAACCCGGGGCTTCAATCCGCGGCATGTTCACTATTCCCGCCTGCAGGCAGTGCTCAACCATATTCGCGATCACCCGGGCGGATGACCTGTCAGTTGCAGCACTGGCAGGCAAGGCGGAGGTGAGCGTTGCGCACTTCCGGCGACTGTTCAATGAGGCAATGGGTACGCCGCCCCACCGCTATGTGCTGGCCTCGCGGCTGGAAAAAGCGCGCAACTTGCTGGCCACGACCACGCTCCCCATTGCACATATCGCAGAGGAATGCGGTTTCAGCAGCCAGAGCCATTTTACCGCCTGTTTCCGCACCGCCCACGCCAGCACCCCGGCGGAATATCGAAACCATCTTGTGGAAAACACTACAGCGGTAGCGCAGCGATAAGTCAGGCGCGGGTCAGCGCCAGAACCAGCGCCCGCAGGCGGGCCGGGTTGACCGGTTTTGGCAAGAAGCGAAAACCTGCAGCCCGGGCCCGGTCACGGATCACATCGCTGTCATCCGCGCTGATGATTACGCAGGGGGTTTCCCGTACACCGCCCTGTCGTGCGGCCTGCATTACAGCCAGCCCTGTATCGTTGTCACCCAGGTGATAATCTGCCAACACAATATCCGGCTGATCGGACAGCCGCTGCAGTGCCTGCTCCCGGTCCCGGGCGATGCTCACCGAGGCACCCATCGTCACCAGCAGTTGCTG
The DNA here is from genome assembly GCA_963792815.1 of uncultured Gammaproteobacteria bacterium. GTDB lineage: Bacteria > Pseudomonadota > Gammaproteobacteria > Pseudomonadales > Halieaceae > JARRPM01. The sequence continues at coordinate 264,556 of CAWBXR010000007.1, forward strand.
CATGCCCTCGAGTATCATCGGGTCATTGTCGAGGCACAGCACATGCAAGCCTTCGAGATCGCGCGCGAGATGCTCTTCACCGGGGCTGGTGACAGCCGCCTGGGTCTGGCCCCAGGTAACCGTGACCGAGAACATGGTGCCCCGCCCCTGGGGTCGAGCGAAGCTGCAGCCGATGACCCAGCAGTTCGGCACAGCGCTGGACGATCGCCAGCCCCAGGCCCAGGCCCTCGTCGCTCTGGCCGGACTGACGCGGCAGACGCTCGAATTCATGAAAAATACGTTCCTGGTCCTGCTCAGCGATACCGGGACCCGTATCCCAAACCTGTATCTCGGCGCCCTCGGGTCGCCGCCGTATTCCCAGCACCACCCTGCCCCGGGCCGTATACTTGAGGGCGTTTGCCAGCAGGTTCTGGAGAATCCGATACAGCAGCGAATGGTCGGAATAGAGCCACACATTGGTGGCAATCACCCGCAACTCAAGTCCGGCCAGCCGGGCGGAGGGCTCGAATTCCTGCGCCAGGGCGTGGAACATCTGACCGGCGGAAAAATGGCTGCGGCGCGGCATCTGCGCACCGGAATCCAGCCGCGCAATCTCCCGCAGCTCGGCAATCAATCCCTCTGCCCGCTGCAGGGAGCGGTCTATCTGGTCGACAGTGTGCAAGGTGTCAGCACTGATATCCCCGCCCAGCTGCGGCTTCAGGGCGGCGGTAAACAGACGGGCTGCATTGATCGGCTGTAACAGGTCATGGCTGGTAGCCGACATGAAGCGCGTCCTGCCGAGATGGGCCTCGCGCAGCCGGGACTCCACCTGGGCGCGCAGTCGATTCTCCTGGCGCAACCTGGCATTGGTTTCACTGAGGGTCTGGCTGCCGGACGCCACCTGGGCTTCCAACTCGATTTTGGCCTCCTCGAGTTGGGTGACCACGTCCCGGAAATCACTGATGTCGATGTAGGTGGTGACGAAGCCGCCGTGGGGCAAGGGTGTACCGCGAATATCGATGACCGTGCCATCAGGCAGATTGCGTTCGAGGCGATAGGCGTTACCGTCGCGCAACCAGCCCAGGCGCTTGTTGATCTCCTCTTCCAGGTTCTCCCCTCCCTTGCCGAGAAAACCTCGCTCGGCATTGAACCGATAGACCCGCTCGATCGGGCAACCCACGTAGAGAAAACGCTCTGGATAGTGAAAGATTTCCTCGTAGCGCTTGTTCCACGCCACCAGGCGCAGCTCTGCATCTACGACTGACACACCCTGTACCAGGCTCTCCACGGTGGTCTGCAGCAGCTCCCGGTTAAAGGTGTGCAACTTGCTGGCATCGCTGACCATCCCCGCCAGGTCGCTGTAGGCCAGCTGCTGGCTGCTCTCCAGTTGTTCCATGGCTTTATGGGCCGACGTCGCCCCGATAATCCGCGCCAGAACGGCTTCGACCTGGTTTACCACGAATCCCGGCGCCCGATCCCCCGGCAGCAACCGCTGCTGGTAAGTCAGCTCGAACTGGCGCCACATCTGCCGCAGTTCCTCCTGCCCCATGAATGGCGGCAACAGGGCCTGCAATTGGCTTACCCGGATGAGGCTCAGCTGGTAATCGATGTGCGCCTGCCCGGATCCGTTGGCAGACGTGTCGGTGAACAGGCGTGCCTGGCGTATGTCCGCCTGTGACGGTCGTAGTACAAGGGATAGTCCCACCAGTGCCAGCACGTTCAGACCCAGGCTCCAGCAAGTGGCATAGGCGAGGCGGTGTTCGCTGACGATACCGAACAGGTTTGCAGGGGCCAGCCAGGCGATACCCAGCGGTCCCTCGAGCAACAGGGCGCTCTCTCCCGGCAGAATGAGCGGGTATCACTGAGCAGTAAAACCAGACGGACAAGCCCGCCAACAGTCCCACGATAACCCCGACACCGTGGGCCCGGCGCCAGTACAAACCGGCCAGTAGCGCGGGCGCCAGTTGGGCAGCGGCGAGAAATGAGATAAAACCGATCTGGGCCAGCCAGGGAATACCCATGATTTGCCGGGTGACCAGCCAGGACGCCAGCAGGATTCCGGCGATAGTGAACTGCCTGATCCGTCGCAGACTGTCGCCCAGTTTGAGCACTGCCGCCGGGGAGTCCGCGTTAAGGCGCATGACGATAGGGGCCACCACCTCATTGGTGATCATGATCGCCAGGCTGACGGTAGCGACGATGACCATCCCGGTAGCGGCGGATATCCCGCCGATGAATGCGGCCACGGTAACCCACTTTGCCTCGAGGGAAATCGGCAGCACCTGCACGTAGACGTCGGGGTTTACCGTGCCGCCAAGCAACTGGGCACCGGCTATGCTGATCGGCAGCACCAGCAGCATGAACAGTCCAAGGTAGAGCGGGAATATCCAGCGCGACATACCGGTGTCGGTATCCTCCCGGGCCTCTACCACCATGGCGTGGAACTGGCGCGGCAGGCACAGGATCGCCAGCGCGCTGAGCAGCGTGCGGGCGAAGAAATCCGCTGACAGGGAAACTTCCCCCAGAGCGTTGCTACCATGCTCAACCAGTCTCCCTGTTGGGAGATCAGACAGGTATGAAAGGGCCAGCACAGCCACGGCGATGAATGCGAGCAGCTTTACTACCGACTCGACCGCCACCGCAGTCATCATCCCCTGGTGACGCTCGCGACCGTCCAGGCGCCGGGTCCCGAAGAGGATGGTAAATACCGCCAGGATAATGGCAACCAGCAGCGCGGTGTCACCGCCGATAGCCTCTACTTCCTGGGCAGTGCCCCCCACCGTGGTCCAGGCCTGGGCCAGGGCCTTGAACTGCAGGGCAATATAGGGGAGCACGGCGGCGGTCGCCACCAGGGTAACCAGCACCGCCAGGGGCTGGCGCTTGCCATAGCGGGCGCCAATGTAGTCAGCGATCGATGTGACCCGATGGCGCTCACCGACCGCCAGCAGGCGCCTTATCAGGGGCCAGCCAAACACAAACAACAGGATGGGGCCGAGGTATATCGGCGCGTGGCTCCAGGCGGATGCCGTGGCACTGCCGACGGCACCGTAGAATGTCCAGGAGCTGCAGTACACCGCCAGCGACAGTGCATAGATCAAGCCGCGCACCCGCGTCGCCCGAAAGCCGATACCAAACAGCCTGATAAATTGGCCGCTGTCGCCCTGGGCGCGGGCAGCCTGTGATACCCGATCGGCATACCAGGCCACGCCGAACAGGATGCAGATGTAGAGCAGCGCGAGGCTGAGCAGGTTGGAGGGAGACACCATGGTATGCAGGTGGGTCGGCCGCTGATTGGCCCGCAGCATAGCACGGGAAACAAGGCGGTGAGAATTCACATCAGCGCATACGGACAAAGGTCGGTTAAATCCTTTATCATCATTCCATAAAACGACTACCTGAAGCGCCCCAAACGGAGCCTGACGTGAATTTGAAAATATTTCCCGCCCTGGCACTGGCGTGGCTGTGCCTGTGCAGCCCCAACGCCCTGGCACACCCCAAGACCGACATCGTGACACTGTACAACGGTGACCGGATTACCGGCGAAATCAAGGAACTCGATGGCGGCATTCTCAAATTGAGTACCGATTCCATGGGCACCGTCAGCATCGAGTGGCAGGAAATCGCCAACATCAAGAGCGACTATTACTACGAATTCCAACTGAGCAGTGGCGCACGTCATTTCGGCTCCGTCGAGAAATCGACCCGCCCCGGACAGCTCAGCATTGCCGAACTGGGCTCGGAGAAAAACCTCGAATGGCTTGATCTGGTGAGAATGCGCCCGATTGAGAGCAAGGTTGTCGACCGTATCGATGCCTATTTCTCCGCCGGATACTCCTATACCCGCGCCAACTCCCTCACCCAGACCAATTTCAAGGGCAACATCGGCTACGAAAATGAAAAGAGTCGCAACAACCTGGATGGCCGGATGAATTTCAGTGACTCGGACAACACCTCATCTACCAGCTCCAAGGTTGACCTGAACCGCGCCGTCTGGACAAAGTACCCGGGGATTTTCAGGGCGACGTTCGGCAGTTACGAGCAGAATGACGAACTGGACCTGAACTACCGCCTCGCGTTTGGCGGGGGAGTTGGCCGGTTCTTCCTCGACACCTACCAAAACAGGCTGTCGGGCGTAGTGGGCCTGCAGGTTATCACTGAAGACAACAAGAGCGAGGGCACCGAGGAGAACCTTGAGATGGTCCTGTCTTCGCGCTATTCGGCATGGCGATTCAATACACCCGAGCTGCACCTGGATTTCAGCCTCAATCTGTATCCCAGCATCACGGAGACCGGGCGGGTGAGAAGCAGTTCGGACCTGAGCCTGCGATGGGAACTGTTAGAGGACCTGTTTTTCGACATTACAGCCTACGGCAGCTACGACAACCGCGCAGAAGGTGACAGTGGCGTCGACTATGGCGTGAGCACGGGCCTGGGATACGACTTCTAGGCATCGGGCTCAATGCTCTCCTCCTGCTGGCCATAGTCCCTGAAAGCCTCATGCACCTGAGCCATCGATTCTGCTGACAGTATCTGCGCGCCACCGATGGCGAGGCTACCGCAATAGATCGCCGCCAGCTCTTCAACTTCCTGCGCCACGCGCAGAGCCTGTGACAGATCTGCGCCGGCCGCCACCTGGCCGTGATTGGCAAGCAGGCAGGCCAGACCGGCGTCCCCGAGGGCCATTACTGCAGATGCCGCCAGCGCGGGTGTACCGAAAGTGGCGTAAGGCGCCAGGGGTATTTCATCCCCGGCGGTGATCGCAATCATGTAGTGAACTGCAGGCAGGGATCTGCCGGTACAGGCCAGGATAGTGGCGTGACGGGAATGGCAGTGGACCACCGCTTTGACATCGGGCCGCGCCCGGTAAATACCGGCGTGCATATGCCACTCGCTCGAAGGCAGTAACTGATCTTCACCGACCTCCCCCGCCAGTGTCATGAATACGAGCTGTGACGGCTGCAAATTCGAAGGCGCCACTCCGGTAGGCGTAATCAGCATCCCGCCCTCGACACGCGTGGAAATATTACCGGAGCTGCCGGTGCCAAGTCCCCCGGAAGCCAATTGACGGTAGGCATCTACGATTGCACTAACTGACTTATCTGGCATATGGCTTCTCCCTTGTATCGGCGAGGTTAACAGTATCGACACTGGCAACGCGATACCGCGCGCACCGGCCCCTGTTCGCGATCCGGTACTTCCGTAATGGCTGTGGCGGGTTCATAATGTGCCGCAACGGCGACAATAACAGCTGGATCTTTGTTTTTTTGAGGTAATTGAGATGGAAGAACCCACCCCCACACCCAGCTTTCAGCCGCTGTTTGTGCGCAACATGATTGAGTCCACCCTGCGTATCGGCTTGCTGCTGATCCTGCTGTTGTACACCTACGAAATTATCAGGCCATTCACTACCCCTATCCTCTGGGGGGCGATTATCGCCATGGCCGCGTTTCCGCTGGTCAAATGGTTGCAACCCAAACTGGGTGGCAACAGGGCATTGGCTGCTTCGTTGGTCACCCTGTTCTTTATCACGGCACTGGTTGCTCCGGCCTGGACCGCAACCGATGCAGGGCTGAGTGGCCTGAAAAAGCTCACCACCGGGCTCGAGTCGGGAGAACTGCGGATACCGCCTCCCTCAGCCAGGGTAGCGGACTGGCCGGTAGTCGGCGAGCAATTGTACGCGTCGTGGAGCTCCGCCAGCAGCGACCTGGAGACTTTCCTGCATAGTAATTCCAAGCAGATCGGGGAACTGAGTGGCATGCTGATCAAAAGAATCGGTGGCAGCGTGATGGGCGTGCTCATGTTTGTGGTCGCCCTGCTCATAGCCGGCGGTTTCATGACTTATGCCGAGAGTTGCGGGGCTGCCGCCAAGCGATTTTTCGTGCGCGTGGGCGGGCTCGACCCGGGTGGCGCGTGGGCTCCGATGATCGTCGCTACCGTGCGCAACGTTCTGCAGGGGGTCATTGGTGTTGCTATTATCCAGACAGTTCTCGTATCCATCGGGCTGTTTGTGGCGGGTATTCCAGGCGCTCCCATACTAAGTGTGATCGTGCTTATCGTGGCGATTGCCCAGTTGCCACTGCTACTGGTTCTGATCCCTATTGTCGCCTACGCCTTCTCCGTTATGGAGCCCACCTGGGCTATTGTTTTTACGGTGTACATGGCTATCGCCGGCTTCAGCGACAGTTTTCTCAAGCCAATGATGATGGGGCGGGGCCTGGACATACCGATGCCGATTATCCTGTTCGGGGCCATCGGCGGCATGATCATGTCCGGCATTATCGGGCTGTTCGTCGGGGCGGTGGTTCTGTCGATCGTCTACAAACTTTTCGGACTCTGGCTGCTGCAGGCCAACCAGACCCAGGAAAGCCCTGAATAATTCAGGGTCGTCCTGGCTCAAAGTGCCGGGATCAGCCTGGAGCACTCCTCGATCATGGGCATGACAATCTCGGGCTTGTCCCAGTTCTGCATGCCCACGCCGATATTACAGCGATCTATCCCCATGTCCCGGTAGGATTTGAGCAGGTCCGCAGTCACCTCTGCCATCACCACCAGGGTAATTTCCACATCGTCGGGATTGCGGCCGTAATCGCGCACCAGCTGGCGAAAGTCGGCAATGGCTTGCGGGATATCCGGCAGTGCCACATCCACCGGCATCCAGCCGTCCGCCCAGCGGGCCGTGTGCTTGATGCCCAGGGGACCCATGGCACCGAATATCACCGGCGGCCCACCGGGCTGCGCCGGCTTGGGATCAAACCATACCGGGTCGAAATCGATAAGCTCCCCGTGAAACGCCGGCTCCGCTTCCCTGAACAGGGCACGCTGGGCCTGTACTGTTTCCTCCAGCGCCAGGTAGCGGCGCCCCCAGGGCAGGCGCGTGGCGTTGGTGAACTCCTCCTCGTTCCAGCCCACACCACAGCCGATCAATACGCGACCGCCGGAAAGTCTATCAAGGGTGGCGATGGTCTTGGCCTGGGAAAACAACTCCCGTTCCATCAGCAGCGCGATACCTGTGCCAAGCTTCAGCCGCGTCGTAACTGCTGCCGCCGCCATCAGAGACACGTAGGGGTCCATCATCTTACGATAGGGCGCCGGCAACTCGCCCCCTGCGGGGTAAGGCGTCTTGCGTGATGCCGGGATATGACTGTGCTCCCCGTACCACAGTGACTCGAAGCCCGCCTCCTCCAGGGTCCTGGCGAGCAGGTCCGGGGCGGGGTCATCCGCCGTGTTCATTGAACTGAAACCCAGGTGCATAGACCTTATCTCTCGCGACGCAGGCGCGCCGCAGTGGCCAACTCCTGCAAAATTGATTCGGTATCAGGCCAGCTCATACAGGGATCGGTAATACTCTGGCCGTAGGTCAAGCGCCTGGCCCGCCACCACATCCTGGCGCCCTTCCACCAGATTGCTTTCGAGCATCAATCCAAAAATACTGCGACTGCCCCGGGCCACCTGGGTGGCAATATCGCTGGCGACGTCGACCTGCCGGGCGGGGATCTTGCGGCTGTTGGCATGGCTTGCATCGATCATGATACGCGCCGGCAACCCCGATTTCGCCAGCAGCGCACTGGTGTCATCCACGGAAAACATATCGTAGTTGGGATGTCTTCCGCCGCGCAGGATCACGTGGCAGTCCTCGTTGCCGGCGGTCTGGAAAATAGCGGAGTGCCCCTGCTTGGTCACCGACAGGAAGTGGTGTGGCTGGGATGCGGACTTGATAGCGTCTACCGCGACCTGGATATCCCCGTCGGTGGCATTCTTGAAGCCCACCGGGCAGGACAACCCGGAGGCGAGCTCCCGGTGGGTCTGGCTTTCGGTGGTACGCGCGCCGATAGCGCCCCAGGCGATCAGGTCGGCGTAGTACTGGGGGCTGATCAGGTCGAGGTACTCGGTGCCTGCCGGCAGGCCCATGTCCGCCAGGTCCAGCAGCAACTGCCTGGCGAGGTGCAGGCCCTTGTTGATCTGGAACGTATTGTTGAGGTCCGGGTCGTTGATCAATCCCTTCCAGCCAACCGTGGTCCGCGGTTTCTCGAAGTAGACACGCATCACCACGAAGATGTCTTCGGCAAGCTTGTCCGCGACAGCCCTGAGCCCCGCGCCATAGTCCCTGGCTGCCGCCGGGTCGTGAATGGAACAGGGGCCGACGACTACCAGCAGGCGGTCGTCCTCACCGGTGAGGATGCGGTGAATGGTCTGGCGTGCATTGGCGACAGTTTCGGCTGCCCTGGCCGTAACGGCGACATCGCCTATCAGCTGTTCGGGCGATATCAACTGGTTGGTCTTGCGTATCCGCAAGTCGTCTGTGGTGGTGCTCATTGGCTGTTCCGCTTTGTTACAACCGGGGAAGATTTTCCCGCTGGTCAAAAGGCGGCCAATATACCACCTCCGCGGGAATTTTGGCAGCCGGGCCGGCCCTCCGGCACGGTTTCAACCCGGGGGCAAACCGGCCAGCCCTCAAGCGGTAAGCCAGGCGAAAGACCTCAATGCTATTCGCCGGGCGTAAACCAGTTACCGACTATCGCGCTGTGCACATCGACGAGTTGCAGCTGCAGGTCGTCGATAAAGCCGTGCAATTCAGTGTCGACAAGTTCCCCACAGTCGGTTGATGCCAGCTTTTTCAGCACCTTCTCCGCCGCGGCAAGCGCCGGCTTGTGCTCCGGCAGCAACTTCATGCTGTGCTCTATCTCGGCCAGGCAGTGGGCCACGGCGCGGGGAAATATACGGCTCTGAAAGAGGAACTCCAGTACATCCTCCGGGCTGACATTGCGCTGTACGTTGAGGCGATACATCTGGTAGGCGCTCAGGGATTGCAGCACGCTTATCCACAACACATTTCGATAAGGAGAAATATCCTCGAGATTGCCCATCAGGCCTGCGGATGCCGCGTCGATTATGCGGGTGCTCATATCCGCACGCTCGAGATTGCGACCCATGCGAATAAACTGGTACGCGGCATCCTGGTTCATCGTGCCGGCGAGCATGCCGGTAATCTGCTGGCAGGACTGGACGATATTATTCAGCACTGTGTGACGCACGCCTCGCGGCAGATCCTTCTGGCTGCGCCGGGCCACGCTCAGGTAGAGACTGTTGATCCGCTCCCAGGTTTCGCTGGGCATGATCTCGCGAGTGGTGCGCATGTTTTCCCGGGCATTGGTGAGCGAGCTGATTATCGACGACGGGTTCTCCCGCTCGCCGAACACGAAACTGATAATATTCTTTTCGGTCGCCGCCCCCGGCAGCGCAGCAAAGTCCTGCTCGGCACCCAGCACCTGCAGCAAAAGATCCCATCCGGGCTGTACCTCCCTGGGCAGGTCCAGAATCGCATGGTGGCGCACCAGGATCAGGCGAGCCGTATTCTCTGCGCGCTCCAGAAAACGACCGAGCCAGTAAACCCGCTCTGCGGTTCTTGCCAACATCAGCCATTCTCCATGTCGACGATCCAGGTGTCCTTACTGCCGCCACCCTGGGAAGAGTTAACAACCAGCGAGCCTTTGCGTAGCGCTACCCTGGTCAGCCCCCCCGCGGTCACGTAGTGATTCTTGGCCTGCAGGATAAAGGGTCTCAGGTCCAGGTGCCTTGGCTCGATACTGTTGCCGCACAGCGTCGGCGCCGTCGAAAGCTTGAGCGCCGGTTGCGCCATATAGTTACGCGGGTTCTTTTTGATCAGCCCGGCAAACATCGCCAGCTCTTTCTTGCTGGCCGCGGGCCCGATCAACATGCCGTAGCCACCGGATTCATTGGCTGGTTTCACCACCATGCTCGCCAGGTTTTCCAGTACATACTTACGGTGTTTATCGTCTACACAGAGATAGGAGGGAACACTGGGAATGATCGGGTCCTGGTCAAGGTAGTACTTGATGATGGCGGGCACGAAGGTATACACGACCTTGTCGTCGGCCACGCCGGCGCCCGGCGCATTGGCCAGCCCCACCTTGCCCTTGCGCCAGGCTCGAAACAGCCCGGGCGTCCCGAGCGCGGAGTCGGGCCGAAACACCTCAGGATCGAGGAAGTCGTCATTGATGCGCCGATAGATGACGTCAATCGGCGAGAGGCCGCGAATGGTCTTCATATAGACCCTGTCGTCGCTGCCGACGACCATGTCCGCCCCTTCCACCAGCTCCGCGCCCATGCGCTGGGCGAGATAGGCGTGCTCAAAATAGGCGGAGTTGAATACGCCCGGGGTCATTACGACTATTTCCGGGTGCTTGACTGCCCGCGGAGACAGTGACGCCAGCATGTCAAACAACTGGGACGGGTAATCGGCTACCGGCTGGATGGAATTGCGGTCGAATAACTGGGGCAGCACCCGCTTGGAAATCGCGCGATTCTCCAGCATATAGGACACGCCGGAAGGCACCCGCAGGTTGTCTTCAAGCACGAAAACCGTGCCGTCGCTGTCGCGCACCAGGTCAGAGCCGCAGATGTGTGCCCATACGCCGTAGCGCGGCTTGGCCCCCATGCACTGCTTGAGGAAATCCGGGGAGCTGGCAATGATCTCCCGGGGAACCACCTTGTCCTTGAGTATCTGCTGCTTGTTGTAGACGTCGTCGATGAACATATTCAGGGCCGTTAGCCGCTGAATCAGTCCCTGCTCCAGTACCCGCCACTCCTGCAGCGGGATAATTCTCGGGATGATATCCAGCGGCCAGGAGCGATCAATGTTCTGCCCCTCGCTGTAGACGGTAAAGCTGATGCCCATCTCCTGGATCGCCAGGTCGGCCGCCTGCTGCCGCGACACAAGGTGCTTGATGGTCTGCTTGCGAATGAACTCCACCAGGCTGCGGGTCGCCGGGCGCGCCCGCCCCCCCTTGCCGATGATCTCGTCGTAAAACTCACCGGGATTGTACTGGTTCCAGTCTATGGTAGAGCGTGGACGCACACGTGAGTAAGGCTGTGGAGATTTGATCTTGGCTTGCACCATTCTTGGCGGACCCTCGGTTTACCGACACGGGTTAGCCGGGCGTCGTCGCAACCCGGGGCTGAGCAGCCCGCTGGACTGCTGCGCCCATTCTAAGCTGACTCCAGCCTGTTTCAAGTGAAATCGCCAGAACCGGCCCGCGCGCCGAGCCCCGCCAGGCAATAAACCGGGGTCTGGCCGGGGTTGGATTTCGCCGCCAATGAATCGCCGGAGAGCCTCGCTGTGCCACTCGGGACGATTCCGGTGGTATCATCATGGCGGGCCAGGGCTGAGCGTTCGGCCCGGAATTCACAACGGGGTGAGCAGTCGGCATGACGATTCGAATAAAGTTGATGAGCAACGACGGCCAGATAAGCGAGGGCGACGAGGCGCTGCTGGAACAGTGGCACTCTGGCAACTACGGCAGGCTGTGGCTTGATATAGAGGGTGAAATTTCACCCGCGATGCACAGCGAGCTGCAGCGGCTGGGTTGTCATAAAGTCGCGATCACCGATATCGAGCGAACCCGGCAACCACCGAAGGTACATCAGTTCGAACAAAATACCTTCATTCTGTTTCGCGGCATCATCCAGCTGGATGAGTACCTGGTCCTGCAGCCCCAACAGATCGGCTTCTTCATCGCCGAGAAACACCTCGTCACTATCCACCGGGGCGTATCCCTGAGCATCAACAAGGTCTGGGAAGAATTGCAGGCCGGGCAGAGCTCGCTGGACCCGGGCAGGCTCGCGCTGCAAGTGATGGACTATGCCTCCGACCGTTACCTGCAGAAAATCCTGGAGTTCGAAGCCCGCCTGGGTGAGATGGAAGAAAGCCTGCTGCACAAGCCCTCGGACAGCGTCATGACGGAGCTGGTAGGCTACCGCTCTGAACTGCGCAAGCTGCGCCGCATATTCAACTACCACAACCGCCTGATGGAAGAGATCCTGGCTGAAGAGCCCGCCTACCTGGGCACAGGCCAGTCGGAATACCGGCACCTGTGGCGGGCACTGCTGGACCGTTGCGAGCGCCTGTTCAGCCTGACAGGCATGTACTACGAGATCTGCGGCGACCTGGTGGAGGGTTATATCTCGATCAGCTCACACGAGTTGAATACCACCATGAAGATACTCACCATCATCACGGCTATTTTTGTGCCACTGAGTTTTCTTGCCGGTTTGTACGGCATGAACTTCGAGAACATGCCTGAACTGCACCTTGAGTACGGTTACTTCTTCGCCCTTGGGGCAATGGCCACTACCGCCCTGCTACTCATCTACATTTTCAAGCGAAAACGCTGGCTTTAACGCGGGCATCACTACCAGCTGTTGCGCAGTTCCCGCAACTTGAGGAATACGGTACCGGGATCGGGCGCTTCCGGCAGCTCTGGAAAAGTCTCGCGCAGGCGCGCTATAACACCGGGACTGTCCAGCCGCATGAAGGTGTTGATCTGGCGTTCCAGCCCCATATTGGAAACCAGCGCCCGGTTCGGGTCCTGCTCCCTCGCCTGCGCCAGCAGTCTTTCCGCCTCTTCGTTACCCGGCTCCCGGTCCAGGGTAAAAGCCAGGTTATTCGCCAGGTAATCGTGGCCCGGGTAGACCAGGGTGTTATCCGGCAGCTGGGCAATCTGGCTGGCAAAGGTCTCGTACAACTCCTGCGGGTGCCCCCCGTGGTGGCAGTTTCCGGCGCCGGCATTGAACAGGGTATCTCCGCAAAACAGTGCGGGTGTTTCAGTGTGGGACAGCACGCAGATGTGGCACATGGTGTGCCCCGGGGTGTCGAGCGCCTCGAGCTCTACGGTCTTGCCCACCCTGATAACATCACCGGCCTGTAAGCCGCGATCGATGCCGGCAATGGAATCCCTGGCGTTCACATGGGCCAGCAGGCGAGCGCCGGTAGCGGCGATCAGCGGGGCGTTGCCGCCGGTGTGATCCAGGTGCTCGTGGGTGTTGAGCACCTGGGTGATCTCCCACCCCTTGTCTTTAGCCCGGGCCAGGCATTTTTCATGATCCAGGGGATCGACAGCCATGGCCTCCCCGGTTTCGGGGCAGGCGATAAGGTAGTTGAAATTGCGGTAGGCATTACCTGTCCAGATCTGTTCAACAATCATGATGGGGTTCCTCTAGCTGTTTTCCAAAGACGATGCTGCAAGACTAGGCGCTGGATCAGGCCGGCGCAAACGGCGGGTTTTCACTGAACACAGGCCAGCGCTCCACGATTGCCCCCTTGTCGTAAACAGCGATGTCACCAAATTGCAGGAACACAAACTCACTCTGGCTGGGGCGGAGGAAAACCCAGTCATCGGGCTGCAGGTGGATATTGCGCGAGCCATTGAACATTTCCTGGTTGGTGGAGCGACCGAACAGCGGGTTGTTGGCCAGGCCCTGGGGCGACTCCGGCTGAGCTTTCCAGTAACCGCCATAGGTGAAAAAGGTGCGGGCGCGGTTGGGATCCCACAGGGACTGCACCGCGCCCAGGTCGATGCCCGGGATCTCCAGCGTATCCAGGGTCTTCAGAACCGGTGTCGCGATATAACTGGCGGCCACGTGGTCCGCCAGGGTGGGAAGGTCGAAGTCTGTGGGCTTGACCAGGCATGACCCGGCCGCCAGTTCGTTGAAGGGATAAGTCCCCTCGTTATACATCTCATAGGTCGGGCTGCCACCGGCATTAAGCAACGCGTCTGCCGGCCAGTCCCGCCCCAGCCTCGCCCTGGCCACATCGATGTAGTGCCGGTAAATCGCCACGGCCTTGTCGCGGTAGGTCTCCGGGGCGCCCACCGGCATCTTCACAATATGGGGTTCATAACCCATAAAACCGCAAAAATTCAGGCGCGGGGACTGGCTCAGCATATCCAGCATGGCGACAAGCTGCCCGTCAGATCTCACCCCGCCCCGGTGCAGCCCCACGTCGAGCTCGATGCAGATCTGCATGTCCTGCCCCAGGGCCCGGGCCAGCTCATCGTACTGGGCCACCCGCTCGGGTGTATCCAGTAACCAGCGCAGCTGTTGGCTGGGGTCAAAACCACCGCCGCCGAATTGCTGGTAAAAATTCCGGGCTGCGGCTACCGGCATGGGCTTGCCCAGCAACACATCCGCACGGGGGAACCGCGCCGCAACCTGGTTGATAAACGGCTGGTGAAACAGCATGAGGCGGTTGCTGCCGGATGCTTCCATCACTGTCCCCAATAGCGGCAGGGAGGGCAGTGACTTGGCGACTATACGGTAGTCGAACCGCCCGCGCATATGGCCCACCAGCGTCTTGATATTTTGCAGCAAGCGGCTGCGATCCACCACCAGGGAAGGCTTTGCCAGGCCTGCCCCGTCCAGTGCGACAGACAGCTCGCTGAAGTACGGGCTGTGGTCGGCGCCGCGCTCACCGGGGCGCAGCAACCAGCCCAGCCCCAGGGCGCCCGCGGCGCCGATGAGGATTGAACGTCGCTTCATACCTTCCCTCCTGCAGATGCAAACAGGCTCCTGAGGTAGGGGTTGAGAAAGCGCCCCCGGGGGTCCATCTCCCTGCGCACCTCGACAAAATCATTCCAGCGCGGGTAGAGACTGCGAAAGTCCTGCTGCTGCAGGGTGTTGAGTTTGCCCCAGTGGGGTCGGCCCTGGTGCTTGCGAAATATCGGTTCTATGGTGCTGAAATACGGCCTGTAGTCCTCGTCAAAATAGCGGTGTACCGCGATCGAGCAGCAGTCGCGCTGGTAGAACGGGCTGAGCCAGATATCGTCGCCCTTTACAAAGCGTACCTCTATGGGAAAGAACACTTCCGGGTGTTGCGTCTCAAGAGCGGTGCGGACCTCCCGCAGGGCCTGCAGACCGTTTTCCCGGGGCAGGTGATACTCCATTTCATTGAAGCGCACGTTGCGTTCGCTGGCATAGTTTTTCCAGGAGTTTTCGATGGTGACTTCATCGCCGAGTGTTTTCATGTAGGTGCCCAGCACCAGCTCGCGCAGGCGCGGCATGCTCTCAAGCCAGTCCCTGGCCAGTTCCAGGTCACGGGCGCCCTCGTTGCCATCAAGTTTCCCGGTAGTACTGACCGCCTCCGTGGTGATGTCATGGGTATCGGTGAATCCCATGCCGGAAAACGGCACATAATAAAACTCGAAATTGCGGTGCTTGTCCGCTTCGCTCTCCGCGATGGCCAGCATCTCGTCGAATTCGCGCCACACGGTCTCCCGGCGCAGGCGATAAGGCGCCATGTTCTGCAACCTGACCTGGGTGATGATACCCAGGCTGCCCAGGGACACCCGGGCTGCATCAAACAGCTGCGAATTGCGCTGCCGGTCGCATTCGACCAGCTCGCCCCTTGCATCCACCAGTTGCAGCCCCTCGATAAAGGTAGACATGCAGCCGATACCGGTGCCGGTGCCGTGGGTGGCGGTAGCCAGGCAACCGGCCAGGGTCTGCTCATCGATATCAGGCATATTGACCAGAGCCTGGCCCGCCTGTTCCAGCGGAGCGCCGATGTCGCCGAGGCGGCTACCGGCCCACAAAGTGGCCTGCAGGGTATCGGGATCATGGGACAGCATTCCGCTGAGGCGGGACAGCGAGACAATGGTGTCGTCAGTTGGGACCAGGGCGGTGAAGGAGTGCCCCGCACCCACCGCGCGAACCACGCCACTGCCACCGGCAAGCAGTTCCTGTAACTCTGCCACCGAAGCGGGGGCAACGCGTGCCGCCGGCAGGCACTCCTGGGAGCCGGACCAGTTGCGCCAGGGCAGGCGACGCGCGGCGCCGGCAGCAGGCGCCGGCGTGGTGGCCGCAGCCACACGGGGAGCAAGAGCCGCGGTCACCAGCGCCGTGAGCACAGCTCTTCGATTCAGCACTGCCCTATTCCCCTGTTGCCATGAACCGGACCAGGGCCTCAAACTGCGCCGCGTCACAGTCCATACACAGGCCAAACGGCGGCATACCGCCAAAACCGTTTACTACATTGTCCACCAGTACATCCATGCCCTTGGCCATGCGTGGCGTCCAGGCATCGCGATCACCGGTAAGCGGTGCGCCGGTAGCGGCCACCGTGTGGCAACTGGCACAACTGCGCCGGTATATGGCAGCCAGCGCAGCATCCTGTGGCTGCAATGCCCGACTGGCCGCCTCACTGGCCGGCGGGGCCGCGGGCCCTTCACCACAAGCTCCCAGCAAGCCGATGAATGTGGCCAGTGCTGCACAGGTCAGTAACTTTCTACGGCTCATTCGGGCTCTCCCATGATTAGTCTCCCTGGCGCGTCACCGCGGATGCCGCCACATTGTCGCCTTCACGCCACCACTCATCCAGCAGGCCGCCGATCGTGTTGGGGACGACCAGGTGGGCAGCGTACCAGGTGTGCAGACAGCGAATCCGGCCGAAGTCCGCGATACCGCCGATGCCCCTGTCGTCGAGTACATCGGCGAATCCCAGCTGTGCCATGCGGCAGCGCACGGCAGCGCTGGTATAACTGTCCCGCAGGGCGATATACGCCTGGTGATCCGCACGCATCCGTTCCTGCAAGGATGGGTCGGCATCAATGCGGCCTTGTAACTGCTTGATCAGGCCCCCGGCCTCTGCCTGGTCTATGCGGTAATTTAGCCCGGGGTCGACCAGCCAGAACAGGGTTGGAAAAGGCGTGTCGTCAACCAGCGATGCCACTCGGATGACCATCGGACTGCCGTCAGCGGCCGTCACGGCAACGGCCTCCAGCCCCCTGGGCTCTCGCCCCAGCAGGCCAGCCACCCGGGCCCTGACTTCTGCGGTAATGGTCAAAACATATGGCTCCGACTATGACGAATCCGGATTCTACGCCAGATGCCAGGGTGAATACGAATCAGCCAGGAGAGCCGGCCCGCTGCGCCGGCGATGCTGTCCAGCATTTGACAAACAGGGGAGCAGGCTCTAGAGTCCCCGCCCGAACCAGGTGCCTGCCGCATATGTAGCGAGCTTCGTGTCGCCACAGTGCTGGGTAGGTTAAATGGGAAGTGTGGTAGGCCTCCGGCCAATCCACCGCTGCCCCCGCAACGGTATACAGTCCAGTACTGTGAGCCCGATACCTGCCTGGCGATGTGCAACGATGGAGCGGAGGGCTTCACATACGGTTGCCCCATGCCCAGCGCATGGTGTTTCCCGGATTCCTCCCTCATTCGCCGCTTGCCAAAGGCATTTGAGGATTCCCCATGAACACTCTCGTACCCGCAAGGCCACACCTGCGATGCGCGCTACTGTTTGCCGCAGCCACTGCCTGGCAAACCGGGCTGGTCGCCTCCCCCCTGGAGGAAGTCGTCGTCACCTCCTCCCGCATTCCCATGCCGCTGCGCGAGGTGGGAACCTCGATCTCGGTGGTCACCCAGCAGGAGATCAGTGAACTCGGTTTTACCTCGCTCTACGACGTACTGCGGACCCAGCCGGGCGTCTCCGTCACCAACACCGGCGGCGCGGGCAGCGCCGCCGCCCTGCGTATCCGCGGCGAAGAGGGATACCGCACCCTGGTGCTGCTGGACGGGATCGACATTTCCGACACCTCGGGGCCACAGGTCAGCCCCCGCTTCGAACAGCTGATGAGCTCAGGCGTACAGCGGGTTGAAATCCTGCGCGGTCCACAGGGCCTGATGTACGGCGCGGACGCCGGCGGAGTGGTCAACATCAGTACTATCGCCCCCACTGATGGTTTCGGCGGCGAGGTAAGCGCTGAGGGCGGGCGTTACGGCAGCCAGCAGCTGGCGGGGAACCTTGGCGGCGGTAACGACACGGTGGATTTCAACCTGTCAGGCACGGATTTCCAGACCGACGGGTTCAACGCCCGCACCACGGACACTGTCCTGAAGGACGATGACGGCTACGACAACCGCACGGCGAATGCCCGCCTGGGCTACAACGCCACCGAGCAACTGCGCCTGAGCCTGGTGGGTCGCAGCGTCAAGGGCAAAAACCGCTTCGATGACTGTTTCACAGTGGATACCTTCGCGGCCACCGACCGCTGCCGGGATCAGTATGAGCAACAGGCGTGGCGATTGGCGGCGGATTACGAGGCGGGCAGGTTCAGTCACCAGCTGGCGTATAACGGCAACGATACTGACCGCAAGTTCTATTCTGACGGCCAGTCCAGCTTCAGCACCCAGGGCGAACTGGAGCGCAGCAGCTACCTGGGCAGCTTCAGTGCCAGCCAGGGACTCCGCCTGGTTTACGGGGTCGACCTGGAAACCGAATCCCTGGATGACGGCAGCCTGGATGAGAGTCGCGACCAGAGCGGCTACTACCTGGAATACCAGGGTGGCTTCGGCAACCGGTTGTTCTTAACTGCCGGCACACGCTACGACGATAACGACGACTTCGGCAGCCACACTTCCTACCGAGTGAGCAGCGCCTACCTGTTTGCCCTGGGGGGTGGCGAGCTGAAGCTCAAGGGGGCCTACGGCACGGGCTTTCGCGCCCCAAGCCTTTACGAGATAGCCTACAACAATGGCGGCTCGGCTTATCCGCCGGCCTCCGACACCACGCTGAAAGAGGAGCGCAGCAAGGGATATGACTTCGGACTGTCCTGGCTCGCGGCCTCTGGCCTCTACCTGGAGGCCGTGTACTTCGACCAGAAGGTCGAGGACGAAATCTACTTCGACCTGACCGACTTCTCCGGCTACCTGCAGCGCAACGGCGACACCGACTCCAGCGGCGTCGAGCTGGTGGCCGACTGGCCGCTGCTGGCAACCCTGTCGATCAGCGCCAACTACACCTTCAACGATACCGAAACCAGCAGCGGCGACAGCCGGCCCTACCGGCCGCAACACCTGGCGAACCTCGGCCTGAACTGGCGCAGCCTGGCGGGTAAGCTGGTGTTGGGCGCGTCCTGGCGCCTGTCACAGGACGCACAGGATATCGACGGTACCCAGCTGGACGATTACCAGGTACTGGAATTGACCGCCAGCTACCAGTTATTCGAGGGCCTGCAACTTTACGGACGCCTTGAGAACGCCCTGGATGAGGACTACGAGGAAGTTCCCACCTACAATACCAGCGGGGCCGCGGGCTACGCCGGACTGAGATACTCCTTTTAGGATCATCGCCATGGACAAGACCAGTAAAGACGCAAAGCACAAGGCCGCCATGCAGAAGCAGAAGGCCAATGTGGACGCCACTATCAAGGCAGCGGATACGGAGCGCGGGGTCGCGGTTCTGCTCACCGGTGACGGCAAGGGCAAGTCGAGCTCTGCATTCGGTATGGTGATGCGCGCCCTGGGTTACGGCCACAAGGTGGCTGTCATCCAGTTCATCAAGGGTGAACAGCTTTCGGGGGAGGAAATCTACCTGAAAGAGCACTGCCCCCAGGTAACGTTCTACCAGATGGGAACCGGCTTCACCTGGGATACCCAGGATCGCAGCGCCGATATCGCGGCGGCGCAGCGCACCTGGGACGTGGCCAGGCCGCTGCTGCAGGATGCCAGTTTCGACCTGGTGGTGCTGGACGAACTCACCTATATGATCGCTTTCAAATACCTGGACGAGGCGGAAATCATTGCCGCGATCCGCGACCGGCCAGTGGGCCAGAGCGTAGTGGTCACAGGCCGCGGCGGGGGCAAGGCCTTGCAGGACGTCATGGACACGGTGTCCGAGGTCAAGGAGATCAAGCACGCCTACCGCGCGGGCATAAAGGCGCGCAGGGGCGTCGATTATTAAGCTATCCGGTCACCGGCGTCGCAGGCACAGCCGTGTCCTGCTCGCCTGCCTGGCACTGGCCCTTCCCCTGTGCATCGCGGTGGGCATTGCCAGTGGTGCGGTAAGCCTCAGCGCCAGTGACATAAGCGCGGGCCTCTACGGCGCTCTCTCTGGCGACGACCAGAACCAGGCCGCGCTGATCGTCGGCCAGATTCGCCTGCCCCGGGTATTACTGGCGGCCCTGATGGGCGCAATACTGGGCATGAGTGGCGCCGCGATGCAGGGTCTGTTTCGCAACCCGCTGGCCGACCCCTCCCTGATCGGCGTAACTGCCGGCGCCTCCCTGGGCGCTGCACTGGTCATAGTGCTTGGCGGCGGCCTGCTGTCGGGCTACACCGCACTGACAGCCGTTTCGGTCGGGGCATTTGCCGGGGGCGCGCTGGCGGTGGTATTCGTTTACCGACTCGCCACCTCATCCAGCGGCACCTCGGTCGCCACCATGTTGCTGGCAGGCATTGCTATTACCGCCCTGGCCGGGGCGCTGGGAAGCCTGCTGGAGTTTCACGCGGACAACGACATGCTGCGCCGCATCTCCCTGTGGAAAATGGGCGGAATGGACGGGGCGAACTATCCCCGCCTGTTGCTAGCGACGCTGGTAGGCGCCGCCGTGCTGGCTGCCCTGCCCCGCTACGCAGGCACACTCAACGCACTGCTGCTGGGCGAATCCGAGGCCAGGCACCTTGGTATCGACGTCGGACGGGCAAAAATAGCGCTGATAACCTGGGTCGCCATCGGTGTCGGCACTTCCGTGGCACTGGTGGGAACCATTGCCTTCGTCGGTCTGGTGGTGCCACATATAGTGCGCATGCTGATTGGTCCCGACCACAACACACTGCTGCCTGCTTCCGCTCTCGCCGGCGCCATTTTGCTGGTGGTGGCAGATACCCTGTCACGTATAGTGATCGCGCCCACGGAGCTGCCGGTGGGTATTATCACGGCGATCATCGGCGTACCGTTTTTCATCTCGCTGCTGCGCCAGCGCCACCACTACGGTATGCAACAGTGAGTGTGCTGCAACTGGAGCGCGCCAGTGCCTCTCCCTGGGGTTCCCCGCTGCTGGAGAATATCAGTGTCAGCCTCGAACCGGGTGAAGTGCTCGGCCTGGCGGGCCCGAATGGAGCCGGCAAGTCGTCCCTGCTGCGCCTGGTAGCTGGCGACATTCCCCTTAGTGACGGCAGGCTGCTGCTCAATGGCAAGCCCCGGGGCGATTGGCCGGCCCGGCCACTGGCCCGCAAACTGGCCTACCTGCCCCAGCTTTCCCTGCTCAATTTCCCCTACACGGTAGAGGAAGTAGTGGCACTTGGGCGGATGCCGCACGACACGGGCCTGGACATCGATAATGACATTTTCGCCCAGGTGATGGCCGCTACCGACATAAGCGGCTTGCGCGGAAGGCTCTACACGCGACTTTCCGGCGGCGAGAAGCAGCGGGTGCAACTGGCGCGCGTGTTCGCGCAGATCTGGGACGCGGGCGTTGGCGGCCTGCTGTTACTCGACGAACCCACTACCGCCCTGGACCTGTCACACCAGCAGCTGGTTGGCGCCGCGGTGCGCCACCTGGCACAGACCGGCTGCGCGGTGGCCCTGGCCATTCATGACCTCAACCTGGCAGCCGGTGTCGCGGACACCATCGCCGTGCTCCATCGGGGGCGGATCGCAGCCTGCGGGTCCCCCCGGAAGGTATTCACCGAAACACTGTTTCGCGAGGTATTCGCTATCGACGTGGTGATCAGCCAACACCCCGGGCGAGACCAGCCGCTGGTGATAAGCCGATGAACTGCGGGCTGGCCAAAACCGTCACTGTCCTGCTCGCCGTGCTGCTGTGCGCCGAGGTATCCTCGCAGCCGGTCAGCGTGGTGGATTTCAGTGGCCGCGTGGTAAGCCTGGACGCCCCGGCCCGCCGCATCGTCGCACTGGCGCCGCACAGTGTCGAAAACCTGTTCAGCGCAGGCGCGGGACAGGCACTGGTCGGAAGAGTCAGCTCCAGCGACTACCCCGCCGAGGCCGGGAAAGTTCCCCTGGTGGGGACCTTCAACGCCTATAGCCTGGAGGCAATCGCCGCCGCGCGCCCCGACCTGATCGTGATGTGGGGCTCCGGTAACGGCGCGGCTACGCTCGGTAAACTCGAGGTACTGGGCATTCCGGTGTTCGTCAGTGAACCCAGGCTACTGGAGGATATCCCCAGGGACATCCGTGCCCTTGGCCTTCTCGCTGGGACCGTGGACACCAGTGAAACCGAAGCCCGCCGTATCGAGCAGGGACTCGCCACGCTGCGGGCGAGCTTCAGCCAGCAGTCGCCGATCAGGGTGCTGTACGAGATCTGGAATGACCCGCTGCAGACTATCAACGGCGATCACCTTATCAGCCAGGTAATATCCCTGTGCGGGGGGCGCAATATCTTCGCAGATGCAGCGACGCTGGCGCCCCGGGTCAACATCGAGTCGGTGCTGGCGCTGGCGCCCGAGGCCATTATCGCCAGCGGTATCAGCGATTCCCGCCCCCACTGGCTTGACGACTGGCGCCGCTACCCCACCCTCCCGGCAGTTCACGACGAGGGCCTGTTCTTCATCCATCCCGACCTGTTGGAGCGGCCTACTGCCAGGGTACTGCTGGGCGCGCAAACGCTGTGCGAAAAACTCGATACCCTGCGGGATGACCCAGGCAGCAGTGTGCCGGCGGCCTGAGGAGGACCGCCCTGGTTTCGCCCGGGGCATCGGTGCTTGCCAGCGGCAGTTAGTTTGCTAAGCTGCGCACTCCACGCCAGAACAACAAGCCAACAACAGCGAGAAGCCAGTATGAAACCGGAAACCATTGCCCTGCACGCGGGCTACGCGGGTGACCCCAGCACCCATGCAGCCACTACGCCGATTTACCAGACAACCTCCTATACGTTTGACAACACCCAACATGGCGCGGACCTGTTCAACCTGGCCGTGCCAGGCAATATCTACAGCCGCATCATGAACCCCACCAACGCGGTACTGGAGCAGCGCCTTACAGAGCTTGAAGGCGGTGTGGGTGCGCTGGCCGTGGCCTCCGGCATGGCGGCCATCCGTTATGCGATAGAGGCGATCGCGGAAGTCGGCAGCAATATCGTCAGCACCACGCAGCTGTATGGTGGCACCTATAACCTGTTCGCCCACACGTTCCCGCGCCAGGGCATCGAAGTGCGATTCGCCAAGGCGGATGACTTCAGCAAGGCGGCGTCCCTGATAGACAAGAACACCAAGGCCCTGTTCTGTGAATCAATCGGCAACCCCGCCGGTAATGTGGTCGACATCCAGAAGTGGGCGGAGATCGCCCACAGCGCGGGGGTGCCCCTGATTGTCGATAATACCGTCGCTACCCCCGTGCTGTGCCGGGTGTTCGATCACGGGGCCGATATCGCCGTGCACTCCCTGACCAAGTACATTGGCGGCCACGGTACGACCATTGGCGGGGCCATCGTCGACTCCGGCAAATTCGACTGGGCCGCCCACGCCGACCGCTTCCCTATCATGAACACCCCGGACCCCTCCTACCACGGCGTGGTCTATACCGAGGCCATGGGAGAGGCGGCCTATATCGGCCGTTGTCGCGTGGTGCCGCTGCGCAATACCGGCGCGGCCATGTCACCGCACAGCGCCTTCCTGATCATGCAGGGTCTCGAGACGCTGTCCCTGCGCATGAAGCAGCACTGCAAGAATGCGGAGAAAGTGGCGAAGTACCTGGACAAACACCCCCAGGTGCGGTGGGTTAACTACGCCGGGCTCAAGGACAGCCCCTACCGGAAGAACTGCAAGAAGTTCTGCGGCGGCAAGGCCGCGGGCATACTCAGTTTCGGGATCGAGGGCGGGTTCGAGGCGGGAGGCCGCTTTATCGATGCCCTGCAGTTGATCCTGCGGCTGGTGAATATCGGCGATGCCAAGTCCCTGGCCTGCCACCCCGCCAGCACCACGCATCGCCAACTCAACCCCGAGGAACTGGCCTCTGCGGGAGTCAGTGAGGATATGGTGCGCCTGTCGATTGGCATCGAGCATATCGACGATATCCTGGCGGACATCGAGCAGGCCCTGGCAGCGGCGAAATAGCCGCTGCGGGTGGAACACTGGAGGTAGGGCAGAAGAGCCTGCCGCGCTTTACCGGTATTTGTTCGGCCAAAAAAAACCCGGCTATCCAGCCGGGTTTTTTGCTAACGGGCGGTAAGCCCCGCCAACTTGCCAGGATCAGAACGCGGCGGAGAAACGCGCGTACCAGAACGCCCCGTTGAAGCCGAAGGGTGAGGTAACCGCGTAGATATCCCCCAGGAATTGCAAGGTGCCATCCCCTTCCTTGTCCGGGTACTCATCGAACACATTCTGGCCGCCGACAGTCACCGTGTAATGATCGAGGAAGGTATAGCTGGCCTCCAGGTCGACCAGGACGGTGTCGTTGTAATGGTAGGTATTCGCCTTGGATGCCGTACCGTCGCCAAACAGTCCGGGGGTGGTCTGCCAGTTGCCATAGTAGTTCAACCGCACCAGGCCACTGAAAGAGGCCAGGTCATAGATGAAACTGAGCACGGAGCTGTCCTCCGGCACCTGGTTTTCCAGGTCGAAAACCCTGCTCTGGTCAATTGCATTCGCCTTGACGTTGGAGATTTCCTGCTTGTTGTGATTGTGGCGCATATCGGTGGTCAGGGTGCCCGCACCGATGTCGTGCCAGGTGGTGATCGCCAGGTCGACACCCGTCACCTGGGTGTCGAAGCCGTTGGTGAAGTAGTTGGCGTTTGAACCCAGCAGCAGGTTGGCATCCGGATAGCCCTGGGCGTCAAGGTCGTCGACATTCTGCTGGGTGATAGTGTTCGAGGACAGGGCAAGTCGGTCCTCAATCTTGATGTTGTAGTAATCCACCGTGATATTGATTTTGTCACCCGGGGTCCACACGAGACCTGCAGTGTAGCTGGTGGAAGTCTCGTTCTCGAGGTCTGTCGCTCCCAGCACCTGGGCGACGGGATTGCCAATCGGATAGGTGCCGCTGGGGATAAGGTTACCCGAGCTGTCCGCGGTGGTGGTCACGTTGAGCGTGTTTACCTGGCCCGGCGAGGGGGCCCGGAACCCCGTGTTGGCGGTACCGCGCAGGGCGAAGTTATCGGTAAAGTCGTAACGAGCCGATATTTTCCAGTCGAGGTTATCGTCGTACTCCTCGTAGTTTTCGTAGCGCACGGCGACGGCACCGGTCAGTTTCTCGGTGATCTCGGTTTCGAGATCCGCATACAGTGCCCAGCTATCGCTGTCCCAGCTGCCAGACGACTCCGGGAAGAACCCCTGGAAGCCGTCCGAGCCGACGCCGAACTGGGCATAGGTTGGACCCACTTCGATGGATGCCTGGTCACCGGAGTCGATCTTGTAGGTCTCACGCCGCCATTCCGCACCGAAACCCAGGTTGGCGGGGTTGTTGTCGAAAGTCTTGACGAAATCCAGGTTAACCCCGCTTTCCTCCTGGGTCAGGGTGCCCGGGTTGAAGTCGATCGGGCTGAGACGGCCCAGGCTGGGGTTGATGCTGTTTTTCAGGTTGTAATCCACCTCGTTCTCACCGTAGCGCGCCTTGATGTCCCAGCTCAGGTCGCTGTTTTCAATCTCGCCCCGGGCTCCACCGACAAAAAACGTATCGGTGATATCGGCGCCGAAGATCGGGCTGTAGCCGCCGGGGAACTGCGTGTAAATCGGGTTGAGCAAGACGAAGCCGCTGGGGCTCGAACCATCTGCTGTCAGGTAGTCATTGGGGTTGAGCCCATCGCCGACAATCGAATCAATCAGGCTTTGCGCAGCATTATCGGGTAGCCCGTTGGGCGTAGGATTGCCATCCGGATCCAGGGGGCCACCCTCGTTGTCCGTCATCAGCGTAGTGCGAGGCGGGAAGGCAAGATTGTCAGCCGCTGTGGGCAGCACTGGACCGCGATAGAAAAAGCCGCCCTTGGTCTCGTTGTAGTAGTAACTACCGTTACCGTAGAGTTCCACGTTGTCAGTGAGGTTGAAACCGGTATTGAACACGCCCGTGTAGGAATCCAGCTCCGGGTCGCCCCAGCGCTGGCCGAGGCCGTTGTAGGGCACTTCGCTCTTGCCCACGATATCCGCAATGCCAGCAGCATCAGGCCGTGCCTGGCCCCGGCTGGTGGTATCGGTGGTGGCGTATTCGCCGGTCAGGTTGAGGAAGCCCCTGCCGCCGAGGCTGAGGCCGCCATTGGCACTGACCACGCTGCGCTGGCCGTCTCCATTCTTGTCATACTCGCCGTATTGCCCGCTGATGGTAAACCCTTCATCCGCGTCCTTGAGGATCACGTTAACCACACCGGCGATGGCATCAGAACCGTACTGGGCCGAGGCGCCGTCCCGCAACACCTCTACCCGCTTGATCGCGGCGGAGGGAAAGGTGGCAAAATCCACACCCTGGGAGCCCTGGTTAACGGTGCCAAGCGGCGCCAATTGCAGGTTCACCAGTGCCGAGCGATGGCGGCGTGTGCCGTCTACCAGCACCAGGGTGTGGTCCGGTGACAGGTTGCGCAGGGTTACCGGACGCACAAACGCCGTACCGTCCGCAATCGGGAATCGCTGGGTGTTCAGTGACGGCGCGATCTGGGTCAGCGACTCGGTCAGGCTGAACGACGCCTGGCGGGTCAGCGATTCACTGCTGATCACGTCGATAGGCGAGAGTGTCTCAGTGGGCAACTGGCCCTCTTTGCGGGTACCGGTCACCACCACCTCTTCCAGCCCCATGGGGGAATCCTGGGCCAGCGCCGGGGGCACTGACAGGGCTGGTGACAGAGCGACAATCGCAGTTGCCAGAACGGTTTTCCTGAAGTTTTGCATGGGGGCGCACCTTATTTTTAGTTATTGAGTTACCCCGAAATTTTATACCCTCGAAGGCGGCTTTAGACCCCCGAAATATGTAACAAGTACACAATAAAAGTGCCTGACACGGCTGTTTACCCTGTGGTCGCGCAATAAGAGGTCGCCGTATGGCAATGATTCCGGTTGCTGGCTGTTATCCCGCTGCCCTGCAAATTACATTGAACGGCGCAACAATGGCGGAATATCGGGGTGCGACTCGCCCTCCACCCCCAACTCCGCCACCAGCTTGTTTAGTGCGGGGCCAAGCCTGGGTTTCACTTCCTCTGGCCGCAAGGGGTCACCGCACTCGCTGCAGGTAAGCATAGGCCTGGTGAGCTTGCCGCATTTCTGGTGTACATACTCCAGCGGCGCGCCCTCTCCCTTGTCCATCCACTCGTCGCCCCAGCGAGCAAGGCTCATCAGTACCGGATACAGGCCCAGGCCCTTACGGGTGAGGCGATATTCATAGCGCACCGGCCGATCGTGGTAGGGCACCTTCACCAGGACGCCCTGGTCCACCAGTTTGCCCAGCCGCTCGGACAGCCGATGTCGGGTTATACCGAGGTTCGCCTGGAACTGGTCGAACCTGCGGGTTCCGAGGAAGGCGTCGCGAATAATCAGCATGGTCCAGCGCTCGCCCACAATGGACAGCGCCCTGGCCACCGAGCATACCTGTTTATCTATATCGTCCCAGCGCATAGCGATTCCTGATGTTGTGCACACGTTGTCTTTGCGAGATCATGCGCAAAATGTAGCATATTCATTCTGAATTGGAACGGTGTGATTGTGATGCTCTTCTTTCTTCAGGGCGCTGCCGCATGTTGCGGTATAATGGTAAACGCGTGATTGCTATCAGTTTTGTTCGTTTCCATTCGCGGCGAAGAACGGGGGTTGCCTCGCTCCACGGCTGCGGCCCTCCGGGCTTCCCTCAGTCGGTCGCGAGCCTTAAAGCGCTGCGCTGTCTCGCTCCACTCCGTCGGCGTGCGCCTTTAACGTTCCGCGAAGCAACCCCCGCCCTTCGCCGCTGCAAGTTCTATCAATGTTGATGGAGTAACATCGCCATTGACTTACGAGTCTCCTTTTTTCACTCGATCTAAGGCAGGAGTCCGGGTTTGTCCTGGCGGAATGTAAAAGGCCAGCGCCGAGGGAGTGGCGGAAGACAGCGAAGCGCTTTAAGGCTTCCAACCGAGAGCCTGCCCCGCCTTATCGGGTACTGAGGGCACCCCGGAGGGGCGCGGCCATGGAGCCAGGACAAACCCGGACTTCTGCCGCGAATGGAACAGAACAACCCGATATTCAGACGAAAAAAAGGGCGGGGTATAAGCCCGCCCTTCTTGAAAACAGGTAACCAAAGCTACCCGAAATAAAACCCGAACTCAGCCAAACTGGTTCATGGTGTTGTCCTTACCGCCCGCCTTGAGCGCGGCTTCACCGGCAAAGTATTCCTTGTGGTCATCACCCATGTCAGAACCAGCCATATTCTGGTGCTTGACGCAGGCAATACCCTGGCGGATTTCCTGGCGCTGGACGCCTTTCACGTAACCCAGCATACCCTCTGCACCAAAGTACTCCTTGGCCAGGTTGTCGGTTGACAGGGCCGCGGTGTGGTAGGTGGGCAGCGTGATCAGGTGATGGAAAATACCGGCCTCGCGGGAGGAGTCAGCCTGGAAGGTACGAATCCAGTTGTCCGCCTCGACCGCCAGGTTCGCTGCTGTCGTATTCAACACTCATCAGCTTGTCGCGCTCGTAGGCAGAGACGTCCTTGCCTTCTTTGCTCCAGGCGTCAAACACCTGCTGGCGGAAGTTCAGGGTCCAGTTGAAGGACGGTGAATTGTTGTAAACCAGCTTGGCGTTCGGGATCACTTCGCGAATCCGCTTTACCATACCGCCGATCTGGCCGATGTGAGGCTTCTCGGTTTCGATCCACAGCAGGTCGGCGCCGTTCTGCAGGCTGGTGATGCTGTCGAGTACGCAGCGGTCTTCCCCGGTACCCTTGCGGAACTGGTACAGGTTTGACGGCAGGCGCTTCGGGCGCACCAGCTTGCCGTGGTAGTTGATGATGACGTCGCCGTGGTTCATCTCGGCGTGGTCCAGCTCCTCGAAATCCAGGAAGCTGTTGTACTGGTCACCGAGGTCGCCCACTTCGTGAGTGACTGCGATCTGCTTGGTGAGGCCCGCGCCCAGGGAGTCGGTACGGGCAACGATGACACCGTCATCCACGCCCAGTTCCAGGAAGGCATAACGCACGGCGCGAATTTTCGCCAGGAAGTCCTCGTGGGGAACGGTCACCTTGCCATCCTGGTGGCCACACTGCTTCTCGTCGGATACCTGGTTCTCGATCTGGATGGCGCAGGCGCCCGCCTCGATCATTTTCTTCGCCAGCAGGTAGGTCGCCTCGGCATTACCAAAGCCCGCGTCGATATCGGCGATGATCGGCACCACGTGAGTCTGGAAAGTATCGATCTTCTTCTGTACTGCCTTGGCAGCCACCTCGTCACCGGACTCCCTGGCTGCATCCAGCTCACGGAACAGACCGCCCATCTCACGGGCATCCGCCTGGCGCAGGAAGGTGTAGAGCTCTTCGATAAGGCCCGGTACGGTGGTTTTCTCGTGCATGGACTGATCGGGCAGCGGTCCGAATTCAGAACGCAGGGCCGCAATCATCCAGCCGGACAGGTAGAGGTAACGCTTGTCGGTGCTGTTGAAATGCTTCTTGATGGAGATCAGCTTCTGCTGGCCGATAAACCCGTGCCAGCAACCCAGTGACTGGGTGTACTTGCTGCTGTCGGCGTCGTATTCCGCCATGTCATTGCGCATGATGCCAGCGGTGTAGCGCGCTATGTCCAGGCCGGTCTTGAAACGGTTCTGCGCCTTCATTCGCGCGGCGTATTCGGGGTTGATATCGTCCCAGGTGCCGCCCTGCGAGGCGCGCAATTTGGCGATAGCGTCGATGTCTTGCTGGAATGTTGACATGGTGAAACCTCATATAGCTCTGTGTGAGATCGGGAAAACGACGGGGCAGCACACGCATCGTGCACCGCCGATCCATCAGTTGGTCGCTATATTAGTCACCAATACAACATAACTGAAATAAATGGCAACGATCTTTACTATTCACTTTGTGAATGCAGCTGTTCGCCTAAGGGTAGATCCAGCCGGGGTATCCTGGTCTCCGATCTCACCCATGGAATGGGCACCACAGTCGCACTGCGCTCGCCGCTGGCTGTCACCAGGGACAAAGGGGTATTGTCCGCAGCACACTCCATACTCACGTTGGCCAAGCCTATATTTTTCTTGAGTCGCGGGGAAAATGTGCAGCGCGTCAAATGGCCCACCGGCCTCCCCTGATGCAATACTTCCCAGAAAGCATCGTTACCGCCTAACGGTGGCCCGGCAATTTCGACGCCAACCAGCTTTCGCGCGGGCCCATCTCTCGCGATCTTCTGCAAAGCAGCCTTGCCGATATAATCACCGGGTTTATCAACATCCACCAGCCGCTCCAGCCCGATTGTCCAGGGATTGTCATGCCGGGTGATGTCAGAGCAATAGGACAGGATTGCACCCTCCACGCTGCGGATGGTAGAGGGCGCCGCGGGCACGATACCGAACTCCGCGCCAGCCTCCATGCATTTGTCCCACAGCTCTGTTCCACGAGTACCGTCCTGGAGAAACAGCTCGTAACCGAGCTCACCACTCCACCCTGTGCGACTCAACACCAGCGGTATACCATCGAGCACGAGCTGGCGCATATGGAAATAGCCCATCTCGATCGCGGTATCGCCAAACAACTTGCGCGCAACCAGTGGCGCCTTTGGACCCTGTAACTGCAGCGGTGACACATCGGGTTCAAAAACCTTCACGTCCAGCCCCGAATTGGTTGCCAGCCCCTGTGCCCACAACACAACATCTGAATCACCGGGCGAGAGCCAGAAACGATCTTCGGCCAGCCGCAACAACACCGCGTCGTTGATAATGCAGCCATCACTGTCAGTCAGCACCACGTAACGACAGCGGTCGACCTGGCAACTTGAAATGTCCCGGGGTACCAGCATCTGCATGAATGCGACCGCATCGGGTCCACTGATTTCCACTTGGCGCTCGCATGAAACATCCCACAGAGTGACGTTATTAACTATGGCCCAGTACTCGGTTTCCGGGTCAGAAAAGCATGTCGGCATATACATGTGGTTATAAATCGTAAATGACTTCACGCCCGCCCGAACGGTCGCATCAAAGAAAGGCGACTTACGCACTCGCGGGCCTATAGATAGCGTTGGTGAGAAAATTTCAGTGCTCATTTTCATTATCTCCTCTGTTTTACCCGGCTACTCATACCACCCGTTGCAACAAATATTGCCCATCCTCGATTGCCCGCTTCAGCGGAAGCTAGGCAATGCCCCGCAATAAGCCCTCACGCCAGGCGACGGTTGCCCTCACCTGGTTGAAACTGAACAGGTAGAAGCCATCGATCCCAAGTCCACGGTCTTCAATCCCGGCCGCGAGATCGAAAACCAATTGATCGGGGCTGTAATTTTTCGACCGTAACACCTGGCCAGCCAGGCTGGGTTGTTTGCGAGCGAACCTGGCCGACTCGCCCACGCCAATGCGCAAAGCCGTCTGCAGCAGCTTGATACGGTTCATCACCCCAGGCAGCCCCAACCAGGCGGGCAATGTTACTCCCAGCCCCCGCATGGCCTTTAGCCACTGCAACAGCCTGTCCGGGTCAAAGCACATCTGCGTCACCATATACGTGGCGAGTTCCTGCTTGGACTTTAGAGCCTCCAATAGCACCTGCGGGGCGATGGCAGGATGGCCTTCAGGATAGGCGGCAACTCCGACATGTTCAAAATCGTGACCGATTTCGGCAAGTTCTCTCAATAGCATCAGGGAAGATGAAAATGAACCGACAGGCTCGACAATATCACCACCGGGCACAAACACGGAACGCACACCCTGTTGGTTCAGACGCTGGACAATATCTCGCAGATGGGAGGAGTCCCGGACCTGGCGGGCAGCAATATGGGGAACAAGGTGGAAATCGTGTCCCTGCAGCCGCTCCACCAGGTCCAGGGTCACATGCAGTCCGCGTTGGGGCGAACAGGTGATTCCGATATAAGCACCATCAGACAATCCCAATAGCTGCTCTTCGATACCATCCACTGGAAAAACTTCAAGGTAAATCTGTTCAATGCAGGACCGCAGTGCTGACATTAACCGGCCTCACCGCTCACTGCAGGCGCACAGCTACCTTGACGAACGAAGCGGAATCCATCGAATGGAATAAATGGTTGCGTCAGTGCAATGGAATCATCCATGAATCAGAGTCCGGCCGGCATCAGGATATCGCAGATGGCAAGGCTCTCATGCTGCAAGGCGCTGATCTCACTATCGAGCCTCAACACCGAACCGGCCCTTCTGTCGAACAGCGGCCAGTTCTGCAGCGACGCTCCATTAGGATCACCGCTGCGAACAAAATTGATCCAGTAGTCCATGACAGCCTTCGTCAATTCAAGGTCTGCCGCATTGGTTGGCAGCCAATCATCGTGGGTGTTGAATACATAGGGCAGTTCGGCACCGTGGTAGGCCCCCATCGACCGAGCCAGCTCGCCTTCCCTTACCCGTGAAAAGTAATAAAACCAGCTGCGTCCTCCACGCCTGCCTACCTGCTCCGCCAGGAACATGGAAGGGCAGACGAAGTTGTAAGCCGTGATGAGCGTGTCCAGGGTTTGCGCCGCGTCCGTCCCGACTGGAAGCAAAGGCTTCACCGCCTGCGCTTGTGAGGCTGTCAGGTTCTCACGCATCCATTGGTCGACAGACTGGCCTTCCTCAAGATACATAAGCCACTCATCGGCATTGCTGCCTATAAGTAAATCGACCGGGGGGAAACGCTGCGCAAGCAATCCCTCGTTTACGGAAGACACGAGGCTTTGCCCGTCTACTACAGGATCAAAGAAATGGCCCTCGTAGACGGTTTCAGCAATTCGCAACAGGTCCCCGGCGGGGACCTTACGCATTTGTTCGATGGAACCGCCGTTGTCGAACAGGCGCTTCTGCAGCTCAACACCCCTGAGCAGATGCTCTTCGCGTGTCGTGCGACCCATGACAGCCCAGCCGGCGCTCTGGTGGATGACCCGCCTGAATAGTCCGGAGGCCGCAGGCGAGACCAGAAGATACGCGATATTGCTCGCTCCGGCGGATTCGCCCATCACCGTGATGTTAGCGGCATCACCGCCCAGGGATTCCATATTTTGATTAAGCCATTTCAATGCCGCGATCTGGTCCAGAAGAGCGAAATTGGCGTCGGCTAATTCAGGGTGCGCAAAAAAGCCGAAAACACCCAACCGGTAGGCAATGCTGACGACGATGAGCCCGCGCCGTGCGAGATTCTCTCCCAGGTAATTCGGCTCATAAGACCAGCCGCCCTTATTACTCCCTCCATGGATGTAAACAAGCACAGGCAACGCGGCAGCACCGGAGCGGGCGGGCCTCCAGATATTGAGATAAAGGCAGTCCTCGCTTACGTCGGGTTCAGGAAATGTCGCCGGGTCACCACCAAAGGATTTGACGACGTCCCGGTACCACTCGAACATGTGGGTTCCCTGCTGGCAGGCTGGCGCGAAGTTTACGGCCTGCAAGACGCCGGGCTTGCTGTTATAGGGCTGTGGGGCCCGCCAGCGCAACTCGCCGACCGGGGGCTGGGCGAACGGCACTCCAAGGAAAAACTCGACGCTACCGTCGGCCGTCATGCCACCCTGGTAACGGGTACTGCCAACAGCAAATGTGGCCGTATCTTTGGTGGCTGCCTGGCCATGCGCAGACCATGCACCGGCAACCAGGACCGGGAGCAGTGACGCTATCACAAAAATTCGATACATCGTGTCAGTCCGTGGTGACAACCACACAGCCTCCGAAACCACCCTGCTCTATCAACTCATGTGCTCTTGCCATGTCCTCAAAAGGCAGGCTGTGTGCTATACGATGTTGCAGCTTTACCTGCTCCAGCAACCGGCAGGTATCGGTTATTGCCTGCAGCTTCGCCTCCTCAGGCATGGCATAGACGATAACAAGACGCAAGGTCAGGTCCATGAACATCATCTGGATGAAAGGTAATTTCGGCTCTTTCACCACCGTGGACGAATAGGTAGCGATAGTACCTCCGGTACGGATGCATTTGAGTATCTCGGGGAGGTTGGCGCCGAACTCGACCTCAATTACCCGATCTACCTTGCCGCCACCAGTGCAGTCCAGCACGGCATCGCCCCA
The DNA here is from genome assembly GCA_963792815.1 of uncultured Gammaproteobacteria bacterium. Lineage (GTDB taxonomy): Bacteria > Pseudomonadota > Gammaproteobacteria > Pseudomonadales > Halieaceae > JARRPM01. Next base: position 298,219 of record CAWBXR010000007.1, read on the forward strand.
ATTCTCGAGGCGGTGATTGACCACGTGGTCCGCACCCACTTCGCGGCAGCTCGCCTCATCGCGCGCGTTACTGGCAGTGGCAATCACGGTGGCCCCCGCGGACTTGGCCCACTGGATGGCATAATAGCCAACCCGGCCAGCGCCACCGGTAACGACAATCGTCTGACCCGCCACCGGGCCATCGGCGAAAACGCAGCGGTGCGCAGTCATTATGGGGATACCGATACATGCCCCAACTGCAAAGGATGCATTGTCGGGCAGCCGGGGGGCTCGCACCGAGTCCAGGGCGACATATTCGGCGGCCGTGCCAAAGCGCCTGCCGTATTGTGCCTGGTATACGAAGACACGCTCCCCGATTCGGCCAGTGTCAACACCCTCCCCCACAGCCTCGATAACTCCCGCCCCATCGCTGTGAGGAATTACCAGGCCACCATCCAGCAGGTTGGGGAAAGCGCCCGCCCGCTTTTTGACATCCGAAGGATTAACCCCGGTTGTCGCCAGCTTGACCAGGACTTCTCCCTGCGCAGGCAACGGTTGAGGCTGTTCCCCGCTAACCAGGACATCGGCTGCAGCACCGAAAGACTCAAACCATACTGCTTTCATTTTTTTCTCCACGCACAGATCAACTCAACCAGTTGGAAAGACCTTCAGTGTGACCGTCAACACCGATAGCCTGGCCAGAAATGGACGACCCGATGTCCGAACTCAAAAACAGCGCCATATTGGCGACATCCTGAGCGTCGACAAAAAGTCGCATCGAACTCTGACGCGCATAGACATCACGTATCCTGTCCGCGCTCAGGCCTCGCTCCTGCGCATCCCGAATAATCACGCTGTCGATACGGTCACCCTTGACGCTGCCCGGACACAGGGCATTAACCCGGATATTGCTCGTACCCAACTCCATCGCCCAGGTCTTGGTCAGCCCGATCATCGCCCATTTGGACGCCGTATACGGTGATCGCAGGGGGAAGCCGAACAGCGCAGCATTGGAGGCAATGTTGATAATGGAACCCCGCCCGGCTTTCTTTATCAGTGGTACCGCCAGGCGCGTCACATAAAACTGTCCATTGAGATCTACCGCCACCGTGCGATCCCAGTCTTCCAGGCTGATGTCTTCTACCGCGGCCGTCGGCCCGGCGACGCCGGCATTGTTGATGAGAATATCCAGGCGGTCGTAATTCGCCCCGAAGTCATGAAAGAGTATTTCCACCTGGCGCGGATCCGATACGTCGGCGAGACTGGCCGTAGCTGAGGGATTGGCGGCCAGGAAGGCGTCCACCGCCTCACGATTCACATCACAGATATGAACTCGACATTCGTGCGCCAAATAGGTCTCGGCAATGCAACGCCCTATCCCGGAAGCACCGGCTGTCACAAGCACCACCTGCCCGGCTTCGAATCCAACCATTCTGTGTTGCATATTTAGCTCTCTGATACAGCCGGAACCATCTGACTTCTGGCGACTTCGCTGCGGCGCCAATGGTGCGAGACAATCTGTATTTATGGCGTTACGGGTGAAATCAAATCTCCAAAATACCCTTCGTGATAGCGCCACCTCCGCGGCGGCGTCGCTCGACAAAGGTCGACCATGCGGCCGCCTTCATCAGCTTGCCGAAACTTCAGCCTAGTCGAAGCGCATCGAAAGTTTGACGCCCGCAGTAAGTGGCCGCTGGGGGGTGGCCGTAAAGTAATAAGCTCGTGGCGCCACTGTGATATTGTCATTTTCGTCTGTCGCGTTATTGACATAGAACTCCATGCCCCAACCGCCGGCGTCGAAACCCGCCCTGACGTTGAGATTGCCGTAGGAATCCTGCTTGACCCGTGCCGAAGGCCGGATGTCATTCCAGGACTCATCGGTGTAGCTATAAGCAAGCTGCACAAAACTGTCCAGACCGGCAAGATCGAACTCGTACCGGGATGTAAGGGCATACTTTATTTCCGGCACGTTAGGCAGGTCCGTACCATCCGGTACCGAGATTGCCCCGTTGGCCAGGATAAAGTCCTTGGATGTTTGCGCGTCGTTATAGGCGGCCGCGGCGGTAATTGTCAGGTTCTCAAACAAAAGGTAGGTAAGATCTGTTTCCACGCCTTTTATTTCAGCCTCGCCGACATTATAGGTATTACCAACGGGCGAGAGGTCGAATGTGTATATGGTGTATTGCATGTCCTCCCACTGGGAGTAATAGGCGGCACCGTTAAAACGCATACGCCCGTCCAGAAGCGTGGTTTTCCAACCGAATTCGTAGTTCTTCAGTTTGTCGGGGGCATAGGTCGGAGTTGGCACGTTGGGGTCGCGGTTTACGCCCCCTACACGATAACCTTCCGACCACGTGCCATAAACCATGGCATCGTCCGTGACATCCCAGGTAAGGTTGACCTTATAGATCTCGTCATCATCCTCGGTCTTGGAGTCGACATCGAACCCATAGTTTTCGTTGTAATTGGTTTTGCCCCAGCCGGTATAGCCCTCCAGCTTGTTGGTACTGTCGTAGTGGCGCGCGCCAAACGTCGCGTGAAGTGATTTGGTTATATCGTAAGTCACCTCGCCGAAAACCGCCCACTGCTCGTCGGTGCGCTTCTGATCCGTGTTGTAGAACATGTCTTCCCGGCCGCGTGCCCACAGGCTCGGGCTCATACCGGGCATTTTCCACTGCTGGTCGTATTTGTGTTCACTGTCTTCGTAGTAGAGTCCCGCCGTGTAGTGAAGACGCCCCTCGGCCAGCGATTGCAGCCGCAGTTCATGGCTGCTGCGCTCGTACTTGTTCTTGAAGTCCAGATAAGTTGCAAAATTCGAGCACTGCCCCGCCTCGTCGGCGTAATAGTCGCAGGCGTAGTAGGGAACCCAGTAGGCCTCTTCACCATAGGCGGTATAATCTCCGTAGTAGTCGAGGTCCCGCTCCATATAGCTGCCGGCGTAAATCACATTGTGATTGGCGATTTCCCCCTCCAGGGTGAGGCCATATTGGGTGAAGTCATCGTGCTGGAAATCGCGAGTGAAACGCTCGATCTTGTTTTCTCCCAGGGCAGGGTCCTGGTCAAAGGCACCCTTGGTATCGAGCGACTGTGTCATGACACTCGCAGTACCGACCCACTTCTCACTGAGGTCGATGCGCAAGGCCGCCCTGGCACCGGAATTTTTCACCTTATTCTGGTCATCATTTACAAGACCGGCATTGTCGATGGTCACCTGGCGTCCGCCCGGCGTGGGGTCGGGGTCGTACCCGTATCCCCCCTCCAGCTCGTAAGTGCGGGTCCCGGGGACATTGTCGATCCAGCCGCCATCCTGCGTATCCCAGCCCACCAGGCGAATCGCCGCCTTCTCTCCCAGAGGTATATTGACGAACCCTTCAAGCGCGTAACTGTCATCGCCATCCTTGGTGTCGGAATAGTCCACATCGACTGCGGCGGCAAAAGCCGAGGGATCAGGTTTATTGGTGATGATGCGCAGAGTCCCCGACTCGGAGCTTGCTCCGTAAAGAGTACCCTGCGGGCCTCCCAGTGCTTCTATGCGCGCTATATCGTAGATGTAGACGTCGAGGTTGGCACCGATAGCGGTAACGGGCTGCTCATCGAGGTATACACCGACCGTGGGTTGCGAGCCGGACGCGTTGCCGTCACCACCGTCAGATGCACCGCGCATGAATATCTGGTTCGTACCGGGACCGACGCCGGCATAACTGACATTGGGCAACATGGCCACGTATTCATCGAAATTGGTTATACCCAGATCCGCGATTTGCTGGCTGCCCAGGGCCTGAATGCTGATGGGCACGTCCTGCAGGCTCTCACTGCGCTTCTGGGCAGTTACAATTACCTCTTCCAGTTTGTAATCCTGGCCGATTGCCGCTGGCGCTGTGGCAATTGCGGACAGCGCCACGGCAATCGCAATGGGCCTGCGACGACAGGGCGGACGAATAATCTTTCGCGTGGTAGCGTTCATGCAGGTGTTACTCCCAACTAGTGTCTGCTTTATAATTTTTTTTGAGCACCCGGGCATCTTCTGCCGGCAATTGCTGCCATGGAAGATATGGTCCGGCACCCGATACACTCATATCTGGTACTGCTTGAAAGACTAGAGATAATCAGGGGCAGCGACAAGAGAGGTTTTTTTCAATACTGTTGAATTAATTTCACCGAAACAGGATCGATTTGCGGCCAACACCCTCGCAAGGTTGATTATCAGTCGATGCGGGAAAAAAACAGCAAATCGCTACAAGAATAATTTTAATCTATAGGATAGCGCTCCAGTACCGGCCCCAGCGCTTGCTTCAACTCATCCAGGTCTGCCTCGTAATGGCGCCAGTGCTCCAGTCCCGAGGTGTAAATGGGCTGTCGCACTTGTTCGGAACTGGCAGTACGGACCGGTCGCCGGGTCTGGTGGAAATGCAGGCAGGCTTCCTCGAAAGGCAGACCACAGTAGTCAAGGAGACGGCGGACCTGGACATCCGTATCGGCCACGACCTCCTCGTAGAGCACCTTCAGGACCTTGCCGGGCAGTACCTCATCCCAGTGGTCCATCATCTCGACATAGTCCCGGTAGTATCGGCCAATATTGGATAGTCCGTAGGTAAACGGTTGTCCCTTGGCGAACAACTGGGTAAAGCCACTGAAGCAGGCTGCCATGGGATGGCGCCTGGCATCAATGATTTTCGCTTTCGGCAGAATAAGACTTATAAAGCCGACATGGAGGAAATTATTGGGCATTTTATCGATAAAGAACGGCGCGTTACCGCGCTGAATTCTCGTACGCTCGAGGTATTCGGCACCCAGGTCGCGCAATTGTTCACCGCTCAGCTCCCGCAGGATTTGCGGGTAGCGTGACCTATCAGTTTTCTTGCGCCTGCCCCCGAGACGACGTACCAGGGCCAGGATATCCGGCAGTTCCTTGGTACCGTCCACCAGAGAGTGACTGGCAAGAATCTGCTCCAACAGGGTAGAACCGGATCGAGGCAGGCCAACGATGAAAATCGGATCTTCAGCCTGACAGGCTGTGCCATGGGGGGCGCTCATGAACTCACGATTACAGACGCTGGCCATGCGCTGCACTTCGGCACGATTTTCATTCGCACTGTAACCTTCCAGCTTGATCTTCGCCCTGTTGCCCAGATCGTAGAAGCGGAAAGAGTCGCGGTACTCGCCGCGGTCTTCCAGCGCCTTCCCCAGGGCGAAACTCAGGTGAAAATGGTCTTCCATGGAATTCTCACGGGAGAGCAGTTCGCGACGCATCGTGTCAATGTCTTCGTCATTGAAACGGAAGGTCTTGAGGTTGGCCAGGCTCCACCAGGCATCACCAAACCCCGGTTGTAATTCGACGGACTGGCGATAGGCCGCAATGGCATGCTCCTGCTGACCCACGGTTTTCAGGGCGTGCCCGTAAGACAAGGCAATCTTTGCGCGCGGGGGAAAATCAGCCAACAGGCGCTGGTAGATTGGCAAGGCAGAGGCAAAATCCGCCATTTTTACCAGCACTGACGCCTTCAGCGTCAGCAGGGAAAAGTTGTCCGGCTCACGAGAGAGAATGCGATCTACCTGGACCAGGGCGGCTTCCAGTTTATTGCGCTGGCTGAGAGCCCTGGCGTAATTGAGCCTTGCCATGCGAAAATCAGGGGCCAGCTCAAGGCACCGCTCCAACAACAGTTCCGCTTCGTCATACACGCCCAGCCTGATACCTATCTCGGCCAGCAGCCGGATGGCATTCACGTTGGTCGGGTGTGCCATCAGGAAATCCCGGCACAGGCGTTCGGCCTGCCCCACCTTGCCAGCCTGTAACAGCGAAGCCGCCTCCGCCAGTTCCACGTGCTCGGACAGTAGCATGACCTGGTTAAAAGCTGCCGCGGCGGCCTCCTCATCGCCATCTGCCAGCAATAACTCCCCCATCAATTGCCAGCTCGCAGCAAGCCTGTGATCCAGGGCTACCGCCCGTCGAAGGGCTTCGACACCCTCGTTTAAGGCGCCGATATCGGCACAGGCAAAACCCAGTTCCTGCTGGGCCAGGGCAAAATCGGGAGCGCGCTTCACAATGTCCTGCAACCGCTGCAGAGCCGCTTCCCGCTCACCACCCAGGCGCAACGCTGATGCGACAACAAGCAAGCTGTTGATCTCGCCCGGATAGACCTGCAGAATTTCCCGGGCCTGTTCAGCTGCAAGCGCGGTCTTACCTGCGCCAAGCAGTTTCATGGCATGCCTGACGGCGATCTGGATATCCCCGGTGCTGCCGGAGGGTTGACTCGTCATGATTGATCTGACCTTGTTATTTTGTGAGGCAAGATATCTTGGCATGGGCAAACGCAAACGACAAACCCGGCGACCTCGTCGGCACCCGGTCGGCTGGCTCTCCTGCCGCCGTCACCTGATAGGCTGCAGGCGCAAGACTTTCTTCGAACGCAGCAGTAGAACCCGGGTGAAGGCCCTCAACAACCGAAATGTTTTTCTACATAATTGAATTATATTCATCTTATACTTGCAGAAAACACAGGGCACCCCATGAGAAAGAAAATACCGCCACTGACGGCCCTGCGAAGTTTTGAAGCGGCGGCGCGGCATTGCTCCTTTCGCGATGCGGCGGAGGAATTGTGTGTCTCCCACTCCGCTATCAGCCACCAGATCAAACAACTGGAAAGCCACCTTGGGGTTGAGTTATTCACACGCAAATCCCGAGCCGTGGAGCTGACTAAACTGGGCAGGCTTTACTACCCCATTTTACGGGAGGCATTCGACCGTATCGCCGAAGGGACCGAGCTGGTGACTGCGCCCCACTCCGCCAGCATTTTGACCGTGCAAATGTATTCGACCTTTGCCATTCGCTGGCTCATTCCACGCCTGCCAGGGTTCAATAAAGCACACCCGGAGATACAGGTTCGTCTCAACACGTCCCAGGCAGATGTCGATTTCCAGCAGGATGATGTGGACCTCTGCGTCATGATCGGCGAACCATCTTCCGCGGCCTTACACTATGATCACCTGTTCGACTCGCTGATGTTTCCGGTGGGCAGCCCAGCCCTGCTGGCCGGGGATCCCCCCCTCGGGTCGCCCGGCGACCTTGCCAGTGCAACCATTTTGCAGGTCTACCCATCCCGTAAAGACTGGTACGTCTGGCTGGATGGCGCAGGTGTTGAAGGCGTTGACCCGGAGTCAGGGCTGCAATTTGACAGCTATGACCTGGCCCTGTCCACCGCCAGCCAGGGAATGGGCATAGCGCTCGGAATGCAGCCCTACATTTCCAGGGACCTGAAGGCCGGTATGCTGGTGGAGCTTTTCCCCGGCCACCGGGTCAAGGCCGAGGGCGCATGGTACCTGGTATGCCGGCGTGAAAGAGCGTTCAAAAGCAAAGTAGTCGCCTTCAGGGAGTGGATCCTCGACGAAATCGCCAGGGATCCGGATCTGGAACTGGAATTGGAACTGGAGAATATTCCCCTGTAATTCAGCCCAGGCGGCACCCGGTCACCGGGGCGCCCCGCCGTCATGCGCGGCGTGGTCCTCTTTCAAGGACAGTACCAAAGCACAGCTCGATATTATCCCGGTCAACAGTATCGGCAAAGACACAACCAGCACGGCCGTTTGGGCTACCTTCAGCCCACCGATATACATGAGGGTAACGGGCAGTATCGCCAGAGCGACCGCCCAGAACAAACGGTGCCAGCGCGGCGGATCTTCACTCGGGCGCAGCTGATGAGTGGCGCTTGACGCGAGAATATACGAAGCGGAATCGTAGGTTGTAGCTGAAAAAATAACACTCACGAAGCAAAACAGGCCAATCACCAGGGCAGCAAGAGGTAACTGGTCAAAGCCCGCCACAATGGCCTGGTTGCCACCCTGCTCGGTGAGAATCTTCACCACATCGAGCTCACCGGACAACTGAAGATTCAGCGAGTAATTGCCCAGGATGAGGTAAAACAATGCGCAACCCAGGCTGCCATAGATGAGCATGCCCAGTACTACCTCGCGGATGGTGCGCCCCCGGGATATGCGAGTCACAAACAAGCCGACGAAGGGGCCATAGGCTATCCACCACGCCCAGTAAAACACCGTCCAGTCTTCCACGAAGCCCGAGTCAGTGAAGGGGTCCGTCCAGGTGCTCATGGCGACAAAATTCTGGACCACTGTGCCGACACTATTGAGTGCACTTTTCACCAGGAACAGGGTCGGGCCCGCAAACAGGATGAAAACGAGCAGTGCGAGCGCCAACAGCAGGTTCAGGTCACTCAGTCTCTTGATGCCCTTCTCCAGGCCAAGGTAAACACTGGTAGCGAAAATCACAACACAGACGCCTACCACGGCAACCTCCATCCCAAAGCCCGTCTCTATACCGGTGAGTCTCGACACCAATGAGCCGATCAGCGGGGTCGAGAAACCCAGGGATGAACCGGCACCGCCGATCAGCGCGATCATGAAAAGAAAATCCATGACCCGGGCAAAAACGTTTTTCTCCCGGCCGCCCAGCCAATAGTGGCAGGCGACACTGTATTTCAGTACCGGCACTTTGCGGGCATAGAACGGGTAGGCAATCGCCAGCGTGGGCAGGCAATAAAAGGCCCAGGCGATAAAACCCCAGTGAAATACGCCATAGGAGGAGGCCCATTTGGCTGCCTCGAGGGATCCGGGCTCCGCGCCGAAAGGCGGAGCCTGGTAGTAATAGGCCCACTCTATTGCTGACCAGTACATAAGACCGGCACCAATCCCCGCGCAGAACAACATGGCAACCCAGCTGTAAGTAGTGAACTCGGGGGTGTCTTGTGCAGTACCGAGCTTGACGGTGCCGTAACGTCCGAACGCCAGCCACAGCAGCAGTATCAGTGCTGCCACCCCGCCCAACAGGTACAGCCAACCGAAGTTGGTGGCAATGAACTTGTAACTGCGCTGGATAAGCTCCGCTCCCGCGACCGGATTCAGTGCCAGGGGCACTGAAACCAGCAGGATAATGATTATGGTCGCGGCAAAATTGGTCTTGTCTACATTGGAATCCAAGGTAGCACTCCTGTTTTAATTCTTCTTATACAGGCATGCATCAGATCGCCAATCCCGCTTCGCTTCACCAGGCAAAGCGGTTCTCGCTGACAGTATGCCCTGCCGGCCTATGATACGCTCTCGCCCTGCACCGATACAGGGTAATATCCCGGCTGGCCGGCCATTTACGGTTGAGAAATACTCTGTGACAGGTGAATAAAATGAACAACCGGCTTTGAGGTACAGCTGCTATCATCTCGCCTCGCGCAGTCGAACAGCGTGCCAAAAAGCCAATAATTTCAAGAGGCCCCCATGTATATCAACGGTGAATGGATTCAGTCCCCACATACATTTCCGGTCTTCAATCCCGCCACCGGCGAGCAACTCGGCCAGGTGGTCGATGGCAGCCGGGACGACGCGAGAAAGGCCATAGGCGCGGCTAAAGCGGCGCTGCCGGCGTGGTCTGCACTGTCCGCCTATGCGCGGTCCGAGAAGCTATACAGCGCCTACCAACTGATGATGAAACGCAGGCCGGAACTCGCGCAAATCATGACCCGCGAGCAGGGCAAGCCCCTGAAGGCCGCGTTGAACGAGGTCAAGTACGCCGCCGACTTCCTGCTGTGGTTTGCCGAGGAAGCCAAGCGCATCTACGGCCAGACCATTCCCTCCTCACGCAGCGACCAGCGTTTCCTTGTACACCGGCAGCCGGTCGGTGTGGTGGCGGCTGTCACGCCCTGGAACTATCCGGTCTCCATGCTCACCCGCAAAATCGCTCCCGCTCTGGCCGCCGGTTGCACAGTGGTGCTCAAGCCAGCGGAGGCAACTCCCCTGTGTGCGATTGCCGTATTCGAGATTCTCGACGAGGCAGGCATTCCGCCGGGGGTGGTCAACCTGGTGACCGCAGCAGACCCCGCACCGATCGGCGAGGAGTTCTGTACCAATCCGGATGTGCGCAAGCTGACTTTTACCGGCTCCACCCCAGTGGGCAAGACGCTGGCGCAGGCGGCAGCCCCCCAGTTGAAACGCGTATCCATGGAACTGGGCGGTCACGCGCCTTTTATCGTGTTCGACGACGCCGACCCTGTCCACGCCGCGAAGGGTGTTGCGCTGGTCAAGTTCCTGAACACGGGGCAGGCCTGCATCAGCCCAAATCGCATCTTCGTCCAGCGCAAGATCCTGGCGCCATTCCTGGAGACTCTGCTGGAGCGAATCAGCAAGCTGCGGGCCGGCGACGGTATGGACGCAGCTACCACCATCGGCCCGCTGGTAAACCAGGCAGCAGTAGACAAGGTGGATCGCCAGGTCCGCGATGCCGTGGACCTGGGCGCCACGTTACACACTGGCGGCCAGCGGCTCACCGAAGGCGGCCTCGAGCGGGGCTTTTTTTACGCCCCTACCCTGCTCAGTGATATCAGCCCGCAGATGCTGATCTACCGCGAGGAAACCTTCGGCCCGGTGGCGGCGGTCATCGCTTTTGACGACGAAGATGAAGTGCTGGCCATGGCCAATGACACAAGCTACGGGCTGGCCGCCTACGTGTACACGCAGAACCTTTCACGCGCCATGCGCACGTTCGAAGGCCTGCAGTTTGGCATCATCGGCATCAACGATATCAACCCCACCAGCGCGGCTGCACCCTTCGGGGGCATGAAGGAGAGCGGGCTCGGGCGCGAGGGAGCCCGGGAGGGGATCGAAGAATACCTTGAGACCAAGCTGGGCGGCTTCAACATATAGCCCGGGCACGCCAGCCGACCTTAACCGGCTTCCCACACAAAAGATAAAGCAACGCAATTGCTATACGACACAGGAGATCACCATGGCGGGACCAAAATACCCCGGACTTGATACCCTTGCACTGCACGCCGGGGCCCAGCCGGATCCCGCTACGGGGGCCCGTGCCACACCTATTTACCAGACCGCCTCCTTTACCTTCCCCGACTCGGACTACGCTGCTTCCCTGTTCAACATCGAGCGTGCAGGACACGTCTACTCACGCCTGAGTAACCCGACCAACGCGGTACTGGAAGAGCGTATCGCGGCGCTGGAGGGTGGGGTCGGGGCTATCGCCACCGCCAGTGGCCAGGCGGCACTGCACCTGGCCATCGTGACCCTGATGGGTGCCGGCTCCCATATCGTCGCCGCCAGCGCCCTGTATGGCGGCAGTCACAACCTGTTGGCCTATACTCTCCCCCGGTTTGGCATCGAAACCACCTTCGTAGACACCCGCAACCCGGCGGCCTTTCGAGAGGCGATCAGGGACAACACCCGCCTGGTATTCGCCGAGACCCTCGGCAACCCTGGCCTGGATGTGCTCGATATTCCCGCCGTCTCCAGGATCGCCCATGACGCCGGATTGCCCCTGCTGGTGGATTCCACGTTCACCACACCCTACCTGATGAAGCCGCTGGAACTCGGTGCAGACCTGATTCTCCACTCGGCTACCAAATTCCTGAGTGGCCACGGCATCGTGATCGGCGGCCTGCTGGTCGATGGCGGCAAGTTCGACTGGGACGCCTCGGGAAAATTCCCGACCCTCACCGAACCCTACGGCGGCTTTCACAATCTGGTGTTCAGTGAGGAATTCGGCCCGGCGGCCTTCATTACCCGGGCACGCAAGGAGGGCCTGCGGGATTTCGGTGCCTGCATGAGTCCGACGTCCGCCTTCCACATCCTGCAGGGCATTGAAACCCTGGGCCTGCGCATGCAGCGCCACGTCGAAAATACCCGTAAGGTGGTCGCCTTCCTGGAAAATCACGACATGGTCGCTTCGGTATCCTACCCGGAACTGGAGGACCATCCGGACCACGGCCTCGCCCGCGAACTGCTGCCACAGGGCTGCGGCGCCGTCTTCAGCTTTGACCTCAGGGGTGGTCGCAACGCGGGCGTCGCATTTGTCGACGCACTGGACCTGTTTTCCCATCTGGCCAACGTCGGGGATGCCAAGTCACTGGTGATCCACCCTGCCAGTACCACCCACCACCGTATGGACGGTCCGGCCCTGGCGGCGGCGGGCATTTCCTCCGGTACCATTCGTTTATCCATAGGTCTGGAAGAAGTGGGCGACCTGATTGCCGACCTGCAACAGGGTCTGCGCGCGGCACAAAAAATCGCGGAAAAGGAGTTGGCCCGATGAAACTCGACGTGTGCGGCGCCACCGCCTATTGCTATACCAACAACCGAGAAATAGACCGGCAAAAGGACAGTGTCGTGTTTGTGCACGGCGCCGGCATGGACCATACGGTGTGGACCCTGGCCTCGCGTCATTTTGCCCGCCACGGCCGCAATGTCATCGCCGTTGACCTGCCCGGACACGGGCGCTCTGGAGGAGAGGCAAAAACATCTGTCGAGGAACTGGGCGACTGGCTGATGGCCCTGCTGGATTCGCTGCAGGTACCGAGGGTCGCAATCGCGGGCCACAGCCTGGGCAGCCTGGTGGCCCTGGATTGTGCCGCCCGCCATCCCGGGCGCGTGCGAGCCATTGCCATGGTGGCGGGCACGGCGCCAATGCCGGTCTCGGACGCAATTCTCGAGGCCTCGGCCAATAATGACCACGCAGCTTTTGACATGCTGACGCAGTGGGGCTACAGCAAGCGGCACCAGTACGGCGGCAACAGCAACCCGGGCATGTGGATGATAGGCAGTACCCTGCGACTGTTCGAGCGCTCACGACCCGGCGTGCTATACACGGACATGAATGCCTGCAACAACTACCATGCCGGGCTGGAACGCGCCGCGGCAGTGCAATGCCCGGTTCTGCTGGTTCTGGGGCGGGAGGATCGCCTCACCCCGGTCAGGGCGACTGAAGCCCTGCAGGCGGCGCTGCAGTGCCCCGATGTGAGCATCCTGGAAGGCGCGGGGCATACCCTGATGATAGAGGCGCCAAATGCGTTGCTGGACGCCCTGCATGCCGTACTTTGACCACATGCAGGTTGGATTTCAGCCGGCGATCAGCTGGCGGCATCGCCGGCGCTCATAACTGAGCCAGCAGTCCCGTTTTCAGCTCTGCCTTCAACACCTTGTTGGTTGCGTTGCGTGGCAGTGGCTGGTCAGTAAAAAATACTCGCGTTGGGACTTTGTAAGACGCCAGCTTCTGCCGTGCAAAGTCCAGCAGCTGCGCCTCGGTCAGTACCTGGCCCGCATGCAGGTTCACAACCACCGCCACCTCTTCCCCCCAACGCTCATGGGGCAATCCCAGCACCGCCACCTCCCTGACCTCGGGAACCGCCAGCAGCTGGTTCTCGATCTCCGCGGGGTAAATATTCTCGCCCCCACGTATGATCATGTCCTTGGCGCGATCGGCGAGGTAGAGATAGCCGTCCGCGTCCAGGTAGCCGATGTCCCCTGTCCTGAGCCAGCCGTCGCGAAAATCCGCGGCATTGGCCTCGGGACGGTGCCAGTACTCGCGGATGTTGCTGGGGCTGCGAACACATATCTCGCCGGCCTCTCCCGCTGCCAGATCGCTGCCTTCCTCGTCGCAGATGCGGATATCGACAATCGGGTGAGGCAGGCCCGCGCTGCCGGGCTTCGCACTGAACGCCTTGCCCGTCAGGGATGCGCCCTGGGCATTGGTCTCGGTCATCCCCCAGCCGGTGCCACTGAAGTTGGCGGGCATTTTCTGCTCTATCAACGCGCTCACCCGGGGCGGGGTTGCAGCGCCACCGATACCGATGGAAAACAGGCTGCTGGTATCTGCCTCGTCGAAAGCCTGCGATTCCAGGATATCCAGCACCATCGACGGGGCTGCCGCTATCGAGGTGATCCGCTCCTGCTCAATATATTCAAGCGCCTTGCCGACGTCCCACTTGTACATCATCACTATCCGGCGACCTCCGCGCAGGTTGGCCAGGAACTGGGCGTGGCAACCGCTGACATGGAACAGCGGCACCGCCAGCAGGGAGGTGGACTCATAGCCCCGCTCCAGCATGGCGCCGATCCTGTCCATATTGCACATGGCCGCAGCCGCCGCGGCGAACTCGAAGTTGTAAAGGGCCTGGCAGACAGCGCGGTGAGTGGAGGCAGCGCCCTTGGGCTTGCCGCTGGTGCCGGAGGTGTACATGATCAGCGCCAGGTCCGCGCCATCTATCGCCACTGCAGCCGGGGACTTGCCCTGGAAGGCGGCCACAAAGGCCGCGAGGCTGCGCGGATCATCCGCACTGTCCGGGCGCGCAATCACGCCCGTCACCTTATTGTCCGCCAGCCAGTTTGATATCCCGTCGTAGCGGGCCTGGTCGAGGAACGCCAGCCGCACGCCCGCATCGCCCAGGGCGTGACAGATATCTGCGGGCTGGCCCCAGCTGTTCACCGGCACAATTACCGCCCCTATGGTGACCACGGCGATAAAAACCGCCATCCACTCGGGGTAGTTGCGCATGGCCAGCCCTACCCGGTCGCCCGGTAATATGCCATGGGCCTGCAGCGCGGCCGCTATCTCGTCCGCCTCCTCCATCAGCTGGCTGAAACTGCGGCGCTCGCCCTCGTAGACCAGGAACTCCCTGTCGCCGTGTTCGCGCGCAACGGCCAGGGCCTCTACCAGGTTTGCCGGCGCCTGCTTGTAAAAGGCTACGCCGCGATCGTCCCGCAGCACCTCCCAGGGTGCCCCCGGCGCTGTCAGCTGCGCCACTACGGCTTCGAATTCCTGCTCCAGATCTGTCATCGATTCACCTCATGTAGTGCCCTGTGCGGTGCACATTCAAACACTGCTTCCAATTTGTAATGACCCGCGACTGACGACGCGGGCGGAGAGTTTCGGGACTGAATTTTGACCCAATTACGGGGTTTTGCCCATTCCAGGCAGGCCCCTCGAGACAGCTGGTACAGTAGCCTATGCCAGCGCATGCCACCAAGGGATGCACCGGCTTTGGCCCAGGCGGGACGGGTTCATCGCCTCAGAATTTGACCTCAACCTCAACCCCGAAATGATCGGAGGGGTGAGTCAGCGCCGGAGAGTCTTCGGGCTTGAGTTCCGACACAGGATCCGATGACTCTATAGAAACGGGGTCGTCAAAGATGCGCTCGGCGCTGAGCCCGGCGGCGGCCTCCAGGTTCTTGATAAAGACATGATCGAGCGCGGTGCCGCCCGTGCCGCCACCCGGTATGAGCAGCAGGTTCTCCTCGTAGCAGAAGGTGCAGGGCAGTTGCTCGGCGACGGGATCCACGAAGCCGTCGTCCAGCCAGAGCTGGCAGTTGTCGGCAAACTCCCCGTCGACGCCATTGGCTGCGCTGGCAATACTGCAGTTGAAATCCCCGCCAAAATATATCGGGTTGTCACCCGCCTTGGCGTTGGCAAAGGCGATCATCTGCTGCTGCATAAAGCGGTTTTCACCCTCCCAGGAGCCGTGCTTGCCGCTGGCGGGATAATCGATCGACGTCGACAGGTTGGCGGTGGGGTGAGTACAGCCCACCACATGGGTTTGTTTGTTGAGGTTGATTTCCGCGTAGAGCGCGCCGCGGTGATTAGCTGGTGGAGTCCTCGATAAAGTCCTGGAACTCCCGCGCCTCCAGCGGGTACTTCGATGCGAGCACCAGGCCGAGGGAGCCGTCAAAGGCGAATTTACCCGCCGGCTGGGTCACGGCTTCCACCACGGCTTCCACCGTAAGGTCCGGGATGCCGACCGAACCGAGTACCGCATCCAGCGCATACCGGTGGCAACTCGCAACAGGGGGCCGCCGCACTGCACCGGCGCGCAGGCCACCAGGTCGGCGCCCGACAGACCCGGGCAGAGGTCCGTGACACATTGCGCAAACGGCGTGATTTCCTCATCCGTACACGCTGCGGAATCGGAAAAAATCTGTTCCGCCGGGACCGTATAAATCTCGGGATAGACCGGTTTCAGTGCCTCGGTGATCGCCTCGACCTGCTCATCCAGCCACACCTCCTGCAGGCAGATCACGTCGCTGTCGTGGTCCGCCAGAATGGCCTCGTTGACGGGCAGTCGCTCCCGCGTGTACGGGACAAAATTCAGCGCCAGGCCAACATTGTAGGAGGTCACCTTGAGGGTGTCGGATTTGAAGTAGGGTTTACCGCTGCTGCCATCGTTCGAACAGGCGGACACCAGTGCAACCAGTGTCAGCAGACAGAATAGTCTTACCGGGTAATCGTTCTTCGAAATCTTCATGGTTGAGCCTGCCACTTGTTATATAGGTTTGCATTTTGCGGATATCGCCACAGCGATACCTGACGAGATTAGCACAATTTGGATTAGCCTGGTCGATCCGGGAATAGCGCTTGAGTTTGTCCCACTGAATCGTTGAAACTGACGCATCATCACGGTCCAGAGATAATAATGATGCGAACGACCCCTATCCTGCACAGCACCCTGCTCGCCTGCCTGTTACTTGGCGCCTGTGACAATGACAATAACGACAACGACAAAAATATCGTGGAACCTCCCCAGCCGCCTGCTGCAACGGCTGTAGCCCGGGAGGCCACCCAGCCGTCCGATCTGCTGCAGGGTCCCCTGGCCCGCTCGGCGACGGGTGATTTCGTGCTGGAAAATGAACTGTTCCGGGTGATCATCCAGAAACCCGGGCGCAACTGGTTTGGCCTGGGCACCTACGGCGGTAACATTATCGATGTGGCCCGCAGGCAGGAGGACGGCAGCTTTCTGCCGGACCACCTCGAGGAGTTCGTCACCGGGATCAATATCGAGAACACTCCCAATTTCACCACCGTGGAAATCGTCAATCCCGGGGCGGATGGCGAGGAGGCGCGGATCTGCGCGAGCGGGCCCGATGACCTGCTGGATAACCAGAACCCCAGTTCCCAGGTCCGCAGTCGCGGTTTTCCCTTCCCTCCCTCCGCTGACGATCGCGACCTGCCGCTCGACATCGAAACCTGTTACAGCCTGGGCGCGAACCAATCCTATCTCACCATCGACACCCGGCTGATCAACACCAGTAGCCAGGAGGTGACCCTGTGGTGGGTGGAATACCTGAACGGCTCGGGCGAAGTCCAGGCTTTCCAGCCCCAGGTGGGCTTTGGTGAACCCCTGTTCACCGCCGGCTGCCCCGCTGCCTCACTGGTGGCCTGCGACGACGGGGAGTGCGACCAGTGCAATTACCTGGCCTACGCGGGCCACGACGGCGCCGCCGGGGTGTCCTACGGCCTCATCCACGAGGTAGCTGACACCGCAAGCTTCTCCACTGACGGGGTGAACGTACTGATTCTCGGGAACTCGCTACTCAAGATCGTGGCGGGCGCAGCGCCCAATTTTACCGTGCCGGCGGATGGCGAGCTGAGCCTGCGGCGCTACTTCGCGGTAGGCGACGGCAGCGCCAGCAGCATCGCCGACATCCGCAACCAGATCAGCGGTATCCACACCGGCGAACTGGCGGGGAACGTGAGCAGCGCCGGCGCACCGGTCGCCAACGCCAGTGTCGCGGTGTTCCAGACCATAGACGCCGCCTCTACCCCTCCCGTCCTTTTTGTGGCGGGTAATACCACGACTGACGCCAACGGCAATTTCAGCCTGGGCCTGCCGCCCGGTGATTATGAGGTGCAGGCCAACGCAGAGGGCTACCTGTTCGCCGGTGCCAAGCCCGCGCAGGTCTCTATCGTGGCGGACCAGCAAACAGAGCAGAATTTCGCCCTGCCGGCACCGGCGTACCTGCAGGTGAGCGTGATGGCGGCGCAGCTGGATGGCAGTGCCGGACCCGGGCCCGCGAAGGTGCAGGTACTGGGGTTCGATCCCAGCCCGCAGTTGGGTAACAACGTGCTGGGGAACCCCGCCGGGGTGTTCGGTGACAATGCGGATCGACTGGCCTACGGGGTGACGCTGGTGGCCTTTATCGATCGCAACGGGATGAGCGAAACGCTGCCGCTGGAGCCCGGTGAATACCAGGTCGTGGTCTCGCGCGGCCCGCGTTACTCGGCCTACCGGGAATCCATTACCGTGAGCCCTGGCCAGACTGCCCGGGTGCAGGCGGAACTCGCCCAGGTCGTCGCCACCGATGGTTATATCTTCGGTGATTTTCACGTGCACTCTATCGACAGCATTGACGCAGAAGTGACCCGTGCGGAACGGGTGGCCACCTACCTGGCCGAGGGCATGGACTTCTTCACCCCCTCCGATCACGGCATGCGGGTCGACTTCAGCGACACCCTGGTGAGCATGGACGTGACCGACCTGATTGGCACAGCCCCCAGCGCTGAAATAACCACGCCGGATTACGGCCATTTCAACAGCTGGCCTGTGACCGTAGACAGCAACCGTATAGGTGGCGGCACGGTGGACTGGGGCAGGGAGGCACCTCCGGGCATGGACTTCCCGGAGTACGCCAGCTACGTGCTCAGCCCGGCGGAAATCTTCCGGGAAACACTGGCAGACCCTAAAGCCAATCTGGTCCAAATCAACCATATCGACGGCCATTTCGGCGCCGGGGGGCTGGGCATCGATACGGGCGCGACACCGCCCCGGTCCAGCGTTGACCCCTCCCAGCGACGCCTGGACCCCAACCTCTCGAACGCCTTCGATGAAGGCTTCCAGGCGCTCGAGGTCTGGATAGGTACGGAAGGCCGCAACGGTATCTTCGGGCAGTTCCTCGGGGCCAATGCCGGAGACTGGTTCAACCTGATCAACCAGGGCATCGTGCGCACCGGTGTTGCGGATTCGGATACCCACCAGCGCCTGACGACCTATCTTTCCACCCGCAGCCAGGTCGCCAGCGCGGAGACCGACCCGGGAAAACTATCCGAGCGGGCCGAGGAACTTGCTGCCGCCGTTATCGCCGGCAAGGTCGTTGGCACGAATGGACCCTTCATGACGATACAGGCCAGCGGTAATCACCTCGGCCAGGCGAGAAGCGCGGATCTGTCCGCTACAGGTTCTAACCGACTGGATATCGATCGTGGGTCGGATGTCACAGTCACCGTGCGCATTGCCAGCGCCGAGTGGGCCGAGGTGGACAGCGTGGATTTTTACATCAATAACCAGCCGGAGTTGACCAGCGCCGACGGCGAGGCGGCCCGCTACGGCATCTGCCCGAACCTGACGATCAGTGCCGGGGATCAGGGCTGGAGTGCCAGCACCGTGGTGGTCAACGCGGACATCCAGGGAGCGAGCCGTACCGAGATCGAAGTGACCCTCGAGCTTGCGGATATCGCGGTTGACACCTGGCTGATCGCCATCGCCCACGGCACGGACGGTGTCTCCCGCCCCCTCTTTCCGGTGGCACCGGAAGATCTCGACCGGGTCAGCAACACTACCCTGGCGGACCTGACGGATGACAACATCGGCGAGGGTGGAGTGCCCGCCTATGCCTTCAGCAACCCACTTTTTATTGACGCAGGCGGCGATGGCTGGACACCTCCCGGGGTGGCAAACGCCCGCTGCTCCGCGCCGGTGGAATAAACCCGCAGAGTCGTAAATCTGCCGACCTTTGCAGCTGTCAGCCCGAGGGCAGGCCGGCCTCCATATTGCCGGCAATCGCGGCGGCTATACGCCGTGCCCGCTCGGTCTGCTCCCCGCGGAAACCCTCATCCAGGGTGGCGTTGAAGAGCGCCAACCAGCGCTGGAAATCCCCCGCCCTGAGCGCCTGCTTGCCGTGCAACTGGCGGTGGATGTTCATGGTGTGGCGCCGGTAGCCCTGCTCTCCCAGCAGCAATTTGCACCAGTAGTCCTTGATGTGCGGCAGGT
Organism: uncultured Gammaproteobacteria bacterium; assembly: GCA_963792815.1. Taxonomy (GTDB): domain Bacteria; phylum Pseudomonadota; class Gammaproteobacteria; order Pseudomonadales; family Halieaceae; genus JARRPM01. The sequence continues at coordinate 317,799 of CAWBXR010000007.1, forward strand.
GGACGGCCAGGTCGATACCCGCGACATCCAGAAATACCGGGGCCAGCTGTTCGTCCGCCAACAGTCGGGCGTAGAAACGATCGACGAACGCCTCTATGGCGTCGCGGGAATCGAGATCCGGCTTCTGGGTTTGGGTGGTCACTGGCGCCTCACAGGGTTATCGACAGCAATGGATGGCCTGTCGTTCCGCACAGCCTACTTTTTCTTGCTCTTCTTATTCTTCTTCACGTGGGCCATAAGGCGCCGTTTGCGCTGAACCTGGCGGCCGGTCAGCTTGTTGCGTTTATCTGCAAACGGATTTTCCCCGGTGCGGAACTCGATGCGCACCGGCGTACCCACCAGGTCCAGTTCCCGCCGGAATATCTTTTCAAGATAGCGTTGGTAGCTGTTGGGCACCTTGCCGGTCTGGTTGCCGTGAATGATGATCAGCGGCGGGTTCTGGCCGCCGGCGTGGGCGTAGCGCAGCTTGATACGACGCCCGTCCACCATGGGCGGCGCGTGATCGAACACCGCGCCCTCGAGTATTCGCGTCAGGGCATTGGTATTGAGCTTGCGGGTAGCTGACTGGTAGGACGCATTGATGGAGTTGTACAGCAGGCCCACCCCGGAGCCATGCAGGGCGGAAATGAAATGAATTTCGGCATAGGCGGCAAATTGCAGGCGGCGCTCGAGTTCGCTCCTGATCCAGTCACGCTGGTCTGCTTCGATCCCGTCCCATTTGTTGACCGCCAGCACCAGTGCGCGCCCCGCGTCGATGCAGTGCCCCAGCAGGTGCATATCCTGGTCGACAATACCCTCATGACCGTTCATCAGCAGAACCACCACATGGGCGTCGTCGATAGCCTTAAGGGTTTTTACAATGGAGAACTTCTCCACGGTCTCGCGCACGTTTTTGCGCTTGCGCACACCGGCGGTGTCGATCAGCGTGTACTTCTGCCCCTCGCGTTCATAGTCGATATAGATGCTGTCCCGGGTGGTGCCAGGTTCATCAAATACTACCACCCGCTCCTCGCCCAGCAGGCGATTGACCAGGGTCGACTTGCCCACATTGGGCCGCCCCACCACCGCCACCCGGATGCTATCGGTATATTCCCGCCGCTCCAGCTGGGGTTCCTCGTCCGGAAACCCGGCGAGAATTTCCTCGATCATGCTGCGCACACCGCGACCGTGGCTGGCGGCAACGCCATGGAGAGACTGCACACCCAGGGCATAAAAGTCGGCGGTAGCTACCTGCTCATCCAGACCGTCGATCTTGTTCACCACCAGGTGAAAGGGTTTATCGCGCTGGCGCAGATGGCGGACCAGGGCCTGGTCGCCGGGGTTGAGCCCCTCCCGCGCATCCACGATCAGCAGCACCGCGTCCGCTTCCTCGATAGCGGTAAGGGACTGACCGGCCATCTGCGAATCTATGCCGTCCTCGTCACCGCTGATGCCGCCCGTGTCAATCACCACAAAGCGCCGGCTACCCATCCGCGCCTCACCGTATTTACGGTCGCGGGTAAGCCCCGGCAGGTTGGCAACAAGTGCCTCCCGGCTGCGGGTAAGCTGGTTAAACAGGGTCGATTTGCCGACGTTGGGGCGCCCGACGAGGGCGATGACGGGTATCATCAGTCCTTCGGCTTGATCTCGTAGGCGATAAGATCTCCGCTGTTGCCATAGACATACAGGATGTTGTCCTCACCCAGCATGTCGGCTCTTACCCCGTCGCTGTCGGCCCGGACTCGACCGACAAACTCGCCGTCTACCTGCGACATGAAATGCACATAACCTTCCTTGTCACCGACAGCGAGGTAACTGCTGACCGGGGTCGGCCGCGACAGCCCCCTGTAGGCGAGGGCCGTCTGCTGCCAGCGGACACCCTGCCCGCTGCGCTGGTAAGCCGTTACGGTGCCATCTTCATCAGCCACATACACATTGCCGAAGCCCTGGGAAACGCCGGAAAAAGACGACACATTGTTCTGCCATAACTTGCGTCCGTCGCTGACGTTGATAGCGGCAATTCGCCCCTGGTAGCTGGCGACAAACAATTCCGTGCCCAGCAGGCTCATGGCACCGTCGATATCGACAACCCGTTCTATTTCCGAGCGCCCCTGGGGTATAGCGACGCGGGCGTCCCAGAGAATACCCCCGGTGGCAATATCAAAAGCCTGGACCCGGCCGTTGGCGAAACCGACATAGGCGACGTTGCCGTCGAGCACCGGGCTGCTGCTGCCGCGCAGCGTGAGCACCGGCACATTGCTGTCGTAGGTCCATACCACCCCGCCAGTGGCGAAGTCCAGGGCCTGGAGCTTGCCGTCCAGGGTATGCGCGAGCACCATCCGTCCGTTGCTCTGGGGGGTGGACATCACCTCGCCGTTAAGCCGGGTGGTCCACTGTATTTCGCCGGAATTGGCGTCGACCTTGATTACGAAGCCGTCACTGCTGCCCAGAAACAATGCATCCCCGTAGACGCCTACCCCGCCGGACAGCGGCAGTTCCAGTTCCACATCCCAGAGACTGTCGCCGCTGCGCTTGTCGAACGCCTCCACGTCACCGTCGGCAGCAGCGATATAAATTGTATCGCCATTGGTGGTGGGATGGATTTTGTAGAAACCTTCGCCCTGGCCGTTGCCGACACCGTGGGACCACAGCTTCTTGATGCGGACTGTCTCATCGATTTCCATGAGCTCGGCGGGTTGCTTGGGGTCTTCGTCATCGTCAAAGTCAAACCAGCTGCTGATAGTACTGCAGCCACTGAGACTCAGCGCCAGTGCAGCGGCAAACAGCCAGCGGTATCCACGGGGCATGGCTCTAACCCTCCTCGCCGGCGCCGACAGCAGCTGCCGACTCCGCCGTATCACCGGTATCGACCTGGGCGGGCGTCACCACTGCCTCCACTGAGCCAGCCTGCACAGTCGCCCGCGCGGGGATCGGATTCAGGGCCTGCAGCTTTTGTTGCACCGCAACCAGGTCGATGCCGGCGCCCTCCTGGGCCGATGCCAGCGTCAGCGCCGCGGCGTAGGATTCGCTGGCCTCAGCCGAGCGCCCCATACTCAACAGAATGTCACCTCGGGCGATCGCATAGGAAGCCTTGTAGGGGCCCTCCCCACCCTGGTCCAGAATCGTCAGTGCCTGCTCAGACTCACCCTGCGCGGCCAGCACCCGGGCGAGGCGCAGTTGCGCCAATCGGGCAACGTCACTGCCCTTGTCAGCTTTCCCCAGGATCCAGCGCAGTTCCGCCTGGGCTGCGGGCAGGTCGTTGGCGCCAACTGCCACCCGGGCCAACTGCATCGCGGCAAACTGGGCATAGGTACTGCCGTCATATTCGGTCTTGAGCTGCTCGGCCAGTTGCACGGCAATCTGCTCCTGTTCCGGTGACAGTGCCGGAGCGCTGAACGCTTGCAGCATCCGTTGGTACAGGTCAGAGGCGCCCTCCGCTGAGGTCTCCACGTGACTTTTCCAGCCCTGGTAGCCAAAGCCGACTCCCAGCGCCAGGACGATCGCTACAAGGGTGGAGCGGCCGTTTTCCTGCCACCAGCGGCGCAATGCTTCTACCTGTTCTTCCTCGGTACGATAAGATTCCACGTCTGACTATTCCTCTTGCCTGATTCAATCGGCGAACACTGCTCGCAGTGTCGCCTCCAGTTGTTGTCCGGGCACGGATTGCTGCCCTGGTTTGTCACCCTGCCCGGAGCTATCACGCAGGTATTTTACGGTAACCGTGCCGGCGGCGATTTCGTCTTCGCCCCATATAAGCGCCACCTTCGCGCCGCTCTTGTCGGCCTTTTTCAGCTGGCTCTTGAAACTCCCGCCTCCGGTGTGCTGCACAATGGTCAGCGCTGGAAGGGTGTCGCGCAATGATTCCACCGCCGCCAGGGCCGCCGCCTGGGCGCCCTCGCCAGCCGCGACGGCATAGACGTCGGCTATGCCCTGCCCCGACTGATCCAGCGCACCGGTTTCGAGCATCAATAGCACCAATCGTTCCATTCCCATCGCAAAACCCACGCCGGGTGTCGCCTTACCGCCAAGCTGCTCCACCAGGTTGTCGTAGCGCCCGCCCGCACACACCGCATTCTGGCTGCCGAGGCGTTCAGTCACCCACTCGAAGACCGTCTTGTTGTAGTAGTCGAGCCCGCGCACAAGCCGGGGGTTTATCCTGTAGGGGACCGCGGCCGCCTGCAGCAATTCGCAGAGGCGGCTGAAATCGGCGCGGGACTCCTCATCGAGATAGTCCGCCATGGTCGGGGCGGCGTCGAGCAGGGCCTGCGTCTGGGGATTCTTGCTGTCCAGTATCCGCAGGGGGTTGCTGTCCAGCCGCCGCTGGCTGTCCTCGTCCAGGGCATCCCGGTGGCTGGCCAGGTAAGCCACCAGCGCCGCCCGGTACTCGCGCCGGGCAGCACTGCTGCCGATGGAATTGATCTCAAGCTCGACGCTGTCAGCCAGGCCCAGTTGCCGCCAAAGCCGCGCGGTGAGCAGAATCAGCTCCACGTCCATGTCCACGCTGGCTATCCCGAATGCCTCGACGCCGACCTGGTGGAACTGGCGCTGGCGGCCTTTCTGCGGTCGTTCATAGCGGAACATGGGGCCGCTGTACCACAGCCGCTGGGGCACGCCCAGCAGGCCGTGCTGGATCGCAGCGCGCACGCAACCTGCGGTGCCTTCCGGCCGCAGGGTCAGGTTTTCGCCATTGCGGTCATCAAAGCTGTACATCTCCTTTTCGACGATGTCAGTCACCTCGCCGATGGAGCGCTTGAACAACTCGGTCTTCTCGACCACGGGCAGGCGGATCTCGCCATAGCCGTAACTGGCCAGCAGCCGACTCACGGTGCGCTCCAGCAGGCGCCAGTGGGGGGTATCTTCCGGCAGGATATCGTTCATCCCGCGGATAGCTTGTATATTGCTCACGCGTTCTCCAGTAATCGCATTGTGCTCAGTTGGACGACTTGAGAATGAGCTTCTCGTCCTGAGCCGCCCGCTCCTGCTCCAGTGCCAGCGCGCGCTGCCTGATAACCTGTTCCAGGTGATCGACAAAATCGGTGTTGCTTATCTTGTGGTCGGGCTCGCCCGCCACGTAGATGAGATTATTGGGCGTGGCGCCCGTGAGCCCCACGTCCGCTTCCCTGGCCTCCCCCGGCCCGTTGACGATACAGCCGATGACCGCGACGTCCATCGGGGTACGGATATCCTCGAGGCGTTGCTCCAGCTGGTTCATGGTGCTGATCACATCGAAATTCTGGCGCGAGCAACTGGGACAGGCGATAAAGTTGATGCCATTGGTGCGCAGCTTGAGGCTCTTGAGTATCTCGAAGCCGACCTTTACTTCCTCTACCGGGTCCGCCGCGAGTGAAATGCGAATAGTGTCGCCGATGCCGTCCATCAACAGCATGCCCAGGCCCACCGCGGACTTCACGGTGCCGCCGCGCAACCCCCCCGCTTCGGTAATTCCCAGGTGCAGCGGCTGCTCTATTTCCTTTGCCAACAGGCGATAGGCCTCTACCGCCATGAACACCTCGGAGGCTTTTACACTGACCTTGAAATCGGGGTAATTGAATTTCTCCAGGATCGCCACGTGGCGCATGGCGGATTCCACCAGGGCGGCGGCAGTGGGTTCGCCGTACTTGCGCTGCAGCTCCTTGCCCAGGGAACCGGCATTCACGCCGATGCGAATCGGAATGCCCTTGTCCCTTGCGCTGTCGATTACCGCGCGCACTTTGGCGTCGCTGCCGATATTGCCCGGGTTGATGCGCAGGCAGTCCACCCCGTATTCGGCGACCTTGAGGGCGATCTTATGATCAAAATGAATGTCCGCCACCAGCGGCACCTCGACCTGGGCGCGTATCTCCCGAAATGCCTCGGCGGCGTCCATGCTGGGCACCGAGACCCGCACGATATCGGCACCCGCGTCGGCGATCGCCTTGACCTGCGCGACGGTTGCCGCCACATCGCAAGTCTCGGTGTTTGTCATGCTTTGTACGCTGATCGGGGCATCGCCCCCCACCGGGACATTGCCCACCATGATCTGTCGGCTGACGCGACGCTTGATCGGGCTATGAGTTTTCATCGTTCACCTGTATTGGAGTCGTCACGGGCCAGCTGGCCCGGGTAGCGGTCAATAAGGGGGGTATGTTCAGCCTGCGCGCTGGCTGCGGGCACCGCCCGCCACCACCAGATGGCCACCACCAGCAGCACCAGCAATACCAGGCCGATGACAACGCTGAGGCCGGTGGACTGCAGTTGCAATGGCCTGGCACGGACTTTCGCCGGCACCGGCACCTCCTCGGCCCGCAGTCGGTCGAAAGCATCCAGCAGGCGTTTTTCGTCCACCCCCACCAACTTGCCGTAGGCCTTGACGTAGCCCCGGGCGAAGGCCGGGTGGCGCAGGGCCTTGTAATCGTCCCGCTCAATTATGGCCGGGTAGCCGGGCATCAGGTGCAGGCGATCCGCCACCTCGCGCTCGGAGAGTTCCTGCGCCTCCCTCGCTGTCTTCAACAAGGTTCCCGGAGTCAGGAACGCATCGATTTGCGGGCTGTTGTCATCACTCACGGTGTCGTGGTCCGCTTGTAGGCCTGGTATTCGACCGAGTCGGGGTAGAGGTTGCTCAGCGCCAGCGCGTAGCTGCCCTCATCGTTGAGATTTCCCGCCTGGCGCGCAAGCCGAATACCCAGCCAGAGGCCCCGGGCTGATTGCTGGCGCACCACCGACCGATAGGTGTTGTAGTATTTCCTGGCGTTGACCGTGTCGCCGGAGTCAAACCGCAGCTGGGCCATTTCCAGCAGGGCGATTGAATTGGTTCGATCCATGGCCAGTGCGCGGACAAAAGCCTCTTCCGCACCCTGGGGGTCGAACAACTGCTCGCGGCACAGGCCCAGGTTGACGAATGCCAGCGGCCGACCGGAATAGAGGGTGTCCTTCACCACGATGTTCAGCTGCTTTTCCGCTTCTTTGTAGCGCTGCTGGGCGAACAGGAAGGCGGCGTAATTATTGCGTGCCCGGGAGAACTTCGGGTCGATTTTTATAGCGTTCTCGAAATTTTCCTCCGCCAGCTCGTACTCACCGGTACTTTGGTATACCAGCGCGAACGCCTCGTACACCTCGGCATTCTTCGGGTCTATTTCGTAGGCCAGTTTGAGATTGCGCTTGGCAGCTTCCCAGTTGCCGTCCCCGATATATTGCCGGGCCAGCTCCACGCGCTCATTGAGCGCCTCCTCGGGCGAGTATTTCTCGGTAAAGCCGCCCTCGGTGGTGGTGATACAGCCTGCCAGCAGCACCGGCGCCAGTATGATCAGGAAAATGTTGGGCAGGGCTCTCATCATTACATACACCTCAAGTAACTGTGATTGCCTGTGCTTCGGCAGCGGCACGGTAGCGCTCGCTGCGCCGGGTGCGGTCGACCACCTGGCCGACCAGCTGGCCACAGGCCGCGTCGATATCGTCGCCCCGGGTAGTGCGCACGGTGACAACAAAGCCCGCATCCACCAGCACCTGCCAGAAACGGCTCACCGCATTACCGCTGGGGCGCTGGTAACCGGACTGGGGGAAGGCATTGAACGGAATCAGGTTGATCTTACAGGGAAAGTCCTTTAGCAGCACGACCAGATCCCTGGCCTGCTCCGGCTGGTCGTTAATCCCGGCTATGAGCGTATATTCCACCGTCACTACCCGCTTGCTGTCGCGCTGGGCGGCGATATAGTTTCCCGCACTCTCCAGCAACATGGCGATCGGGTACTTGCGGTTGATGGGTACCAGCTCATTGCGCAGTTCGTCATTGGGCGCGTGCAGGGAAATTGCCAGGGATACCTCGCTGACCTTCGCCAGGCGATCCAGGGCTGGCACAACGCCCGAGGTGCTGAGGGTCACCCGCCGCTTGGACAGGCCGTAGGCGAGGTCCTCCAGCATAAGGTCCATCGCAGCCACCACGTTGTCGAAATTGAGCAGCGGCTCACCCATGCCCATCATCACCACATTGGTGACGATGCGCCTGTTGCCGGCCTGGAAGCCATCGTATGACTTGATGGCCAGCCAGACCTGGCCGATGATCTCCGCCGCGCTCAGGTCCCGCTCGAAACCCTGCTTGCCGGTGGAGCAGAAACTGCAGTCAAGGCTGCACCCTACCTGGGACGATACACACAGGGTGGCGCGCCCGGCCTCGGGTATGAGCACGGATTCCACCAGCCCGCCGCCGTCGACGCGGATCACCCACTTGCGGGTGCCATCACTGGAGTCGTGCTGGCTGACGATCTCCGGCGGCCGCACCTCGGCCACCGCCCGCAGTTTTTCACGCAGGGCCTTGCCGAGATTGCTCATCTCGCCGATATCGGTGACACCGGCATGGTGGATCCACTTGAGCACCTGCTGCGCCCGGAACTTTTTCTCACCCAGATCCAGGAAATACTGTTCCATCTGGCGCAGGGACAACCCCAGGAGGTTAACCCGGGTCTGCTCTGCGGCGCTGGCTACAGCTGTTGTCATGGATTCGGGGCCAGATGCGGGCGACTAGCGCTCGCAGATCTCGCTGGCAGCGAAGAAGTAGGCGATTTCCCGCGCAGCGGATTCAGGCGAATCGGACCCGTGTACAGCGTTGGCATCGATGGAACTGGCAAAGTCGGCGCGGATAGTGCCCTCAGCCGCTTCCTTGGGGTTGGTGGCCCCCATCAGCTCGCGATTCTTGGCTACCGCACCCTCGCCTTCCAGCACCTGCACCACCACCGGACCGGAGGTCATGAACTCGATCAGGTCGGGGAAGAACGGGCGCTCCCGGTGCTCGGCGTAGAATCCACCGGCTACCTCGTCGCTCAGGCGCAGCATCTTCGCCGCCACGATTCTCAGGCCGTTGGTCTCGAAGCGCGAGTAGATCTTGCCGACAATGTTCTTGCCGACTGCGTCCGGTTTGATGATCGAAAGCGTGCGTTCTACCGCCATGGGTGGTCTCCTTGTCAGATTTTTGCGGGTATGCGCGGGCGTTTGGGCCGCCGGTCAGGCGACTGGCCCTGACCCGAGCGTCAAAAGCCGCGCAATTATACGGACTTTGGGCTCGGGTTTCACCCAGTATTGGTTCTGCCGGAAAGATTGTTTTGCTTTTAAATCAGTAACTTGGAAAACAACTGTGGAAATAGGGTAATTTTACAGCTGCCCGGGCCGGGCCGTTCAGGAATTCCCCTGCCGGTGCGCGGCCCAGCGCGGCGAGGATTCCCGCAATTTTTCCACGGCATGGCGCAAGTGAACCACCGCGGCATCGACATCTTCCGCGCCGGTGAAGCGGCCAAAACTGAAGCGCAGGGAGCCGTGGGCGAGCTCATCGGACAAACCGATCGCCCGCAGCACATAGGAGGGCTCCAGGCTGGCGGAGGTGCAGGCGGAGCCGGTGGAGATGGCCAGGTCCTTGAGGGACATGAGCAGCGCCTCTCCGTCGACAAAACCCACGCTGATATTGATCGCACCGGGAAGGCGCTGCTCCGGATCGCCGTTGATGCCGATGTCACCGAGATCGCGGATGCCCTGCCAGAAGCGCTGGCGCAAGGCCGCCAGTCGCGGGCCCTCTTCTGCCAGGCAGTCCCGGGCCAGTTGAGCCGCCTCGCCCATCCCCACAACCTGGTGGGTGGCGAGGGTACCGGAGCGCATCCCGCGCTCGTGTGCGCCACCGTGCATCTGGGCCTCCAGGTTCACCCGGGGCTGGCGCCTGACATAGAGCGCACCGACGCCTTTCGGGCCGTAAAACTTGTGGGCGGACAGGGACATCAGGTCGACATCCAGTTGTGCCAGGTCAACAGGCACCTTGCCGGCGCTCTGGGCCGCATCGCAATGCAACAGCACACCGGCCTCCCGGGTGACCCGGCCGATGCCGGCGATATCGTTGAGCGTGCCGATTTCATTGTTGGCGTGCATGATGCTGACAAGGATGGTGTCCTCCCGCAGCGCATCGGCCACCGCCCGCGGGCGTGACCAGCCCATCGGGGCCGGGCTTCAGGTAGGTCACCTCGAATCCTTCCCGCTCCAGCTGGTGACAACTGTCCAGCACCGCCTTGTGCTCGATGACGGAAGTAACGATATGATTCCCCCGCTCCCGATGAAAATGCGCCACGCCCTTCAGCGCCAGGTTATCCGCCTCGGTGGCGCCGGAGGTCCAGACGATCTCCCGGGGATCGCAGTTGAGAAGGTCCGCCAGCTGGCGACGGGCGAGTTCCACCGCCTCCTCCGCCTTCCAGCCGTAGATATGGGAGCGTGAGGCCGGGTTGCCGAAATTGCCATCCATGGTCAGGCACTGGGCCATTTTCTCCGCCACCCGGGGGTCCACCGGGGTGGTCGCAAGGTAATCGAGATAAATGGGTTTGGACATGACTGGCTCGCTCCTGTGGTAAGTGGCCCGATGCCGGGTCCCCAAGTATGCAGCACGGCGGCGGGCCGGGCTACCGGGATGGGCCCTCTACTGTCCGTCGCGGGCCCGGGCCACCCACTTGCGGGTTTCGGTCAGAATACCGCGCAGGATGTTCAATTCCATCTCATCCAGCCGCACCCGCCCGTACAGCCGACGCAGGCGCGCCATCAGCTGCCGCGGCGCCGCCGGGTCGAGGAATTCGATCTCGGTGAGGGTCTGTTCGAGGTGGGCGTAGAAACGCTCCAGGTTCTCAACCGTACAGAACGGTGTATCCCACTGGGCATCCTCGGTTTCAGGCAAGCCGGGCTGCACCAGCAGCATCCGCAACTCGTAACACACGATCTGTACCGCCATGGCCAGGTTGAGGGAGCTGTAGGCGTCGGAGGTGGGGATATTAAGATGCAGGTTGCACAGCTGTAATTCCTCGTTGGTCAGTCCCCGGTCCTCGCGCCCGAACATGATGGCTACCTGTTCGCGTTGTGACAGTGGGTCGATACGCGCGGCGCACTGGCGCGGGTCCAGCAATGGCCAGGGTATCCGCCGTTCCCGCGCGCTGGTCCCGACTACAAACTGGCAATCGGCGATGGCCTCCTCGACGGTGGCCGTGACAACTGCGCTGTCCAGCAGGTCGCCGGCGGAAGCCGCACGCCACACCGCCTGCTCGTCCGGGAATTTCTCCGGCGCAACCAGGTACAGGCGTGAAAGGCCCATATTTTTCATCGCCCGCGCTACTCCCCCGATGTTGCCCGGATGGGTGGTGTTGACCAGTACGATGCGGATGTTGTCGAGGTTCATGGGCGCGCTGGGGGCTTGGACGGCGCGGGAGTTTAGCAGATTTCCTCACTCGTGTTGTAGGTGTCATTGCCGTAATAGTCGGTGAACTGGCAATCTAGCTTGGGATTCCAGCCTGCGCCGCGCCGATGTAAGGTCATGCCTCACTGGACTCGCCGTGAATACGTCCATGTAGGCTCGTTTCGGCCATCCATGGCCTCAACGGTCCAGTGAGGATGACCTTACACCGCCGCTACCAGACGTTCTATCGAATGCAGATCCATTAGTCAGACGGAGAGCAGGGTGCAACAACCTCGAATTTAACGGCAGCTCGCACGAAAGCTGTTATTTCAAATAACGATAGGAGCAGCGGCTGTGGACTAGTGGCGCCCGGGACCGTTGAGGCCATGGATGGCCGATACGAGCCCCCATGGATGGGTTCACGGCGAGTCCCGGGCGCCACTAGTCCACAGCCGATGCGGCAAAGGCGCAGAACAAAACCGTTTTCCACAAACATTCCTTATTAGCCAACAGAACACGAGCTTACTGCGCCACAGTGATGCTGCTATAATCGCGCGCCTCACGAAAGCCAGCCAGGACAAGACCATGGAACCGATGATCACAATAGCGCTACGCGCCGCCCGCAAGGCCGGCGAAAACATCGTGCGCGCCTCTGATGATCTCGAGCGCTTCGAGGTCAGGGCGAAAGGCATCAACAACTTCGTCTCGGATGTCGACATCGCCGCCGAGAAGGAAATCATCTACCACCTGCAGAAAGCCTACCCCGACCATGCCATCCTGGGCGAGGAAACGGGTTTGACAGGCAGCGAGGACGCGCCCTACCGCTGGGTGATTGACCCGCTGGACGGCACCACCAACTTTCTGCGCGGTATCCCCCACTACGCCGTATCCATAGCCTGCCTGCACAAGGGTAAGCTGGAACACGCGGTTATCGTCGATCCCGTGCGCCGGGAAGAGTTTATCGCCTCCCGCGGTCGCGGCGCGCAGCTGAACGGGCGCAGGATCCGGGTGAGCAACCGGCCGGGGCTGGAAGGGGCACTGCTGGGCACCGGCATTCCGTTCAAGGACCACTGTGACGACCAGTTGGGGCCTTACAGCAAGACCATCGAAATCCTGGCGGGCCAGTGCGCCGGTATCCGCCGGGCGGGCGCCGCCTCCCTGGACCTGGCCTATGTGGCAGCGGGACGCCTGGACGCCTTCTGGGAAATCGGGCTGGCGCCCTGGGATATCGCCGCCGGGGCCCTGCTGATACGCGAGGCCGGCGGACTGGTGGCGGATATCGACAGTTCGGAAAACTTCCTGGAGTCGGGCAATATCGTCGCCGGCAGTCCGAAATGCTTCAAGGCAGTACTGCAGACCGTCAAGCCGCTGCTGCGTTAACCGGGCGCCCCAGGCTCAACCCCGGTCCGGCAGCATGTCGTCATAGGGTGAGACCAGAGCCAGGCTGACTGTCCGGCCGCCGACGGTAATGTGGCTGTCGCCGTATTCCACATCGGCTTCCCCGAGCACACCGTGGTCGAACTTGTACACCGGCGCTATGGCCCCGGCTGTCATGCCCTCGTCGTAGGCCTGCCGACGCTCCCGCACCGCCTCGTTAGCGCCCTGCCACGCCTGCCATTCCTGCTTCGAGTAGCGCCGCTGCAGCATTGTGCTGGTCACCCCGGGACTGAGCAGCGTCGCGCTGGCGTTGTTTCCGCCGAAGCCTTTTGAATTGATGATCGCGTAGTGCTGTTCCGCGGGGTTGATCTCGCGGTGCTCACGGCTGAAAGCCAGCCCATCCTGGCTTACGTCTTCCGCGATGCTGTCGATGGTGTTGATGCCCGGCAGCAGGCCTCGCTCCCAGATACCCAGCGTGGCCGCCAGCTGGTCTCCGGCGGCGGCCCCTATGGAGTGGCCGAGGTAGCTCTTGACCGCCACCACAGGCCAGTTGTCGATACCAAAGGCTCGCGCCGTCTGGCTGAGAATCGCGGATTCACTGGTGCGATTCTGCGGTGTACCGGTGCCATGTGCCATGACCAGGCCGCCGTCGCGCAGGGCATTCTCGCCGACCAGTGCCCGTGCGGCGGCGACCGCCTTGGCCATGGTGATGTAGTTGCCCACCCCCGGGCCGGAGATGGACTTCTTGAACCCGTCGGCGTTGACGAACACGTCGGTGGCAGCGCCCAACACGGTGGCCCCCAGCTGCAGGGCCAGTTCGTCATCAAACAGCACCACCATTTGGGCCGACTCGGCGATGGTAAACCCGCAGTTTTCGGCAAACGGCCGGCAGGCGCGTCGATGATCAGGTTCCCTGTCGTCGCCGACCCCGTCGAGCTGGCGCAGGCCCTTGTCGGTTGCCAGGGCGCCCATGGCGGCATAGCCGTCGATGATTTCCGAGGTAACCGGGGCTTCCGCGGCGCCGACGAAGACCACCCGGGCGCGGCCCTGGCGAATGTCCTCGATGCCGTTGCGCAGGTTGTACAGAAATGAGGCGCAGGCCCCCAGGCTTGCGCCGGTGGAGCCCAGGCTGCCCAGCACATAGGCGTTGACAAAGTCCGCCGGCATCTCGGCAAAGCCCAGGGGGCAGAACTTGGAGGTCACCCGCTGGCCCAGGTAGCGGGCCCTGAGCATGCCGCCGGTACCCGCGCCATCGAGCTGGCCCATGGCGCTGCCGGCGTACACACTCATCTGGTCGGGGGCCACATGCCGGCGCACCGTATCCCAGTCCAGGCCGATGCTGCCCAGGGCGTCGGAGGCGGCATACACCGACATCTGCAGGCCCCGGGGGTGGTTGCGCGACGGATAAAGGGTGCCGGGATCAAAGCCGGTGGGCAGCTGCCCCGCGGCTTTGACGTCGAACTCCCGGTGGGTGGGAAGGAGGAAATCCTGGTGACCGACGATGTTCACATGCACATGGGTCACGGTGGAGGGTGTCACCACCCAGTCCTGGGGGATCACCTCGGGCAGGTGTTTGCGGGCGATATCGAAACTGACCGGCTGGCCGTTGCTCTGGGTGGGGAAACGCTGGTTCCAGCTCACCGAATCCACATCAAAATGGTTCAGCTCTATCCGCCGTACCAGGGTATGGTCGAGGATGTACTGCTCCCTGGGCTTGCCGTCCGACAGGGCATAGGGCCCCATCAGCGTCGCAAGGTCCGCCAGGGTGCGCTGGCGCTGCTGCTCCGTCAGGCTCGAGTAGACCATCCGGTGGTAGGCGTGGTGCCCGGAGCTGCGCCCCGCGCCGCTGACACCGCCAAAACCCACTATGACCGGTAACCGCTGCCTGCTCATTGCCCCTGTCCCGTAATTGATCACGCCTGGGCACAGTGTAGGCCCCGCCCCTGGAGGGACCTATAGTGAATACGACATACTTTGTGGTATTTTGGACAAACCTTGATCGCCACTGAAGACTGCCGTGTATACCGCCGCCGCCCTGCTCTACCCACATGCCCTGGCCACCAGTGTGACCCTGCCGATGGAGATCCTGCAGGCCGCCAGCCAGATGGCCAGCGCCAGGCGGCGCAGTGAACCCCAGGTTCGGGTGCTGCTCGCCGCGCCGGAGCAAGGCATGCTCACCCTCTCCAGCGGGCTCACCCTGCAGCCGGATATCACCTATGGGGAACTGCCGGCGCTGGACCTGCTGCTGCTGCCCGCGATCTGGCGCAATCCACTGGCCACAATTAACACCATGGCGGGTTCACTGGATATCCTCCGGCGCTTTGCCGCTGCCGGCACCCGGATTTGCAGTGTGGGGACCGGCAGTTGCCTGCTGGCGGAAGCAGGCCTGCTGGACGGGAAAGCCGCCACCACCCACTGGAACTACTTCGAGCAGTTCGCGCGACGCTACCCCCAGGTCCAGCTGAAAACGCGACACCTGATCACCCAGAGCGAGAACATCTACTGCGTCGGCAGCGTCAACTCGATCGCGGACCTGATGGTCCACATCAGCGAAGAGTGGTTCGGCGGACACATAGCCAGGGCGGTGGAAAACCAGTTTTCGCCGGAAATCCGCCGCAGTTTCAGGGCTGCTGCGTACCAGACGGAGGCGGACAGCTCCCATCACGACGAAACCGTGATCGAGGCCCAGCAGTGGCTGCGGGACCACCTGGGCCAGCCAGTTACTATCGCCCGGCTCGCCGCCCAGCTGGACATCACCCCGCGCACCCTCAACCGGCGCTTTCGCCAGGCCACCGGGATCAGCCCGCAGGCCTACCTGCAGGGCCTGCGCGTCAACCACGCCCGGGAGTTGCTCAAACACAGCAACCTCGGAGTCGGCGAGATCGCCTGGCAGCTGGGTTTGCAGGATGCCAGCTATTTCTCCCAGCTGTTTCGACGCCACTGCGGCATGAGCCCCCTGAGCTACCGGGAAGCGGTGCGCGGCAAGCTGTTCGACCCCACGGCGTCGTGAGCCGGGCCCCATGGGCGGGCAGTTGCGCTTCCACGCCGGCGCCCGGTGGGTCCGCCCTTGAGTAAACACAGGGCCTGTGGCTAAATGTCCGCCCGATTTTCAGCAATCCAGCCCCCGCTTTCGCGCGCCGGAAGCAGTCCGCAAACGAACCAGAATGGAAACAGACCATGAGCGATAAAACAGTTGTCATTGTCGATGGTGCCCGCACTCCCATGGGTGGCCTGCTGGGCAGCCTGTCTGCCGTACCGGCGCCTGAACTTGCCAGCACCGCTATCGCAGCCGCTATCGCACGCAGCGGTATCGATGCGGCCGATGTGGACGAGGTCTTCATGGGCTGCGTACTGCCCGCCGGCCTGAAGCAGTGCCCCGCGCGCCAGTCAGCGATCGGCGCGGGCATTCCAAAATCTGCCGGCGCGGTTACCGTAAACAAGGCCTGCGGCAGCGGCATGCAGGCCACTATCTTTGGCTACGACAGCATTGTCGCCGGTACCAACGAGGTGGTGGTTGCAGGTGGCATGGAGAGTATGAGCAACGCCCCGCACCTGCTGCTGGGCGCGCGGGGCGGCATGGGCACGGGCAACAAGTCAGCCTACGACCACATGTTTCTCGACGGGCTCGAGGATGCGTATACCGGCCGGGCCATGGGCAGCTTTGCCCAGGAGACCGTCGACGCCCGCGGCATTACCCGGGAGCAGATGGACGCGTTTGCTATCGAGTCCCTCACCCGGGCCAAGAAAGCCATCGATTCCGGTGCCCTGGCGGCAGAAACCGCCCCGGTCACCGTCCGCTCGCGCAAGGGCGATACCGTGGTCACCGATGACGAGCAGCCACACAAGGCCGCGGTCGAGAAAATCCCCGGGCTGCGTCCGGCGTTCAGCAAGGACGGCAGCATTACCGCCGCAAACTCCAGCTCCATCTCCGACGGTGCCAGCGCACTGGTGCTGATGGGCGAAGAAGACGCCAAAGCGCGCGGCCTGACCCCCATGGCACGCATCGTTGCCCACTCAAGACACAGCCAGGAGCCCTCGGAATTCACCCTGGCCCCGGTCGGCGCCATCCGCAAGCTGTTCGAGCGCACCGGCTGGAGTGCCAAGGATGTGGACCTGTTCGAGATCAACGAGGCCTTCGCCATGGTGACCATGCTGGCCATAGACGAGCTGGGGCTGGATCACGCCAAGGTCAACGTGCACGGCGGCGCCTGTGCCCAGGGCCACCCGATCGGCTCTACCGGCTCGCGAATCATCGTCACCCTGATGTACGCCCTGAAGAAGCTCGGCAAGAAGCGCGGCGTGGCCGCACTGTGCATCGGCGGCGGCGAAGCGACCGCGGTCGGCATCGAATTGATCTAGTGCAGTGGCGGTACCGCATCGTACCGCCCTTGCCCACCCATCTCCCCCCGAGGCAGTCTGCATGGCTCTGAGTAGCGTCCCCGATATTCTCGATGACATTCGCGACGGCAAAATGGTTATCCTCATGGATGACGAAGACCGTGAAAATGAGGGCGACCTGATCATCGCAGCCGAGGCGGTGACGCCGGAAGTGATCACGTTTTTTTCCAGCGAGGCCTGCGGCCTGATTTGTATGCCCATCACACAGGAGCGGGCACGCCAGTTACAGCTGCCCTTGATGGTGCGGGACAATCGCTCCCAGCACGAGACCAACTTCACCGTGTCCATCGATGCCGCCGAACGCAAGGGACCGGGTATCAGCTCAGTACAGCGGGCGCACACCGTATTGCAGGCGGTAGCGCCCGATGCGGGACCCGCCGACATCGTCCAGCCGGGACATATTTTCCCGCTGGTGGCCAAACCCGGGGGCGTACTGCGCCGGGCAGGTCACACCGAGGCCGGGGTGGACCTGGCCCGCATGGCCGGCTTCGAACCCGCGGCGCTGATCGTGGAAATCATGAACGAGGACGGCACCATGGCGCGCCGGCCCCAGCTGGAAGAGTTTGCCGCCAAGCACCAGTTGCGCATGGGCACCATCGCCGACCTCATCCAGTACCGGGCCCTGCACGAGCAGTCGGTGGATTTGCGCAGCAGCAAGGCGGTGCCGACCGAATTCGGCGAATTCGAACTGCACACCTTCCTCGACCTGGTGGATGACACCGTGCACTACGCCCTGACCCTGGGCGAAATCAGCGAGGAGCGGGAAACCCTGGTGCGGGTGCAAACGATAAATACCCTGCGTGACGTGCTGGGCACCCGAATTTCCGGGGCGGAGCCCGGTTGGTCCTATCGCCGGGCCATGCAGCATATTGCTGAGAATGGCAGTGGCGCCGTGGTATTGATAGGCCAGCACACCAGCGCAGAGCACAGCCTGGCCGAGGTGCTGAGTTTCCCTAACGCGCCGGGTGTCGCCGGCCCCACCAGTTCCGAGGGTATCCAGAACTACCGGGTTATCGGCACCGGCTCACAAATTCTCAAGCGACTGGGCATCGGCAAGATGCGCCTGATGTCGGCGCCGGTGCATTTCAACGCCCTGTCGGGCTTCAACCTGGAAGTCACGGATTTCGTCCAGCCCTGATTCCAGGGCCGGACTTCGCTGGGGCGCTTACTCTTCCAGGGTCGTGCGCCCTATCTCCTGTGCGTCCCGCGCTGCTTCACAGAAGGGCATGTCAATCCAGTTGCCGCTTGAATAAAGCTCCGTGGTATCCGCGTAGTGCGGATTGGCCGGATCTGTGGACTGGGAATAGGTGAGGATGGCATACGCATCCGGGCAATCGCTTTCGTCCCAGGTCACAGCCTGGATGTAGCTGTTGCCATGGGTGATATTGGAGTAGCCCTCTCCATCCACGAGGCTGGAGGTAATTACGCTGAACATCATGGAGCCTGAGCCACCGTGAATGCCGTAGCGGGTACCGTTCTTCTCATCGAACTGCACCTCACCCCAGGGCGTATCCATGGCGATACCGGCTGTCACAAGGGTGTCGACACCATCGGCAAACGCCTGTTTGACGGCTTCAACCACTGCCTCATTCGCGGTATTGAGATCCCGGGGGGTATTGACCGGGTCAGCCGGGTCAAAGGGCACCGCCCAGAGGTCGTCCGTGCCACTAACCGCTTTCCAGAACTCGAAGAAAATGTGCCCGCCGACACTGTCCAGTCTGATGAGCGCCATCCCAGTCTGCAAGCACTGAGCAGGCCTCGGCTGCAGTTGCGGGGTTACCCGAATAGGCAGACCAGTCGTCTACCCCGGAGCAGATATTGATCACATCAGCGACTACCAGCTCCGCGGCGTGGTTGGTTGCCTGGTAGCTGAGCTGGCGGATATTGTCGATATTGAAGCCGGGAGCAGCCAAGGCCGTCAGTGCCGGCCAGGCGATTCTCCGCCTGGGTCGAAGGTATGCCGTGTGCGGACACTCTGCGGTACACCTCCTCCTTGCCGATAATCGGGGAGAAACCCGTCGAGCAGCTGCCGTGGATTGGCCAGCCAGTAGCTGTCGTTGGCATTGGCGCCGTAGCTGCGGGTCTCCAGCTTGGGCAGGTTGTCGTAGCCGAAAATACCCTCGGCGGTATCCGGGTCATTGCCCCACTCGCAATCGGAATCGGAACCATCCATGGTGACGAAACCCTGATTCCGTCAACAGAGTCTGCAAGCAGGCCGCGGATACAGCTGTTGTACTTGCTGATGGAGACGTTGGGCACCACGGAGATATCGCTATACAGGGCGTCACCGTAGCGATCAGCGGCAATGGTATTGACCCAGGGGATACCTATCGAGCGCAGCGCCTGCTTGAACTCATCCAGGTTGGCAGCCTGGCCCATGCGCACCCACTGCTCAAGGCCCCGCAGGTTCTCCAGGTTGGCGTCGCGGTAAGTCAGCAGGGTACCCACCGCGTTGGGCCAACCGGCCAGGAGCGGAGATACCGCGCCAAGGTCCACGATAGGACCAAAATGCGAAAGGTAAAAGGTGTGTTCCACCGTCTGCACCGAGCCATCGGCTCGCAGGTTCTGCGCAGTCACTGTGCGGCTCTCGATATCGCGAATCTCGCCGTCGTAGATGTACTGCATCTTGTCATCAGGGTTCAGCTCCAGCTCGTAAAAGGTAAAGCGGCTGCCGGTGCTGACCGTATGCGACCAGGCAATATTATGGTTGAAGCCGATGACTGGCGCCGGCAGGCCCAGCAGAGCCGAGCCCATTACGTCATATTCACCGGGCAGGGTCAGGTGGAACATGAAGAAGCGCTCATAGCCCTGCCACGGGAAAGTGCGGATTGCCGAAAAGGATACCGGAGTTAGTCTGGGATGCGTCGGCGCCGACGGCGTAGGCGTTACTGCCTATCTCTTCAGCGGCCGGCATGTCCATGGCCGCGGTCACCGTCTCCTTGTCCACTGTCGCCAACAGCTGCTCCCCGGCGGTAATCCCCGCCGGCAGGGCACCGGCTACAGCATTGTCCGGCGAAGCGGCCACAGCGAAACCAGACAGGGGATCGGAGCTGGCGCGTAAAATCTGCTTGTGTATCCGTTGGACTACATCCAGAACATCTACCTGGCGCACCCAGGAGGCGCCGCGGCAGCCCTCGTCACCCTCGGCGAGATTCTCCACGCCAGTATCAGCCAGGTAGCGATTCAGACCCGCGGCATAGCCGGTAAGGTTCTGCTGCAGGAACTCAGGAAACGCATCGAACATGCGCTGCGCCGTGTCCTTGTCATTGAACAGTTTCATTACCAGGTCGAGGTCCAGGTCACCATCATCACCGAAATAGCGCGCGGAATCGCCATTGCCATCGACAATGGCTCTCATCACTACGCAGTAGTTGGCCTGCGCGGCGACATAACCAGCGCCGTAGCCCAGGCTGCCCCAGTCATCGGCGGTCACGTGCGGAATCCCGTACTCGGTGTAGACGATGTCTGCCGAATACGTGGTGTCGGTAAGTGGCGGCACCACCGGCTGCGACTTTACCGCCATTATTGTCACAGGCGGCCAGCAGGCTTACGGATAATACGGCGGCAAGTGGGCGAAGGCGCCCGGATTTAATCAGATTCATCGCTTGAGCCTCTTATTAAAATTAATCTTGAGAGCTGCCATAGTACCCGCTGCTTCAGGTTATTGCAGCTATCTCCTGTCGGGGTCAGAACCCGACCCCGTATTACGCAAAGCACTGGCCGAAGCTCTTCTACAGCTTGCTGAAATCCGGCGCGCGCCGCTCCATAAACGCAGTCACCGCTTCGATATTTTCCGGTGAACCGGCCTGGCGCATCATGCCCGCCTGTTCCGCCTTGATCGCGGTATCGATTGACGGCAGGTGATGCAGGCGCAGGCTGCGCTTGATCTCCCGCAGGGAGTTGACCGGCCACTGGGCGATTTCCCGGGCCTTTGCCAGGGCGTGGTCAAACAAGTCACTGTCGGGCACCACCGCGGCAGTGATGCCACATTCCAGCGCCTTGTCCGCATCCACCCACTCGGCGGTGTAAAACAGCTCGGCGGCACGCTGGGCGCCGATATTGGCCTGCAGCATGTAACTGCTGCCCCACTCCGGCACCAGGCCGAGGCTGGCAAAGGGCAGGCGCAGGCGCAGGCTCTCCCCGACATAAACGATGTCGGCGTGAAACAGCACGGTGGCGCCGCCACCGACGGCCACCCCCTGGGCCGCGGCCACCAGCGGTTTGTCGAACTCGACCACCGCACGCGCGGCGGACTCAAAAGGGTGTTCCTCACCGGGCGCCATATCGCCAAAACTCGCCAGGTCCACACCCGAGCAGAAGTGATCGCCGGCGCCGCACAACAGCACGCAGCGCACTGCATCGTCTTCGGCGGCATTCCTGAAAGCTTCGCGCAGAGCCACCCACATCTCGTTGTTGATGGCGTTTTTCTTTTGCGGCCGGTTGAGGGTCAATACCCGCACGCCGTCGCGATCCTCCGAGAGCAGATACTCGCTCATAGCAATCCCCGTATTGTCATCAGGAGTGGAAGTGGACACAGTCTGCCAGGCTCGCCCGGTCTGTCGCACAGCGGTTAACCGGCGCATCCGGGTCGGGGAAGCCAAAAGAAATACCGAACAGCAGTTTGTTGCCGGGATCGATCTCGAGCAGCTCGCGGACAACATCGGCCTCGAAACTCAGCGCGGTCTGCGGGCAACTGCCCAGGCCGTGGGCAGTCATGGCCAGCATCAGTGTCTGCGCATACATCCCGAGGTCACATGCCTCCCGCGGGCCAAACGGCTCCGGCAGGAACAGGAAAGCCGCGTGGGGCGCGTCATAAAATGTAAAGTTGTGCATGAACTGCTCCTGCCGGCGGGCCTTGTCTTCCCGCGCTATACCCACGGCTTCGTACAAGGCCCGGGCGGCCCCGTACTGGCGCTCCCTGTAGATCCCGTGGTAGACGCCGTCATAGGGAACATCCAGACTCATCTCGCCCTTCATGAAACGCGCGGGCAACTCCTCGCGCAGGGTCGCAAGGCTGGCGCCGGACGCCACGTGGGTGATCCAGGGCTGGGTATTGCAGTTGCTGGGCGCGCGCTGGGAAACCGAGAACAATCTTTCCAGTGTCGCTGCCGGCACCGGCTCGGGCAGAAACGCACGCAGGGAACGGCGCGCGAGGACGACGTCATCAAATATTCGGGCCTGTTCGGTCATGGCAGTCACTCGTCGGAAAAAAGGCGTTCATTATGCGCAGCGTGATATCGATTTGCTACCGGCGGTTATTTCCCGGTGAACACAGCGGGACGCTTTTCCTTGAACGCTCGCATGCCTTCCCTGGCGTCAGCGGATGCGAATACCGGCCCCGCAAGCTCGTCCGAGGCGATCATGGCGTCGGCTTCGGCCATACATTCCTGGTGCTCTCGCAGGGACCGGGTCACCGCCCGCACCGCCAGCGGTCCATTGGCGCAGATTTTCGCGGCCAACTCGCGGGCAGCTGCCAGGGTCTCGCCCGCGGGGACTATCCGATTGATGAGCCCGATCTCCAGCGCGCGCTGGGCGCTGATGTGCTCGCCGCACAGCAGCATTTCCGCCGCCAGGCAATAGGGAATCTGCCGCCGCAGGCGCACTGTCGATCCGGACATGGGATACAGGCCCCGGGCGACCTCGGTAACACCAAACATCGCGTTGTCTGCCGCCACCCGGATGTCAGTACCCTGCAGAATCTCGGTACCACCGGCCAGCGCATAGCCTTCCACCGCAAGTATCAGCGGCTTGTTGGGCCGGTTGTCCCGCAGCAGTGCCTGCCAGTGCACGTTCGGCACCTCGGCCATTATCGCCATGAATTCCTCGGTGGAACGCTGCTGCCCCTCCGCCCCCGCCTTGAGGTCCATGCCCGCGCAAAAGGTATCGCCGTTGGCGGTGAGGATTGCGCAGTAAAGGTCGTCGTCTTCCTCCAACCGCCGCCAGGCCTTGTACATGCCCAGCAGCATCTCGGGGCTGAACGCGTTCTTGGCCTCGGGGCGGTTGAGCGTCACGATCAACACGTGTCCGTCCTGTTCGACGATGCAGTTTTTGGTGCTTATATCCAGTTCAGTCATTTTTTTGTTCTCGATGTGTAGTACGGCGTCGCCCCGTTAGCAGGGGCTACCCGGACTCGCCGTGAATACGTCCATGTAGGCTCGTTTCGGCCATCCATGGCCTCAACGGTCCGGGTAGCCCCTGCTACCGGGACGACGCCTTCGCTATTTACCTTGAAGATCCGACACTACTCAATGCGAGCAGATTCAGCTCTATTGAGCCACCGTCAGCTTACCCGGCGATGCAGCAAATGGAAGCTTACCCTGGCCCGGTTCACCTTCGCTTCCTCAATACACAGTGCGGTGCAAGGGGGGCAAATCGGGCAGGGGTTTACGGGACCGTTGAGGCCATGGATGGCCGATACGAGCCTACATGGATGTATTCACGGCGAGTCCCGTAAACCCCTGCCCGATTTGGCCCCCGCTGAGTGCAGCACCAACTATATGTCACGAAACCCGATGCCCCCCAGCCAGCGCAATCTCCAGCGCCTTCGGATAAGCCGGCTTGCCACTGGGTGCGCGCGGCACCTCCTCCACCACGTGCAACTCCCGCGGCACCTTGTACCCGGCAATATGTTTACGCGCTTCTTCCTGCACCGATGCCAGCGAGATCGACGCACCGCCGCGAGCTGAGACCACAGCGGTCACCTTGCTGCCGAAGCGCTCGTCCGGGGTGCCCACCACCAGGCAATCAAAAATATCCGGGTGGGCTTTCAGTGCCTGCTCCACCTCTTCAGGGAACACTTTCTCCCCGCCACTATTGATACAGTTGGAGCCGCGCCCGAACACGGTGATGCTGTTGTCCTCTTCCAGCCGGGCCTCGTCACCCATGAGCAGCCAGGGCTTGCCATCGACATCGACAATCGTCTTGGCCGTCTTGACCGGGTCGTTGTAATAGCCCACCGGGATGTAGCCGCTGCGAGCGAAAATACCCATCTCGCCGGGTGCGACGTGGCGGTGGGGCTCGCCTTCTGTGTCGGAAATTACCGACATGAATTCGCTTTTGCTGACGTTGCCCAGGCCCTGGCCTTTCTTGCCGCCGCCGTCCATACCCATGTTGCCGCTTTCGGAGGAGCCGAAGGAATTGGTGATGAACACATTGGGGAAGTGCTGCCGGAAGGCGTCCTGCTTGCTGGTGGAGAACACTGCGCCGCCGGAGCCCACGCTGAAAATCGAGCTCAGGTCCCAGCGCCCGGGGTTGGCGTCCAGGGCGTCCAGCAGGGGTACCGCCATGGCATCGCCTACGATGGTGATGGCGTTGACTTTTTCCCGGGCGACGATGTCCCAGATCTCCTCTCCCACCAGTGAGCGCGCCGGGTTCAGCACCACTGTATTGCCCGCCAGCAGCTGGATACAGGCGTACCACCAGCAGGCACCGTGCATCAGCGGCGCCAGTGCCATACCCACGATGGGAAAGTCCCCTACCCGGTCGGCAATCTGCTCCGGCTCGGTTATCGCGCCGTCCGGGTGAAACCAGCCACCGCCGCCCATGGCAGCGAAAAACACATTCTTGTGGGGCCACATCACTCCCTTGGGATGACCCGGTGGTGCCGCCGGTGTAGAGGATGAACAGGTCATCGTCGGCGCGTTCGGCGAAATCCCGGGCGCTGCTCTGTCCTGCCAGGGCGCTCTCGTACTCCGACCGAGTCGATCGCGGCGGCGTCGCAGCCGCTGTCATCCGACACATGCACGAGGGTGGCAAGGGCCGGGCGCAGCCGGCCAGCACCGCCGCAATATGGGGCGTAAATTCCAGGTTGTGAATGCAGGCCACCATGTCGGAGTTGGTGAAAATGTAGAGCAGTTCATCCTCGACATAGCGGTAATTGACATTGATCGGCACTGCCCGCAGTTTGAAGCAGGCCAGCATGGCTTCGAGGTATTCATTGCAGTTGTAAAGGTACAGGCCGACGTGGTCCCCCGCCTTGACACCCCGGCCTGCGAGATAGTGGGCCAGCTGGTTGGCGCGCCGTTCCAGATCGGCGTAGCTCGCGCGGTGGTCGCCGCAGACCAGGGCGTCGCGAGCCGGCACCTTGTCCGCCACCATCTCGTACATATCGGCAATATTGAAGTGTTTGGCCACAGCTGCGTTCCTCAGTTATCAGGGTTTGTCGGCACCGACGACCCACATGGCAAAAAACTGGGCGCCACCGCCGTAGGCATGGCCCAGTGCGAGACGCGCGCCTTCGACCTGGTGCGCCCCCGCATCCCCCCGCACCTGGCGGGCGGCCTCGGCAAAGCGGATCATGCCGGAGGCACCGATTGGGTTGGAACACAGCACCCCGCCGGAGCAGTTCCAGGGGATATCGCCACCCTCGTCCAGTGAGGTGGCGCCGGACATGGTGAGTTTCCAGCCCTCCCCCTCAGGGGCGAAGCCGAGATTTTCCAGCCACATGGGCTCATACCAGCTGAACGGGACGTATACCTCGGCGCAGTCCAGGTCCTTGCGCGGGTCGCTTATCCCCGCCTGGCGATAGACATCCGCGGCGCAATCGCGGCCGGCCTGGGGGCTGACCTCTTCGCGCCCGGCGTACATCGTGGGTTCCGAGCGCATCGCCACGCCGCGAATCCAGGCGGGGGGCTTGGGCGAGTCCGACACCAGTTCCTCGGCGGCGATGACCATGGCGCAGGCGCCGTCGGATGAAGGGCAGGCCTCGAGAAAGCGGATGGGGTCCCACAACATCATGGAGTCCTCCACTTCCTGCATCGTGATTTCGGGCAGCTGCAGGTGAGCCAGCGGGTTGCGCGCGCCGTGCAGGCGGTCCTTCACCGCCACCTTGATGCCCACATCGTAGGGCGCCCCGGAACGGCGCATGTACTCGCGAATAATCGGCGCGAAATAACCGCCGGCACCGGCGTTGAGATGCACTGAAAAGGGCTGCGGTGTCGACAATGCCCACATGGCATTGGACTCGGACTGCTTCTCAAAGGTGACAGTGAGCACCCGTTTGAACATACCGCTCTGCACGTGGGACGCTGCCACCAGGGCGGTGGATCCCCCCACCGAACCGGCTGTATGCACCCGCAGCATGGGCTTGCCGTTGCAGCCAAGGGCGTCGGTGAGATAGATCTCGGGCATGATCACACCCTCGAACATGTCGGGCGCCTTGCCGATGATCACCGCCTCGATATCGTCCCAGCCAAGGCCCGCATCCTCCAGGGCATTGACCGCCGCCTCGCGCACCAGGCCGGCGATCGAAACATCACCGCGCCGTGTCTTGTAATGGGTCTGGCCGATGCCGACCACTGCTGCCAGTTTAGCCATCAGGGACTCTCCAGTACTGCGACGAGGTTGTGTTGCAGGCAGGGGCCGGAGGTGGCGTGAGCGACCCCCCGGGATATGTCCCCGGCCACGATCCGGCGGAACACCTCGCCAATGCGCGACAGGCCCGACGCCATCATCAGATTACCGGCCATCACCCCGCCGCTGGGGTTGATAACGGTTTCGTCCCCCAGGCCCAGCGCCCGGCTGAGGATGATTTCCTGGTGACTGTAAGGCGCATACAACTCAGCTACTTCCACCGGTCCGCGCCCCACGCCTGCCGCCGCAGCTGCCTGGCGGGTCGAAGGTGAATCGGTGAGGTCGCGCATACCCAGGTTGTGGGTCTCGATACGATGATCAATGCCGCTGATCAGAGCATAGGGCACGCCCCATTCCCGGGCCTTGGCCACCGTACAGATAATCATCGCCGCTGCGCCGTCAGCCACCGGCGCACAGTCGGATTCGCGCAGGGGCGACACCACGGTGTCGGCTGCCAGCAGCGACTCCACCGAGAACTCACCGCTGATCTGCGCATGGGGGTTGCCCATGGCATGTTTGCGCGCCCGCGCCACTACCTCGGCCATGCTTTGCTCGCTGGCCAGTCCTTTCTCTATCAGCAGGCGCGCCTGCATGGCAGCCAGGGATACCGTGTCCACCCACAGCGGCGCGAGATAGTAGGGGTCGAGTTGCTGTGACAGCACTGTCGGCAACTCCCCGGCGGAGGCTTTGGCAAAGCCGTAGATCAGGGCCGACTCGGCCTGGTCCATGCGGATTTTCAGGATCGACTCGTACAGCGCCCAGGCTGAGTCCATCTCCACATGGGATTCCTTGATCGGGGGTACCGCTCCCAGCGCGTCGACCCCGGCGACGAAGGCGAAAGCAGCCCCCTGCAGGTAGTCGCAACTACCCGAGCAGACAAAGTCCACGTCCTGGGCATTGTTGAGGCCCACCTGGCCAAACACGGCCCGCAACTGGGGCATGATCAGCTCGACCTCGTTGGCGGCTCCCGCCCTGGCAAGGCAGTCAGACTGGCTGAAAGCCACAATTGCAATTTCTTTCATAGCGGTCATTGCTCGCCCTCCCAGCCTGTAATGGGAAGCTTGCCAATCCGCTCGACCGGCACATCCGGTTCATCGATGGGCCTGAAATAGCGGATATTGTCCATCGCATAGGTCCACTCTGCCTCGGGTTTCCACACCGCCTGCACCCGCTGGCCGATATGCACCTCGCTGTTCTTGCACTCGCTCATCAGGTGGATGAAGGAAATATTGGCCCCGTCCAGCACCAGGTTCGCTATCACAAAGGGCGGCTTGATCGGGTTGTTTGGAATGGGAATGGCCACCACGGTAAAGGACTGCACGGTAGCCTTGTCAGGCAGTACCACCTCCTCCTCGGTGGGTACACCACAGGCGGGACAGGAGCCCCGTGGTGGGATATACACGTTCTCGCAGCGCGGGCAGCGCTGGCCGGTGAGCACACCCTCGCGGATACGTTGCAGGAAACGGGCCGGCGCGCGCCCGGCGGTAAAGTTGTACTGCAGGTAGATGGGCGTCTCTATGCGGGTTACTGCTTCGGTCTCGTCACTCACTGCCTTATTCCCCTATCAATTCGAAACAGCGGATGTCGGTGATATAGCCCCGGGGCTCGTCGGCCCAGACCGCACGCACCCTGGCGCCAGTGGCCAGGTCCTCCTCAGCGGCCGCGGCTATACAGTGAATCATCGGCACGTCGGCGCCCTCGAGCCGGATCATCGCCCAGGCAAAAGCGCTGTCCAGCGGGTGGGATGCACGGGGTTGCTTCACCCAGCACCAGCTGACAATCTCCCCCTCCTGGCCAACCTCGACAAACTCGCTCAATGCCTCGGCCGTCGCGGGGTCATACTCCATGGGCGGCACTATGACCCTGCCGTCACTGGCGCGGATGCCGAAGATCCGGCGCTCGCGCAAACCGGTGAGAAAGTGGCCGACCACGGGGCCCGTGGAGCGGGTATAGGTAAAGCCGAGCTCAAAGGCCTGGCTGAGGACGTCGGACTGCGCCATGTTGGTGGGTTCCTTTCCTGGTTCGCACTTGCAGCGTGCCGAACCTGGGTTCAGGCGGGCCTGCTGACAAGGCAATGAGTATCGACCACGAGCCATCATCCCTCAATGACCCAAAGCACCATGCGACAGTGACTTTTCAGATCAGGCCGGCATGTGTGCCTCCCCGTTGGGCCGTGACAGCTCGACGGCCATCTCTGCGGGAGGTTCCCTTACTTGAACCAGCGAGCGGCCAATTGCCAGACACAGCTGTGGCAGCCCTGAAAATGATTGATAATGACCTGTGGCCCGATACGCCGGGGTTGCACCACGTTCACTCACCTTAACTGCAGGAGCACCACATGACAGTTGCCGCCATCGGATATTTGCGCATTGAGTCCACGGACGCCGCCGCCTTTATGGCCTTTGGCACCGGAGTGCTCGGCTTGATGGACGCGGCCCGTGAGGATGAACAGGGGGCGCGTTTTTTGCGCATGGACGCACACCCCTTCCGCTTCATGGTGGAAAGCGGGGCGCAGGACAGGCTGCTCGCAATCGGCCTCGAGTTCCGCAGCGTGGAGCACTGGCGGGAGACCTGCGACAAACTGGCCGCGGCGGGACATAAACTGAGCCCGGGCTCAGACGCGGAAGCCGCCCGCCGCTGTGTCAGCGGTTTCGTATCGGTAGCGGACCCGTCCGGCAATACCGTGGAGTTGTTTTACGGGCGCAAACTGGACTACCTGCCCTTCAATTCGCCGGTGGGTATCGGCAGCTTCGTCACCGGTAATTGGGGGAGCATGGGGTTTGGCCACGCGGTGATTGCGGCGCCGCAGGTCGAATCGACCACCGCCTTCTACACGGAATTGCTCGGCCTGGGGGTATGCGATGTCCTGCACCTGGCCACTCCGCCCTCCCAGGTCGTTTTCATGCATGCGGACAACCCCCGCCAGCACTCACTCGCCCTCTACGACCAGCCTCACCCGGCGGGTGTGGTGCACGTCATGGTGGAGGTGGAGACACTCGATGAGGTGGGCCGGGCCCTGGATCGAGCCAACAAGGCGGGCCACCCTGTCATCGCCAGCCTGGGGCGCCATGTGAATGACAACATGTGCTCATTCTATGTACTGGCGCCCGGCGGCATCGCTTTCGAATACGGTTACGACGGGCTGCTGATCGAGGACTGGAGCCGCTACATTCCCACGGTTTCGACAGAGGGGGATCTCTGGGGCCACGAGTACAACTTTCCCGGCGTGAACGATTAGCCCTGCAGGTAGAGCGGAGCCCCGGCTCTCAGTGCACTTCCACCCTGACCGGGATCCAGCGATTCAGGATGTACTGTAGCGTACCGTTGGACTTCATCACCGCCAGGGCCCGGTTGAGTTCACCTGCCAGCACGTCATCTCCGGGGCGCACAGCCCAGGCCAGCATCTCCTCCGTCATGGGGGAATAAAGACTGATCAGATCGGCGTTCTCGCGCGTAGTCGCCAACTGCCAACTGGTGGGCGCGTCGTGGATATAAAGGTCTATCTGGTCGCCGCGCAGGGCGGCAAAGGCAGCGCTGGAATCCTGGTAAAACTTGATTTCGGCATCCTTCAGTTCGCGCTCGGCGTAGGCGGCACCGGTAGTACCGGGCTCAACCCCTATACGCACACCCTCACGATAGACAGCCCAGGGCTGGGCGAAACTGGCTATCTTGTCGCGGTGCAGAATAGCCATCTGGCCAACCACCATGTAGGAGTCGGTAAAAATTACCTGCTCACTGCGCTTTGCCGTTACGCTGAACCCCGACATGATCACATCGATTTCACCGGCCAGGAGCGCAGGCATGAGCTTGTCAAACGGCATATTGACCAGGCTCACCTTGCGGCCGATGATTTCACCCACCGCGAGGGCATTGTCGGCTTCAATGCCGACGATCTGACCGTCCCGCTCGAAGATCAGGGGCGGGTAGTCCGCGCTGACGCCGGCACGCAGCACACCCGCCGCTATCGCAGCAGTGCTGCCCAACGACAACAACAGTACCAACAGGTATTTCCTGATCATCTGTTCACTTCTCCTTGGAGCACAATTACCTGGCTGTCGCTATCGCCCTGACAGCGCCGGGGTAGGAAATCGGGGGCGGTTGGAGTTTACGGTTTCACCGCAAAAATGAAAACCCCCGGGGCGGCAAGCCGGGGCTTGCCGCCCCGGGTTCATGTTATGCTGAGCTAAAAATCGCACGGCTATCGGGGAGCGCATGTCCGGGACCCAGACAGAAGATATGATCGAGTTGGACCCCCGCGCCCTCATCGGCAAGGGCCTGCATCGGGAGTGCTTTGTTCACCCGGAGAACCCGGCGCGCTGCATCAAAATAGTCGTCGCGGGCTCCGGCAACGAAAACCGGCGGGAAAAGGCCTACTACGCTGAACTGTCCCGCAGGGGCATCTCCTGGGAGATGCTTCCGAGGTTCCACGGCCTGGTTCCGACAAACCTTGGCGAGGGCGCGGTATTCGATGCGATCAGGGACTACGACAACCGGATATCGTTCACCCTGGGGCATTACCTGGCATCGCCGCTGCTTACCGAAACCCACGGCCCGGCACTTCGCACAGCCCTCGACAATCTCAGGGACTACCTGCTGGCAAACCGCATTATCACCATGACGCTGAAAACCAAGAATATCCTTTTCCAACTGACGGATGCCGATACCGGCAAGTTGGTGATTGTAGACAATATCGGCAATTCGGATTTTATCCCGCTGGCAAACTACAGTGCCCGGCTGGCGCGCTGGAAAATCCTGCGAAAATGGCGCCGCTTCGAGCTTAGTTTGCGAAGGGACTACGCCGACAACCCGGCACTGGCGATGGCGCTGGACCCCGCGCGGGCCTGATCACCCGCGCAGGCAAACCGACCGAAGCTGTTAGCGACGGCCGCCCTCATGCTGCACCCCCTCACCACCGACCGGGCGGACACCCTCGGCCACACCAGACTCTGCCGGGAGTGTTTCCGGGCCCGGGCCGGGACCCATCACTCCGTGATCAACATTGCCGGGAATGACATGCTCGATGCGTTCTTCGTCCTGTCGACGTTGGGCGCGGACGTTCTCATCATCGCCGCCATAATAGTCAACACCCTCACCATCGCCTTCGCCCTGGCCCGCACCCGCATCATCATTGCCCTGGAACGACTCCGCCTGCTGCGGGCCTGGCGCCGCCGGTGCCGCTTCCGCCGGCGGGGCATCCATCAGGTTGGTGGACGGAATATCCACAACCTCGGCACCCGGCTCAGGTGAATCACTGAAATCCGGCACGCCGTCGGCGCCCACGCTCTCATACACTTGCGCGCTGGCCGGCAGGTGCATCAACAGCGCCACAGAAGCTGCGACAAGCATTTTCGAATAGTTCATATATACACCTCGTTGAATGCGGGCCCGCGCCCTTTCAGAGGATTACATTTATAACACCAATTCAATATCTGCCGCATGCTTATCTCGAGGAATCAACACATTGCGCTCACTTGCCAAGATAGTGGTTCTGGTCCAGACTTCCTGGAAATTTCAGCGGCAGCGCCGCCCCACAACCCGCAGCATGGCCACAGGCGCCGTGCAAAAACATGTGACCAAGGAGAGTAATTCATGCGCCTCAATATCCTGCATAAATGTGCTGCCTCGCTTCTTGCGATGCTGCTGGCTACAACTGTCATAGCCGACAACGCTCTCCCGGAAGTGAGCCACGACGGCCTTCACCTGATGAAGCACACCAAACTGCGAGCGGTCTATATGAAGCCAGGGGCCAACCTGGACGAGTACGACAAGGTGGCGCTGCTGGCCTGCTACGTGGCTTTCAACAAGAACTGGCAACGCAATTATAACGACCAGAGTATGGACCTGATGAATCGGGTCACCGACCAGGACATGAAAAATATCCGTGACAGCCTGGCAACCGAGTTCAATAAGGTGTTCACCGAGGTGCTTACCAAGAGCGGCCACGAGATGGTCACCAAGGGGGGCACCGGGGTGCTGATCGTGCAGCCCGCGATCGTCAACCTCGAGGTCACCGCACCGGATGTCATGAGCGCCGGCATGGAGCAGAACTTTTCCGCCGACGCCGGGCAGATGACCCTGTACATGCAACTCTATGACGGCAAGACCGGTGACATCATTGCGCGCATCATCGATCCGGAAGCGGCGGGTGACGAGGTGTTTGAAGTCCGCAACAGCGTGACCAATATGGCGGATGCCGAACGGGTCCTGCGCCGTTGGGCGACAATCCTCGACAGTCACCTGGCAACCGTCAGCGCGGCCGCCGGCGCCACCCAGTAAGCTCCCCTTGACCGGGCGCCCCTCCCCCGCTGGAGGGAGCGCCGCCCTTTGTTGCCTTTGAAGGCAGGCCCGCAATGGTCGGTGCCAACCTGCAAATAAACGTTGACAGCCGCTGGATTAGGTATATAGTGGCGGGAGCTTGGAAGAACGACTGTTATTTATTTTCCCCATTTCGAAGTCCCGCTGTACTACCTCGTCCTGAAGTCTTTAAATAAAAAGCCCTAGTTCCAGCACAATGCCTTTAATTACGAGGGCGAAATTTTTATGAATATATATAGGATACGACAATGTCTAACACTGTAACCGGTACTGTGAAGTGGTTTAACGAATCAAAGGGTTTTGGCTTTATCGCCCAGGAAAACGGCCCCGACGTTTTTGCTCACTTCAGCGCCATTTCAGGCTCCGGCTTCAAGACCCTGGCTGAAGGCCAGCGCGTAGAGTTCACCGTAACTGCAGGCCAGAAAGGCCCGCAGGCTGAGAACATCGTAGCGATCTAAATCTGCGAAAACGCAGTAGAAAACCAAAGGGCCGGCGCCCAAAAGCGCCGGCCCTTTTTTTTGCCCAATCAAAGGGGAAGGAATGCTCGTAGGGTCGAAGGGCCTGCCCCGCTTTGTCGGGTATCCCTTCGACCGGCCGCGCCCCCCACTACTGGCGGGCGGCGCCGCCCTCTTCCCCCGGCTTCAGGGCGAAATGCGCACGCTCTATCACGTAGTAGTGAATATTGTCTGACTGCTCCTTATCCAATTCGCCACCAAAACCCACCATGCCGTTCTGCCAGTGCATGCCACCCAGAACAATGGCGTCCCACATGGCGTGCTTTTCCGCTGTAAGCGCCCGCAGGTCCGGCGTGGCGCCGCCGCTGACGGCGCCGTCGCCGTGGCAGAAGACACAGTAGGTCAGGTATTCCTTGCGCCCGGCAGCCACCTGCTCCGCCGAGGCGGTGAGCTCGGGTGGAGCAATCACCAGGGGCTTATCGACAGCGGCCGGCAGAGCAGCCTTGCCGGCCAGCTTGAACACCAGCAGGCGGCTGCGATTGGGAATCGGGCCTGCAGTCAGGGCCTCACCTCCCACCAGCGCCAGTGACCCCCCCCAGCCGGCCACCACCGCCAGGTACTGGGTGCCATCCAGGCGAAAGGTGACCGGGGGGGCCACTACCCCGGTCTGGGCATCGAAGGCCCACAGGCGGTCGCCGGTGTCGGCGCGATAGGCTACGAGCTCACCTGCCGAATTACCCTGAAACACCAGGTTACCGGCAGTGGACAGAATACCCCCGTTCCACGGGCCCTTGTGGTCCACCCGCCAGCGCGGCTGCTGAGCGACCGGGTCCCAGGCGATGATAGCCCCTGTGACGGTGTCCAGCACGGCCTGCTTTTCGGCCGGGTCGTCCGGCAGGCTGGCAGGACGGTTGTCGGTACCCGTGTTCCAGAAGCCCTCGCGATGACGGAATTCCTCATCAGTGGCGTAGACCCAGGGTGCATCCTGGGCGGGGATATACACCAGGCCGGTATCCGGGCTATAGCTCATGGGGTGCCAGTTGTGGCCGCCAATCGGACCGGGAAAGTGGAGGCCGGTAGCCTTGCCCTCGTAACGGGCGCCCTCTGTCTCGACCGGCCGGCCGGTTTCCATGTCAACGTGGGTCGCCCAGGTCATGGTGGCGTAGGCATCCGCGGACAGCAGCTCGCCCGTGGCGCGGTCCAGCACATAGAAAAAGCCGTTCTTCGGCGCCTGCATGATGACCTTGCGTGGCTTACCGTCCAGTTCCAGCTCGGCCAGTATCATGTGCTGGGTTGCCGTGTAATCCCAGGTATCCCCCGGGGTGGTCTGGTAGTGCCAGGCGTAGCTGCCGTCATCCGGGTTGAGCGCCAGAATGGAAGAAAGGTAGAGGTTATCGCCTCCGTCGGGGCTGCGTATCTGCCTGTTCCACGGCGCACCGTTGCCAACCCCCAGGTACAGCAGGTTAAGTTCGGGGTCGTAGGCCATGGAATCCCAGACGGTACCACCACCGCCCACGACCCACCACTCGCCGCCGCCCCAGGTTTCAGCCGCGCGCTTCATGGCGTCGTCCTCAAAGCCGTCGGCGGGGTTACCCGGCACCGTGTAGAAGCGCCATGCCTGCGCCCCGTCGTCGAGGTTGTAGGCGCTGACGTAGCCACGCACGCCGAATTCGCCGCCGCCGTTGCCGATGATGACCTTGTCCTTGACGATGCGGGGCGCGCCGGTGATGGTATAGGGCCGCTCCTTGTCAGTGGTCTGCACCTCCCAGCGCAGGGAGCCGTCCGCCGCATTGAGGCTGACCAGTCGGCCATCATAGGTGCCGAAGAACAGTCTCCCCTTGTCGTAGGCGACGCCGCGGTTGACGACATCGCAGCAACCGTGAACTGCCCAGTTCCTGGGCACCTGTGGGTCGTAGAACCACAGCAATTCTCCGGTAAGCGCATTGTTGGCGAAAACCATGCTCCAGGAGCCGGTGGTGTAGATAACGCCGTCTATGACCAGTGGCGTGGCCTCCAGCCCGCGGGCTGTGGGGTAGTCGAAATACCAGGCGAGGCCCAACTTGGCAACGTTGCCGTCATTGATGTCGGCAAGGGGACTGAAGCGGGTTTCCTCCTCGGTTGAGGCCGTGCTGGCGCCATTCGACGTCGGGTGCCGGGGCCGGCGCAGCAGGCACCGGAACCGCCGCGGCTTCTACAAGCACAGGCGGGTCCACACTCTTCGTCGGGGGCTCGTCGCGGGAGCAGGCGACAAGCGATGAAAGTAATCCGGCAAGTGCCAGAAAATGTGGGCCACGCAGTTTCATAGGTATTCCCGTCGTTATTCTGTTGATCAGCGAGCATAGTAGCCAAATTTTTCGCGCTTAAGTACCTGTTGGGGGAAAAATACGGCGCCGGGATGCTGCGGGCTCGACGGCGTCCATCATTTGTTGACGCCGCTACAGCCGCCCTGTACCAACGCCACTGGAGATGGCATATTCTATTGACCTGTTTCCCCCTGGAGATTCACTGTGAAAAGATGCCTTGCTGTCGGCCTATCCGCCTGCCTGCTCGCGGCTGCCCTGACCGGCTGCGCGCAATACGAAAACAAGCGAGGAGTGGAAGTGACCTGGCAGGGCGACGTTACCAGCCGCCTCGTCCCCGGGGAGACTACCCGCAAGCAGGTACTGTCACTGCTGGGGCCGCCCTCCCAGGTCATATCGCTGGAAGAGGAATCCGTACTGTACTACCTGTTTGAGCGCTCGGTTGGCAACGGCCTGATCCTGATTCTCTACAACCGGATGAAAATCGATACCCACTACGACCGGGCTATCCTGTTCTTCGACGAGAACGACATACTGACCGACTTCGCGACCCGCATTGATGAAGCAGCGGATGCCTGATCGCAGCGCCTTACTGATCCCCCTGTTGCTCACGCTGTTACTGGCGGGCTGCACCCAGTGGCGCTACGAGCTGGGCACCCGGCTGTCACCGGAAATGCTGCCGGCCACCGACCAGAACATGCGCCTTTCCGATGTACTGGCGCAGCTGGGGCCTCCCCAACGACTGTCAGAGGCTGGCAACGGCTATGTCCTGGCCTGGGAATTCTGGAAGATCAGGGAGGACACCCTCGGCCTCAGCCTGGGCGCCATGGGCGCCGACCTGCTGTCCGTCGACTGGGGCAATGCCCATATGCACGGTGAGTTCCTGCTGGTCACCTTCGACCGGCAGCACCGGGTCACGGGCAGAACCTTTGCCCGCTGGAGCAACGACGCCGGTGGCGGACGGGCCATCCAGCCCATGCTGGGGCTGGTATCCCTG
This sequence comes from uncultured Gammaproteobacteria bacterium, assembly GCA_963792815.1. Lineage (GTDB taxonomy): Bacteria > Pseudomonadota > Gammaproteobacteria > Pseudomonadales > Halieaceae > JARRPM01. The sequence continues at coordinate 354,135 of CAWBXR010000007.1, forward strand.
GTAGACGTCGAGGACATGGTGGACCACATGCCTCACCATCAATGGGGGGGCTCCCTGCTGGAACCCATGCCTCAGGCGATCAACAGTAACTCGCGGCCCGACACCGGACAGAACGGTATACAACGCCGAGGCACACCGACAGGGACAGGCCAGCAGAGTCTGGAGTAAGTAAGACGCATCTCAATCGCATAGCGACGCGCTGTTGCCCTAGATCCTGAACTGTAGCGTAAGCCACAATTTATTGGTGTCGGTGTACCTGTCTCCGTCAGCGGAGAAACCGGCAAACTTGAGCTCGGTAGTGAAATTCTCGGTAACCGGCCAGGTGGCCGCCAGGTCGATTTCATCACCGAAATCCTCGCTGGAATCCTCCGCCTGGAAGTTATGGTAGATAGCCGCAAGCTTGACCGGGCCCAGCGCGGTATCAATACCGATGTAAAGGTCTTCCACCCCATCCCCCGGGGTGTTCAGGAACTTGTCGGCCCAACCCTGGAACTTGTGCAGGGTCGCCAGCGGGGTCGCAAAACCCGTCCCGTCACCGGCAGCAAGCACCTCGTACCCGGCCTTTACTCCAATTGTGCCGATTGTGCCCCCCGCCTCCAGCAGGTAGTAGTTTGCGTCGTAGTTCAGTTCACTGTCACCCGCCTCCTGCTGGGTGGCCCAGGCGGCCCGCAGGTTCACCACCGCGACTTTCCCGATATATTCCAGCCCCCAACTTTCGCTGGAGTTGTTGACAGTTTTTCCCGCCGGGTAATCGTGCTGGGAATCCACATCGATGTAATAGCCGAATGCGCCGATGTTGTGTCCCTCGGCGACTTTCCAGTCCAGGTATACGAAATGGTTATCGCCATCCCATTGGGCGGGAAAGGTACCGTCATCTGGCCCGAATACCCGGTTAACGCGATAGGTATAGCTGTAATCAAGGCTGACACTGTCAATGACCTGCCAGTTGGCTCGAACACCGTCGAATGTCTGCTCGTTCTGGCGCCAGGCGACACCGCCGACAAAGCGCTGGTTGCTGTAGTTGATGCGCTGCCGCCCCAGGATGCCGCTGGCAGGGTCCGCGGTGTATTTCAGGTAAACCTGGTTGACCTCCGTTCCCGAGGGGTCGGCCACTACCGGGTACTGGGTCTTGCCGTTTTCGGTCGAATTGTACTTGTCGGAGCCGATAACGGTGACGTTGTCGACTTCGCCAAGCACAGTAAAGCCATGCAGGGAACCCGATTGGACGGTGATCCGCGAACGCAGGGTCGAGGCCTCGGCATCCTTGTCGATACCGTCCTGATCGACACCTTCAAAACGGTAACGGAAATCCAGGGAGACGGTTCCCGCCCTGATAGCTTCAGCCACACTGGTATTTATATCATCAGCGCCCCAGCTGTTCGCGGCGCAATACGCCAATAGCAGGCCACAGCAGACCCTCCGGTCATTCCCTGATCGATTTCATAGTTACCCCTGTAATTTTCGTTGGTCCGGCCCGGTGGGCCGGCAGTATTCAATAGGCCCGCTTCTGCCGGACTAGCTGGTAAGCGCGCCCGAAGTACCAGATCGGGGCGCTGATCATGTGCACCAGCCTGGTGAAGGGAAACACCAGCACAATGCTGATGCCAAAAAATACGTGCAACTTGTAGATGATGTGCACATTGGCGATATAGGCCGCCGCTTGCTCCGGCTGGAAGGTCACCACGCTCTGGGCCCACCCTGCCAGCAGCAGCATGACCGAGCCGTCCAGGTGCTGCATCGAGGCGAAAATTGTCGCAAGTCCCAGCAACAGCTGGATACCCAGCAGTACCAGGATAGCCAGGTCACCCCGGGTGCCACTTGCCCGTACCCGGGGATCAGTAATGCGCCGGTACAGCAACATGCTCAGGCCCAGCAGGCAGATCAGTCCAAAAAAGCCACCGGAGGCGATCGCCAGGATCTGTTTATCCTCTGTCGAGATCACGTGATGGTAGATCGCCTCGGGGGTGAGGAGTCCGACTAAATGTCCCATCAGGATAAAGAGTATGCCTATATGGAACGTGTTACTGGCCAGCACCATACCCCTGGTGCGTACCAGCTGGCTTGAACCCGCTCGCCACGTGTACTGCTCCCGGTCGAACCGGATCCAGCAACCAACGATGCAAACGGTGATCGCGATATACGGATAGAGCGCAAATAAAACGGTATTCATATCGAGATTCATGCTACATACCTCCCGGTCCGGGGCGCGCCCGGGCCATTGATACCCTGGTCGGCGCCCGCGGCGTCAACCCAGTGCAGTGGTGTTGCCTTGTCAGAGGCCGGTTTCTGGTCGAGTCCGCAGGTTTTATCCGGTGTCCCGAAGGTGACCGCGGTCTCTTCCCACTCCTTGTCAATTGCCTCCGGCGTGTTGTCCGGCTCCTCGTTCGCGAGTGAGTCGCGCAGGCCGGCCAGCTGTTCCTGCTGCCCCGCTATCATCAGCAGGGATTCCAGCAGTACCGCGTAGATAGCGCCCCCTTCCCCGCGCTGCTCGAGTCGCGCGGCAACCCGGGCGATGATATGGGACACGTCCGCCAACCACTCGCGCACCTCCAGGTCCGGCCGACTGGCGAGGTATTCAAGGAACAGGGGCAGGTAGTCAGGCAGTTCATGCGCATTCAGCTCAAAACCGTTGTTGCGATAGACATCGATAAGGTCGACCATCGCCTGGCCCCGGTCCCTTGACTCGCCGTGGACATGTTCGAACAGGTGCAGTGAAACGGAGCGCCCCTGGTCGAACAGCAGGCCGTAGTTCTCCTGGGCGTCCATCAGTTCGCCATTACACAACTCAGTCAGGGCATCGAGCAGCTGCAGGCGCATTGCCGGGGAGACTTCACGACAGTCGCTGATCTCAAGCGCGAGGTCGGCCCGATAGGTAAGCAGCTCTGGCTGCGGGTAGTCGAGCAGACGGCTGATAATCTTGAGTATGCGCATTACTATTCCTCCCAGATCTGTACAGAGGCGATCACGTCCTTGCGATTGGCTTTCTTGCCGCCGAACATGTTGACCTCGCTGTTGCCATCGCTGCAGCCATTGCCAAAGCTGAAACCGCAGCCATTGGCCTCCGCCTGGGCATACTTCAGGGCCTCTTCCCGATGGGCGGTGGGTACGACGAAGCGGTCCTCGTAATTGGCGATGGCGAGGTAGCGGTACATTTCTTCCGCCTGGGCCACGCTGAGGCCCACGTCATCCAGCACCGCGACGTCCTCCACGCCCTCGACATTCTGGCCGCGCTTGTAGGCACGCATGGCCAGCAGGCGTTTCAGGGCCAGGCGCACGGGTTTCTCGTCACCTGCGGTGAGCATATTGGCGAGGTACTTGATGGGAATGCGCAGGGAGTCCACGTCAGGGATCACTCCGCTCATGCCGATATGGCCGGAATCCGCGGCGCCCTGGATGGGCGACAGTGGCGGTACGTACCAGACCATGGGCATGGTGCGATACTCCGGATGCAGGGGCAGCGCCAGCTTCCAGTCTACCGCCAGTTTGTACACCGGCGACTGCTGGGCAGACTCGATAACGGAATCCGGCACGCCATCCCTGCGCGCCTGGGCGATGACTTCCGGGTCATGGGGGTCAAGAAACACTTCCAGCTGCTTTTCGTAGAGATCCTGCTCAGACTCGGTGGACGCGACTTCCAGGATTTTGTCGGCGTCGTAAAGCAGGACACCGAGATAACGAATCCGGCCAACGCAGGTTTCCGAGCAGACCGTCGGCATACCCGCCTCGATCCGCGGGTAGCAAAAAATACACTTCTCGGACTTGCCGCTCTTCCAGTTGAAGTAGATTTTCTTGTAAGGGCAGCCGGTGATGCACATGCGCCAGCCGCGGCACTTGTCCTGGTCGATCAGTACGATCCCGTCCTCCTCGCGCTTGTAGATCGCACCGCTGGGGCAGGAAGCCACGCAGGTAGGATTGAGGCAATGCTCGCACAGCCGCGGCATATACATCATGAACGTATTTTCATACTCGCCGTAGATCTGCTTTTCGATATTGTCGAAGTTCTTGTCCTTGCTCCGCTTTTCAAACTCGCCGCCAAGGATCTCCTCCCAGTTGGCGCTGCCTTCGATTTTTTCCATGCGCTTGCCGCTGACCAGGGATCGCGGCCGGGCCGTCGGCTGGTGCTCGCCCTGCTTCGCTGTGTGCAAATGCTGGTAATCGAAGTCGAAGGGCTCGTAGTAGTCGTCTATCTGCGGCATATCGGGGTTGGCGAAGATCTTCGCCAGCACCTTCATCTTGCCGCCCATACGCGGGGCTATCTTGCCGTCATCGTCGCGCTGCCAGCCGCCCTTCCACTTGTCCTGGTCTTCCCAGTTATTGGGATAGCCAACACCGGGTTTCGACTCGACGTTGTTGAACCATGCGTACTCCATCCCCTCCCGGGAGGTCCAGACGTTTTTGCAGGTAATGGAACAGGTGTGACAACCGATGCACTTATCGAGGTTGAGCACCATGCCTACTTGGGAACGAATCTTCATCTGCCCTTCTCCTTAAACGTCTTGTGCCAACGGCAGCGGGGGTTGGTCCCCATCCGGGCCGTCGAGCCATTCCACGGTAGCCATCTTCCTGATCACGACCATCTCGTCGCGGTTACAGCCCACGGTGCCGTAATAATTGAACCCCCAGGACTGCTGGGCATAGCCGCCAATCATGTGGGTGGGCTTCATTACCACCCGGGTGACCGAGTTGTGATGTCCGCCGCGAGTGCCGGTCAACACCGACCCGGGGGTGTTGATGATCCGTTCCTGGGCGTGGTACATCATGGCTGAGCCAGGCTTGACCCGCTGGCTCACCACCGCGCGGCAGGCGATCGCCCCGTTGGCGTTGAAAGTATCGATCCAGTCGTTGTCCGCGATGCCCACACTTCGTGCGTCTTCCTCGTTCAACCAGATGATCGGGCCTCCCCGCGACAGGGTGAGCATCAGCAGGTTATCGGAATAGGTGCTGTGAATACCCCACTTCTGGTGCGGTGTCAGGAAGTTGAGCACCAGCTCCTTGTTGCCGTTGGGCTTCACGCCCTTGAGCAGTTCGATCGAGCGGGTATGGATGGGCGGTCGATAGGAGATCATCTGCTCGCCAAACGCCTGCATCCATTTGTGGTCCTGGTAGAACTGCTGCCTGCCGGTAATGGTCCGCCAGGGAATCAGCTCATGCACGTTGGTGTATCCCGCGTTGTAGCTGACATGCTCATCTTCCAGGCCCGACCAGGTTGGCGAGGAAATGATTTTCCGGGGCTGGGCCTGTACGTCGCGAAAGCGTATTTTCTCGTCGTGCTTCGGCACCGCCAGGTGCCTATGATCCAGACCGGTGAACTTGCCCAGTGCGTCCCAGGCTTTCACGGCGACGTTGCCGTTGGTTTCCGGGGCCAGGCTGAGGATGACCTCGGCCGCATCGATGGCGGTCTCAATCCTGGGCTGCCCCTGCCCGATACCGCCATCGTCGACCTTGTAGTTGAGCTGGCGCAGTAACTCCACCTCCTCATCCGTATTCCAGCTGATACCCTTGCCGCCGTTGCCGAGCTTCTCAAGGGCAGGTCCGAGCGAGGTGAACTTGCGATAGGTCGCGGGGTAATCCCGCTCTACCACCGCGATATTCGGCGCCGTCTTTCCAGGCAGCAGGTCGCACTCACCGTGCTTCCAGTCCTTTACATCGAAAGGCTGGGCCATTTCACCGGGAGTATCGTGAAGTATCGGTACCGTCACTATGTCCTTTTCCACGCCAAGGTTGCCCTCGGCGACCCGCGAAAACGCCTTGGCGATACCCTTGTAGATATCCCAGTCCGAGCGCGCCTCCCAGGCCGGGTCGGTGGCTTTGGACAATGGGTGGATGAAGGGGTGCATGTCCGAGGTGTTCAGGTCATCCTTCTCGTACCAGCAGGCCGTGGGCAGGACGATGTCCGAGTACAGGCAGGTGGATGACATGCGGAAGTCCAGCGTCGTCACCAGGTCCAGTTTGCCCTCGGCGCCCTGTGGCACCCACTCGACCTCGTGGGGTATCAGGCCGTCGCGGGTGCCGTTATCCTCGTTCATCACACCGTTGCGGGTACCCAGCAGGTACTTGAGCATATACTCGTGGCCCTTGCCGGAGGATCCCAGCAGGTTCGAGCGCCAGATAAACATGTTGCGCGGGAAATTAACCGGGTCGTCCGGGGCCTCGCAGGCAAACTTTATCTCGCCGTTTTTCAGTTGCCGGACCAGGTACTCTTTCGGGTCCATGCCCGCGGCATCCGCCTCCCGCGCGACTTCGAGCGGGTTGCGATTGAGCTGGGGCGCGCTGGGCAGCCAGCCCATACGCTCGGCCTTGATGTTGTAGTCCAGGGTATGCTGCGGCAGCTGGTTCTTGTCGGCCAGCGGGGACAGCACATCGTGCATATCCAGCTTCTCGTGCCGCCACTGTGAGCTGTGGTTATAGAAAAAGGAGGTCGAATTCATCTGCCGCGGTGGCCGGCTCCAGTCGAGCCCGAATGCCAGCGGCAGCCAGCCGGTTTGGGGTCGCAGCTTTTCCTGCCCGACATAGTGGGCCCAGCCACCGCCGCTCTGTCCGACGCAACCGCACATGATCAACATATTGATCAGGCCGCGATAATTCATATCCATGTGGTACCAGTGATTCATGGCCGCGCCCACGATAATCATGGACTTGCCCCGGGTCTTGTTTGCCGTATCGGCAAATTCACGCGCCACCTGTATGACCTTGGCGCGATCGACCCCTGTGATCTTTTCCTGCCACGCGGGGGTGTAGGCAACGCTTTCATCGTCGTAGTCAGCGGCGACGTTGTCACCACCCAGCCCGCGGTCCAGCGAATAGTTGGCCATCATCAGGTCATAAACGGTCGCAACCTTTGCGCTGCTGCCGTCCGCCAGGGTGATAGGCCTGCACGGCACATTGCGGTACTGCACGCTCTCCCCTTCCTGATGCTCCCACTGCTGGGGTGCCACATTGGCGAAGTAGGGAAAGGCGACGGATGCGACATCACAACCGTCCTCGAGCTGGGACAGGCGAAGTTTCACCTCCCTGCCCTCGACGCCCTCACGCTGTTCCATATTCCAGCGCGCGCTGCCGTCCCAGCGGTAGCCAACTGAACCCTGGGGAGACACCAGCTCGTCGCCGGTCTCGTCGATAGCTATGGTTTTCCACTCGGCGCTGGGCTGGCCTGCAAGCTCAGTCGCCAGGTCGCTGGCGCGCAGGAATCTTGCCGGTCGAACGCCCGTTTCATACTCTTCCAGTACTACCAGCATGGGCATGTCCGAATAGCGCCGCACGTAGTCGGTGAAATACTCGCTGGGATTATCGAGGTGGAACTCCTTCAGGATGACATGACCAAATGCCATGGCAATCGCCGCATCGGTACCCTGCTTCGGGTTGAGCCAGGTATCGGCCAGTTTCGCTGCCTCGGAGTAGTCAGGTGTTATCACCACGCCCTTGGCGCCCTTGTAGCGCACCTCTGTGAAGAAATGCGCGTCCGGCGTGCGAGTCTGGGGTACATTGGAACCCCACAGGATCAGGTAATTTGAGTTATACCAGTCTGCGGATTCCGGCACGTCGGTCTGCTCGCCCCAGGTCATGGGCGAGGCAGGCGGCAGGTCGCAGTACCAGTCGTAAAAGCTCATGCAGACACCGCCGATCAGCGACAGGTAGCGTGAGCCCGCGGCATAGGACACCATCGACATGGCGGGGATCGGGGAGAAACCGACGACCCGGTCGGGGCCGTATTTCTTTATGGTATAGACGTTTGCGCTGGCGATGATCTCGTTGACCTCATCCCAACTCGAGCGGACAAAGCCGCCCATACCCCGCGCGCTCTTGTAGGATTTGGCTCTCTCGGGGTCCTCGACAATTGCCGCCCAGGCGTCGACAGGATTGCTGTGCTGGCCCCGCAGTTCCCGCCACAGCTTCAGCAGCGGCTTACGCACCTTTGGGTATTTCAAGCGGTTGGCGCTGTACAGGTACCAGGAATAGCTTGCGCCCCTGGGGCAGCCGCGCGGCTCATGATTGGGCAGGTCCGGGCGGGTTCGCGGGTAATCCGTCTGCTGGGTTTCCCAGGTCACAAGACCGTTCTTGACATAGATCTTCCAGCTGCAGGAGCCCGTACAGTTGACCCCGTGAGTTGACCGGACGATCTTGTCGTGTTGCCAGCGCTGACGGTAGCCGTCCTCCCAGGCGCGCGACTCATTGGTGACCTCGCCGTGCCCGTCGGCAAAATCACCGGTTTTTTTCTTGAAGAACTGCAATCTATCGAGAAAGTGGCTCATGACATTCTACCCTGTTAATAATCTACCGCTGCGTAAGTACTGCTGATTAAGGATTGTGAAACTCGGCATTCTTGCGCAGGTAAAACCACCAGTTGACCACCAGGCATACCGCGTAGAATGCTGCAAAGCCGTAAAGCGCTATTTCAGGTGTGGTCGCAGTGATCTGCTCACCGAATACCTTGGGGATGTAAAAGGCCCCGTAGGCCGCCACCGCCGACGTCCAGCCCAGTACGGGGCCAGCCTGCTCCTTGTTGAATACCTGGGAGATCGTGCGGAATGTGGAACCGTTGCCTATACCCGTTGCCGCGAACAACACCAGGAACAGCAGGAAAAATGGTACGAAGTACTCTTCAGGTGTTGCGGAGGCATAGGCTGCCTTCATGTAGTAGGCGACGCCCAGGGCGCTGACCACCATCACCACCGTGATGATCTGGGTGACCAGTGCACCACCCACCTTGTCTGCAATCCAGCCGCCCACCGGCCGGATCAAGGCACCGATGAAGGCGCCCATCCAGGCGTACATCAGTGCGCTGGGGCCGTTGGCATTGACGGTGTCGTGCGTCATCAGTCCGTCGGCTCCCATCACATGGGAGTAGCCGAAAATAACCTTGATCGCCAGGGGGAAAGCGGCGGAAAAGCCAATGAAGGAACCGAAGGTCATGGTATAGATAACGCTCATCACCCAGGTGTGCCGGTTGCCGAATATCTTGTACTGGCGCTGGAGATTGGTGCGTATCTGGCCGGGAATGAGCTTCAGCAGGTACACCGTAGCGGCTATCACCAGCAGCAGAACGATCTCCTTGGGTACGCCGAAGCCCGAGCCGTTGGCTTTTTCGGGCAGCAACAGCCACAGGCCCAGTATCGCGGTGACAAAGCCGATGAACAGCATGCCGGACATCACCCCGAAACTGGCAAGCGCACCGGGCTGTTTCGGGGTTACTTCAGGGGTACTGATATTGTTCATCCCGAACCAGGCAAAGAGGCACAGGGGAATAAGGGTCAGTAACCAGATGAAACCGGAATTCTGTATCCAGGTTTCCGAGCCGGCGGGGATTTTACCTATCAAGGTGCCGGAGGTGGACTGCAGGATCATGGAGTCACCGCCCAGCGCGCCAAATATAGAGGCTGTCATCACCAGCGGCACCACGATCTGCATGGTGGTTACGCCGAAATTTCCGAGGCCCGCGTTCATACCCAGGGCGTAGCCCTGCATCCGCTTCGGAAAAAAGAAATTGATGTTGGACATACTGGAGGCAAAGTTACCGCCACCAAAACCCGACAGCAGCGCGAGCAGCTGGAAGACCCACAGGGGGGTGTTCTTGTCCTGCAGGGCAATGCCCGCCCCTATCGCCGGCAGGATAAGCAGGGCCGTGGTAAAGGCGATGGTGTTGCGACCGCCACATAAACGGATGAAGAAACTCGAGGGAATCCTGAGGGTCGCCCCGGTCAGGCCGGCAATCGCCGTGAGGGTGAACAGCTCGGACTGCTCGAAAGGAAAGCCCAGGTTGAGCATCTGTACCGTGAGTACGCCCCACTGCATCCAGACCCCAAATCCCGCCAGCAGGCAAGGTATTGAAATCCAGAGATTCCGATTGGCAACGGATTTACCGCTGCCCGTCCAGAATGCCTCGTCCTCCACATTCCATGTTTTCAAGTCCGCCATAGGTTTCTCTCCTGGAGTGTTTATGGGCCGCCCTTATGAGGCGGCGTTGTTCCCGGCCAGCGCGGCCAATCCCAACGCGATCAGGTCGCGTGGGGCTGTATATCCATACCTTCAGCGTTGCGCATGTTGCGTATGCTCACATGCATCATGATCATGCACAGGGCCACTACCCCGAACAGCAACATGAAACAGGAGCTGCGCACATCCAGCAGGTCAGAGGCGATACCGAATAAAATCGGCAGGGTGAATCCGCCGAGGCCGCCTATCACGCCGACCATTCCACCAACCGAGCCCATATTGTCCGGGTAGTAGTCGTGGATGATCCGGTAAACACTGGCCTTGCCTATGCCCTGGGCAATGCCGATAACAAATATGAGAACGGTAAATACCCAGACGTTGGTGCCGATGGCAAAGCGATGGTCTCCGCTGATGCCGTGCACGATATAAGTCGTCTGGGGATAGGACACCAGGAACAGGCAGGCCAGGCATGTCCAGAAGACTGCCCAGTTCACGTTCCTGGCGCCGTACTTGTCGGCCAGCCAACCGCCGAGCGCGCGAATCAGACCGGATGGCAGGGTAAAACACATGGTGATCAGCGAGGCGGTCCTGAGGTCCATCTGGTACTCGCCGACATAGTACTTGGGCAGCCACAGGGCCAGGGCGACAAAACCTCCGAACACGAAGTAGTAATAGACGCCAAAACGCCACACCCGCAATTCCTTCAGTGGCGCCAGTTGGTGCGCCAGCGAAAGGTGTTGGCCGCTCGCGGCCCGCTTCTGTTGCGCCGGGTCCGGGAAGGTGAAAAACCAGAAGATAACGGCCATCACCACCATGGCGATGGAATAGACCTGGGGTACCATGCGCCAGCCAAAGGCCACCACGATCATGGGCGCCACCAGGTTGGTAATCGCCGCACCGGCGTTGCCCGCACCGAATATACCCATCGCCGTACCCTGGCGCTTGTCATCGAACCAGGCTGATGTGTAGGCGATACCGATGGCAAAGGAGCCCCCTGCCAGCCCGACGAACAGGCCGATGACAAGGTACTGCCAGTACTCGTTGGCAAAGGCCAGGCCATAGGTGGGAATCGCCACCAGCAGCATGTGGATGAAAAATACTATGCGGCCGCCGTAGCGGTCGGTGAGGATGCCCAGGGGCAAGCGGGTAAGAGAGCCGGTGAGTATGGGGGTCGCCACCAGTACGCCGAACTGGGTATCGGACAGGCCGAGCTCATCCTTGATCCTGATGCCGATAATGGAAAACATCGTCCACACCGCGAAATTGCAGGCGAACGCCAGGGTATTCATGGTTAGGACAGACCACTGTTTGTACTGATCGCTCGGCATCCGCCAGACTCCGCTGTGTAAACTGATGGACGCAACATAACCCTGTAACAGAAGGGGAATTTGACGCAGATCAACGGTGCCGGGCATCTACCACCATATAGCCTTGCTTCTACCACTTTGGTGGTAGACTCAAGGCAACCCCTTTGTGGGTATAGTCACAATAAATCAAGCGACCAACCGCAATGAGCGCAGAATTTCAGCAATCACTGGTACAGCGAACAGGAATGGCACTGGCCGCGGTGATCCTGCTCGCGGTGGTAAACATGGTCGCCTCCTACCTGACGGCGGAGAGCAGTGAAAACGATGCGGTAAGAATCAACCTGGCGGGCTCACTGCGCATGCAGGCCTACCGCATTGCCAACGAGCATATCCTTGAGCAGAGCGGTTCCAGCCTGGGCGATGTGGATAGCCTTGAAAACTCTATCACCGATTTTGAGGACAGGTTGCAGCAACCGGTACTGGCAGCACACATCCGCAACTCGGGTAACCGGGTACTGAGTGACGCCCTGGCTCTGGTTGAGGACGGCTGGATGCAGCTGAAACCTGACCTGATCGCCGGCGCAACCACGCCGCAACGCCTGCTGGAGCAGATCGACGGTTTTGTCGCCGATATCGACAGCATGGTAAAAATCCTGGAAATGCAGACTGAGAGTAAATTCAGGGTGCTGCGGTTTATCCAGGGCGCCAGCCTCCTGCTGACGGTTTGCCTGGCCAGTATCATGTTCCTGAATGTTTACAGGTACGTGGTCGGCCCGCTGCGCCAACTGGTCGATATGGCCGGCAGGTTGCGGGCCGCTGATTTCTCCATGCGCCTGGACAGCAAGAACGACGATGAACTCGCACTGCTGGCCAATACATTCAACGACATGGCAGACAGCCTCGATGGCATGTATCGCACGCTTGAAGACCAGGTGAAATCGAAAACCCGCCATCTCGAGGATACGCAGAAAATGCTGCGCTTTCTCTATGACACCTCGCGCAGGTTGAGCGAGCAGGGAGACATCGTCGGCAAGCTGGAACGTACGATGGATCACCTGCAGCGTGAAATCAAAATCAGCGCTGTCGATATTCGCCTGCAGCACGCCTCGCCGGAACATCCTTTCCTGATAAGTTCCGGGTCCGGGCCGGTATCCGACAGCGCCGCCAGCGACGATGCAGTGGTTGCCAAGCCATTGGCTACGACTTACCCCCTGCAACATGACAGCCGCAACTACGGCACCCTCAATATTTCCCGGAGCGGTACCGAAGAGGCCAGCCCCGAGCAGAACCTCATGCTGACTTCACTGGCCGATACGATCGGGGCCGCGCTCGCCAATGAAGCGCGCAAGGACCAGGCCCACCGGGTAGCCCTGATGGAGGAGCGCACCGCCATCGCCCGGGAACTGCACGACTCCATTGCCCAGTCCCTCTCGTTCACCAAAATCCAGGCCAGTCGCCTGCAAAGCCTGCTGGCGAAGGGCGCCGCGGCTGAGGAACTGGACAGCGTGCTGCTGGAAATTCGCAGCGGTATCCAGTCGGCTTACGCCCAACTGCGCGAACTGCTTACCACTTTTCGCCTGCAGCTGGACTCGCCGGGGCTGCAGGCTTCGCTGCTGGCGACAGCAAGAGAGTTCCAGGCCAAGGGCGATATCGCGATAAACCTGAAATCCAGTTTGCAGAACTACCCACTCACGCCCAACGAGGAAATTCACATCCTGCAAATCGTCCGGGAGGCATTGTCCAACGTGCTGCGTCACTCCGGCGCCGACCACGCCTCGATCCTGCTGGCACTGGATGAGAGAAAGGGCGTGGTCGAAGTGCGGATAGCCGATAACGGCAGCGGCCCCGGCACGCCCGATCCCGCCCACAGTCACTACGGCCAGACGATCATGCGTGAACGCGCCGAAATGCTTGGCGGTACTGTCGACTTTGCCACCCTGTCCGAAGGCGGCATGGAAGTTGTGCTTCGCTTCACCCCCGAGCACGCCATTTCACCTGTGGCGGGCAATCAAGCAGAGGGCTTCAGAGCAGGGGCAACCTCATGACACGGATCATGCTGGTAGACGACCACCCGATGATGCGCAGGGGCATGCGGCAGCTTATCGAGATGCAGGAGGGCCTGCGGGTTGTCGCTGAAGCCGGCAGTGGCGAGGAGGCGCTGGCGCTGGCCGAGGCCAACAAACTCGATATGATCCTGATGGATCTCAACATGAAGGGTATGGACGGTATCCAGACCGTCGAGGCGCTGCGCAAAAACGGCGTCGCGGCCTGCATCCTGATGATCTCGGTTTCGGACAATGACGAGGATGTCATCGCCGCCTTGCGGGCCGGTGCCGACGGCTACCTCCTGAAAGACCTGGAACCGGAAGAGCTGGCAGAAGCTCTGCTCAGGGCGGAGCGGGGCCAACTGCTGCTGAGCCCGCAGTTGACAAGAGTGCTGGCAAGCACCCTGCGGGAGGAAGTAACCGACCGGCGGGGACTTGCCGGGGAGTTAACGGGACGGGAACGACAGATTCTGGCGATGATCGCCGCCGGCAGCAGCAACAAGCTGATCGCCAAGGAACTGGGCATCACCGAGGCTACGGTCAAAGTACACGTTAAGCACCTGCTGAAGAAACTCAATTTCCGCTCGCGGGTGGAAGCGGCGGTGTGGGCTGTTTCCAACCATATAGCCTGAAACAGATAAGGCCGGGGAGACCGCTGCCGGGCTGTGCGGTCTACCACATAAGGTCGTCGGGTATCTGGTATTGTGCGTAGGGATCTTCCTCCCCGGCAGCCGCGGGCTCGCTGGTATTGAGCAGGATGATGGCGTCCTCATCGCGCTGCATGATTTTCCTCGCGGCCGCCGCCGGCAACAACTCGTAGCTGTCTTCGAGCCGCGCGATGGCCAGGCGCCCCCTGCTCAACTCATCCTGCAGTTGCGGCGTGACATAGATCTTCTTGATTTTCCTGCCATCGGTGAACTGGTAAGCCACATCGCCGCTCACCCGGTCAATGCGGTTCATCCTGATAAGCTGGATGATCTGCGCCTGGATCGCCTTCTTCTCGTTCTGGGCCTGCTGTTGCCGGTTGAGTTCACGGTCGCGCTCCGCTTTCTCGGCCTGTGCGAGCTTTGCCTGTTCCCGAGTCTCGTCAACCCGGGCATGCCCCTTGGGCTGGCTCCTGGCTTCCTTGCGTTTTTCCTTGTCGATCTGTTTGGCTTTCTTGGAGTCGACAATGCCGGCTTTCAGGAGCTGGTCTTTCAGGGATGCCATGGGGAAGCCTTCGCAGGTTATGGAGAGCGCGATTATCGTAAAATCATCGCTCACAGGCAAATACCCCTGTGCACGCAAACTGTCTGGCCATCGCGTTCAGTGATATTCTCTGCCCCGAAAATCAGCATTGAGGGACGATTTTGAAAAAGAAAACGATTTTCGGCGCTGGTATTGTCGCTGCGGCGCTGGCGGTAACCGTCATCCAGTTTATCCCCGCCCCGGCCCTGGTGGTGCCCGCGCAGCTGCCGCAGGAGCAACGCAGCGAGCATCGGCTGCTTAATTTCGAGGGCATACCCAAATTTTCGCGACCTGGGCGGCTATCGGGCCAGCGATGGCCGGGCTGTCAAATGGGGCCGACTCTACCGCTCCGGCAACCTTGCGGAGGCGTCCAAAGCCGACCTGGCGAGCCTTCAGTCTCTCGGGCTGACCACCTTCATCGATTTCCGTTCCGGGGTGGAGAAAGCCGAGGAGCCCAACCGACTGCCCGAGCCCACCAGCTTCACGATTGTCGATATTCCGGTTCTGGACGAGGGCAACAAAAACCTGTTTGGCGAGATCAGTGAGCGCATCGAAACGGATAATTTCGACGGCTTCGACCCCGACCAGGTCATGGTGCTGGCCAACCGCCAGTTCGCCGACGAATTCACTCCCCAGTTCAGGAAGTTTGTCCACAGCGTGCTGGATGCGCAGGGCACTCCCGTACTGTGGCATTGCACCGCCGGGAAGGATCGCACGGGCTTTGCGGCGGCCATTTTGCTGCGCATCCTGGGGGTGCCACAGGATACCGTCATGGCCGACTACATGGCGAGCCGGCAGCCGGCCCTGGAGGCGCGGAACAAGGAGCTGCTGATGCTGCGTCTTTTCAAGGGTGAGGATGTAGCCGAGAAAATTTCCGTATTACTGGGCGTTGAACAGGATTGGCTCGAGGCGGGGTTTGAGGAGATAGACGAGACCTGGGGCAGCTTTGACAATTATGTCAGCGAAGGCCTGCAGCTCAGCGCAGCGGATATCCAGCGACTGCGGGACACCCTGCTGGAATAGGCTTGCCGGGCGGGGTGCTGCGCCGCCGGCAAGCTACAGGGACTTCTGCCAGAACAGCGCCTGCCCCATAGCGGGATCCAGCTGGTAGGCCCCGAATCCGAACTTTTCGTACGCCGCCCTGGCGGGCGTATTTCCCTCCAGTACTTCCAGGGTCAATTTGGCGCAGCCCCTCTCCAGGGCTTCTCCTTGCACAGCCCGCAACAGGTGCTGGCTCAGGCCCAGTCCGCGAAATTCCGCCAGTACCGCTATATCGTGGATATTGAGCAGCTTCCTGCAACTGAAGGTGGAAAAGCCCTCAAAGCAATTGGCCAGTCCCGCAGGACGACCATCGACGTAACACAGGAGCGTGAGCGCATGAGGCAGGGTGGCCAGCGTCGCCACCAGGTTTTGCCTCACATCCGACGCGAGCGCTTCGCCCCCACCCATCGGGTCGGTGGCATAGCAGTCCAGCAAAAATACGATGTCCGCTGCCTGTTGCGGGTCCAGGTAGTTCGCCCGCGTTACGTCTATTTTCATTTTTTATCCGCCATTTTTCGCCGCGGAGCAACATCGCCCCGCCATTGCTCCGGCCGGGACCAGCGAGCGCCAGGACCTGTGGTTGCGGCCAGATTACGACGAAAGATTGTATTCCAGGCTGCGGCGCCCGGGTGCTAAAAAATCGAACACTGCTCACCGGTCTTGTAAACAGCCCTGCCGGGCTGCCAGGAGCCGCCGGCGAGGAGTTCCCCGCTCTCAGCACTGTTGATCATGGCAGTACCATCGTTCTCGTACTCCATCTGAAAAGAGTGCGACAGCGTTTCCGGGTATTCTATACGCAGCAGCGCAGGAGGGCATGAATCACTGTAATTTGTACGGGTGGCGTTGAGTACGAACACCTCAACACCGGCAACATAGCTGCCGCTCAGCTCATAGGTAACATGACATTCCCCGGCGCCTGCGGCATAGGTATTGGAGTAATTGTAGAACGTCTCGGTGCCAGAGGCGGACCCTGTGGCGTCGTCAAAGGCCAGCTCCCCTACCGTATAACGGGTACTGGCGCTCCAGGCGGCACTTTCCTCGGTTTCGCAATTGCGGAACCCCGCGGCGGTGCTGGCCCAGACCAGGGCCAGGGCGCCCGCGACAGTTACTGACCTCTTGTAATACATCTCATTGCGTCCACGCGCCCGCTTTTTCCGGCTCACTACCAAAGTAGATACAGGACTGCAGGCGTGATGTCCACTATCGCGTCCAATCACCGCCGCCTGGATATGGACAGATCCGGCGAACCCGCCGTCAGTTGACGGCGGTGGGCAGGATATCGCGAGCCAGGGAATCCCGGATTTCCGGCGGAAGCGTGATCGGGCCCACGCTGTAGGCCGGGTGGTCGACACCGGCGGAAATACTCGCCCCGTTGCCCAGCGCCGCCATCATTACCGGGGTCAATTCGAAGCGCAGGAAATGCACCGATGATGTCTTAACCTCGTTCTCCCTCGAGATATCCTCGTCGGCGATCGGGTAAACCCGGTCGCAATCCTCTACCTGCATCCAGACCTTGTCCTCGATGCCGATCAGCTCCGCCAGGCGCCGGGCCCGCTCAGCGGGGTCAGCGTATTCAACCATGAAGGTAGCTTTCCAGTTATGCCCGTCGGGAATAAGCGGGTTGTAGGATTCCAGCTCCTCGTTGATACCAGCGGCCTCGAACACCTTTTCAATGCGCAGCATTTCCTGGATCTGGTACTTGATGGTCAGTGCATCCTCAAAATACAGGCGCGCATGCTCCCCCAGGGCTACCTGCCGGGTTTTCTTGTGGGCCATCACCTCCTGGCGAAAAGCAGGCCGCCTCTCGGCGTACTCCTCCAGGGACCAAAGATCAGCGCGTGATAAAGCAGACATTTACTTATTCCTCCAGGTTACAAGCCGTAGGCCATCCGCAGCAGGGTCATGGGATGCTCGGCGCGGGTGACTTTCTCGGACAAATTGGCTATCTGGGTGCCGGCCATGGGGCAGTCACTGGTGAAATGATCCGGCGCCTGCTGGTCGACCTTGCGCACCACGGGACGGGCGATCTTGACCGACTTCTCCCGGGTCTCCGTCTTCACCGCATAGGTCCCGTCATGGCCGGAGCAGCGTTCGTGCGGCGTCACCTGGGTGCCCGGCACCAGGTTCAGCACATCCCGTGTCTTGAGGCCGATGTTCTGTACCCGCTGGTGACAGGCCACCTGGTAGGCGACCTCCCCCATGGCCATCGGGAATTCCGTCTTCAGGGCGCCGCCCTTGTGGCGCAGCCAGAGGTATTCGAAGGGGTCGAAAAAGGCTGCCTGGACCTTTTTCACCTGCTCGTCATCTGGATACATCAACGGCAGCTCCTGCTTGTACATCAGTACGCAGGACGGTATCGGCGCTATCAGGTCGTACCCCTGGTCGACCAATGCGGCCAGCACGGGAATATTGGCCTCTTTGAGTTTGTTGACCGTCTCCAGATCACCCAGTTCCAGCTTGGGCATGCCACAGCATTTTTCCTTTGGCACCACGTCGATATGAATACCGTTGTGCTGGAATACCTTGACGAAGTCGGGTCCTATCTCGGGGCTGTTGTAGTTGCCGTAGCAGGTGGCATACAAGGCGACCTTGCCCGTGGTATTTCCCACCGGCGTCGGCGCTATCTCCCTGATCAGGGGCTTGACCCGCTTGCGCATGGTCTTGCTATGAAACTTGGGGACCGGGGCCTCGTGATGGATACCAACAGCGGAATCCAGGGCCTTGCGAAAGGTTGCATTGCCGTTGAACGCGTTGACCGTGACATCGACCAGGGGGATCGAGGTCATGCCGAACACCGTGTCGGTGCTGGTCAGCACCCGGTCCCGCAGCCGCGCGCCCTCCTCCCGGAACTTGATCGCCTTGGCCCGCAGCATGAGGTGCGGAAAATCGACGTTCCACTCATGGGGCGGGACATAGGGACACTTGGTCATGTAGCACAGGTCACATAGGTAGCACTGGTCCACCACCTTGATGTAGTCGTCCTTGGCGACACCGTCGACCTCCATGGTGGAGGACTCGTCCACCAGGTCGAAAAGGGTGGGAAAGGAGTCACACAGGCTCACGCAGCGGCGACAGCCGTGGCAGATGTCGTAGACCCGCTCCAGCTCCTTTTCGAGGTCGGCCTTGTCCCAGTACTGGTCAGATTTCCATTCAATAGGGTGGCGCGTGGGCGCCTCCAGGCTTCCTTCTCTCACAGGGAACGTCCTCGTCTTTTCGCAAGCTTGGGGGCCGGCGAGCCTGGCTCGCCAGCCGGGGCAGGTCTTAGCTGTCCAGCGTATCCAGGGCTTTCTGGAACCGGTTGGCGTGGCTGCGCTCTGCCTTGGCGAGGGTTTCCATCCAGTCGGCTATTTCATCAAAGCCTTCATCCCGGGCGGTTTTGGCCATGCCTGGGTACATGTCGGTGTACTCGTGGGTCTCACCGGCAATGGCTGCCTTCAGGTTGTCTGAGGTAGCGCCGATGGGAAGGCCGGTGGCCGGATCGCCCGTCTCCTCCAGGTATTCCAGGTGGCCATGGGCGTGCCCGGTTTCCCCTTCAGCCGTGGAGCGAAACACTGCGGCCACATCGTTGTAGCCTTCAACATCCGCCTTTGCGGCGAAATAGAGATAACGACGGTTGGCCTGTGATTCGCCCGCAAAAGCGTCTTTCAGGTTCTGTTCGGTTTGGCTGCCTTTCAATGACATCTTGTTTCTCCTTGAGAATGGTTATCATCACCACAGGATATGTGGAGATACATAAAATAGTACACTTGGGAACGTCTGACCAATCAATTTGGATTTGCCTTTGATCTGCATCAGTCCGTGGTTTCACGCCCTGTGCCAGACTCGGCAAAACACAGTTTTCTTGAATCGAAGTTAATGCCCGGGGACGGGCCAAAGGCCCGCCAATGCACATACTCTCTCCCCTGGATTCAGCCTTCCTGCTGGCGGAAAGCCTGGAACCTACCAGGCGCCCTTTCGGCGCAGCGGTCAACGATGTGGTTCTCGCCCGGTGTGACGCCGGCCTGCTGTATTTCGCCCTCAGCTGCGCCCGCCGAACTATCCCGCACCCGGAGGATCCGCGCCTGGCTGTTGAAGAAGCCTTCGCAGAAATCAAGAGCGCGGCCGCCGCGCTCGGGACGGACTGAAGCCATGCTGGGTCGTATCTACCTGCTACCTCTGTTTCTCGCCCTGGGCTACGGTTTCTGGGCCAGTACCAGCTTCAAGGATATTGCGGCAGGTGTGGCGCTGTTCCTGTTCGGGATGCTGTGCATGGAACAGGGCTTCAAGGCTTATAACGGCGGCGCGCTGCAAAGACTCCTGAGCGCGTGCACCGACAGGCTGTGGAAAAGCCTGACATTCGGCATCTTCGCCACTACCGCTATGCAATCCTCCTCGCTGGTTTCAGTGATCACCATCTCATTTCTCAGCGCTGAACTGATTGGCCTGCGGGAGGGCATCGGCATCATCTTTGGCGCAAACCTTGGCACCACAACCGGCGCCTGGCTGATCGCCGGCTACGGCCTGAAGGTAAACCTGTCGGCCTACGCTCTGCCAATGCTGGTATTTGGCGTAATGATGCTGATGCAGACATCAAAAAACCTGAAAGGCGCAGGCTGGGTGCTGATGGGAATGGGCTTCCTGTTCCTGGGCATCGACTATATGAAGGAGGGTTTCTCCTCCTTTTCAGAACAGATAGACCTGACACAGTATGCTATGACCGGGATTGCCGGGCTGCTCGTGTTCACTGCGGTGGGCATGTTCGCCACGGTGGTCATGCAGTCCAGCCACGCTACCCTTACCCTGATTATCACCGCCCTGGCGACCGGACAGATCACCTATGAAAACGCCCTTGCCCTCGCAATCGGCGCCAATGTCGGCACTACTATCACGGCAGTGCTGGGCGCCATCGGCGCCAATGCAGCTGGCAAGCGGCTGGCAGCCGCACACCTGGTTTTCAACGTGGCCACCGGGGTCACGGCGCTGATTTTTATTCGGGTTCTACTGACGGCGGTGGACTACCTGGCCGGCGTGCTCGGCATAGCCGCCGATGACCACACCCTCAAGCTCGCCCTGTTTCACAGCCTGTTCAACCTGCTGGGCATCGCCCTGATGCTGCCGCTGGTTAACAGGCTGGTGCGCGAGCTCGAGCGATTGCTAAAGGCAGAAAGGCCAAACCGGCGCCAACCGCGCTACCTGAGCGATGCATCGCTGTCGCTCCCGCAAGTGGCGCTGCAGGCAGTGACCAAGGAAACCAGGCACCTGTTCAGTAATGCCTTCACCCTCATCGCCCACGGGGTGTGCCTGCGCCGGTCCAGCATTACCGGCAGCGATGACTTGCAGGCGCTTCTGGCAGAACCGGCCAGCAAGGTGATCGAGATAGACCTGGACGAGCAGTACGAGCGAATGATCAAGGACATCTACAGCGCAAATATCGAGTTTTTGAGCCGGGCACAGGCGAAATCGGGTCATGAGTACAGCGCGGCCTACAATGCCCTGCGCCTGGCAAACATGGATGTGGTGGCCGCCATCAAGGCAGTAAAACACCTGCGCAAAAACCTGCTGCCCTACATGCAAAGCGCCAATCCGTATATTCGCCGGGAGTACAACACCTTTCGCATGCGCATCGGGGAAGTACTGCGCTCGCTGGCGGTGCTGCGGGATTCCGAGGACAGCGTCGTGGCCCTGCTCTCCCTGGACCGGATCCGGGTTGAGATCCTGGGCAGTGAGAACGAGGCAGCCAAGGCCGCAGACGCGCTGATCCGGGATCGCCTGATCAGTTCGCAGATGGCAACATCGTTGATCAACGACGGCGCTTATGTAAGGGAAGTTATACAGCGGCTGCTGGATATGAGTGAACAGCTGCATCGTGCCGGGCTGCCCTACGGCGAGGCGATGCAGGATGAGCTGGCACTCAGGGCCGAAGAGATTGCCACTATCGCCAGGGCCGCTGGCGAAGTACGCTGACATTTACCAGTCGAGGATTGTCCCATGACTAATGCCAAGCTTTTCGCCAGGTTGCGCACTCTCATCGAAGACGCCCGGGATGCAGACAAGAAGCACATCAAGAAACTGCGCAAGGTGCTGCGCAAATTGAAAGAGCGCCAGAACGAACTGCGTCACAAGCTCGAAGATGTCGACAACCAGGTGGAGCGACAAAAAATCGAACAGGAAGTGGCCGTTATCAGTCTGCAACGGGGCAAAGGCATCGAAATTTACAAACAGTTAAAGGACGCCCGCAAGAAGAGGAAGAAAGGCAAGGCGCCTGATGGGTACGGGATTGCAGAAACCGGGGGCGAGCCGGGGAAAACCCCCTAGACCGACCCCTGGCCCGCGGCGGGCAAGGAGGCACTGATCGCCTCCGCCAGGCGCTTCAGCAGCGCTTCCTGGGCGCGCACCAGGGCGTCGTAGCCGTCACCCGCCAAAGATTGCTGCTCGGAAAAGCGGTATGACTTCATCACCCCTTGCGGGCCGACATTCCAGTAGGCCACCAGTATCGCGGCGCCACTGCCGGTACCATGCAACTGGTCGACGGACACATCAATACGCGTTACGGTCGCGCTCGTGGCCATGGCTTCGATATCCCTGCCGCTAGCATCCGATACCTGGGTGGCGAGGTAGCGCCTGAGGGCGACCTGCAGCGGCTCCGCCCACACATGGTACTTCGCCGCGCGGATGGTGCCGTCACCTGTTGCCATCACCAGTCCAGGCTGGTCGATATAATTCGCAACCCGGATATTACCCAGGGCAACCCCACTGTCCCTAAGGGCCACATCCTCGCCGGCAGGCACGTCGGATCGCAACAGGTAGGTCGCCGTCTGCGGCGGCTGACTGGAACAGGCAGTGAGCAGAACCACCGCTATCGCGCAAAGTATTCTCATTGGGGACTGGCCTCCGGTATGGGGTCGGCGGGATTCGCGGTGGGGAATAGCAGCGAGTTGGGCTTGGTGCTCAACGTGCGCGTCAATTCCTCGAGATTACGCAGGGTACGATTCAACTCGAACACACTGTCGCTGAGTGACTGCCCCACCGCGGTATCCGGCGAGATTGAGGACAGCGCTTTTCTCAGTTCCGCCAGAGTCTGGTTGAGCTCAGCCGGTAGCGCTTTCGTTCCATCCTTGTTGAGTATGACCTGTAGAGAGGTCATCGTTGCGGTCAGAGAAGCAAGGGTGCCGTCCAGCGTAGCCAGTACATTGTTGGCGTTGGACGCCATTGCCTCCAGCGGCAAAGCGTTAAACTTGTCCAGTAGATCGCCCACTTGTTGTTCCAGGCGACCAAGCCCGCTGGGAATACTGGGCAATACCGGATAATCCTCGAACTGTCCGATGGTGGTGGCAGCGGCATCCGGGTAATAGTCAATATTGATATAGAGAGCACCGGTGAGCAGGCTACCTGTCTGCAGGCTTGCCCTCATCCCCCGTTTCACGCCCTCGACAATCGACTTTCCCATAGCTTCCAGCGCTTCATTCGAGTCACCGATACCAAACCTGGCTGGTTCGACATAAAACAGGACCGGGATGGGCTGCCCGGCTCCTGCTGCGCGCTGGGAAACCAGTTCCTTTATGAGTATGCGCGACACCTGCCCGATCTGGATCCCGCGGTATTCCACCGGCGCTCCGGGCTTGAGGCCCCGCAGGGACTGGGCGAACTCCGCGACATAATAGGACCGGAACTGGAAGGGATCCTCCTCCAGCTCACGATAGGAGGAATTGAGCTTGTAAGTAGCGCCGGAAACCGCGCGATCGCCGGGGGGAAGGCCCGGCAGGTTGCCGAAAGCAACACCACCGAGCAGGATGGTTTCCATTGACCCGGTGGTGACCTCGAGACCGGCGGCAGAGGCATTGACCGAAACACCACTGACGTTCCAGAACCGGGTATTCACGGAGACCAGCTCATCATAGGGGGCATCGATAAAGGCTCCATAGATCAGCACCTTTTTCTCTACATCGAATGTAACTGCCTCAATGCGGCCGACTTTGTAGCCGTTATAGAGAATGGCATCCCCTTCACTCAAGGAACCCGCATGATCACTGTATAGTGTCAAACGTACCCCGGGTGCTTCAGCAGGTGTCAGCGGCGGCGTTTCAAGACCCACGTAGCTACGCTCTTTGGCACCTGCGCCAGCACCCGGATCGAGCTGGATGTAAGCGCCGGATAATAGCGTGCCGAGACCGGAAATCGCCCCGGCACCGACACGGGCACGCACCACCCAGAAGCGGGTGTCCTGCCGCAACATGTCTTCGGCATCCTTGTCCATTTTCGCAGTGACCAGTACCGTATCCATGCTGTCGCTCAACGAGACGCTTTCCACCAGTCCAACATCCACATCCCGGTACCTGAGCTTGGTCTTGCCCGCTTCCAGACCCTCCGCGGTGTTGAACTCGATGGTAATCTCAGGCCCCTCCGTCATCTTGGTGTGAATCACCATGTATAGACCGACGATCACCGCTACTACCGGCACAACCCAGATCGGGTTGAACCTGCTGCCGGTTGTTATCTCGGGTTTCAGTTCACTCATTCACTTTGTCCTGTTGGTCCCAGATCAACCGGGGGTCAAAACTTTCGGCGGCCAATATCGTGACGATTACCACGCCCGCAAAAGCCACGGCGGCAGCACCCGGGAGAATCACCAGCAGACCAGTCAAATGCACCAGGGCCACCAGGATAGATACCACGAACACATCAACCATCGACCACTTGCCGATAATTTCAGCCGCCCGGTACATTACCGTCCGCTGGCGAGGATCTTTCAACCGCCCTTCACCAACACTCCAGCAGACGAAGAACAGGGCGATGAGCTTGCCCAGCGGCACCATCACACTGGCGATGAAAATAATTGCTGCGATGGGAACGGAGCCCATGTCTACCAACAGTACCACTCCGCCCAGGATGGTACTGTCGGTCGAATTACCGAACTGGTCAGTGACCATAATCGGCAAGACATTGGCTGGTATATAAAGCACGCAGGCGGTCACCAGCAGCGCCAGGGTCCGCTGCAGGCTGTTTGACTTGCGCAGGTGCAGGGGCTCTTCGCAGCGGGGGCAGTGATGCAGGCTGGCATCCGCCAGCTTGAGGCAGAGATGGCAGGAAGCCAGGTTGCGGGATGCAGCGGTATTACCCTGCATGTTTCAGCCCGGCCAGGCGTTCAAGTTCATTCCAGTACTGCAGCCGATCAAGGTTGGAAACTGACGCAATAAAACACAGAGCGAATGCACCATAGCCCCAGAAGGAAATACCGATCACTACCGTTGCCATATGGCCTATCTTCACCAGGCTGACCAGTACACCGATAAAAAATACCTCGACCATGGCCCAGGCCTGCATATGGAACACCAGTCGCGTCACTGGAATCATCCAGCTATAGAATTTCTGCTTGAGGATGCAGCTGGACAGCACCAGCAACAAAACCAGTACGACAGCGGGCACGCAAATAATAAATCCGGCTACCAGGAAGGCCAGGTCTGGCCGGCCCTGATCGTAAAGCTGCTGCACCGTCTGAGGCAGGGTCATAATGCTTTCGAGGCCGCTGGACTTGAAAGACAAGAAGGGAAACGCGCAGCCGATGGCCAGGAACACGAGGCCCGCGATGGCGTAGGATTGCAATTTCAGGAAAGCATCGTCGCGCACCCGGGTAAGGAAACTCCCGCAGCGAGAACAACTCGCCTTCTCACCGTGACGCATGCCGCTGACGTCATACAACAGGTCGCAGGAGGGGCAGGCGATCAGGCCGGGATCAGCTGACACTGGCAAAGGCTTTTCCTCGGGATTGGCCGTTCTTCATGCGCACCATTATATACACAGAAGGTGCGGGTTGTACCAGAGGATCGCCGCGGCTACTGGCGCTTTTTGTCGCGCAATCCGCGCCCGGGGGAGAGCTCCCTGCTATTCGCTAGCTCGGCCGTTCTCCTTCGCTAGCGCGCGCTGATGTCGTCGCCCCAGACCTGCTTTAACCGCCGGTCCCTGCCACAGGTGGTGCTGTAGTACTTATAGCGCACCGGGTTTTTCAGGTAGTAGTCCTGGTGATATTCTTCCACGGGCCAGAACTGCCCGGCCGAGCGAATCTCGGTATAGACCTTGTTCGGCGCGAAACGCTTCTCCACGGCCGCCAGGGACCGCTCGACCACGGCCCTCTCCTCGTCGCCAGCGGGAAAAATAGCGCTGCGATAGCTGAAGCCCTTGTCACAAAACTGCCCACTGTTATCGAGGGGATCCACATTCACCCAGTACAGATCCAGCAGCTGCTGGTAACTGACCACCGCTGGGTCGTAGGTTACCCTGATCGCCTCAAAATGACCGTCATGGTTGCCCTTGTAGGTAGGGTTGGGAAGGCTGCCACCGGTGAAACCCGACACCACATCGGTCACGCCTGCCCTGCCCTGGAACGCCGCCTCCATACACCAGAAGCAACCGCCGGCGAACATTGCCGTGGACTGCTCCGCCCGGGCGGCAGGCAACCAGGCCAGTGACAGGTACATCAACATCAAGACATGTTTCATGGTTTTTCCCCGCACGCTTGCCAAGGAGTAGACCCCTGCGACTGTAACGGGTTCCCCTGTAAGCCGTTGAACGGCATCAGGGATAGGTGGAGTCAGGCTGGCAGTTTCCGCCGGCTTCGCTGCAGGTGCTGATGTCCAGCACATACCAGAGGTAACAACGGGAAAATATACCGTTCAGTACCAAGGCGACCGCCACGACCACCACGAACCAGTCGATGGCGTTCATACTCACCTGTTGGCTGGCCCAAACCAGCATCAGGAAACCGGACAACAAACGCACCAGGCGCTCTGCATTTCCAAGATTACGTTCTATCATTTGATTGCCTCTCAGGCACGTTGAAATCCCCATTGATACGCGCTGCCCGCTGCGCCGGATGTGCGTAAATAGTGGACAAAAGCACGTTTTTACGCCGTTTACAGGTGGCGCCTAGCGGGTATCACCATCGGTTATCGGCCAGTCGGCCGCGTCAGTGACGTACTCGGGCTGGGGGGGGCGGTATCCGCCCCAGGTTTTCGTGAACTGACCAAACGGATCGTACAATTGCGCCTGCTTTTCGAGATTGAAGTGCCGTCCGCCGCGCGGATCACACCCCACCCCGGCGATGTACTGCCAGTTGCCATAATTGCTGGCCAGGTCAAAATCGACCAGGTGCTTCTCGAAAAAAGCCGCCCCGTAGCGCCAGTCCATATTCAGCTCGTTGACCAGGCAACTCGCGGCAATCTGGCGCCCGCGGTTGCTCATATACCCTGTGGCAGATAGCTGCCGCATCAGGGCATTCACCAGCGGAAAATCCGTGTCGCCCTGGCACCAGCGGGCGTAGGCGCGCGGCTCGAAAGTGCGCAAATGCCGTTTCCCGGCTATTCCGGTCGCAGCGAACAGGCGATTGCGATCGATGCGCTCGCGCCAGAGGAAATACTCGCGCCACAGCAGCTCCTGAAAGAGCCAGCGGGTCGATTCATTGCCACAGATGGTCTGCTCGTAGTCCATCAATGTATGTGCAACCACACGCACCGACAGACTGCCGTTAGCCAGCCACGGCGACAGTCCGCTGCTTGTGTATTCGCCCTGCAGTGCGTTGCGCGTCTCTTTATAGGTGTCCACCGCTCGCCGACCATAGAGGAAGTTGTTCAGCCGCTGCTGCCCCTCCAGGCCGCCACCGCGCACCGGGAACGCTATTGCCGGGCGAACCTCGGCAACCGGCAGCGCGGATGCATGGACCCCCTCCGGAACAGGCGGCAGTGCCAGCGGTGCTGCTACCGGGGGGGCTATCGGCTGGTCCTCCAGCCTTCGTCGGAACTCTGCAAAGTGGCCGGGCAGCCTGGCCAGGCCACCCGGGAGCTGCCTTTCATCGAACAGGCTATTGCCCGGGTGGAGTAAAAATGGCACCTGCAGCTTACGCTGCAGGAACGAGCGCTGTTGCGCTTCGTAAAAACCCGCGGTGTACGAGGTGCCCACCCCGGCGATACGATATTCGCGCACCAGCCGCGGAATAATGGACCGGGGGTCGCCGGATATAACCAGCAGCGTTTGCCCGAGGCTCTCGAGCTGCCGCTGCAGTGCCGCCAGGCTTTCCAGCAGAAAACGCCTGCGCTGATGGCCCATGCCGCTGTTGTTGCACCAGGCCGGGCTGTCCTGCAGGCAGTACAGGCATACCAGGGCCGTGCCACCTGCATGACGCAGGAGCCCCGGGTTGTCCTCAAGGCGAAGGTCTGTTTGAAACCAGTACAGCTGTGTGCCCGGGGATTCCGGGTCCTGCACCTGGCGGGTCGATGTCATCCGTTTTCCCCAGGCTTCGCGTAGGGTTGCCGACCAAGGGCCTGTACCCGATGGTAGGCGTCCAGGCCGCTCACGGTAATGGTGCCCGCGGAAGCGATATCCACACTGCCGTCGGCATCGACACTCTCGCCCGGCAGGTCCACAAGGACGATCTCCCCAATCACCAGGTTAGTCCCGTTGATCGCAAGCTTCTGGTGCTCACGCAGTTCGAGCCCGATACGGATGGCGGATTCCGCCACAAATGGGGCAGCGAAGTCGCCTTCAAACAAGGGCGTCAGACCCACTTCGCTGAACTCGGATCGTCCCCTGGGATAACGGGCCGCGGTCTGGTGCGCCGCCTTGAAAAAGGCTTCGGATACATGGTTCAGGGAATACACGCCGCTGTCGAGGATATTCGCCAGGGTGTGCTGGCCCGCGTCATCCGGGCGCATCACCAGGGCCAGCAGCGGGGGGTGCGAGCCCAGGTGAACCGCGGAACTCATGATCGCGAGATTGCAGTTACCGTCCGGATCTCGCGTACCCACCAGGTTGGCGGCCTTGAAACCGCTGAGTGAATTTACAAAAGCCGCCCGGTAGCGCCGCTCCATGCTGCCCAGGTCGTCGGAATTCAGGATCATGGCTGCAAGGCCCTCTGTCGAATGGTTATCCCCTAGTATACGCACCAGTCAAAATCTGGATGACCGGCCGCCCCTGCGCGCAGGCGTCGGCTATCCCCTGGGCCGGCAGTGATCCTGCCATGGCCATCCGCCGTACCAACCTGTAGTTTCTGTTTCTGGTGAGTCCCATGTCCCGCTTTACACTGCTGCTGACCCTGACAGTCACGTCTCGCCCTGACGGCCTGCGGCTCCGTGGCGGTGGATGACTACGCCGACAGGGCCCCGACGCTGGTCCCAGAGACCTTCTTTGACGGCGCATTAACCGCCCACGGCGTGATCAAGGACCGCGGCGGCAAGGTTATCCGCTACTTCAACGCCGACATCAAAGCCTACTGGCGCGATGGCGTGGGCACCCTGGAAGAAGATTTTGTGTTTGACGACGGCGAGCAGTCGCGCCGGGTATGGACTCTCCAACCCAGTGGCCCCGGTGCTTATGTGGGTACCGCCGGCGACGTTATCGGCGAGGGCCAGGTCCGGGTCGCGGGCAACAGTATGTTCCTGGATTACGTACTGCGCATTCCCTATGGGGACAGCACCCTCGATTTGCGTATCGACGACCGCATGTACCTCGTCACGCCCGACATACTCATCAACGAATCCCGCATGATCAAATTCGGTTTTGAGGTCGGAGAAATCCTGCTGGTGATAGAACGCCGCTCCCCGGCTGGCTGACATGCGGTCCCGCACCCTCATGCATGTGCTGGGATACGCCGGCCTGATCCCCTTTATTGCCGCCGTTTATGGCACCTTCTTTTTCGACGACTATCCCGGTGCGCTGGCGCGCCAGGCTTTCGTTATCTACTCGCTGGCTATCCTGTGTTTCCTCGCGGGCACCCTGTGGGGCTCCGCGATGCACTACCCCGAAAGACCGAAAATCCTGCGCCTGGTGATCAGTAACGGTATCGTTATCTTCGCCGTGCTGGGTATACTCACAGCCCAGCCGGTGCTGGCAGCGTGTCTGCTGATGCTCGGTTACATGGCCATACTGTGGTACGAACGCAACAGCAGCGGAACCCAGGGGTGGTACCCTGCCCTGCGCGCTCGCCTGACCTGGATCGCGGTGGGCTTGCACTTGCTGTACCTCTGTGGCCTGGTCATTCGCAACGGCGGCTGACAGGACCGCAGCGGCGAGGCCTTCGAACCGACACTTATTTCTGAACAACACAGGGGAATCGATATGCAGGCAATGAAATTAAGCAATCCGGGCGGGCTGGACAAGCTCGCCCTGGCACCCCGCGAGCCCATCGCCCCGGGGCCCGGGCAAATCCAGGTGGCGGTGAAAGCCAGCTCCCTGAACTTTCACGACTATGCCGTGGTGGTTGGGCTCCTGCCCACGGCTGACGGCCGGATTCCCATGTCTGACGGCGCCGGCATTGTCACCGCCGTCGGCGAGGGTGTCACGGAATTCGCCGAGGGAGACCGAGTGCTCAGCTGTTTCTTTCCCAACTGGCAGGATGGGGCTCCCGCACTGGACAAACTGGTAGGCGTGCCGGGGGACCATGTCGATGGCTTTGCCGCCGGCAGCGTGACCATGGCCGCCCATGGCTTCACCAGGATGCCCGCGAATCTCGATTTTGAATCTGCAGCCACACTCACCTGCGCCGGCCTGACTGCCTGGCGGGCACTGATGGTCGAAACCCACCTTAAACCAGGTGACTGGATCCTGGTGCAGGGTAGTGGCGGCGTTTCTGTCTTCGCCCTGCAGTTCGCACGAATGATGGGTTGCCAGGTGATTGCCACCTCGTCCTCAGACGAGAAGCTCGAGCGCCTGGGTGCCCTTGGCGCCCATCACCTCATCAACTACCGGAAAGAACCGAAATGGGGCGACAAGGTGCTGGAAATCAGTAACGGACGCGGGGTAGACCTGGTGGTTGAGGTCGGCGGTCCGGGAACCGTGCCCCAGTCAGTCAGGGCCCTGGCTATCGGCGGGTGCATCAGCATGATCGGCGTGCTGACCGGCTATGCCGGTGAAGTGCCCACGACCGAGTTGTTCCAGAAAAACGCGGCCATCAAGGGAATCACTGTCGGCAGCAAACGCCACCAGCTCGACATGATCGCGGCTGTTGAAGCCGGCAACCTGGAACCCGTGATCGACAGCAGCTACCCGCTGGAGCAACTGGCCGATGCGTTTCGTCACCAGGAGTCACAGCGCCATTTCGGCAAGATATGCGTCACTATGGATTAGGCCTGCACCAGCTGCGCAGGGGTGGTGCCCGCCAGTACGGGCGCTACCTTATGTAGCCGATGATGGAAACAAAATGGCAGATGCTCCCGGCCAGGACGAAGATATGCCAGATACCGTGTGAGTGCCTGAGCACACCCATCTTGTCCAGCACATAGAACACCACACCACCGGTGTAGGCCAGCCCCCCCGCAAGCAGCCAGTTAAAAGCCGTCTCGGAAATTGCCCCACGCAACTGGGCCATGTCCAGGGAGCAGGCCCAACCCATGGCGAGATAGATAAGCATCTGCCCTACTTTTACCGCCCGCCCCGAGAGGAACACCTCACTCAGGATGCCCAGCAGGGCGAGCCCCCAGACCGCCACCATGATCGGTATCCCGTTGCCATGGCGCAGCGAAACCAGCATGTACGGCGTATACGTACCGGCGATCAGCAGGTAGATCGCGATGTGGTCGAACAGCTGGAACAGGTTCTTGAGTTGCGGGGGGTGAAAGCTGTGGTAAAGCGTGGACATGGTGTACAGCAGTACCAGGGTGACGCCAAACACGGCGAAGCTGCCCAGGACCCAGGGATCCCCGGACTGCACCCCCACTGTCAGCAGGGCACCCATACCCATAAGCGCCAGCGTGGCGCCGACCAGATGGCTGATGCTGTTCAATCTTTCCCCGTAATACACCCTGTCGCCCCTGTTGCTCCCACGCCTGCGCAAGAGTTGCACCCCAGCCGGTAAAATGCAATCGCCCGGCTTGCCTGTGTCAGCCGGGACGCTACAGTCCGGCAAGACCTTGTAGAGCAGTCAAAACGAGGTGTTTTTCTGCCGGTGGCGGTGCGATAATCCCTGCCGCTCGGGGCAACCCGACAGCCCAAGCAAGCAACTCAACCCAGGGATTCGTGATCATGTCAGTAAAGAAAATCTTCCTCGCTACACTCCTGCCCGCACTCGCCCTGGCGGGCGCGACCTCCACCCAGGCCGCAGGCCTTTATATAGGCGGCGGCGCATACCAGGCAGACTCGGATGTCGGGGACGACACCGTACCCGGCGGCTTCCTGGGCTACACCTTCCTGGATACCAACTTCATCATGCTGTCTGCCGAAGTGGGTTACTACGACCTGGGCGACAGCAGCAACCGCAACGAAAAAGTGGAGGCCAGCGCCATCACCGCGGGCGGTGTAGTGTCTCTCCCGCTGGGCCCCTTCTTCGAGTTGTACGCCAAGGCCGGGGTGGCCTCTGCGGACGTGAAGCTGGAAACAGCTGAGAAAAAAAACGACAAGACCTCTGAGGAGGCCTACTACGGCGTGGGCGCATCACTGGATATCCTGGACACCATCGATATCTACGTCGAGTACCTGGTGTTCGACACCAGCGTCAATTCCGAAGTGGCCGGGGTTGGCATCAAGCTGTCGTTCTAGGCAGTAACCGGCGCACCCCGCGCCCCCCGGGACAAGCACTCCCTACCCACGCAAGAGCCTCCTGAACGGAACACTGTCCTGGCGGCTAACCTCCGGCCTCAAATTAATATGTAATACAATTGTTGACCTTGTATTACATTTAACCTACATTCGCTGATATTGATTTCAAACAGCAATGCCCCGTGGCATTGAAGCGAGAGGCAGGTGCCGGATTCGACCCGAAAAAGACGCAGTAAACCGCGCCAGACCAAGGACCGCGTGCTGCAGGCCCGTATTCCCAGGCAGCTGGACGACGAATTACGGGATCACGCCGAACAGCTGGGAATATCCGTTTCCACCGTGGTTCGCAATGTGCTGCTCAACACCTTCCAACTGGTAGAGGGGGTCGTGGCCGACAGTACCAATGTGGCCCGGGCATTCCAGGGACGCAAACCCCGCCCCCAGTCCCATCAACTCCCTGCCCCCGCCGCGACCGATGCCGAGCACGATGCCGGGGTAATCGGCTGGCAGGAAGCGGTGCTCAACCTCAACTGCACCTGCGATCAGTGCAATACGATACTGCCCAAGGGGGTTCGCGCCGCCGTGGGTGTGCCGGCCCAGCCCAGGCCCGTTGTGCTGTGCCTTTCATGCCTGGGGTCGCTGGCGGCCGCCGATGCTCATGACCCAGCGGGCTAGACGAGATCTTCCAGGGGTGTGCCGACACTGGCAGCAACGCCTGCGCTACACCACAAACTCACAGTGCAAAGGAACAAGCCTATGAAAACGTCAATCAATACGATACAGGGCAGTACCCGGTTGGTGTTCGATTCGGTGGAGGGCATCACCAATACGGTAGAACGCATGCACGAGAGCATTGCGCAAACCCCGATGCTGCTGGCACCGATACAGCCCGGCCGGGCCCACGGCCTGATCGCCACAGGCGTATACAAAGTCATCCGCGGGATCAATGCCGGCCTGCGCGAGGGTGTCGACCGCTCATTCGGCCTGCTGCCGCGGGAACTGCGCCAGGCCGGCAATTCGAGTGCGGAAATCCGGCTAGTTGCCGCTCTCAATGGCGTGTTCGGTGACCACCTGGAAAACAGCGGCAACGCACTGGCAACCCCGATGACTCTCAGAACGCCGGAACACGCCCTGGACCCGGCAAATCCCCGGGCTGTGGCTGGCGCCCTACCCGCGGCCTCACCTCACCTCGTGGTGCTGGTACACGGGCTCAGCCTGTCTGAATTGGGCTGGTACCGCAACGGCCATCCCAGCATCGGTGACCGCCTGCGCGATGAGCTGGGCTGCACGCCCCTGTACTTGCGCTACAACACCGGCCGACACATTTCGACCAACGGCCGGGAATTTGCGCAGCAGTTGCAGCTGCTGCGCGACAACTGGCCAGTGCCGGTTGAGTCGATTTCGCTTATTGGCCACAGCATGGGTGGCCTGGTGATTCGCAGCGCCTGCAGCTATGCAGAGCGCCACCAGGCCCCATGGCTGCAAGACCTGCAACGTGTGGTCTGCCTGGGTACGCCCCACCACGGTTCCCCCCTGGAGAAGGCAGGGCACGCGTTTGAAACCGCGATGAAAAAACTGCCCTACGCGGAGCCCATGTTGTTTGGCAAGTTGCGTAGTGCGGGCATCAAGGACCTGCGCCACGGGGCCCTGCTGGACGAGGACTGGCAGGGGCACGATCCCGACGAGAGGAGGCCTGAGCAACACCAGGTGGTTCCCCTGCTAGCCGGGGTTGACTACTACTTCGCAGCAGCAAGCCTCGGTCGCGATGAACGCGACCCGCTGGGCCACCTGCTGGGGGACTTGCTGGTGCGCCATGACAGCGCGGTGGGCATCCACAACAATGAGCTGAAGCACCTGAAGATACGGCCGGAAAACTGCCGGGTATTCCACGAGAAAAATCACTTCGACCTGCTCGACGACCCGCTGGTACAGCAGCAGGTTGTTGACTGGTTCGGTTTTTCCCGCAAACCGGGCAGGAAAATGCTGGCACGGGCCTAGCCGGGCATCACTGCTCCAGCAGCAGAGCCTCCAGGGCCATGACATGCGGGTCGGGATCCCCCAGCTCGCGCAAGGCCTCAGCCAGGCGCAGCAGGTAGTCGCGATTGCTGCCACTGGGGCCCGAAGAGCGAGCGATGTGAGCTGCCAGTTCGGGCAGCGGGGCCGGCCCCAGGTATGCGTGGTTGTCAGAGCGCGCGACGTAGAGCAGGCCCCCGACACGGCGCGCCGACCGCGACAGGAAGATGCTCACCGCGTGGCGTTCGTAGCCATTTTTTTCCCGGTGGTCGAGGTGCTCGAACACCTCGTGTTCGACCCGGTAGGCAACCCCCTTGCACACTGCACCAGCCGCCGGAATCAGGGTTACCACCCGCCCCGGCGCATCCGGGGTACCCCGGTGATCGTGTGAACCCTGCCAGAACCTGCGCTGCCAACCCTCGACGACGGCTTCTTCCCGCTCCAGGTAGGGGAAATCAACCTTGTAAATCAGCGACCCGTAGCCAAACACCCAGGTCGAGTCCTGCCATTTGTCAGTCACCGCGCTAGTCAAAATTGATTATGATCTTGGCTTCATCTTCCGGTTTCGACAGCGTATCAAAGGCTTCGGCGACTCCCTCCGGCCGGACCACGCTGGTAATGATCGGTTCCGCCTCGAGCTTGCCATCGGCAAGATCGGTCAGGGTTTGCGCAAATTCCTCACCAGTGTACGCATAGACGAAATGGACGTTCATTTCCTTGCTGATCGCCATCAAGGGTTCGATAGTATCGGCCTGCATGCACACACCCACAACCATAAGGCGTGATCGCGGTGGTGCATTGGCCAGCACCTGCTGGATAATTCCCGGCACTCCCACGCACTCAAAGATGACGCAGGGCTTCGGCATCGGCCCCAGCCCCATTATCGCCATTGCGCCGTGCATGTCGTAACCGGGCGGCGCTGCGACATCCAGCCAGCTCTGGTAAGGCGAGGTGTCAGCGGGGTTCACCACGACATCCGCCCCCATTTTTTCGGCCAGGGCGCGACGTCCGGCAGAGAAATCCGAGGCGATGACCGGGCCTATACCGCGGGCCTTGAGCGCCAGGATCATCGCCAGCCCGATCGGGCCGCAGCCGATGACCATCGGCACCTCGTCACCCTGCAGCTGGGCGCGTGCGACGGCGTGAGTGGCGATGGCCATGGGTTCAGTGAGGGCAGCTATATTGCTCGGCAGATCCCCGGGCACCGGCAGCAACATCATTTCGGGCAGCACCATCAGCTCGCCGTAACCACCCGGGTAATTGTTGGAATAGCCGATGCTCTCGAACGTGTCGGGCTTGATAACCAGGGGAATGGAGCACACCCTGGTACCGGCCTTCAGCTTCTTTTCTGTACCGGGACCATAGTCGAGGACTTCCGCGCAGTACTCGTGGCCGAACACCACCCCCTTGGCCGGATCGAAACTGATCGGGATATTGCCCCGTTTGAAGCTGGAAAGCGCATGTTCACAGTGCTTGAACATATGCAGGTCGGAGCCGCAGATACCACAGGCCAGGGTTCGCACCAGGACTTCGCCCGGACCGGGCTCGGGGTCCTTTAGTTGTTCCACATCGAGGGAATCATTTCGCATGACCACAGCTTTCATTTTTACTCTCTGGTGTTGTTCTTATCGGCAATGACAATACTGGAGCGCGCTATTGCAGCTGTCAACGCGGACCCACTAACAGCTGTATCCAACCCTGATATTGCAGGTCTCATCGAGGTCATCCACTGACCTCTGTCACACCGACCTCCGCTTGTATTAGCGTCAATTTTCGAAAGCTGCCCGGACCTGTGGACTGTAGCCGCGCCGGATAAGGGAGGCAGGGTAATCATGGCCCGGTGAGATTATATCGCCCCTGGGTGGGTAGCCCGGGGGACGTGGTCGCAGGGGCGGCCGGGCGATCGGGTGCGTCGGCCTGGGGCGGTAGCTGCCGCCAGGCCGATAGACGGGGTAAGGATAGTAGCCTGTGTAGATGCCGGTGTTGCCCGCAGGGGCGGCATATTCGATGACCTGGGGCTCACTATCGGCCTGCAGTTTGCGCATTTCAGCGCGATGCTTCTCCCGTTGCTGGC
This sequence comes from uncultured Gammaproteobacteria bacterium, assembly GCA_963792815.1. Classification (GTDB taxonomy): domain Bacteria; phylum Pseudomonadota; class Gammaproteobacteria; order Pseudomonadales; family Halieaceae; genus JARRPM01. The sequence goes on from CAWBXR010000007.1 coordinate 390,269, forward strand.
GATCCGCGACCATGCGGTCAGTGGTCTCGCGCATGGACTCGAGTTGTGCCTGCGTAGACTCGCTGTCGTCCGGGTCCTGGACGTCGATCACCATGACCTCCGCCTCCTGCTCAATGACAGGGGCCGTATCCGAATAACTGACCACCCCGTTCTCATCCACGGTTTTATAGACGGTGGCCGCCGGCGCGGAGCCCGCAGCCAGCAGCGCCAGGGCCAGAGCCAGGGCGCAGAGTCGCCGGGAGCGGGCACGCGGATTTCGCGGGTTTTTGCTGGTAAGGCACATACTGCGATTATACGGCATGAAAAAATATAGTTCGATCCCGCCGGGGCCACTACACCCGGCACGGCGCCCTCCCCCGGCCTGTCCAGGCAGGCCCCGCCAAAGCCTGCAGCGGCGTAATTATTGCCTTTCACAGAAGCGCGCGAGCGCGTATATTTCCGGCCACTAACCTGAAATCCACACCGATCGGAGCCGCAGCCAGTGCCGGGCACAGGTCGACTATAACAATCACGGAGTAGCGTCACATGCGAAACCCGATCTACCAAGCCGTCATCCTTGCCTCAGCCGCGCTGGGCACCACCGCCCTTGCCAGTCCCTACACGAACATCTATTCCTTTGGCGACAGCCTGTTTGATAATGGCCAGTTCAACGGCCAGCGATTCACCAACAGGGTGGGACCCAACTACCAGAACTCGGCCTACGGGCCTGTTTCGCCAAGCCTGGTGGCCGACAAACTGAGCATAGAAGAGGGAGCGCCCTCCCGGGAAGGGGGCACCAACTATGCGGTGGGCGGCAACACGTCGACAGAAACCCTGCTGTCGATCACCGCGCCCACTACTTACCTGGCGCCTTATGCCGTGGATCGACCCGACTCCGGGCTTAACCCCAACTTCAACTCACTGTTCTACAACCTGGAGCTGAGTGGTCGAAACCTGGACAAGAATGCGCTCTATGTCATGGACGGCGGCGGCAACGATATCGGCGGCGGCAGGGTATTCGATGAGGCGACAGCGGCCGCCGTGGCGGCCAACATGGTGGGCGCCGCCAATGCCCTGAAAGATCGCGGCGCCAAGTTCGTGGTGATCGCCAATGTGCCCGATTTCGGCCTGGCGCCGGCCGGTGTGCCGTTTGCCGATTTCGCTTCAACCCAGGCGGCGGCGGTCAACAGCCAGATTCAGCAGCAGATAGGCACAGGAAACATCCTCATTTACGACGCCTTCACCGTGCTGCGGGAAGTTGCCGCGGACCCCACTGCCTATGGCCTGCCACTAACGAGCACGGAATTCAGCGTGTCCTGTTTCTCGGTCGACGCGGGCACCTGCGCGGGCGGCAACCCCGATGCCAAACTGTCCGGCGCCAACCCTGACCCCGACCAGTTCTTTTTCAACGACCCGCTGCACCCGACCACCATCGGGCAACAGATATCGGCGGATTACCTGTCCTCCATCCTGCTGGCCCCTGGCGAAATCTCCCTGCTGCCACAGATGGGCATCGACGACATGCAGTCCCAGTGGCGTTCCGCCCAGCCGATCATGCAGGCCAACCGCTGGAAGGCCACTACCCCGGTGGGTGGCTACTCGGTCTGGGGCGGCGCCAGTTACAACGAGGACAAGCACGACACTCAATACAACAGTACCGGCACCAACGAGGCCAACCAGTACAACGTGGGCGTGAATTTTCGTCCGGCGGATAGCTGGTACGTAGGCGCCCAGGTGGGCCGGGGTGACAACGAACTGGATTTCGGCTCGAGCAGTTCGCGCTACGAGATGGACAGCCTGAACTTCACCGTGCTGGGCGGTTACCATAGCGGCCCGTGGTTCTTTGAGGGTGCTATCAGCTACAGCGACCTCGACTACGATGAACTCAAGCGCAGCTTCAACCTGGGCCCGGTGCTCAAGCGCACCGAGACTGGCGACACCAGCGGTGAGGCTCTGGGCATCATGGTCAGCGGCGGCCTCAACGTCGTCGACAGCGAAAAGGATTATCACTTTGGCCCGACCTGGAGTTACGAGTATATCGACGCCGATGTGGACAGCTATGAGGAGAAAAGCGGAGACGCCACTGCCCTGCGGGTCAATGGCCTGTCGACCACCAGCGGCATCGCCAGTGCCGGCGTATTCGGCGACATGCAGCTGGGTTTCTGTAACTGCGAACTCTACAGCGAGCTGACCTACCGCGCCTACCTCGACAACGATGACACCAACCCTCGCATAGGCCTGGTAACCGTTCCGGGTAATTCTGCCAAACTGCCGGGTTACGAGCAGGACGACGACAGCATCCGCTGGGACGCCGGCCTGGCAGCTAAAATCGGTCACGCCATGGAGCTGAACGTCGGCGGCGGCTATACCGATGCCGACAATGGCGAGGCCTTCTGGTACGGCGCAGAGCTGATCTACACGTTCTAGTTCTTATCCGGCGTCCGGCCGCGGCTTTCGGCCCGGCCGGGTGCCTCTTAATGAGTCGGGTCGTTACGCGGCAACGCTTGCTTCGACAGAATATAGTTTACATACCCATACCGCTTATGTGGTAGGCTTCGGCCCTCTCCTATTATTGCAACCACCGGGATCAAATAGCCTTCCCCATCTGGTCGCGCCCATTCACTACCCAACTCTCTCGCCCATCGAGGCTACACTAACAGTCACCGCGGGGTATTCGTGACGTTTTTCCATCGCTACAAAATATGCCTGGCCATTGTCTTGTGCCTGGGCGGCGCCCAGTCGAGTTACGCTCCCAACATTTACTGGCAAAAGTGGGCCATAGATGCCAGTGGCAACGGCGCGGACGGCGTCCATGTCGGAGATATAAACCGCGACGGCCTGGTGGACGTTGTCTCGGGCTGGGAGCAGTCGGGGGACCTGATGCTATACCTCAATCCCGGCCCGGACTCCGCAAGGAAAACCGCAGCCTGGTCCGGCGTCGACATCAGCGGCGGCATTGCCATCGAGGGCATTGAGGACGCCGCCTTTGCGGACCTCGACCTGGACGGCTTTTATGATGCGGTGCTATCGAGCATCGAGGGTGACACCCAGAGCCTGGGTATCCACTGGCTGGCCGGCAGCAACCTGAGGAATCCCGCTGACTGGCGCGCCGTTAACCTGGCGCCTGCAAAACAAGCGGGCTACATGAAGGCCCGGGCGGGCCAGATCGATGGCGTGGGCGGCGCCGACATCGTCGCCGGCACCAGGGACATGGGTGACGACGGCAAGGCGGCGATTTTCTGGTTCAAGGCGCCGACGGGCACCCACCCGGCCAACGTCGGGCAGTGGCAGCGTTTTTATGTCGGTGCGGTTGACGTCAAGACCGTAACCCTGGTGATCCGGGATATGGATGCGGATGGCCTGGCGGATATCGTGTTTGCCGGCAGAAACGGGGTCGGCTGGTTCAGGAATCCGGGAGCGCAGGCCCTCGGTGAATCCCCGGCAACCGCGTACTGGGAACGAATTATGATTGCGGACAGGGGCAGTGAATTTACCTTCTGTGATCACGTTGTCGACGGCATGGAGGATATTGTCGTGGCAACCTCCCATGACTCGGGCATGGTGGCGAAATGGCTCAAGCGGCTGGACGCCAGCGGGCGTCACTGGGAGGAATACCCGATCAGTTCCGACAGCCTGCGCAGTGAGCACAGCAGCAGTCGTAAATTCGTTATCAAGGGCGTGGCCTGCGGCTACGTCGACGGCGACGACCAGATCGATGTGGTGTTCACCGGCAGTGGTCACGGTCACGGGGTATTCATGATGACCCCGCGCACGGACATACCCAGCGGCGTTACCTGGGACCTGGTCAACCTCACCCCCTACGCGGACTACATAAAGTACGACAACCTCCGCCTGGTTGATATCGATGCCGACGGTGACCTGGATATCATTACCACCGAGGAAGGCGAAGGCGTCTTTACCTCGGGCCAGGGTGTGCTTTGGCTGGAGAATCCCCTGAACCCGGGAGCGCCGGAGGACCCGATGAACCCTTCCGGCGGAGCCTTGTCGCAAAAGAGTCGTTGAATTATAGTCTCTGGAGTTCAGGGAACCGCAACCTGCAGGCGAGATCCAAGCTACTGACAGGCTTGTGTGAAAACCGGTCACTTCAATCACCATTGAGAATTAATTATGTTGAATATCAGAATGTTAGCCGTAGTTGCAGTCCTCTCCAGCCTTGCCGTACCGGCGCTGGCCCAGGAAATGCGTTGTGGTAACCGCCTGATCGCGGGCGACCAGATTAATCCGCTGCTCAAGGAGCAGGTGCTGGAGATATGCGGGGAGCCGACCTCCAAGGACTACGACCGCTGGTTCTACCAGGCGCAGGGCAAGATCCTGGTATTCAACGACAATGGCGAACTTGATCACATCGAAGACGCCCAGGACACCGAATAGCCCCGACTATCCTCTCGCAGCCTCTTCGGGGCAGCCCTTGCCTCACTCGTGCCCGCCCGAAAACGTAGGTCGGGTGTCCACTCAATAATTGTAGGGCGGAATTTGTTCTGCCCTGGACGGATATAATTTTGCCAACTATTGGTAAAGGCATTCCGGGACTTCTCGGAAGCCGGCGCTGGCGCCCATGGCGCAATGTGTTACTGGCGCTGGTTGCCCTGAGCGTTTACCAGTACGCCAGCGATGGCAGGGTCAGCTGGCCCGGCGCCGTCATCGACAAAGTCGGCGGCAGCCTGCGCGACTATGCGAACCGACCCGACGCCAGCTGGCGCGAGGCCGCCGACAAGCTGGAGGAACTGGGAGCCGCACGCGAAGGCAATCCTGTTCCCGAGTTCGGCATTACCGGTCGGGTGGTGCGCGTCGCCGACGGAGACACCGTCTCGATACTGGACAGGAATAACACCCAGTACAAGATCCGCTTGCACGGCATCGACACGCCGGAACGAGACCAGCGCTACGGCAAGAAAGCCTGGGATGCCCTCTCGGGCATGATTGCGGGCAAGACTGTGGGCGTGGTTGTGCTGGGCAAGGACAGCTATGGTCGCACCGACGGCACAATTTACCTGGAACAGAACAACATCAACCTGGCGATGGTCGCGGGCGGACACGCCTGGTGGTACCGTTACTACGCCCCGGATGAACACCTGTTAGAGGCAGCTGAAGCGTTAGCACGTGAAAAAAAGCTGGGGCTGTGGGCCCAACCCGACCCCATGCCACCCTGGGACTGGCGCAGGCAGCAACGCTACTCCAAACCCTGACACGCACAAGCAGGAGCAGCCATGCGGACAGGACAGCCTCTGGACCGTCGCCACGCGCTGCAGCGTTTGTCGCAAAAAACGCAAGTCTGGCGGTTGACCTGGCGATACCCGGTAAGACGCAGCTAAATTCAGGTTTCGCCTGGCATTCGGGCAAAAAAAACCCGGGCTGATAGCTCAGCCCGGGTCTTTTTTTATCATCTTACAAGCTAGTTTCGAACCGACATATCCATCAGCGCCTTGAGGCCGCCCAGCGCTTTCTGCCTTTCCAGGGTACCGTAACCAATATTGCTGGCGCTTAAAGATCCACCAGGTTGGAACGGGTAGTCGGGAATAGTGCTGAAGAATTTCTGCACAAAGCCCTGCGCGGGAACCATCAACCACATATTGTCAGCGTACCACCGCACGTACATACCAGAATTGCGTGAAGCGCTTTCGAAGGGGTCTGCCCGCAAATTGGTGATTACTGGCCATTGGGGCGTTTCTCTGAACGCTTCGTTGATCGCGCCTCTTTCGGTTGCAAATGAAATTTTCCAGTCATCTACCCGTATCGCATTAAGCATACCGCTTGCCGCGAAGTACATGATCTCTCGTCGTGGTCCCTTTTTTTCCTTACCTTCAAAATAAGGCTTGAAGTTATAGCCATCGAGGTGCACCCGAAACTTCTTGCCATTGGCCTGGTAACCCTCTTTTGATGCCAGCTTTTCCTTCACATCAGGGACGCCGGCCGCTGCCAGTAACGTCGGCATCCAGTCTTCCTGGCTCATGGTATCGTTAACAATAGTGCCGGGTTTGATCGTACCGGGCCATTTGGCCATTTGAGGCACTCTCATTCCACCTTCCCAGGTCGTACCCTTCTCACCGTGGTATGGCGTGGTGCCTCCATCGGGCCAGGTAAACTTCTCCGCGCCATTATCGGTCGAGAAGATGACGATGGTATTGTCCGCCACCCCAAGCGTTTTTAGTTCTTCTAGGAAGCTGCCTACCATGTCATCGAGTTCTACCATACCGTCAGCATAGAGGCCGATTCCAGTCACACCCTGGTATTTTTCCTGTAGGCGTGTCCAAACGTGCATCCGGGTAAAATTCATCCACACAAAGAAAGGCTTGTCCGCTTTGACAGCTGCGGCCATAAACTTTTTGGCAGCGCCACCGAACTCGGAATCAACGGTTTCCATACGTTTTCTGGACAGTGGACCCGTGTCTTCAATCTTGCCATCCGCATAGGAATGAATCACCCCACGCGGCCCAAACTTTTTATGGAATGCCGGGTCTTTTGGATAATAGTAGGTTTCAGGCTCCTCTTCGGCATTCAGGTGGTAGAGATTGCCAAAAAATTCATCAAAACCGTGATTGGTAGGCAAGTGCTTATCCTGGTCACCCAGGTGGTTTTTGCCAAATTGTCCGGTCGCATAACCCTGCTCTTTCAATAAGTCACCGATAGTGGGCGCCCAGTCGGGAATACCCTGGTCACTGCCAGGCATACCGATAGTCAACAAGCCCGTCCGAAAGGGCTGCTGGCCCAGGACGAACGACGCGCGGCCAGCGGTGCAGGACTGTTGCGCATACATGTCGGTAAACAAGGCACCCTCATCTGCTATTGAGTCAATATTAGGCGTCTTGTAACCCATACCACCTCGGTTATAGGCGCTGGTATTCCAGACACCAACATCATCGCCCCAGAGGACGAGAATATTAGGTTTTTTTGCAGCGATAGCAGAAGTGCTTAGCGCCGCTAGCGATATCGCCAACGAAAAAATTGCTAGCTTTCTTTTTGTTAACATACGGTTCTCCAGAAAGTACAGGTATTCAATGAAAAAGCGGTTCGGCTCATTATCAGGGGTGTCAGAGTTTTTTGAGCCCAAGAGAGATCTCACAAGCTCGGACCCCTCAGTATAATATTCTGCTGAGTTCAGGATTGGTACTAATATGTCTGCGTGAGCACTCTATCCCTGCCAGAGTGTTCCTGTGGGCCAGGGTCAGCTTTGTAACGGGCGGGCAGCACCCAGGCTAGTCAGGTTTCACCGCTCACCGCCAGCAATCACGCCCTCAGCAGCCAGCTCTTTCACCGCAGGCAGAATGACCTTGCGCCAGACTGCATATCCCTTTTCATTCAGGTGAATACCGTCCCGGGTGAACAGCTCACCCCTGACTTCGCCCGCATCGTTGAGCATGGCAGGCCCTATATCGATAAAACGCAACCTCGGATCGCCAACGCACAGCTCTTTGATCATGCTGTTTGCAAGCTGCATCTGGGGCCAGTACTTGCGACGCGATTTGGCGGGCTTGATAGCGATGTAGTAAATGGGCGTGTCGGGTAAACGCTCGAAAACACGCTGGCAAAATTGCTGGAAGCCCTCGCACACTTCCCTGGCTGAATGTTTTCGGGTTATCAAAAGACCGGCGATATCATTTTCCCCGGCGTAAAGAAAAATGGCCGCGGGCTTATAGGGGACAACTATCTGGTCCATGTAATGCACCACCTGGTGCATCATGGAACCACCGAAGCCCCGGTTGATGATCGGGTAAGGCGCCATATCGCGCTCCAGGGACTTCCAGAAGCGAATGCTGGAACTGCCCGTGAAGAGCACTGCATGCTCCGGGGGCGGGTTGCGCCTGTCTTCCCGCAAAAACCTGTCGATGGCAAGGCGCCATAGAACCGGGTCGTTGTGGTAAAAGCTTTTGAGGATTTTTCCAATCACGATAGCGACACTGTACCCTTTCGGCTTCAGTAAAGTCGACTCTCGCAGAGTAACTGCGTTTGGTCCCTGATCATAACTTGCAGAGTCGAGTCTTCAGGCCGGGACGGCGGTCATCTTGTGTTGGCGGCAGAAAAGTTGGAGATTCCTCCAGTTTTTTATTCCGCGGGGCACATTCCCGATGCTAGGTTTGAGACACCGGCTAACAGTTACGCCAACCAGCGGACGGAAAATGAAGACAAAAAGGGATCAGCTCTGGATTAATGATTTCAGCGAATTCTGCAAAACAGTGGAGGTAAAATCCGTGGTTGCGGCTGCTGACGAAGAAGGCAATGCTCCCGGGCAGGACAAACAACTGTACGCGATAGCCATCGTCCGCGCTTTACACTACGGCGAGCTAGGCAGCGATTGGTACGAAGCCCAGTCGGCGGTAAGCATGCTGTGGGAACGGGGTAATAGCAGCGGTTTTAACACCGAGAACTTTAACAGTGGCTTGCGTAAATTGGCGAACCAACGTCGAAGTGCCCGACCCGAGTTCCTCGCCAGACCGCTTGATCGTTTTTCCAAGGCCGCCCACGGGCATTAGGTGGCTGCCTCCTCTGCTCGATCCCTGTGAGTGGTATTGAGTAACTTACTCTTGAGCGCGGCGGCGCTGCAGCCTATGCATTGTCGTGTCACCAATAAATTGCTAACGTGGCTTCCCGCTGACACGCCAAAGATTATGCACCATGAAGCTCGATGTAGATTTCATCAGGACCCAGTTCCCGGCGTTCCGCGAGCCTGCACTGGCCGGATGGGCTTTTTTTGAGAACGCCGGGGGATCGTACACCTGCCAGCAGGTGATCGACCGACTGCTCGAGTTTTATACACGGACCAAAGTTCAACCCTACTACCCCTACCCCGCCTCCGCGCAGGCCGGCTACAGCATGGATGAATCGTATACGCGTTTGTCGTCCTACCTAAATGTAGCCGAAGATGAAATCAACTTCGGGCCATCGACCTCGCAGAATGTCTATGTATTAGCCAACGCCCTGCGCCCGATGTGGCAGGCAGGCGACGAGATCATAGCCTCGATGCAGGACCACGAAGCCAACGCAGGCGCATGGCGACGCCTGGAACAGAGCGGCATCGTCGTCAGGGACTGGAATATCAACCCGGAAACCGGGCTACTCGATGTAGCGGAGCTCGATAATTTGCTCTCTTCCCGCACTCGCATGATCGCCTTTCCTCACGTTTCCAATGTGATCGCCCATGTAAACCCGGTGCGGGAAATCGCCGACAAAGCCCACGAACTTGGCGCTATCGCGGTAGTCGATGGCGTATCCTACGCACCACACGGCCTCCCCGACATCAGCGCCCTGGGGGCGGATATCTACCTTTTCTCGCTCTACAAGACCTGGGGTCCGCACCTGGGATTGATGTTCGTGCGCCGGGCATTGCGAGAGAGAATGTCCAACCAGTCGCACTTTTTCCACCAGGGCAAGGCGCGTAATATGCTCACCCCCGCTGGACCCGATCATGCCCAGATCGCCGCAGTCGCCGGGATGGCAGACTACCTGGACGCCGTCTACGCCCACCATTTTACCGAGCAGGCGGACAGTGCCGAAAAGGGCCGTGCACTTTACAGCTTGTTTTCAGCGCACGAAAGAACACTGCTGGAGCCATTGCTGGCATTCCTGAAGTCGCGGGACGATGTCCGCATCATCGGCCCGGACGACGCTTCCAGCCGGGCGGCTACCGTCAGCATTCTCCCCCTCGGGAAAAAGCTCGCGGACGTCGCGGAAGTGCTGGCAAAGGAAAAACTGATGGTTGCCACCGGAAATTTCTATGGGGTCAGGCCGCTTGGCGCAATGCACATCGACCTGGATCCCGGCGTATTGCGCATGTCTTTCGTGCATTACAACACCATGGCCGAGATAGAGCAGCTGATCGCGGGTTTGACCCGCGCCCTGGCTTGAACAGGTTCTGGCTATCGCACGACACATCCGTCACGCGATCAAGTCAGATAAAACGATGAGCGAGTCATTCATCCAGACAAGCGTGAATCGTTCCTGCGGAGCTCCTGCAGGCGCTCCCGCTGGGTGACGGCGTGTTGCTCCTGCCTGGCGAGCAAGGCCTGAAACTCCGCATTGTCCCGCAGCGGACTGAACGCTGGATGCACCCTGGCAGACCACCAGAATGACGGCGGCATCGAGCCACCAGCCGCTGCCCGCTGGAGTTGCCGCAACGCTCCATCGATATCCCCCAGGTACAGGTCGGCTATTGCGAGGTGCCACGGCAAGTCCGTAATTGTGCAGGCCGGGGCCGCGCGCAGGACCTCGGCAAGTTGATCGCGCAAGCCCGCAATTACTGCCAGCTCCCGCGCTGACAGCTCTGGACCGGAATCCAGCAGCGCCCGGTACAGGCGATAGGGCCTCTGCTCGTCGAACAGTATCCTCGACTCAAGACTGTCAAAACCCTGATCCCCTGCCATGAACTCGCGGGCAGGAAGATAGCGTCCGCTGGACTCGGCACCCTGCAGCAGGATATCGAGCATCCACCAGCCTTTGATTTGCTGCAACGCCGCATTCTCCGAGGACATCAATGTCGCGGCGGCCTGCTCTAACTGGCCCTTGAATAGCATCAGTTGCAGACTGATATCCAGATTGTCGGGATCATTGAGCGCCACGGCGGCAGGCAGATCGTCCAGATCAAGGTAAATTCCTGCCAGCCGGGCACGCAACCAGCCGGCTTCGGGATCCAGGCGCAAGGCTCGCTCAACGTAGAGCGCTGCCTGTGCAAGCTCACCGCGGTAGCGGCTGAGTGCGCCCAGCAACGCGTACGCGGACCGGAACCGCGGGTCCGCCCGCAGAGCCTGCCGCTCCAGCGCTTCGGCCTCGTCATACCTGCACTGGTCTATCATCATATAGGCTTTCAGATGGTGCGTGCGCGGGCGTAACGGGTCCAGTTTCCGGGCTTTATCGATCAGGGCCAACCCCTCCTCCTGATTGCCCTGGTGGAAGTACAGCTCTTCGGCCAGTGCTTCGTAACCCACCGCGTAACTCGGATTCAGGGCGAGTCCGCGACGCAGATCTGACGTAATTTCCTCGGTGTTGGATTGGAGGCCGGAGCGGTGGATGTAGGCGATGCCCAGACCGGGGTCCAGGGCAAGGGCACGATCAAGCAGCGCACTGGCACGTGCCAGCAGCGCCTCGCGCTCCACATCGTTCACGGGTGCATTTTGTGGGTAAATCCAAAGGACTCTAGCCAATTGGGCCATTGCCACAGCATAGTCTGGGTCCAGTTCGATAGCGCGCTCGAAGAAGCCGATCGCGCGCTCGAGATCAGCCACGATGCCACTGTTCATCGCCCTGCGACCCTGCAGATACGCCATGTGAGCCGCGAGGCTTGCCGGCTGGTGTGGTCGCTGCGAACCACCGTCGGCGCTTACCAGGGCCACCTGCAGCTCGCGGGAAATCTGGGTGGCGATATCCTCCTGTACCGCGAACAGGTCGGCCAGGGTGCGGTCGTAGCGCTGCGACCAGAGCTGAAAACCACTTCGGGTGTCCACCAGGTTAGCCATGATCCGCACCTCTTCACCCTCGCGCTGCACCGTTCCCTCCACCAGGTATCGTACGCCCAATTGGCGTCCGATTTCCCGGGGATCGGAAGTCTTGTTGCGAAAGAGAAAGGAGGAACTGCGGGCTGTGACCTGGAACGCCGGGACCCGCACGAGGAGGTTCAACAACTCATCTGCAAGCCCCTCGGAAAGATACTCGGCATCGGCGTCCGTGTCGGTGGTGCTGAAAGGCAGCACTGCTATGGTGCGTATGGCGTCATCCTGATTGTCTGACACAGGGACATCGGAGCCTGTATACAGCAACCACAAAAGTAAGCTCGAGACGACGACAGCCAGGACCAGTGCCGCGGCCACCCGGGCCCGGCCATGCCCACCCGGCCGCGGCGTGGAGCCTGCCCCTGCCGACGGCTGCCCGCGGGCTTCCACCTGGGGAGCGGGTGGAAACTCGGCGATGTAACCTCCTTTGTGCACCGTCCTGATTGGCGAGGGTGCACCGTTCACCGTCAGCGCTTGCCGAAGGTTGGAAATGGCGCGGCGAACGGCCTCGTCCGAAACTACACGCCCTTCCCAGACGGTTTCAACAAGAAGGTCGTGACTCAGCAGTTCTTCGGGGTGGTCCAGAAAATAGACCAGTAATCGCGCCACCCGGGGCTCCAGATGCTGCGAATGGCCTTCTGTCGTCAGGGTGAGCGTGTCGGGGCAAAACTGCCATTGCCCAAAGTGTCTTGGCCTCCTCATAGCAATCTACGGTCCGATCCTCGTGAATGAATCGAGCCGGATAACTATGGTTCAAGTCCATGATAATTGCCAATCGCAAGGTAGCGATTGCGCGGGCAGTTTCACCGTGGATTGCTATAGGTGACTGATTTTAAAACCAATCACAAAACCCTCACAGAAAAGTCACAGGTCGATCCGGCCTGACCGGCAAGATTGTGGTTATGTAGCAACGTGGCTGATATTAAGTCACGGTTTATTCAAGGAGAAATCCCATGAAACACAACAGCAGACACAACCTGGTGAAAACAGCCGGTGGCGCATTGTTCACAGTCGCACTGACAATGTCCGGCCTGTCGGTGGCGCAACAAACTGATAACCGCTCCATGGAAGAGACGACTGTAACATCCAGCAAGGACGGGATTGAACTGAACCGTCTGGACAGCCGGCGCGCAGGGGTCCAGACCCGGACCAGGGCCGTCAGTTACGCCGACCTGAATCTCGACCGGCAAGCCGGCCTGGATACCCTGTACTCAAGACTGGAATTTGCATCCCGCGAGGTGTGCTCGCCGCAGGCTTCCTATCACAGCCGGGCCATGAACAGTGACTGGCAAACCTGCTACAGCCGCGCTATGGACAAAGCCATTGCCGATGTCGGCAACCTCGGCCTGCAGGACTACCACGTGGCCAGGACAGGTGAAGCAGCGGTGCTGACCGAGCAGGTTACAGACCGCCGCTAGCATACCCAGCGAAACAAGGCGGCCGGGGTAGTCTCCGGGCACAGCCTGACAGGCGAAAAGCTGCAGCCAGCTGCTTATAGCTGCCGAGTATTATGGAGGCGGTTGGATAGTTCTCCCGGGCACTGACTGCGGCTGCCAGAGCCTACCGGCAGGATCTGGGATGTGAGGATCTTCGGTCTTGCCAGTTGGTGCCCGGGACCGGAATCGAACCGGTACGCCTGCAATAGGCGGGAGATTTTAAGTCTCCTGTGTCTACCAATTTCACCACCCGGGCAGCGGGGGGAGTGCGGGGGTTTGGGCCCCGGCGAAGCGGCGGCATCATACCATAGAATCCGGCAGGTTTGACCGCAGGCGCGGCTTGAGATCACGCCGCTTTCTTTCGCCTGCATGTTACACTTTCAATCCGTGCTTTTCAGGATAACCTGGCCGTATGCGCCGACTTTTGCTCGCAATTACCGCAGTACTGGTCGCGGCAGTTGTAGCGCTTCTGCTGGCGCTGCGCTCCCAGCCTTTTGTGCTGGGGGCTGTACATTGGGCTGTGGAGACATTCTCCGAGCTGCGCCTTGAACTGGTTAATCCCGACATCGACCTGTACGCCGGCAATCTGTCCGCCGACGAGATCCACCTCGTACCCCGCTCGAGTGCTGGCCCGGCCCTGCTCTCGGTGCTGGATTTTAGCACCCAAAGGGGCTTCATTGCGCCCTCCGGGGAATCCCGTTCGGGTTTGGCGGTACAGGCCGGCTCGGTTCTCATTTATGTATCGGACAGCGACAGTGCCAGCGATCCCAAGCCCATGCAGTGGCTCGGCTACCTGGGCTGGCTGCCAGAGCAACTGCGAATAGGCCAGGTACACCTGGTAACCGCCTCGGCCAATACCTGGATCTTTCCGTTGAAAGACCTGCGCGGCGACAGGCTGCCAGATGGCAACTATCGACTGACCGCCGATGCCGACTATGACGGTGAGCCACTGCAAGTCGCCCTGGAGTTGCTGGCGGTCGAGAGGGGCTCTGGTGTGGCTGCCGCGCAGACCGAGATTCAGATACGGGCACCTGCCAGCGGTAGCGAGTTCAGCCTGGCCGGGGCGTTTGAAGGCAACGACCAGTACTTTCAGTACAACCTCCAGCTGAACGCGTTTTACCGCGATATCCGCGAGCTGCTCAAGGGTTTTCAGAATAGCGCCAACCTCGCCGGACAGCTGCGGCTGCAAGGCACCATGGTCGGTGACACCAGTGGTTTTGTACTGTCTGATGCCACCTTCCTGCTGGACAACTTTCCCGAGTACGGTTTTCAGGCTGGTGGCTGGCTTAATTACCGCGTGTCCGGCGAAACAGGCCTGGAACTCGTGGCGAACGGCGAAATGGCGTCAGTCTCCTACCTGGTGGACTGGCTGGACCTTGACCTGGGCGAACTCGGCGCGGTGCAGAGCAATATCCGGCTGGCCGGCAGCCTGGACAAGCCGGTAATCGAGGCGTTCAAGCTGACCACCAGCAGCGATGAAGGCCTGACAGTCGACATCAGTGGCAGGCTGAACCTGTACGACGCTGATCAGGACAGCGAATCCCTGGAAAACACACTGCTGGTAGAGTTACAGGGGCCTTCGCTGACGGTGCTTGAGCGCTGGCTGGGCGAACTGCCCTATGACCCAGGGTCCTGGCGCGCCAGCGGCCAACTGAGCGGCTATCGGGAGAACCTGACCCTGCAGGATGTGGTGGTGGAAAGCGGTACGCCTGACACGGTGGAGATACGTGCTACCGGCATGGTAGGCAGTATTCACCGGGCGCAACAGCCCGATGAAAACTACGTTATCGAGGACATCCAGTTCAGGCTCGAGGCCCACGCCAACGACTCGGCCGCTGTCGGCGCCCTCCTCCGCCTGGATGCTGTTCCTCCCTACCAGGAGGTCACTGCGTCCGTGGATATCAGCGGCACCGGCAAGGAGCTCAGGCTCAGCAACGGAGAGTTGATCATCAGCGCCAGCGATCTGGACGCTAAAATCGGCCCCATGACCGCGGTGTATCGGCCCAGCACACCTGTGCCGCTTGCGGACCTTACAGCACCGGTGCTGGTTGAACTCAGCGATGTTGCCGCGCTGTCCCAGTACGTCTCCCAGCCGATGCCAGTTCTCGGCCCGTTACGGCTTACCGCCCTATTGACCCGTAAAGGTGAGGCTTTCCAGTTGCAGGACGTGCTCGGGGTGGTCAGTGAGGGCGGCATGAAAATGGAGACGAGGGGGTTGGTCGGCGATCTGGCCAACCTGAGCAAAGTATCTCTTTCCAGCAAGGTCACTGGCGTCGACATCCGCACCTTGCTGGCCACCTGGCTCCCCACTTTTGACTACGCCAAACCGCTGGGAAAACTGGAGGGCGAATTTAAACTGGCGGACAGAAATGGCGCCTGGACACTGTCGGGCCTGTCACTGGCGGGAGGCACCAGCACAACCCCATTGGAGTTCGCTGTCGATGGCGCTATTGCGGATATTACCGGCAAGCTCTCGGCCGACCTCGACGCCCGGTTCAGGCTCGACGACAGCGCGCTCATGAAATCACTCACTGGTATTGCGCTGAAACGCGTCAGCGGCACCCTGGTTGTTGCGACGTCGCCGGGGCAGGTTCGCGGCACTCTCAGGGGGCAGGTCGGGGATACCCGCTTCAATGGCGACGGCTTGATTGCGCTGGCTGAGCAGCAGATAAAAGATGTAAATCTCGCCCTTGCCACTCCTCACCTGTACCTGCAGGACTTCGCAGTCGACGGGAGCCGGGACACCGGCCAGGAAGATGCGACTCCTGCAGGGGAAGAATCAGCCTTCCTGTTGGTGAAACTGCGTGAACAGGCACCCTCGTTCCCGGTAGATGTCACCCTGAGCGCCGATCAAATCAGTGGTGAATCCAGCAGTTTCGACAGCCTGCTGATCAAGCTCAGCAGCAATGACAAGCGCTACACCCTGGAGCAGTTTTCGGCCCGCTATAACCAGGCGCTGGCGGAAATTCGCGGCATAATCGACCTGAATCCGCAGCCACCAGCCGTAAGCCTCGCAGGGCAAGCCAACGCCCTGCCCCTGGGCGCCCTGATGAAGGATCTGGGAATAAAGTTCAATGTCTCCGGCGCCCTGACCGTACTGGGCGGCGTCACTATGATGGGAGAAACCCCGGACGCCCTGGTGGCGAATCTCAATGGCAGCGTGGCCTTCGCCCTGGAAAACGCCGTTGTGGAGGGCGCCGCCTACGACCTCCTCGCAACCGATCTGTTGGCATGGATCTATTCCGGCGCCCTGACCGAAAAATCCACCTACCTCGATTGCACCATGGCCAGGTTCCAGCTGCACCAGGGGGTAGCCAGCAGCGACAGCCTGTACATAGAGTCTGCCAGAATGCTGGCGACCGGCACCGCCAAATTCGACCTGGTCAAGAGCCGGATGGACCTGCGGATTACCCCGATGTCGAAATCCCGGCTGTTGCAGGTGCCGTCAGAGGTCAGGATCAAGGGTAAAATAAACGACCCAAAGGCGGACATCTCCCCGGTGAGCGCGGTCGCAGACGCCACCTCGGCGGCGATAATGCTTATCCCCAACCTGACCCTGAAGCTGTTCGGCGTGGATACCTCCTCCAAAAAGGACCTCCGTCCCTGCCAGGCCAAACTCGGCAATTAGACTCACAGCTCAGGCCAGTCATCGTGCTACACTGGCATGCCGCGAAAACAACACTAACAAGGTCGTGCAATGGCATCCGCAAGAGGCGAATTCAGCTCCCGTTTCGGTTTCGTTATGGCGGCAGCCGGCAGCGCCGTGGGACTTGGCAACATCTGGGGCTTTCCGACCCAGGCTGCCAGCAACGGTGGCGCCGCTTTCCTGCTGGTCTATCTCGTCGTCGCCTTTACCCTGGCCTACCCCGCCCTGATGGCGGAACTGATCATAGGCCGGCACGCCCATGCCAACGCCGTCTCCGCCCTGCGGCAGATATCCAACAACGGCACCCAGCGCCTGATTGGCGGCACTGCCGGTATTGTGGGTTTTATCGTGGCCAGCCTGATCCTCAGTTTTTATGCCATCGTCGCGGGCTGGATGATGGCCTTCTGCCTGTCTTCCCTGCTGACGCTGTTCGGTGGAGACTCCGTCGCGACCTGGCTGACATCCTTCGGCTTTACGCGCAATATACTGGGCATGCTCGTGTTCATGGGTCTGACGGTCGCCATCATCGCCCGGGGCGTGCACGACGGCATCGAGCGCTGGTCAGAGCGCCTGATGCCTGTGTTGCTCGTTACCCTGGTAATGCTGGTGATCTATGTGCTGACCCTGGAGGGTGCAACCGAGGGACTCAAGGTTTACCTTTTGCCCGATTTCGAACGCGCGCTCTCACCGGACCTTATCCTCAACGCACTCGGCTCCGCCTTTTTTTCCCTGTCGCTGGGTGTGGGCACCATGCTGATTTACGGCTCCTACCTGGACGACAGGCAGAACCTGCCGTTGGTTGGCGGGATGGTAACCGCGGTGGATATCGGTATCGCGGTACTGGCCGGGTTCCTGGTGTTGCCGGCCATGTATGTCGCCCTGCACAACGGAGTGGAAATTTTCACTGAGGGGGGCAAGTTGATATCGGAAGATACCCTGATATTCACGGTGCTGCCCGAACTGTTCAACAGCATGGGGCTGGCAGGCATTCTCGTCTCCATCTTCTTTTTCTTCCTGATGAGTATCGCCGCCCTGACCTCCTCTATCTCGATGCTGGAGGTACCCGTGGCCTACGTGGTAGAGACCCGTGACATGGCCAGAAGGAAGGCGTCCTACCTGATCGGCGGCAGTATCGCGCTGGTCAGCACTGCCATCCTGCTGAATTTTGACAGCCTGTTTGGCCTTGTTATCACTATCACCACCCGCTATAGCCAGCCCCTGATCGGCTTTTTATTCTGTATCTACGTGGGCTGGGTGTGGCATCGCGACCAGTTGCTGCAGGAATTGCGCAAGGGGAATCCGGATATCGAACAGGGCCTGTTCTGGAAAATCTGGCCCTGGTGGGTACGGCTGGTCTGCCCCGCGATCATCCTGGCCATTTTTGCGCAGTCACTGCTTGGCTGAGCCGCCGCGCATTACTTGAGGCTTATCTGCCCCTCTTCCTCTACCCGCTGGGTGGGGACCAGCCCCCTGAAGTCGATTTTCGCGGTAAAGCGATAGGTCAGGTCGTCCTCCTGGGTTTGCCCCAGACTGGCCAGCAGCTTGAGCACCTGGAAAAGCTTGAGACTGGCCTCGATGGATACGACTCCCTCGCTGTAACCCTCGATGACCGGGACGTCCTTGCTGACGCCGGTGACCACCTCGGTCCCGACCAGCTCGACACTGTAACTGATACCGGCAATATCCAGCGGTTGTTCATTGGGGTTTTGTACCCGCAGCTTGATCAGGAAGCGCGGGGCGCCACCTTCATTAGAAGGCAGACTGTCAAAACTCTCCAGCGAGACATTCGGCGGGTCCATCTGGGTGGTAAGGCTGGCGCACCCCGTCATCAATAACAACCAGGCCAATACTGTGATGCTATAACCGGCTACGCGACTGGACATGGTGTTACTCCTGTGAACAACGATCAGTGGCAGTGCTCAGGGCTTCCCGCCCCGGGCACTGGTGAAAAAATAGGTAGCATAGGCGGCACTGCCGATGGCAAAAACGATTGCGACCCAATCGCCTGTGCGACTGTACATCCACAGGCTGAATACGAACATCGCCATGGCTACAAGCAGAGCGATCACCCGCACGCTAGTTCTCCGAAGCACCGCTTATCAACCATAGCCTTATGTTTTTCCAATGGAGGTCGCGGCTCAGTTTAGCGCGGCCGGAGGTGGATGCAACTCTCACATAGCCTACAGCAGAACTGTCGAGTGCCGGGCTGGCGGTTACTGACCAACGTTACCATTGACGGCACAGTCACCAGCCAGCTGCTCAGCAGTAAAACTCACCGGGATAAGCGTCCAGCCCCAGGAGCCGGCTCAGCGGCCCGTCGGCACATGAAAATCGATCGCGGCGGGCGGGGCGGAAAACGGCAGGTCGCCCCTCGTCAGTGCCGCCAGCGCACGTTCCCGATCCGCCCGATCGAATGTGCCTGTGGTAAGGCAAAATTCGACCAGGTTGTCATTCGGGTCCCTGGTATAAATGGAATGGCACCAGTTGTGGTCGATCTCCATCACTTCGAGACCGGCATCGAGCCAGCACTGCCTGCGCTGTGCCAGCTCCTCCGGGCTTTCCACGCCAAAGGCAACGTGGTTGATGTAGTCCGGCAGTCCTGCGGCCTTTGACAGGTTCGTTTCGATCTCCCCAGCCAACGGCACATCGTGCAGTTCCCAGAAGGCGATAAACGCGTCATTGCTTTCCATGCGATAGAAGAAATGTTTTGCCCAGCCACCACCCCGGACCTCGCCAATTTCTACCTTGACCAACTCGAATCCCATTAGCTCTTCATAGAAGCGGTGGATCGCCTTCATGTCGCGGGCGGCCAGCGCCAGGTGGTGGTATGACATCTAGGAGTCCTCCCGGTTACGCTGGTCCACCATATTCATCACGTCGTCAGAGCCCTCCGCCGGCGCGGCGATCTCGGTAATTCGTTCATCGATGTCGTCATATTCAAGCCGCAGGGCCCGGCTCATCACGGCGTGCATATCGTACAGGGCTGTAATATAGGTCAGCTCCAGGATCGCCTCGTCCGACAACTCCCGCCTGAGCGCCTCGAACACCGCATCCTGCACCCGCCCGCCCTCGAGGACCAGGGCGTCGGTGTACGCCAGTACGGCGCGCTCCAGGGGGGTAAAGGCATCACTGACCTGCCAGCCGGCTATCGCCAGGATCTTGTCATCGGCTATTCCGACCGAACGGCATGACTTGCAGTGTTGGGAGTAGACAAAGCGGGAGCCCCTGGCAAAACCGGCACGGGTCTGGCCCAGCTCCCTCAGCTGCGGATCCAGCTTGCGACCCGGGTCGCGGTAAAAGCGGAAGCCATTGACCGCGTGTTCCAGGCAATCGGGCACCAATGCAAACACCGTCCACCAGTTGCCCGGTGTCCCGGTGCTGGTTCCGGGCTGACTGACCGGGTCACGGCCAGGGAACAGAAGGTCATACATCCTGGTGGCGAGGGACCCCGCCTCTTCTCGTGCTACCTCTCGCAATCTCGGCATCAGGTTTCTCCAAGAAATCGGAAGCCGCCAGCATAACCCGGCGTAAGCGGGGCTGGAAAGCATTAGAAAATGGTTGAATAAATACTTACATCTATTTGTTTTTATTGATTTATTAACTATTTCATGGCGTAAAAAACCCTGGGAGTTGTCCCATGCCCTACTGTGGAGACACTTTCCGTGCATTCCGGCCAGAGGTGGAGCAGTGACACCAACTGTCGCTCATGAACAATTTAGCGGGAGGCGGGAAATCAACCAGCGGGTTACCATTTCAGGAAGTGTTCCGCGGCAGCACGGCGAGCGCTTCTGTTTCACAAAGCAGTTCAGGACGGCAGACCTCCGCCGCAACTAAAACGTTGGGAAAGCCCTCATAGCCGGCATCGCGGAACTTCTCCCGCAGGCGCCGGGCATCTGCTGGGTTTTTTACGTACGTTATCGCGTAGACCACGTCGCCAAAGCTTGCCCCCTGTCCCTTGAGCAGTGCTGCGACGTTCACCAGCATTCGGTCCGCCTGGGCTTCGAAGTCGTCCAGGTGAACCGTCCGGCCCGCTTCGTCCAGGCTTGCAGTTCCGGAAATATGCAGCGCGACCTTGTTTGTTTCCATTATCCGCATGCCGCGGGAAAAGTCCGAGCCGTACACCGGTGCTTCATTCAGCGTGGGCGTGGTCATAACCGTCCGCGCGGTGGGGGTGTCGCCCTTGACTGCATAGAACCCCAGCAAGAGATCGTGTTCTTCGGGCACCAGCCCCGCACCGATACCGGTACTGGCCGGGATGGGGTCGACGCCGCGCGACTCGAAGAACTCCCGCCTGGCCCGGTTGAAGCCCGCGTAGTCGCGCTCCATTTCCGGGAAATAGATCCAGGTTCGCATGACATCGCCGAAATCCATTCCCGCCTGCTGCAGCAGGTTCTCGGCAACAGCGAACATGGCATGTGTTTGCTCGTAGGAGTCATCACCGCGCCCGTAGAGACCACCCGCGTAGAGCCGTGCCTCATCGCCTACCTGGACACGCAGACCGTGCAAGCGAGCACACTCGTCACAGCTGCAGGCCGTCTGAGCCTTGAAAGTGTCTGAGCGCAAAGTTGCTTGATGGGGGATGATTGCCTGGATCAGGACTTCCAGATGAGCGCCCTGATTCAAGGGGGGTTGTTCGATTTCAGACGTTGCAGGTTGGTGAGTTTCTTGCCCGACCGCTGCCAGCACCTGGTCGCGCGCGGCTCGAACAGAATCCAGGTCAGTCTCCCGGTTCCGCAGGAAGAGCGTCTCGTAAACCACCGACTGGAAACCGCCACCCTCTGCCTCAAGTGTCGCGAGAATTGCACGATAGACTGCTTCTGCCTGTTGACCGGGATCAGCAAGATCAGGGTCGGGCTGGCAGTTGAAAAAAAGCTCCAGCGCGTCGGGACCGTCCACGCGGCGCAGCGTTATTGTACAGCCAACGGACTCGATAACTTCAGCAGTGGTTACGGCAGACACTAGTATCGTCTATAAATGGGTGAACTTAAGTAACTTGGGCCGCTTAAGCGGCCCAAGATTACAAGCTGGACTTGCCGGGAGGGCTAGCAACCGTCCGTGGGCAGCTCATCCGATATCCCGGAAATAGCATCTATGGAGACTGAGACGAACCCATTCTTGGGCTTGTTCTTCTGGAAGCAGTTGCCACTCGTATCAAATCCGAAGGCTTGCTCCAATGGCTGAGCGTAAAGTATATCTGATGGCGGTAGTTCGGCGCCATCAGGAGGCGCATTACCATTGTCGTACACGTAGTTCTGGGCCACCAGGTTGTTTGTTGATGCGGGCACTCCTCTGAGGGGTGGCACTGCACACTTGGTGGGGTCCGCAATTCCAAGACCGGTACACCAGCCCAGTACCGCAATTCCGACATAGCCGTTGCCTTCAACGTTGTTCTTGGCGATGACATGATCACTGACGCCCGATAACAAGATGCCAATCCCACTGGGCAGGTTACCCTGTAAGCTATCATCCGGGGCATCGTTTTCCCTGTTGTTGTCATAGATGTCATTGTGCTCGATAACCCAGTTCGCCATAACGGGCAGTGCCGGGTTTCCAGCCCCGTTTGGATGGAACAAGCCCACCCCGATGGTATTATTGTAAATTTCGTTCTGGATTACCGTTACATTGTTCGAGACTGTGATCTCGAAACCAATGACACTATCGCGGAGCTCGTTGCCGATAACGCGCACGTTTTCTGAACCAGCAATCCACATTGCCGTATCCGTTGAACCGTAAGAAACGTTGTCACGCACCAGGCCGTTAGCGGAGAGTGTCGGGTAAATGCCGTTGCCGTTGTCGTAACCGTTACGTGCTGACTCATTACGAACGAATTCGAAACCGTCCACCCAACGCGTCTGTATACCGTTTTTCGGGAAATCCTCCACCGTGAAGCCACGAACGTAAAAGCCCTGGAGCTCTCTGCTTCGACATTCCATCCCTTTTGGCGTGTCGTCCTTAACGTCGTAATCGCAGCCAGCGGGAGCCGCATAGACACCGGTTTCCTGGAGCTGGTTCACAACCAGGCGGACCTTGCCGGCTTCACCCCGGCCTTTCTTTACCTTGCCGATCAGGCGGATGTTGTCTTTCTGGATTCGAAGACCGTATCGGCCATTATCAATTTCCTGGTACTCCCCGGGCTCGACCAGAACGGTATCGCCCGGTGCCGCAATATCAATAGCTGCCTGTATAGAGTCGCCCGGGTAAACCCGATGGACGGCTGCCTGGGCGGCGGTAGCTGAAACGAGCATCGCTCCTGCGATGAGCGCACCGATATAACCTTTATTCATCTTTATTCTCCAGATGTTACACAGGGTTTTTGCGGGCGTGACGCTCGCCCCCCACCGGGAAATTATCTTCCGCGATCATAGTTTATAGATGCTCTTCCATGACCTGTCAAACCTGGCTGCAAATCCAGGGAATTGCACAGGACTGACAGTCCAAACTATTGCACTGGCGAGGCCAATTGACTTCGCATTAGCGATCAAACAAACTCCGCGAGAACCGCTATCAAGAACTTCCCGACGGAGAAACCACATTATTTCTACAGGTATACAAGCGCCAAATCGGTGCCGCCAAAGCGGGCTTGCTAATCCTGGCCCTGGTGGGTCTCCTCGGCTGCCAAAACGATGCCGGCGAAGGTCCCATCGCGTTCCCCGGTGCCGCGTCCGGACAGCTGGAGATCACCTACCCGCTCGACGAAACGCTGTTCCCGCCCGATATTGTCGCCCCGACATTCACCTGGGAAGACGAGACCGATGGCATCGAGCAGTGGCAGGTCCTCGTGGATTTCGGTCGAGAGCAGGAGATTCTGCGCTTTTCCACCGCCGAGCCGAGCTGGCGCCCATCCGAGGAAGACTGGGCAGACCTGAAACAGCTTTCCACCGCAAATGACGCCAGGGTGGCCGTCGTCGGTATTGATGCAGAGGGTGATACCACCTCCTCAGCGAGCATCCGTATTCGCACCTCAACCGACCCGGTCGGGGACTCGATCTATTATAGGGAGGTCCCCCTTCCTTTCATCTCCGCCGTACAGGACCCCTCGCGTATCCGCTGGCGCTTCGGTTCAGTCGACTCACAGGAACAACCACCCATCGTTCTGGAAAACCTGCCGGTCTGTGGCAACTGCCACTCCTTCTCCGGCGACGGCGGCGTACTGGGCATGGACGTTGACTACGGCAACGACAAGGGAGGCTACGCCATTCTCCCGGTGTCAAAGGACATGGTGCTGAACGACGAGAAGATCATCACCTGGAGCGACTACAAAAAAGATGATGGTGAGGCCACCTTCGGGCTGCTGTCACAGGTTTCGCCCGACGGCCGCTACGTTATCAGCACCGTAAAGGATCGCGCCGTATTCGTGGCTACGCCGGGCATCGAATTCTCCCAGTTGTTCTTCCCGATCAAGGGCATACTCGTGGTCTACGACACGGTGACCGGTAGCTATACGGCACTGCCTGGAGCTGACGATCCCGAGTACGTCCAGAGCAACCCGACCTGGAGCCCTGACGGCAAGTGGGTCGTGTTTGCCAGAACCAAGGCCTATCAGAAAGAGTCAATCGCCAACATCAACAGCATTCTGTTGAACGAGAACGACGTCCCCGAGTTCATCGAAGACAAGGAGCCCTTCAAATTCGACCTGTATCGGGTACCGTTCAACGAAGGGCGCGGCGGCAAGGCCGAGCCCATCGCTGGCGCGTCTCACAACGGCATGAGCAACTTCTTCGCCAAGTTCTCCCCCGACGGCAAGTGGATCGTCTTTACCCAGGCCGAAAACTATATGCTGCTGATGCCAGACAGCGAACTCTACATTATTCCGGCCGAAGGCGGTGAGGCCCGGCGCCTGCGCGCCAATACCTCGCGGATGAACTCCTGGCACAGCTTCTCCTCGAACGGGAAATGGCTGGTTTTCTCCTCAAAGGCCAACACCCCCTACACCCAGCTGTTCCTGACCCACATTGACGAGGAAGGTAATTCGACACCCCCGGTCGTGCTCGATCGATTCACTGGCGAATACGGCGCAGCTAACATCCCCGAGTTTGTCCCACTACCCGCCGACGCCATTGCGAAGATCCAGGAGAAATTCCTGGATGCCTACTCATTCCTTCGTGCAGGTATGGCCAACGAGACGGACCGGCAACTACCCCGCGGCCGTAAAGGCCTACGATCGGGGTCTTGCCGTTGAACCGGAGAACGTGGAACTCTTGAACGCCAGGGGCTTTGCCCTGTTTCAACAGGGTGAAAGCGAGCAAGCCGTGATCTCGCTGGCAAAGGCGATTGAGGTCGATCCAAAACACTGGAAAGCGCACAACAACATGGCCCTCGCGTCAGTTGACATGGGTGAGTTCGAAATCGCCGAAGCGCATTACCGGGAATCGCTGGCTATCGAGCCGCAACCCGCCATCTATAACGACCTGGGCTTCGTGCTTGAACGCCAGGGGCTGCCATTCGAGGCAGTCGACATGTATCGCAAGTCACTGGAACTGGACCCCGAATCGGCCGCTGCACATTTCAATCTCGCCTCTTCGCTTGCGCGCAGCGGCGAGTTCACCGAGGCCGAGCAGCATTTTCGCGCGGTGCTGGAAAAAGACCCCGGCAGCCAGGCTTACACAGGCCTGGGTATTGTCCAGTGGCAACAGGGACGACAGGACGAAGGTATCGCCAGCATGCGGGCGGCGATAGCGGCAGACCCCGAGAATGCCACCGCCCATGACCAACTGGGTAAAATGCTGCTGCAGAAGGGCGAACTGGAGGAAGCGCGCAAGGAACTGGCGCAGGCGAAAGCCCTGGACCCCAGTCTGGGTAACGTACAGTAGGAAATCGAAGCTGAGCGCCCATCCCGGGAATGAATGGGTGCGAATGTACTGAAGTAATGGCGGTGAGGGAGGGATTTGAACCCTCGATACGTTGCCGTATACACACTTTCCAGGCGTGCGCCTTCGACCACTCGGCCACCTCACCGTTGAGGGCGCGCATCATATCACAAGATCCGGCCCATGCCAGTCCCGCCGGGGATTATTCCACCACAGCGCCAGTCGGGTCGGAATTATTGCCGGTTCAGCCGCGGCAGTGGCCGCGCGGCCGGGTCTGTGCTTCGCAGGGGATTGATATCGAGCCCGCCGCGGCGGGTGTAGAACGCCTGTATGTGCAGGAAATCGGGGGCGACCCGCCGGTGAATATCGCAGAACATGCGCTCGACACACTGCTCGTGAAACTCCTGGTGACGCCGGTAAGCGAGGATGTAACGCAACAGGGATGAGTGCTCCAGCAGCGGGCCCCGGTAGTGCACCCAGACGCTGGCCCAGTCAGGCTGGCCTGTCACCGGGCAGAGGGAACGCAGCAGATGGGTATAGACCTGCTCATCCCCCGCCTGCCCGGGGCGCAGCTGCAACATATCCGCGCTGGGCTCACCCTCGGGCACAGCCACCTCCAGTTCATCCAGGCAGCGCCCGGCAAGGTGGCCGCCGGCCAGTGCCGGATCGTCCGGCGGCAGCAGGTCCAGGCCGATCTCGCTGCCCACCACGGCGGCAATGTCGCGCCTAATCAGGGCGGCAACCTCATCCTCGCTGGCGAAACGGGTGTTGTTGAGGGAGTTGAGGTAGAGCTTGAAGGACTTGGATTCCACCAGGTTGGGGGATGTTGCGGGGATGCTGACACGGCCTACCCGCACCAGCGGCCTGCCCTGGCTATCCAGCCAGGAGATCTCGTAGGCGTGCCACAGGTCGATGCCGCAAAAGGGCGTGGCGCCCTCGCAGCCCAGGGTTGCGCGACCCGATGCCCGGGGTATGGGATAGAGCAATTCGGGGGCGTAGTGCTCGACAGCCGGCGTCTGCCGCCCCAGCAGCATATCCTGCCCGTGATCGGTGGCCACAGCGTACTTACTGCCGCAATCGCTTGCCTGAGTTCAGCAGGTGCATGCTGAAGCAAAAGGCGAGCACGGTGAACAACGCGATCATGCCGAAGGCCAGGGGCAGGCTTACGTCGGACACGCCCAGCACGCCGTAGCGAAAGGCATTGACCACGTATACGAGCGGGTTGAGCTTGGACACGTTCGCCCAGAATTCGGGCAGCAGGTCCATCGAGTAGAACACGCCACCGAGGTAGATAAGCGGCGTGAGCACGAACGTCGGGATAATCGAGATATCGTCAAAGTTGTTGGCATAAACCGCGTTGATAAACCCGGCCAGGGCAAACAGTGTGGACGTCATCAGTACGATGACAACCACCACAAAGTAACTGTGAATCTGCAGGTGGGTAAAAAACAGTGAGACTATCGTCACCACGACCGCCACCAGCATGCCGCGACTGATACCACCGACCACGTAGCCCAGCAGGATAATGTAATTGGGGGTGGGCGAAACCAGTAGCTCCTCCACGCTGTTATTGAACTTGGAGCCGAAGAAAGACGACACCACATTCGAGTAGGAGTTGGTCACGATGGCCATCATGATCAGGCCCGGCACCACGAACTGCATGTAGCTGAAACCACCCATCTCACCGATACGCGAGCCTATCAGTGAGCCGAAAATCACAAAGTACAGGGACATGGTGATCGCCGAGGGCAGCAGGGTCTGGGTCCAGATTCGCAGGTAGCGCTTGATCTCCTTCCTGACGATAGTCATAAACGCCACATACTGCTCGCGCGGGCTCATGAGGCACCCTCCACCAGGTTGACGAACATCTCTTCCAGGCGGTTGGCCCGGTTGCGCATACTGTTGATGTGGATACCCTGGCGGCCCAGTTCGTCAAAGACCTGGTTGATGAACTGGCCCTTCTCCACTTCCACCTCCAGCGAGTGGGAATCCATGCGGCGCACGACAAAGCCATCGATCTGCACCGTTTCCGGCGCTTCCTCGACACAATCGAGGATGAATACCTCGCGTTTGAGACGACGCAACAGCTCCTTGATGGAGCTGTGCTCGACTATTTCACCCCTGTTGATAATCGCGATATGGCGGCACAGGGCTTCCGCCTCTTCCAGGTAGTGGGTGGTGAGGATAATGGTGGTGCCCTGGGCATTGATCTTCCTGAGGAAGTCCCACATCGAACGGCGCATCTCGATATCGACACCCGCGGTGGGTTCGTCGAGGATCAGCAGTTTGGGCTCGTGCACCAGGGCCCGGGCAATCATCAGGCGGCGCTTCATCCCGCCGGAGAGCATCCGCGAGGGGACATCGCGCTTGTCCCACAGGCCCAGGGCCTTCAGGTACTTTTCTGCGCGCTCGGCCGCCAGTTCCCGCGGCAGGCCGTAATAGCCGGCCTGGTTGATGACAATATCCAGCCCTTTCTCAAACTGGTTGAAGTTGAACTCCTGGGGGACGATGCCGATATACTTCTTGGCGGCGGCGAAATCCCGGTCGATATCTGCATCGAATACGGACACCTTGCCCGCGGTTTTGGCCACCAGCGAACAGATGATGCCGATTGTGGTGGATTTGCCCGCCCCGTTCGGCCCCAGCATGGCGAAAAAATCGCCCTGCTGCACCTCCAGGCTGATGCCCTTGAGGGCCTCAAAACCATCGCCGTAAACCTTGCGGAGGTTTTCAATAGTGAGTGCTGGTATCATGGATTCCCGGAAAAGAGTGTGCTGAAACAAAGCGCGCCATTGTAACTGTATTCTCCCTGCTAAACGACTCTGGCCATGAACGACGAACAATACCTTTTGCACTGCCGCGAATTACTGACCGACTTCGCCCGGGGGCTCTCGACCCGCACCGCTTCCCTGCCGCAGGACGACACCCTGCGCCAACTGGCGGCGGAGTTCGAGCGCCTGGCCCAGGGCGGTGACGCAGATCTGTACTCCGAAGCGGCGCCCCTGGTGGACCGCCTGTTCACCACCTACCCCGATTTTGCTCCCACCTTCCCCAGGGAGCTGCTGTGGTTTTTCGGCGGCGACTGCCTGCACTTCATGCCCGACGATGAGATCGCACTGTTCCAGCAGCTGGAGGAGGAACGCAGCCAGGCGGCGGCGGGTGGCAATATTCTGGACCTGCAGGCCGCCAGAGCTAAGCTGCTGAACTTGCAGTAGATTGTGCCGTAATTTTGCGGCCCGGGGGACTTGACGTGAATCGGCTGTCTACCTACAATGCGCGCCTCTTGATTGAGACCAATGCGTCCCCTTCGTCTAGTGGCCTAGGACACTGCCCTTTCACGGCGGTAACAGGGGTTCGAACCCCCTAGGGGACGCCACTCATCAAGATGCAGACCACGGCGGTGGATACACGCAGCAAGATGCGGGAATAGCTCAGTTGGTAGAGCGCAACCTTGCCATGGTTGCAGGGGGGGCGCCCAGCCTCGCCGGTTCCGGCGACCACGGCGGTGGATACACGCAGCAAGATGCGGGAATAGCTCAGTTGGTAGAGCGCAACCTTGCCAAGGTT
>CAWBXR010000008.1:0-116962 GCA_963792815.1 uncultured Gammaproteobacteria bacterium
CTGTTGAGGACATGGATGTCCGAAAAAAGCCCCCATGGACGGGTTCACGGCGGGTCTTGGAAGGGCTTGTTCCATAGCTGTGCCTCGGCGGGTCGACAGCCCACCAAACGTCGCGGCTACTAAGAATTACTGATAGAATCCGCGCTTCTTTTTACCGGTGACAGACCCAGCCAATCCCATACATATCAGGGGTTGCGGCAGGTCGTTACCGTACAGTTAAGGACGCAACGCGCAACCCGTGATGGATCAGCACTACAACCCACAGGCACTGGAAAAAGCCGCCCAGGAGCACTGGCTGGCGAACAACAGCTTCGCCGTGAAGCAGGACGACAGCGCGGGAAAAATTCTACTGCCTGGCCATGTTCCCCTACCCCAGCGGCCAGCTGCACATGGGTCACGTGCGCAACTACACCATCGGCGACGTGATCGCCCGCTACCAGCGCATGCAGGGCAAAAACGTGCTGCAGCCCATGGGCTGGGACGCCTTCGGCCTGCCGGCGGAAAACGCCGCGATCAAGAACAAGGTGCCGCCGGCGAAATGGACCGCGCAGAATATCGACTACATGCGCGACCCAGCTGCAGCGACTGGGCTTCGCCTACGACTGGGACCGGGAGCTGGCCACCTGCGACCCGGAGTACTACCGCTGGGAGCAGTGGTTCTTTACCCGCCTGTTCGAGAAAGGCCTGGCCTACAAGCAAAAAGGCCGAGGTCAACTGGTGCGAAACCGACCAGACCGTGCTGGCCAACGAGCAGGTGGTCGACGGCTGCTGCTGGCGCTGCGACAACCCGGTGGAGCGACGCGAAATCGACCAGTGGTTCATCAGGATCACCGATTACGCCGAGGAGCTGCTGGCGACCTCGACAGGCTGGACCAGTGGCCGGAGCAGGTGCGCACCATGCAGCGCAACTGGATCGGCCGCTCCGAGGGCGTCAATGTGCGTTGCCGGCTGAAGGCTCGCCAACGGCGAGCGATTCGCTGGAGGTGTACACCACCCGGCCGGATACCCTGATGGGCGCCACCTATGTCGTGGCGGTGGCCCCCCAGCACCCGCTGGCCTGGCCGGCGGCCGGAAACAAACCCGGAGCTGGCCGCGTTCATCGAGGAGCAGCGTCGCGGCAAGGTAGCCGAGGCGGAGCTGGCCACCATGGAAAAGCTGGGCATGGCCACCGGGCGTCAACGCCATCAACCCCCTCACCGGCGCGGAGTTGCCGGTCTGGGTCGCCAACTTCGTGCTGATGAGCTACGGCTCCGGCGCGGTCATGTCGGTGCCCGGCCACGACGAGCGCGACCATGAGTTCGCCCTCAAGTACGGCCTGCCCATCCAGCAGGTGATCGCCCGGGCGAGGGCGATCAGCCCTACGACAGCACCAGTGGCTGGACTGGTA
The DNA here is from genome assembly GCA_963792815.1 of uncultured Gammaproteobacteria bacterium. Lineage (GTDB taxonomy): Bacteria > Pseudomonadota > Gammaproteobacteria > Pseudomonadales > Halieaceae > JARRPM01. The sequence continues at coordinate 1,388 of CAWBXR010000008.1, forward strand.
CGCCGAAAGAGCGGGATCGTTACGGTCAACTCCGGCGAATTCGACGGCCTGGACTTCGACGGCGCCTTCGACGCCATCGCCGACCACCTGGAGGCGGATGGCAAGGGCGAGCGCACCGTGAACTATCGCCTGCGGGACTGGGGCGTCTCGCGCCAGCGCTACTGGGGCGCGCCGATCCCCATCATCAACTGCGACAGCTGCGGCACCGTGCCGGTGCCGCCGCAGGATCTGCCGGTGGTACTGCCGACCGACGTGGCCTTCGAGGGCGTTGGTTCACCGATCAAGAAAATGCCGGAATTCTATGAAACCACTGCCCCGGCTGCGGCGGACCCGCCACCCGGGAAACCGATACCTTCGATACGTTTATGGAGTCGTCCTGGTACTACGCCCGCTACGCCTGCGCCCGCAATGACAGCGCCATGCTGGATGCCGAGGCGGACTACTGGGCCCCGGTGGACCAGTACGTGGGCGGGATCGAACACGCCATCCTGCACCTGCTGTACGCGCGGTTTTTCCACAAGCTGATGCGCGACGAGGGCCTGGTTCACTCGGATGAGCCCTTCACCCGGCTGCTGACCCAGGGCATGGTGCTGAAGGACGGCAGCAAGATGTCCAAGTCCAAGGGCAATACGGTTGACCCCCAGTCCCTGATCGAGAGCTACGGCGCCGACACCGTGCGCCTGTTCAGCATGTTTGCCGCGCCGCCCGAGCAGTCACTGGAATGGTCAGATTCCGGGGTGGAGGGCGCCAACCGCTTCCTGAAACGCCTGTGGAAACTGGTGGCGAAGGCTGCTGGAGACCCCCGCGCCGGCACTGGATATCGCCGCCCTGGACGACGACCAGAAGGCGCTGCGCCGCAAAACCCATGAAACCATCGCCAAGGTGAGTGACGACTACGGTCGGCGCCAGACCTTCAACACCGCCATCGCGGCGGTGATGGAGCTGTGCAATGAGGTGGCCAGGCTCGACGAGGCGAAGCCGCAGGACCGGGCCCTGGCGGATGAAGCGCTGCGTGCCTCCATACTCATGTTGTGCCCCATTGTGCCCCATATCAGCCACCACCTGTGGCAGCTACTGGGCGCTGAGGGAGATGTCATGGACGCCCCCTGGCCCGAGGTCGACGAGTCCGCGCTGGAACGGGACACGATAGATATGGTGGTACAGGTGAACGGCAAGGTAAGGGCCCGAATGACGGTGGCTGCCGATGCTGACAAGCCCGCCGTGGAGGCGCTGGCAGTGAAGCAACCCAACGTCGGCCGCTTCCTCGAGGGGGTGACCGTGCGCAAGGTCATTGTGGTACCGGGCAAATTAGTTAATATTGTGGCCAACTGATGCCTAACCGGATAACTGCCATGCAACGGCGCCTTGCCAGCTACACACTCATCCTGGGCATGAGCTGCCTGCTCGCCGCCTGCGGCTTCCAGCTACGCGGCACTGGTGGTGGCGGAGCCGCCTTGCCAGACGCATGGAAGACAATGCACCTGGCCACAGGCAACCCCAACAGCGAATTCAGCCAGGCAGTGCGCAACATGTTCACCGCCAACGATATCGTCTGGGTAGAACGGGGCCAGGCCGGCTACACACTGGTGCTGGGGCCGGAGAGGTTCAACCAGACCAACCTGTCACTCAACAAGGAGGCCCGCGTTTCCCAGTACGAACTCACCATGCTGGCCACCTTTTCCGTGCGTGAATCGGGCGGTGCGGAAGTGATGCCGGACACCGTCGCTTCGGTGACCCGGCAAATGGAGAACGACCCGCGCAACGCCATGGGCAAGGGTGAGGAGGTGCGTATTCTCAAATCGGAGATGCGTACCGAGCTGGCCCAGCAGATCATTCGACGCGTCGGGTTTTTTGCCACCAGCACACCCTGATGCAAGCCTCCCCCGACCAGCTTAGCGCCCAGCTCAAACGACAGCTTGCGCCAGTCTACCTGGTGACCGGGGATGAACCCCTGCAACTTCAGGAGTGCTGTGATCTTATCCGGCGCGAGGCGCGCGCACAGGGGTGCACGGACCGGGAGGTCATAGACGCCAGCGGTTCGGGCTTCGACTGGTATGAGATCCTGCACAGCGCCAGCAGCATGTCGCTGTTCGCCGAGCGCAAACTGATTGAGTTGCGATTACCCAGCGGCAAACCTGGCGCGGAGGGCAGCAAGGCCCTGTGTGAATACCTGGAGATCGCCAGCGGTGACGACGTGCTGTTGATAGTCGCCGGCAAGATCGACAAACAGTCCACCAACAGCAAGTGGTTCAAAGCGCTGGACAAGGCGGGGGTGGTAACCCAGGTCTGGCCGGTCGATGCGCGCAACCTGCCCCGCTGGGTGCGCCAGCGGGTCTCCGCCGCGGGCATGAGTATCGACGATGAAGCCCTGCAGCTGCTGTGCGACCGGGTGGAGGGCAACCTGCTGGCGGCCAGCCAGGAAGTGGAAAAACTGAAACTGCTCGCCAGCGATTCGCAGATTACCGCGCGAGTGGTGCTGGACTCAGTATCCGACAACGCCCGTTACAGCGTGTTTGAGCTCGCCGACAAGGCACTTAAAGGCGATGCGGCGGGCAGCCTGCATATGCTGCACGGCCTGCGCGGTGAGGGCACCGAGCCCACTATAGTCCTGTGGTCCCTGACCCGGGAAATCCGCACCCTGTACGAGGTGCAACTCGAATGCCCCAACGGCCAGGGTGCCATGCAGGCGCTGAATGCCAGGCGGGTGTGGAAGAACCGTATCTCCCTGATGCAGGGCGCGCTGGCGCGCCACACCCCGCAGTCCATGGCGCGGTTGCTGGAACAGGCGAGCAAGGTGGACGGCAGCATCAAGGGCTTTGCCGGCGGCCGCCCCTGGGACAACCTGGAAGACCTCGTCATAGGCCTTTCCCGGGGCTGACTTCCCAGCTTCACACCCGGGCCCGCGAGGAACTATTGTGTCTGCTGTATCGGCTCTTGCCCAATTCCGCCTTGAACCCAATGCCTGCCTACTTTGAGGCGCAGGCTTCTGGCGGATTTTGCGGTTCCGGGAACGTCGCGAGGTTATCGCTGTCGCCAACAGGCTCGAACCACTCATCGTTCCAGATGCAGTACCAGTAGTTACTGGGGAGCACAGCCAACTCGAACCCTTGCTTTCGTTTCTGGAGTACAGGCACAAACCACAGGCGCGCCAGTGCCTCGATTTCACGCGCATGACGCAAGGGCCCCGCATCGAGCGGTTCCAGCCCAAGCTGGGCAGCGATTCGGGCAACGACCTGCTTGGCTTCGCGATCATCCGCGGCAATAAAGGTTGTTACAGTTCCACCCAGTGTCGATGGATCGTCTATCACATTGGAACCAGCCAGCAGGGTCTTTACCACTCTCGCTCCCGGATTCCAGCCCTGGATCATTTCGGCACTGGAGGTATCGACCATACTTTCCAGGTAGCCGTCCGCGGCCTGCCGGCTCGGGGTCGAAACGTCTACCAGTATCTTGCCATCCAGGTTTCCAAGGTTCCGGGCAACCTGCTCCATTGCCGGCCACGGTACGACAAGTACAACAATACCCGCTTCCTGCGCCGCTTCTTTCTGCGTCGTCGCGCTGGCTCCGGCCCCTGTCAATTCCACCAGAGCCTGCACAGACTCACGCTCCGGCTCACGACTGCCGTAAACGACCCGATACCCCATCTGCGCCAGCCTGGGACCGATCGAATCTCCCATGTCACCCGTGCCGATAACCGCTATCGTCTCCCGATCCTGAGCATACAGACCTGAAGGAATCGCGACCCAAGCAAGCGAGAGGAGAATAAGGAAATGCTTAATCATACTGTGATTGCCATTCTGTTAATGTCTCAGCAATAAATTGGGGTCAGAGTGAAATAAATTGTGTAATGATTTGGGTTCAGAGTAAAAATTGGGATCATTGGAGAAATGAGCGATATGCAGATGTTGCCCATATTTTACTCTGACCCCAATTTACCTTGCACAGCTTCCGAGGATCCGGGCCCGTCCATATACCTCATGGCTTGTTTGACGAACTCTTCCGGAAACAGGTTCTGGCCATACTTTTCCATCCAATCAGATGCTCCTGGAAAGCTCCACGCATATCTAAAGTTCGCCTCCATCGAAGTATTGTAACCACCAGATAAACCCAATTTCTCATGCAACCAGGCTGAATAAATCTGGCCCCAGTTAGCAGCGTGGTGGGCCGTTAATCGTGATGTTTCTGCATAGCTTAGTTCCGCGCCATTCGCTCTTTTTTCCAGAATTTCTGGTATGAATGGGGAATCTCGCAATGAAGTAAAGAATTCTCGTCTTTCTGCGCGGGTAGCCCGGATGGACTCAGCCAATTGCATCTTGCGGGCTTGCCTGACTTGTAAAGCAAGGTAAATGAGCGTTACTAGCACAGCAACTGCGCCAATTGTCTCGCCAATCGCTCCAATTGCGTCCCAGTTCATAAAGCCCTCTCCATGATGCCTTCACTTGCCATGATTTTCGTTGGAATGGATTTTCTTGACGGCAGCTTACTCTGAGTGTCTATGTCCATGTTAAAAGCAAAAAAGTAAACATCTACTCTTTTTTCGACCCAACCAACCCACCACGCGATGCCAGGATTTGCTTCTGAGCCCACACCGGAATACCCGGTTTTTGCATGCACTAGATACTCTGGAGTTGCTTCTGTAAATATTGCTTCCTTTACTATAAGCTGGTTTTCTTTCGATGCTGGTAAATCATTCAGGTACAGCGACTCTAAAAATGTTACTTGATTGAGCGCCGAAATTCTAAGCTGACCGTCCAGCCAGAATTTTTCAATGCCTCCGCCTATATTGGCGTTGCCATATGAAAAAAGCGTGAGGTATTTCTGCATTCTTGTTTCGCCAATTTCTCTGGCAATTTGTTGAAATACCGGAACAGCAGAAACCTGCAGAACGCCCCTTAGCGTTAAGTCTCTTTCCCATTGCTTCATTGCTTTTGGCTTGCCGTCCCATTTGAAAACCTGCCGTTCATCTTTTATGACGCCGGTTTCAAGACCTATGAGAGCATTGGGAATCTTGAATGTTGATGCAGGAATATAGGCCGTTGATGCGCGCGCCGCATTATTTGTAGTACAGGAATTACTACTACTTTTGCAAAGTACAAAAACGCCATTTACAGACTCGCTGAGAAATTCTTTATTCCACGCCAAATTTTCAGAAATTGACTCTGAAAGTGCCGTGCTTGCGAAAAATGCCGTTGAAAAGGGGCGACGCAGATTTCCACGAGTATCTCCTTCGGATTGCGGACTCAGTCGGTTGGGGCCACAACTATCACTCACAGTATTGCCCGGAGGCCCGGGGACAGCAATAAAAACCAAAAGGCGCCAGAACCATGGTTTATACTGTCCGGGCTTGCCGAGCAAGGACAAAGCCATAGTGGACCTGAAGAATCAAAACCCGTGTAGTGCCGCGACCACTCCCGCGCGATTGGCGGTGCTCGCGCTGGCCATACTGCTGACGTCCTGTGGCGGCACAAGCGATCCGGATGTCTGCCGACAGCTCGGGGATAACCTCCTGCAGGATGCTGATTTTGCACTGGAGAAGCAGGACGGCCGGTCGAAAAGCTGGGCGGCCCTGCAGCATGCCGGAGAAAAGTCCTTCGAATACACGATTGAAAATGACGAGTTGACCATAAAAAAAATCGGCACCCAGCCCTGGGGTATTTTTCGGCAAAGGTTGCGCACGAACGACCTCGGCGGCGCCCGCATGGCGTTTACGGCCGAACTGAAAATGGACCTGAGTTCGGACGGTTCGGTGATGCCGCCAATAGGAGGCGGCCTGAACCTGACCGCCCGCTCCGGCAACAACAGGGTCCTGCTGCAATCGAAGTTCAACCACGAGCCCAGGCTTGGCAAAACAGATTGGCAACCTGTGCAGGTGATTGTTGATATTCCCGAGACCACCGCGACTATCGAGCTGGGCTTCATGCACCAGGCCTCGGGCGTACTCCAGGTACGCAAACCATCATTCCATCACGTGGATGCCGACTCCCCGGCCTGCGCGGTAACACCCGAGCTCTCGCAATGACCGATCCAGTAGGCACTGTTAAGGAGTTATGGCGCTACCCGGTCAAGTCGATGGTCGGCGAAAGCATTCCCAGTGCCCACCTTACCGCGAAGGGCCTGACCGGGGATCGGCAGTGGGCACTGCGGGACGAAACGCGGGGCGAGATCACGGTTGTGCGCAAGAACCCGAAGCTGCTGCAATGTGCCGCCCGGTTTGCTGGTGAACCCGAGGGTGACAATACCCCACCGGTGATCATTACCCTGCCGGATGGGCGCGAGATCAACAGCAGTGATACCGACTGCGCCGCAGTATTGTCAGAACACCTGGGCAAGCCAGTCAGCCTGTGGCCACTGCAACCGGTATCGAACTGGCGCCACTATCGGCTGGCCCAGGTGGGTGGCGCACGGGATATGATGCGGCAGTTTGGCACCAGCACCCTGCCCGACCTGTCTTCAGTGCCGATGGCGCTGGCTGCCCAGTTATCTTTTTTCGCCACACCTCCCGGGCGCTACCACGATGTGTTCCCGCTGCACCTGTTGAGCACCAACGCGCTGGCGGCGATGGCCGCGCTTGAACCGGCGGGCAGTTTTATCGTGCAGCGGTTCCGGCCGAATATTGTCATCGCCAGCACCCGTCCGGCGCCCGAGTTCGACGACTTCAGCTGGGTCGATGGCTACCTGCACGCAGGCAACTGTGTCATCAAATGCGCCACCCGCACGGTGCGCTGCTCGGCCCCTGCCCAACCGCAGTACGGCGGTGTGTCCAAAGATGGCAGGGTGGTACGCGCACTTGAACGTCACACCAACCGGCACCTTGGCATCAATGCCACCGTGGCGGCGCCCGGCACCCTCAGTGTCGGCGACGAAGTGTACTGGGAGGCGGCAAAATCCCTGCTGCCGCACTCACTGGTAAAGCTGGCCGCCAAAGCAAAGAACGGCGTGCTGCACGCCACCCTCCAGGGCCTGGATATCGTTACCGGCAAACGCTGAGGCAAGGAAGGATTGCCGGCGGCTCCGGCCCGGCGGCCGCGCTGCCCGCACTGCCCATCTTTTTGTATGTTCCCGGCTTGCATTCTGCCCACCCCGATACTACTGTATATTTATACAGTCTAATTGACGGGATACTCTCCCCGGGGCAGGACCATGAACGAAGTACTCGAGCAGATCATCAGGCGCAACGATACCTGGCGCGGTCGCCAGCGCCGCTTTCACCATCACGAGCCCTCAGCCAACAGCGACAGCCACAGCGGTTGCCACAGCGGGCCGGGGCTTTCCACGGGATACACCGGCCTGGATGCGCAGCTGGACCAGGGCGGCTGGCCCCTGGACAGCACCATCGAATTGTTGAGCGACAGCAACGGGCTTGGCGCCATGGGCCTGTTCCTGCCCGCCATGGAACAGCTCAGCGAACAGGGTCGCTGGCAGGCGTTTATCGCCCCGCCCTATATACCCTATGCCCCGCTGCTGGCCGCGCGGGGCATCGACACCCGGCAGGTACTGCTGGTGCACCCGAAGACCCGGCAGGACCTGCTGTGGAGTACCGAGCAGGCCCTGCGCAGCAGCACCTGCAGCGCGGTATTCAGCTGGCTGGGGGGGCACAACTACAGCTACAGCGAGTTGCGCAAACTGCAACTGGCCGCCACCGGGGGGGACTGCCTGGGGGTACTGTTCCGCCCCAACCGGTGCGGCCCACAATCACGCGCCCGCCAGCCTGCGCCTGCAAATGCGGGAATACCGCAGGCTCCACATTCTCAAGCAACGCGGCGGCAACCAGCACATCGACGTGGACCTCTCCCCGGCGGAGGATGTGCCCGGGCAACCGCAACTGTGGGAGTTACCGGCGTGGCCGGGTGACAGCCAGCGCAGCCCGGCCATGGAGGCACGCACCCCCGTGGCCTGACAAACAACAGAGTGGGGATCGCCGCCGTATGCAGCTATAATTACTGCTCCAAACCAGACTCAGGAAAGCGGATCAATATGCAGGACCTACCCCATCATTATCACGTCAATGCCAGCGCAGAAGCCGATGGCAACGTCACCCTGAAAGCCGACGACCTGCCCATGCTTGTCACAGCCCCGCCGGCAGAATTTGGTGGCCCGGGTGATCAGTGGTCGCCGGAAACCCTGCTGGTAGGCGCAATTGCCGACTGCTTTATCCTGACGTTCCGGGCTGTCGCCAGGGCCTCCAAGCTCGAATGGACCCGGCTGGAATGCTCTGCCGAGGGTGTACTGGAACGGGTGGAGCGGGTCACCCGATTCACCACGGTAACTGTCAGGGCCACCCTGACGGTACCGGCGGGCACCGACAGCGAAAAGGCCGAACGCCTGCTGGAGAAATCCGAGGAGGCCTGCCTGATCACCCGCTCGATGCTGGCCGAGTCGCACCTGGAAGCCGAGATCATTGTGGCCGACTGAGCCGCAGCTCCCGGTGAAGACACACCCCTGAAAACCGCACCGGTAACTGATTGAGATGGACGAGTGGCTTACAGAATACGGCGTCACCCTTGGTGTGGGCGCCCTTATCCTGTTTATGATTTATATTGTCTGGGACCTGGCAAAACGCAGCAATGCCGGCAAATTTGGCACCATGATCCTGTACATCGGCCTGGCAATGGGCATTTTCGGCTTCCTGATGAAATTCGTTATCACCTACCTGCTCGAAAATTCAGGGGTTGGCGGCTGAACAGGTCCCCGCCCGGCAACCACTTGCCCGGCTAGTTGGATTGCGTCACCGCGACCGGCATGGCTCCCGCCTCATTGATTTCCGCGATCATCTGGTCGCGGTTCTGGTACTCAACCAGCGTCTCGTTGTAACGCGTGGAAAACAGTTCCAGCTGACTCAACAGCTGGTTGTACTGGCGCCGGTTCATCTGGCCACACTCCAGGTACGTCTTCCCCTGTAGCAGGTACTGCTCCGCTTCAAACCGGGCACGCTGCATCTCCTGCTGGTCGGCCACCGCGGCATCGGGCAGCACCGGCTGCACCCGCGGGTTCTTGACCGGGCACCCGGCCGCAGCCTCCAGCGCCAGGCAGAGTGCCGGTATGGCAACCATGGCTTGTATCGTTTTCATCATTCACCCCTATTGATACTTTATGTAACACTACCAACGGTAATGTGTTACCACTATCTGCCCTGACGGCGAAAGAAACAAGGAGATTATTATGAATTTTTTAGGTTTTTTCGCTTTATAAACCAGTGGCGCTATAACCGTATCGAACGCACCATTTTGTAACATTCTGTAACATTTGATGAACACGATGGTGCACAACAAGCGTCTGGACAAATCCCACCCAAATCAATAATACTGTATGTATGTACAGTATTGAATTCATAATGGGCGTACTTTCCCCCTCCCGAACAGCCCGCCGCCAGGGTTGCCGACAGTGAAACTGTGGCTATGCCTGCGGTTCAGCCAGCTGCCCCTGCAATGCCTGAGCCGTACAGAAACACAAGCTGTGGTGATAATGGCCAGGCAGCGGGTGGTCTGCGCCAATGACTGCGCCAGCGCCCTGGGTGTCCGCGCAGGCATGGGTATCGCAACAGTGCATGCCCTGACTGAGCATGATGCTGTGCAACTGCTGGAGCGGGACGAGGGTGCCGAACAGCGCTGCCTGCAGCAACTGTGTTGCTGGGCCTACGGCATCACGCCCAGCCTTTTCACCTGGCGCCAGGACTGCCTGCAATTGGAAATTGGCGGCTGCCTCAACCTGTTCCAGGGCCTGGACCGCCTGCTGGCAAACGTTGCCGGCGGCATCGGCAGCCGCGGCTACAGCGTACACAACGGCCTGGCGGAGACACCCAAGGCAGCCTGGTTGATGTCATTTGCGCAGGCGGATGAGGCGCTGGCCGTCAGCCGCCCCCTGGCCGAACGGCTTGCCCCAATGCCACTGAGCCTGCTCGACTCCTTCCCCGCGGCGATCGACTCACTGCGCCGGGCGGGCCTGCACACCCTGGGCGACATCCTGGCGCTGCCCCCCGCCGCCCTGGGCCGGCGCTGCGGCAAGGAATTCACCCATTTCCTGCAACAAGTGCTGGGACTGCGGGAGGATCGCCAGGCGGACTACCGGCCGCCGGCAAGCTTCAGCGACGAATACTGGTTCGGCTACGAGGTAAAAGCCAATGCGGAGTTGCTGCCGGCGGTGCAGCTGCTACTGCAATCCCTGTGCGCGTTCCTGCGCAGCACCCAGCTGCAGACCACCGAGATCTGCTGGCAGCTGATCGGCATAGACAGCACCCTGCGGGAAGTCAACGTGCGCAGCGCCAGCAGCCACAGCGACTGGAAAAACTGGCACCAGCTCACCGGCATTTGCTTCGAACAATTGCAACTGACCACCGGGGTGGAGGGCCTGGCCCTTATCTGCCGCAAGCTAAACCCTGGCCAACCGGAAAATATCGACCTGTTCCAGCCAGGCCAACAGCGGGAACCCCTGGCTCACCTGCTGGACCGGCTGCGCAGCCGACTGGGCCTGCAGGCCATCGAAAATGTCGGCTGCCGCGACGAACACCTGCCGGAATTTGCCGTGCATGTGGGCAGCGATCGGCCCGGCGGCGAGCCCGACACCGGCGGCCCCCGCGGCCAGCGCCCTTTTTGGCTCATGCCCCAGCCCCAACCCCTGCGGCACTCCCGTGGGCGGCTGTACTGGAACGGCCCGCTGACCATGCTGCAAGGCCCGGAACGGATAGAGGACAACTGGTGGCAGGAGGCGGTCAGCCGTGACTATTACGTGGCAGCGGATCGCGGGGGCCAGCAATACTGGGTATTCCACGACCGGCTGGCCCGCAGCTGGCATATCCACGGGATATTTGCCTGAACGGCAAGCGCGGCGCTACTCGAACAATACCACCTCGTCAAAGCGCGGCAGCGTATTGAAACGCAGGCCGGGATTATCCGCCTGCTTCTGCCGGAGAAACAGCAGGGTATTCTCCAGCCCCCCGGCGAGGAAAGCCTCGGCGTTCAGGGGCCCGCGAAAGGGCCCCTCGGCAGGTGCCGTGAGACTGTCATAGTGGATGGGTATTACCCGCGAGGGCGCCACACGCCCCACGGTCTCCCGCCAGAAGCTCTCGCGGTAGTCATCCGTCTGGGAGCCCAGGCCCCCGACACCCAGCAACACGGTATCGGCGCTGACACCCTCGAGTGCGCCCTCGACATAACCGGCGCTACCCACGACCAACCAGCTCCCCTTCGGGTGGCTGACATGCAGCATATAGGGTATGCCCAGCTTGTAATCGAAGGCGGATACCGGCGGCACCAGCGGCGCAGTGATCAGCGGATCCGCCAGCGCGCGCTCGCGCATCGCGGGGTCGGGAAACTCGAAATGCCGCGACACTATCGGTGTGATGACAAACTGGCCGAGTTGGAACGGGGCCCGGTCCGCCACCACCTGGATCTGCGACTCGGGCAGCCCCCAACCGCGGCCTATATTCGCTGTTGATTCCGACCCCATCAGCACCGCCCCGGTGCGCCGGGCCACCTCCGGCGCGTCCATGGCGTGATCGTAGTGGGAGTGCACGGGAAAGACAGCGGCCAGGGTAGACACCTGGTTCGCCGCCAGGCCACGCTCTATCGCCTCCAGATCAGGGGCCACCTTGCCAAACAGCAGCCGCAGCGGCCCGGGGCGGCTGAACCAGCCATCCACCATCCACCGGGTCTCGCCGTCGCTGAACAACAGGGTGGAGGTGCCGGTAAAGCGCACCGTGACCGCCCCCGCCGGTACGACGGTGCTGCCGGGCAGGGCCCATTCGGGGTCTACCGGCGGGTTCTTGTAAAACAGCAGCAGCCAGGCAAACACCACGGCCAGCGCCAGCAGTAGTAACAGCAGGGATTTCTTTAGTGTCATCCGAGTAAGTCCTTCACGCCTTCTTGACGAATTCTGACTTGAGTTTCATCGCGCCGATGCCATCGATCTTGCAGTCGATGTCGTGATCGCCTCCGACCAGCCGGATATTCTTGACCCGGGTACCCACCTTGACCACCAGGGAGCTGCCTTTGACCTTGAGATCCTTGATAACCGTCACCGTATCGCCGTCGGTCAGCACATTACCGTTGGCATCCAGGGTTACCGGTTCGTCTCCGGCACCTTCGGCGGGCGCATCCTTTGCCCACTCGTGGCCACACTCGGGACAGACGAAAATCGTCCCGTCGTCATAGCCGTAAGGCGATTTACATTCCGGGCAGGGGGGTATATCACTCATAACAGGTCCTTTATCAAGAGCGTGGGGACGACAGCTTAATCGACGTCCTGAAAAATACCCGTGGCCTTGCCGTCCAGGCTTACGGTGTTTTTATCCCGCCAGTACTGTTCAACACCGTCCGGGCCCTTTTGCGCCGCCCATTTACTCAGGGTCGGGCGTTCGCCGAGCAGTTCGTACCGCGGTACAGCATAGCCGCAGGAGGTCTGCACCAGCTCCAGGCTGAGGCGGAACACCTGGCGCGCGCCGACATCGGCGGGAAACAGCTCCAGCAGTGCAGGCCAGTCCGCGTCCCTTGCATGCACCACCCGGGCCTGGCCGTACAGGCGCATGATCAGGGGCTGCTTGCCGAAGGAGCAGAACATGATGGTCATGCGACCATTCTCCGCCACGTGGGCCGCGCTTTCATTGCCACTGCCGGTCAGGTTCAGCCAGACCACTTCCGAGGGACTGGCGACCCGGAATGTATCCATACCCTTGGGCGATACATTGATAAAACCTTCACTGCCGGCAGTGCCGACAAAAAACAGCTGCTGCTCGCGGATAAAGCGGATGTGCTCGTCCTGCAGGGAGGGAAATCGTTCCGCCATAACTCACCTTTCTTCCTTCGTCAGCTCATCCCTGTCGCGCTTGTACTGGTCGTAGGGTTCAGATACCTGCTTCATGCATTCCTCGTACTGGGTACCGGGTAATTTCTGGCACTCCAGTTGCTGGTTATTTTGAATGGTATCGTAAACCTGCCGGTTGCTGCAGGCCGACAGTGCGAGAGCGCAAAGCACCAGTGCGACAGGATAGCCCTTTTGCGTGAGGGCGGTCCCGACCAATTGCCTATCCACCGAGGAGATTCTTTTGCCAGTAACCGACGTCCACTCGCTGGCCGAACTTCCAGCCAACCCCGGGATAGTGCGCCACCTTGGTAAAGCCGATATTTTCATGCAACTTTACGCTGGCCTCGTTGGGCAGTGCAATACCGGCTATGGCAACCTGCAGGCCCCGCCCAACCAGTAGCGGCAACAGGGCCCCGTACAGCGCACTGCCGTAACCCCGGCCCTCCTCTCCGGGCCTGAGGTACACGGTGGTTTCGACACACAGGCGGTAAGCGCTGCGCTGCTGCCACTTATTGGCGTAGGCGTAGCCCACTACCCTGCCATCTGCCATGCAAACCAGCCAGTGATAGTTGCGGGTGCAGGCATCGACCCGATCCGCCATCTCAGCGACCGTGAGGGAGGTCTCTTCAAAACTGATGACCGTATTCTCAATGTAGTGATTGTAGATATCACAGATCGCCTGGACATCATCCGGCCGACATGGGCGAATCTCCATCAGTGCCTCCCTGGCATTGCCGAAAGCGGAGCCTCTAATTCGATCACCAGTTCGCCACCGGCTGCACCTCTGGGAGTCATCCTTGCACCTGCTGTTGGTCAGTTAATACGCCAGGGTGGATTCTTGCGATTATCCCCTGCCGTATAAATACAGATTTCATTACCCGACGGGTCACTGAGGCGCGACTCAAACCACAGCCAGCTCTCCCGCGTCGGCCCGCCGGTGAACTGCAGACCCTTCGATTCCAGCGTCGCCACGGCCTGCTCCAGGTCGGCCACCTCAAAATACACGACGGTATTGGAAAAGCTGGCCTGCTCGGTCAAGTGTACCGAGAATGTCGAGTCGCCCTCGGGGCACTCGAATCGCGCATAGCGCGGACTCTCGACAATCAGTTTCAGGCCAAGCGCCGTGTAAAAGCGGATGGACGCCGGAATATCGTCAGACTGGACGGTCACCTGGTTAAGGTTCATGGTTGACCCTCTCCAACTCGGTCCAGGCTGGTCCGGCCAGGGCCACATTCACGTGGGCAGGTACCAATGCCCTTTTTTGTTGTATCAGCGTCATTCCGCGTGCCACTCAAATACCTGGGTACCACTGCCGTCATCTTCCAATACCAGATCACCCCGGATCATACCCGCCTTCACCAGAACCCGGTGGGAGGCAATATTCTCAGGGTCCGTTGTCGCAATTATGTAGCGCAAGCCATGGCGTTGGCTACCGTAGGCCAGCATTGCTGCAGCGGCCTCGGTGGCGATGCCGCGGCCCCAGTAGCTGCGCTTGAGGGCGTACTTGATCTCCGCTTCAGGCTGGCCGCCGGGGTGCACCAGGCCACAGAAACCGACAATCTCGCCGGACTCGCGCAAGACCAGGGCGCTCATGCCATAGCCGCGCTTGCGATAGTTGTCCGCGGTCACCTGAAGCCACCCGACAGCCTCGTCACGGGTAATCGGCTTACCATCGCCCACCCAGCGCATGGCGTCTTCGTCGCCGTACACCGCGAGCATGTCAGCCAGGTCGGCGGGCCCGATCTGCCGGGCAATAAGGCGCGGTGTTTCAAAGAGGATTTCAGGCATGGCGGGGGGCGGACGGTGTCGTGGCAACCATTACTGTTGGGCTAAAGCCCGTCCCGCATCGGGTCCGAACCGTAGCTGCGCAGGAGCTCAACCACCTCAACGGTATAAGAGCGGTACCATCTGCTGCGTCCTTTTTCCTGCGCGTCCAGGTGGAGTGCGTTTTGCTTCCACCGGCTGATCTGCTCCAGTGTCTGCCAGTAGGATATCGCGATCTCCAGCCGGCCCTCGGTGCAGCTGGTGAACTCCAGGCAGCCATATTCGCTGAGCGCCAGGTCCCGCATGCGCGCGGCCGTCCCTGCATACTCTGCGTCGGCTTCTGCGATTTCCGCCCTGAATATCACTGCATACATAAGCGACAGCTACTCGTTTTCATGTGCCACGACGACAAACGGCTCCCCATCGTGGTCCACTGTTACATCGAGCTCGATCGGGCGGCAGCAGACCTGGCAATCCTCGATGTAACTCTGGTGCTCGATGGAGCAGTCGACAAGAATATCAATCGCCTCGCCGCAATAGGGGCAATGGACTTTTCGTGTCTCAATCTGGTTCATAAGATAACAAACTCACCGGGGCTACACACCGAACTGCGCCAGTCTGGCAAAGACCTCATCTTCCGGCATTGAAGCGATCTCGACAACCTTCATCGGGCTCTGGCCACCGGCGACGATCCTCAAATCCGACCTGGGCACGCCCAGCGCAGCGGCCAGAACCGCAATCACCGCTGCGTTTGCCCTGCCACCCTCCGCCTGTTCGGTGACCTTTACTTTCACCCTGTCGCCGAGGCGGCCTGCGACGCCGCTGCGCGACGCGCCCGGCACCACCTTGAGCGAAAGTCTCACTCCAGGAAAGCCCGGAGATGAAAGCGATCGCCGCAGCTAGTAAGGCCCATCTTCCAGCCGCTGTGATATCCACCAGATATTACCGCAAGGGTCCTTCACGCCCCCCTGCCGGTCTTTATAAGGCATATCGGCCACTGCCATAATCTGGATGGCACCGGCGGTGATCGCTTTTTCCATGGCGGCATCGGCATTCTCTACATACAGGTAGTACGAGGCGGGCATCGCGGGAAAATCGGGAACGCTCTCGCTCACCATCACGGTAGAAGTGCCCAGCCTGACCTGCGCGTTGGCGATTCGATCACCGTTCATATGACGACCCGTCTCAATACCGCCGAGCCCCTGGATGAGAAACTCGATAAAGCGCGGCGCTCCGTCGACAAACATATACGGTGTAACAGTGTTGAAACCTGGCGGGATATGCATACGACCTCCATGGTCAGGCCTGGTGAAAGCAGCAAATTTGGCTGCAGTTCAGCCCAGCAATTCGATCAGGGCTTTCGCCGCCGCTTCAGATGATGCCGGGTTCTGACCGGTAATGAGGTGGCCGTCGATAACTACGTGGGGATGCCAGTCCTCAGCCTTCGAGTAGATTCCACCCCCGGCCTTTAGCTCATCCTGTAGCAGAAACGGGACAACCGCTGACAGCTGGACGGCCTCTTCTTCCGTATTGCTGAAACCGGTGACCGATTTACCCCGCACCAGAGCGGAACCATCCGCATTCCTGGCATGCCGCAGAACCGCCGGCGCGTGACACACCGCGGCAACCGGTTTGCCGGCAGCGTAAACGGCCTCTATAAGGGCTATGGAATCAGCGTCTTCGGCCAGGTCCCACAGCGGCCCGTGTCCACCGGGATAAAATACCGCGTCGTAGTCCTGCGCTGAAACCTCCGACAATTTCACCGTGTTCGCCAGAGCCTCCCGGGCGACACTGTCCTGCTTGAAGCGTTCGGTTGCCTCCGTCTGGGAATCAGGCTCATCACTCTTGGGGTCCAGGGGCGGCTGCCCCCCTAGCGGCGAAGCCAGGGTAATCTGGGCTCCGGCGTCTGCCAGAACGTAATAGGGGGCGGCGAACTCTTCCAGCCAAAACCCGGTCTTCCGACCGGTGTCGCCAAGCTGATCATGAGAAGTGAGTACAATAAGAACTTTCATATAAAACCTTCTCTTCGTTTGGTTAACTGCAGCTGTTCAATGTCATCTGACTTTTGCTTTGATGGATGGCGCGCTCGCGTTGATCCCTCGAAATATCAGGATCCTCGATGTACTCGATCTGCTCGATACGGGCCAGGTAACCCGACGGCATACCGCATTCACGGGCGCCCACAAGCACATGATTCAGGTACCAGGAAAATGGCTTGAGTGAGTGGTCGATCGATGTCGCGTAGTAGGTAAACGCCTCAAATCTCTGCCCTGACCCGTCAGTCACTGTTACCCGTTTCTCTTCATAGCCGTAGCCGAGCCCCTCCACCCGGTCCAGCTGCGGCTTTGTCGCGGCGTCGATTGTGAACAGTGAACCCAGCACAAAGTGTGCGGTCTCTCCCGTCTCAAAGGCATCGCACTTGGCAGAGCCATCCTTGCCGGCCTTATGGAAACGCAGCTCGTGTGATTCGAGCCGGCACAGGCCAACTCTGTGAGCCACCCGCACTCTCTGCCCCAGCCGGGAGATGGACATATTCGAGCCATAGGCGAAGTAGTGCATGATTGTAGCGTCTGGCGCCACTATAAAAACCCCATCCAACCTGTCCCTCAAAGCGCTTGCAATCCTACCTGCAGTTCACTTCATCTGCATTCGAACTCGACACGCAATGCTGATCCGAACTGAATTCCTGCTCGTAACTACACTATCATTGAATCGTACAAATGGAACCCGCATGTTTGCACTATTTAAATCCGACCCGACGAAAAAGCTGCGTAAACGCTATCACGCCAAGCTTGAAGAGGCGATGCTTGCCCAGAGAAAGGGAGACATCAAAACGTACTCGTTTATCACAGCGGAAGCGGAAGAGCTTCTGAAGGAAATCGAAGGGCTCGAGTCCAGCAAGAGTTAGTCCTTCCTGAACCGGCAGCCCGGGCTGCAGTCGAGCAAACCCCCAGGCCCCTGCAGCGAGAGCGGCACTGCTGCCTGTCTGGCTTTGCCCGGGGTAACCTGCCGGCTACCGCCAGCCGTGAGTCCAAACGCTCGTGTTTTTCAGGTCCTGCCAATCTATCGATTCTGACCGTCTCGAAATCACGGCTTCGAGCACGCACAATACAACCACGCCGTCCTCGTCAAACTCGACATCGGTTACGAGGAAGTGCTTTTCACGATTCCCCGGGTGTACCGCGGTCCACTTACTGTTAAGCAGTTTTTTTGGGGTGATTCTATTCAAGATGTTTTCTGACTCTCGTCTGCTGGATACGGCGTATCAAATTTGCAGGTAACCAACGCTACAAGAACCGCTGACATTTTGACCAGGCAGCACGTCAAGCCACGACTCCTTCGACCTTAGCTACGAGCTGGTTCGTTTGGCTGCTGCTGAATTCCCGCATCACCCGCCCCCAAGACAGGGCGCCACTTTCACCTGCCCGTTAGTATGCGCCCTGAGAATAGGTCAGCTCATAACTGTGAGAATACACTTCAAATATGAGACCAAAAGGATCCTCGACATAGCACATCTTGTATGGCTTCTCCCCCGGATAGTATTCCCGGATAGGCATACGCTGCCTGCCGCCATGCTCCACAATTTTTTGCACCATTCCTTCAATATCAGGATCCTGGATGCAAAAATGAAATGTGCTTGTCTTCCAGTATTCAAATTCGCCGGGGGTTTCGTTGTTTGTGAACTCAAACATCTCCACTCCGATTTTATCACCTGTCGACATGTGGGCGATTTTGAAAGAGCCCCAACCAGTGCCGAAAACATCAATGCACATTTGACCGATCGGAGTTTCCGACTCCTCCGTAATGACGGTTGGCTTCATGATCAGATACCAGCCCATTACCGTACCGTAAAACTCAACCGCCTTTTCTACATCAGGAACAGAGATCCCAATGTGTGAAAACGTTCTCGGATAGTTACTCATGGCATTGCCTCTTCTTTGCCTAACAATGGAAAATCAAGGCGCGCCGCCCAGGCGAGCCAACTGGTGATGCATAGCCTTTGTAGAGAACGACGTGCCGGCGCTCACTGATGTATCGCCAGGTCGCGAATAATCACCTATGAAAAATACTTATAAATAGCATAGATTACACTGACGCCCATGATAAGAACGAATATGCGACCAATCCCGTTATCCGACTCTGGCGCCTTAAGGGCGGTGTTGACGGGATGGCTGAGCTCATAAGCATCGACAAGCTCCTTGGCCTTCTTGAGGCCAATGCCGCGCTGGGCACGCAATAACTTTATCGCAGATACCTTGCGATTTGCCTGTATTGCGGCAATGACTTCAACTGGCAGCTCAGTTTCGTTTTTCATCGGTCAGTCACATTGACGCCCGCAGCAAGGACGGGCAACGTGTTGCGAGAGCTGAACAGGAGATATGCGATTTTTCCTGTGTTTTCCATGTGGCGAAACATCCAACCCGTGAACGCCCCTTTCTTCCCATTCCCGACCACGGATTTAGCAACCCCGCCGTCTATACCACCAATAAGCGCACCGAAACGCGAATTGCTTGACCGCCTTGCTCGACTGCAAATACCTGATCACCTGCTCATTATTGCTCAGGGATTTCCACAGGCACCAGGATCTCGTTGCGCCGGAGAAACCACGGCATAAAAGGGGGGTTGTACCTGGCCCAGATTGGCTCACCAACCGGACGATACGCCCTCTCCTGAATCCACGACTGCAATTTTTCCAGATTGAGACTGTAGTTTTTCTCGCTCCAAAACCCGGAATAGCTTACGGCAGCAACATAACGTGCCGGAACGCGACGAATCTTCACGGAGGAATCCATCGGCTCCGGAGTGGTTTCCAGCGTGAATGACCCGGGCATCATGAAACTGACAGCCCACTTTCCGTTTTGTCGCTCTTGACTCACAGGCGATGTCATTTCAATCTTCTGGCTCGACGGGGACTGTCCGACCGGCGCGGTCATCGCCACTTCCTGCTTCCGCTTGTTGTTACCGGATATATAGTCAAAGAGACGGCTGAATGCCACGCTACCGGCGCCTTCCAAATCCCCATCAACGATGGTTTCAGCCAGGATGTGAGGCTCGTACTTTCGCAGCTCAAACTCATCATCCTTGATAATTACGGAATATTTTGCCTCCTCCACAGCCATGGAATTTCCTGCCACCATAAATGCCGCAATTATCATCCAAATAGCGCGTTTTAGCATGGCCATACCGATGCATCCTTTTTCATTTTCCTGCATTCCTGGACGCCCGTTCCGTCCCGTGCTTGAACTGACCCGTGGCCTTTGCCATTGCCAGCTGCACACTCTTCTGGTCAGCATGTTCGACTCTGGCAAGAAAACGGGATGCATCTTGACCACGCAGAGTAGTTATAGTCTTGCCTTTATAGGCGATTTGAACAAGGCCATTTTTGGTTGAGATATAGCTAAATGGCTCTCCAGAAATCAAATCCTGCAAAGACATCGATATGTCACCTGCGGCCGCCGGTATCCGTCATCGAGTTAAATACTCTTGTATTTCTACGCTTTCTACATACTCCAGAAATTCCGGGTCATAGTTTTGCTTTCGTATAGCCCAGATATGTTGAAAAGATGGAATTCCCATAATCTGGTTATATTCTCTCGATAACGCTGACCAAACATTTTTTTCCAAACTCCCATATCTGTACTCCAGGAACGTATTTTCCCAGGCGCGAAAAAGATTAGTCGCTAAAACTATGAGCTGGAGCGATTCAGCTTCCTCCAGTGAATCATAGTCCTTGTTAGCGCGCACAAAAATTCCGCTAATGTTTTCTGTTGCAAACATCGCTGTGGTACTACGTAGTTCCTTCGACGTTTCACGCAGCGCGGAAAGTTTTGCCTGTGAATTCTGGGAGCGTATCTGAATGGCCAGATATATGAGCGATACAACTACCGCCAGTGCACCAATTATTTCCCCAATCGCCCCTATTGCATCCCAATTCATACCTTTTTCCCCAGTTGGCAGCTTGATCGCCCAAGCATAATAGCTGCAATTCAACAACCAGGCCGCATGCCAATTGCGGGGGCCGGGCCGTTGCCTGAACCTGCTAACAGATGGCTATGAATCACTCTCAAGCCGCTTGCCCAAACCAACAACATGGTCATTGCCGTAACCAATCGCAGAGTAAAATGCTATTACTGCTTCGTTGTTGGTGCGAACCTGCAAATTAATTTTAGGACAGCCCTTTTGCTCAATAAGAACTTCGACAGCTTGCATTATTGCTTGCCCATAACCTTTGCGCTGCTCGCCTGGCTTTACGGCCAGATAGTTGATCCAACCCCGATGGCCCTCGTAGCCGCCCATAACGGTTGCAATGATAGAACCTTCATCAGTGCCGACAAGGAATAGATCCGGATCTACTTTGAGTTTTCTTTCGATGTCTTTTACCGGATCATTTTGCGGCACGACAAGCCCACACTCATGCCACAAGGAGATTACTTCATTTTTGTCCTGTTCGTCGTACGCCCGTATCTTCATATCGAGTGTGAACGCCTGCAACACCGGCAACGCGGCGCGCAGCGTAAGTTTGTCCGGTCGCTTGCGTTTTCCATGTGTTTTTGATTACCAATAAGCTGGATCACTCAATGCCTCAACACATTGAGTAGAACCATTCATTGCCTGCATAAGTCCGCCATCCAATGACTGGGCTTGCCAGCCAACTGGCTGGCTTAGTGGAAATGGAGCTTCTACCACTTTTTCACTTATCTGCTGGAAGCCGATTTTGGAATAAAAGGCTGGATCGCCGTATGTAAACAACAGGCTGACATCTTGCTGCCTTAAATACTCAAGACCGTAAGCGATTAGTCGCTGACCTATACCGGTGCCGTGCATTTCGGTAGCAACGGCAACAGGCGAGAGAATAAATGCTACTTGATCGCCAGGTACAGTAAAGCGGCTGAAAAAGATACACCCGACAATACGACCCTTGTCGACTACAACACAGCCAATTAAATCCTTTGGTTGAGTTGTGGCAATCAGATTGGAAACCAAGTTGCCAATACTCTTGCCTTCTTTCTCTCCCTCTGACGCTGAGAATACGTCAGTAAACAGCCCGACAACTTCTTGAGTGTTTGATGAGTTGAAGATAGAAAATTTCATGCTATTTATACCCAGCGACTCGCTCGTGCGGACATATAACGCCTCCGCAGTGGCGCTCGAACCGCAAAGCGGTTTTGACTTGCGGACCCTTGGCCGAACTGCCGATTCTTGCTAAGTGGCCGGTTCATAAAACTTGTACGCAATGTAGGGCAGACAAGTAACCCAGGCAAGCAGCAATGGCCAACCCGCCATCCGATCTATCTCAGCCCTGAAATCCGCATCAAACGCCTGTGCAAACTCACTCCAAAACCAGGGCCCGCTTGATGATGGTAATTTGGGCCTGCCATTGTGAAATTATTCCTCGCCACCTAACGCTTCAAGCAGGGGCGGCCCACGCAGTGGGCCGCCCCTGCCTGCTTTGACTTGTTATGGCTCTCGCAAAGACACACTCGTTTCTACTTCAGGACGAATCCTACAGCCAATGG
The DNA here is from genome assembly GCA_963792815.1 of uncultured Gammaproteobacteria bacterium. Classification (GTDB taxonomy): domain Bacteria; phylum Pseudomonadota; class Gammaproteobacteria; order Pseudomonadales; family Halieaceae; genus JARRPM01. The sequence continues at coordinate 23,464 of CAWBXR010000008.1, forward strand.
AAAAATCTAATCTTCCTCCATAGAGAACCATTTCCAGTTGCAGATCTGGCGTGGCAAGGGTTCAAGGAACCGGCTGGCTACACTGGCGCCGGAGCTTTGCCAGCCTCTCGCCTTGCAAATTAGTAAGGTGGATCTGTTGCTCCGGCAGGACCTGACACAGCCGGGCTACGCCGTTGCGAAGATGCCGGATGCGCTCGACCGGAAATACCCCCGGGGCGCCCGTTCTCTGACTTGGCAATACCTCTTCCCCTCGACCCGGCTCAGGCTGGAGCCCGGCACCACCAAGCTGAGGCGTACGCAGTCCACCCAGGATCTCTGAACGGATTTGACAGAACCCGGTATACTGTATATTTATACAGCATATGTCAAACTACGCCGAACTTCACTGCCTCAGCTGCTACAGCTTCCTGCGCGGCGCGTCCCACCCCTTTGAGCTGGTGGAGCGCGCGGCCGCGCTGGGTTATGCCGCCCTGGCGGTCACTGACGAGTGCTCGCTATCGGGCATCGTCAAGGCGCATGTGGCCGCGAAGGAGAGCGGCATCAAGCTGATCGTGGGCAGCGAGTTCAAGCTGGTCGAGGGCATCAGGCTGGTGGCGCTGGCGCCCTCCCGGGCGGCCTACAGCGAGCTGTCCGGGCTGATCAGCATGGCCCGGCGGCGCAGCCCCAAGGGCGAGTACCGGGCCACCTTGCGGGACGTGATCTTTCACCTGAAACGCTGCCTGCTGATCTGGTTGCCCGGGGATGCCGACGAAGCCAGCCGGGCCTGGGGCCTGCAACTGGGCCGCTTGTGCCGGGGGCGGATATGGCTGGGGGTCACCCACCTGCTGGGCAATGATGAAGTGGCGCGTTACCTGCGGCTGTACGAGCTGGCGCAGGCGCTGGACATACCCATGGTGGCCTGTGGCAATGTGCAGATGCACAGCGCCGGTCGCAAACCCCTGCACGACGTGTTCACCGCCCTGCGCCACAACACCAGCATCACCCAGCTGGGCCGCCGCCGCCTTGCCAACAGCCAGCAGCATTTGCGCCAGCTTGCCAAACTGCAAACGCTCTACCCCGTCGCCCTGCTGGAAGAGACGCTGCATATCGCCGGCCTGTGCAATTTCAGCCTGGACGAGCTGCGCTATGAATACCCCGAGGAAGTGGTGCCCGCCGGTTACACCGCCAGGCGCTACCTGCGCGAACTGGTGGCACAGGGCAGCTCGGTGCGCTGGCCCCGGGGGGTGCCGGGGGACATACAACAGCGTATCGATACCGAGCTGGCCCTGATCGAGGAGCTGGACTACGAGTACTACTTCCTCACCGTATACGACATCGTGCGCTTTGCCCGGGAGCGCGACATCCTGTGCCAGGGCCGCGGTTCCGCCGCCAACTCGGTGGTGTGTTACTGCCTGTTTATCACCGAGGTGTCCCCCGAGCAGATCTCCCTGCTGTTCGAGCGCTTTATCTCCCGCGAGCGGGACGAACCGCCGGATATCGACGTGGACTTCGAGCACGAGCGCCGGGAAGAGGTGATCCAGTACATTTACGACAAGTACAGCCGCAAGCGCGCCGCCCTGGCCGCCACCCTGATCACCTACCGCTCCCGCAGCGCGGTGCGGGATGTGGGCAAGGCGCTGGGGCTGGACCCTGTGTTCGTGGACGACCTGGCCAAGTCACTGGCCTGGTGGGATCGCACCGCGGACCTGGCGAAACGTTTCGAGGAACAGGGGGTGGCGCAGCACAGCCGGCAGGCACAGCTGTTCTACAACCTGGTACAACAGATACTCGGCTTCCCCCGCCACCTGTCCCAGCACGTGGGGGGTTTCGTCATCACCCGCAACCCGATATCCACCCTGGTGCCGGTGGAAAACGCCAGCATGGCCGATCGCACGGTGATCCAGTGGGACAAGGAGGATATCGAGGCCCTGGGCCTGCTCAAGGTGGATATCCTGGCGCTCGGCATGTTGTCCGCCATCAGAAAAAGCCTGCAGATGGTGCACCGCTACTGCCCCGCCATCAGAACCGTCAGCGATATCCCGAAGGAGGACAGGGCCACCTACCGCATGCTGCAGGCCGCCGACACCGTGGGGGTGTTCCAGATCGAGTCCCGGGCCCAGATGTCCATGCTGCCCAGGCTCAGGCCCGAGCGCTTCTACGACCTGGTGATCGAGATCGCCATCGTGCGCCCCGGCCCCATCCAGGGCGATATGGTGCACCCCTACCTGCGGCGCAAGCAGGGGCTGGAAGAGGTCACCTACCCCAGCGAGGCCATCAAGTCGGTACTGGAGCGCACCCTGGGAGTGCCCATCTTCCAGGAGCAGGTGATCCGCCTGGCCATGGTGGCCGCGGGCTTCAGCGGCGGCGAGGCCGACCAGCTGCGCCGGGCCATCACCAACTGGGGCAGGAACAGCAAGCTGCTGAGCTTCGAGCAGAAGCTCACCAGGGGCATGATCGAGCGCGGTTACGACGAGGACTTCGCCCGCCGCCTGTTCGAACAGATCAAGGGTTTTGGCGGCTACGGCTTCCCCGAGTCCCACTCCGCCAGCTTCGCCCTGCTGGCCTATGTCTCCGCCTGGCTCAAGCGCCACCACCCCGCCGCCTTCTTTGCCGGCCTGCTCAACAGTCAGCCCATGGGGTTTTACAGCCCCTCCCAGCTTATCCAGGACGCCCGCCGCCACGAGGTCACGGTGCTGCCCGTCGACGTCAACCACAGCGACTGGGACCACCAGCTGCTGGAGAGCCGCTCCAGTCTGCAGTCACAACCACCCATACGCCTGGGACTGCGGCTGGTAAAAGGTCTCAGCCGGGAGGGCGCCCGGCGTGTCGTCGAGGCCCGGCAGCAGGGACCCTTTCGCCAGGTCAGCAACCTGCGCCAGCGAACCCGGCTGGACAAACGCGATATGGAGGCGCTGGCGGACGCCGACGCCCTGGCCTCCCTCAGCGGGCACCGCCACCAGTCCCAGTGGCAGATCATGGCACTGGAACAGGCCCGGCCACTGTTGCAGGATGAGCAGCGCGAGTCCGCCAGCTATTTTGATGACGGCGTGCAGCTGCCGGCGCCCGGGGTGGCGGAGGAAGTGCTGGCGGATTACCGCGCCACCGGACTCACCCTGCGGGCCCACCCCATGAGCCTGCTGCGGGACCGCCCGCCCTTCAACCGCTGCAAGCGTCACACCGACCTGGCGGAAATGAGCAACAACCGCTTTGTGCGTATCGCCGGGCTGGTCACCTGTCGGCAGCGCCCGGGCAGCGCCTCCGGCGTGTTGTTCCTCACCCTGGAGGACGAGACCGGCAACAGCAATATCGTGGTGTGGCAGCGCACCCAGCAACAGTTCCGCCGGCCGTTGATGACCGCGCAACTGCTGCTGGTGAACGGCACCCTGGAAACCAGGGACAATGTCATCCATATCATTGCCGGCGCCCTGTACGACTACACCCACGAACTGCAGGCGCTGCAGGTGACATCGCGGGATTTCCACTGAATTTACACCGGGGTTTCCCCGGCGCCAGGCAGGGCGAGCCGTCCGGTTTTTGTCGAAGCCCGGAGAATTGGTCTAGACTTCGCAGCATCGGACGAGAACAAGGAGCAATAACCCATGAAGAAAATTCACCATGGCCACCGCTGCTGGCAGACCGCCGTCAGCGCCGGCGTCAACGCCCAGATACCCGCCCCGCCGGACGGACAAATCCTCTCTCCCGAGTACACCGGCAAGGTCTATTCGCCCTACGCCGAGCGCGATTTCCCCAGCAATGTGTATTTTGGCGACACCCACCTGCACACCGACATCTCCATGGACGCCGGCGCCTTCGGCAACCGCCTGGGCCTGGACCCGGCCTACAAGTTCGCCCGGGGCGAGCAGGTGGACTCCACCAACGGCGGGCCGGTGCGCCTGTCGCGCCCGCTGGATTTCCTGGTGGTGGCGGATCACTCGGACAATATGGGCTTCTTCCCCGACATGTTGTCCGGCGCGCCCTTTATCCTGGAGGACCCCACCGGCAAGGACTGGTATGACCGCATCAAGGCCGGCGAGGGAGTCGGCGTGGCACTCGAACTGATCGGCCTGTTCTCCCAGGACAAGTTCCCCCCGGCCCTGACATACAAACCGGATTCGGCACCCTACAAGGCTGCCTGGGCCAAAACCGTGGCAGCGGCAGAGCACTACAACCAGCCGGGTGTATTCACCGCCTTCATCGGCTACGAGTGGACCTCCCTGGTACAGGGCAACAACATGCACCGGGTGGTGGTATACCGCGACGGTGGCGACAAGGGCGGCCAGATGGTGCCCTACACCACGGTGGCGCCCGCAGGGCAGCACCAACCCCAGGGACCTGTGGAAATGGCTGACCGACTACGAGAAGAAAACCGGCGGCGAGGTGCTGGCCATCGCCCACAACGGCAACCTGTCCAACGGCATCATGTTCCCGATCACCGAGCAGTACGACGGCAAGGCGCTGGACGTGGAATACGTCACCCAGCGCGCCAGGTGGGAGCCCCTGTACGAGGCCACCCAGATCAAGGGGGACGGCGAGACCCACCCCTTCCTGTCACCCAATGACGAATTCGCCGACTACGAGACCTGGGATATCGGCAACCTCGATGTGTCCGAGGCCAAGACCGATGCCATGCTGTCGGGCGAGTACGCCCGGGAAGCCCTCAAGCGCGGCCTGGAACTGGAAGCCAGACTGGGCACCAACCCCTACAAGTTCGGCATGATCGGCTCCACCGACAGCCACACCTCCCTGGCCACGGCCGCAGGAAAACAACTTCTTCGGCAAGCACGCCGGCGCCGAGCCGTCACCGGAGCGCATGACGCACCCCTTCATGGCCAATGAGAATGGCGCCATCATGGGCTGGCAGCATGGTGGCCTCCGGCCTGGCGGCGGTATGGGCGAAGGAAAATACCCGCGAGGCCCTGTTCGACGCCATGGAACGCAAGGAAGTCTACGCCACCACCGGCAGCCGCATGGCGGTGCGTTTCTTCGGCGGCTGGGACTTCACCGATAAGGATCTCAACAACCGCGAACCCGCCTTTGCCGGTTACGAAAAGGGCGTACCCATGGGCGGCGACCTGCCCGCCAACAAGGCCGGCAAGAAAGCCCCGAGCTTTATGGTCTTCGCCCTGCGCGACCCGATCGGCGGCAACCTCGATCGCATCCAGATCGTCAAGGGCTGGTACGACGGCAAGAAACAGCATGAGAAGGTCTACGACGTGGCCTGGTCCGGCGACCGCAAGCCCGGCGCGGACGGCAAGGTACCTGCAGTAGGCAATACAGTGGATGCAAAAACAGCCTCCTGGACCAACACCATTGGCGCCTCGGAACTGGGCAGCGTGTGGACCGACCCGGATTTCGACCCGAAGCAGACGGGCGTTTTACTACGCCAGGGTGCTGGAGATCCCCACCCCGCGCTGGTCTACCTATGACGCCTTCCGGTTTCGGCGTGCCGATCCCGGACGGCGCGCCGGTCTCCACCCAGGACCGGGCCTATACCTCACCGATCTGGTACACAGCGAAGTAACCGGAGGAATCAGCGCGGCCCCGCTGCCGCGCTGCTGAAAAAGGCCCAGATAACCTCGGGCCCATCCAGCTGGTGACTGGTGGGGCCGAGGATTCGCGGCAAGCTGAACACGGGGTTCGGAACCGTATGACCACCACCGTTAATGGTTACCAGGCTGACAGGAACCCTGCCCTGCCCTGACCAGTCAGTGCTCTCCACCGAGGTCGGATCGTCGGGGTCACGCCGGGGCCAGAGACTACGTTCACCCTCCCCATCGTAACCCGCCAGCCCGGCCCAGTAGCCGGCAGTGGCGGCGGAAGACAGCACATTGCCGCGGCTGGTATTCCCGAAAATCTTCACCGGACCACCCTCGTAGGGATTCACCGGGTCTTCCGTGCCATTCATCACCAGGGCGGCCACCGCCTCGCCGGCAGGCTCGCAGGCGATGGGGTCCGGCAGGTTCGCCGCCATTGCCGCGATGCCCGCCACCAGGTCCGGTGCCTCCAGGCCAAGGCGGTAAGCCATCTGCCCGCCATTGGACAGGCCAGTGGCAAATACCCGCGCCGGATCGACGCCATGCTCGTCCACCATGCGCTGCACCAGGACCCGCAGGAAACCCACGTCGTCGATATTCTCCAGGTTGGCGGCGTAGTCGGCGCCACCGCGACAGTCATTCCAGTGCCGTTCATAGCCATCCGGGTAGACCGCGATAAAGCCGTAACGCTCGGCCAGCACATCGAAGCCGTAGCGCGCGGCCTGGCGCATCTGTTTGCCGTCACCCATAGAACCGTGCATCACCAGCACCAGGGCGGGGGACGGGGATTTTGCGGCGGGCACATAGGCCAGCCAGCTGCGCTGATGACCGCCGTGCTCAACAGAACCGGTTTGCACGTTACCGGGCAATGCGGGCGCCTCCATCGGGTCCGCCCGCAGGTACCACCACCAGGACAGGGTGAGGGCAAGCAACACAACCATTGCAATAACTGCCAGGACTTTTAGTATTCTGCCCATTGATTCCTTCTCCCTCCGGCTACCGTTGCCATCTCTAGGTGGGAGTCTAAACTGAAGCCATGGCAGATGCATTCACAGTGCTGCGCCGCTTCACCCGATTGCTGGCGCTGGTGGTAACGACGATGACCCAATCCCAGGCTGATGAGATGCCCCCCGAGCGCGCCAGGATGCTGGCGGCTATCAACGAATCAGTACGCGAATCAGCCAGTTATACCGGCCGCGTCCAGCTGTCCGAACGGGTGATGTCGGCCATGGCCAGCGTACCGCGGGAAGAGTTCGTGCTGCCCGCCTACCGCCACCTGGCCTATGACAACACGCCGTTACCGATCGAGGCGGGACAGACTATCTCCCAACCCCTGATCGTCGCTTTGATGACTGACCTGCTCGACCCTCAACCGTCCGATGTGGTGCTGGAAGTGGGCACCGGCTCGGGTTACCAGGCCGCGGTGCTGGCCGGGCTGGTGAAACAGGTCTACAGCGTGGAAATCGTCGAGGAGCTGGCACTTTCCGCCGCGGCTGTGCTGGAGCGACTGGGCTATGACAACGTGACGGTTCGCGCCGGTGACGGCTATGCCGGCTGGCCGGAGCACGCGCCCTTTGACAGCATTATCGTTACCGCTGCCGCCGCGCACTTGCCCCCACCGCTGCTGAAACAGCTTAAGACCGGGGGCAAGCTGGTGATTCCGATAGGCGCGGAGCACGGTTACCAGGAACTGCTGCTGATCGAGACGGGCGAGAACGGCGAGATTCGCGAGCGCTCGGTGTTGCCGGTGCGGTTTGTGCCGCTTACCGGGAAACGTTAAGCCAAAAAACCTGGGGTATTCGACAAACAAAATCAGGCCTTGAGTCGGGTATAAATCGTCGGGACTCGCCGTAAATACATCCATGTAGGCTCGTGTCGGCCATCCATGGCCTCCAACGGTCCCGCCAATTTATACCCGACTCAAGACCTTACTACCGTCCAAAACCAAACAATCGAGAAATCCCGATGAGCCAGCTCAGAGCGGCGAACGTCCCTTGTTCGCGGCAATCCGCATGCGCAGGGCGTTGAGTTTGATGAAACCCTCTGCGTCCTTCTGGTTGTAGGCGCCGGCGTCCTCTTCGAAGGTGGCTATGCTCTCGTCGAACAGGCTGTCCGCGGACTGGCGACCGGCTACGATGACATTGCCCTTGTAGAGCTTGAGGCGCACCTTGCCGTTTACCACGCGCTGGGAGTCGTCGATGGCGGCCTGCAGCATCTTGCGCTCTGGTGACCACCAGTAGCCGTTGTAGATCATATTGGCGTAGCGCGGCATCAGGTCATCCTTGAGGTGGGCCACTTCCCGGTCCAGGGTCAGGGATTCGATAGCGCGGTGCGCCTTCAGCATGATGGTGCCGCCGGGGGTTTCGTAACAGCCACGGGATTTCATGCCCACATAGCGGTTTTCCACGATGTCGTCGCGGCCGATGCCGTTTGCGCCGCCCACTTTATTAAGGGTTTCCAGCACGGTAGCAGGGCTCATGGCCACGCCGTCGATCCCGACGATATCGCCGCATTCAAAGTCCAGCTCGATATAGGTCGGGGCGTCCGGAGCTGCCTCGGGGCTGACGCTCCAGCGCCACATGTCCTCTTCCGCCTCCGCCCAGGGGTCTTCCAGCACGCCGCCCTCGTAGGAAATGTGCAGCAGGTTGGCGTCCATGGAATAGGGAGACTTCTTCTTCGCGCTGGAAAAATCCACCGGTATGTCGCGACTCTTGCAATAAGCCATCAGGGTTTCCCTTGAGGTCATGTCCCATTCGCGCCAGGGGGCAATCACCTTGATACCCGGTTTCAGGGCGTAGGCGCCCAGCTCAAAGCGCACCTGGTCATTGCCCTTGCCGGTCGCGCCATGGGAGATAGCGTCGGCGCCGGTCTCGTTGGCGATTTCTATCAGGCGCTTGGCGATGAGGGGCCGCGCAATGGAGGTCCCGAGCAGGTATTCGCCCTCATAGATGGTGTTGGCCCGGAACATCGGGAAAACGAAGTCCCGGACGAACTCCTCGCGCAGGTCGTCTATATAGATTTCCTTGATACCCAGGGCCTTTGCCTTGGCCCGGGCGGGCTCTACTTCTTCACCCTGGCCGATATCGGCGGTAAAGGTCACGACCTCGCACTGGTAATTGTCCTGCAACCAGCGCACGATAACCGAGGTATCGAGTCCGCCTGAATAGGCCAGGACGACTTTGTTCACATCTGACATGTCACACTCCAAGGGGCTGTGCTGAAAAGCGGGCCATTCTACTCCCGGGCGGCGCCAATTCCCAGCCGATTGGACCGGGCCACACCTGGGACCGCCCGGCCGGGGGCCAATCTTGTTCCCGCTGCGGCGGCTTTTACGGTAGCATGCACACACCATCCAGTGAGCAAAAGATCCTGTTATCCCACGTGACTGAACTGACCATTACCCGCCCGGACGACTGGCACGCGCATCTGCGCGACGGCGCCGCGCTGGAACATACCTGCGCTGACCTGGCCCGCTATTTCGGCCGGGTGATTGTGATGCCCAACCTCAGCCCACCGGCTACCACGGTGGCCGAGGCGGGCCTTTACCGGGATCGCATCCTGGCGGCGATGGCGCCCCTGCCGCGTCGCTTCGAACCGCTGATGACGCTCTACCTCACCGACCGCACCGACCCGGCAGAGATCCGGCTGGCCGCTGAGTCCGACTTTGTCCACGCCGTCAAGCTGTACCCGGCCGGCGCCACTACCAACTCGGCGGCGGGCGTGGCGCAGCTGGAAGGGCTGTACGACACCCTGGCCGCGATGGAGGACGTGGATCTGCCACTGCTGGTGCACGGCGAGGTCACCGATCACGAAATCGACATCTTCGACCGGGAGAAAGTCTTCATCGATCGCCACCTGGCACCCATCGCCCAGCGCTTTCCCCGCCTGCGCATCGTGCTGGAACACATCACCACCCGCGACGCTGTCGAGTTCGTCGAGGGGGCAGGCCCCACCGTGGCAGCCACCATCACGGCCCACCACCTGTTGTTTAATCGCAACGATATGCTGGTGGGCGGCATCCGGCCCCACTATTACTGCCTGCCGATCCTGAAGCGCAACACCCACCAGCAGGCGCTGCTGCAAGCGGCCAGTTCCGGCAATCCCCGCTTTTTCCTCGGAACCGACTCGGCGCCGCACACCACCGGCAACAAGGAAACCCGCTGCGGTTGCGCCGGCGTCTACAGCGCGCATGCAGCCATTGAGCTATATGCCGAGGTATTCGAGCAACTGGGCGCCCTCGACGCCCTGGAAAATTTTGCCTCCCACTTCGGCCCCGACTTCTACCGCCTGCCGCGCAATACCGACACTATCACCCTGCGCAGCGAGCCGTGGCAGGTGCCCGAGCAACTGCCACTGGGACGGGATTTCCTGACGCCCTTGCGCGCGGGGGAAAACATCTCCTGGCGCGTAGCCGACAGGGGCGAATAGACCCTTGAAAGACGTCTTCGAGCATCGCATCAGCGACCGTTTTCGCGGCTTTTTGCCGGTAGTGGTCGACGTGGAAACCGGTGGTTTCATCGCCGGTACCGACGCCATCCTGGAAATTGCCGCCTCCACGGTTCGCATGGACGAGGAGGGCCTGCTGGCGGTGCACCGCACCTACGACTTCCATGTGCAGCCTTTCGAGGGCGCCAATATCGAACAGTCGGCACTGGATTTCACCGGAATCGATCCCTATCACCCGTTCCGGCAGGCGGTACCGGAGGCGGAAGCACTGGACGAGTTGTTCAAGGTCCTGCGCAAGGAGATCCGCGACCAGAATTGCACCCGGGCCATCCTGGTGGGGCACAACGCCCATTTCGACGCGGGCTTCATCAATGCGGCGGTTGAACGCTGCGGCATCAAGCGCAACCCGTTCCACCCGTTCTCCTTTTTCGATACAGCCACCCTGTCCGGCCTGGCCTATGGCCAGACAGTACTGGCCAAGGCCTGCGCCGAGGCAGGGATCGCATTCGACAACAGCGAGGCTCACTCCGCAGCCTACGACGCCGAGCGTACCGCCGAACTGTTCTGTGAGATCGTCAATCGCTGGAAAGAGTGCGGTGGCTGGCTGCCCAGCCTGGTGTAGGCTGATTTACCTGCGGCCTGCCTGACACGGCCCGGCATCCCGCCAACTGGCATCGGTGAGAGGAGAGTTTACTTGCCAAAAAAATCGAGCGCCCACAACGAGCAGCGAGCACTGCGATTCAGCCTGTACGGAGTCATTGGCTTCGTTGCATTAGCCCTGGGCTTCGCCCTGCTGACCAACTCGGATGCCATTCTGTTCGATGGCATCTATTCGCTGATAGCGTTTTGCATGGCGCTGTTGACCCTGAAAGTCGCAAAGCTGGCGGAGCGACCGGACGATGAACGCTTTCATTTCGGTTATACCGCGATGGAGCCCACACTCAATCTCTTCAAAGCCCTGCTGATCCTGGTCGCCTGTGTCTACGCCGCAGTTGAAGCGACCAGACGGCTGATGGCGGGCGGCAACCCGGCAGAGTACGGGCTCGCTGTGGTGTATGGCGCCGCGTCGACGCTTGGCTGTTTCGCCGTGGCGTGGCTCATGTCGCGCGCCGGGAGGCAGAGCCGATCGGGGCTGGTGGCAGTAGAGTCCAGGACCTGGCTGGTGGATGGCCTGCTCAGCTGCGCGGTCTTCTTCGGTTTCGTTGGCGCCTGGTGGCTGGAGCAATCACCGTGGCCCCAGTACGCGCCGCTGGTGGACCCCATCCTGCTGATTACCATTGTCATGCTGGCCCTGCCCGTGCCGCTAGTGATCCTGCGCGACAGCCTCAAGGAAATAGTCTGGATGGCACCGTCGGAGCCAATGGTCGACGAGATCGAGCAGCGCCTGCTGGATAGCCTGGGCACTGCGGATTACGACCATGTCGAGCTGCGGGTAACCAAGCGCGGCCGCAATACCTATGTGCTCATCCACGTTGTGGTGGGTGATACATTCGCGATCAACTCGATTGCCGAACTGGACGCAATCCGCAAGCACAGCGAGCGCGCGCTCAAGGGCTGGAACCCGGAAATTGTGATGGATATGCTGTTCGTGAAGGACCCGCAACTGGCCCAGTGAGGGATAGACCCACTGTTGCGGTAAGCGGCTAGTCCTCGCCGCTGATCTGGTTGAGGATGGTATCCAGCTCCGCCATCAATCCCTCAATGCTGTCGATCCCCAGCAGCTCATACTTGAGCGCTTCCTCCAGCGGCAGCAGCTGGATCAGGGTGCAGGCTACCTGCCAGGCGTCATCGTAATCCAGCTGGAGGGCCATACGCTGTATATGGGGATGAGTCTCCAGGCTGTGCAGGATGTCCAGCAGGGACTGCCACCGCGGCTCCATGGCGATGGGCTCAAGTGCCGGCCGCAACTCCACCTGCCCCACCACCAGGCCATTGGCGCGCACCCCGGTCTCGCCGAGGTCAAACCGCTGGCCGCCCTGGATCGTCAGGCCCAGCAGGCCATTGGGCAGCTGGTCCCAGTCGATGATGCGCGCAGTGGTGCCGTAATCCCCCAGCTGGGGCGATGCGCTGCCGCGCTGTGCGACCTCGGCACCGCGACGTATCCACACCACGCCGAAAGCACTGTCGGTCTTCATGCAGTCGCGCACCAGGTCCAGGTAACGCGGCTCAAAAATCTGTAACGGCATCCGCCCGTAAGGCATCAGCACCCCTGACAGTGGGAACAGCGGCAGCTCGCTCACAGGAAACTCCCGCCGCTGGAGGCCGGCGGCAGGGTGAGGATTTCCAGCTCCGCGAGGATCTCCAGCGCCTGCTGCCGGTTGTCCCCGCACACGGCCGGTTCCGCGGCAAACGTCGCGCAAAAACGCGGCCTGCGCGGATCGTCGAAGAGCTCGCAGCGCAGGTCGGTATCAAGGTGAATACAGCGCTCCCCCGCCGCCTTGCCCCGGGGCATGCCGTGATAGGGCCTGCTGATCGATGGTGCTATACAACAGGCGCCGCAGCCCTCTCGACATTGCATCAAGCGCCCTCCGGTCCCAGCGGTTTGACCAGCACAATCAACAGCGGCAACAGCAACAGCGCACCGAGCACCGCGGCCACCATGGCCATCACGGTGAGCAGGCCAAAGTAGATACTGGGGGTAAAGCTGGACAGGGTCAGCATCGAGAAGCCGATCACCACCGTCACCGTGGTGTAGTACATGGCCCGGCCAATACTGTTATGGCAGCGGAACATGGCCGCGCGGTAGTCCCGGTCCACTTCAAACTCCTTCATGAACCTGTGCACGTAGTGGATGCAGTCGTCCACGCCGATGCCGACCACGATGGCGGCGATGGTGATGGTCATGATATCCAGCGGTATTCCCAGCAGCCCCATAATGCCCAGTACCATCCCGGCAGCCAGCATATTGGGGGCTAACGCAATCAGGGACAGGGACAGGGAGCGAAACAGGGCCAGGAACATCAGCATGATAGCCAGGAAGACCGCGCCGATGGTCAATATCTGGGAGCGAAACAGGCTCTGCAGCACGTTGTTGTAGAGCACCAGCATACCGGTAAATTGAATCCTGTCCGGGGCAATACCGAGCTTGTCGGTGAGATCGGCGCGCAACTGCTTCAGGAACTGGTCGCGGCGCAGGTCCTTGCTGGTTTCCTTGACCCGCACGGTGACCCGCGCCTGCTCACGCTCCCTGGAAAAATACGGGTCCACCATCAGGCCGCTGACATCCGGCGGCAGGCTTTTCTGCACAATGGCCAGCTCGACACTGCCGATGTCGTCACCCAGCAGGTTCTTGACCACGGAGAAGACCGTGGACAGTGACAGCACTTTACCGGTTTCCGGCAGTGCGTCTACATAGTTGTGTACCGCATCCAGCTCGCGCATTCCGCCCAGGCTGAACCAGTAGCTGGGCTTGAAAGACTCGCCGCTACCGGCGAAATCGTCGCCGTCACTGTCGAACTCGTCGTCCCATTCATCTCCACGCGGCGGGGGCGGGAGCAGCCCCGAAGTCCTCACCGTCCTGCGGCAAAGGGATCGTCCGCCGCCACCGGCGTGGCACTGGCCGCCGGAGCCGTCTCCAGCCCGGGCAGCGGCTGGTCCATATCGAGCGGCGCGAGGATGATATCCAGCGGGATAGTGCCACCAAGCTGGGAGTCCAGCAGCTCCATACCCTGGTAGATCTCCGTGGACTTGTGGAAATAGTCGATAAAACGGTTTTCCACCTGCAAACGACTGATTCCTACCAGTGTCAGCACCACCAGCACGCCACTGACCACCAGGATAGAGCGGCCGTGACCGTCCACAAAGCGCGCAAACAGCGCGGTGAGCGGAGCGTCGGTGCCCGCGTGCCGGTGGGGCCTGCCCGCCGGCCAGACCAGCATCATGCAGGGCACCAGGATAAAGTTCAGCACCAGCGCCAGCGCGATACCGGCTGTCATCATCCAGCCGAAATCGATAACCGGCTGGATCCCCGACACCACCAGCGAGACGAAGGCGACGATGGTGGTAATACCGGTGTAGATACAGGGAATCGCCATCAGCTGAACGGTGCGCAGGACCCGCTCATGCAGGTCGCCATCGGGTTCCAGCGCATGGAGCTCACGGTAGCGAACGATAAGGTGGATCGCGATGGCCAGGGTGATGATCAGCAGGACCGCCACGAAATTGGAGGAAATAACCGTCATGCGCCAGTCCAGCGCGCCCAGCAGTCCCAGCATAATGACAACCGTGGCACTGCAGGTCACCAGGGGGATCACCACCCAGCGCACCCGCCGGAAAATAAGCGCCAGCACCAGCAGCATCACACCCAGAATGGCGGCACCGAAGACCACCAGGTCGCGGGCGATAAAACTCACCATGTCCGCCGCAATCATCGGCACGCCGCCCACGAACAGATCGGCGTAGGGTTTGTAACGCGAGGCGATCTCCCGCACCTGTTCTACCATGCGGCTTTGTGAATCCAGCGCCACCGCTGTATGCGCCTTGAACGCCGCCTCGACCTCGGCGAGTTCCTTCTGCTCGTCGGGCGCGAGGCCCTCGCGGTCACGCTTGATACGCAGGGAGTCGCGGGTAGCCAGCAGGTCGTAGTAGAACTCGTCCCGCTTGAGGTTGATCTGGACCGCGGTGAGGGTGCCCTCCCGGCTGGCCAGCAGTTCGGCGTAGATCGGGCTGGTGGTCAACTCCTTCAGCACGAGGTCCCGGTCGATGCCCGGAGTTTCCAGGCTCGGCAGCGGCTCCGGCGAGCTGATGTCCGACAGGGTCACCGGCGGACTCTCCAGCAGCGGCACATCCCAGACGGTGACCACGGACGAGACGCCATCGAGCTCGCGCAGCTCGTCCGCCATGCGGCGCAGGGGCTGCAGTGACTCGTCGGAAAGCAGCGGCGCCCGGGGCTGCCAGGTGATCAGCAGGAACTCTTCCGAGCTGTATTCAGAACTGATCTGGCGATAGAACTCCAGGGAGGGATCCCCCTGCAACATCAGCGAATCCGCCGAGGCATCGAGCTTGATCTTGTCCAGCTGGGTGGCAAACCCCCCCACCAGCAGCGCCGTCAGGCCCAGCACCAGCCATGGGCGTCCCAGGACCAGACGGTCATAGGCAGACAGCAGAAGGTCATTCATGGTTACTTGCCCTGATTATCCAATTGGTTCAGCAGCTTCTGGTGAATGCCACCAAAACTGCCGTTGCTCATAACCACTATCTGGTCGCCGGGCCTGGCCTCGGCCGCCACCTGTTGCACCAGCTCATCGATATCCCGCAGCAGATGCGCCGGCACCGGGCTTTGTTGGACCACGCTTTCCAGCGACCAGTTCATTGTCGGCGGCTGGAACCAGTACACCAGGTCCGCGTCGGCGGTAGACCCGGCCAGCTGACTGCGATGCTCTCCCATACGCATGGTATTTGATCTCGGTTCAACCAGGGCGATCAGGCGCCCGTCACCGGCCCGCGCGCGCAGGCCCTGCAAAGTGGTGGCGATGGCGGTGGGGTGGTGGGCAAAATCGTCGTATACCGCGATATCGCGCACCCGCCCCAGCAACTCCAGGCGTCGCTTTACGCCGCCGAATTCCGCCAGTGCGGCCGCTGCGACGGCCGGTGTCACGCCCACATGACGCGCCGCGGACATCGCCGCCAGGGCGTTCTCCACATTGTGCAGACCGCATTGGGTCCAGGTGATGTCCAGTGGCGGCTCTTGGCACCTGTGGAGGCGGAAAGCGGAGCCGTCCGCGGCCAGCAGCTCGGCGCGCCAGTCGGCACCGGGAGCCTCGCCCACGCCGAAGGAGGCAAGCGGTGTCCAGCAACCCATGGCAAGGGTCTCTTCGACAGCCGCTACCCCATGGGGTTTTACGATGAGGCCATCGCCCGGTACGCAGCGCACCAGGTGGTGAAACTGCCGCTGGATCGCCTTGAGGTCGTCAAAGATGTCCGCGTGGTCAAACTCGAGGTTGTTGATCGCCAGGGTGCGGGGCCGGTAGTGGATGAACTTGGAGCGCTTGTCGAAGAAGGCCGTATCGTACTCGTCTGCCTCCACCACAAAAAAATCAGAGTTCCCCGGGCGCGCGGAAACGCCGAAATTCGCGGGCACGCCGCCGATGAGAAACCCCGGCGCCATGCCGGCATATTCCAGGATCCAGGCCAGCAGGCTGCTGGTAGTTGTCTTGCCGTGGGTACCCGAGACAGCCAGCACCCATTTGTCCCGCAACAGGTTCTCGGCCAGCCACTGGGGACCGGATGTATAGGCCAGGCCGTTATTGAGCATGTACTCCACGGCGGGGTTGCCACGGGTCATGGCGTTGCCGACGACCACGCAGTCCGGGCGATCGTGCAGGTGCTCGGGCAGGTAGCCCTCCATCAGGTCGATACCCGCCGCGCGCAGCTGGGTGCTCATGGGCGGGTAGACGGCCGTATCGGAACCCGTTACCCGGAAACCCATCTCCCTGGCCAACAAGGCGATGCCGCCCATGAAGGTGCCGCAGATCCCCAGGATGTGAATGTGCCCTTTCAACCAGATCTCCTCAAACAAAGCGGGCAATGGTAGCACGCGGCCGGCAGGTGCCACAGGTATCGGCACGCAGAAAACGCCCTCCAAGGTCTACAAACGGCGCCAAGTTTCGTATGATGACGCCTGCCTGAAACACCCGGGCCAGTTTCGTGGCCAACCAGGGGCCATGGACATGGCCCGCCAGCGAGGAGCCAGCTCCAATGTCGAAGAAAAATGCCTTCTACGCCCAGTCCGGGGGTGTTACCGCAGTCATCAACGCATCCGCCTGCGGCGTCATCGAAACCGCCCGCAAGCACCGCGACCGGATCGGCAAGGTCTACGCCGGCCGCAACGGCATTATCGGCGCACTGCAGGAAGACCTGATCGATACCGGCAAGGAGAGCAAGGCGGCGATTCGCGGCCTGCTGACCACACCCTCGGGGGCATTCGGGTCCTGCCGGCACAAGCTCAAGAGCCTGGAGGAGAACCGGGCGGAATATGAGCGCCTTATCGAAGTGTTCAAGGCACACAATATCGGCTACTTCTTCTATAACGGTGGCGGCGATTCCGCCGATACCTGCCTGAAAGTCTCCCAGTTAAGCGCCACCATGGGTTACCCGCTGCAGGCCATCCATGTGCCCAAGACCATCGACAACGACCTGCCCCTGACCGACAACTGCCCTGGTTTCGGCTCGGTGGCGAAGTACGTTGCCATTTCAACCCGTGAGGCCGCGCTGGACGTCGCCTCCATGTGTGAGACCTCCACCAAGGTTTTCATTCTCGAGGTCATGGGCCGCCACGCGGGCTGGATCGCCGCCGCTGCCGGACTGGCTGCCGAGAACGAGGGGGATGCGCCGCACATCATCCTGTTTCCCGAGATCGCCTTTGACCGGGAGAAATTTCTCGCCCGGGTCAAGCGCACCGTAAAGCAGCGCGGTTACTGCGTGATCGTGGCCTCCGAGGGCGCCCAATACAAGGACGGGCGCTTCCTGGCCGAGTCCGGTTTGAAGGACGCTTTCGGCCACAGCCAGCTGGGCGGTCTTGCGCCCTACCTGGCCGGGTTGGTTAAAGACGAACTGGGCTACAAGTACCACTGGGCCGTGGCGGATTATCTGCAGCGGTCCGCCCGCCATATCGCCTCGGCTACCGATGTCGAGCAGGCCTATGCCCTGGGTGAGGCGGCGGTGGAATTCGCCCTGCGCGGGGACAACGCCGTGATGCCCTGTATCGTTCGCGGCAAGGGCAAGCGCTACAGCTGGTCTATCGGCGAGGCGGAGCTTGAAGACGTGGCCAATCGGGAGAAGAAAATGCCGCGCCACTACATCAGCCGGGACGGGTTTGGCATCACCCCCGAGGCCCGCGACTACCTGGCGCCCCTGATCGCCGGGGAGGCCTACCCGCAGTATCGCAACGGCATGCCCGTGTACGTGACGCTGAAAAACACCCCGGTACCCAGGAAGCTGAAAAAACGCTTCAAGGTCGTCCGCTAGGGTCTATAGCGAATTACCGCGCACGACACGGCGACCCTTCGCTCAAGGGAAATATTTGCCAGAATCGGGCAAGATTTCAGCGTTAACTGCCTGTACAATGCGCGCCTCCATAGTGAAGCAGAGCGAAGGCACTTTTATGTACAACAATAGCAATTTCAACCGCTGGCGCCGCCACCCCTGGCACGGCCTGCACGCCCGCGCGGACGGTGCCAAAGAGGATGTCGTCCAGGTCTACGTGGAAATGACGCCTGATGACGTGGTCAAGTATGAACTGGACAAGAGTTCGGGCTTCCTGATGGTCGACCGCCCCCAGCGGACCACCTCCAGCCCCCCCGCACTCTACGGCTTCATCCCCCGCACCTACTGCGCCGAGGAAGTGGCCAAGCGCTGCCCCCACGCGGAAGTGGCCGACGGCGACCCGCTGGATATCTGCGTGTTCTCCGAGCGCCACATCACTCGCGCCGACATCATCCTCAAGGCCCGCGTCGTGGGCGGCATCCAGATGATTGACGGCGGCGAGGCGGATGACAAGATCGTTGCGGTACTTGCGGGCGACAACATCTGGGGAGACGTGCACGATATCGCCGACCTGCCTGCGATCAAGACCGAACGCCTGCAGCATTATTTCTCGACCTACAAGATGATTCCGGGCAAGGAGAGCAACGTCAAGGTGGACTTCGTCTACGGTCGCGAAGAGGCATTGAAAGTCATAGCGGCTGCCGAGCTGGACTACCAGAACCACTACGGGCACCTGCACCAGCAAGCCAGGACCTGAGCCCGCCCGGGCCTCTCTTGCCGAGGCAACCCGGGCATCATCGCTGATTTTCCGACCGGCCCTGCCGCTGTTATTGCGGGGCCGGGCACCAGCCCGGTGCAACGGACACATAATCAGCCATGATCTGCGCCAGTTCTGCCCTGATTTCCTCAGCCAGCAGCAGCGGCTCTCCCTGTTCCTCACACTCCCACCAGCAGGCCAGCAGCATCGCCGCGGTCAACTGCTGCCCGCAGGCGGTGGCCAGGGGCGCATAGCTCAGGTGCCAGCGCTCCGGCGCGACGCCACCCCTGTCCGAGTCGTAAGGACGATAAAAACCGTGGGACTCCCCCCGCGCCATGCGCTGGTCCAGCCACTGGTGCAGGGGGTCGAACATGCCCCCCGGCGCCACCTCCTGGGGGCAGAGTTGCAGCTGGTAGCCGGCAGGCATTGCCGCCGCGTCGTAGACATCCAGGTCGGTGCCCCAGTGATGGCGGGAAGTACCGGGTATCGCAGAATAACGCAGGATTGCCCGCAGCTGGTCACGGCGGCACAGGCTGGCAATGGGGACCTCCAGCCCGGCATCGTCGTGCACCCTGCGCTGGCCGCTGGCCTTGCCGTTCCAGATGGCGAGCTGGCGGGCGTAGGAACGGAAACTGCTGGCGATAGCCAGGTCGAACCCGGCGGCCAGGGCGTCTTCGCGAAGTGCCATGAAGGCATCTGCCGCCTCCCCCTGCAGCCTGTGGCCCGAGGGCAGTGTCGACAGGTGGGTTTCCGCGCGCCCGGTAAGCTGGGCTGGGTCAAGGGTCAGGGCCAACAAGGATCCTCTCCGGTACATCAGGGATACGCCCCTTGCCCGCTTTATCGAAACAGGCACAATGGCGTCTTTAACGAGGCATCCTAACGCGGACACAGGGACAGCAACAAGGCATGAGCTACATCGGCGGCATAGAGGATTTCAGCAACCACAGCGCCACCGGAATCGAATCCGGTGGACTCAGCCTGCTGGTGCTGCGGCGCGACAGCGAAATCGTCATTTACCGGAATATCTGCCCCCACACCCGCGAGTCCCTGGATCCCATGGGCGGCTCGGTGGCCAGCCCCGATGGCCAGTTGATTCACTGCCAGCGCCACGCCGCGGTGTTCCTGGCCAGCACCGGGGAGTGCGTTGGCGGGCCCTGCCAGGGGGAAAGCCTGGATCCGGTAGGGTTTACCCTGAGTAACGGCGACATCTACCTCGACTGAGGCGGCGCCGGCGGGTCCAGGGAAAAGGGCAATGGACCGGCCAGATCGACCCCTGAGGTCGTGATGTCGGTGGCCCAGGCAAGCACTTCCACCCCCGCTGCCATGGCCTGCGCCAGCGCGTCCCGGTAGGCAGGGTCGATATCACCCGCTGCACTGACATTCTTGATACCGCTGTGGAACACGCAGAAGAACAACAGGCCCCGGGTATCCGGGGCCAGCACCGCCTGCAATTCACGCAGGTGCTTGCGGCCGCGCTCACTGACCGCGTCGGGAAATACGCCCTGGCCGCCGCGACGACACAGGGTCACAGACTTGACCTCGACGAACACCTGCCCGACGGCCCCGCGCAGCAGCAGGTCCGCCCGGCTCCCCTGCCCGTAGCGGACCTCGGCGGAAATGCCGGGGTAATCCTCGAAACCCGGGACCAGCCGGGCGTCGAACGCCTCGCGCACCACCCGGTTGGCACTGGCCGAGTGAACACAGGCCAGACCATCGGCCGTCTCGACCAGCTCCCAGGTGTGGGGGTACTTGCGGGTTTTGACCTCGCTGGTGGACAACCACACCCGGGACCCGGGCTCGGCGAGCCCGGTCATGGCCCCGGTGTTGGGACAGTGAACAGTAATCACCTCCCCGCCCGGCATCTCCACATCCGCGAGAAAGCGCTTGTAACGCCGCACCAGGCGACCCTGGAGCAGCCCGTCCAATCGCATCATTTCCATCCTGCCGGCGCGCTGCCGGTTATCAAATCCCCTATTCTAGCAAAGCGCCGGGCGACCTCCGAAAGGGCCAAAAAACCCTGACGAAAAAGTGGAACCGGCGCCGGATATCTGGTAGTTTCTGCGCCCTTGGATTTGGGCGGTTCTGCAAGCACCGGCCAAATACCCTTAAGCATTGTCCTGTTACTCTTTGTAGTATGGAAAAATAACCATGCCTAAAGCCGTCAAAAAAGCAGCCCACTACCGAGTTCAAGAACTTCCAGCCCTATAAGCCAAAACGGGGTGAGGAGTACATGAATGAGAAGCAGCGCGAGCACTTCAAGACCATCCTGCTCAAATGGAAAGCAGAGTTGATGCAGGAAGTCGACAGAACCGTGAGCCACATGAAAGATGAGGCCGCCAACTTCCCGGACCCGGCTGACCGGGCCACCCAGGAAGAAGAGTTCAGCCTGGAGTTGCGGACCCGCGATCGCGAGCGCAAGCTCATCAAGAAAATTGACTCGACCATGGAGCGCATAGACCAGGACGATTACGGTTTCTGCGATGCCTGCGGTGTGGAAATAGGCATCCAACGGCTCGAGGCCCGGCCGACCGCCAGCCTCTGTATCGACTGCAAAACCCTTGCCGAAATCAAGGAAAAGCAGGAACTCGGTTAACCACCAGCGGGTGCACGCCGCCGACGCTCCTCTCTATCGGGGGCGTTTTGCCCCCTCTCCCACCGGCCCCCTCCACCTGGGATCCCTGATAGCCGCACTGGCAAGCTACCTCGATGCGCGCAGCAACAAGGGCAGCTGGCTGGTACGCATGGAAGACCTGGACCCGCCCCGGGAAGAACCCGGCGCCGCTGGCCGTATTCTCACCAGCCTGGAACGACACGGCCTGCACTGGGATGAGGATATTCTTTACCAGAGCCAACGCGACACGGCATACGCCGCCGCCCTGGCGGAACTGAACGGCCGGGGTTTACTGTTTGCCTGCGACTGCACTCGCCAGATACTGGGCCCGGACGGCGCCTGCCGCGGCGACTGTCGCAACCGCCAGGGACAGCTGGCTACTCCCAGCGCCATCCGCATCGATCCGCCCACAGACTGTCGAATCCATTTTTGCGATCAGCTCCAGGGCAGCACCTGCGGCGGTCGGGGCATCGAGATACCGGACTTTGTGGTGCGGCGCAAGGACGGTCTGTTTGCCTACCAGCTTGCGGTGGTGGTGGACGATGCCTGGCAGGGCATTACCCATATCGTGCGCGGTTCCGACCTGCTGGATTCAACCCCGCGCCAGATATTCTTGCAGCAGGCACTGGCCTGTCACACCCCCCGGTACACCCATATTCCAGTAATAGCGGATCAAAATGGGCAGAAATTCAGCAAGCAGAATCACGCTCCCGCCCTGGATGACCACGACGCCCCCGCCAACCTGCGCGCCGCACTCATATTCCTGCGGCAGGACGAGCCGCCCGCGGCTCTGCACACAACTGCCAGCATCCTCGCCTATGCCAGCGAGCACTGGGACTTGGAAAGGATTCCCCCGGTGATGTCGATTACCGCCAGCGGTACCAGCTGAGCTTTACCCCCCTGCGACGCTTCAGTAGTATCGTCTGCCAGAGCCCACCAGAGGAATCCATCCCGATGTACATCAACCGAGCGCTGCTACTGGCGGTGGGCTTCTTCATTATTTTCTCGCCCGCACTGGAAGACTGGCTATTTCATGCCGGCGAGGTCTGGTACCGACCTTACGAATTGTGGTTACTGGTGATCGTTGCAGCGTTCTGGAACCAGCGCTCGAGATTTCCGGATGAGCTTTAGCCTCGTCCAGATACTGCTGTTCATCGTCGCTTACCTGACCGGCCTCTTTACCGTCGCCTACCTGGCCGACCGGGGCATCATCCCGGAGCGAATCACCAACCATCCCGCCACCTATGTCCTGTCCCTGGGGGTCTTCGCCGGGGCAATGGCCAGTAATGGCATCATGGAACTCGCCTACAGCTACGGCTACAGTTTCATGCTGTATTACGGCGGCGTGGTATTCATGTTCGTGTTTGCCGCGTTGCTGCTGTTGCCACTGCTGCGCCTGTGCCGGGTATACCAGCTGGCCTCCCTGGCCGATGTCCTGACCTTTCGCTTCCGCAGCCCCTGGATCGGGGCGACCATCACGCTGGCCATGTGTATCACCCTGCTACCACTGCTCGCCCTGCAGATCCAGGCCGTCGCTGACAGCATCCAGATCATGGCCGGAGACGCCGACAACCTGTTCTCCCGGGAGTACCGGCAGGACGGCCTGGCACTGGTGTTCTGCGTGATCATTACCGTGTTCTCGATTCTGTTCGGCACGCGCCATCTCTCTGTCCAGCAGCGCAATACCGGGCTGGTGACGGCTATCGCCTTTGAATCCCTGGTCAAGCTCTGCGCCATGTTCGTGCTGTTGCTGGCCGCGGTTTACGGCGTTTTCGGCGGTTTTGACGCACTGGACCAGTGGCTCCGGCAACACCCGCATGTAAGTGCCACGCTGCAACACTCGCTGCACGACAACACGGCGCGCACCCTGCTGGTGGTGTTCTTTGCCGGGGCTGTCTGCATGCCGCATATTTTCCACATGGTGTTCGCTGAAAATAACGACAGTCGCGACCTGCGGACCGCGACCTGGGGACTGCCGCTGTACCTTATGCTGCTGAGCCTGCCAGTGCTGCCCGTCACCTGGGCCGGCATCGCGCTGGGACACGAACTGCCCATCGACTACAGTGGTCTCGCCATGGGCCTGGATGCGGGGTCCACAGCGATCAGTGTGGCCGCATTCGTCGCCGGGCTTTCCGCCGCCAGCGCGACCATTATTATCACCACGCTGGCACTGGCCAATATGTGCCTGAACCACCTCATCCTGCCCACCAGGCTGCTGCAGATTGACCGGGAGAGAAATATCTACATCCAGCTTAAATGGCTGCGGCGCACCCTGATCGGCGTTCTTATCATGGCCGGCTACGGCTTTTTCGTCGCCCTCAGCGGCACCCAGAGCCTCACCCAGCTCGCCCTGGTTGCGTTTTCCGGCACCCTGCAGTTTCTACCGGGCATTATCGCTACACCGTACTGGGCGGCGGCAAACCGCAAGGGCCTGTTAGCCGGCCTCGCCGCCGGTATGAGCGTGTGGTTTTTCTCCATGTTACTGCCCCTGGCCGACGGCTACTCAAGCCCTGCGGTACAGGCGGTGTCGGCCCAGGTACTGTCCGCCAGTGGCGAGCACTGGGCGAACGCCATCCTGGTTTCGCTGGTTCTGAACGCCGGCCTGTTCGTCATCGTATCCCTGCTGACCAGCGCCAGCCCGGAGGAGCGGGTAGCCGCCGAGATCTGCTCGATGGACGACCTGTCCCGACCGACCCGCAGGGTGCTGTCACTGCAAAGCGCGGCGGAGTTCAGCCAGCAGCTGAGCTCTGCCCTGGGCGAGAAAACCGCCCGCTCCGAAGTCAGCAGGGCCCTCGCCGAGCTGCAGTTTTCACCTGAGGAATCAAGACCCTACGCCCTGCGGCGGCTGCGGGCGCGGCTTGAGGCGAACCTGTCGGGGCTGCTGGGTCCCGGGGTGGCTTACAGCATTATTGAACGCTGCATTCCCTTCCAGCCCGGCCTGCAGGGCAATACCGAGGATATCCAGCTGATCGAGCGCAAGCTGGACCGGGCGCAATCCCGGTTTACCGGCCTGACAGCGGACCTGGACAACCTGCGACGGCACTACCGGGAGACCCTGGACAACCTCCCCATCGGGGTCTGCTCCATCGGGGAAGACGGCGAGGTGCTGCTGTGGAACCGCAGTATGGAACAGATTACCGGCATCGCACCGCGAGAAGTGCTGGGCTCACTGCTGGACTCCCTGCCGCCGCCATGGCAGCGGATTATCGGCGAGTTCCAGCGCGGCGACAGCCACACCCAACTCAAGACGGAGGTGGCCAGGGATGCGGGGCAGAGCTGCTGGATCAGTCTGCACAAAACCGATACCGGCACCAGGGGCGGGAGCAGGCCCGAAGACACCGTGATACTTGTGGAGGACATCACCGATTTCGAGCGCCTGGAGGAAGAGCTGCTGCACAGTGAACGCCTGGCTTCGATAGGCCGGCTGGCCGCGGGGGTAGCGCACGAAATAGGCAACCCGGTGACCGGTATCGCCTGCCTGGCCCAGAACCTCGAGTACGAAACCGACCCGCAGGAGATCCGCTTCACGGCCCAGGATATTCTCAAACAGACAGACCGCATCGGCCGGATCGTGGAGTCGCTGGTAAATTTCTCCCATGCCGGCTCAGGTGCCGGAGAAGTCATCCTGGCGCCATCCAACCTGGCGGACTGCGCCGACGAGGCCATCCACCTGCTGGCACTGGACCGGGAGGCCAAGCCGGTGCACTTCGCCAACAACTGCGATCGCGAGGTCCTGGTGCTGGCGGACAGCCAACGCCTGCTGCAGGTGTTCGTCAACGTGCTGGGAAATGCCCGGGATGCCTGCGACGAGTACGGGCATATCGAAATCACCGCCCAGTGCCGGGGCGAGTCGGTGGCGATCGAGATCGAGGACAACGGCTGCGGGATCCCGCCGGAACTGCAGTCACAGGTGTTTGAACCCTTCGTCACCACCAAGGACCCCGGGGCCGGCACCGGGCTGGGGCTGGCGCTGGTGTTCAGTATCATGGAGGACATGGGCGGCTCCGTCAGCCTGTGCAGCCCGGTGCAGGACGGGCCGCATCCCGGCACCCGCGTTACCCTGCTATTGCCCGGCGCCAGCTATGGCGACACGTTCGAGGCGTAGCGGGCACCGGAGACCCACAGGGCGGCTGCTTTTGCTGGAATATGGCCCGCTGGAATAGTATGTTGGGTAGCTTGTACCCAAAAGGTAACACCCGATGCTCAAAATCCTCGTTGTCGAAGATGAAACGGTTATTCGGACAGCCCTGCGGCGACTGCTGGAACGCAATGGCTACCAGGTGAGCGAAGCCGGATCGGTGCAGGAAGCCGAGTCCAACCAGGAACTTGAAGAGTTCGACCTCATCATCAGCGATTTGCGCCTGCCCGGCGCACCGGGCACCGATCTCATACGCAAGGCCGGTGACGTGCCGGTGCTCATCATGACCAGCTATGCGAGCCTGCGCTCAGCGGTGGACTCCATGCGCATGGGCGCCGTGGATTACATTGCCAAACCCTTCGACCACGGCGACATGATAGCGGCGGTGCAGCGAATCATTGCCGATCACCCCGCGCCCCGCCAGGCCGCGAATAAAACCGGCTCCACCAGCCAGCCCAGACCGGGGCAGGTCGCAGGCATGGTTGGCAATTGCCCGGCGATGCAAACCCTGTTCGAACACATCCGCAAGGTGGCGCCGACAGATTCCACCGTACTGGTACTGGGTGAGACCGGTACCGGCAAGGAGATCGTTGCGCGCAGTGTGCACAGCCACAGTATGCGGGGCGACAAGATCCTGATCTCCGTGAACTGCGCTGCCATCCCGGACACGTTGATCGAGTCGGAGTTGTTCGGCTATGAAAAGGGCGCGTTCACCGGCGCCAACGCCAGCCGCATGGGCCTGATCGAGGCGGCGGACGGCGGCACCCTGTTCCTTGACGAGATCGGCGAGTTGCCGATGGAGGCCCAGGCCCGCCTGCTGCGCTTCATCCAGGAGGGCGAAATCCGCCGTATCGGTTCAGTACACTCGCGCAAGGTGAACGTGCGCCTCATCTGCGCCACCCACCGCAACCTGCAGAGCCTGGCCGCTGAAGGGGAGTTTCGCCAGGACCTGTTCTACCGGATCAACGTGCTGCAACTTTCGCTGCCCCCACTGCGGGAGCGCGGCAAGGATATCCTGCACCTTGCAGAGAACATGCTGCAGGCCCAGATCGAGCGCCTCGGCAAGAAGGGCATGCGCCTGTCCCCGCGAGCCATCCAGGCGATTACCACCTACCAGTGGCCCGGCAATGTGCGCGAGTTGGAGCACGCCATCGAGCGGGCAGTCATCCTGTCTGACGACGAGGAGATCGACAACGACGCCCTGGGAATCGACCTGGAACTGGTCAATATCAACCGCATTCGCGGCCAGCAGGGGATCGCGCCGTCGGCCAGGAAAGCCAGCAGTGGCAGCCAGGACCCGCTTGAAGACCTGTCACTCGAGGACTATTTCCAGCGTTTCGTGCTGGAGCACCAGGACTCCATGAGCGAGACCGAACTCGCCCAAAAGCTGGGGGTAAGTCGCAAGTGTCTGTGGGAACGACGCCAGCGTCTGGGCATCCCGCGCAACCGTCCCGGCGTCGCCAACACGGGGAGAAGGTCCGCCGCCCGGGGAAAATAAGCGTTACCGGGCTGGACACTTGTTACAAATAGCGGGGTAGTTAGGTAACAAGACGGCACTTTCTGAGTACTCCCCGCTTATATTTATTTCCCTATCTATATGTAATATATAAAGTTTTATTACATTGGCACACGACGTGCAACTTACCAGAGCCAGGTACTAAAAATAAAAATAACAGCTACCGTAATAAAAATAACACGCTCAACTATGGACCTGGATGGGGAAGACACCTTCCCCTCAATTTCCTTGTGAGCACGTAGGGCTAGGCCGGCGATTGCATGGCCACCCGTGTTGCCCCGGAAGGGTTACCGTTTTGGTACCGCAAAATACTTGGGCATCCGGTTAAAGTATGTTTCTATACGCCCCATAAAAATAACAGCACACAAGAAATAACAATAAATCTCGCAGTGAGACCTGGATGGGGAAAACATTGTTTTCCCCTTCATTCAGCCACCCCCGCCACGACCGGCAACCGCACAAACGGGCCATTGAACTGTGGTAGACTGCGCGCCATACAAACGCGTCACAGGCACAGTCTCGATTGAAGATCATTCCCAGGGATCAACACTGCATATCCCGCAAAAACATCAGTGATGGCGCACTCAAGGTCATGTCGCGCCTGCGCGGCAGTGGCCACCAGGCTTACCTGGTGGGTGGCGCCGTGCGGGACCTGTTGCTGGGCGGACACCCCAAGGACTTTGACATCGCCACCGATGCCACGCCGGAGACCGTCCACGCGCTGTTTCGCAACTCCCGCATCATCGGTCGCCGCTTCCGCATCGTCCACGTCCGCTTTGGCCGGGAGATCATCGAGGTAACGACCTTCCGCGGTCACCACGACAACGATGCCGAACCCACCTCCGAGTCCGGCGGCAACCATTCACGCCAGTCGGCCAGCGGCCTGCTGTTGCGGGACAATGTCTACGGCACCCTTGAGGAAGACGCCGCGCGGCGCGACCTGACGGTCAATGCCCTGTACTACGATTCAGGCAGCTTCGAGGTTTTCGACCATGTGCACGGATTGCAGGACCTGGAGCGCCGCAGTATCTGCATCATTGGCGAGCCGGCTGTGCGTTTCACCGAGGACCCGGTGCGCATGCTGCGAGTCCTGCGTTTCGCGGCCAAGCTGCAGTTCGGCATAGACCCTCATACTGCCCGCGCGATCCCCGGCTGCGCTCACCTGCTGGCGGAAATCCCCGCCGCTCGCCTGTTCGACGAGTTTCTCAAGCTGTTCCTGGCCGGCTACGCCGCGGCCACCCTGGAGCAGCTGCTGACTCACGATCTGTTGCGCTACCTGTTCCCCCACAGCGACGAACAGATGCACCGCCACCCCACCGCACTCGCGCTGGTACGCGCCGCCATGGTCAGCACCGACCAGCGCATAGCACAGGACAAGCCAGTCACTCCGGCCTTCATTCTGGCCGCGCTGCTGTGGCCCGAGGTACAACACCAGGCGCAACTGCTACAGGAACGCGGCGATCCGCCCATTCCCGCAATGCACAGCGCCGCCCAGCAAGCCATCGCCGAAGCGGCGCACAACATCGCCATACCCCGGCGTTTCAGCCAGCCGATGCGCGAGATCTGGGAGTTTCAACTGCGCCTGCAAAACCGGCGTGGCAGGAAAGCAGCTGAGCTGGTTGATCACCGCCGCTTTCGCGCAGCCTATGACTTCCTCCTGCTGCGGGAGCAGGCGGGAGAGGACACCGGCGACCTGGGCAGCTGGTGGACCGAGTTCCAGCAACTGCCGATGGAGCAGCGGCTGCAACAGGCCGCGCTGGAAAAAGGTCCCCAGGGCGGGCGCAGGTCCCGCGGTCGACGCGCCAGCAAGCAGGCATGATCCAGGCCTACATCGGCCTGGGCAGCAACCTGCAGGAACCGCTACAGCAACTGCGTCACGCCCTGCGCGCCATTGGCGAAGCTGCCCGCTTCCCGCCTGGTGCAGGTGTCCTGCGCCTACCGCAGTGCCGCCGTCGGTCCCGGGGAGCAACCCGACTATCTCAACGCGGCGGCGCAGCTCGAAACCACGCTGGAACCCGAGGCGCTGCTGCACGGCGCTGCAGGGCATCGAACGGGCGCAGGGCAGGGTCAGGACCATCCGCTGGGGGCCGCGTACCCTGGACCTGGATATCCTGCTTTACGGCGACCTGCAGCCTGGCAACTCCCACCCTGACCATTCCCCACCCCGCCCTTGCCCTGCGCAATTTTGTGCTCTACCCGCTGCTGGAGATCTGCGGGCCAAATTTGCTGCTGCCGGACGGTGAGGATCTTGGTACATTAATCGCCCGCTGTCCGCAGGGGGACCTGGTCAAGACCAGGCTGCGGCTCACCGGGGATGCGCTCGTTCCCGGGGACACGAACTGAAGGGGGATAAAAACACCGGATGCCCGATGCCACAGCTCTAGAGATCGACCTGAAGGGGCGCAAACCCCCTGCCTATATCGCCGTTGAAGGCCCTATCGGTGTGGGCAAGACCACGCTGGCCAAGCGCCTGGCCGCGAGTTTCAACTACCAGACCCTGCTGGAAAACGCCGAGGAGAACCCCTTTCTCGAGCGTTTCTACCGCAACCGCAAACAGGCCGCCCTGGCCACCCAGTTGTTTTTCCTGTTCCAGCGCTCACAGAAAATCCAGGACCTGCGCCAGGCCGACATTTTCGAGCCGGTGCGAGTGGCCGATTTCCTGATCGAGAAAGACCCCCTGTTCGCCCGGATCAACCTGGACAGGGACGAGTTCCAGCTGTACCAGAAAGTCTACCGCCAGCTAACTATCGACGCCCCCCGGCCGGACCTGGTGATCTACCTGCAGGCCTCCCCTGACGTCCTGCTGGAGCGTATCGAAAACCGCGGAATCAGCGCCGAGCGGACCATAGACAAGGACTATCTCGAGCGCCTGAACGAAGTGTACAGTGAGTTCTTTCTATATTACGATGACGCGCCTCTGCTGATCGTCAACGCCAGCGAACTCGACCTGGCCAACAGTGACGCAGACTACACTCACCTGGTGGACTACATGCTGGAGATTCGCAGTGGCCGCCACTATTTCAACCCCACTTTTTTCGGGTAAAACCATGGCCAAGGTAACCATAAGCACCCTGGGCAAGATGAAAGCCGCGGGGGAGAAATTCGTCTGTATCACCGCCTATGACGCTACTTTCGCGCGGATAATCAGTGAGGCGGGCGCGGAGACCATCCTGGTGGGGGACTCGCTGGGAATGGTATTGCAGGGGCACGACAGTACCATCCCGGTCACCATGGACCACATGAGCTACCACACCGAATGCGTTTGCCGGGCGTCCAACGGCGCCCTGGTCATCGCCGATATGCCTTTCATGACCTACACCTCGCCGGACCAGGCGATGGAGAACGCCACCCGCCTGATGCAGGCCGGCGCCCAGATGGTGAAGATGGAAGGCGGCACCTGGCTCAGCGGCACCATCAGCAAGCTGGTGGAGCGGGGCATTCCTGTCTGCGCGCACCTGGGCCTGACACCCCAGTCGGTCAACACCTTCGGCGGCTTCAAGGTGCAGGGCCGCACCCCCAAGGAAGCCAAGTCCATTCTCGCCGACGCGGTCGAAATCAAGGATGCGGGGGCCAGCCTGCTGGTGCTGGAGTGTGTACCCGCGGACCTTGCCAGCGACATCAGCCGCAAGCTGGATATCCCCGTTATCGGTATCGGCGCCGGCCCGGGCACCGACGCCCAGGTGCTGGTCATGCACGACCTGTTGGGCCTGACGGTGCACCAGGCGCGCTTCGTCCACAACTTCATGGCAGGCCAGAGCACGATACAGGGCGCCCTGAAGGCCTTCGTGGACGCCGTCAAGTCCGGTGAATATCCCACCAAAGAACACTCCTACCAGTAGCGACCGCTTCGGGCTCAACAGCACCCGCTTCCGGCGGCAGCGCTAGCGGCCCGGGCGCTTTGTTAGTGCACACTCACATATTTCGACCAAAACTGTGCGGTATAACAAATAACTGCTTCTTTTAGTAACAAACGGCGTGAATTTTTCATGAAAATCCGTTGCCGGGTCCCGGACCTTGGTCCATACTTCCGTTCCCTCGAGGGTTAGCTAACCGTCGGGGCAGGCAGGCCCGTGATTTCTATTTGTTTAGCATCACCGTTCCGAACGTGAGGGATGAGGTCGATATGCGAACTTACAGCAGCAACGCGCAGTTACACTCCGCCCTGGAAAGCTTTCGTCGTAATGGCCAGAGCATTGCCTTTGTTCCCACTATGGGAAACCTGCACGAAGGTCACCTCGACCTGGTGCGCAAGGCCCGATCGTTGTGTGATGTGGTCGTGGTCAGCATTTTTGTAAATCCCCTGCAGTTCGGCCCCAATGAAGACCTCGATGCCTACCCTCGCACCCTGGCGGCGGACAAGGAAAAACTGTTCAGTGAAGGCGTGCAGGTACTGTATGCCCCGCAGGTGAAAGAAATATACCCCCAGGGCATGGCGAACCAGACCCTGGTGAGGGTACCCGACCTGTCAGAGACACTGTGCGGCAGCAGCCGCCCCGGCCACTTTGACGGCGTGACCACGGTGGTAGCGAAGCTGTTCAACATCGTGCAACCGGATATAGCGGTTTTTGGCGAGAAGGATTTCCAGCAGCTGTCGATAGTGCGCAAGATGGTCAAGGACCTCTGCATGCAGGTCCAGATCGTCGGGGTAGCCACCAGCCGGGACGAGGACGGCCTGGCCAAGAGCTCGCGCAACGGCTTCCTCTCCCCGGAGCAGCGCCACATAGCGCCCGTGATCCACCAGACCCTCAACAGCTGCCGCGAGGCCATCGCCTGCGGCTTCGACAATTTCCTGCAACTGGAATCCCACGCTCGCATGAAACTGCTGCGGGCTGGCCTCGAGCCCGATTACTTCGCCATTCGCGACGCCAGCACCCTGCGGCCTGTCACCGAGGACACCGAGGAGATCGCCATACTGGCGGCGGCAAGGCTCGGCTCAACGCGCCTGATCGACAATGTGCGCCTCGCCCTGAACCCCGTGTCCGACTGGGGCATGCTCGCCGGCGGACGCTAGCGATTGGTGGCGGCCGACCCGGAGGCCGGCTGCCACCCCCGACACAGTTAGACTTTGGTCGGCTTGCTTAAGCCCACAGGCACAGTATCATCCCAGACTCACCAGCAAACACTCAGGGGACGGTTGCCATGTCTGAATTTCCCACCCATCCGGTACCAGCCAATTTCAGAGACGCCCATATCAACGCCGATCAGTATCGGCAGATGTATGACCGATCGATCAATGACAGGGACTCCTTCTGGAGCGAAATGGCCACTGAGTTCCTGTCCTGGGACAAGCCCTGGGATGAGGTGGTCAGTTTTGACTTTGTCAAAGGCGAGGCAAAGTGGTTCGATGGCGGCAGGCTAAATGTCAGCTACAACTGCATAGACCGGCACCTGCCGGAGCGCGCCGACCAGACCGCATTCATCTGGGAGGGCGATGACCCCGCCGACAGTAAACACATTACCTACGCCGAGCTGAAGGAACAGGTCTGCAAGCTCGCCAACGTGCTCAAGGAACGCGGCGTGCGCAAAGGTGACCGCGTCTGCATCTACATGCCGATGATCCCGGAGGCTGCCTACGCCATGCTGGCCTGCACCCGCATAGGCGCGGTGCACTCGGTAGTGTTTGGCGGTTTCTCGCCCGAGGCGCTGAAGGACCGGATCCTGGACTCGGACTGCCAGACCCTGATCACCGCTGACGAGGGCGTCCGGGGCGGACGTGCCATTCCCCTCAAGGCAAATGCCGACAAGGCACTCGAGGCCTGCCCCAATGTCCACACCTGCGTGGTAGTGCAGCGCACCGGCGCCGATATCGGCTGGCAGGACGGCCGCGATATCTGGTACCACGAGGCGACCAGCGGCGCGGCAGGCGAATGCCAGCCGGAGCCCATGGAGGCTGAAGACCCGCTGTTTATCCTTTATACCTCCGGCTCGACCGGCAAACCCAAGGGTGTGCTCCACACCACCGGCGGGTACCTGCTACAGGCGGCCATGACCTTCAAATATGTTTTCGACTATCGCGAGGGCGAAATCTACTGGTGCACGGCCGATGTGGGCTGGGTGACGGGTCATACCTATATCGTCTACGGCCCCCTGGCCAATGGCGCCATTTCCCTGATATTCGAGGGTGTGCCTACCTACCCCGATGCCGGCCGCTGCTGGCAGGTGGTGGACAAGCACCAGGTCAATACGTTCTACACGGCGCCCACGGCCATTCGCGCCCTGCACGCGGTCGGCGATGAGCCGGTCAAGCGCAGCTCCCGTGCCAGCCTGCGACTGCTCGGGACCGTTGGCGAACCGATCAACCCGGAGGCCTGGAACTGGTACTACGAGACGGTGGGCGACTCCCGCTGCCCCATCGTGGACACATGGTGGCAGACCGAGACCGGCGGCCACATGATCACCCCCCTGCCGGGGGCGACTCCCCTCAAGCCGGGCTCTGCCACCATGCCCTTCTTCGGGGTGGAACTGGCACTGCTCAATGAGGACGGGTCCGAGATCGAGGGCGCAGGCGCCGGCTACCTGGTAATAAAATCGTCCTGGCCGGGGCAACTGCGCAGCGTATACGGCGATCACCAGCGCATGGTGGACACCTATTTCAGCCACTACCCGGGCTACTATTTCACCGGTGACGGGGCGACCAGGGACAAGGACGGCTATTACTGGATCACCGGCCGGGTGGATGACGTACTCAATGTCTCCGGCCACCGCATGGGTACCGCCGAGGTCGAAAGCGCCCTGGTCCTGCATGAAAAGATTGCCGAGGCGGCGGTCGTCGGCTTCCCCCACGATATCAAGGGACAGGGTATTTACGCCTATGTCACGCCGATGCAGGGGGTGGAGCCCACCGAGGAACTGCGGGCGGAGCTCATCGCCCTGTGCGTGAGCGAAATCGGCCCCATTGCCAAGCCCGACATCATCCAGTGGGCACCGGGCCTGCCGAAAACCCGCTCGGGCAAGATCATGCGCCGGATCCTGCGCAAAATCGCCGAAAACGAGTTGTCCAGCCTCGGGGACACCAGCACCCTGGCCGATCCCTCGGTGGTTGAGCACCTGGTCGCCAACCGCCCGAAGTAGCCCGGCTAGCGCCCCGCTTAATGCTTGCGGGGTATCATCCGGCCCCACTTGCCGGCTTGCCGGGCCAGGTCGATCACCGCGAAATGCGGCCCGGGCTTTTGCCAGCGCCGACCGGAACCGGGGCAGCTCGGCCTCGAGCTCCGGCCCGAGTTCCTGCCAGCGCCTGAAAAACGCCTCCCGGGCCAGCTCGTAAAAGGCGAGGTCCAGCTGGTTGAGCTCCTCGATCCGCGCTATATGCCGCGGTTCAAACCGGAGCGCGGCCTCCGGGTTACTGCTGTTGCGGGAACGATACAGCGGCCATTTCCGCCAACCCAGTACCCGCCGGAACAGGAGCAGCGAGCGGTCCAGTTCCCCGGTGAGGCCAAAACAACTGAACTGTGACGCCAGCAGCGCCATCGCCCTGTCGGCCAGCGCATTTTCAGAACCGGCCGGAAGCCTGTAATCGCCCTCGCCAAGCACCATCCGGCTCTGGAAATTATTCAGCTGGATGCGGCCGCTTCCCAGCAACTCGTCGAGGTCAAAGGCACCGTGCTTTGCCGGGGAGTAAATCTGCGGGCTCTTGCCTTCACTGATGTGTCGGCAGAAGGAAATCACCCGTTCCACCGGGTGCCGTAACAGAGTCACAGTTGGCAGGGCGTCGATTTGCGCACAGCCGGTCACCCGCGGCGCATGCCCAGTACAGATTGCAATGCGGCCAAGCGCCGCCCCTGACATCCCGGCAAGGCGCTGCCGGTCCGCCTCGATATTACCGGAAAAGACAAATTGCCTGCGCAACAGGTAGGGACCAAGATACTGCCGGAAAAGACATTCGTCGAAGGTGGTCCCGGCAGTCTTGGGGATGTGCAGAAAACGAACTTTCCCGATCAAGCAACTCTCCGAAATAAAAAAGGGGACGCGCCTTGCGGTGCATCCCCTTTACAAGCGCAGCGAGGCTGCTTCCGATCAGTCGGCGTCAGCTTCGGCGGGCGCTTCTTCCGCCTGGCCCTCATCCTCAAGCAACTCCTTGATCGAGAGCTTGATGCGACCGCGCTGGTCCACGTCCAGAACCTTGACCCGCACTTCCTGGCCTTCCTTCAGATGGTCAGACACATTCTCAACCCGCTCATTGGCGATCTGGGAAATATGCACCAGGCCATCCTTGCCGGGCAGGATGTTGACGAAAGCGCCGAAATCAACAATTCGCGCCACGGTGCCGGTGTAGACGGCACCCACTTCGGCCTCGGCGGTGATTTCCTCGATCAGGGCCACGGCGGCGTCCCGCGCTGCCATATCCTGCCCGAAAACCCGCACGGTGCCGTCATCATCGATATCGACGGTCGCACCGGACGCCTCGGTAATGGAGCGGATGGTTGCGCCGCCCTTGCCGATAATGTCGCGGATCTTGTCGGAATCGACCTTCAGGGTGACCATGCTGGGCGCATTTTCGGAGGTAACCGTGCGAGCGGTTGCCAGCACCTGGTTCATCTGTCCGAGAATGTGCAGGCGCGCGGTCTGGGCCTGTTGCAGGGCCACTTCCATGATCTGCTCGTTGATGCCTTCAATCTTGATGTCCATCTGCAGGGCGGTGACGCCCTCGGCAGTGCCGGCCACCTTGAAGTCCATGTCGCCGAGGTGATCCTCGTCGCCCAGGATGTCAGTCAGTACTGCAAACTGGTTGCCGTCCTTGACCAGGCCCATGGCAATACCTGCCACCGGTGCTTTCAGCGGCACGCCAGCGGCCATCATGGCAAGTGAGCCCACGCAGACAGAGGCCATGGAGCTGGAGCCATTGGACTCGGTGATTTCCGATACCACACGAATGGTGTAGGGAAAGTCATCCGGCGAGGGCAGTACCGCCGCCAGGCTGCGACGGGCCAGACGGCCGTGTCCCACTTCGCGGCGGTTGGTAAAACCAACGCGACCCGCCTCGCCCACTGAGTAGGGAGGGAAGTTGTAATGCAGCATGAAAGGATCGCGACGCTCGCCTTCCAGGGCATCAATGATCTGCGCGTCACGGGTTGAACCCAGCGTGACAGCGCCAATAGCCTGGGTTTCGCCGCGAGTGAACAATGCGGACCCGTGTACTTTCGCCAGCAGGTCTACTTCACAGGCAATCGGCCGCACGGTGCGGTTGTCCCGGCCGTCAATGCGGGCTTCGCCAGCCAGGATGCGCTTGCGCACCAGGCCCTTCTCAATACTCTTGAAGATATCCTTTACCGCGTCTGCGGAAGGGCCGCCATCTACAGCCAGTGCTTCAACACAGGCATTGCGGATAGCGCCGACACGCTCGTAGCGCTCGGCCTTGTCGGTGATACGGTAGGCTTCCCCAAGCTCGGCTTTGGCGTGGCCCTCGACCGCCGCCAGCAGGTCGGCACTTACCTCGGCCGCTTCCCACTCCCAGCGGGGTTTGCCGGCTTCGGCCACCAGTTCGTTGATCGCCTGGATGACAACCTGCATTTCCTGGTGGGCGAACAGTACAGCGCCCAGCATCTGGTCTTCGCTGAGTTCTTTCGCCTCGGATTCCACCATCAGCACCGCGTCCTTGGTGCCGGCAACGACCATGTCCAGCTTGCTCTCGGCCAGTTGGGGATAAGTGGGGTTCAGCATGTAGCCGTGTTCTTCGGTAAAGCCAACCCGGGCACCGGCGATGGGGCCCTTGAAGGGGCAGCCGGATATGGCCAGGGCCGCCGAGGTGCCGATCATGGCGGGGATATCGGGGTCGATGTGCTTGTCAGCAGACATCACGGTACAGATTACCTGCACCTCGTTCATGAAGCCCTTGGGAAACAGCGGCCGGATCGGACGGTCGATCAGGCGAGATGTCAGGGTTTCCTTCTCACTGGGACGGGCTTCACGCTTGAAGAAACCGCCGGGGATTTTACCTACGGCATAGGTCTTTTCAGTGTAGTGCACGGCCAGCGGGAAGAAATCCCGGCCTTCACGCGCAGTTTTCTCAGCCACCACGGTACACAGTACCGAGGTATTTTCGACTGTCACCAGAACCGCTCCGGAAGCCTGCCTGGCAATACGGCCGGTTTCCAGAGTGACTGTCTGGCCACCGTACTGGAATGTTTTAGTTACTGGATTCACAATTTTTCTCCAATTCTTTATATGAATACCGGGCAGCCGGGACGGGGACCCTGTGGTACCCGCCCGGACAACCCGCTATCAGGGACAGCTTATCGACGCAGACCCAGTCGCTTGATCAGGCCAGTGTAACGCGCGGCGTCCTTGCGCTTCAGGTAATCCAGCAGTTTGCGACGCTGGTTTACCATGCGGATCAGGCCGCGGCGTGAGTGGTGATCGTGCTTGTGCGACTGGAAGTGCCCCTGCAGCTGCTCAATATTCGCTGTCAGCAGTGCCACCTGTACTTCCGGGGACCCGGTGTCGCCCTCACCTACCTGGTACTCTTTTACGATTTCTGCCTTACGTTCAGCGTTCAAAGCCATGTTCATTTCCTCTCGTTGAATCTGCCTTGGGTAGTCGTTCTACCCGTCGTTAGTAAAAAGAGCCTGTCCGTGCAGATTTACAGACAGGTTCGCGTCACCTTCCGGTGACTATCAGTCGACGCGGCGCCACGCGCCCATCGTCCAATATTTCTCCCACCCCCAGAAACTCTCCGGTCTCCAGGGCGACGCGCACCATACCATCACAGGGCGCATTTGGCACCAATACCGGCTGGCCCTGGCGTATATAGAACCCGCCGGAAACACTGAGGCGAACCAGTGGCAGGTCGTTGACCGCCGTGTCCGCCGGCAACAGCAGGCTATCCATCTCGGCAACCCGGTCGTTGGCTTTCAGGGCCTCCAGGGTAGCCATGGCAACACTGTCGGCAATACTGAAAGCGCCAGCCCTGGTGCGCCGCAAGCTGGACACATGGGCACCACAGCCCAGTGCCTTGCCAAGGTCCTCGGCGATCGAGCGCACGTAGGTGCCCTTGCTGCACTCGAGGTAGATATCCACTTCGGGGCGGGCGCCGCCTCGGAAGGCGCGCAGCTCAAGTTGCTTTATGACAACCCGGCGCGCCTTGCGTTCCACTTCGAGGCCCTGGCGAGCCAGTTTGTACAGGGGCTGTCCCTGGTGCTTCAGTGCCGAAAACATGGATGGCACCTGCTCGATCTCTCCCCTGAAGGCCTCGAGCGCCGCGGCCACATCCGCCTCGCTTATGGTCGAGGCGTCCTGGCTCGCAATTACCTGGCCCTCGGCGTCGCCGGTGTCCGTGGCGATGCCCAGCACAAAGGTGCTTTCATAGGCCTTGTCCGCATCCAGCAAAAACTGTGAAAACTTGGTGGCCTCACCGAAACACAGCGGCAACACCCCTGTCGCAAGTGGATCCAGGCTGCCCGTATGGCCCGCCTTTGCCGCCCCGTAGAGGCGCTTGACCACCTGTAGTGCGCGGTTGGAACTCAGGCCGACGGGCTTGTCCAGGACCAGGATGCCATCGAGCGGCCTGCCGCGGCGCTGCCTGGCCACCGCCTACTTGTCCTCTCCGGTTTCCTCGTCGCGCAAGCCCAGGTGACGGTCGGCGTCGGCCGCGCGCCGGATCAGGTCCTCCAGGTGACGGCCCTGCCCCACACTGGTATCAAAATAAAAGCGCAGCTGGGGCACGCTGCGCATATTGCTGTCGCGGGACAGCTGGGAACGCAGGAAACCGGCCGCCTTGTTCAGCGCCTCGGTGGAATCAACCGCGTCCTCGCTGGAGTCGCAACCCAGCACGGTAAAATAGACCTTGGCATGACCGAGGTCCCGGCTCACGTTGACGCCGGTGATGCTGACCATGCCCACCCTCGGGTCGCGCACTTCATGCTGGATAAGCGCCGCCAGCTCGCGCTGCAGGTAATCCGCTACCCGCTGGGTACGACTGTATTCCTTTGCCACGTTAGCCGGTCCCGGTCGCCAATCACCCGCTTACAGGGTGCGGGCGATCTCCTTGACTTCGAATACCTCGATGAGGTCTCCCGCCCGGACGTCGGTGTAGTTCTTCACACCGATGCCGCACTCCATGCCATTGCGCACCTCGCTGGCGTCGTCCTTGAAACGGCGCAGGGATTCCAGCTCACCCTCGTAGATCACCACGTTGTCACGCAGCACGCGGATAGGCTTGGAGCGGTAGACAGTGCCCTCGATTACCATACAGCCGGCGATCTGGCCGAACTTGGGCGAACTGAATACATCGCGCACCTCGGCGATGCCCACGATCTCCTCGCGCAATTCCGGTGCCAGCATACCGGTCAGGGCGTGCTTCACATCGTCGATCAGGTTGTAGATAACGTTGTAGTAACGCAGGTCCACGCCCTCGCTTTCGACCAGCTTGCGAGCGGCGCCGTCAGCGCGGACGTTGAAACCGAACACGACAGCACCGGAGGTTACCGCCAGGTTGACATCGGTTTCGGTGATACCGCCGACGCCGCCCACCACGATATTGACCTGCACCTCATCGTTACCAAGTTCCATCAGGGCGGCCTGTATGGCCTCCAGGGAACCGCGAACATCCGCTTTGAGGACCACATTGAGGGTCTTGCGTTCGCCGGCGGTCATGCTCGCGAACATATTGTCGAGCTTGGTCGCCTGCTGGCGCTCCAGCTTGCTGTCCCGGCTCTTGGTGTGGCGGAAGTCGGCTATCTCGCGGGCGCGTTTCTCGCTCTCGACCACTGCGAACTGGTCGCCGGCATCGGGGGTGCCATTGAGACCCAGGATTTCTACCGGAATGCTGGGACCTGCCTCTTCTATCGACTGGCCGTTCTCATCGAGCATGGCGCGTACCCGGCCATACTGCAGGCCAGCCAGGACAACATCGCCACGGCGCAGGGTTCCGCTCTGGATCAGCAGCGAGGCAACGGGACCACGGCCCTTGTCCAGGCGGGACTCGATAACGATACCCTGTGCCGGTACGTCCCTGGCTGCGGTCAGTTCAAGCACCTCGGCCTGCAACAGCACGGCGTCCAGCAGGTCATTGACGCCCTGCTCCGGTGTGGGCGGAAACGGGAATGAACTGGGTATCGCCGCCCCAGTCCTCAGGGATCACTTCCTGCGCTGACAACTCGTTCTTGACCCGCTCCGGGTCCGCGCCTTCCTTGTCCATTTTGTTGATCGCAACGATCAGCGGAACACCGGCGGCCTTGGCGTGTTTGACAGCCTCGATAGTCTGGGGCATGACACCGTCATCGGCCGCCACTACGAGAATCACAATATCCGTGCTCTTGGCGCCGCGGGCCCGCATGGCGGTGAACGCTGCGTGGCCAGGCGTGTCCAGGAACGAGATCATGCCGTGGTCTGTTTCGACGTGGTAGGCGCCTATGTGCTGGGTGATGCCGCCCGCCTCGCCCGATGCCACGCGACTCTTGCGGATATAATCCAGCAAAGAGGTTTTGCCGTGGTCAACGTGACCCATCACAGTCACCACCGGCGCCCTCGACTCCTGGGTGCCTTCCTGCTGCGACAGGGTCTCCTCAAGCTTATCTTCCAGCACGTCGGCGCTGACCAGCCTGGGCATGTGGCCCAGTTCTTCGACAACAAGGATCGCCGTGTCCTGGTCTATCAGCTGGTTGATGTTGGCCATCACGCCGAGTTTCATCAACTCCTTGATCACCTCACCCGCCTTGACCGACATCTGCTGGGCCAGCGAGCCAACGGAGATCATGTCAGCCAGCTGCACTTCGTGTACTTTTCTCTCGGTAGGCATTTCGAATCCGTGCTTTGAGTGCTCGGCGTGAGACGCCTTCATTTTCTTGCGGCCGCCGCGGCGACGGGCAAGCCCGGATTCCGCTGCATCAAGGTCTGACAGGGACAGGTTGTGCCCGCGTTTCTTGCCGCGCGCCAGCGGCGATGTGCGATCCAGCTTGCCGCGCTGCTTGCGCTTCTGTTCTTCGTCCTGCGTGGTGGTACGCGCCTCGTGCAAGCGCTTGGGCCGCTTGACCGCATCCTTGGCATCGGCCGCGGGACGGACCTGTGACTCTTCCTTGCGACGCTCTTCCTCGTCCTTGCGGGCAAGCAAGGCAGCCTGCCTGGCTGCCGCTTCCTCTGCATCTTTGAGCTTGCGTCGCTCGGCGGCGCGCTGGCGCAAGATCTCGGGATCGACGTTGGACAGGTCTTCCTCGACAAACTCGACCTCGGCCGGCGCTTCGACTACGGGCGCCTCCTGTACGGCTTCCGCCGGCGCCTCAGCGACTACCTCGGTTGCCGCGTCGACAGCGGCGGTGGTTTCCTCCACCACATCCTCGGCTGCCAGCTCATCCTGCTCGACTAACCCCTGCTTCCGCAGCCAGCTCGCCCGGCTCGCGCTTGACGTAGGTGCGCTTCTTGCGCACTTCCACATTGACTGTCTTTCTGCCCTGGGAGCCGGCAGTGCGCAGGGTGCTGATCGTCTTGCGCTTCAGGGTAATACGCTTGGGTGCGGCCTCGGATTCGCCATGGCTGCGCTTCAAAAAGGCCAGCAGTGTCTGCTTGTCTACATCGGATACAGCTTCATCCGCAGCGGAATGGGGTAATCCCGCTTCTTTCATCTGCGTCAACAGACGATCAACGGAAGCGCCCACCACTTCTGCGAGTTGCTGTACTGTCACCTGCGCCATTCAGTATTCTCCTTGGTACCCTGTCTCTATGCCTTTGAGCTCACTATTTCGGCTGACTATTCCGCCTCGGCAAACCAGGGTGCTCTAGCGGTCATAATTAACTCGCCCGCTCGTTCTTCAGTCATGTCCGGAATATCCATGAGGTCATCGACCCCCTGTTCCGCCAGGTCTTCCATGGTTACGATCTCGCGACTGGCAAGAATGTAGGCCAGGTGGCGATCCATACCCTCCATGCCCAGGAGGTCTTCCGCCGGCTCGCGCGCGCCCAGTTGCTCCTCGGAGGCAATGGCCTGGGTCAGCAGCGCATCCTTCGCGCGCGCACGCAGTTCGGCGGCGATATCCGCATCGAAACCCTCGATTGCCGTCATTTCTTCCAGCGGTACGTAGGCCACTTCCTCGAGGGTAGTAAAGCCTTCCTCGACCAGGATTTCCGCCACCTCGTCGTCTATATCGAGCTGCTCGACAAACAGCTGGATCACCTGGCCGGCTTCCGCCTCGTGCTTGTCGGCAGCCTCTTCCAGGCTCATTACATTGATGGTCCAGCCGGTCAACTCACTGGCCAGGCGAACATTCTGGCCGGAGCGGCCGATAGCCTGGGCAAGGTTGTCCTCTGACACCGCCACATCCATGGTGCCGCTGTCTTCATCGACCACAATGGACTCAACCTCGGCCGGCGACATCGCGTTGATCACCAACTGGGCGGGGTTGTCGTCCCACAGCACGATGTCCACGCGCTCATTGTCCAGCTCGTTGGAGACGGCCTGCACCCTGGAGCCGCGCATGCCGACACAGGCGCCCACGGGGTCGATGCGCTGGTCGTTGGTTTTCACTGCAATCTTGGCCCGGGAGCCGGGATCCCGCGCTGCCGCCCGGATCTGGATGACTTCCTCCGCGATTTCGGGCACTTCTATCTTGAACAGCTCGATCAGCATTTCCGGGCAGGAGCGGCTCAGTATCAGCTGGGGGCCACGAGTCTCCTCGCTGATTTCCTTGAGGATCGCGCGGACCCGGTCATTCACCCGGAATGTCTCCCGGCCAACCAGCTGGTCGCGCGGCAGCAGGCCCTCGGCATTGTTGCCGAGGTCGACGATAACGTTGTCGCGAGTCACTTTCTTCACGGTGCCAGCCACCAGCTGGCCGACCCTGCTCATGTACTGCTCTACAACCTGGGCGCGCTCGGCATCGCGCACGCGCTGGACAATCACCTGCTTGGCGGTCTGCGCGGCGATCCGGCCGAAGCCGACGTTTTCTACCTGTTCCTCGAAGATGTCTCCCGGCTTCAGGCCGGGATCCTTCTCGATGGCTTCCTCGGTGGTGAACTGGGTGCCGAGCAGGGCCATTTCATCGTCCGGCACGACGAGCCAGCGCCGCACGGTGACATAGTCCCCTGTCTTGCGGTCGATGGTGACGTGAATTTCCGCGTCCTCGTCGTACCGTTTCTTGGTAGCCGTGGCCAAAGCCAGCTCTATCGCTTCGAAGATGATGTCCTCGGACACCCCCTTCTCATTGGATACGGCTTCAGCCACCAACAGAATTTCCTTTGTCATCTCAAGCCTCGCCTGTTCACTTGCCGCGTTATACGCGGGGTTGAATCCGCGCCTTATCTATGGCGCTGTGGGGTAACAGGTACTCGTGATCGTCAACCCGGACCACGACGTCCTCACCCTCCACACCTGTCAAAACACCCTTGAATTTACGCCGGCCCTCAAAGGGCACGCGCAACCGCAGTTCCACTGTCTCACCCACATAGCCCGGAAACTGGTCCAGCCTGAACAGCAGGCG
This sequence comes from uncultured Gammaproteobacteria bacterium, assembly GCA_963792815.1. Classification (GTDB taxonomy): domain Bacteria; phylum Pseudomonadota; class Gammaproteobacteria; order Pseudomonadales; family Halieaceae; genus JARRPM01. Next base: position 66,831 of record CAWBXR010000008.1, read on the forward strand.
ATCCATGCCGGGGGAAGAGACTTCCAGCGTGTACTCCCCGGTTATGGGGTCTTCCACATCCAGCACACTTCCCACCTGCTCACTGACCTTGGCACAGTCCTCCACGGTGATGCCGTTTTCCGCATCGATGTAGACCCGCAAGATGCTGTGCCGGCCCTGGGACAGGTACTCGACGCCCCAAAGCTCAAAGCCAAGGGCATCTACAGTTGCCCTCAACAAGTCGGTTATCTGCTGATCTTTGGTTGCCATGGGCAGAAACTTTTCTCCACGTATGAAAAAGCCCCTAAAAAGGGGCTTTTTCATATTCACACTGCCGATTCGTGGAGCTGGCAGTGATCAATTGGTAGCGGGGGCCGGATTTGAACCGACGACCTTCGGGTTATGAGCCCGACGAGCTACCAGGCTGCTCCACCCCGCATCAAAACTTCCTCGCCGTGAAGGCCCCTTGGCGCTTCACATTGTGCCGATCTCGTCGTCCCGGCCCAAATTCGAGGCTGTGCATTATAGGTAGCCCCCCCTGCCGGGTCAACCGTAACAGGGGGGAATTTCAACGATATTTTCCAGTGGTTTCAGGCCGGGTTGAAAGCCGCTTCCGGACCCCGGCGGGGACGGTTTTTCAGCCGGCCTCAGCCGTTGACATCGACCACGACTCGACCGCGCACACCGCCCGCAATGATGTCGCGAGCCAGCCCCGGGACCGCAGAGAGAGGCACCACTTCATAGATGGACTCGAGCTGCGCAAGATCCAGCTGTTGCGCCAGGGCGTCCCAGGCTCGCTGCCGGCGTGGCAGCGATGCCATCACCGAGTCGACCCCGCGCAAGGTCACTCCGCGCAGGATGAAGGGCATCACGGATGTAGGCAGGCCCATGCCGCCCGCCAGTCCGCAGGCCGCTACCACACCCTCGTAACGGGTCTGGGCAATTGCGGTGGCGAGGGTCTTGTCACCCACGGTGTCGATGACACCACCCCAGGTTTCCTTTTCCAGGGGTTTGCAATCCCGGGACAACTGGTCCCGGGGAACCAGCTCGGATGCCCCCAGGTCCCGCAGGAACTGGCCGGCTTCGTCAACCCGGCCCGTGCTGGCATGCACCTCATACCCCAAACCCGCCAGCAGGGAGACGGCGATCGAACCGACACCGCCGGCTGCTCCGGTAACCAGGATGGGGCCACTTTCCGGGGTGACACCACCGTCCTGCAGCGCCTGGACGCACAACATGGACGTGTAGCCCGCTGTCCCGATCGCCATGGTCTGCTCCAGGCTCATGTTGTCCGGCACCCGCACCAGCCACTCCCCTTTCAGGCGCTGTTTCTGGCTGTAACCACCGTTGTGTCGCTCTGACAGGCCATAGCCGTTGACCAGCACGCGATCCCCCGGGCTGAAAGCCGGGTCGCGGGACTCGACCACGGTGCCGGCCAGGTCGATACCGCAGACCAGCGGCAGCACCTGGCAGATCGGCGCGGCGCCGGAAACCGCAAGGCCGTCCTTGTAGTTGACCGTGGAGTAGGCCACATCGACCAGCACGTCCTCGTCCGCAAGATCGGACAGGCTGATCTGCTTGAGCGCTGCGACGATCTTGCCGTCCTGTTTTTCCGCTACGATTGCATTGAAAGTTTCGGCCATGACGTGTTGGTCTCCGTTGTGATTGATGGTTGCGATAAAAAGCGTGGCAGAAGTATAGCGGAATAGCCCCACAGCGAAACCCGCACACCGGGCCGGCTTGTGCGCCGCAGGGTCAGGCCAGGCGACTATGCGGGGCGGATGACCACAGTCTGCTCGATAGCACCAAACAACGACTGGCCGTCCGGGCTGTGCATCTCGATGCGGACAGTGTCGCCGCCCTGCATAAACCCGGTGCGGGGCTTGCCCTCGGCAATGGTCTCGATCATGCGGATCTCGGCGATACAGCTGTAACCCAGGCCCCCGTCAGCCAGGGGTTTGCCGGGGGAGCCGTCCGCGTCCCTGTTGGAGACCGTACCGGAGCCGATGATTGTACCGGCAACCAGCGGACGGGTTCGGGCTGCATGTGCAACCAGGGTGGGGAAGTCAAAGGTCATATCCTGGCCCGCATTGGCCCTGCCAAAGGGCTGCCCGTTGAAACTGACCTCCAGCGGCAGGTGCAGCCGTCCGCCGTCCCAGGCGGCGCCGAGCTCGTCCGGTGTGACACAGACGGGGCTGAAAGCACTGGAGGGTTTGGACTGGAAAAAACCGAACCCCTTGGCGAGCTCCCCGGGGATCAGGTTGCGCAGGGACACATCGTTCACCAGCATGACCAGGCGGATGGCCGAGCTCGCATCGGAGGCGCTGACCCCCATTGGTACATCGCCGGTAATCACCGCCACCTCACCTTCAAAATCGATGCCCCAGGCGACGTCGTGCATGACCACATCCTGCCTGGGACCCAGAAATGTGTCGGAGCCACCCTGGTACATCAGCGGGTCGGTCCAGAAAGTCTCGGGCATCTGGGCTCCACGGGCCTTGCGCACCAGCTCCACGTGATTGACATAGGCGGAGCCGTCGGCCCACTGGTAGGCGCGCGGCAGCGGGGAAGCGCAGGCGGCCTCGTCGAAGGGCTCGCCCTCCCCCCTGTCGGCACGCTCCGCCAGCGATTCCAGGACCGCCTTATGCTGCCCCCAGTCGTCCAGCGCATGCTGCAGGGTCATACCCGCTGGCAGGAAGCGCCGCAGATCGGTGGAGACGACGACCAGGGCGCCATCCCTGCCGCTGTTAATAGAAGCCAGTTTCATGATGTCTCCCCGAATTCCCGCTGGTGCAGCCAGGCCGCATGCCTTGGCGCTTTTTTGGTCGCCGCCCACTCCTCGATCATGGCCGGGGCCACCTCGTGCAGACGCTCGAGGTCACCCGGCTGGTCGACATCCACAGCCAGCTCAAGCCGGTGACCATTGGGGTCAAAGAAATAGATCGACTTGAAGATACCGTGGTGGACCGGCCCCACAACCTCAAGGCCCTGTGCCTCCACCTGGGCTTTTGCCTGCATCAGGGCTTCCTCGCTGCCCAGCTTGAAGGCGATATGCTGCACCCATTCCGGGGTGTTCTGGTCGCGGTCCATGCGTGGTGAATTCGGCAATTCAAAGAAAGCCAGCACATTGCCCATTCCAGCATCCAGGAACACGTGCATGTAGGGGTCCGGCTGTTTTGTCGATGGCACCTGGTCCTCGGCTATAGCCAGCACCAGATCCATATCCATCACCCTGCGGTAAAACTCAACAGTCTCCGCAGCGTCCCGGCAGCGATAGGCCACGTGGTGAATCCTCTCGATTTTCATCCGCTCTCTCCCGATCCGTGCCCCGTGGCGCCTAGCCGATAACACCACGCGCTTTCTGGTCGCGCTCGATGCTTTCAAACAGGGCCTTGAAATTGCCCTCACCAAAACCCTCGTCCTGCTTGCGCTGGATAAACTCGAAGAACATGGGGCCCAGCGTAGTCTCCGAAAAAATCTGCAACAGCAGCCTGGGCTCACCGCCTTCAGTGCTGCCGTCCAGCAAGATACCCCGGCGCTGCAATTCCTCCACGGGCTCGCCGTGGCCGGGGAGGCGCTCGGCCAGCATGTCATAGTAAGTGGCCGGTGGCGGCGTCATGAACTTCTGCCCACGGGCCTTCAGCCGGTCCCAGCAGGCCAGGATATCGTCACAGGCAAAAGCTATATGCTGGATGCCCTCACCGTTGTAGGCCATGAGAAATTCCTCGATCTGGCCGCCACCGGTGCTCTCCTCATTGAGGGGAATACGAATCTTGCCATCGGGGGCCGTCATCGCCTTCGACAGCAGGCCGGTGTACTCCCCCTTGATATCGAAATAGCGAATTTCCCGGAAATTGAACAGCTTTTCATAGTAGTTGGCCCAGTACTGCATCCGGCCCCGGTAGACGTTGTGAGTGAGGTGGTCGAGGGTATGGAAACCACAGCCCACGGGTCTGCGCTCGACCCCTTCAAGCCAGGTGAAATCGATGTCGTAGATGCTCACCCCCTCGGCATAGCGGTCGATCAGGTAGACTGTCGCCCCGCCGATGCCCTTGATGGCCGGCAGGCGCAGTTCCATGGGACCGGTCTCAACCACCACGGGTTGTGCCCCGCATTCCAGGGCGCGGTCATAGGCGGCCCTGGAATCCCGCACCCGAAAAGCCATTCCACAGGCGGACGCCCCATGTTCGCGAGCGTAGTAATAGGCGTGACTGCCCGGCTCGTAGTTGGTGATGAAATTGATATCCCCCTGGCGCCACAGCGCGACCTGCTTGGAGCGATGAACCGCCACCTTCGTAAAACCCATAACCTCGAATACCGGCTCCAGCACCCCTTCCTGCGGCGCGGTAAACTCGACAAACTCAAACCCGTCGAGCCCCATTGGGTTTTCATACAAATCAGCCATATCCAGTACTCCGGCGAAACCATGCCGTTTCACGGCAACAGGCATTGAGTATAGCCCGTAACCGACGCCGACCGGTGCAAGTCGGCGCAAACACCAATGCGGCCGGGGCCTGCCGCCACCCCGAGCTCAAAGTAGATGCCGATTATGATGGCGGCGGGGTAGACAATATGTCCAGAGGTGTTGACATATTACAATATGTCCACTAGTTTGGACATATGGATATACAGCAAGCTCTCATCATGTTCGACGCGCTCTCCCAGGAAACACGCCTCATGGCATTCCGTCTGCTGGTCAGGGCGGGGGCTGACGGACTGGCCGCGGGCGTATTGAGCGAGAAACTCGGCACACCCCACAACACCATGTCCTTTCACCTCAACCACCTGTCCAATGCCGGCATCATATCGTCGCGCAAACAGGGCAGGTCGGTGATTTACTCGGCAAACTTTGACAGCACCCGCGACCTGATCGGCTTCATGGTGAAGGACTGCTGCAGCGATGAGTTCGCCACCATCCGCAGGGACAAGGCTACCGGCTGCTCCATTATCGAGCTCGCCAGTTGCTGTGATCCCGGCGACAACACTGGAAACTGACAGGCAGGTAACTACTATGAAACGCATGCACATCCACGTCGGGGTTGAACGCCTCGATGAAAGTATCAGGTTCTACAGCGCCCTGTTCGGGGCGCAGCCGGCGAAGACCAGGGACGACTACGCCAAGTGGATGCTGGATGATCCCCGCATCAACTTCGCCATCTCCACCCGGGCCGACAAGGCAGGTGTAGATCACCTCGGGCTACAGGTTGATGAGGACTGCGAACTGGAGGAACTGCGCGCCCGCCTCAAGAGGTGCCGAGCTGTCGGTATTCGATGAAGGCGAAACGCTCTGCTGTTATGCACGTTCGGATAAGTCCTGGGTGATGGACCCCGCGGGAATTGCCTGGGAGGCCTACAAGACAATGGAGGACGTGCAATTGTTTGCCGGCGCCGCTCCCGCCGGAAAGAACCAAAGCCGCTCGCCGGCCACGGATGACCTGCCGGGCCAGTGCACGCCTGCGCCAGCCGCGACCGGGGGCTGCTGCGGCGGATGAAACAGGTGCTCGTTCTCTGCACGGGAAATTCCTGCCGTTCGATAATGGCCGAGGCGCTGATCAACCAGCTCGGCGCAGGGCGGTATGAAGCCGTGAGCGCGGGCAGCACTCCGACGGGCCAGGTACACCCCAAGTCCATCGAAGCGCTCAGGCGCCAGGGTATCGAGGTCGACCAACCCCGCAGCAAGTCCTGGGATGAGTTCGCCAAGCGCAACTTCGACCTGGTCATTACTGTCTGCGACCGGGCCGCCGGTGAGAGCTGCCCCGCATTCCCCGGCGCGCCCCGCAAACTCCACTGGAGCACGCCCGACCCTGCCGAGGCTACTGGTTCGGAAGAGCGGGTCGACCAGGCATTTGATGTAGCCCTGCAATTGCTAAGGCACAGGGTTGAACAGGAACTGCTATGAGTAAGAGAGCAAAATAAGCCATGGGTGTATTCGAACGCTATTTGTCGCTGTGGGTAGGTCTTTGTATCGTCGCGGGGGTCAGCCTGGGGCTCATAGTTCCCGGCGCCTTCCAACAGGTGGCTGCACTGGAATACGCCAATGTAAACCTGGTAGTGGCGGTGCTTATCTGGGTAATGATCTACCCGATGATGGTCAACGTCGACTTCGCCTCCCTGCAGGACGTCGGTAAAAAGCCCAAAGGACTCTGCATCACCCTGGTAGTCAACTGGCTGGTCAAGCCGTTCAGTATGGCTGCGCTGGGGGTACTGTTCTTTGAGCACCTGTTTGCCGGACTGGTCGATCCGCAAACCGCAAAGGAATACATAGCGGGCATGATCCTGCTGGGCGTGGCGCCCTGCACGGCCATGGTTTTCGTCTGGAGCCAACTGGTGCGCGGCGACGCCAACTACACCCTGGTGCAGGTCACCATCAACGACCTGATCATGGTATTCGCTTTCGCCCCGATCGCGGCGTTCCTGCTGGGGGTCACGGATATTGTCGTGCCCTGGGAAACCCTGCTGCTCTCTGTCATTCTCTACGTGGTCACTCCACTGATAGCCGGTTACTTCACCCGCAAAAAGCTGGACGGGACGGGTGATCACGCGCGCATCGGCCAGTTCACCGCGCAAATAAAGCCCTACTCGGTAATGGGGCTGCTGGCGACGGTGGTGCTGCTGTTCGGGTTCCAGGCCCAGGCGATCATCGCAAATCCGCTGGTCATCGGCTTGATCGCGGTGCCCCTGCTGATCCAGAGTTACGGGATATTCGTCATCGCCTATGGCTGGGCCTACCTGTGGCGGGTACCTTTCAACACGGCGGCGCCCGCCGCCCTGATCGGTACGTCAAACTTCTTCGAACTGGCAGTGGCGGTTGCTATCAGCCTGTTCGGCCTGAATTCCGGCGCGGCGCTGGCAACGGTCGTCGGTGTTCTGGTTGAAGTACCCGTGATGCTGTCTCTGGTCGCCCTGGCCAACGGCACCAGGCACTACTTCGGGCGCGGGGAAGCAACCAGCTGAACGGGGTAGAGCTGCCGGGTCGCGCAGGGCTAACCGCAGAAAGCACAAAGCCCGGTAATAACCGGGCTCTGTATTGTGTTGGTGCCGAAGGCGGGACTTAACGCGCCCGGCCAGGGCCGCACGAGCACTCCGCGACAGCGGAGCTAAATAATGGTGCCGAAGGCGGGACTTGAACCCGCACGAGCATAGCTCACCACCCCCTCAAGATGGCGTGTCTACCAATTCCACCACTTCGGCTTGTTACTATTGATCCAGCGCTGGCAGGTCCTCTCCGGGCGCTACCACTGCCGGGGTATCGTCCTCTATCACCGGCAGCTCCTGCGATGCGGCCGGCACGGCAGCTTCCACCTGGGACGACTCTACATCCGTCGGAATCTCCAGGTCGAGGTCATTTACCACCGCTGACTTCTGGTTTGCCAACAGGGCCAGGCTGAAACTGCTGGCAAAAAACAGGGCTACCAACCAGGCAGTGCCGCGGGTAAGCACGTTGGCGCTGCCGCTGGAACCGAACAGGGTCTGGGATGCGCCCGCACCAAAAGAGGCGCCCATGTCGGCACCCTTGCCCTGCTGCAGCATGATCAGGCCGATGATGGCCAGGGCGACCAGCAAATGCACTATCAAAATAATCTGTTCCATATACCTACTGCCCCCGTGGGGACACCTCAATGCTTGCGTTTATGCGCCTGTGTCACGCCTGTCCGGCGCCGACAATCGCCAGGAAGTCCCCGGCTTTAAGTGCTGCGCCCCCTACAAGAGCGCCGTCTATATCCTGCTGTGCAAATAATTCCGCCGCGTTCTCGGCCTTTACGCTGCCACCGTACAAAACCCGGGCCGCATCCGCATCTATGCCGTTCACATCCGCCAGGCACTTGCGAATGAAAGCGTGCATGGCCTGGGCCTGCTCCGGACTGGCCGTCAGACCTGTGCCTATAGCCCATACCGGCTCGTAGGCGACTACCAGGCCTGTAAGGTTCGGCTGTCCGTCCAGTGCTCCGCGCAACTGGCTGGCTACAACAAGCTTCTTCCTCGCCGCTTTCGCGCTGCTCGCGGGTTTCACCCACGCAAACGATCGCCTGCAAGCCTGCAGCCACCGCCGCACCCAGCTTGGCTGCCACCAGGTTGTCGGACTCGGAATGATACTGGCGGCGCTCGGAATGACCGAGTATGACCCAGCGGCAGCCCTGGTCGACCAGCATCTCTGCCGACACTTCTCCGGTGTATGCCCCGGACTGCATGTGACTGCAATCCTGGGCGCCTACCGCCACGTTCGAACCCGCACAGGCCTCCACGGCCTGTGGCAGGTGCACGTAGCTGGGACAAACCGCCACCTCAGCCCCGCCGGCGGGCACAGACCCCACCACCGAACCCAGCAAGGACGCCACACTGGCACGGGAACCATGCATTTTCCAGTTACCTACAACTAGCGTCTGGCGCATATGGCCTCCCGGCTCAAAAAGCGGCGCAATCTTACCCAAGATACCGCTGCGTTACAAGGCGCGACTGAGGGCGCGCGGGGCACGGAAGCCCGCGACCCCACCCTCAGGCCAACTCGCGTTCGACATCGGCGGCCAGCTCGGCGCACAGGGCCTCCACCTCGGCGGCGTTCTCGCCCTCGACCATCACCCGGATCTTTGGCTCCGTACCGGACGGGCGCAGCAATACCCGGCCACGCTGCCCCAGCTGGGCCTCTACCCGCGCGACCGCGGCGGCCACTGCCGGGAAGTCGGCGAGGTTTACCTTGCCTGCGATGCTTACGTTGATCATGCGCTGGGGAAACTTCTTCATGCCCGAGCGGAACTCGGCGAGCGTCTGGCCGGAATCCTTCAGGGCTACAAGTACCTGCAGGGCGGCGACAATACCGTCTCCGGTGGTAGTCACGTCCGAGCAGATAATATGCCCGGATGACTCACCACCGAGGAACCAGCCCTCGGCCTCCATTCGCTCCTTGACATAGCGGTCCCCGACCTGCGCCCGCACGAACTCCAGACCCTCGGCTTTCAGCGCCAGTTCCAGGCCGAGATTGGACATCAGGGTGCCTACCACGCCGGCGTCGCCGTAGCCGTTAGCCAGACGATACATAGCGATCATATAGATCAGCTCGTCACCATCGACCAACTCCCCGGCGCCGTCGACAAACAGCACCCGGTCGCCATCCCCGTCGAAAGCGATTCCCAGATCAACACCCCGCTCGCGCACCAGCGCGGAGAGCGCCGCGGTGTCAGTAGAGCCCACTCCCTCATTGATATTGAAGCCATCGGGCTGGATGCCGATGCTGGTCACGTCCGCGCCCAGCTCACTGAATACGCTGGGGGCGATGTGGTAGGTCGCCCCGTTGGCGCAGTCCACCGCAATCCGCATTCCCCGCAGATTGAAGCCCTCGGGCACCGTGGATTTACAAAACTCGATGTAGCGTCCGGCAGCATCCACAACCCGCAGAACCTTGCCGATATCGCGCGAGCGAACTGTCGTCAGCGCCTCCTCGAGCTCGGCCTCTATAGCCAGCTCGGTTTCATCCGGCAACTTGGAGCCCTCGGCGGAAAAGAACTTGATGCCGTTGTCGTAGAACGGGTTGTGGGAAGCACTGATGACTATGCCCGCCACCGCCGCCTGGGTGCGCGTCATCAGCGCCACCGCCGGGGTCGGCATCGGTCCGAGCAACTTGACGTTCACCCCCGCGGCCACCAGCCCGGCTTCCAGCGCCGACTCGAACATATACCCCGAGACCCGGGTGTCCTTGCCGATGATGACGGTGGAACGCCCCTCGCCACCCGCTTCACGGGCGAATACACGTCCACTGGCCCAGCCCAGCTTGAGCATGAAATCCGGCGTGATCGGGACATCGCCAACCGAACCGCGAATGCCGTCGGTGCCAAAATAACGTTTCTTCATAACTCTCCCTCTGCGTCCAAGGCCGTCCACATGGCCACCGCGTCCGCTGTCGCAGCCACGTCGTGTGTTCTTACTATTGCCGCCCCGCGCTCCACCGCCAGCACCGCCAGGGCCAGGCTGGCCGGCAGGCGCTCCTCGACCGGCCGACCAATCAGCTTCTGGATCAGGGACTTGCGTGACAGGCCCACCAGTACGGGCAGACCAAGTTCCGCGAGGCGCGGCAGGCCTTGCAGAAGCTGCAGATTGTGCTGCACCGTCTTGCCAAAGCCAAACCCCGGATCGAGTACCAGGCGCTGTCGGGCGATGCCCGCGGCGCCACAGGCCTCGATCTTCTGCTGCAGGAAGTCCATTACCTCGGCCACGACATCGGCATAGCTGGGCGCCTGCTGCATGGTAGCGGGCTCCCCGCGCATATGCATCAGGCAGACGGGTAATCCAGTGGCAGCCGCTGCCGCCAGCGCACCCTCCCGGCCCAGGGCTCGCACGTCGTTAAGCAGGCCTGCCCCGGCCCCCGCCGCCGCCGTCATCAGCTCGGGCGTGCTGGTATCCACGGAAACGACGACATCGAGCTCCGCCGCGATCCGCTCTACCAGCGGGAGGACACGGTCCATTTCCTCTTCGATGGACACGGCCGCCGCCCCCGGGCGGGTCGACTCGCCGCCGATATCGAGGATTGCAGCGCCCGCATCGACCATCGCCTGCGCCCTCGACATGGCCAGGTCCAGGTCCAGCCGTGCCGACTGGTACAGGGTGCCGCCATCGGCAAAGGAATCGGGAGTGGTATTGATGACGCCCATGATAAGCGGGCGGGAGAGATCGAGCACCCGCCCGGCACAGTGAAGTACCCGGGCGGGGTGATCGATTGGAGAAGGCAAAATCAGGGCCGGTTAATGCTCGCTCGCCGGACCGCCGATGGGGCTCCCGGCATCTTTATCCTTGCGGGGCTTGGTCGCGCCGGCGCCAGGGGCATCGTTGCCGGCGTCGTCGCCCCAGCCGGCGGGTTCGCGCGGCTCGCGTCCAGCCATGATGTCGTCTATCTGGTTGGAGTCGATAGTTTCGTAAAGCATCAGGGCCCGGGCCATCGCATGCAGCTTGTCGACATTGTCTTCCAGCAGTTGCTCGGCCTTGGCGTAGCACTCATCGATAATCCTGCGCACTTCCTCGTCGATCATCTTGGCGGTTTCACCGGACAGCGCCTTGTGGGTCTGGCCCGCGCTGCGACCCAGGAATACTTGCTCGTCTACCTCGTCGTACATCAACGGGCCCATCTTCTCGGACAAGCCCCACTGGGTGACCATTTTGCGCGCGATTTCGGTAGCCCGCTGAATGTCATTGGAGGCACCGGTGGTCACCCCATCCTTGCCCAGGGTCATTTCCTCGGCGATGCGCCCGCCGAACAGGCTGCAGATCTGGCTGACGATGAAACGACGGCTGTGACTGTAGCGATCCTCTTCCGGCAGGAACATGGTCACGCCCAGGGCGCGGCCCCGGGGGATGATACTCACCTTGTAGACCGGGTCGTGTTCCGGCAGGAGACGACCGACAATCGCGTGACCCGCCTCGTGGTAGGCGGTATTGCGTTTTTCGTCCTCGGACATGACCATGGATTTGCGCTCAGCGCCCATCATGATCTTGTCTTTGGCCATTTCGAACTGGTTCATACCGACGGTGCGCACGTTGGAGCGGGCAGCAAACAGGGCTGCCTCGTTGACCAGGTTAGCCAGGTCAGCGCCGGAGAAACCGGGGGTTCCACGGGCGATCTTGCTGGCCTCGACATCCTCAGCCAGGGGCACTTTGCGCATATGTACCTTGAGAATCTGTTCCCGGCCCCGGATATCCGGCAGGCCCACTACCACCTGGCGGTCGAAACGACCCGGGCGCAACAGCGCCGGATCCAGTACGTCGGGGCGGTTGGTGGCGGCGATTACGATCACGCCGTCGTTGACTTCGAAGCCGTCCATCTCCACCAGCAGCTGGTTGAGCGTCTGTTCGCGCTCGTCGTGACCGCCACCGAGGCCGGCGCCACGATGGCGACCTACCGCGTCGATCTCATCGATGAAAATAATGCACGGGGCCTGCTTCTTGGCCTGGTCGAACATGTCGCGAACCCGGGAGGCGCCCACACCGACGAACATTTCAACAAAATCGGAACCCGATATGGTGAAAAACGGCACCTTGGCCTCACCCGCAATGGCCTTGGCCAGCAGGGTCTTACCGGTACCGGGCTGGCCGACCATCAGCACACCGCGAGGAATGCGTCCGCCCAGTTTCTGGAAGCGGCTCGGGTCGCGCAGGAATTCCACCAGCTCCTTGACGTCTTCCTTGGCCTCGTCCACGCCGGCTACATCGGCGAAAGTGGTGGTGATCTGGTCCTCACCCAGCAGGCGTGCCTTGCTCTTGCCAAAGCTCATCGGGCCGCCGCGGCCGCCCGCACCGCCCTGCATCTGGCGCATGAAAAACATGAACACGGCGATAATGATCAGGATGGGGAAGCTGGCAACCAGCAACTGGCTCCAGACACTTTGCTGTTCGGGTTTGCGACCTTCCACCACGACCTTGTGCTCGAGCAGGTCGTCAATCAGCTTGGGGTCCTCGACCATCGGCCGGATGGTCTCGAAATTGGTGCCGTCGTAGCGCTCGCCCGATATGGTCAGGCCGTCCACCACCACGCGCTTCACCTGGTCGCTCTGGATCTCCTGGATAAACTCGGAATAACCCACCTGTTCGGACTGGCTTTTCATGTTGAAGTTGTTGAATACCGACAGCAGAACCGCGGCAATGACCAGCCAAAGTAGTAAGTTTTTAACCATGTCGTTCAATACTGTTACCTCACCAAGGATCCCGCGAAGGTCCCGCATCGACCCGGCCCTGTTGTTGCCCGGCGCGAATCGGGAAAGATGTGACAGCCTCTCGCTCCGTTAATTATAGCCAAAACCCGCCAGACCGGCGGGAAACCGGGGGAGTCCATACTCTCTCCCCTGCTTGATACGCACAAAACTCGAATTCGGTGCCAATTTACTATAGTTGGGGCCATCTTCCCATGTTTCAAGGACAGGAAAGCCCGGTCTCAGGCGCCCCGGAAGTCCGTCGCCACCAGGTATACTTCCCGGGACCTGGGCCTGGATGCCTTTGGCTTGCGGGTAAGCACCTTGCCAAAGGACCCCTTGGCCCCGCGAAACAGCTCGTCAAAGCCCTCACCCTGGAACACCTTGCTGACAAAGGCGCCGCCCGGCGCCAGCACCTGTTGGGCCATATCCAGCGCCAGCTCCACCAGGTAGATCGAGCGCGGCTGGTCTACCGCGCTCATCCCGCTCATATTGGGCGCCATGTCGGAGATCACCAGGTCCACCGGCGTGTCGCCGAGGGCGTCCAGGATCTGTTGGAATACCTCATCACTGGTGAAATCCCCCTCGATGAACTCCACCCCGGCGAGGGTGTCCATGGGCAGGATATCCGAGGCGATGACCCGGCCGGAGTGCCCCACCAGGGCCGCGGCCACCTGGGACCAGCCCCCGGGGGCACTGCCCAGGTCCAGCACCGTCATACCGGGCCTGATCAGGCGGTCGCGCTCCTGGATTTCCAACAGCTTGTAACAGGCCCGCGAACGGTAGCCTTCCCGCTGGGCCTGCTGGACATAGGGGTCTTCCCGGTGTTCCTTCAACCAGGCCTTGCTGGAAGATTTCTTCTTCGCCATGGGTCAGTTTCGTATCGGGGGCCAAATGTGTAGAATGCACGCCCCTTCGGGCGCCTGCCGGCGTTATTGTACCTTGGATTGAGCATGAGCAAGAAAACGAATCAGGACATCAAACAGCTGCGGGCCATCGGCCACAAGCTAAACCCGGTGGTCACCATCGCCGGCAACGGCCTGACTGAGAATGTACTTGCCGAGCTGGAGCGCGCGCTGGGCGACCACGAGTTGATCAAGGTCAAGCTGGCCGTGGGCTCGCGGGAGGCCCGCACCGCGGTGACGCAGGAAATATGTGATCGCTCCGGCGCTGAACTGGTACAGAGCATCGGTAACGTCGTGGTCATACTGCGCCGCTCCGCCAACCCTGATCCGCGCCTGTCCAACCTGATACGCCCCCTCTAGGGCGATTTCCAGGCCCGCCGGGGTTCGCTACACTGGCCCCACACCTACAGCGGGGCGCAAGCAGATGGGAGAGATCCTCGAATTCCCTTCAAGACAGGCCCAGGGCCTGGCTTTCCTCGACCGGGAGCTGCGCTCACTGCTCGCGGCCCGGGGCGCCGACGAGCGCCTGATCGATTTTGCCGTGAGCCAGCTTACCAGGACATATGCCCAGCTGAGCGAATCCGAGCAGTACAGCTTCAGCGTGGAACTGCCCGACTCCATCAGCGCCGCCGAGCGGGATGCCCTGCACCGGCAGATCACCGATGGCCTCGAAGGTATTCGCCGGGAAAACCACGGCCTGATGGTCCAGCTGATAGCCCGGCTGGTGCTGGCTGAACTGCGTCTGTTCCAGCACGAGCGGGCCGATTGAGAACCAGCCGCTAGGTGAACAGCCCCGCCAGGTGATAGATGGCAAGGGCCGCGGCGTAGGCCAGCAACAGGTAGCCAACAAACATCTTCAGCGCGAGGGCTCCTGAACCGCTCTCCTTGGAGAGGATAGCCACGGTGGAGACGCACTGCAGGGCGATGGCAAAAAACACCAGCAGCGCCAGCCCCGACCCGATGGCCAGGTCGCTGGCCTGGATCTGCTCCACCAGCGGCGTCATATTCTCGTCCGCCGCTTCTATTCCGAAGATGGTTCCCAGGGTGCCGACAAACACCTCCCGCGCCAGGAATGAGGTGAGGATGGCCACTGCATAGCGCCAGTCCAGGCCCAGCGGGGCAAACAGGGGTTCCACCAGGTGGCCCAGGTAACCCAGCCAGGAGCTGCCCAGGTCGGTGCCGTAATTGGGGAAATAACCCAGCACCCAGATAACCAGGGTGACCGCGAAAATGATCTTGCCGGCCTTGGTGACAAAATGCTTGGAGCGGTTCCAGGCATTGCGCAGCAAAGGGCCGGGGCTGGGAACCCTGTAGGGCGGCAGCTCCAGCACGAAGGGCAGGTCGGTGAAGTGATCCTTGCTGGTCCGCGAGATCAAGCCCGTGACCAGCAGGGCGCTGAACATCCCGAAGAAATAGATGCAGAACATCGCCAGCCCCTGCCACCCCACCAGGCCGCCCAGGGCAGTGCCGGACGGTATGAATGCGGCGATAAGCAGGGTGTATACCGGCAGGCGGGCAGAACAGGGCATCAGCGGTATCGCCATATAGGTCAGCAGGCGCTTGCGCGGCGAATCGATGGCCCGGGCCGCGTAGATGCCGGGTATCGCGCAGGCCACCCCCGACAGCATGGGGATAAAACTCTTGCCCGTGAGCCCGAACAGGCGCAGGGGCTTGTGGCAGATGAGTGCCGCTCGCGCCAGATAGCCGGAGTCCTCCAGCAGGCCGATGACAAAAGTCAGCACGAAGATCTGGGGCACGAACACCAGGAAAGCCCCGATACCGCCGAACAGGGCATCGGAGGTGAAGTCCCGCGCCACATGGCTGCCGATCAGGGGCACCACCAGGTCGGCCAGGGCCCCCAGGCCGCTCTCGACCGCGTCCATGGCCGGTGCTGACCAGGTGAAGATCGACTGGAACAGCAGGTACATGATGGCGAAAAAGGCGAAGCCGCCGGTCACCGAATGAAGAAAAAAACTGTCCAGCCGGGTCTGGGTGCGCACCAGCACATCGCCCTTGGGGCCATAGCGACGGGCCAACTGGTGCGCGGTGCCCCGCAGCAGCACATCGGGGGCATCGATCAGATGGGCGCGCGGTGGCTGTATGGTCGTCTCCCGGACGTCCTGCAGGTGCCGAATAATCTCGTCGACACCTTTACCAGTGCGGGCCGACACCGGCAGCACCGGGGTGTGCAGCGCGGCGCCGAGCTCGGCGACATCCAGGGTCAGGCCGTGGTTGTCCAGCACGTCGATCAAATTTGCCAGCACTGTGACCGGCTTGCCGTTGCGCTCGCAGTCCCTTATCACCTGCAGGGTGAAGTAGAGGCTTTTTTCCAGCCGGGTAGCATCGATAAGGCAGAGCACGTGTTCCACTTCGGGGTCCTGCAGGGCCCGGTGGAAATGCTCGACGGCGACCCCCTCCTCTGCGGAGATGGCCTGCAGCGAATAGGTGCCGGGGAAATCCACCAGCACCGTATCGGCCAGCGCCCGCATTTTACCGGTGCCGACATCCACCGTGATTCCCGGAAAGTTGGCTACTTTATGGTGCAGGCCGGTCAGGCGATTGAACAGCAGGCTTTTGCCCGAGTTGGGGCTGCCGATCAGGACGATTTTAGACATTGGGGTTGATCAGGCGGATCTGGATATGGTCGGCCACTTCCTCATCGAGAGAGAAGATAGTGTTGCTCACCCGGTAGACCTTGGGCGCGCCAAAAGCGACGGACTGGACGCAGGCCACGGTTTCTCCGGGGTGAAAGCCGAACTCCATCATCCGGGTCCGGTAGTTTTCCGGCAGGGCCTGGTCATAGCCCAGTATTTCGCAGCGCTCACCGGCTTTTAGAGTCCACAGGGAGATGTTCATTACTGTTTGCGATACCGTCGATGCTGGCACATGAAGGGCTCACCGCCCGGGAGCCGACATAGTATCCTAAATGAGAATTATTTGCATAGAGGGGTTACGGTCGCGAGCTCTGCCAAACCCCGTCAAATATGGTGTACCTGGCCTATCTCGTACTCGATGTCGCCGCCCGGCGCCTTGACCACCACCACATCGCCCTCTTCCTTGCCGATCAGGGCCCGGGCAATAGGAGAGCCAATGGATATCAGGTTCTTTTTCACATCCGCCTCATCCTCACCCACTATGCGGTAGGTCACCGTTTTATCGGTATCGAGATTGATCAGGTCGATAGTGGTACCGAAAATCACCTTGCCGGTCCTGGGAATGGCGGTCACATCGATCACCTGGGCGTTGCCGAGCTTGCCCTCGATCTCCATGATCCTGCCCTCGGTGAAGCTCTGTTGTTCACGGGCGGCATGGTATTCGGCATTTTCCTTCAGGTCGCCGTGCTCCCTGGCATCGGCAATAGCCTGGGCAATTCGCGGCCGGTCCATCCGCTTGAGGCGGTCGAGCTCCTCCCGCAGGCTGGCCTCGCCGGATACCGTCATCGGGAATTTACTCATGCCACTATACTCCTGTGCAGGTCCTGCAGCCGGCGAACCTTCTGGTCCCCCTCGTGCTTGAGCGCCATGCAAACCGCCTCCGCCGCCGCCAGGGTGGTAGTGTAGAACACCCGATGCGCCTCCGCGGTGGCACGAATGGCCGCCGAGTCGGCAATGGCGCGCCGCCCCTCGGTGGTGTTGATAATCATATCCGCCTCATCATTCTTGATCAGATCCACGATATGGGGCCGCCCCTCCAGCACCTTGTTGACCCGCCGCACTGTCATGCCCGCCAGCTCCAGGGCATCGGCGGTGCCGGCGGTGGCAGCCAGGGTAAAGCCGAGCGCGACCAGTTCCAGGGCGACTTTCACCACCCCGGGTTTGTCCACGTCCCGCACGCTGATCAGCACGGTACCACCGGTAGGCGGGGCCTGGCCCGCCGCCAGCTGGGCCTTGGCAAACGCGCCGGCAAAGGTATCGCCGGTGCCCATCACCTCGCCGGTAGAGCGCATTTCCGGGCCCAGGATCGGGTCGACCCCGGGGAATTTGTTAAAGGGCAGAACGGCCTCCTTCACGCTGAAGTAAGGCGGCACCACCTCGCGGGTGAAGCCCTGGGATGCCAGGCTCTGACCCACCATGCAGCGGGCCGCCACCTTGGCCAGTGACACGCCGATGCACTTGGATACAAAGGGCACCGTGCGCGAGGCCCGGGGGTTTACCTCGATCACGTAGGTCTCGTCATCCTGCCAGGCCAGCTGCACGTTCATCAGGCCCACCACTCCCAGTTCCAGGGCCATCTGGCGGACCTGCTCACGCATCTCGTCCTGCACCCGCGCATCCAGGCTGTAGGGAGGCAGGGAGCAGGCAGAGTCACCTGAGTGCACCCCGGCCTGCTCGATGTGCTGCATGATGGCGCCTATTACCACCTGCTCGCCATCGCTGACGGCGTCGATATCGACCTCGATGGCGGCGCTGAGGAAGCGGTCCAGCAGCACCGGTGAATCAGCGGAAACCTTGACCGCATCGCGCATGTAGCGCAGCAGGTCCTCTTCACGGTAGACAATTTCCATCGCCCGCCCGCCCAGCACGTAGGACGGCCGCACCACCAGGGGGTAGCCGATCTTGCTGGCAGCCTCGATGGCGGCGTCGACACTGCGTACAGTGGTGTTATCAGGCTGCCGCAGACCGAGTTTCTGGATCATGTGCTGAAAGCGTTCGCGGTCCTCGGCCCGGTCGATGGCGTCCGGGCTAGTGCCGATAATGGGCACGCCCTGTGCTTCGAGGGCGCGGGCCAGCTTGAGAGGGGTCTGGCCGCCAAACTGGACGATAACCCCTTTGGGTTTTTCCAGGTCGACGATCTCAAGCACATCTTCCAGGGTCACCGGCTCGAAGTAGAGACGGTCCGAGGTGTCATAGTCGGTGGAGACGGTCTCCGGATTACAGTTGATCATGATGGCCTCGTAGCCATCCTCGCGCATGGCCAGGGCGGCATGCACGCAGCAGTAA
Organism: uncultured Gammaproteobacteria bacterium; assembly: GCA_963792815.1. Classification (GTDB taxonomy): domain Bacteria; phylum Pseudomonadota; class Gammaproteobacteria; order Pseudomonadales; family Halieaceae; genus JARRPM01. The sequence continues at coordinate 85,323 of CAWBXR010000008.1, forward strand.
TCAAACTCGATGCCCTGCCCTATCCGGTTGGGGCCGCCGCCGATCACCAGGATCTTGTCCCGATCCGAGGGGGCCGCTTCACACTCCTGCTCGTAGGTGGAGTACATGTAGGCGGTGGCGGAGGCGAATTCGGCGGCGCAGGTATCTACGCGCTTGTAAACGGGGCGAATTCCCAGGCTGTGGCGGTGCTGGCGCACGCTGGTCTCGGAGGCGGCCAGCAGCACGGCCAGCCGCTCGTCGGAAAAACCCTTGCGCTTGAGGGCGAACATGCGGCCGTGGTCTATATCGGCCAGGTTGACGCTCTTGAGGCCGTCCTCGGTCTGGATGAGGTCCCTGATCTGCACCAGGAACCAGGGGTCGATTCCCGAGTAGCGGTAGATGTCCTCCAGCGGCATGCCCGCACGAAACGCATCCGCCACGTACCAGATGCGTTCGGGACGGGGATTGGAGAGCTCTGACACCAGCTGCTCATGGGCCTCCGGACTGTCCACGTCGATCATATGCTCGAAGCCGGCGGAGCCGACCTCGAGGCCCCGCAGGGCTTTCTGCAGGGATTCCTGGAACGTGCGACCAATGGCCATGACCTCGCCCACGGATTTCATCTGGGTGGTCAGGCGCGAATCCGCCGTGGCGAATTTCTCGAAGGCAAAGCGCGGAATCTTGGTGACGACATAATCGATCGCAGGCTCAAAAGATGCCGGCGTGGTGCCGCCGGTGATCTCGTTCTGCAATTCATCCAGGGTAAAGCCGACCGCCAGCTTGGCCGCCACCTTGGCGATGGGGAAACCGGTGGCCTTGGAGGCCAGGGCGGAGGAGCGTGAGACGCGGGGGTTCATCTCAATAATTACCATGCGGCCGGTTTTCGGGTCCTGCCCGAACTGGACATTGGAACCCCCGGTTTCCACCCCGATCTCGCGCAGCACCGCCAGCGACGCGTTGCGCATGATCTGGTATTCCTTGTCCGTCAGGGTCTGGGCCGGGGCCACGGTGATCGAATCGCCGGTATGCACACCCATGGCGTCAAAATTCTCGATGGAACAGACGATGATGCAGTTGTCGTTCTTGTCCCGCACCACCTCCATCTCGAACTCTTTCCAGCCGATCAGGGACTCGTCAATCAACAGTTCATTGGTGGGAGACAGGTCCAGCCCCCGCACGCAGATTTTCTCGAACTCATCCCGGTTGTAGGCGATACCGCCGCCGGAGCCGCCCATGGTGAAGGAGGGGCGAATGATGCAGGGAAAGCCGATCTGGTCGAGAACCTGGAAGGATTCCTCGAGGCTGTGGGCGAAGGCGGCGCGGGGCGTCTCCAGGCCGATACGCTTCATGGCCTTGTCAAAGAGCTGGCGATCCTCGGCCATGTCGATGGCCTCCTTGGTCGCGCCGATCATCTCGACACCGTGGGCCTCGAGCACGCCCTCGCGGGCCAGGTCGAGCGCACAGTTGAGTGCGGTCTGCCCGCCCATGGTCGGCAACAGCGCATCGGGCTTCTCCGCCTCGATAATGCGGGCCACTGTGCGCCACTCGATGGGTTCTATATAGGTGGCATCGGCCATGGCGGGGTCGGTCATGATCGTTGCGGGGTTGGAGTTCACCAGGATCACCCGGTAGCCCTCCTCCCGCAGCGCCTTGCATGCCTGGGCGCCGGAGTAATCGAATTCGCAGGCCTGGCCGATGACGATAGGGCCGGCTCCGAGGATCAGAATGCTTTGGATATCGGTTCTCTTTGGCATACGGGATCAGCTTCTTCCTGAGGGGCGGCCATCCGCGGGACGGCCGCCGGCGCGGGCTGCTATGAGCTCGATAAAATGGTCGAAAAGTGGCGCTGCATCGTGCGGCCCCGGGCTGGCTTCCGGGTGTCCCTGGAAGCTGAAGGCGGCCTTGTCCGTGCGATGAATACCCTGCAGGGACCCATCGAACAAGGACTTGTGGGTAACGCGCAGGTTGGCGGGCAGCCTGTCGCTATCCACCGCAAAACCGTGGTTCTGGCTGGTAATCAGCACCGTGCCATCGTCGAGATTCTGCACCGGGTGGTTGGCGCCGTGATGGCCGAATTTCATCTTCATCGTGGCTGCGCCGCTGGCCAGGCCCAGTAGCTGGTGGCCCAGGCAGATGCCGAACACCGGCGTGTCTGTTTCCAGGATGGCCCTGATCGCCGCGATGGCGTAATCGCAGGGCTCGGGGTCGCCCGGCCCGTTGGACAGGAATACGCCGTCCGGTTCCATGGCCAGCACCTCGGCTGCCGGGGTCTGGGCGGGCACTACCGTCAGGCGGCACCCCCGGTCCACCAGCATCCGCAGAATGTTGCGCTTGACGCCGTAATCGTAGGCCACCACGTGCCAGGGCAATGCGTCTGCGGGCCTGGCACTGTGGCCGACACCGAACACCCAGCTGCCCTCGTCCCAGTTGTAGGGTTTGTCTACCGACACCTCTTTCGCCAGGTCCATACCCTTGAGGCCTGCAAAGCCCCGGGCCTCCGCCAGGGCGCGCTCCTCATCGAGATCCTCGCCCGCCATCAGGCAGCCACTGAGGGCGCCCTTATCGCGCAAAATGCGGGTCAGGCGGCGGGTATCGATATCGGCAATCGCAACGATGCCGCGCTGCTCGAGGTATTCCTGCAGGCCCTGCTCATTGCGGTAGTTGCTGGCCAGCAGCGGCAGGTCCCTGATCACCAGTCCGGCAGCCCATACCCGGGTGGACTCTTCATCTTCACTGTTGGTGCCAGTGTTGCCGATGTGGGGATAGGTCAGGGTGACAATCTGGCGTGCATAGGACGGATCGGTGAGAATTTCCTGGTAGCCGGTCATGGCGGTATTGAATACCACTTCACCTACCGAAATTCCCTCAGCGCCTATTGCCAGGCCCTTGAAAATACTTCCGTCTTCAAGCGCAAGAATGGCCGGACTGGACAAGCAAACCTCCAACTATCAGCGGAATAACGTTAGCTGCGCGCGCTCGCAAAAAGGCGAGATGGGAAACCGCATCTCGCCTTGTCACATGAATTCAGCTCTGGTTATTCACGGGGATACACGGAGCCCGATGCGCTGGCCGGGCCTGTGAAATCTGGCGCCCGATTGTAGGGGATGAGCCCCGGACTGTCCAGACCGACCGCCAATGATTGTTGTGCCGCGCCGAGTACGCGGCCGGCCGCGGCCCCCGAAAAGCCGGGTTCAGCGGTGCAATTGCTTTGCCGGAATATATCCCTATGATGGGCCCAACTGCCCTGTTCCGGGGACACTGCGACTGGATGGGCGCCACACAACCGCTATCGGGGGCCCACCGCGACGGAGACATCAAACGTGCCTGACCGAATAAGTCGCCACCAGATCGCGGTGCTGATAGTCGCCCTGATGACCACGGCAATGGGCCAGTCCCTGGTGTTCGCCATCCTGGCGCCTCTGGGCCGCGAAGTGGCGCTCGGCGAGTTGCAGATTACCTCTATCATCGCCATTTCGGCACTGGTGTTCGGTCTCGCCGCTCCCGCCTGGGGCCGCCTGAGTGACCGCATCGGGCGCAAACCGGTAATCATAACGGGGCTGATAGGCTACACCCTGGGCACCCTGGCTTTTACCAGCGTCTTTTACGCCGGCCTGACCGGCCTGCTGGGGGGCATGACTCTTTACGGGGTGTTGCTGCTGGCCCGCTGCAGCCAGTCTGCCATTATGTCCGCCACCAACCCGGCAAGCACAGCCTACGCAGCGGATCATACGTCCCGGGACCAGCGCACCGCCACCATGGCGCGCCTGGGGACGGCGAACAGCATGGGCACCATCCTCGGCCCGGCAGTCAGTGGCGCGCTGGCAACCTTCGGCCTGCTGGCTCCGCTGTATTTTGCCGCCGCGATGGCCGCCCTTGCAGCCCTGGTCGTCTGGCGCCAACTGCCACTGACCCCCGAGCGGGACCTGGCCAGCCGCATGATCACGGCCCGCCTGCGCTTTACTGACCGGCGCATCCTGGTGTTCCTGGCCACCGCGGTGGGCCTGTTTGTCGGTTTCTCCGGTATCCAGCAGACCCTGGGCTTCCAGTTACAGGACAAACTCGATCTGGACGGTATCGAGACGGCGCAGATGACCGGTGCGGCACTCATGGTCTCCGCGGCCTTTACCTTTCTCATACAGGTGACAGTAATGCAGCGCATGGTACTGAAGGCCACCCTGTTTATCCGTATTGGCCTGGGGCTGCTATTCGTCGGGGCCGTCGTTATAGCGAGCTTCAACAGCTTTGCGGTGCTCGCTGTGGGCATGGCCTTCATGGGGGCCGGTATGGGCCTGTGCATGCCGGCCATCGCGGCGGGGGCGTCACTGGCGGTAAACCCGGCGGAACAGGGAGCCGCCGCCGGCCTGGTCAGCTCATGCCCGGCTATCGGCTTCGTTGCCGGGCCCATTTGCGCGGGGGCCCTCTACCAGGTCCACGGCCCCCTGGCGCCACTGTTCAGCGCCGTCATTTTCCTGGTAGTGCTGGCGACCCTGATATTGGCTGAACGGCGCGGCAAACCCTGCAATTAACCGCCCGATTGTAGTATTCTGGGCGCCCATTCCAACAGTTGACGACATGCGTACCCACCTGCCCTTTCTGGCACTCCTGCTGCCTACACTCACAAGCGCTGCCACCTTCGACATGCCGCTTCCCGAATTTGATCTCGTCGGGGCCATTCACGTGGCCGAAGCCCGCCAGGAAGATACCCTGCTGGATATTGCGCGCCGCTACGATATCGGCCAGGAACAGATCGTGCGGGCAAACCCGGACGTCGACCGCTGGTACCCGGGGGACGGCACCCCTGTCACTATTCCTACCCGCTATATCCTGCCCTCGGCACCGCGCGAGGGCCTGGTGCTGAATGTCCCGGAAATGCGACTTTACTACTACCCCAAGCCAAAGGCGGGGGAGCAGCCAATCGTAAAGACTTTCCCGGTGGGTATCGGCCGGCAGGACTGGCGCACCCCGCTGGGCCTGACCAAGGTGGTGGGCAAGAAGAAGGACCCTACCTGGACGCCCCCTGCGTCCATCCGCAAGGAACACGCGGAAAATGGCGATCCGCTGCCAGCCGTGGTACCCGCCGGGCCCGACAACCCCCTGGGACAGTACGCAATGCGACTGGGCATTGGTGGCGGCAGCTACCTGATCCATGGCACCAACAAGGCCTTCGGCGTGGGTATGCGCGCCTCTCACGGTTGCGTTCGCATGATGCCGGAGGATATCGAATACCTGTTCCCGCAGATCGAGATAGGCACACCGGTCCGCATTATCAGCGAACCGGCCAAGGTTGGCTGGTTCGGGGGCAGGCTGTACCTTGAGGTGCACGAGCCCCTGGAAGAGGACAAAATTGGCCATGAAGCCCTGCACAGCACGGCCATCAGGCTGATCGACGCGGCCCAGGCGAGCCGACTGGTAGAGCTGGACGAAGAAGCGATAGAGCGCGCGATCAGGGAGCAGACCGGTATGCCGGTGGCGATTTCCAGGAATATTTAACCGGGGAGCTCTACCGCGAAAGGTTTTGCATCGGGGCGGGCTCGTTAGCGCGGCCGGCTGCAGCTGGGTCGATTGACATCGACTCTAACGTTATCCGGCAAGGCTTCAGGCCCTGTATCCATTCGAAAAAAAAGGGCCGTGGTCAGATGACCACGGCCCTTTGCTGAAACGGGTTCAGCTTACTTCATCATTGACTTCTTGAACATGCGATCCAACTTCTCGTTGGTCATGTTGGCGGCATCACGCGCCTGCTCAGCAGCGGTCTTGGCTGCAGCGGCATCACGCTTGGCAGCTGAGGCATCGGTAGCAGCCTGGCTTGCAGTGGCGCTTACCTTGTCGACTTCTGCCTTCAGAGCGTCCAGGTCGCCAGTAGTGGCACAACCAGTCAGGCCGGCCAGAGCAACAACCATAGTACCGGTTGCCATAGTTTTATAGAAATTACGCATTTTGTTTCTCCTTTACCCTACAAAAAAGGCCTTCGCCCGTTGAAGCGTACCAAACCATGCCTCCCTTCCTTCCTGAAAGGGAAACCCTGGCCGGTCACCAAATATGGAAGTGAGCGCCTTGAACTGCAATCGACCCCCTACCGCGGCATATTCTCTGGCATACCAACGCCGTTCGCAAGTGATTATTTTTGAGCGGATGCGCTTAAACCGGGTAATTTTGCACTATCGAACACTGACCCGGGTGCCTACACCCACCCAGCGTGCCAGCTCCTCGATCTGCTCATTGGTCACGGCAATACAGCCGTCAGTCCAGTTTACCCGACCGTGTATTTCGGTACTGCCGTCCCCGACACCGTGTATCCCGAGATAGCCTCCAAGAGGGGTGTCCTGGGGAGGCGGCTCGCCGCCCAGCCAGGCATCACTGACGGCTATGTACTCCTGTGGACTGATCCGGCCGTCGGCCAGGGCGAGCCTGGCGTGCTCCATGGTCGGGTAGTCGATCGCCATGAACAGGCGGAAGCGACTGCGCGGGTTGATGCCGCTGATCCTGAATTCGCCCAGGGGCGTGGTCTGGTCACTGACCCGCCTGGCCACGGAGGGCCCGTTACTGCCGATGGCGATATTGTCGTACTTGTACAGCAGCGCTTTTCCCCGCATCACGGAAATAGTCAGGCTCTCGGTGTCCACCAACAGCCAAACCTCGTCTGATTCGGCCTCGGCCGCGCTCGACGGAACAAACGCCAATTGCAGTGACAGGAACAGGGCCAGCAGAAAATAACGGGAGAAAGAAGCGGTATTGCCGCGCGAATGCAAGATGTTACCCACGTGTGGAGGTCCCCGGCTTTTCCGCGAGTTTACCGAACTTCCCCTCGCGATGTCACTGTCGGCTGCCTTCAGGCCGGAAAAAATTCCCGGGAAGTCCCCATTCAGGGCAAAAGCCTCTCCAGGGCGGCCCGCAGCGCGGCCGGGATCGGCACCGAGCGGTTCGCGGCCCGGTCGACGAAGACATGGACGAAGTGGCCGTGGGCGGCCGCCTGGTCCTCACCCTGCCGGAATATTGCCAGTCCGTACTGCACCGAACTGGTGCCGAGCCGGTCCACCCGCAGGCCGGCCTCGATGGGCTCAGGGTAGGTGAGCGGGGCGTGGTATTCACAGCCGGAATTGACCACGTAGCCGACAACCGAGCCGTCGCTGATGTCCAGGCCCCCCTCTTCTATGAGGTAGCGGTTGGCGGCGGTATCAAAATAGGAATAATAGGTCACATTGTTCACATGGCCGTAGATGTCGTTATCCGACCAGCGGGTTGAGATCGGGTAAAAAACCCGGTAATCCGCTCGCGCCGGCACACCGGCCTTACTCATGCGGGCGCACCGTATGCCGCCCGGTAGATTGCCAGCGCGTCGCCGTAGGCCACATCCCGCGGATTGTTCACCAGCAGGCGCTGCTGCAACATGGCGTCCTCCGCCAGCATCTCCAGCTTGTCCTCCTCCACCCCGGCAAGGCGCAGTGTTGCCGGCAGGGCAACGTCATCGATCAGCTCCCGCAACGCCGCTATCATCGCAGCGGTCCGGGCCTCCGCCCCTCCCGCCACCGCAGAGCCAACCACAATCTCCGCCAACTCGGCGTATAGCTCGCAGGCATCGGGCGCATTGAATTCAAGGACAGAGGGCAGCACCAGGGAGTTACTGAGGCCATGGGGAATGTGGTAGTGGCCGCCCAGCGGGTAGGCCAGGGCGTGGACCGCCGCAACCGGCGCGTTGGCGAATGCCTGGCCAGCGAGGCAGGCCCCCAGCAGCATGTTCTCCCGGGCTTCGCGGTTCCTGCCGTCGTGGACAGCGGTGCGAATATTGCGCGCCAACAGCTGCAGGGCATGGCGCGCCAGGTTATCGGATATCGGGTTCTTCTGGTGGCGGGAGGTATAGGCCTCTATCGCGTGCACCATCGCGTCCACGCCGGTCATGGCGGTGACAGCAGGGGGCAAGCCGAGGGTCAGGTCCGCATCCAGCACCGCCGCATCAGGCAGCAGCACAGGCGAGGACACCCCGGCCTTGGTGGTCTCGCCGGTGGTGATGACGGCTACCGGCGTCACTTCGGAGCCGGTGCCCGCAGTGGTCGGTACCAGCACCAGCGGCAGCCGCTTGCCGGTGACATTGCCCACCCCGTACAACTGCGCCAGGGCCTGCTGCCCACCCAACAGGACGGCCACGACCTTGGCAACATCCATGGAGCTGCCGCCACCGACAGCGAGGACACCGTCGACACCCCGGCTGCGACCCAGGTCAGCTGCCGACAGGACAGTGGCTTCCGGCGGGTCCTCGCGCACCTGGTCAAACACGACAGTGTCGATGCCGGCGCTTTCCAGCGCCGACAGCACAGGCTGCACCAGGCCGATGGCCATCAGCCCGGGGTCGGTGACCAGCAGCGGCCTGGTAATCCCCAGGGCAGCGCATTGGTCCGCCAGCTGCAGGGCGCTGCCGGCGCCGCTGATGATGCGTTTTACGGTGTTGAACTCGAAGCCCTGCATGGGCTCACCTCCTCGCTACGATTACATCGTAATAATGACCTTGCCGCGGGCGCGCCGCTCTATCATGCAATTGTAGGCGTCTTCATACTTTTCCAGGGGAAACACGTCGGTGACCACGGGGTTGAGCTTGCCCTTGGCGAACAGGTCCCATAACTCGGCAATATTCTGCAGGTGCACCTTGGGTTCCTCGCCGGTAAAGCGGCCCCAGAAAACCCCCACAATCGAGCAGCCTTTGAGCAGTGTCAGGTTGAGGGGAATCTTGGGAATAGGGCCACTGGCGAAGCCGATGACCAGGTAGCGGCCGTTCCAGGCCATGCTGCGGATGGCCGGCTCGGCGTAATCGCCGCCGACGGGGTCGTACACCACGTCCACACCCTTGCCGCCGGTCAACTCCTTGACCGCATCTTTTAGTGAGGTGGTGCTGTAGTTGATCACCTCATCCGCGCCCAGCTTGCGACACAGTTCCAGCTTCTCCTCGGAGCTGGCTGCAGCGATAACCTTTGCCCCCATCAGCTTGCCCAGTTCGATAGCGGTGGTGCCTACCCCGCCCGCCGCGCCCAGTACCAGCATGGTTTCCCCGGGCTGGAGATTGGCGCGCTGTTTCAGCGCGTAGTAGGAGGTGAAGTAGGTGATGCTCACGCCCGCGGCCTGCTCGAAACTGAGACTCCCGGGCATGGGGAACACAGCATTTTCATTGGCCACGATGTGTTCGCAGAAGGCGCCGGTACCGGCGGCGGAGATAACCTTGTCGCCCACCTTGAAGCGGGTGACCGCCGCGCCTACGGCCTCGATTTCGCCGGAACACTCGTTGCCGGGAATAAACGGCAGCTCCGGCTGGAACTGGTACTTGCCCTGGATGATCAGCACATCCGGAAAGTTGAGCCCGGCGGCCCTCACCCTGACCAGCACATCGTGCTCCCCCACCTCGGGTTCCGGCCAGTCGGCGACCAGCTCGAGCTTCTCGGGCAGGCCGTGCTCTCTACATACTACTGCTTTCATGTTTTCTCCCGCGAGTCATAAGATACTGTGATATCAATTACAGGCTGCCCGTAGCAGGACAGCGCCCGCGGGCGCTGTCCTGGCTGTTGCGAACCTAGACCACCTCGAACAAGCCGGCAGCGCCCATACCTCCGCCGACGCACATGGTGATAACCACGTACTTGACGCCGCGGCGCTTACCCTCGATGAGGGCGTGACCGATCATGCGCGAGCCGCTCATGCCATAGGGGTGACCGATGGAAATGGCGCCGCCGTTGACGTTGAGCTTGTCATTGTCAATGCCCAGCTTGTCGCGACAGTAAACCACCTGCACCGCAAAGGCCTCGTTCAATTCCCACAGGCCGATATCGTCGATCTTGAGCCCGTGCTGCTTAAGCAGCTTGGGCACGGCGTATATCGGGCCGATGCCCATTTCATCCGGGGCCAGGCCGGCCACCGCGATACCACGGTAGATACCCAGCGGCTCCAGGCCTTCCTGCTGGGCGACCTTGGCATCCATGATCAGCTGGGCGGAGGAACCATCGGACAGCTGGGAAGCATTGCCCGCAGTAATGGTGCCACCCTCGATCACTGTCTTCAGGCCCTGCAGGCTTTCAAGGGTAGTCGCACGCACCCCCTCATCGGCCGACACGGTGGCTTCCGCCTCCGAGGACTCCCCGGTTTCCTTGTTCCAAACGATCCGCTTGCAGGTGACCGGCACCAGCTCATCCGCAAACTTGCCGGCCTCATAGGCGGCAGCGGTGCGCTGCTGGGACTGCAGGCCATACTCGTCCATAACGTCGCGCGAGATTTTGTAACGCTTGGCCACAACCTCAGCTGTCTGCAGCATCGGCATGAAGTAATTGGGCTCAATGGCCATCAATTCGTCGTCCACCAGCCGGTGCAGGTTCATATGCTCGTTCTGGACCAGGGAGATGGACTCAAGACCCCCGCCCACCACACAGGTCATGCCGTCGTACATCACCTGCTTGGCAGCGGTGGCGACCGCCATCAGGCCTGAGGAACACTGGCGATCCATGGTCATGCCCGAAGTGGTGTTCGGCAAACCGGCGCGTATGACGATCTGGCGGGCCACATTACTGCCGGTGGCACCCTGCTCCATGGCACAGCCCATGATGACGTCTTCCACCCGTGCCGGATCGATACCGGCACGCTTCACCACTTCAGCCACGGAAGCAGCGCCCAGGGAGGCTCCGCCGAGGTTGTTGAACCCGCCACGGTAAGCCTTGCCAATGGGGGTACGGGCTGTCGCTACGATAACTGCTTCTTTCATACTATTTCTCCTGAGACGTAAATACCGGCCTGACCGGCGTCAATTTATGTTGCGATTAATCGAGTGACACGCCCAGGCCCTGCGCGGCCTTGGCAGTGAACTTTATGGTTTGCTCGAAGCCGGCCTGGGGCACTTTCTCGCCCTCGGTGGCCGTGATGGCAGCCCAGTGGGCGGCGATGCCCTCGGGAGTCTGCTCTTCCGGTGACAGCCAGGCGCCGTCGGTTTCGACGATCTTGGCAACCGCATAGGCGCCCGCGCCCGCACAGAGAATGGTCTTGTTGGGCGCGTCCTCGCCTACCAGGTAAAGCACCGCGGGGGTAACGGTCTCCGGGGTCAGCAGGTCGAAAGCCTTTTCGGGTATCAGGCCCTCGGTCATACGGGTACCGGCAGTAGGGGCCAGCGCGTTGACGCGGATGTCGTGCTTGGCGCCCTCCTGCACCAGGGTGTTCATCAGGCCAATCACGCCCATTTTCGCGGCACCGTAATTGGTCTGGCCGAAATTGCCATACAAGCCGCTGGAGGAGGTGGTAACCACCACCCGGCCGTAGTTCTGCTCCCGCATGATATCCCAGCAGGCCTTGGTGCAGTTCACGGTCCCCATCAGGTGCACATCCACGACCAGCTTGAAGTCGTCCAGGGAGCCCTTGGCGAAGCTCTTGTCGCGCAGGATACCCGCGTTGTTGACCAGGATGTCCACCCTGCCCCACTTGTCCACAGCCTGCTTGACCATGGCCTCTACTTCGGCGTACTTCGCCACGTTCGCGCCGTTGGCGATTGCCTCCCCACCCAGCGCTTCGATTTCCGCCACCACGGCCCGGGCCGCGTCGCTGGAGCCACCGGTACCGTCCTTGGCACCGCCGAGGTCATTGATCACTACCTTCGCACCGCGCTTCGCCAGTTCGATGGCGTGGCTGCGACCGAGCCCCTGCCCCGCGCCGGTAACAATGGCAACCTTGCCGTCATATCGTATGGTCATTGCGTATATTCCTCTGTATTTGTCTGAAATAAATGGCCTGGCTGCCGCCCTAGCCGGCGACCACCATGGTCAGCCACTCGGCGATCAGTGCCGGGTTTTCCTCACCCTCGATCTCGACGGAAATGGACTGCTTGATCAGGAAACGGTTGTCGTCCTTGCGGTCCACGGCAGTGATCGTCACATTCGCGCGGACCCGCTTGCCGGCGCGAACCGGCGCCAGGAAACGCACCTTGTCGAAGCCGTAGTTGATTCCCATCACGATGTTTTCCGGCATGACGCCATTACCTTCCACCATTTTCGCCAGCAGGGAAAGTGTCAGGAAACCGTGGGCAATAGTGCCGCCGAAGGGGGTCTTTGCGGCCTTTTCCTCGTCGATGTGAATAAACTGGTGGTCTTCGGTGCAATCGGCAAAGGTATTGATGCGATCCTGGCTGACCACTATCCACTCGCCGGGCTCGAACTTCGTGCCTACCGCATTAACCATCTCATCCTTGGGTACGATCTTTATCGCCATGCTCTGATCCTCATTTGTTTAGTGCGCTGAAAACGTTCAAGTGTAGTCCAGCCGCCAGCTTGTGTACGGTGGCGACCTGGAGGAATCGGCTGCGCAACTCCACCAGGCCATCGAGCGGGAGTTGGCCTGATCAACCGTCCCGGAAGGTGGCGTTGACGTCTTTCTGTTCGGCGTACTTGCGCAGCTCATTGCGTCCCACAACCATGCGGTGCACTTCGTCGGGGCCGTCCGCCAGACGCAGGGTGCGCTGGGCCATGTACATGCCTGCCAGCGGGGTGTCCTGGGAAACACCGAGCGCACCGAACATCTGGATCGCCTGGTCGACGATCCGGATAGACACGTTGGGCACCACAGTCTTGATCATGGATATCCAGACTCGCGCTTCCTTGGGGTCGACGTTGTCCATCATCCAGGCAGTTTTCAGGGTCAGCAGGCGGGCCTGTTCGATGTCCATCCTGGCCTGGGCGACGATATCGATATTCCCGCCCAGGCGCGCCAGTGGCTTGCCAAAGGCGGTGCGTGAAACGGCGCGCTGGCACAACAGCTGCAGCGCTTTCTCCGCCGCGCCGATGGCGCGCATGCAGTGGTGGATACGGCCAGGCCCGAGGCGGCCCTGGGATATTTCAAACCCCCGGCCGGCGCCCAGGATGATGTTGTCCTTCGGCACCCGCACATTGGTAAATTTCTGGTGCATATGGCCGTGGGGCGCATCGTCCATGGAAAACACGTTCATGGGCCGCAGGTTCTCAAACCCGGGGGCGTCGGTGGGCACAAGGATCTGCGACTGCTGCAGGTGCTTGGGTGCCTCGGGGTCCGTCTTCACCATGACGATCATGATCTTGCAGCGGGGGTCGCCGGCACCGGAGACATAATGCTTCTCGCCGTTGATGACCCACTCATCCCCCTCCAGTACCGCGGAGGTACAGATGTTGGTGGCGTCCGAGGACGCAACACCGGGCTCGGTCATGGCATAGGCGGAGCGGATCTCGCCTTTCATCAGGGGCTCCAGCCACTGCTTTTTCTGGGCTTCGCTACCGTACTTGTGCAGCACCTCCATATTGCCGGTATCCGGGGCGGCGCAATTGAACACCTCGGCTGCGATATGGGACTTGCCCATTTCCTCCGCAAGGTAGGCGTACTCGACAGTGTTGAGGCCGGAACCCGCATCACCATCGGTCAGGAAAAAGTTCCACAGGCCACGCGAACGCGCCTTCTCCTTGAGTGCCTCCATGATTTCAATCTGGCGCGCGGTAAACTGCCAGCGGTCCCCGACGGCTATTTCACTCAGGTATTCGTGCTCTACCGGCGCGATCTCCTGCTCCATGAAGTTTCTGACGTCGGCCAGTATCGGGGCTATTTTTGCGCTGATTCCTAGATCCATCCTGCTCTCCCTCTTTGTTCGTTGGTAAGCGTTAATCGTGTATTGCTTTGTTGCTACTTTGCGCCCGCCAGTTCGGCGGCGTAATCGGCTTTCAGCTGGCGTTTGAAGATCTTGCCCGAGGCAATGCGCGGCAGCGCCTCACTGCGAAACCATACGTGGACAGGCAATTTAAAACTCGCCAGGTGCCCGGCGAGATACTCGCGCAGCGCTTCGGCCGTCATCTGCGCTCCCTCGCGCAACACTATCGCGGCGCCCACGATCTCACCCAGGCGCTCGTCGGGCAAACCAAAAACTGCCGCCTCGGCCACATCCGGGTGACTGTAGATGGCCGCCTCCACCTCGATGCAGCTGATGTTCTCGCCGCCGCGAATAATAATTTCCTTGATCCGGTCGACGATATAGACGAAGCCGTCGTCGTCCATGTAACCGACGTCACCGGTGTGGAACCAGCCGTCGACAAATGCCTCGGCGGTAGCATCGGGCTTGTTCCAGTAGCCGACCACGTTTGCCGGCGACTTGATACAGACCTCGCCGCGCTCGCCGGTAGCCAGGGGCTTGCCGTCCTCACCGGTGATCCTGAAGTCGGTTACCGCCGGCACCACCCGGCCCGTGCTGCGCGGGTTGGCAACATAAAAGGCGCCGGCGTTCACCGCCCCCAGTGCATTGGTCTCGGTCAGACCGTATCCGATACCGGGGGAGGCACGCTTGAAAGTGGAACTGATCTTGTTCACCTGGTCGGGAGGACGTGCCGCTCCGCCCGCCATGATCTCCGCGAGGGAGGAGATATCGCGGTCGGAACTCGCAGCGGCTGCCTGCAACTCGGCGGACATGGTGGGCACGCCGTTAAACCAGGTGATTCGCTCCTGCTCGATCAGCCGCAATGCCTCCTGCGGATCCCATTTGTGCATGATCACGAGCTTGCGCCCGATCATGACCGACAGCATGAACGCCGAGTGGCTGGCGGTACAATGGAACAGTGGAATGGTAAGCAGGCCGGCCGGGGGATACTTGTCCACGGGCGCATCACTGCCGGCGACTATCTTGGTGGCGACCCCCATCAGCATCCAGCTGTACAGCGCCGACAGTATGCCGCGGTGGGACGACAGGGCTCCCTTGGGGTGTCCCGTCGACCCGGAGGTGTACATGATGGTGGCGTAGTCGTCCGGCGCCACATCGACTGCGGGCATCGCCTGCCCGGCAAATTCCGCAAGCAGGTCCGCGAAGGGGGTGTGCTCGATATCGAGCCCGGAGCAATCGTCGACCGAGATGATCTGCAGCCCGTGGCGCTCGGCGATAGGCATAAGACGCTCTATCCTGGCGCGATCGGCCACGACCACCCTGGCGCCGCTGTCCTCGAAGCCGTAGTCCAGCTCCTCGGTGGTCCACCAGGCGTTCATTGGCACCGCCACGGCGCCGATGGACGTCGCCGCGACAAACGCCATCATCCACTGGGGATTGTTGCGGCTGAGAATAGCGACCCGGTCACCCTTGGCCACGCCGTAGCGGCCCACCAGGGCGGCGGCGAACTCGGCACTGTGGCTGTAGCCCTGGGCGTAGGTATAACGCTCCTGTTGATAGAGGGCAAAATCCTTGTCCCCATGGCGCTGCATATTCAGGAAATACTGGCCCAGGTTAGCCGGCATGGCCGTGTAGTTGCGGTACTCGACCCCGCCGATGCGGACAGCGTCCAGGGCAAAGGGCTGCCCCGGCGCGGTCAGTCCGGCCACTGTCTCATCAAACTTGCGGACTTCGCTGTTCATTATTTTTTTGTTTGCTCCCTGATCCCTCTAGAACCCATTCAGCAGTGCGAAACGGTCCAGGTGATAGTTGTAGTCGCCAAAGGTGTGCTGGGCCACCCGGGCGCGCTTGATAAAAAAGCCGATATCGTACTCGTCGGTCATGCCGATACCCCCGTGCATCTGGATGGCCTCGTTGGTGGCGCGCTGGGCAACCTCGGACAGTTTGGCCTTGGCGGCACTGGCCATCAGCGCCAGGTCGGGCTCGCCGCTATCCACCGCGTGCAGGGCCTGCAAAACTATGGAACGACCGAGTTCAAGCTCGGCGAACAGCTCAGCAGCGCGATGCTGCAAGCCCTGGAAAGAACCGATAACCCGGCCGAACTGCTTGCGCTCCTTGAGGTAGGCCACCGTACGCTCAAAGGCTTCAGCCGACAAGCCCAGCAGCTCCGCGGCCAGGCCGATATTGGCTATGTCCAGGGTCCGGCTCAGGCCGGGCCAGGCCTGGCCCTCGGCGCCCAGCAGGTTCGCGGCGCTCACCCGTACGTTATCCAGAACCAGGGCACCCACATTGCGCGAATCCACCAGGCTGCGCCTGGCCACGGTGAGGCCGGCAGAACCGGTGTCCACCAGGAAGGCGCTCAGGCCCTGCTCATCCCCCGCAGCGCCCCCGGTGCGGGCGATCACTATAAATGTCGCCGCCGATGTGGCATCCAGCACCATCAGCTTGCTGCCGTTGAGGACAAATTCGTCACCGTCACGGACAGCGCTCGCCACGCTCTGCAGCGGCGCGTGATGACTGCCTTCCTGCAGCGCCAGGGTGACCAGCAGCTCGCCGGAGGCGATAGCGGGCAGCAGTTGCTGTTTTTGCTGCTCGCTGCCCAGCTCCGCAATCAGGGTAGCGGCCACCAGCACGGTCGACTGCAGTGGACTGGCGCTCAGGTTGCGCCCGGCCTGCTCCAGTACGAGGCCGAGGCCGGTATAACCGTAGCCAAGGCCACCAAACTCCTCGGGTATGGCGATGCCCGCCCAGCCCATCTGCGCCATCTCGCGCCAGACGTCGCTGGAAAACCCCTGCTCGTTACCGCTGTCGCGCAGTTCGCGCAACTGGGCCATGCTGGCCTTTTCCGCCAGGAAACCGGCGGCGGCTTCCTTGAGCATTGCCTGCTCTTCATTCAATACCAGTGCCATGATGTGATGCTCCTCGTCAGATCGTCGCTTACGCGTCCGGCAGGCCAAGCACGCGCTTGGAGATGATGTTCAATTGCACCTCGGAGGTGCCGCCCTCGATGGAGTTGCCCTTGGAGCGCAGCCAGTCGCGACTGGCTACCCCGCCCCTGTACTCATCGCCATCCCAGCCCAGGGCCTGTTCGCCCAGGGCCGCCATGTTCAACTCGTTGCGGCGTTTGTTCAGCTCAGTACCGTAGTACTTGAAAATGGATGATGCGGCGCCCAGGCCCTGTCCCGCCTTCGCCTCGTCGCCCACCCGGGCCATGGTCGCGCCGAACACCATGGTATCCAGCTGGTACTGGGCTATAGTCTGGCGCAGCACACCGTTTGCCAGCCGGCCGGAGGCGTCGCTGCCGATGTTTTCCAGTGCCATCTGCCCGACCGATTTTTTCGCGGCGGCGCCGAAGCCGGAAATCATTTCCCGCTCGTGGGTCAGCAGGTACTTGGCGATGGCCCAGCCTTTGCCCTCTTCGCCGATGAGGTTCGTCTTGTAAGCCTTCACGTTGTCAAAGAAGGTTTCACAAAACGGCGACGAGCCGCTGATCAGTTTGATCGGGCGGGTGGTGACACCTGGGCTGGCCATGTCGAACAGGACGAAACTGATGCCCTCGTGCTTGCTGCCGCTGTTGTCCGTACGCACCAGGCAGAATATCCAGTCGGCCTTGTCGGCATAGCTGGTCCAGATTTTCTGGCCGTTGATCAGGTAGTGGTCGCCCTTGTCCTCCGCCTTGGTGGCGAGGCTGGCAAGGTCAGATCCCGCATTGGGTTCCGAGTACCCCTGGCACCAGCGGATCTCCCCGCGGGCGATTTTGGGCAGGTGCTCCAGTTTCTGCTCCTCGGTGCCGAACTGCAGCAGTGCCGGGCCGAGCATGGAGATGCCAAAGCTGTCGAGGGCGCTACGGGCGGTGATTCTGGCCATCTCCTGTCGAAGTATTTTCACTTCTTCCTTGTCCAGGCCCCCGCCGCCGTATTCTTTCGGCCAGTGGGGTACGGTCCAGCCCTTCGCCGCCATGCGGTCGCACCAGGTTTTCTGGTCGGGATGGTCGATCTCGGGGTTGCGTCCGCCGTTATAGAGATCGTCGAAGCCTTTGGCGGGAGTGCGCATGCTGGCGGGGCAGTTCTCTTCCAGCCAGGCGCGTGTCTCCTGGCGGAATTGTTCAAGGTCGCTCACGGGATTGCCTCTTTGTGTATTGCGGGATCACCACTGCCTGACCGGGGTCGGCGATTTGGCTCCTCATTATAGACACGGGCCAGACGCACTGCGGTCCAGCCCAAAAACCGGGTTTGAACATACAGTATGTTTTGCTTTCGCTCAAGTATCTTCTGGCGGACTTCGCAAGGCGGGAGCATTTTGGGGTTTTGCTTGCGAGGGCGGGCACGGCTGGGAGAAGCCCCCTCGAAAAGGCCGCAGCTCCGCAAACAAAAGTGGCTGCTGCGGAACTCGACAAAAATTGCTGCGCAATTTTCTGGACTCGAACAGTCCTCGCAGAAAGCCCCACTTTTGTTTGCTACGCTAAGCGCGGCCTGATTTTTTCGAGGGGGCTTCTCCCAGCCGCGCCCTCAGATCGCGCTGTTCCAATCTGGGACAGATCCGCGATCGACGTTGGGATTGCCATCTTGACTGAATCTCCGGCAGATACGATTTCCAAATCCGTCACGGTCCGTTTTCACCTGTGTTGATAGAGCTATCAGCGGCGGAGAGCGGGGGTTGCCTCGCGGAACGTAAAAGGCGCACGCCGAGGGAGCGGCGGGAGACCAGCGCAGCGCTTTGGGCTCCCAACCGAGTGAGGGAAGCCCGGAGGGCCGCAGCCGTGGAGCGAGGCAACCCCCGCTCTCCGCCGCGAACGGAGCAGCACATAGCCAGCAAATACAGGGCAACCCAACATCCACATCGGCCTGGAATGCAGCAACCGCCTTACCAGGCACCGAGACGATGCCTGGTCTGGCGCTATCAGAGCTCCAGGATCAGTTCCGCGCCGTAGGTGCGCGGCTGCAGGTAGGTGGATGCCGTGGTACCGATCAGGTAATTGGCATCATCCCGGTTGGCCAGGTTCTTGCCCCAGAGGGCGAACTGCCAGTTGGCGCCGAACATATTCACGTCGGCGAGACTGACCCGACCGTTGAGCAGGCCGAAGCTGCCGACCTCCACCTTGCCGAACTCGGTATTGGCCAACGCCAGCTGGCTGTCCTGCCAGGAGTAATCCAGGTGAAACTGGACCTCCCCGACACTGACCGGCAGGCTGTAGTCGGTGCTGATGGCGAAGGCATGCTCGGGCGACCACACCAGTTCCGTGGTGTCGCTCCGGTCGGAGCCATCGGGGAATATGGCGTCGTTGATGGAGTAGTCCAGGTAGGCGTAGTTGAAGCTCACCAGGAAACGGTCGGTTATCGCCGCTTGCAGATCGAGCTCGACGCCGTATATGTCAGCGTTACCCGAGTTGAATACCTCCACAAACTGCGGGCTGTTCACCGGGTCGGGGAGGTAGTCGAGGATGATGTCGTCGACTTCCATATAGAAGGCGGCTGCGTTGAGGCGCAGGTGGTTGTCCATCAGCTCGGACTTCCAGCCCAGTTCGTAGGAGGTCACCGTCTCCTGGTCGAAGGCCTGGTCAAAATCCAGCCCGTTGCGACTGGATCCGCCGGAACGGAAGCCGGTGGCCACCTTGGCGTAGGTGGATATGTTGTCGGACCAGCTATAGTCCACCACGGCCGTGTAATCGACCTTGTCCTTGTCGGAGCTGGACGCGCCGGGCCCGAAACTGTTCCAGGCAAGGCCGTCGTTGATGCGCTTGGCGTCGCGCTTGTCATCGGTGTAGCGCAGCCCCAGGGTCAGGTCCAGCCGATCTTCCAGCATATTGGGGGTCCAGGTGGCCTGGCCGAAGCCCGCCCAGGACTCGATATCCGTTTTTACCGTGTACTCACCCAGGTAAAGCGGGTAGAACGCGGTGAAATCACTGCAGAATGGATCGGAGGTAGACCCGTCGCTGCAGGGCGTGGGTGGGAAGTTGGTCAGGTCCAGGGCGATGATGCCGGTCTGGTCCACCGTGGCGCGGTCCAGGTATTGCCGCTCGGACTGGTCGCCATTCTCGTCGTAGTAGTAAAGCCCGGCGACGTAGCTGAGCCGTTCTGCGCTGCCAAGCAGCTGCAATTCCTGGGAAAACTGGTCGTCATCGGTGGCGGTGTAGACCTCCAGTGAACCGGTGTCGCCGAAGGCCTGGGTAAAGTTCTGGGAGGCCTCATCGTCCAGGTTACGGTAGCCGGTGATCGATTTCAGTGACAGGTGGTCATTGATCTCGTAACTGATGGTGAGGTTATGCCCCTCCACTTTCGTTTCTGTATCCGGCAGGTAATAGGCGAACTTGCCGCCCCCGGTAGGCGTACGGGTTTCTTTCAGGCGGCTGGTGAAGCTGTCGGTGATGGGTTGGAAGGCCGGGCTGAGACCACCCACCGGGCCGCCGTACTGGAAATACCCGGGAGCGGTGGTCATATCGGAGTAATCAAAGCTGTAGTCGACCAGCAGCTTCTCGATGCCGTCATAGCGCAGGGCCACCCGGTAGCCCTGGTTTTCCTTCTTGTAGAAATCCGTGTAGTCCAGCCCGGGTATCTGGTTGGGGCCGCTGTTGTCCACCCAGCCATCCCGATCGGACAGCGCCGCGGTCAGCTTGGCGCTGAAACCGGCCACGCTGGGCAGGTTCAGGTGACTGGTGGAGCGCCAGCTGTCGAAGTTGCCAGCCCCCAGGGTCTGTTTGAAGCCCAGCTCACCCGTGGGCTTGGCGTTGATGAAGTTGATCGCACCGGCGGTGCTGTTGCGGCCGTAAAGCGTACCCTGGGGGCCCCGCAGGATCTCCACCCGCTCCAGCTCTGACAGGTCCGCCAGCAGTCCGCTGGAGCGAGCCGCATAGACGCCGTCATAGTAAAGGCCCACCGTGGGGTCTTTGGTGATCACGACCGAGTCGGCGTTGCCGATACCTCGGATAAACAGCGCCAGGTTGTTGCTGGATGTGGGATAAGACGGCATCTGCAGGCTGGGGGACGCCATTCCAAGGTCCTGGGCGTCTATCAGGCGCATGGACTCGATCGCCTGGGCGTCGTACGCATATATGGATATGGGTATGTCCTGCAGCGACTCTGTACGCTTTTGTGCAGTGACTATCACTTCTTCCAGTTGCGCGACAGCGTTACCGGCGGCCAGGCCGGAGGCCAACAGCACCGCCACGGGCAGGTTTTTACGGGTGAGTATTCCAGGCATCGTAGTGCTCCGTTTTATTGTGTTGTTTATGTCCGGGGTGGCTTGCGGCAAATACCCCCTACGGGACCAGTCCCTGCCTCTAAATATACGAGTTTCGACGCCCGGATAGTTGTGAAGTATTCACAGGCTGCGACAACGTGTCACAGGTCATGGCAGAGCAGCCTCTATATACTGCGCCCGTTTTTGCCACAGCCAACCCGGGACACCCCATGATCAAACACCGCCTCTACCTGGCTATTGCTGCCGCCTTCGCCACCTTGCCGGCCCACTCTGACCACCTCGAGGAACTGGTGGTCACCGCCACCCACTCCACCCGGACCATCGATGTCACCAATGCATTGGTCATATCACCGGACGTGGCCCAGTTATTGAAGGAGGCCCCAGGCGCGAACGTCAATAGCAACGGCCCACTCACCGGTATTCCACAATACCGCGGTATGTATGGCCCCCGCATCGCCACCGCCATCGACGGCAACCAGCTGGCCCCCTCCGGGCCAAACTGGATGGACCCTCCGATTTCCTACGTGGTTGGCAGCCAGCTGGAATCGCTGGAGGTCTACCGCGGTATCGTTCCGGTAGGCGTCGCCCAGGAAGCTATCGGGGGCGCCATCGACGCAAAGATCAACAAGGGCAGCTTTGGCAATACGGGGGATTTTGACCTCAGCGGCCGCGTCATGAGCAGCGGCCAGTCCGTCAACGACGGCTACAACCTCAACACCAATCTCTACGCCAGCAACGACCAGCACCGGCTGAAACTCGCAGCCCTGACCGAAAGCGGCAACAATGCCAAGTTTCCCGGCGGCAAAATCATTCCCACCAGGTACGAGCGCGACCGTTACGACGTCGGGTACGGCTTTCGCAGCGGCTCCCACACACTGCAGCTGGACTACGGCAATAACGATACCGGGGATACCGGCACCCCCGCTCTGCCCATGGATATCCGCTACATCCGCGGCGACCTCTACAACCTGGGCTATCATTTAGAGGCCGGCGAGGACGCCGGGCTGGACCTTGCCCTGTACGGCAGCGAGCTGCGGCACAGCATGGACAATTACCGGCTGCGCCAGCCCCCGGCCTCGCCCGCCAACTGGCGTCGCAATACCGCCAAGAGCGACAATATCGGCTTCAGGCTGGAAGGCACCCTGCGCGATGCCAGCGGCGCCTGGCTGGCGGGGGTAGACGGTTTCGACTCCAGCCACGACTCGGACATCGACAACCCCAACAACCCGATGTTTTTCGTGGTGAACTTCAATTCCGCCGAGCGGGAGGTGCTGGGGAGCTTTATCGAGCGACAGCAGACCCTGAGTGACAGCTGGAAAGCCGAGTTCGGGGTTCGCTACAACCGGGTCAGCATGGACTCGGGCAAGGTGGACGGCACACCCGCACAGATGATGCCGCCCGCGCAGATGCTGCGGGACAGTTTCAACAACGCCCAGCGCAGCCAGACCGACAACAACGTCGACCTGGTGGCCAAGGCCTGGTTCCAGGCCACGGAAAGCAGCAGCTGGTACCTGGGCCTGGCCCGCAAGAACCGCTCTCCGAGCTACCAGGAGCGCTACCTGTGGCTGCCGCTGGAGGCTACCGGCGGGCTGGCGGACGGCAACACCTACACGGGGGATATCGGGCTGCGACCGGAGACCTCGGACCAGGTGGAGTTCGGGCTCGATTTCAACAACGGCGGGCTGACGCTCTCGCCGCGCATCTTCTACAGCAAGGTGGATGACTACATCCAGGGCACGCCCAGCCAGTCGGCCCCGGCGCTGATGTTCGTGAACATGATGAATATGATGAACGGCAGCGACAACCCGCCGCCGCTGCAGTTCAGCAACGTGGAGGCGAAGCTCTACGGCTTCGACATGGACTGGGCCCTGCAGCTCGATGAGAGCTGGGCGCTGTCCGGCATCGTCAACTACGTGCGCGGCGAGCGGGAGGACATCAGTGACAACCTCTACCGCATCGCCCCGCCCAACGCCACCGCGCGCCTCACTTACAGCCAGGACAACTGGAGCGCCGGTCTCGAAGGCGTTGTTTACGACTCGCAGAACCATGTCAGCGAAACCAACAGCGAGAAGAAAACCTCGGGCTATGGCGTCGTCAACCTCAGCGGCACCTGGCAGGTTACCGGGGCGCTGCAGCTGGCAGCCGGCGTGGACAATCTGTTCGACCGCGAGTACCGCGACCACCTCAATGGCTACAACCGCGCCGCCAACCCGGACATCAGCCGGGGCGAGCGCCTGCCGGGCTACGGCATCAATGCCTTCGCCCGGGCGATCTACGAGTTCTGACCCCCGGCAGTACCCCCGGCCGCCAATGCTATCCAGGGGCGGCCCTTATCGTTAATATCGGCCCGCCTGTGCGCATCCTTACACTATAATTAGCGCAACAGCGTACCCGGAGAGACCAGCCGATGATAAGAATGGGCGGCACCGACGCGATGATGTTGTCCTACGAGACAGCCAGCGCCTACATGCACACCTTCAAGGTAGCCATCCTGGATCCGTCCACGGACCCCGAAGGCTGGTCGTTCAAGGATTTTCACGACGACTTCGCCAACCGCTTGCACCTGGTCCCCATGCTGCGGTGGAAACTGGCCCCGTCGCCGCTGGGCGTAAATCATCCCATGTGGGTGGACGATCCCAACTTCAACCTCGATTACCACGTGCGCCGGGTGGCCTGCCCCTCCCCCGGGGACCACAAGGCTCTGTGCGAGTTCATGTCGTCGGTGTACGCCTACCAGCTCGATCGGAGCCGTCCGCTGTGGATCTCCTGGGTAGTGGAGGGGCTGCAGGACGGCAAGGTTGCCATCGTCCTGCTGCTACACCATGCCTATGTGGACGGTGTCGGAGCCGCCTATAACCTGCAAAAGCTTTATCGCGCCGAACCCGGCTGGAAACCCGAGGCGGTCCCGCCCTGGCAACCCCGACCCTGGCCTTCGTGGTTCAAGCGGCTGTGGTGGGGTACCCGGGACCTGCCAAAGGTGCTGGGCAAAAACCTGCCCCGGGTGATCTCGGGAATCCGCAAGAAAAAGGCGCTGGACGAAAGTCTCGCCGCGCAGGGCAGGGCGCCCCACCCGTCCATGTCGATGATGCGTCGCACACCCCTCAACGTATCTCTCTCCTACGGGCGGACATTCGTGTGTGACAGCCTCCCGCTGGACAGCTTCAAGCGAGCCAGCAAGGGTTTCGGGGTAACGATTAATGATGTTTTCCTGTGCTGCGCCGCAGGCGTCCTGCGCCGCCTCCTGCGGGACAAGCACTACGACCCGGACCAGCACCCCCTCATAGCCGGTACGCCTTTTGCCGGCCCGAGGCCCGAGGGCTGGCAGGGCCTGGGCAACTTTGCCACGGCGGATTACTGCTGGCTGCACTCGGAGATAGAGGACCCGGTCAAACGGCTCATGGCCAGCCACAAGGCGGCGGTGGAAATGAAGGAGCATATGAAGGCAACCGTAGAGGCCGGCGCCGACCTGAGCGCCCTGTTCCAGGTCTGCCCTCCGTGGATCATGGGCGCCCTGCGCTGGTATATCAACCGCCAACAGGGCGGCCTCGGCATGTTCGGCAACCTAGTACTGTCCAATGTTCCAGGGCCCCGGGAGCCGATCTATTTCAACAATTACAAACTCGACAGCTGGTTCTCCACCGGCCAGGTCTTTGACGGCTCCTGCATCAACATCACCATGTGGAGCTATTGCGAGCATGCCAACCTGTGCATTCTGGCGGACAGCAAGGTCATAGCAGATGGCTGGGTTCCGTTCGGCTACTTTGTCGAGGAACTGGATAAACT
This sequence comes from uncultured Gammaproteobacteria bacterium, assembly GCA_963792815.1. GTDB lineage: Bacteria > Pseudomonadota > Gammaproteobacteria > Pseudomonadales > Halieaceae > JARRPM01. The sequence continues at coordinate 109,903 of CAWBXR010000008.1, forward strand.
GGTCGCGCTGATACCGGCCGCCAATGTCGAAGAGGACGCGACTACATGAGTAAACTCTCACCCGTTGACCTGAGTTTTTTGCTGCTGGAAACTCCAAGCCGGCAGATGCATATGACGGCCTACCAGGTATTTCGCCTGCCCTCCCGGGAAAAGAAAACCTTTATACCCAGGCTGCTGGCCGCCTACCGCAGCGGCCCGGTTGCCAAACCCTTCAACCAGAAGCTGAAATGGCTGGACAAGGGCGTGGCCTCCTGGGAGACCGTTGAGCCGGACCTGCGCTACCACGTCAGGCATATCGCGGTGCCGGCTCCGGGAAGCATGCAGTCACTTTCGGAGATCGTCTCTTTCCTCAACAGCCCCCTGCTGGACCGCTCACTGCCCCTGTGGGAGTGCTACATTATCGAGGGGCTGGAGGATGACCAGTTTGCCATCATGGTCAAGGTCCACCACGCCATGATTGACGGCATGGGTGCGATGAAGCTGTTCGACCAGTGCATCGGCCTTTCCCCTGCGGACAAGGCCATGAACAGCATCTGGATGCCGCTGGACAAGCCGGCGAAGGCGCGTCCCCGTGCGGGCCGGCCGCAAGCCCAGAGCCTGTTGTCACGCCTGGGCAAACTGCCTGCAGACCTGCTGCAGATTGGCGCCGGCATGGCAGAACTGGGGGCGCAGAACCTGCGGCTCAAACCCGCGGCCTCGTCACTGCCCTTCGCTGCCACCAAAACCCTGTTTAATAACATCGCCACCTCGTCGGAACGCCGCTATGGCAGCTGTGAGATACCGCTTGCAAGCATCAAGGCGCTGGCCAATGCAACGGGCACCACGGTTAACGATATTCTGATGACGGTCATTGACCATGCGTTACATGGCTACCTGGCAGCACACGCTGCGAGCACAAAAAAGCCACTGGTGGCACTGATGGCCATGTCGATACGTGCGGAAGGCGGTGAGGCCTCCGGCAACCAGGTTGCCGCTGAGCTCGTGCCCATGGGCAACCCCGATGCCAGCGTGTCTGACCGGTTGCAGCAGATTCAAACCTCGGTAAGCCAGATTAAGCACCGCAGTGCGAAGTTACCCTCCGCCGTGCGACAGCTCTACGCGATGCTGCTGTTTGGCAGCACGACCCTGCCGGATATCGCCGCCGCATTCAGATCAATGCCGAGCATCAACCTGGTAATATCCAACATGCGCGGGCCACAGGGGCAGCGATACCTGGCAGGCGCACCCATGGTGGCGTTCCAGGGCTGCCCCATTGTCCCTCCGGGTGCCGGTCTCAACGTAAGCTTCGTATCCGTCAACGACATGATATGCCTCGGCGTGGGGGCATCACCGGAAGCAGTGGCGGATCCCTACCAGCTGACACAGTTGATAATGGCCGCCGTGTCGGATCTTGAAAAAGTCGCACTGACGGGAAAAGCGGGCTCGAAAAAACCGGCGGCGAGAAAAGCTGCTGCCAGAAATACAGCGACCAAAAAGCCGACCACCCTGAAATCAACCGATAAAGCCCGCCGCAAGAAAACTCGTGCAACAGCACGCGGTTGAGCTTGAAACTTCGTCGAAGAGGAGATCACATGAACATCAATCTTGGCCTGCACCTCACCCAGCGCGCCGGCCTGTCGCGCGACCTTGAAGCCTATGTGGAACCTTCCACCGATACCCGACTCACGTACGGCGGGCTGAACGCGCTGGTCAACCGCTGCTGCAGCGTGCTGACCGACCTGGGCCTGGAGCCTGGTGACCGGGCGGCCCTGCTCATGCAGAACTGCGTGGAGTTCGTAGCGCTGTTTTACGCCGCCGCAAAACTGGGGGTAGTGGTGGTACCGCTGAACACGCGGCTCACCCCCAGTGAACTATCCTTCATCCTTGCCGACAGCGGCACAAAAGCGCTGTTTTATGGCGCCGAATGCGGCGAGCTGACCAGCGGCATCAAGGCAAACAAGGACCACCCCCTGGGCATCACCACCTGGGTCCAGGTACGCGCCGCAGCGGGTGACAACCAGGGTCTGGAAGCCCTGCTGGAAAAGGCCGCGGATTCAGAGCCCGATGTGGTGCACGGCGGCGATGACAACCTGTTCATCATGTACACCTCCGGCACCACCGGGCTTCCCAAGGGCGTGGTACACACCCATGAGACCATCAGCTGGGCGGCCCTGAGCTGGGTTACCACCATGGACGTCAGGTACCGGGACCGCCTGTTGCTGCCGCTGCCCATGTTTCATGTTGCCGCGCTCACATCCGTGATTTCCAGCGGGGTTGGAGGCGCCACCATTGTATCGATGCCCAACTTCGACCCGATGGCTGTCTGGTCACTGATCAGGGAGGAGCGAGTGACTACCGGTGGTTCCGTGCCGGCAATTCTCAACTTCATGCGGCAGGTACCAGACTTCGCCACCTTCGACTCGGAGCATTTCCGCTGCTTTATCACCGGTGCCGCTCCCATGCCCAAGGCGCTGATCGAAATCTACAACGAGAAGAGTATGCAGGTGGTGCAGGGCTACGCCCTGACCGAGACCGGCGGTGGCGGTACCTTTCTGCTGAACGAATATGCCCTCAGCAAGATAGGCTCCGCCGGTGCGCCGGCCATGTTCACTGAAGTCCGCGTTCGCGATTCCGAGGGTAATATAAGCGCCCGGGGTACCGGGGAGGTGGTTATCAAGGCGCCTTTCGTCATGAAAGAGTACTGGAACCGCCCTGAAGCCACCGCCGAAACCTTTGACCAGGGCTGGTTCCGCACCGGTGACATCGCCGAGATCGACGAGGACGGCTTTATCTTCATCAAGGACCGGATCAAGGACATGATCATATCCGGCGGCGAGAACATCTACCCCGCCGAGGTAGAGAACGTGATCATTGCCCATCCCGCGATAAGCGAGGTGGCTGTGATCGGCCTGCCCGATGAAAAATGGGGTGAGATAGCCTGTGCGATCGTGGTGGGCAACCAGGACGAGACCAGCGAGGAGGATATTATCGCCTGCTGCGCCGAGAAGCTGTCGCGCTATAAGTTGCCCAAGAAGGTCATCTTCATCGAAGCCATCCCGCGCAACCCGGCGGGCAAGGTACTCAAGCGGGTCCTAAGGGAGCAGTTTATTTAACAGGCCCTGGCCACCCTCCGGGGTTTCCTCCGGCGGATACTCCGGGGTCGGCTCATCCGGCACCACCGAGATCGGGTCGATATGAATAATGATTTCCGCCGCGGGATAGACGTCCTGCAGGCGTTCTTCTACCTCGTCTGATATCCGGTGGGCCTGCAGCAGGGTCAGTTCATCGTCCAGTTCAAGGTGGAGCTGAATGAAAGTGGCCATGCCCGAGCGTCGCGAGCGCAGGTCATGCATGCCACGCACCTTCGCGTGGGAGCGGGCAATCGACTTGATCTGCTCCCGCTCCTCATCCGGTAATTCCCGGTCCATCAGGTGATCGAAGGCCTGCCTGACAATTTGCCAGGCGCTGTAAAGTATGTAGAGCGCGATGGCAACGGCAAACAGCGGATCAAACCCCGCCCAGCCCACCGATGACAACCACAGGGCGGCGATAACGCTGCCGTTGACCAGCAGGTCGGTACGGTAGTGCAGCGAATCGGCGCTGATGGCCACGGACCCTGTCTGGCGAATGACATGCCGTTGGTAGGACAGCAAACCGAGGGTTGCGACGATAGAAAACACCATCACAGCAATGCCCAGGCCATAGGATTCAAGCGGCACCGGGTTGGCGAACCGCCGGGCCGCCTCCAGCAACAGGAAACCGGCCGAACCTGTGATAAAAGCCGCCTGCCCCAGACCCGCCAGGGCCTCGGCCTTGCCATGGCCGAAGCGGTGCTCCCGATCCGCCGGGGACAGCGCGTGGCGCACCGCCAGCAGGTTGATCATTGATGCCAGTGCGTCCAGGGTGGAGTCGATCAGGGTCGCCAACAGGCTGAGGGAGTCGGAAACGCCCCAGGCTATGAGCTTGGCGAGGATCAACACCAGGGCCACTGAGATCGAGGCGTAGGTTGCCATCCGCATCAGGCGAGCGGTTTCCGCCGGCAGGGTGGGTGAGGCGGTGGCAGCAGATTCTGTCATGGCAGGAAGTACGGGTTGATTAAGCCCGGTATTCTACCAAACCTGGAGGCTTTCAGGTGGTTTGAGCCGGATTAATTGACCGGGAGAACGCGCTTGTGGGGTTTCGCTGAATAGGGGAAAATACTCGCCTTCCTGCTTATCGGAACAGTGACTTGTCACCGAGAGGCAGGTTTCCTCCGCAAATTCAACGTCAGCGCTGGTCCAGCTCCATCGACCAGCCAGGAGTGTCTGTTGGCGAAGCAGGTCAAGCCGATCGCGATTGACGAATATCTCAAGCTGGATGAGGTCCTGCCGGCCATAAGAGGCCAGACTGTGCGGCTGGTGCGCTCCACCAGCGACTTTACGGTGGGCGTGGCCAAGATCTACCGCTCGCTGCTGCCCATGGTTGAGCTTATCAACCGCAGGAGCCCGATCAACGAACAGGAACTGCACACGGCCCTGGATGACCTGTTCCTGGCCCTGCAGGAGCATCCGGTCACCCTGCAATTACGTACCCTGACCACCCGTATGCGCAGCGGTAACCTGCTGCCCAATGAGCAGAGCACTGAAAACCTGATCCGCTTCCTGGTGGAGCAGGTCACCGCCCGCAGCATCGTACCCATTCCGAAGCAACTCACCGACGAGTTCTGGAAGTTCTTCAACGAACTGATGAGCGAGCCGGAACTGCGCGGCCTCGGGGAAGTCAGCCTGGACGTGCTGCGCATCGTCATCACCGCTTACGAACCGCTGATTGCCCAGCTGATCAACCAGGTAAAGGACCTGCGCCAGGTTAATGACCGGCGCATGCGGGAAATTCTCGGCAACACAAGGGTTATCCGCCAGGACCTGGTCATTTTCCGGCGCCAGATCGGCGCACTGCGCTATATCCGCGAGTTCTTCGGCACCGACCCGGAAGATTTCAAGGCCCAGGCCGAGATTGTCGCGCAAATGGTGCGGGAGTTTGGCCCGTTCTTCATCAAGATGGCGCAGGTGGCCGCGGCCAGCTCGGATTTCCTGCCGGAGGAGATCACAGAGGCACTGGCGGTCTTCCAGGAAGACGTGGAACCCATGACCGCCGCCGAGGTGGAGCAGGCCTTCCTGGAGTGCTACGGGGTGCTGCCTACAGAGCGTTACTTCGGCTTCGATGCCTCCAGCCCGCTCAAGTCAGGCTCCATTGCCTCGGTTTACCTCGCCCAGAAACCAATGCAGGACCGCAGGGGCAAGCAGGTTCTGACCCCGGTCGTGGTAAAGGTGGGCCGCCACAACCTCGAGCGCGAGTTCCTGATCGGCAAAACGGTGATCAAGCTGGCGATTCTCAGCAGCCAGTACTGGGCCCCCCATTCCAAGCTCTCACCCTTCTTGTCCTCATGGCTGGACCAGGTGGACGTGTTTGTCGAGGGCTTTCGCGAGGAGCTGGATTTTGAGTCGGAAGCCCGCAACCAGGCCCGCTTCGCAAAACGCGCTGGACTCTCAGGTCGATGGCACGTTCCGGAGGTCTACCACGGCACCCGCCGCATTATCGAAATGGAGTTTGTCGACGAGGCAGCCAGCCTCAACAGCGCGTTCGGCAATCGCGGCAAGCGCAAGGTTACCCGCGCCCAGCGCAAGGTCGGCCGGGCCTTCCTGCACACGGTCATCTCCCACCTGTTTATCTACCAGGAATTCCATGGCGACCTACACCCCGGCAACATACTGGTGGCCAACAAAGACCAGCTGTACCTGATCGACTGGGGCAATACGGTAGACATCAGCACCGTGTGGAAACCGGCATTGAACTACCTTCAGGCTGTACTGACAGGGGATGCGGACGCCATTGTTGACGCGGTAGTGGAGCTCGGTACAGACCGCGAGCAGTTGGAAGCCTGCCGCAAGGAACTGACCAAACACATCACGCAGGTACTGGCAGAGGCCGATGTCGAACCGCTGGGCTACGACTTCCTGCTCACCCTGTACAAGGAGGGCCAGCAGGGCCTGGTGAGCCGGCTTGAGCTGGCGATTAACCTGGCTACCGCGCTGAGCCGGCAGGGTATCGTGGTGCGCAGTGATTACATGCACCTGACCCGCTCACTCACCGCCATGGTGGGCTCCTACCTGAGCATCTACCGCAACCTCTCCCGCGTCGTGCTGGTACAGGACATCGTGCAGGTGCTCGTACAGTTTCCGGCGCTGGAAAGCCTGCGACAGGCAGCCGGATATCGCCGCAAGGTGTTGCAGCAACTCTCGCTGGCGGGGCCAGGGAAGTTGCTTCCCGGGTTGAGTAAGGGTTAGCCGCGCAGGCTGACTGCTATCACGAGGCAGCGAAGACAGCCGAGGTTTCGGCACCCCGGCTGGAGCCAGTAACTAATTCTGCCCAACCGCCTTGGTTAAGCAGAATTCTTACAGGTCTTTATTCCGCGCCAACAGCCTCTTTGGTTGCATCCACGGCCTTGTCCACCCCTTCCTTGGTTGCATCCCAGGCTTTCTCACTGCCTTCCTTGGTTGCGTCCCAGGCTTTCTCGCTGCCTTCCTTGGTTGCATCCACGGCGTCTTCAGTGCCCTCTTTGGTTGCTTCCCAGGCTTCGCTTGACGCCTCCTTGGTACTCTCCCAAGCTTCGCCAGCGGCATCCCCTGCTTTGTCCATGTGGCTCTCTTCTGCAGCCAGCACCGGTACTGACAAAAAGAGTGAAGACACCATTACTGCGATAAGTTTTCTCATAGTTTCCTCGAAGTCTAATTGATTGTTGGCTATAACATCGCCGAAAGAGAGTATAGACGCCCGTATCAGCCTGGCAACCCGGAGTTTGCACACGGATCCGGGGATACCTGGAGTCCCTCGTGAGACGGCTTCCTGCCAGGGCAGGAGGCCATCAAATGCCGCCTGGATAGCGAAACCAGCTTGATGCTCAATATCTCTATTCGATACGACCAGTGCGCGCCTGCAAGATATAACCATATGGAATGTATCGATATAATATTTTTCCATATTGTTATTACTTGTTTTGACCTCGAAGCTCTATACACTCGGTCCAGACCGACCATTAAAACAG
>CAWBXR010000009.1:0-47107 GCA_963792815.1 uncultured Gammaproteobacteria bacterium
TGGGAGGAACTGCACCGTCGACATGATGGAAAGGCGAAACTTCCCGCCAGTATTTCTGCACAAGGTGGTGATCGGGCATGCCCGGTGACAGGTCAAGCATGGGGTTATAAAGCACGAGGGCAGATGGACGTTGGTTTTGTGCGGAATAACTTTCGCTGAGCGCCTCGGCGATAGAAACACCCAAAGCTGCAGCGAGCTGCCCTCCCGATGAGCCTCCTCCAACGGCTATCCTGTTGGGATCGATATTCAGCACTTTGGCATGTTCACGCAGATAAGCCAGGGCATCAGCTGCGTCCTCGACGGCGCCTCGAACGTCAACGACACCTCCGGAGCCCAGGCGATATTGTGAGGCGAAGCAGGAAATTCCCTTTTCAGCGAGAAACTTGCACTGGGGATAGAAGCCTTTGCCATTGCCGTATTGCCATCTGCCGCCATGAATAAGCAGCATGGCCGGTGGTGGAGAACCGAAGCTGTCTGTTTTGGCTTCGAAAGCATGCAGAGCTAATTCCTTTGTGCCGACAACCTTGTACACCATTTTTTTGTCGGGGCGAATCTCCAGGAGATCGAACTTCTTCACCACCAGCACAAACGCAAGTGGTATGAGGACACAAAGCATCCCGGCCAGAAAATACCAGTGCGTTTTCGCCACGTCCCTACCCCGCCAACTGCCACACCGAGGCCAGCACCGGTTCCAGCTCGATGCGGGCCTGCTCGGAAATAACTTCCCCAACGCCATCAGGCACATCAAAGGCTGCCATGGCGTTTACCAGCTGATCCACCTGACCGTGCATAAGAACATGGCCGCCAGCGTATATGGCATCGAGCTGGCTCGCCTCATCGTTATACCAGTCGCGGACCAGGACACGGTCTCTTGTCCCGGCAACCGTCACCACAAGATGATCGCGCTTGCGCGACAGCCAGACCTGATCGTAACCCAAATCATCGATTCGCAAAGTGTCCCGAGAGGATAAATCGGAATCCCCATTGGCAATGACGTCGCGGCCATCACCGGGCGCGAACAGGTAGACATCGTTGCCTGCGCTACCACTGAGCGTGTCCTTGCCCCGACCGCCGCGGATCACATCATCACCAGTGGAGCCGGTAATAGTATCCCGACCGCCCCGGCCTTCTATGACAGTGATATCAAGTAAGCTGGTCTCGCTGAAATCGAGTATATTGGCTGCGCCTGTGCCAGCTATCGTATTCATTCCCGATCCTCCGTCAATTAGTTCGATGCCGTCCAGGGGTGAGAATTCCAGCAGCCTGATCCGGTCATCCCCTTCACCACCCCTGATGCTGTCAAACCCTTCGCCACCAACAATGCGATCCTTACCCTGACGGCGCCCTTCGACAAGGAAAGTATCATCACCGTCCCCGCCGTCCATAAAGTCGTTACCTCGCCCACCGACCAGGACATCATTTCCACCCAGGGCCTGGATGTTATCGTCGGAGTCTGTGCCGAAAATCTCGTCGTCTCCATCTGTACCAAGCAGGGTCGCACCCAGTATCTCGAGCCGGGTCTCCAGCACCGACTCCATATCGTAACTGGTACCGTCGGCAAACCTCAAAACGGCGACCGGCGACCTCGGCATTACGTCCAGGAGCACAGGGTCGGTAAGGGTATCCGGGGGCGGATACTCATCGGACATCAATGCATATAAATCCTTGCCGCCAGTGCGTTCGTTTACGTCCCATGCGGGGAAGAAGTTCTCGATGACCACGCTACCGGCGCCACCGGCCAGCGAGATCGTCAGCGCATCAGCGCTGCGAACAAAGCGCAAATCCGCCAGGATGATACCGGCACCGAAGGCCAGAGTGTCAGCTCCATTGGGATGAAAGCTGACTGTTCTCGTTTCCGGATCGGAATCAAACCGGTAGGGATCCTGCCAGGAGAAAGACCAGTCGTATCGTATGCCGTCGTTACCGTCGCCGATATCATAGTGAAAGGTCAGGCCCTGGTGGAGCGGGGCCTCGATAACGTCGTCGCCGCCCTGTCCCCGGACTTCCTTGTGGCCGATACCTTCCTTGGCCTGGTACATGTATACGTCATTCAACACCACCGTGTCCGCGCCATCGCCCGCCTCGATGATATCATCGCCATAGCCCGGCAGGATCGTCTCGTCACCGGCCATCCCAATAATGTGGTCGGTGCCAAAGCTGCCATATACAGTGCTGCCGGGTGCCTGCGGGCGGATCACAGGCAGCCAGTCAGGGTCGACCTCGGATACCAGGGTAAAACGTCCGAAGGTGTTGTCCATGGGCGAATACAGCTTGTCGGGCTCGAACAGGGCTTCATCCTCCGGGCCGTATATCAATGTCGCACTGCCGTTGTCGAAGCGAAACCACAGGCTTTCCAGGTCGATATCACGCGTGAGGCGGATTTCACCCATGTGCTCAGGGTAGTAGTTGTTATCCACCAGTACCAGGTCATGGCCATCGCCCGCTGCAAACCGGAAAGCATCGTCGCCCCAGCCATTCACATGGATAGTATCGTTGCCGTCTCCTGGCTCGAATACATCATCCCAGCGGGTATCACGAAAGGTGCCGTCCGCGATATCCGAACGCTGTACCAGGGGGATCTCATTGCCGCCAACCGTCATGCCATTGATCCAGTAGGAAGAGAAGTTACCCTGGGAGACAATGCTGTCACCCTGGCCGTACTCCAGGCGGAACCGGGAATCGGTGGTGCCGGTGTAATAAAGCGCTACCGAACCGGGGTCTACCCCGGCGTCAAATTCCAGGGTGTGGGAACCACTGGAGTCGCTGATCCTGTCCTGTCCATCGCCCGAAGCGAATGCGTAGATGTCGGAGCCGAGCCCTCCTTCGAGATAGTCGTTCCCCGGTCCACCCTGGAGGTAGTCAATGCCCCAGGATTCACCGCCAAACAGGCTGTCATCGCCCTCTTCGCCGCGCAGCACGTCATTGCCCGAGCCGCCATCGAGTTGGTCATTGCCAGCCCTTCCCTCCAGCAGGTCGTTGCCCCCGCTTCCATTGAGCCGGTCCGGGCCGGCGCTGCCGATGATTCTGTCCGCGCCGTTCGAGCCATAGACGCCGCCAGAGAAACCAACGAGGTTCATCGGCACACCATCGGCAAGACTGAGAAAATCGAGCCCGGTGGCCAACTGCATGGCCGCCAGGTCGACGATGAACTGCAGACCACCGCTCACCACGCGCATGGTGGCCCCGTCGGCACCCTCGGCGAGAGCCTCTATTTCCAGCTCATCGACCCCTTCGCCCACCACCACCCGCGGCCTTTGCGGGTTGCTCGCGTCCACTGTAAACAGTGCATCGCGCTCCACCTCCGACATGGCGCTGGTCGCATTGACCGTGAGCAACAAATCGCCGGCATCATTGAAATACAGGGTATCCATTGCGGATCGCTCGATAGTCGCATCGGCTGTCTCCAGGGCGACCCTGGTGTTACTCCACTCGCTCCTGTCGAAATAGAAGCCCTGGGCACCGTATCCAGTGCCCACAAATACCTGCTCGCCCTGGAACAGCACCTGCAGATCGTTGACCGAAACCCCGCTGAACAGCAGGGTATGCGTGCCGTCATTGTCATCTACATGGTCGAGACCGTCGCCGGCCGCAAAAAAATAGGTGTCATCACCCGCACCCCCAACAAGGCTATCGGCACCGGTACCACCCGCCAGCAGGTCATCGCCCGCCAGTCCTAGTAGCAGGTCATTGCCTGCGCCACCGTAAAGACGGTCATTGCCGTGTAAATACTCGCCCAGCTCGGGCGTGCTGTCGCCGTAGGCCGTGAGCTCCGCCCCGAAGTAGGCGGCATCGTTGTAACGATCGCCGATCAGGTTGTCGTCGCCGTCATCCCCGTAAAGGTCGTCGTCACCCAGTTCACCCCAGACCGTATCATTACCTGCGCCCGCGTGTACCACGTCATCGTAGAGCTGCGTCGCGTCCGAGCCATCGGCAAACGCTATCTCCAGCTGTTCACCGGCCACCCCAGGGCTGAGTTCCACGTAACGGTAGTGAAGCGCCGAATCCCCGTAGATAATGTCCCGGTCCGCCCCGCCGCTGATATAGTCGTCTCCTGTTCCACCCAGCAGGTAATCACCTCCGGCACCCCCTTCGATGTAGTCGGTGGATTCCCCGCCGCTGACATGGTCAGCACCCGCGCCACCATCGAGCCTGTTGCTATCAGCGGCGCCATCACCAGCCTGTGACAGATAGAACTGGTCCTGCGGCAGGCCCGCATCCAGGGCGTCTGCCAGGCCGGCCCGGGCACTGCCAAACAGCAGGTCATCCCCCGCCCCACCATACACGGTGTCTGTACCGGCCCCGGCCTCCAGGAAATCGTCGCCCCCTCCTCCCTCGATCACGTCGCCGCCGGCCAGGCCGTGGAGCGCATTGGCTCCACCGTCACCCACCAGGCGATCGTCGACAGGGCCGCCCTCGAAGGCGCCGCCGGCGGTTCCGTGCAGCGCACCGGCGCTATAGTTTGCGACGGTTCCGGCGTCAAAGCCGATGGCAATTTCAGACCAGTCGTATCCCCCCTGGCTTGACTGCTGTCGCGAGTAGGCAGAGGCCTCCACTTCATCCTCTCCCGGGCCGAGCCGGGTAACCTGGTAATCGGTGACGACTGTGGCCAGTTCGGGTTCGTTGAGTACAATCCCGTAGTCAGCGCCAGTGAGAGGGGAGTACTGGCTGACAGTGAGACTGCCCGCCCCCGGACCATCTCCCACGTCGATAGTCAGGAAATCGCCGTCAAAATGCAGTCTCATTCCGGGCTGCGCCGGGTCGACATAAAACGATGAACCAACGGCCACGCGCTGAAAGTCAAGCGCCGCCAGGTCGATGCCATCGAGGACTATACGGTCACCGCCGTCATCGTAATCCCCGATCACGTCATCGCCGTCGCCGGTGTTCCAGACGAAGACGTCGCTGCCGGGGCCACCCGCGAGGAAATCGGTTCCGGCGCCGCCGGCCAGAAGGTCCACGCCCTCGCCACCGAGCAGCACGTCGCCCTGTTCATCACCGTAGAGTTCATCGGCCCCGGCGCCCCCCTCAATATAATCGCTGCCGGCGGATCCGCGGATCACGTCATTGCCACCCATACCATACAGGCGATCATCCTGGCTGGACGGGAGCAGGGTGTTCACGTCATCACCTTGGGAGCCGAAGGCAAGACGCGCTCGCAGGTCGGATATTTCACCGCCGCCGTAAGTGATGGCATCCGAGTTGAACGCCAGGTTGTACTCCAGGTCTGAAAAATGAGCGTGGGTTTTCAGATCGCCATGGAAGACATCCGCCTGGTTCATGCGGAGCAAGGTGGTCAGGAAGAGCGCCCGGTCGTTGAGAAAGCCCTGGCTATAGTTTTCGAGATCATAGGCCGGATCTTCCGGCGCAAAGCCACGGGAGTCTCCAATCAGCGCAAACGGCAGCAAATGGGCCAGCGCGTATCGGTAGCCACGGCCCTCGGGGGTGTCAGCAACGGCGGCGTCCGCCACAGCCAGCGCGTCGATTTCCGGCAGTAACCGGATGGTGCCGCCAAGAGAGCCGCCCTCACCCAGTGAACTGATGATCGACTGGCGAAAGTCCTCTGTGTCTGCAACGGTTGCAAAGTCGTAGTCGTCTCCCAGAAGATTCGACAAAGCAGAAACCGCCAGGTCAAGGCTGCCCACCGATTCATTCGACATCGCATAGAGCACTGTCCTTATATCTTCCTGCGCAAGACTCTCGTCAACCAGGGAGAAGAGGCTGTACACGGCCAGTGAATCCACCAGCAGTCCGGCGGAGTGAAAACCGACCGTACCCAGCAGGTCCTTACGCTCAATAAACACGCCGTGCCGCTGCCCGGGCCTGAAGAAGGTGAGGTCGTTGGCGGTCAACTCGAGTCCCTCTTCCGCAAAGAAGTTGTGGATTCGGCTGTGCTGGGATGCGGAGATGGGGTTCTCCCGCACCAGGGCATTGATGTATTGATAATCCGGCGTTCCGGGAATGGCGGAGATACCGGCGCCGTTAAAGGTGAATACTTCCGCGAACAGCTCACGGAACTCGTACATTGCCCAAAGGGACAGGTATCCACCGAGAGAATGGCCGACAAAGTCCACCTTGCCGGCAAATTCAGACCGCACTACCCCGCCGCTGTCGACCAATCCGGCATTCTCGAAAAACGCGGCTATCGAGCTGTACTGTTCCTGCGGGTCCAGGCTGGACAGCCCCAGGGCAAGCAGCAGGTCGGAGGGCGCGATATCGGGAAAGGGTTCGTTGGTGCCCCTGAACGCAGTGATATATTTCTGCTCCTGGGAGTCGTAGAACAGGGTGGCGGAAAAGCCGTTGTCCTGGTCGGGTTGGTGGTAGACCACTGAATAGCGATCGGCGAATGCCTGGAACCTTGACTGCACCCAACCTCGCCCATTTTCCACTTCACCAAAGGGCACTTCATCCGACGAAGCCGTGCCAGTAAAGCGAAGTCAGAAGCTGGTTTTGCAACTGTCGGATCACCCCAATCTGTCACCATCTGAGATATCCATCTTGTCGAAACGTGACATATGCCGCATCCGCCAGTAAAGCAGCCTGGTAGGTTTTTTCATTCTTTGTACTCATTGTCTATGCTCCTTGCGTGGTTTTATGACTTCCTGTCTGATTTAAACCCCTGATACCCAGCTGATCGTAAAGTCATTGCAATACTCTGCTGTGCTAAAAGAGCTTACCTGGAAAAACGGGATATTTTCTAAGCCAAAATCCGTTGATTGAGCCAGAATTTCGTTATTCTCATGATCCAGAAAAAGATCGAGCTGGCTGCAAATATGAAGAGCCGGTAACTGGGACTTGAGGTTACAGTTCCAAGCCCCTCCTGGTAGTAGCCATAGCGCGCCTGTCTCTCTCGAACCGCTCGAGCTGAAAGCACCAGTTGTTACGCTCGAACTCCTCGACGTCTCTGCTGGGTCTTTGTGTAGAAAGCCGTCAGCTTTTCATCGCACTCGGCGGAATCTCGCATCTATCCGGCTAACCCGATAAATTCCCGGCTCTTTTATCGGACCCCAAGACTTTTTCGTCGCTGATAGTAACTCAATGAACTTGTAATCGGTATTTTCCAGATAGTTCCAACAGCCCCAGCAATTATCCGTCGAATCCGATCAAAATAACCCTCCGCCTCAACCGTGCGATAAATAGTCGGCTTTCCCTGCGTACTGCAAAGCTCAAACAGGTCCTCCTCATCCGGCTCCAGCCAGGCGATGACGAAACCAACTGGAATGAGTAGCGCCACTAACACCCGGCGCCAGGGCCGTCGCTTGCCCTGGGGCTTACTGGTGGCGGCGTCCCCGACCCTGGCCATCTATCGCTCCCTCACACTTTCCTGCTGGTATCTTAGCAATGGCGAAAGAAAGAATTCGATCAGCCGCCGTTTGCCCGTTTTGATCTCTGCCGTGATGGCCATACCGGGGCTGAGTTTTACCACCCTGTCTTCCACCCTGATGGTGTCCCGCTCCAGCTCCAGTCGCAGCTTGAAAACCCAGCCCAGCCGGGCGTCCTCCACTGAATCATTGCTGATATTCAGCACCCGGGCATCTATCAGGCCGTATTTGGTGAAATTGAAAGTGTCGACCTTTACCTCAGCCAGCTGGCCCTCTCGGATAAAGCCGATATCCTTGTTCTGCAGCAGCGCCTCCACTTCGATAGTCGCGCGCTCGGGCACTATCTTCAGCAGCTCCTCCCCCGCTGATACCACGCCGCCGACGGTGTGGATTGCGAGTTCCTGTACGGCACCGGTTACCGGGGCAGTGATGGTCAGCTGCTGCTGGCGCTGCCGGGCCTTGCGGGACTCCTGTTCCAGCGCTCCGCGCTCGCTGTCGAGGCGAGCCAGTTCCATCAGGTTATGCTTGCGCAACTCGTCGCCGCTGGCGTCCAGGCGTGCGCTTATAGCCGCCGCACTCTCCACTAATTGCCTTTCTCGCGAAACCAGTACCGGGACCGATCCTTCCAGCTCCGTTTGCTGCTGCAGCATTTCCAGGTACTGGACCTTTGCCCCGTATTGCTGTTCCAGCAGTGTCCTGTAGGCGGCCACCCGTTGCGCCAGCACCGCGAGTGTCGCCTCGGCCCGATCCCGCTCAGCCCTCACGGATGACTGCTCCGCCCGGTTGGCAGCCAGCTCCTTTTGCTGGCCTCGTATCCGCCCCAGAATCTCCCTGCGATTCAGCCTGTAAAGCGCTTCGGCCCTGGCCTGGTCTGCAGCGGCAAACCGGGTTTCCATACCTCCGGGGGACGCTGCGTGCATCCCATCCGCCAGCCATTGGTCCAGTGTGCTGCGCCACGCGGACTCCAGCGCGATGTCATGCAGCTTCTCGCGAATGCGCAAGTCGTCGGCATTGGCGTAGGTGGGGTCCAGGCGGACCAGGAGCTGGCCGGCTTCTACCCTGTCGCCCTCACTCGCCAGTATGGCAAGGACGACGCCGGTCTCCGGCGCCTGTACCCGCTTGACCTGGCCACTGGGTACGATGCGCCCTGGGGCGGTGACTACAATATCCACCCGACCGAGCGCCGCCCACAGGACACCGATAGTAAAGAGCAGCAGCATTATCCAGAGCAGCCAGTGGCCTGCTGGGGAAGGCGGGCTCTCCTGTATCTCCAGGGCGGCAGGCAAGAACTGCCGCTGCAGGGCATGCTCACCAGTTGGCGCACCCCGGCGAACCCTGCCCGAATCGGTAAGCGACTCACTCCCGGTCGCAGTCATGAGCTTTCAGCCTGGCGCACATCGGGCCGCCCGCCGGAATTATCCTGGCGTGCCAGCGAGCGGATCACCGGGCTGTGGTTCTGGTAGCCGTATAACCTGGCGTAGTAACCCTCGGCGGCCAGCAACTCCTCGTGGCTACCGGACTCCGCGATACGGCCCCGATCGAGCACCACTATCCGGTCACAGTGGCGCACGGTACTCAGGCGGTGGGCGATAATGAACACCGTGCGATCCCTGGCAATGGCGCCCATGTTTTCCTGCACGATACGCTCCGATTCGTAGTCCAGCGCGCTGGTCGCCTCGTCCAGAATCAGAATTCGGGGGTTTGTTACCAGCGCCCTTGCAATGGCTATACGCTGGCGTTGACCGCCGGAAAAATTACAGCCCTGCTCGCCGATCGGCGTGTCGTAACCCTCGGCCAGTTCCGTGATAAATGAATGAGCCCCGGCGACTTGTGCACACCGGGCCACCCGCTCGAAGGGCAGGCCCGGGTCGGACAGGGCGATGTTCTCCCGCACCGAACGGTTGAACAGGAAGCTCTCCTGCTGTACCACACCCACATTGCGGCGCAGCCAGCCGGTGTCCACCATCCCCAGGTCGGCGCCGTCCAGCAGCACCCGGCCCGCTTCCGGCACATACAGGCGCTGCAACAGTTTGGCCAGGGTGCTCTTGCCCGACCCGGATCGCCCCACCAGCCCGATCACCTGGCCGGGCTCGACCACGAGACTGAGCTCATCCAGCACCAGCGGGCTGTCAGGGCTGTAACGAAACCGCACCCGCTCAAAGGTCACCGCACCCTTAAGCTGCCCCGGCATACTGCGGGTGGACTCACTGTTTCGCTCCATGGGCGTGTTCAGGATATCCCCCAGGCGACGCAGCGACAGGCCCGCCTGCTGGAAATCCTGCCACAATTGCACCAGTTTCAGGATCGGCGCACTCACCCGCCCGGCGATCATATTGAATGCCACCAGCTGCCCAACGGTAAGCGCGCCGGCAATCACCAGGTGCGCGCCCCACCAGATAATCAGCAGGGTGGTAATTTTGCTTACCAGGCCCGCCAGCTGGTTGGCGATATTGCCGAGATTCTGCACCCGGAAAGCGGCGGTGACATAGCTGGCCAGCTGGTCTTCCCAGCGACGCTGCATCTGCGGCTCAAGTGCCTGGGCTTTTACGGTCTGGATGCCTGTCACGGTCTCGGTCAGAAACGCCTGGTTTGCGGCGCCGTGGCGGAATTTTTCATCGAGGCGGTGTTTCAGAACGGGCGTGATGGTGGCTGACAGTGCGATATAGAATGGCAGCGATCCCAGTACGATCCAGGTGAGCGTAGTGCTGTAGTACCAAAGCACCGCGAAAAAAACGAAGGTGAAGGACAGGTCGACCAGCAGGGTGAGCGCTGTGCCGGTAATGAAGTTGCGGATAGTGTCCAGCTCACGCACCCGGGCCACGGTCTGGCCCACCTGTCGCGCCTCGAAGTAGGCCAGCGGCAGCCCGGCCAGGTGCCGAAACAGGCGGGCGCCCAACTCCACGTCCACCCGGTTGGTGGTATGGCTGAACAGGTAGTTACGCATGCCGCCCACCAATGCGTCAAAGACAACCACTACCACGAAGCCGAACGCCAGCACATCAAGGGTGGTGAAACCCTTGTGGACAAGCACCTTGTCCATCACAACCTGGAAAAACAGGGGCGTGACCAGCGCGAACAACTGCAGGAAGAACGAGGCGACGATCACCTCAAGGAAGAGCCTGCGGTATTTCACCAGGGAGGGTACAAACCACTGAAGGTTAAAAGCCCGCTCAGAGCGCCGCTCGGCACGCCCCCGGGGGGTCAGGAGGATAATGCCCCCGGACCAGTCTTCAGCCAGCTGCTCCAGGCTCACGGTGACCGGCCCTGTTGCGCCGGGGGACTGGATCAGGCATTTCGCTGCCTCGTCCGACCCGCGGCTGATACTGGCCAGTACCAGGAAAGACCCATCCCGGGTGGGGAGGATCGCGGGTAGCATCCGATGCACGCGCCTAAGATCGCAGGACTCCATATACCTGGCCCTGAAATTCAGCGAGGCCGCGGCGCGAATAATATCCTGCGCGGAGCATGGCTCCGGAGAGCGCCCGAAGCGGTGATGAAGCCCGCCCGGATCTACGGCGAGCTGGTGAATTTGCGCAACCAGCGCAAGGCAATGCAATCCGCTATCAATCAACATCCATGTCAACCAATTAGGCAGTGGGGTGGCCGGACCCGGCGGCAGGCAGCTATGTTTGCCTGCCCACCAGTTGCCCGGAGCTTGCTATGGAGTTTGTGTCCGGCACCCGGCCCGGTCAAGGCGCAGGGGAGATATGATCTTATTTGACGCACAAAGATCGCTTTAGCGTTTGCACAGTCGCATTCTTGCCTCTCTGGCAACAGTTCGAGGCGCTATAGCTGTGACTTTAATCGCAATAGTGACAAGTCTGATTGCCCCGGCAACCGAATTAGCGTTACCTTTTGGGGGGGCAACCAACCAGGAGACGTGAACTTGAAACCCAAAAACCGAAACTGCTGCATTGCAGCGGGCCTTGTATTAATTTCGCTATCGGGTTTCCCGGCACACGCGGGTGGAAAATACTATCGCTGGGTCGATGAAACCGGCACCACCGTGAACAGCGACCGACCACCGCCGGCGGGGGTTAAGTACGAGACGATCTCCGGCACCTCAAGCTTTATGTACCAGGAGGCTGCTGAGCCGGAAGCGCCCGCGCCGGAGGAAAAGCCGGCCGCCACGCAAAATCCAGAGGTGGCGAAGAGCCAGACCCGGCCCATGCTGGAGAAGAATCCGGAATACTGCGCACAGGCCAAAAAGAACCTTGAAGCGCTGGATACCAAAGCCAGGATACGGGTACCGGATGGGAACGGCAGCTTCCGCTATATCGATGAGGATGAAAAAGCCGAACAGCGCACAACTGCGGAGGCCATTATTGCGCAGCACTGCAAGTGACCTGTATATACCGGCACGAAAATCTCAACTAAAACCGAAAGACGCTCCCTGGGTTGGCGAATTACGCTTAGCGAAGCGGAAAGACTCCAGCGAATCAACTCTTAAACCGTGCACGCACCAGACTCGTGGCTTGGCCGGCAATATTCGACGAGCGGAACAAGATATCCCCAGTGAATTTGGCTCAGCCATGGCATAACCGACAGGCTTCAGCGTAGCAGTCCCCGTACTACCGGCCAACACCGCGGCTCCAGAGTCATTCCACACCCACTAACCGATCCCTGCCCCCCGAAGATATATCAAAGCCAGGTTACCAGCAGTCCGAGACAGACCCGGTACCGCTCTCGGATTTCGCACCGGCAGAGGTAATTTGCAGTGTGCCGCACCGCGTATCTTTGGCCTGAGCAAGCTGGGGCGCGGCCGCAAGTGTGAATGCCGTTGCGGAGGCGTCGTCCGAAATGCTTATGCTATAGATTCTATCCGAAGCCGTACTGCCGACCTCATCACCGTCCGAATTGATCATATAGCTTGTGGCGTTTCCAAAACCCAGCAGCGTCAGATCTGTCGCATATTGTCGGTTGTTCACGAAGAATTGCTCTTGCCGCGCCAACAGATCCTGCAGTTCAGACTTCGCGACAGTGCGCTTGGTCTTGCTGACCTGGTCCTGATAGGCTGGCAGGGCAACCAGCATAAGTATCGCCACAATTGCGATTACGATCATCAGCTCGATCAGGTAAAGCCAGCTAGAGGACTTACGTTTACGCGGCATGAGACTATTTCCCGTTCACAGTTTGTCAATACCAGGTTCACGCCAGTAGATCGGAACCAGGCGCTGTGTGTTGCTCTCGCAAAAGGAACCCTCACACGGAGGCTCGTTGGGATCGGGAAGCGGCGTATCGGCGGTAACTCTGGCGGTGAAGGAGGGAACAGAACATTCCCGATCAAAATCACGTTGGGCGGGATTCCCGGCCCCAGGTCATAAATCACCTGATTGGAGCCATCTTTCAGATTCACTACATAGAGTGATCCCGTCCCCTCGGACGGCGCACAGCTCGCGACGCCTGACGCAGGCTTGAAGCTGGTCATGAACGCCCTACCCCCATCTATCAAGCCGGTGGCCAAACCTTTCTCGCCGGGACGTTTGAGGGCCAGACGCCAACCAGTCGCAAGATCGGATTCGGTTCCACAGGAGACTTCCGTACCAGTACCGCAACCTGATTGGTCCGCCAGATCAGATATGGTTAAAGGCGTGCGACTCTTCACCGCCGCACTGCCACTCGCGATCAACCGATCCTTTATAAAGAAATGGTAATTAAGTACCGATGTTTCGTTTGGGTGTGCCCGGTCGCCACTGGAAATCAGAACACCATCGTAATTACCGGCGCCATCAAATGTTTCGACAACGTCCGGCTCATGGAAAAACCGCCGGTCGGTAGCTGCACCGTCAGTTCCCAGTTCCGCCAACTTCGTGATAACCCAGTTATCCTTGCGGTGGTCAGTATCAGAGCCCCCAGGTAAATCCACCCTCCATACAGCTCCACCAGTATCCCCAACGTAAAGACGGTGTATAGTTCCTCCGGCGTTACGCAATGCAGTCACACTGGATGGTATGCTATCTACCAGATCAGGATGATAATAATGAGTGTTGTCGCTGGTGCCGTTGCCCTGTACCGCTTTCCAGATCAGCGCGCCAGTGCGGGCATTGACTATATAAATCGCGTTGCCCACAGTGTCATCAGCATCGTTAGCGTCCTTGCCCACCCGAGTCGTGTATCCAGAATCCCACCCACCGTTATAGCCTCCGGCGAAGATCAGAACGTCCGTGTTGGTCCCATCAAACCTGACTTTGCCCACCACTGGGGTAGAGAAGCTGAGACCCAACTCATCAAAGTCACCGCCATCGGTCCTGGTGATCTTCCATTTGAGCTTGGGAGTAGTGGTCGGATCGCTCACGTCCAGCGCGTAGTAACTACTACCACCGCGGCGCAGACCGAAATATACGTAGGCCTCATCGCCCACCCCGCTGTCCAGATTACCATCGCGATTGATATCCTTGGTCAGCACTACCGGGGCACCATCGATCCCGTAGCGCATTTTGAGACTGGATTCTGTATTTTCCCGACGCAATGCCAGGTTTGACAACAATTCCCTCGGATAGAATGCGAACACTTCACCACCGCTCTCCGCGGCGCCGGTACTGGTATTTTCTATAATATGAAAACTACCATCGCCTGTGCCGAACATGAGGCGAATCTTCGGATTCTCCCTTGTATAGCCGGCCAGGGCCCCATAGTTCAACGCAAATGGCCTGGAGTGGATCGTTTCGCCGAGCAGCCAGGAACGCGGATCGGTAGTGCTACCATCTCCGTCTTCGTCATCGACATCCTGGCCCCGGCCCCAGCGGATAAGCTCGAGCGCCTCCGTTGAGTTGGCCGCACCCAAATCCGCAAGCAAGCTGGCAGCCCTCGTGGCGTCTGCGTTAAAGGGGTCGAAGGAATTGGCACTACCATTAGTAAACACCGACGGCTCGACGTACATCTGCCGGGCACCGGTCTCGCTATTGGCGTCGCCGATAATGGCCGAGCCACCGGTTATAAAGCCGTTGATTTTCTGGCCAGCGCCGCCACGGGCGACCTCGCGACCGTCTGCGTCAGCGGGAAACGGGTCGTCTGGGCCGGGAACGGGTAAGGCAGCAGTATTCGTCCAGAATGTGAGCGCATCAAAGAAAATCCTTCCTTTGTTAGAACCTGTAGTCTCGAACCCAGGATCCCCATTGACATCAACAATGGAGTCAAAGTCTGTTGACGGAGTATTGGGATCGTCGACGAGCTTCAGCTTCTTGATGTTCCCGGGCCACCGCAGAGTCGACTGCGCCTCGAACAGCGCCACAAATAGATTGTCCAGAGCCTTGGTTTGGTTGAAAACATTGACGGGCACAGAAGCCGCGACAAACGTACTGCTGACACTGATAACTTCTTTAAAGGCTGTAACAAGATCCTTTTCAAGTTGCACCGGGTCGTCGATGTCTAACGGGGAACCACTGCCCCCTGCTGCCGACCAGTCCCTGGTGGCACCCACGCTCCCAGAATCGGAGATTACCCAACTTTTTTGCAGCGGCTGAACCCCATCGACACCTTTCACCAGATCTGAAGATGAGGCGTGCATGTACTTCATCATATCCTCAAATTTCTTGGCGGCGGCCTTGGACATATCCGCCTCAATCTCATCATCCAGAGAATCGTCCTGGTTGGCTGCGTTCATGGCAATGGCAATCGAAAACAGCTTCGAACACTCATTAGGGTCGTCGAACGGAGAGATGTATGAGTTTCCGCTAATGATTTCCGGGTCGTGAGAGGGCTCATCCTTTGCATCGAAGTTGTCTGAAGTACTTTTGCCGTATTCAACCCCACCGCCATTGATATAGCGATACCACTCATAGTACGTCTCACTTGGCTGCAATTTGTGAGTAGAACTCTGGTTTCCGGGGACCGGAATCGACTGGAGGGTGCTGATCAACTCGGCCTTTTTTTCCCGTAAAAGCTTATAGCCCTCCAAAATAGTACCGCCGTTGTCAAAATTGGAGATCACCAGCGCCATATTGATCCCCCCGAAAGCGTCATTGTCAAAAATGGTGGCCATTACTGCGACAAATACATCGAAACGCGTAATTTTATCGCCACTGTCATGGGTACCGAGGTTGTCGTAGGCCTCGGGACTCATGAACGGCGGCTTGCAGTCACTACCATAGGTGCAAAGGGTGCTGAATACGCTGGGGCGGTAATCCAGCATAAGATGGACGTATGGTTTGCCTGCGGAGGCAGCGCCACCCAGGTAAATTTCAATATCATCCGCTGCCGCTTTCAATGTAAAGAGCGATGCACAGGTCGCCAAAACTAGGCCGAGTTTTTTCATTTCCACTACTCCTACTGATTCGACGAGGCTACGCGCACAGCGATGCCTTGAACTACCTGTGCGCTACCCAGACGAGCGCTACGTCCGTCCACCGTGGCGCTAGCCTCAAAAATTGCCGCGTCAAAAACCTGACTACTGGAGGCGCCGGTGTCTGCTTGCCGAAAAGGCAGGCTTTCTATTAAAAGTGGGCCCTGACGCTGTATTCGGTAATTGACATTGACCCCGGCAGGTACATCCGCAACATTTGCATCCGGCGCGAGGGTATTGTCGTTACAACTGCTGGCACTATCACAGAGCGTGTAGCCCACCTCACCTGTCACGGGAAAATTGTCGATATCCTCTGACAGGTTGGCCGCAATCGCCTGGGCGCGTTGAAACGCTTCTTCACGAAACTGGTCATTCCCTGCCATCTGGAACTCCAGGATGCTGGTGCGAATCACCGTACCTGAAATAATGGCCAGTAACAGGAGGAAAATCATCGCCAGGAACAGCACTGCACCCCGGTTCTGTACCCTGGAATATCGTTTGATGTGACCCTTCAGCATGTCCTGCCCCTCAGCCCAATGGCAACGTTGAATTGCGCATCTGAACAGTCGTGGAAAATACCCTTCTTAAATACCCATCGTCCTTTGCCGACACAGCTTTCTGCCCCAGTTGGTAGGTTTTGCTATTGGTGTAGCCGGTCACTTCTCCCAGGCTGCGCAGAAGCAGGTAGACCCGCGCGACAACAGCTGTTCTCAATTCGGCAGGTAATGGCGCATCTTTATAGCGATCTGCCACCCCATCGCCATTGGTGTCGATGCCGAACTCAACCTGCATGTCCTCTATTCCCTCAACCAGACATTCGGGCGACATGCTGTCACCCACCAGGCGTACAACGCACAACGTCGGTACTGCATCGCCGGAAGCCGAAAACTTCTGAATATAGAAAATGCTGGCATACATTTCCCAGTAGTCCACCTGGGAGCCGGCACCGATTCCCGAGGGGAAATTCAAGCCATCACCCACATAAACCCAGTTGATAATATCTCCGAAATTTTCCAACCGTAGATACCACTGGGCGTCTTCCGCCGCAGTCACCCCTGTGCTGAACTCACCATCTTTCAGTGTCGCCTCTCCCGCGCTGCGTTTAACAGCGAGAATGTCGGTGTCATCTTCAATGTCAGAACCCACTAAACAAGTCCAGGTAGTGGAAAGGATAGTGTCCAGCGAACTACCGTCGAAATCATTGATAAGGTCCACCGGCTCGCTGGCATCCAGCGCCCAGTTACCCGACGCACAATCGCTCCCGCCTATAGCTGCTGCCGGGAGAGTCTCCGCATCGAGGTTGCCTGAGTAGAATCCGGCCAGGGTCAGCTCGCGCTTCAGATAGTTCAACGCATAGCGCCCGTTTTCCTGCAGCCTGGCCATCTCCTCTTCAACGATATAATTTGATTTGCTCTCAAGATATACGGTAACTATTCCCGTGGTAAGCAGTAAGCCCAAAACGATGGATACCAGTAACTCAACCAGCGATAGTCCGTCCATTTTTGAAAGACGGCAAGCTGGCGTTGTCAGTCGATGCACGCGGGAAGATCGCATTGTTATGGATTACCTATATAGGTGGTGATCACTAACAGCCGGCGTTGTACGTCCGAGGTGCCGTACAGCCCAAGCCCGTCACCACAGCCTGATTCCGTCGGATTGGTCATTTCGTTGACGCCGCGCCAGGCAATGGCCACGGTCACCAGTCCGCTCGCATCGGTAATACAAGCTCGTGGCTCGACCAGGCCACCGGCATTGGAAACGGTACCAGCGATATCGATGCGTTCAGACGCGCCAATCAATAACTGGTACCACTCGAATAAATCATAATCAGCCAGTTGGGCTGGGGTGCAGGTGGCCGCCGTGCAGTTCGTACCCGGTGTTGCCGGAGGGCTGCCCGTGTCACCGACATCGGTTGCCACGTATGCCGCGAGCTGCTCAGGATTACTGCGCATCCGTTCCAGGATGTCACGGGATAAACTTGTGGCAATGGAACGCTGAGTTGCTTCATAGCTGCTTTTCTTGGCCGCCAGCTGCATCGCAGCCATACCCAGCAGACCCACCGCGAATATAAGCACGGCGACCATCACCTCAATCAAGCCCATGCCAACTTGCCTGCGGAAAGGGCTGTCGCCTCGTTCATGCTCTCGACTTATTCTCATATCCGCCTTCCTCAGGGAGTGCAATCAGCTGAGGTGAGTTGCAGCCTAGGACGCCCCGTCGCGGCAATATCAATTTCCCTGGCGTTACCAAGATCCGCATCCTCATTGCAGAGAACGAATACCTCGCTACCCGAGGCGGAACCATCTGTCCCGTAGGTAACCTGATTCTTGAAATCCCCTGCGGTATCTGTCCTGAGCGTATCGCCAACATGCAATGCGTTCTTTACCGTGATTATCTCGTTGGGATCAACAGCCCCGTCATTGTCGGTGTCAGCAAAGACTAACCATCCCTGCTCCCACTGGACCGCGGTGTCCACCGTACAATTGACTCCCGTATTGGATTTGCATAGGACCACAGCCTGGTTGCGCTTGATCGCTTCGCTTCTAGCAAGCACCAGATCGGTAAAAAAGCCATGAGCTGCAGTTTGCAGCCGATTGCGTTCCAGCAGGCTCTTGAACCCTGGCGCCGCAAGACTCAAGAGAATGGCAACTATCACCAAAGTGATCATAAGCTCTACCAGAGTGAATCCCGTCGAGCTATATCTTCGGCCAAAGCAAATCATTTAACCCCCGACCACCGAACGTATCCCGATAATGGCCACCACCATCATCAGCTCGATCAGCGTGAACCCTCCCTGCTGTCGCTTTGCTGCCAACTGCTTTTTCATCACTTTTTCCAGAGTCAGTGCAACTTCTTCGCTACCTATTCTTGGCAACGCCTGCTGCAGTGACAATCGAAAAGCCGCGAAAAGTAGAGATAGCGCTCACTTTTATCGGGTTGTTTTGGAACTGCGCCGACAGACGGTTGGCACAGGCGACGAGCGGTCAATGAAGTACCGGTTAGCGGGGATTGATTGGGATAGGGGAATGGTAAATATTTAACAACTTGCCGGACAGAAACGCCTCAGATACACCAATAACGCTGGAAGTGTCTGGCTCCATGAACGCGCACTCTGCACTGAGGACCAACCATGCCGTGACTCACCAGAGCCGATACTGCCAACTGATAACAGCCACGGTGACCACGCCAACAAACAGATTCATCGGCACACCCACCCGCAGGAAATCGCTGAAGCGGTAGTTGCCGGGGCCGTAGACCATCAGGTTGGTCTGGTAACCCAGGGGCGTGGCGAAACTGGCGGAGGCCGCCATCATCACCGCGAACACCAGCGGCTCCGCCTCGATCCCCGCCAGCCGCCCGACCTCCAGCGCAACAGGCAGGGCCAGTACCGCGGCGGCGTTGTTGGTAATCACCTCGGTCAGCAGGGAGACCACAAGATAGACCATGGCGAGCAGCAGCCACGGGGATTGGACGCCAGTGTCGGTAATCAGGGCGGCGATTACGGCCGCCACGCCGGTTACCTGCAGGGCGGCACCCAGCGCCAGCGAAGCTGCAATGGTCACCAGCACACCCATGTCGATACTCTTGCCCGCCTGGGTGACCGAGCAACAACCGGTGGCCAGCATCAGGCCGGCGCCCACCATCGCGCCCTCCAGCATCGACAGCAGCTCAGTAGTCACCAGCACCAGTACCAGCAGGAGAATACCCCAGGACAGCAGGGCTCTTTCATGCCGCGGCGGTTCGATGTCCAGCTCGGTGGTCAGCAGAAAGTCACGCACGTTACGCAATCGGTTGATCACGTCGGGTGAACCTTCAAGCAGCAGGGTGTCACCCGCCGCCAGGCTGATACTACCCAGGTGTCCCTCTATCCGTTCACCCCCCCGGGCAACCGCCAGTACCGCTGCGCCGTAGCGGCTGCGAAAACGCGCGTCTCGTATGGCCTGGCCGATAGCCTCGCAGCGCGGGGATACCACCACCTCGACCAGGCGGCGCTCAGGGCTGTCGGGACTTGCAAGGTGCTGGTCGCTGTCGGTGGAAGCTCGCAGTCCGTTGACTCGCAGCAGGTCCGCAATGGCCTCGGTATCGCCGACGAACACGAGGCGGTCGCCGCCTGCGAGTATTTCCTCCGGCGAGACCGCACTGATAACGTGCCCGTCGCGAATAATGTCAACCAGGTAGATGCGCTGCAGGTGGCGCAGCCCCGCCTGGGCGACGCTCTTCCCCACCAGCGGGCCTTTGGCCGCCACGGTAACCTCCAGGGTGAATTCCCTGAGGCTGGAAAACACCGATTCGTTGCTTCGCTCCGGCAACCAGCGGGGAAAGAACAGCCACATGAAGCACAGCCCGGCAAGCGCAACGGGCAGGCCGACGGCGGTTATGGCAAACAGGCCAAAGCCGTCTGTGCCCGTCAATGCCTGGTACTGGCCATTCACCACCAGGTTGGTGCTGGTGCCGATAAGGGTGACGGTGCCGCCGAGAATTGCGCTGTAGCTGAGGGGTATCATCAGCCGGGAGGGGGCGACGTTGATCTTGCGAGCCCACAGCCGCATGGCCGGTATCATGGTGGCGACCACCGGGGTGTTGTTGAGGAATGCACTGAGCACCACCACCGGCGTACTGACGCGGACCATCGCCGATCGCAGCGACGCCGGTCTGCCCAGAACCTTCTCCACGAGCAGGTCTATCCCGCCGGAGTTATGCACTCCCGCCGCAACCACGAACATCAGGGCGACGGTCATGGTGCCCGGATTGGCAAAGCCCGCCAGGGCTTCTGCAACCGGCAGCACGCCGCTGATAATCAGCAGACCCGCCGCCACCAACATAACCAGCGCCGGCCGCAGCCGGGTGAGCGACAGGGTCAGGAGGGTTGCGAACGTCAGCGCCAGCGTCAGCCAGCCTTGCCATTGCATGGATCGTTTTTCCGGGTTTGGCCAGCGCGCAGATTAAAGGCAAATCAGGCAAACGACCAATATGCAATCTTGCTGTATTAATGCCGGAAGGCCGCCGGGCCAACCCTTGCAATAGCCGCAACGGCCCGACCTCGCAGCGCTCGCAACATTTATTTTCCGAAGGCTGTAACTTTTTCCTGCTCCCGACCGAATTGGTTACTGAACCCGTCCATCAACAGAGGAAGCAACCATGTTCAAGCAAACCGTTACCGCTATGGCATTGTGTCTGGCAACCGGCATCGCTAACGCCCAGTCCAACGCCCGCTATGAAGTCACAATCACCAATATCACCCCCGGGCAGTCCTTTACGCCCCAGCTGGTGGTTACCCACCCGGGGGACGCAATCCTGTTCAGGCTGGGTGAACCTGCCAGCGAAGCCCTGGAAGTGCTGGCCGAGGCAGGCGATACCGGGCCACTGACAGAGGCCCTGGGCGGCGTGGCCATGGACGTACAGACCATTCCAGGCCTGCTGGGCCCGGGGGAGCAAAGCTCCGTAGTGGTTACAGGGCAGCCGGGGCGCGGCTACGTCAGTGTGGCCGCCATGATGATCCCGACCAATGACAGCTTTGTGGCGATGAACCGGGTCAAGCTACCGGCTTCAGGGGCTGTAATGCAGCTGGTACCGGCCTATGACGCGGGCACCGAGTACAACGACCAGAACTGTGCCAACATTCCCGGGCCCCAATGCGGCGGCGCGGGTGAGGGTTACTCCCCCGGACCCAACGAGGGCGACGAGGGCTTTGTCCATATCGGCAACGGCATCCACGAACTGGGAGAAGAGGATTCGTCCGGCAATGCCATCATCGACCCGAAGACCTACGACTGGCGGAACTCTGTGGCAAGGATCACGGTCAGACGTATGAACTGATTCGCGACCCGAAGCCGCACCAGGCGGTGCGGCTTCGACCCAATCTATGGCTTACACCGAAAGTAGTGTCGATAACTCTGACGAAGCGCGCTGGGCCGCGCTGATGTGCAGCGCCCAGAATGGGGGCGAGGCCGACTACCGCCAGCTGCTGACGGAGTTGTCCAGGGTCATCAAGCACTACCTGTTGAGCCGTATCGGTCAGCAACACTTCGTCGACGATTGCGTGCAGGAGAGCCTGATTGCAATCCACCAGGCCCGCCACAGCTATGATCCACGCCGTCGCTTCAGGCCCTGGCTGTTCGCCATTGTGCGCCACAAGGCCATTGATACACTGAGACGCCAGCGCAGCCAGCAACAGCTGGCGAGGCAGCAGGAGGTACTGCAGCCGGAACCGCAGCAGGACCCGGGCGGCGACATTGAAAACAAAATTACCCAGGGGCGGCTGCTGGCATGCCTGTCACCAGAACACCGGGAGGTGCTGACACTGACCAAATTCATCGGGCTCAGCAATGCCGAAGCTGCCAACCGCCTGTCTATCTCCGAGGGCGCCGTGAAAGTGAGGGTGCACCGCGCCATAGGCAACCTGACACGCCTGCTGGAGGCGGACGCATGAGCGGCGACACAGACAAGCTGATCACCTCACTCAGCACCGGTTTGCAGCCTGCGCGCCCGGGGCTCTCAGTGGAGGTAACCGCGCTGCTGTGGCTTGTAGCCAGCGTCGGCTTTGTTATCGGGATCACCGCCTGGTTCGGGCCGATTCGCGCCAATGCCCTCAGCCAACTGGCCAGCGAGCCCCGATTCCTGCTGGAGACCGCGCTGGGCGCCGTCGCCATCGCCTTTACCGCAGTGATGGCTTTTCGCACCGCGGTGCCCGGGGCGGCCAGCAGGCTCGGCGTGCTGACCGGTCTAGGGCTTGTCCTGCTCTGGCTGGCGAACTACGTGCTCGACCTGGCCTACCCCGCCCTTGAGCCGTCCATGCTGGGCAAGCGCGACCACTGTGTCGTCGAAACATTGTTGTTTGCCCTGCCGCCGGCGTGCCTGGCCCTGCTGCTGAGCCGCCGCTTCTTCCCGCTGCGGCCGGTCTACAGTAGCGCCCTGTTCTGCCTGGCGGCAGCCATGCTGCCCGCACTGTATATGCAAATCGCCTGCATGTACGTGCCCGCGCATATCCTGCAGATGCACATCCTGCCCGCGCTGCTGGTGACGCTGGCGGGTACGCTGTCCGCCTGGGGCTGGGTAAGGCATCCGGCGCTAGCGCGCGGCGAGCAGTGCCTTCTGTCCGCCCATGACCTGTTTGGTGGCGGCAAAAACCGACATGGACGGTTGCGCCCGGCCATGGCGGCCCAGCTCCTCGAGCTGGGCGTAGTACCAGTACATCACCGCGAAGATAGCGAGGGGGCGAATGGCTTTTATCCGGCTGAGCCCGGACAACCAGGACGGTAACAGCGCCAGCTGGTTTTCGTAGCGGGGCAGCTCTTCCAGCCCCGCGAGCAATTGCGCCGGTGCATCCGTCATCACGCACATCGGGCGACCCAGGCCGATAAGGTCCGCGCCGCCACCGCTAATCGCCTGTTCCATCGCCGCCCGCAGGCGAAACCCCCCGGTGACCATCAGCGGTATCGACACCTTTTCCTGCATCGCCAGGGCAAAATCGACGAAATAGGCCTCGCGCATCATGGTGGAATGGGCCACATTCTGTTCCTCCACCGCTTCCATACCCTCGACCCCGATCAGCCGCGGCTGCTCGTAGGTTCCGCCTGAGATCTCAATCAGGTCGACGCTGGCCTCTTCCAGCCACGCCGCCACCTGCAGGCTGTCCTCGAAGGCAAAGCCGCCTTTCTGGAAATCCGCGCTGTTAAGTTTCACCGCAACGGGGAAATCCGGGACCTACCGCCGCGCGCACTGACGCTACCGTCTCCAGCAGCGCCCTGGCCCGGTTGGCCAGCTCGCCGCCGTAGCGGTCCGTGCGCTGGTTGCTGCGCGGACTGAGGAACTCGGACAGCAGGTAGCCGTGGGCCGCGTGCACCTGCACACCGGTAAATCCCGCCGCCTTCACCGCAGCGGCACAGACACCAAAGCGGCGCACGATTTCCTCGATCTCGGGAATGGTGAGCGCCACCGGCTGGCCAAACTGGCCCCCGGGCATACCCAGCTTCACCGCGGAAGGGGCTTTCGGGTGCGGATTGACCATCTTCTGGGTCTGGCGGCCGGCGTGGCTGATCTGCGCCCAGAAGTGATTGCCGTTGCGGGTCGCCGCTTGCGCCCAGCTGGCCAGCGCAGCCTGCATGGCCGCGTCGGGCTCACGGTCGACGACCACGTTGCCGGGCCGCTCCAGGTGGTCCGCGTCCACCTGGATGTTGCCGGACAACAGCATGCCGGAGCCGCCGTCACTCCACAGGCCGTAGAGCCGCTCCAGCTCCGGGGTGGGGACGCCCTGCGGTGTCGCCAGCCCCTCGGTCATTGCAGCCTTGGCTAGTCGGTTGGGTATCACCGCCCCACAGGGCAATGTCAGGGGCTGTGCGAGTACGTTGTCCATGGGCATATCCTCGAGGTCTGCAATTACTGGCAGGGGATTATACGGGCAGTATCACACTACGACACAGGGAAATGGGTGCGAGTGACTCCGGCGGCCAATTGCCGCACCCGGCCATCTCCTGTACAAACCACTTCAAAGCGACGATGAACGAGAGGCGGTTGAAGTATGACACCCGAAGAATTTCGCAAGGCAGGCCACGAGCTGATCGACTGGATCGCGGACTATCGCCAGAAGATTCCCGAACTGCCTGTGCGCGCGCAGGTCGAGCCGGGAGAGATCCGAGGCGCCCTGCCGCCGCATGCCCCGGAAGGGATCGACGACTTCAGCGCGCTGCTGGCGGACCTCGAGCGGGTGATCGTGCCCGGTGTCACCCAGGTGCAGCACCCGATGCATTTCGGCTGGTTCCCCTCCAACGCCTCCCTGGCCTCGGTGCTGGGCGATATCGCCAGCTCCGGCATGGGCACTCTGGGCATATCCTGGGAGAGCTGCCCCTCCCTGACGGAGCTTGAAGAGGTCATGTGTGACTGGATGCGCGAACTGACCGGCCTAAGCAGCCAGTGGCGCGGCACCATACACGACACCGCCTCCACTGCCTGCGTCACCGCCATTATCCTGGCCCGGGAGCGAGCCAGCCGGTTCAGCAAAAATGGCGCCGGACTGCAGGCCGTAGCGGCACCACTGGTCGTGTACAGCACCGCACAGGCTCACTCCTGCGTTGCCAAGGCCGTGCAACTGGCCGGTTTCGGCAATGACAACCTGCGCATGATCGCCGAAGACCCCTGGACCAGGGCCATGCTACCGGGCGCACTGGCCGCGGCCATCGAGCAGGACCTGGCCGCAGGCAACATACCCGCCGGTATCGTCTGCTCGGTCGGGGCAACAGGCACCACGGCTATGGATCCGGTGGAAGAGATCGCCGCTATCGCCAACCGTCACGGGGTTTGGCTGCACGTGGACGCGGCAATGGCCGGCTCGGCCATGCTGCTGCCCGAGTGCCGCCACCTGTGGCAGGGGGTCGAGCAGGCCGACTCATTCGCCTGGAACCCCCACAAGTGGATGGGCACCATCCTCGATACCACCCTCTTTTATGTTCGTGATGTCGCCCACCTGGAAGCCGTGATGTCCACCAATCCCTCCTTTCTGCGCTCGGGCGCTGACGGACAGGTGACCCAGTACCGGGACTGGGGCATCCCCCTGGGGCGGCGCTTTCGCGCCCTGAAGCTCTGGTTCCACCTGCGGTTGGACGGGATCGAGGCCATCAGGAGCAGGCTGCGCCGGGATCTCGACAATGCCCGCTGGTTCAGGGAGCAGGTGGAGGCCGCCGCGGGCTGGGAGGTGGTCGCCCCCGTACCGCTGCAAACGGTCTGCATCCGCCATGTGCCCGTGGACGGGCGAGGACAGCCCCTGTCCGGTGAGCCACTGGATGCCCACACCCTGGCCTGGGTGAAACGTATCAATGCATCCGGCGCCGCATTCATGACGCCCTCGCAACTGGACGGCCGCTGGATGGTGCGGGTTTCCATCGGCGTGGAGGGCACGACGCGTGAGCATGTAGCCGAATTGTGGAAACTGATACAGCAGTCTGCCGCGGCGGGCTGAACGAACCGATTTGCCTTAATGCACGGGCGCGCCTAGACTCGAGCCGAAGCGAGGGGGCCGTCAACCATGATCGATCCAAGGACTGTCACATCAGTTGCCGAGGCGAAAAAAATCGTCGAGGAACGCGGCCTCGACTACATCAAGATCGGCCTGCACGACATCGACGGCATCATGCGCGGCAAGTACGTCAACAGGGCGAAATTTTTCTCCGCACTGGACAATGGCCTCTCTTTTTGCGACGTGGTGCTGGGCTGGGACTCGAACGACCAGCTCTATGCCGTCACCCGACACCGCCTTTACCGGCTGGCATACGGGTTATCCCGACGCCCCGGTGCGGGTGTTGCCGGATACCTGCCGGGACATCCCGTTCGAACCCGGCATGCTGTTGTTCCTGTGCGAATTCGAAGGCAAGGCCGCGGAACTATGTCCTCGCATGCTACTCCAGCGGGTCCTGGACCGGGCCAGCGACATGGGCTTCGAGGCTTTCGCTGCCTTTGAATACGAGTTTTTCCTGTTCGATGAGACCCCCGACTCTATACGGGAGAAAGGCTATCGCAACCTGAAGCCCATAACGCCGGGATACTTCGGTTATTCGATGCTGCGCAGCTCGGTGAAGGCGGAGCTGTACCAGAGTTTGCTGGAACTGGGCCAGGCGATGGATTTCCCCATCGAGGGACTGCATACCGAAACCGGCCCGGGTGTACTGGAAGCGGCAATAGCCGTGGACAGCGCCGCCAACGCAGCCGACAAGGCCGCCCTGTTCAAGACCTTCGCCAAGGTGTGGGCACAGCGCCGGGACATGATGGCCACTTTCATGGCCAAGTGGTCCAATGACTACCCGGGACAGTCGGGGCATATCCATATCTCCCTGCAGGACAAGCAGGGGCAGAGCGTCTTTCATGACGCCGGCCAGGTCCATGGCATGAGTAAAATACAGCGTCATTTCGTGGCCGGGCAACAACAGCTGATGCCACAGTGGATGGCGATGCTGGCCCAGACGGTGAATGCCTACACCCGGCTCATCCCCGGCTTCTGGGCACCGACAGACGCCACCTGGGGCGTCGAGAACAGGACCACGGCGCTGCGAGTCATACCCGGCTCGGCCAAGTCGCAACGGGTGGAGTTTCGCCTGGGCTCCGCTGACGCCAATCCCTATATCGCTCTCGCGGCGGCCCTCGGCGCCGGCCTTTACGGTATTGCGCACAAGCTGGAGCCCACGGAAATGGTGACAGGTAACGCCTACGAGCAGGATCAGCCGGAGCAGCTGGCCCTGCCTGCGGACCTGGCCACGGCGGCCGCCGCACTGCGTAACTCCGCGGCAGCCCGAGAGTTTTTCGGCGCTGAGTTCGTAGAGCATTACGCGGCGAGCCGGGAGTGGGAGTGCCGGGAGTTCCGCCGGCATGTCACAGACTGGGAGCTGTCCCGTTACTTCGAGATAATTTGATGAGCAAAGCCGGACCCCTGGGCAACTGGAATTACCCCAACAGCATCCGCGCCGGAGCCGGACGCATCGCGGAATTACCCGAAGCCTGCCGGGCGCTGGGTATGCAGGCACCCCTGCTGGTGACCGACCCCCAGCTTGCCGCGCTGCCCCTGGTGCAGGACGCCGTCAGCCGATGCCGGGAATCCGGCCTGGCCTGCGGCGTATTTTCCGCCGTTCGCAGCAACCCCAGCGACAGCAATGTCGAGGATGGCATCGCCGCCTTTGCCAGTGGCGGGCACGACGGCGTGATTGCCATGGGGGGTGGATCGGCCCTGGACGCCGGCAAGGCCATCGCACTAATGAGTGGCCAGAACCTGCCGCTGTGGGAGTTTGAGGATATTGCAGATAACTGGTCCCGCGTCAGGGCAGAGGGCATAGCTCCGATTGTCGCGGTCCCGACGACAGCCGGCACCGGCTCGGAAGTCGGTCGCGCCGCTGTCATTACCGACCAGCGACGGCAGGTAAAACGGATAATTTTCCATCCCAGGCTGCTGCCCGGCCAGGTCATCCTCGACCCGGAGCTCACCATTAAGCTGCCGCCCAAACTGACGGCCGCCACCGGCATGGACGCGCTGTCCCACAACCTGGAGGCCCTGTGCTCACCAAGCTGGCATCCGATGGCAACCGGGATCGCGATGGAGGGCATCCGCCTGGTACACGACTACCTGCCAGTGGTGGTGACTGACGGTGGCAATATCGAAGCGCGCATGCAAATGCTTGCCGCCTCGAGCATGGGCGCAACGGCGTTCCAGAAAGGGCTCGGCGCCATGCACGCCCTGGCCCACCCCCTGGGTGCGGTGTACGACGCGCACCATGGCCTGCTCAATGCGATACTGATGCCCTATGTTCTGCTGGCAAACGAGGTCGCCGTCGCGCCGGTGCTGAGCCGGGCCGCGGCCTACCTCGACCTGGAACACCGGAGCTTCGACGGTTTCCTGAACTGGGTACTGAAGTTGCGGTCCGACATTGGAATCCCGGACTGTCTCGCCGACATCGGCATAGATGACGGGCAGGTCGCAAGACTATCCGACATGGCCGTGGCGGATCCCTCCGCCGCGGGCAACCCGATACCCTTCACCGCCGCGCAGTACGCACAAATATTGCAGCGGGCGATCGGCGGGGAGCTCTAGGGCCGGGTAGCCACTCCGGGACTGATGCCAGCTGTCAGCCCCCGCAAGATCAAACATTAAGCCGTGCGGCTAGCCGGAGAAATCCAGCCAGGACTCAAGCACCGGGTACAGGGAGGCGATCAACAGCGCTCCCATGATGCCGTTGAATGTCCGCAGGCGAAGATTATTGGTCAGCAGCTTCGCCAGTTGCTGCCCCATCAGGGTCCAGATGGTTACCGAGGGAAGGGTTATCACGCCGAACACCAGGGACACCACCATGACAGCCCCCGTATCGTGCAACGGCGAGTACACGGTGATGGCGGTCAGGGCGACTATCCACACCTTCGGGTTGACCCACTGAAAAAGCGCGGCCTGGATAAACGTCAGCGGCTTGCCACCGGCTGCAGCGCCCTCCCCCGGGCCTGCAGCGGTTGCAATTTTCCAGGCCAGAAACACCAGGTAAACGACACTTATCACTTTCAGCACCTGAAAGCTCGCGGGCCAGGCATCGAACACCTGTGACAAGCCGATCCCCACAAGCACAAACATCACCAGGACACCCACCAGGATGCCGGACATATGGGGCACCGTGCGACCAAAGCCGAAGTTGGCCCCGGACGCCATCAGCATCAGGTTGTTCGGCCCCGGGGTGATGGTCGACACCAGGGCGAAGGTAACCAGCGCAGTCAGCATTTCAAGGCTCACGAGTACTCTCGGATGCAGGCACAGTACGTCACATTATTCCTCGGTCGTCTGGGGAGATATCCGCCGCGAGAACGTCGGACAAATTTTCGAGGGATTTGATTATACTGAACGCAACTCGATTCAGCACTGCAGGAGCTGTAATGAACTACTGGCTTTTCAAATCGGAGCCTGACGAATACGGTATAGATCACCTCGCGGCGGAGGAAGGCCAAACCGGGCGCTGGGACGGCATCCGCAACTACCAGGCGCGCAACAACCTGCGCGACAAGGTAAGGAAAGGGGATCTGGTCCTGTTCTACCACTCCAGCTGCAAGCGGATCGGCGTCGCGGGCAGCATGAAAGTGGTCAAGGCTGCTTACCCCGACCCGGCGCAGTTCGATCCCGAAAGCAGGTATTACGATCCGAAATCCGCAGCCGACAGCCCGCGCTGGTACTGTGTCGACGTTCGCCTGGTGGAAATATTTCCTGATGTGATCTCGACAAAATCCCTGAAGTCAAACGAAGCAACCGCGGACCTGAGCATCTTCAGCCAGGGTCGTCTGTCTATAGCGCCGGTCAGCCCCGCACAGTGGGCGGCGGTGAAGGAGATGAAGGAGGCTCTATAGCGGACCGGGAACGGGGCTCAGAACTCGCCCTGAAAAAAACGACGCGGATTATCCACCAGCATGGTGTCAATCTGTTCCCGGCTCACGCCCCGCGCCAACAGCGCCGGGATGATATTGCGATGAAAGTGGGTGGGGTTGAACAGCTTGTCCACATCGATACCCGCGAGCATTTCAGCCGGGAACGGCTGGCCCCGGGTGCACCACACGGAATCATGTGAAACGACGATGCGCCGCTCCTGCTGCTTTTGCAGCAGCGCCACCAGTGCATCGATGCGCTGCTCATCCGGTACCAGGATATCCAGGCCAAAGCGGTCGAAGCCCAGGTAGGAACCCTTCTCCAGCAGCCTCATATGGTAGTCGTGATCACTCGAACCACAGCTGTGGCCGATAATAATGCGATGGGCAGGGACACCCTTTTCCACAAGGAAGGCCTGTTGTTCCTCGCCCATCGTACCCTGGTCGGTATGAGTGGTAATCGGTGCGCCGGTCTCCACCGCCGCCAAGGCTGCGGCGCTCAGTACGTCGTATTCATAGTCGGTGATCTTTCCCTCGCCGGTGGCGACCTTGATAATACCGGCCTTGACTCCGGTATCGCCGATACCCCGGGTGAGCTCGTGAATAAACAGCTCCGCCATGGCCTCTACCCCGCGGCCGATACTGCGGACAAAGTGCCAGTAGGCAAAACCGCCTTCGTCTTCCTTGTATAGCCCGGTCGCGCAAATAATATTGAACCCGGTCTTGTCCGCCACCTCGGCGGCCAGCCCGACATCCCGGCCGAGGTCATTTGGGCAGGGATCCAGCATGGACTGGATGCCGATATCCTGCATTGAACGAATCTTTTCTACTGCAGTCTCGACTATCTCGGCGCGCCCGGGACCCGGGCGCAGCGTATCGGCTTCCCATCCCGGGTAACCTATGAGCACATGCTCGTGCATCAGGGTGACACCGAGATCCTCAATCCTGATCGGGCCGGTAACTGTATTGACGAATTCCTGGGACATGAGCTCTGCTCCTGGGCAGCGGATACGGGACAGACGTTAGCATACAGCGGCACGGTCCGCAGCACTCGCCTCTCCAGGGATTGTCCGGAATCTGACTCGGCTGTAGACCTGCGGCGGTTCACGTTTGAGACCTGCAGGTGTATGGTACTCGACACCCGCCGGCAACCGGACTATCGAGACAATCATGAAAGCATCAGATCTGTTTGTAAAAGCCCTGGAGGCTGAAGGCGTGGAATACGTGTTCGGTATTCCCGGCGAGGAGAACCTGGATCTACTGGAGTCACTGCGCACCTCCAGTATCAAACTCATCCTGACCCGGCATGAGCAGGGGGCCGGTTTCATGGCGGCCACCTACGGTCGCCTGACGGGAAAAGTCGGGGTTTGCCTGGCCACCCTCGGGCCGGGCGCCACCAACCTGGTGACACCGGCCGCCTATGCCCAGCTCGGCGCCATGCCGATGCTGATGATCACCGGGCAGAAGCCGATCAAGACCAGCAAGCAGGGCCGGTTCCAGGTGATTGATGTGATCGATATGATGCGCCCGATTACCAAGTACACGGCGCAGGTTGTCAGTGGCGACAGGATACCCTCGATCGTCCGGGAGGCTTTCCGGCTGGCGCACGAGGAGCGCCCCGGGGCAGTGCACATCGAGTTGCCGGAAGACATCGCCGCGGAAACCACCAGTGCGAAGCTGATTCCGGCCAGCGCGATGCGCCGACCTATCGCGGAATACAAGTCCATCGCCGCTGCGGTGGAGATGATCGAAAAAGCCCGGGCGCCCGTACTGCTGATCGGCGCCGGCGCCAACCGGAAGCTGACCGCGAAAATGCTTAACGAGTTTGTCGAGAAAACGGGCATACCCTACATCACCACCCAGATGGGCAAGGGCGTCCTGGATGAAGGCGGAAAGTTGTTCCTGGGCAATACGGCCCTGTCCGACGGCGACTTTGTCCATCGGGTCATCGCCCG
Source organism: uncultured Gammaproteobacteria bacterium (assembly GCA_963792815.1). Taxonomy (GTDB): domain Bacteria; phylum Pseudomonadota; class Gammaproteobacteria; order Pseudomonadales; family Halieaceae; genus JARRPM01. The sequence continues at coordinate 31,425 of CAWBXR010000009.1, forward strand.
TGCCGACCTCATTATCAACGTCGGTCACGACGTGGTCGAAAAGCCGCCGTTCTTCATGCAGCCGGACGGCGTCAAGGTCATCCATATCAACTTCGAGTCGGCCTCGGTCGACCCGGTGTACTTTCCTCAACTGGAGGTGGTAGGGGACATCGCCAACAGTATCTGGCAGATAAAGGAAAAAATAAGCCCACAGGACAACTGGAAACTGGGGTTCTACTGCGACGTACACGACGCCTATGTCGCTCACCGCGAAGAATCCGAACATGACGACAGGTTCCCAATCCTGCCGGAGAGGTTGGTAAGGGACATACGCGCCGCCATGCCCCGTGACGGCATCGTTGCCCTCGATAATGGCGTGTACAAGATCTGGTTCGCCCGCAACTATCCGGCGCACAAGCCCAATACGCTGCTGCTGGACAACGCCCTGGCCACGATGGGAGCCGGCCTGCCCTCCGCGATGGCGGCCAAGCTGGTGAACCCTGACACACCCGTGATCGCGGTGTGCGGCGACGGCGGTTTCATGATGAACAGCCAGGAGCTGGAAACCGCGGTGAGACTGGGCCTGCATATCGTTGTGATCGTCCTGCGCGATGACGCTTACGGCATGATCAAGTGGAAGCAGGCCCATATGCACTTTGAAAATTACGGCCTTGACTACGGCAACCCGGATTTCGTCGCGTATGCCGAAAGCTATGGCGCCAAAGGCTGGCGTATCGGCGCCACCGAGGAATTGCTGCCGCGAGTTCAAGCCTGCCTTGCGGAACCGGCCGTTCACCTGATTGACGTACCGGTGGATTACAGCCTGAACGACGAAAAGCTCAACAAGGATATTCGCGAGCGCAGTAAGGCGCTGTAGCGACCGGTTACGTAGGGCAGCCCCACCGGGACCTACCCTGTCTTCACCCCTGGGCTGGTTGACCTAGGCTGTCACCTGTACTCCCCGCCAGAAGGCAACCCGGCCCTTTATGTCCGCGGCAGCGGGTTTCGGCTCCGGGTAGTACCAGACCGCATCGGCATTGGTGCGGCCATCGACCTCGAGAGAGTAGTAGTGGGCGGTGCCTTTCCAGGGACACACCGAGGTGAGGGAGCTGTCCTTGATATATTCGCGCTGCAGGCTGTCGGCGGGGAAGTAATGGTTACCCTCAACCACAACCGTATCGTCTGACTCTGCAACAACCTGTCCCTGCCAAATCGCCTTCATGCTGTTTCTCCTGCTCGTTCACCAGTAGCGGGCATTTTTCGCCAGCCATGCAGAAGCTATACGGCCTGGCCTGCGATTCTGGTCAGCGCGTTTCACAAAAAATACACGAGTTTGATCCTATTATGGCTTGCCACCGTAAAATTACCCATGGACATCGATGTTGAACCTGCATCCGCGGTCCCACGTGCTAAGCTGATCGATGAATAAACAAAACAAAGACCGATGAAACCAGCACAACAACCGCAAAGAGTATATCCGGCACCCGGCGACAGTTGCCGCTTTCCCCTAATGGCGGCAGGCAATGACTGACCAGGAGCTGCTGCAACGCTACAGGGCGGTCAGGAACCAGTCGCAACTGGCCTGCGAGCCGCTGGAAACAGAGGATTTCGGCCTGCAGGCAGAGGCGTTCACCAGCCCGCCCAAATGGCACCTGGCCCATACCAGCTGGTTCTTCGAAACTTTCCTGTTAAAGCCCTTTGTCGACAGCTACAGGACACCGAATGAGCAATACCAGCTGTTGTTCAATTCCTATTACAACGGGATTGGTGAACAGTTTGCCCGGCCCAGCCGGGGTTTGCTTTCGCGCCCCACGGTCGCTGAAGTACTGGCGTACAGGGCGCATGTCGATCGTGCAATGTTGCAGCTGCTGAGTGACAGGGATCACCCGCAGCGCGAGGAGATCACCGCGCGCTGCCGCCTGGGCATCGAGCACGAACAGCAACACCAGGAACTTTTCTATACGGACCTCAAGTATTCCTTGTCGGCCAACCCCCTCTACCCTGCCTACACAGCAGGCCCCACACGATACTGTACCCTCGCCTTCACGCCTGTTCAGGGCCGGCAGACCTGCAATGGCGTGAGTTTCCCGGCGGCCTGGTGAGCGTCGGTATAGACACGGAACAAGCCTGGAGGGGGATAGGCTTTGCTTTCGACAACGAGGGTCCGCTCCACACGTATCTTCCTCAACCCCTATGCCCTGGCAAACCGCCTGGTAACCAACGCGGAGTTCCAGGCCTTCGTCGAGGATGGCGGCTACCAGCGCCCCGAGTTCTGGCTGGCCGATGGCTGGGCAATCGTACAGCAGGAACAGTGGCGACAGCCCCTTTACTGGCTGGACCGGGATGGACAGGCACTGCAGTTCACCCTGAATGGCCTGCGGGCCAGGGAACCCGCACAGCCCGTGTGTCATCTGAGCGGCTACGAGGCCGACGCCTACGCCAGCTGGGCCGGCGCCCGCCTGCCTACCGAGTTCGAATGGGAATCCGCCGCCCGCGCCCAGACATTTGCAGCGCCAGACTTTGACCCGGCCAGGCTACACCCTTCGCATGCCACCGGCGATGAGCCGTTGCTACAGTTGTACAGTGACTGCTGGCAGTGGACGGGCTCCGCCTACCGTCCCTATCCCGGTTTCAGGCCCAGTGCCGGCGCCATTGGCGAATACAACGGTAAATTCATGGCCAACCAGTGGGTGTTGCGCGGCGGCTCCTGCGTCAGCCAGCATGGGCATGTACGCCCGACCTACCGGAATTTTTTCTATCCCCAGGACCGCTGGCAGTTCAGCGGCTTACGCCTGGCCCGAGACCTGCAACCGTAATTTCAGCGAAGAGATATAACGATGCCCGCTACCGCACCAAAACTGGATAACGTGGTCTTCGAGGACCAGCAACCGGACCACAGCGAAAGTCGCGCCGAGCTGCTCGCGGGGCTGCGACTGCCACAGAAGAAAATCAACCCCAAGTATTTCTACGACGCCCGCGGCTCTGAATTATTCGAGCAGATCACCGAGCTGCAGGAGTACTACCCCACCAGGACCGAGATAGACATCCTCAACCGCTACGCGGACGAAATCGCCGCCTACTGCGGCAGTGACTGTGTCCTGATAGAGCCCGGCAGCGGCAGCAGTGAAAAAGTACGGCTGCTACTGGATTCGATGAAGCCTGCGGCCTACGTGCCGGTGGATATTTCCGCCGAGTTCCTCTACGAATCCGCCCTCAAACTCGGGCGTGAATTTCCGTGGTTGAACGTCCACGCGATTTGCGCCGATTTCGCCGACCAGTGGCAGCGCCGCACCGAACTGCCGGGGGGCCGGCGCGTGGTCTTCTATCCAGGCTCAACCATTGGCAATATGGAGCCCCGTGACGCCACCGCGTTCCTGTCAGGGCTGCGCCAATGGATAGGCAGTGACGGCGGCGTACTGGTTGGGGTGGACCTGCATAAATCGGAGCAGTTGCTCAATGCGGCCTACAACGACGCCCGGGGAGTCACGGCCCAGTTCAACCTGAACATCCTCAATTCCGTAAACAGGCTCGCCGGTGCCGATTTCCGGGACGGAAACTTTTCCCACCGGGCCTTCTACAACCAGGAGCTGAAACGCATTGAGATGCACCTGGTGAGCAAGCAGTCGCAAACCGTAAAAGTGAACGGCAGCGCCATAGAGTTTGCCAAGGGTGAGACACTGCATACAGAAAATTCCTACAAGTACAGCCTGCAGGACTTCGAAGCCCTGAGTAACGCCGCTGGTTTTACCCTGCGAAAGAGCTGGCTCGACGACAACAAACTGTTCAGTGTGCACTATCTCAGCGCGGCCTGATCACACAATGGCGCAGGGAGCACAGCATCGCTGACACCGCCGCAAAGCGTTATGGTGTGCTGTTCGCACTGATCCTGGCAGGCGAGGTTATTTTCAGCCTGCCCTTTCATATACCGCGATTCTTCCGGCCAAACATGCTCGAGGTGTTCGACCTGAGCAACACCCAGCTGGGGGATATCTTCGCGGTTTACGGGGTGGTCGCCCTGCTGGCCTACTTTCCGGGCGGCACCATAGCTGACCGCTACCCGCCCCGCACCCTGCTCAGCCTGTCACTGGCGGCCACCGGGATCGGAGGACTGTACCTGTGGACATTGCCGGGCCTGGTCGGGCTCTACCTGCTGTTCGCCTACTGGGGCCTGACCAGCATCCTGTTGTTCTGGGCGGCGCTCATCAAGGCCACCCGCGACTGGGGTGGCCAACACACCCAGGGGCTGGCGTTCGGCGTGCTCGATGGTGGCCGGGGCCTGGTGGCAAGCGTATTCGCTACCATTGCGATGTTCATACTCAGTGCCCGCCTGGCCGGTAGCGACAGCGGTACCCAGGGCCTGCAGTCAGTAATACTGTTCTACAGCGTGGTCAGCCTGCTCAGCGCCGCGGTCGTCTGGTTCGCCCTGCCCGCCGGCAAGTCGCAGGCCTCAAACACTGCGGCAGAAGGCCGCCCACACTGGCTGCAGGCATTGTCGACGCCAAGTGTCTGGCTACAGGCCGGGGTAGTGGTCTGCGCCTACTGCGGCTACAAATCGCTGGACAACTACGGGGTGTACGCCGTTCAGGTCATGGATATGACACCGCTGGAGGCGGCAGCCTTGAATACCTGGGCCAGCTACGCCCGGCCGGTCGCAGCGGTTGCCGCCGGCCTGTGGGCAGACCGCTGGCGCTCCAGCAAGCTGGTAAGCCTGCTTTTCGTCTGTGCGGGGGTCGCGTATTTCTGCCTGAGCCTGGAGCGGGCGGCGCCAATGGCCGAAGCCCTGTTGCTTGCCAATATCCTTGTTACATTTATCGCGGTCTACGCACTGCGCGGTATCTACTTCAGCCTGATCGAGGAGGCCGGCCTTGACCGGCGTATCACCGGCAGCGCCGTCGGGCTAATCTCAGTGCTGGGCTTCACCCCGGACATATTCTTTGCAGCGATCACGGGCCGCATCCTGGACGCGAACCCGGGCGCAGAGGGCTTCCACAATTATTTTCTGCTGATCGCCCTGATCAGCGCTGCCGGGATGGCTTTTACGCTTGCTCTGTCGCGTCAGGTGGCCACCACGAAAGCATCGTAAATCGCCCGCACCGCCACGGGGTAGTCCTGGGGCGCCACCCCGACGATAATATTCAGCTCCGAGGCGCCCTGGTTGATCAGGGACACATTCACCCCGGCTGCCGCCAGCGCGGCGAACACCCTGGCTGCGATGCCAGGGGTATGGGCCATCTCCTCGCCCACGATCGCGATCAGTGCGATGCCCGGTACGTAGTCGATCTCGTCCGGCTCCATGGTGCGGCGGATTTCATCCAGCACCTGCTCCACACGGCCTTCCAGCCATTTCGCCTCGACGATCACGCTGACGCTGTCGATGCTGGAGGGACAGTGCTCAAAAGGAATGCCGTGGTGCTCAAAGACGCCGAGCAGGCGGTAGACAAAACCCACCTCCCGGTTCATCAGGTTCTTGCCAACAGTGATCATGGCAAAACTGGTCTTGCCGGCGACGCCGGCTATCTGGGTGCTCGCCACCTCCTCGGCGGACAGCTCAGCCACGATACGGGTGCCCGGATGCCCGGGGTCATTGGTATTGCGGATATTGACCGGAATGCCCACCTCGCGCACCGGGGCCATGGCCTCCTCGTGCAGTACGCTGGCGCCCATGTAGGACAGCTCCCGGATCTCCGAGTAGGTTACCTCTTCCATCGGCTTCGGCTTGTCGACAATGCGCGGGTCCGCCATCAGCAGCCCCGAGACATCGGTCCAGTTCTCATACAGCATCGCGTTGGCCGCCCGCGCCGCTACCGCCCCGCTGACATCCGACCCTCCGCGGGAGAATGTGCGCACATGGCCCTCGACATCGCGGCCGTAAAAACCGGGCATGACATAGCGCCGCTCTACATCGGCCATTCGTTGCCCCAGCAGGCTCCAGGTCTGCGGGTCCACCAGGCCATTGGCACCGATAACGATATAGTCGGCGGGTTCGATGAAGTCCGCCTCCAGCCAGGCGGCCAGCAGCAGTCCGCTGAAATGCTCCCCCCGCGAGGCTGCGAAATCCGCGGTTACACCCCGGGCCAGCGCCTCGTGAAAACCCTCCAGGTGAGACTGGATCATCGGGGCGATGCCCAGTTCCTGTTCGATCCCGATAAAGCGCTGGAAGATTCTTTCCAAGGGTTCCGAAAAATCGGCGTCCACACTGGCGGCGTGGTGGCACAGGTAAAGAAGGTCGGTAATCTTGGTATCGCCGGCATCGCGTTTTCCAGGGGCGGAAGGTACGACAATGCGCCGGCGCTCATCGGCGTCAACGATCGCCTTTACCTTGCGCATCTGCTCGGCACTGGCAAGGCTGGACCCGCCAAACTTACAGACTATGCGGTTCGTTCTGGCCAATGGCTGCCGTGGATCGAGCCCGTTACCTTGTGTCACTGCTGACTCCCATGCTGTTGCACCGCGCCCGGGTGGCGCGAGTTCGAGGGGGGCAGTCTACTGCTTTCGGCCGCTTCTCAAAAGGGACCAGCCAGGACTTTACGGGCTGCCAAAGACCTCGTTGGTAAAATAACCGTGAAAACCAAAGGGGACATGATGCGACAGCTTTACCGCCGCTATCTCCTCCTGGGGGTTACGGGCATCCAGCACTACGACAGCTGTCCTGTGGCAGGTGGCGTCATAGACAAAGGACAGCAGATAACCATCGTCCCCGGAACCGGCACCCTCCCTGGGGGCAAACAGGGCCTCGGAAGTGTAGTGATCCCGGCCGTAATCCCTGGCCTGGTAATCGCCGGTTTCGGTATCGAGCTTGACCAGGGCGTTGAAAGTGAACGGTGTGCCGTTATCCAGCGGGGCGACATAGTACAAGTACCTGCTGGCACGCCCGGTTTCACCTCTATTCCATGACGGGAATTCCCCCTGGGGCGCGTGGTGATAGAGCTCGTGGCTGATCTGCCCGGTTTTCACGTTGAAGCGATAGCGGTAGATGGGCCCGCCCGTCAGCTGGTCAAGCGAAAACACGTCTGAGAGCCCGGAGATATTGCGCACATCGCCGGAACGCATAAAATCCGTCACGATTTCATCCCCCACCTCATGGGAGTTGCCAAAGTGGACGACAATCCCAGGGGGCAGCTCGAAGCGCCTGGCCACCTGCATGGTTCGCAGGTCGACAATAATGCCCTGGAGTGGCTGCCCCATATTGTATGCCATGGTGTCACTCAGGGTCTTCGTACCCCAAAGCGGCCCCGGCAGGCTGATGGAAATCGAACTCAGGAGGAAGATCGCGTAGTTCTCGGTCAGGCCGAAGTCATGCAGAAACGGGAACTCGTTCAGGGGAACACGGCAGGTGCGACAGATCCGCCCCTGTGGGTTGATGTCGTACACATCCAGCGCAAGCTTCAGGCCGGTCAGCCCCAGGCCGGTAATATTGATTCCGAAGTTAATCTGGTGGCCGCTGCCGTGGTCGATCTTTCCGTGTGCGCTCATGGTCTTGACGGAGGTCAAGCCGCCGTCGTAAAGCTCCTTGCCCAGGGTCTCCAGGTTAGCCGGATCGAGCCGGTAAGGTTGGCCACCCTCGTAGAATGCACACAGCTTGCCGCCGTGCCAGGATATGCTGGTGTTCGCCGGGTTAGCCATCGGCCGCAGGAGGTTGGCTGACAAGCCGCCCTCGATCTGGGTGCCGAAACCCCGTGAGCGGATTTTTCCCGCCGCCTGGTCCCGCAGGTACCGCGGGGTGCGCACGTAGCGATTCCTGAAATGCGCTTTGCCATCCGTGAAAGTAACCGCACTGATCATCCCGGGGCCATCGAACCAGTGGCCGTACTGCTGTGATCCGACTCTCATCGTACCCGGGCCATTGCGAAAGAAGGTGCCTTTCAGGTCGGCTGGAATTGCTCCCCGAATGTCATCGATCCAGCCGCTGTGCTCCTGCTCCAGGGCGGCAAAACCCTGGTGATAATCATATTGTTGCCCTGCAGCTGTTGCCAGGTCCTGCTCTACTAACCCCATTCTCATGTCCTTTTTCTGTTTACCGGTTCATCGCATGCGTGCGAGGGCTACTCCCGCAAGGAGCATTATAGTCACAGTGGGCCCTACGCCGCTCACCTCGATCACTGGTTATGCCAGCGCACGGTAATTCCATAGGTTGCCTCGGGCGCGACAACCCCGGCGTAGCCGCCCAGTGTGGGAATATCGAGACCGAAGGCATAATACTGTTCATCCAGCAGGTTACGCCCCCACAAGGACAACTCCCAGCTGCGCTCGGGATTGCTGAGGGTCATGCGCAGGTTGACCAGGTCGACCGCATCATTTTTAAGGTGTGGGTCGAGGTCTTCCTCAAGATAAAAACTGTCGATATAGCTGTGTTCAAGTCGCACCACCCCCACCAGGTCCAGCGGCAGGGTGGCGTCATACTGGATATAGGAGCTGACGTTCCATTCCGGCGCATTGGCCAGGGGCTCACCGGCAAGGTCCTGGGTACAGCTGCTGTCAACACCCGGCGAGCCGCTCTGGGCACCCTCGACCACGTAGTACTGGTAAAAGGTCTGCTCCACCGTACACTGGCCATTGTCAAAGGAGCCGTATTCGGTTTTATTGAAGCCAATAGCGGAGCCGACTGTCACGTTCTCTACGGGAAGATAAACCAGCTCCAGTTCAGCGCCATAGCTTTTCAGGTTACCGGCGTTGGTAACCCGCACAGAGGAGCCGTCGAAGGTCTGGGACTGGAAGTCCTCGTAATCGACGTAGAACAGGGTGCCATTAAACTGCAGGCGGCGCTCAAGCAACGTGGTTTTCCAGCCGAGTTCGTAATTGGTGGCGGTTTCCTCATCGAACTCCCCGTCAGAACCCGACGCCTCCCGCCGCTGGTTGAAGCCGCCGGACTTGAAGCCGCGACTGATCGAGGCGTAGCCCATGACATCCTCGGTGAAAAAATAACGCAGGTTCACTGCCGGGGATACATCAGAATCGTTGCGGCTGTTGTCCTGGTAGATATCCGGGCCGGCGATGGGTGGTATGTCGATGGGAAAACTCGGGATAGTCAATTGCGAGCCCTTGCGCTCTTTTTTCTCGTAGGTATAGCGCAGGCCCAGTGTGGCACTCAGCTTTTCGCTGTAATTCCATACCAGCTGGCCGAACGCCGCGTAGCTGGTCGTGGTGTAGTCATTGGTATCGGTATTGATCGTACCGTCAGGAAAGATGTCCCCAAGGGTCACGCCAGGGGCGATACGGACATTGTCGACCAGCGCGGGGTGCTGGCTGAAAGTGCCGACAGAATCGAATTCGGAATAATATGCATAAAGACCGTACTGGTAATCGAAGGTCTCACCACCTGGCGAGGCCAGACGCAACTCCGAGGAATACTGGTCCAGCTTTACATCCGTGCTGGAACCGACCGCATTATAGGCGGTGAAGTCTCCATCGAAGGCGCTGTTGGATTCGTAGTGGCGCCAGGCATTGAGGAAGGTGATCGCACTGTTACTGGCCAGGTCCCTGTTCCATTCCACGGACACGCCGCCCAGCTCGACCTTGTTTTCCATCGCCTCGTCAAACCAGTAGTTATCGCCGAAAGGGTCAGCTTTGGGCGGCGAAAAGCCTTCCGAATCCTCAAAGGCGGTGTAATCGAGTATCGGTTCACCCAGGTCATTGAGTCCCAGGTCAGCCTGCCACTGGGCCGATGGATTGTTGGTAGAGGGCGCATTGAGCGGGGAGAGCCCGTTGTAATCAATGACCGCAAAGGCGCAACAGTCGGTGTCCTCCTTGGTGTAGTCAGCGGAAAATACCAGCTGGCCCAGGTCCGCACCGTCATTCTCACCCCCAAGATCAAGCAGCAGGCGCCCCCGGCCACCGTATTTGTTCGCGTTGTTGACTCCCTGGCCGGTATAGGTGTTCTCGAACAGGTGATCGCCATCGATGCCGAAGCCGGCAAGACGCATCGCGTGCCCCGAATTGCCGAAGGGAATATTGACCATTCCCCTGATCTCGGCCTGCTCATTGCTGTCATACCCCAGTTCGAGCATGGACTCGTAGTCGGGGCCAGGCAGGTTGGTCAGCACGCTGATGGCCCCCGCCGAAGTGTTCTTGCCGTAGAGCGTGCCCTGTGGACCGCGCAGGATTTCCACCCGCTGCACATCGACAAGGTCACTGATACTCATGCCGGAGCGGCCCTGGTATACGCCATCGATAAAGACCCCGACACTGGGATCGACACCCGAGTTACTGCCCACAGAACCGATACCGCGGATGCGTATGATCGTCGAGCGGGAGTCGGTGGACGCACTGATCCTGAAATTGGGGGTGTATTGTTCCAGGTCGCCGAGTTGGTTGACGCCCGTGTCCTGGAAAAAATCACTGGAGAACGCGCTGACCGACATCGGTACGTCCTGCAGACTCTCGACCCGCCGACTGGCACTGACAAGGACCTCTTCAAGCACCGGGTTTTCAGCTGGCGCGGGTTCATCCGCCCATGCCGACCCCGGCAATATCAGGGCGGACAGCACTGAAACGGTAGCAGCCGCATCAGAGAGCCTTCGCATTGGTTATTCCCACATTTAAATTGATTATTATCTTTATTCAAAGGCGTCCGCATCCGCGGGGGCGGGCCTGTGTCGGCCAGTGTACCTCAATCTTCCCCCGTTGGAAGCTCCCCAGAGACCAAAGCAAAAGAAGTTGCAGTCGCCGGGTATGCAGTTAGACTGGCGTTTTTCGTTAACACTGGAGTCCACTCCTAAATGCCTGAAGTCTCTGGCAGCTTACAAGACCTCCTGCAGCCCTGGATAAGTGCCATGGGTATCGTCGCCTGGAGTATCCTGGCGCTCATGCTGCTGCGCAAAATTATCTCGGTATTCCAGGAACGTGCGCAGCTCGATATCAGTGGCCGGTGGATAGTGGTGACAGGCTGCGACTCCGGCTTCGGGCGTGGGGTTGTCGAGTCACTGGTTGCTCGGGGGGCGATAGTGGTTGCCTGCTGCTTCACCCGGGAGGGAGCGGCAGATGCACTCAAGGCAGGCGCACAACTGGCACCCTGCCTGGACCTGAGGGATGAAGAGGCGATCCTGCAATTGACCGGGGAGATTGACTCGAGCTGCAATGGCGAGCTGTGGGGTCTAGTTCACTGCGCCGGGATCGCGCTACCGGGCTTTGTGGACTACCAGCCCATCTCCTTTTACCGCGAAGTCATGGAGCTCAATTTTTTTGCGCCGGTACTGCTGACCCAGAAACTGCTCCCCGCCCTCAGGAAAGCGCGAGGCAGGGTAGTGCTTGTAAGCAGCGTCGACGGGCTGGTCAGCCTTCCGGGCAACGCTCCCTACGACGCCTCCAAGTTCGCTGTCGAGGCCTACGCCGATGCCCTGCGCGCGGAATTGTCATTCTGGAATGTCTCGGTCAGCGTCATCAACCCTTCCACCATGCGCACGCCCATGTCCATGACGTTTTTCGAGGGCCATCGCAAGGCCTGGCGGGAAATGGAACGCACCGACCCACAGGGCGAATGGAAATCGCTGTGGCCGGCACAGTGGCTGGAGGAGTACATCGCGCTCAATACAAAGCAGCTGGATAAGATTTCCCAGGACCCCGCCCATGCGATCCGCGATATCGCCCACGCCCTCGCCGCCTGCCGGCCGCGCCTGCGCTACCTCAGTGGAACCGCGGCCAAAACTCTCTTTTATGCCCTTTGGGTCGGCCCGGAATCCTGGGCGCTACGGTTCAAACAGGTAATGATCCAGCCACCTCCACCCGTGAAGCCCTCATGAATATCACCGGTTTACTCCATATCAATGTCAACTGCAGCGACTTTGACCGCTCTCAGGCATTTTACGAAATGCTGGGCTTCAAGGTACTTATGCCAGTCGAGCCGGATGGTACCGGGGACGTGGCCGCGGCCGTGGGAATGACATCCTACTCCCTGCGCGGCGCCCTCATGAAGCACCCCTCCGGCGCGGTGATAGATCTGCTGGAATGGCGGGACCCCGCCGACCAGCGACCGCCCTACGACGGCCTCAACCACCTGGGCCTCGGGCGTATCGCCTTCGTCACCAGCGACATCGAGGCGGACGTCGAAAGCCTGCGGGCAGAAGGTGTCGAGTTTCTCTCGGCCAGGCCGGCGGCAGTGCCCGGCCCCCGCGGCAGCACCACCCGCTTTATCTGTTTCAGGGATCCGGACGGCACGGTGCTGGAGTTGGTCGATATGGGTAGCCTGGCCGTCTGAGGCGGCTCACCCTTCAAAGCCAGACAAAAATTAACATGTAATGATTTGAGGTCATATGAGCGATACCAGGGAATTTGATATTGTTATTTACGGCGCCACCGGCTTTACCGGGCGCCTCGTTGCGGAATATATAGTGGCCTGCGAAGGCCTTGGCCTGCGCTGGGCGATGGCCGGGAGAAGCCTGGAGAAATTGGCCCAACTGCGCGACGAGATCGGCGCACCCGGCGACACACCCCTGGTGGCTGCGAACGCCGACGATCCCGCCTCCATTGATGCCATGGTGGCCAGCGCCCGCTGTGTCTGCACCCTGGTGGGCCCCTACCAGTTCTACGGCTCCGGCCTGGTGGCCAGCTGCGCAAAACTGGGGACCCACTACGTTGACCTCTCCGGCGAGCCTGTCTGGATGTATGAAATGATCAACAAGCACGAGCAGGAAGCGGCTGCCAGCGGCGCCCGCATAGTGCACAGCTGCGGTTTTGATTCAGTGCCATTTGATCTGGGTGTGCTGCATCTGCAGAATGAAGCCCGGGAGCGCTTTGGCAAACCCTGCCAGCAGGTCCACGCTCGCGTGAGGGCAATGAAGGGCGCGTTCTCAGGGGGCACGGCCAGCTCGCTGAATGCGACCGAGGACGCCGCCGCCGAGAACGAGGAACTGCGCGCGGTGATGAACGACCCCTTCTGCCTCGCGGGAGGCTTCCGCGGACCCGAGCAGCCAGCGGGTGACCACATCTACGAAGACCCGATGATCGGCCTGTGGGTTACCCCCTTCATCATGGCGGTCATCAACACCAAGAATATCCACCGCTCCAATGCGCTGATGGGACACCCCTACGGTACCGATTTCAGCTATGACGAGATGATGGTGGCCGGCCCAGGCGACAAGGGCAAGGCCATAGCCGAGGCAATTGCCGCGGTAAACCCGCTGCGAGGGGATCACGCCCCCGGCCCCGGCGAAGGCCCCTCGAAGGAGGTCCGCGAAGCCGGTTTCTTTAACATCCTGTTTATCGGCACCACCGACGACGGCAGGGAGATCCGCACAGTGGTTACCGGCAACATGGATCCCGGCTACGGTTCCACCGCGAAAATGATCGCAGAGAGTGCCGCCTGCCTGGTGCAGGATTGCCCCGACCTGCCCGGCGGCTTCTATACCCCGGCGCCGGCGATGGGCGAGCGCCTGATGAAACGCCTGGTCGACCGCGCGGGTTTCACCTTCGGGATGGAAGACAAGGCCTGAGCCCTGTTCGGGATATTTTCAAGCAGTAGGAGTGACTTTTCCCGGGCGGGTACCGAAAACAATCTGCGCTTCAAATATCTCGGCACGCGTCGCTCCCAACTCAGCACCCCCGGGACCAAAGGCTCTAACCGCCGCAGACACAATCGATGCCTCAGCCATGGCCTTTATGTTTGATCAATGGTTTTTTGATGCAGACAATCCTCCAGGACATCCCGGCAAACTTTCAGTGTTCTTCTAGTAAATATTCTGTGCCAGGACCCAATTAATCGCCTCTGCAATTTTCCACGACAGTTCTGCGGATGGATGAATCCCGTCCGGTGTTTCCGACTTATCCCAGATATTATCCATATCGTATACCCAAAGATTTGGGTCAGTGCCCCGGAAACTTTTCACCAGCTCCCTATGCTCTTTGATTGACTTACCCCAGATAGCTTTATCGAAATCCGGCGTAGGGGGAATAATCAGCAAGACCTTAAATTGTTGATCGAGCAGAAATCGAATATCTGCTTTTAAGCGGCTCGCGGCAAATGCGATGTGATTCCTCTGAAGAATGTCATTCGTCCCCAGAAAATAAATTACAGTTTCATTCTCATTGCCAATCGTCCAGAGGTCGCGAGGAATAGAAAAGTCTCTTATGGTCCGGCCATTTTGCGCCATCACCTGAATGTTCCAACGCGGGGCCATCTCGCGGAGATAATTTGGCCAACACTCGTGTGTCGTGCTGAGACTGTCTCCGATTATGATAAGTCTTGGCTCCTCGTGTCCCGCTTCGGGAAGCGCAAAAAACAACAGGGTTACCAAGAATGCCAGCAACGCCACAACGGCGTGAAACCGATGTAATTTCACCCTCCTGACATCCATTTCTATTTATGCTCTACCATCAGCAACGTATACAACATTCAACTCTATATCGTCTTGACCTAAGACAACATTTCTACTGGGGGCGAAAGGGGGAGCGCCTGATGCAACGGCTGGTCGAGCGCGCGGGTTTCACCTTCGGGAAGGAAGACAAGGCATAAGCCGCAATGCTTCAAAAAAAAGGCCAGCATTGCTGGCCTTTTTCGCATAATGAAGCAGCAGAAGGCTTACTCGCAACCACCGCTCATACTGTTGATCCACTCGTTGAGAAGCGCAACGCCCTCGCTGTGAATCAGGGTGCGGCCAATTTCAGGCATACGCACGTCCGGCTCGTTGGAGTCGACCCGGTAGCTCATGATAGAGGTGGACGCGTCCCCGGGCACGATGTCGAACTGGAAGCCGCCGGAGCCGCTGCCCGCCGCTACCGGGGTCTTGCAGATACCGTAGCTTTCATCAACCTCACGCCAGTAGTCCAGGAACAGGGCCGAGTTGCTGGCAAAGCCTTCCGGCCTGTGGCAATGGGCACAGTTGATATCCAGGTAGCCCTTGGCCCGATCTTCCAGGCTCGCGGCAGTATCTTCCCAGTCCGGCACCGTATCGATAGTAGCCAGGTCCTCGGGTACACCCACAAGGATACCCGCCCGTTCCATGTAGCGCAGCTGGTTTACCGTCTCCCCGCCGTACACATTATCCATATTCAGGTAACGCGCCTTGGGGCCTATCAGGGTAATGACATTCTCCAGGCTGCTGGCGCCACTACCCGTTTCCGGCTGGAGCTTGCCGTGGCAGTTCTTGCAGCTGTTGGCATCGGGTATCACGTAGTTGGTGCTGCGTGAGACACCATTAGCATCGATCCAGCTCAGCTGTCGGGTACCGCCGGCCAGGGTCAGGTCGGCTTCGGTGACATCCTCGCGCCAGGTATAGGGCAGCGCCACCCAGCCATCAGCTCGGTGCAGCAACAGGCGTGTCTCGATAATTACCTCACCGGCAGCCGGGTTCAGGAAGTCGTTGGGCATGGTGAAGGTCTTGGCAACAATCGATCCCACCGGAAGATCCATCACCTCGCGGTTGGAGTAACCGCCCTGCTTGCCCTCGGGCACGAATATGTAGCGATACTTTGCCGCATAATCAGTGAACAGGGGGGTGATCAGGTCATAGTGGATACCCTCGTGAGCATTCTTCCTGGGCTCGGTGGCATCGGCAAAAAGATTGTATCCGGACAGCGTAGGACAGTTGACTTCCAGCGCTGCAAAGTTGGGAGTTGTAGATCCCTCTTCGGGAGTACACAGCTCCGCGATCTCCTCCTTGGTGGGGGGCCTTTCGCCCGCCTCAATTTCTTCCGGATCGTCCAGTACTACCGGTGGCAGGGACGCGTGGGCACAATTGAAAAACTCCTGGTCAACGCTGGCACCACCCTCGGGG
>CAWBXR010000010.1:0-34585 GCA_963792815.1 uncultured Gammaproteobacteria bacterium
CCAGCCAGGCGGCCAGCAGCAGTCCGCTGAAATGCTCCCCCCGCGAGGCTGCGAAATCGGCGGTTACGCCCCGGGCCAGCGCCTCGTGAAAACCCTCCAGGTGAGACTGGATCATCGGGGCGATGCCCAGTTCCTGTTCGATCCCGATAAAGCGCTGGAAGATTCTTTCAAAGGGTTCCGAAAAATCGGCGGCCATACTGGCGGCGTGGTGGCACAGGTAAAGAAGGTCGGTAATCTTGGTATCCCCGGCATCGCGTTTTCCAGGGGCGGAAGGTACGACAATGCGACGGCGCTCATCGGCGTCAACGATCGCCTTTACCTTGCGCATCTGCTCGGCACTGGCAAGGCTGGACCCGCCAAACTTACAGACTATGCGGTTCGTTCTGGCCAATGGCTGCCGTGGATCGAGCCCGTTACCTTGTGTCACTGCTGACTCCCATGCTGTTGCACCGCGCCCGGGTGGCGCGATTTCGAGGGGGGCAGTCTACTGCTTTCGGCCGCTTCTCAAAAGAGACCAGCCGGGACTTTACGGGCTGCCGAAGACCTCGCTGGTAAAATGACCGTGAAAACCAAAGGGGACATGATGCGACAGCTTTACCGCCGCAATCTCGTCCTGTGGGTTGCGGGCATCCAGCACTACGACATCAGTCCTGTGGCAGGTGGCGTCGTAGACAAAGGACAGCAGGTAGCCATCGTCCCCGGCACCGGCACCCTCCCTGGGGGCAAACAGGGCCTCGGAAGTATAGTGATCCCTGCCATAATCCCTGGCCTGGTAATCGCCGGTTTCGGTATCGAGCTTGACCAGGGCGTTGAAAGTGAACGGTGTGCCGTTATCCAGCGGGGCGACATAGTACAAGTACCTGCTGGCACGCCCGGTTTCACCTCTATTCCATGAAGGGAATTCCCCCTGGGGCGCGTGGTGGTAGAGCTCGTGGCTGATCTGCCCGGTTTTCACGTTGAAGCGATAGCGATAGATGGGGCCGCCCGTCAGCTGGTCCATCGAAAACACGTCTGAGAGCCGGAGATATTGCGTACATCGCCGGAACGCATAAAATCCGTCACGATTTCGTCCCCCACCTCATGGGAGTTGCCAAAGTGGACGACAATCGCCGGGGGAAGCTCAAAGCGCCTGGCCACCTGCATGGTTCGCAGGTCGACAATAATACCCTGGAGCGGCTGCCCCATATTGTACGCCATGGTGTCGCTCAGGGTCTTCGTACCCCAAAGCGGCCCCGGCAGGCTGATGGAAATCGAACTGAGGAGGAAGATCGCGTAGTTCTCGGTCAGGCCGAAGTCATGCAGAAACGGGAAATCGTTCAGGGGAACACGGCAGGTGCGACAGATCCGCCCCTGTGGGTTGATGTCGTACACGTCCAGCGCAAGCTTCAGGCCGGTCAGCCCCAGGCCGGTAATATTGATTCCGAAGTTGATCTGGTGGCCGCTACCGTGGTCGATCTTTCCGTGTGCGCTCATGGTCTTGACGGAGGTCAACCCGCCGTCGTAAAGCTCCTTGCCCAGGGTCTCCAGGTTAGCCGGATCGAGCCGGTATGGTTGGCCACCCTCGTAGAATGCACACAGCTTGCCGCCGTGCCAGGATATGCTGGTGTTCGCCGGGTTGGCCATCGGCCGCAGGAGGTTGGCCGGCAGGCCGCCCTCGATCTGGGTGCCGAAACCCCGTGAGCGGATTTTTCCCGCCGCCTGGTCCCGCAGGTACCTCGGGGTGCGCACGTAGCGATTCCTGAAGTGCGCTTTGCCATCCGTGAAAGTAACCGCACTGATCATCCCGGGACCATCGAACCAGTGGCCGTACTGCTGTGAGCCGACTCTCATCGTACCCGGGCCATTGCGAAAGAAGGTGCCTTTCAGGTCGGCTGGAATTGCTCCCCGAATGTCATCGATCCAGCCGCTGTGCTCCTGCTCCAGGGCGGCAAAACCCTGGTGATAATCATATTGTTGCCCTGCAGCTGTTGCCAGGTCCTGCTCTACTAACCCCATTCTCGTGTCCTTTTTCTGTTTACCAGCTCATCACATGCGTGCGAGGGCTACTCTCGCAAGGAGCATTATAGTCACAGTGGGCCCTACGCCGCTCACCTCGATCACTGGTCATGCCAGCGCACGGTAATTCCATAAGTGGCCTCGGGCGCGACAACCCCGGCGTAGCCGCCCAGTGTGGGAATATCGAGACCGAAGGCATAATACTGTTCGTCCAGCAGGTTACGCCCCCACAAGGACAACTCCCAGCTGCGCTCGGGATTGCTGAGGGTCGTGCGCAGGTTGACCAGGTCGACCGCATCGTTTTTAAGGTGTGGGTCGAGGTCTTCCTCAAGATAAAAACTGTCGATATAGCTGTGTTCGAGTCGCACCACCCCCACCAGGTCCAGCGGCAGGGTGGCGTCATACTGGATATAGGAGCTGACGTTCCATTCCGGCGCATTGGCCAGGGGCTCACCGGCAAGGTCCTGGGTACAGCTGCTGTCAACACCCGGCGAGCCGCTCTGGGCGCCATCGACCACGTAGTACTGGTAAAAGGTCTGCTCCACCGTACACTGGCCATTGTCAAAGGAGCCGTATTCGGTTTTGTTGAAGCCAATAGCGGAGCCGACTGTCACGTTCTCTACGGGAAGATAAACCAGCTCCAGTTCAGCGCCATAGCTTTTCAGGTTACCGGCGTTGGTAACCCGCACAGAGGAGCCGTCGAAGGTCTGGGACTGGAAGTCCTCGTAATCGACGTAGAACAGGGTGCCATTAAACTGCAGGCGGCGTTCAAGCAACGTGGTTTTCCAGCCGAGTTCGTAATTGGTGGCGGTTTCCTCATCGAACTCCCCGTCAGAACCCGACGCCTCCCGCCGCTGGTTGAAGCCGCCGGACTTGAAGCCGCGACTGATCGAGGCGTAGCCCATGACATCCTCGGTGAAAAAATAACGCAGGTTCACTGCCGGGGATACATCAGAATCGTTGCGGCTGTTGTCCTGGTAAATATCCGGGCCGGCGATGGGTGGTATGTCGATGGGAAAACTCGGGATGGTCAATTGCGAGCCCTTGCGCTCTTTTTTCTCGTAGGTATAGCGCAGGCCCAGTGTGGCACTGAGCTTTTCGCTGTAATTCCATACCACCTGGCCGAACGCCGCGTAGCTGGTCGTGGTGTAGTCATTGGTATCGGTATTGATCGTACCGTCAGGGAAGATGTCCCCAAGGGTCACGCCGGGGGCGATACGGACATTGTCGACCAGCGCAGGGTGCTGGCTGAAAGTGCCGACAGAATCGAATTCGGAATAATATGCATAAAGACCGTACTGGTAATCGAAGGTCTCACCACCTGGCGAGGCCAGGCGCAACTCCGAGGAATACTGGTCCAGCTTTACATCCGTGCTGGAACCGACCGCATTATAGGCGGTGAAGTCTCCATCGAAGGCGCTGTTGGATTCGTAGTGGCGCCAGGCATTGAGGAAGGTGATCGCACTGTTACTGGCCAGGTCCCTGTTCCATTCCACGGACACGCCGCCCAGTTCGACCTTGTTTTCCATCGCCTCGTCAAACCAGTAGTTATCGCCGAAAGGGTCCGCTTTGGGCGGCGAAAAGCCTTCCGAATCCTCAAAGGCGGTGTAATCGAGTATCGGTTCACCCAGGTCATTGAGTCCCAGGTCAGCCTGCCACTGGGCCGATGGATTGTTGGTAGAGGGCGCATTGAGCGGGGAGAGCCCGTTGTAATCAATGACCGCAAAGGCGCAACAGTCGGTGTCCTCCTTGGTGTAGTCAGCGGAAAATACCAGCTGGCCCAGGTCCGCACCGTCATTCTCACCCCCAAGATCAAGCAGCAGGCGCCCCCGGCCACCGTATTTGTTCGCGTTGTTGACTCCCTGGCCGGTATAGGTGTTCTCGAACAGGTGATCGCCATCGATGCCGAAGCCGGCAAGACGCATCGCGTGCCCCGAATTGCCGAAGGGAATATTGACCATTCCCCTGATCTCGGCCTGCTCATTGCTGTCATACCCCAGTTCGAGCATGGACTCGTAGTCGGGGCCAGGCAGGTTGGTCAGCACGCTGATGGCCCCCGCCGAAGTGTTCTTGCCGTAGAGCGTGCCCTGTGGACCGCGCAGGATTTCCACCCGCTGCACATCGACAAGGTCACTGATACTCATGCCGGAGCGGCCCTGGTATACGCCATCGATAAAGACCCCGACACTGGGATCGACACCCGAGTTACTGCCCACAGAACCGATACCGCGGATACGTATGATCGTCGAGCGGGAGTCGGTGGACGCACTGATCCTGAAATTAGGGGTGTATTGTTCCAGGTCGCCAAGTTGGTTGACGCCCGTGTCCTGGAAAAAATCACTGGAGAACGCGCTGACCGACATCGGCACGTCCTGCAGGCTCTCGACCCGCCGACTGGCACTGACAAGGACCTCTTCAAGCACCGGGTTTTCAGCTGGCGCGGGTTCATCCGCCCATGCCGACCCCGGCAATATCAGGGCGGACAGCACTGAAACGGTAACAGCCGCATCAGAAAGCCTTCGCATTGGTTATACCCACTTTTAAATTGATTATTATCTTTATTCAAAGGCGTCCGCATCCGCGGGGGCGGGCCTGTGTCGGCCAGTGTACCTCAATCTTCCCCCGCTGGAAGCTCCCCAGAGACCAAAGCAAAAGAAGTTGCAGTCGCCGGGCATGCAGTTAGACTGGCGTTTTTCGTTAACACTGGAGTCCACCCCTGCATGCCTGAAGTCTCTGGCAGCTTACAAGACCTCCTGCAGCCCTGGATAAGTGCCATGGGTATCGCCGTCTGGAGTATCCTGGCGCTAATGCTGCTGCGCAAAATTATCTCGGTATTCCAGGAACGTGCGCAGCTCGATATCAGCGGCCGGTGGATAGTGGTGACAGGCTGCGACTCCGGCTTCGGGCGCGGGGTTGTCGAGTCACTGGTTGCACGCGGGGCGATGGTGGTTGCCTGCTGCTTCACCCGGGAGGGAGCGGCAGATGCACTCAAGGCAGGCGCACAGCTGGCACCCTGCCTGGACCTGAGGGATGAAGAGGCGATCCTGCAATTGACCGGGGAGATTGACTCGAGCTGCAATGGCGAACTGTGGGGTCTTGTGCACTGCGCCGGGATCGCGCTACCGGGCTTTGTGGACTACCAGCCCATCTCCTTTTACCGCGAAGTCATGGAGCTCAATTTTTTCGCGCCGGTACTGCTGACCCAGAAACTGCTCCCCGCACTCAGGAAAGCGCGAGGCAGGGTAGTGCTTGTAAGCAGCGTCGACGGGCTGGTCAGCCTTCCGGGCAACGCTCCCTACGACGCCTCCAAGTTCGCTGTCGAGGCCTACGCCGATGCCCTGCGCGCGGAATTGTCATTCTGGAATGTCTCGGTCAGCGTCATCAACCCTTCCACCATGCGCACGCCCATGTCCATGACGTTTTTCGAGGGCCATCGCAAGGCCTGGCGGGAAATGGAACGCACCGACCCACAGGGCGAATGGAAATCGCTGTGGCCGGCACAGTGGCTGGAGGAGTACATCGCGCTCAATACAAAGCAGCTGGACAAGATTTCCCAGGACCCCGCCCATGCGATCCGCGATATCGCCCACGCCCTCGCCGCCTGCCGGCCGCGCCTGCGCTATCTCAGTGGAACCGCGGCCAAAACACTCTTTTATGCCCTTTGGGTCGGCCCGGAATCCTGGGCGCTACGGTTCAAACAGGTAATGATCCAGCCACCTCCACCCGTGAAGCCCTCATGAATATCACCGGTTTACTCCATATCAATGTCAACTGCAGCGACTTTGACCGCTCTCAGGCATTTTACGAAATGCTGGGCTTCAAGGTACTTATGCCGGTCCAGCCGGATGGTACCGGGGACGTGGCCGCGGCCGTGGGAATGACGTCCTACACCCTGCGCGGCGCCCTCATGAAGCACCCCTCCGGCGCGGTGATAGATCTGCTGGAATGGCGGGACCCCGCCGACCAGCGACCGCCCTACGACGGCCTCAACCACCTGGGCCTCGGGCGTATCGCCTTCGTCACCAGCGACATCGAGGCGGACGTCGAAAGCCTGCGGGCAGAAGGTGTCGAGTTTCTCTCGGCCAGGCCGGCGGCAGTGCCCGGCCCCCGCGGCAGCACCACCCGCTTTATCTGTTTCAGGGATCCGGACGGCACGGTGCTGGAGTTGGTCGATATGGGTAGCCTGGCCGTCTGAGGCGGCTCACCCTTCAAAGCCAGACAAAAATTAACATGTAATGATTTGAGGTCATATGAGCGATACCAGGGAATTTGATATTGTTATTTACGGCGCCACCGGCTTTACCGGGCGCCTCGTTGCGGAATATATAGTGGCCTGCGAAGGCCTTGGCCTGCGCTGGGCGATGGCCGGGAGAAGCCTGGAGAAATTGGCCCAACTGCGCGACGAGATCGGCGCACCCGGCGACACACCCCTGGTGGCTGCGAACGCCGACGATCCCGCCTCCATTGATGCCATGGTGGCCAGCGCCCGCTGTGTCTGCACCCTGGTGGGCCCCTACCAGTTCTACGGCTCCGGCCTGGTGGCCAGCTGCGCAAAACTGGGGACCCACTACGTTGACCTCTCCGGCGAGCCTGTCTGGATGTATGAAATGATCAACAAGCACGAGCAGGAAGCGGCTGCCAGCGGCGCCCGCATAGTGCACAGCTGCGGTTTTGATTCAGTGCCATTTGATCTGGGTGTGCTGCATCTGCAGAATGAAGCCCGGGAGCGCTTTGGCAAACCCTGCCAGCAGGTCCACGCTCGCGTGAGGGCAATGAAGGGCGCGTTCTCAGGGGGCACGGCCAGCTCGCTGAATGCGACCGAGGACGCCGCCGCCGAGAACGAGGAACTGCGCGCGGTGATGAACGACCCCTTCTGCCTCGCGGGAGGCTTCCGCGGACCCGAGCAGCCAGCGGGTGACCACATCTACGAAGACCCGATGATCGGCCTGTGGGTTACCCCCTTCATCATGGCGGTCATCAACACCAAGAATATCCACCGCTCCAATGCGCTGATGGGACACCCCTACGGTACCGATTTCAGCTATGACGAGATGATGGTGGCCGGCCCAGGCGACAAGGGCAAGGCCATAGCCGAGGCAATTGCCGCGGTAAACCCGCTGCGAGGGGATCACGCCCCCGGCCCCGGCGAAGGCCCCTCGAAGGAGGTCCGCGAAGCCGGTTTCTTTAACATCCTGTTTATCGGCACCACCGACGACGGCAGGGAGATCCGCACAGTGGTTACCGGCAACATGGATCCCGGCTACGGTTCCACCGCGAAAATGATCGCAGAGAGTGCCGCCTGCCTGGTGCAGGATTGCCCCGACCTGCCCGGCGGCTTCTATACCCCGGCGCCGGCGATGGGCGAGCGCCTGATGAAACGCCTGGTCGACCGCGCGGGTTTCACCTTCGGGATGGAAGACAAGGCCTGAGCCCTGTTCGGGATATTTTCAAGCAGTAGGAGTGACTTTTCCCGGGCGGGTACCGAAAACAATCTGCGCTTCAAATATCTCGGCACGCGTCGCTCCCAACTCAGCACCCCCGGGACCAAAGGCTCTAACCGCCGCAGACACAATCGATGCCTCAGCCATGGCCTTTATGTTTGATCAATGGTTTTTTGATGCAGACAATCCTCCAGGACATCCCGGCAAACTTTCAGTGTTCTTCTAGTAAATATTCTGTGCCAGGACCCAATTAATCGCCTCTGCAATTTTCCACGACAGTTCTGCGGATGGATGAATCCCGTCCGGTGTTTCCGACTTATCCCAGATATTATCCATATCGTATACCCAAAGATTTGGGTCAGTGCCCCGGAAACTTTTCACCAGCTCCCTATGCTCTTTGATTGACTTACCCCAGATAGCTTTATCGAAATCCGGCGTAGGGGGAATAATCAGCAAGACCTTAAATTGTTGATCGAGCAGAAATCGAATATCTGCTTTTAAGCGGCTCGCGGCAAATGCGATGTGATTCCTCTGAAGAATGTCATTCGTCCCCAGAAAATAAATTACAGTTTCATTCTCATTGCCAATCGTCCAGAGGTCGCGAGGAATAGAAAAGTCTCTTATGGTCCGGCCATTTTGCGCCATCACCTGAATGTTCCAACGCGGGGCCATCTCGCGGAGATAATTTGGCCAACACTCGTGTGTCGTGCTGAGACTGTCTCCGATTATGATAAGTCTTGGCTCCTCGTGTCCCGCTTCGGGAAGCGCAAAAAACAACAGGGTTACCAAGAATGCCAGCAACGCCACAACGGCGTGAAACCGATGTAATTTCACCCTCCTGACATCCATTTCTATTTATGCTCTACCATCAGCAACGTATACAACATTCAACTCTATATCGTCTTGACCTAAGACAACATTTCTACTGGGGGCGAAAGGGGGAGCGCCTGATGCAACGGCTGGTCGAGCGCGCGGGTTTCACCTTCGGGAAGGAAGACAAGGCATAAGCCGCAATGCTTCAAAAAAAAGGCCAGCATTGCTGGCCTTTTTCGCATAATGAAGCAGCAGAAGGCTTACTCGCAACCACCGCTCATACTGTTGATCCACTCGTTGAGAAGCGCAACGCCCTCGCTGTGAATCAGGGTGCGGCCAATTTCAGGCATACGCACGTCCGGCTCGTTGGAGTCGACCCGGTAGCTCATGATAGAGGTGGACGCGTCCCCGGGCACGATGTCGAACTGGAAGCCGCCGGAGCCGCTGCCCGCCGCTACCGGGGTCTTGCAGATACCGTAGCTTTCATCAACCTCACGCCAGTAGTCCAGGAACAGGGCCGAGTTGCTGGCAAAGCCTTCCGGCCTGTGGCAATGGGCACAGTTGATATCCAGGTAGCCCTTGGCCCGATCTTCCAGGCTCGCGGCCGTATCTTCCCAGTCCGGCACCGTATCGATAGTAGCCAGGTCCTCGGGTACACCCACAAGGATACCCGCCCGTTCCATGTAGCGCAGCTGGTTTACCGTCTCCCCGCCGTACACATTATCCATATTCAGGTAACGCGCCTTGGGGCCTATCAGGGTAATGACATTCTCCAGGCTGCTGGCGCCACTACCCGTTTCCGGCTGGAGCTTGCCGTGGCAGTTCTTGCAGCTGTTGGCATCGGGTATCACGTAGTTGGTGCTGCGTGAGACACCATTGGCATCGATCCAGCTGAGCTGTCGGGTACCGCCGGCCAGGGTGAGGTCGGCTTCGGTGACATCCTCGCGCCAGGTATAGGGCAGCGCCACCCAGCCATCAGCGCGGTGCAGCAACAGGCGCGTCTCGATAATTACCTCACCGGCAGCCGGGTTCAGGAAGTCGTTGGGCATGGTGAAGGTCTTGGCAACAATCGATCCCACCGGAAGATCCATCACCTCGCGGTTGGAGTAACCGCCCTGCTTGCCCTCGGGTACGAATATGTAGCGATACTTTGCCGCATAATCAGTGAACAGGGGAGTGATCAGGTCATAGTGGATACCCTCGTGAGCATTCTTCCTGGGCTCGGTGGCATCGGCAAAAAGATTGTATCCGGACAGCGTAGGACAGTTGACTTCCAGCGCTGCAAAGTTGGGAGTTGTAGATCCCTCTTCGGGAGTACACAGCTCCGCGATCTCCTCCTTGGTGGGGGGCCTTTCGCCCGCCTCAATTTCTTCCGGATCGTCCAGTACTACCGGTGGCAGGGACGCGTGGGCACAATTGAAAAACTCCTGGTCAACGCTGGCACCACCCTCGGGGGTGAATATACGGCCGAGGCTTACCGAGCTGTCCTCCCTGACACAAATCCTGTCCTGGTCCTCGAAGGGAACGCTCTGCTCGGCAATACCGTCATACGCGACCTGTGGCAGCCCCCCCAGACCGTCAAACAGCGGCGCTATATCACCGGCCAGGTCCTTCGGATCATAGCCGTTATTCTTGTACTGGTTGTCGTGAATATTCATACGCCGCGGATCCGGGTCGTATAAAGGATCATCACTGGGCAGGCCGCTAATCGCGTAGTTTACAACCACGATGGCCACAGACTGGTTGTCTTCAATCACGTTATCGAACACTTCAACGTCTTCGAAGGCCATGATCAGCATGCCGGTACCCTGGGGCACGGTGGCAACGATGTTGCCCCTGGCGCGAAGTTCGGAACATTGTTAGAGCGCACCGTGTTGTTGTAGATACGCGAACGGGTTCCAGGCCGGGTCAGTCCAGGCAAGTCGAATGCCAGGATGCCGCCGGTGTTTTCAGTGGCGACATTCTCGTACACCTCGGAATTGGTGGTGTTCTCTATCTCGATACCGGCCACGTTCAGGCGCGCCGTATTGCGTCGCACGATCACCTTGTCGGATTGCCCAACGTAAACGCCGGCATCGCTGGCGCCAATGGCAATGCTGTCTTCGATCAGCACATTCTTTGACTGCACCGGGTAGATGGCATAGGCACCGTTCTCCTCACAGGGGCCGCAGGTCCACTCCACCCGCATGCCGCGTATGGTGACACCGTTGCTGCCCTTGAACTTGATCCCGTCCCCGGGCGTATCCAGCAGTGCGAAATCTTCCAGCACTGAGTTATTACTGGTCACCAGAAAGCCGTCTCCGCCTTCACTGCCAGCGAAATTGAGGACAGTCGCCGCCTGCCCCTGGCCGCGCACGGTAACATTGCTGACATCAAGGCTCAGGCCTGAATTCATGGTGAATTCGCCCTCGGGCAGGACGATGATATTGCCCGGCTGCGCCTCGATCAGCGCGGTCTTGAGTTCTGTCTCAAAGTTCTCCCCGGGCTGAATGTTGATCACATTGGAGTCTTCCGGCTCGGGCGGGACAAACTCGTTCCCGCCATTGTTGTTATTGCCGCCATCGGAGCAGGCCGCGAGCACTGCAAGTCCCAACAGCAGGGCTGCCGGCTTGAACACACTATTTAACATTGTTGGATGTTTCATAATTTTCCGTCGCCTTGTAAAAATAAGATTGCCGGGTCAAAGAAAAGGCGCGCCACAATGACAGGCCCGCCTGAACCGAACCTGAAAGCTCAGGCTTTCGCAGCGACCATATTAGACTCTCGGTTACTGGCCGGGCATTGCCGCAGGCGCCATGAGCATGGCCGTACGCGCCAGATGCCTTTCCGGGCAACACACAAACGGTTAGCATGGCTATTTTGGCTGGCATAGGACATGGCTGATCCCACAGCACGAGTGAAAGATGACCTCCCGCCGCTGCGCTTCATCCCCTTCAGGCGGGCTGACGTGCTCGCCATGTGCCTGGCCGGGGACGGGCTGACATCCGGGCGTGCTCAGCAGTTCATACGGGCCAGTGAAATCATCGAGCATCACTTCCGCGAGGACTTTTCCAGGATCAAGCAGGAGCTCAAGGACAGTTATGCCACGCTGGACCCTGATGCAGATACGCGAGTCATAAACGAATTCTGCGAGCGCACTTCCCCGCGGACCTGACTGCACAGCTGGCGTCAGTGCTGAACCGGGCCAATTATGAAAAAGTGACTGAGAAAGAGCTCAAGCGCGCCCTGAACTCGGCTTCACTGTTCCAGCTCCGCCAGTTGCTCACGCAGCTCCTCAACCCGCCTGCCATTGGTACCCAGATCGCTCAGGCCCAGCCTGGACGATGAGCGAACCTGTATCAATTGCTGGGCGGGCATAAACAGCAGCTGTACGTCGTCCGTAAATCCGACGGTCGGGGTGGTGACAGTCAGTTGCATAAAGTTGTCCGTATCGCTGACGATGTGCCAGTTGGCCTGCTGAGCAAGCCACCCCTTAAGCGCCTGCCACCTGGCTTCGCTGGCCGCCAGCGGCTGTGCCGACTGCACGCCCTCGCCAGACTGGGTATTCACGCAATTTGGCAGCCACCCGCATTCTGGTAAAACGTTGACTGTCGTGGGTTGCCTGGGGGGGCCGGTACAGGCGCCCAGGAGAATAACCGCGAGGAAAAGCGGCGCAATCAGGGTAATCCTGGTGGATGTCATGTCACCGCCTTGCAATCGCCAGCACTTTCACTATTTATGAATGCCGACCTGGTTGGTGGAGGAACTATAGAGACTCCGAGGGCTCAGAATACCATGCAAATCAGATCCCGATTTTCGATACTTTTCCCGTTGCTGGCCTTTGTGCTCGCTGGCGGGCTCCCGGCACAGGCAGCGCCGCTGGCGGCGGATGACGCCTGGGAACGATGGCGCCCCGCAGCTGAAGTTGTCAGCCTGCAGGTCGACCATGCGCCCTGGAGCGCATTGCTGCTGGCCTATCTCGACAACGATCACCCTTCCGGCATCAACCGCTTTGACTATAACGCTGTGACGAGCGCCGACCGGCAGCTGTTGGATGGCTATATAGACGCGCTGGCAAAGCTGCCGGTTGCCAGGCTGACACCGCTGCAACAGCAGGCCTACTGGATCAACCTTTATAACGCCCTGACGGTGCAGGTCATCCTGGACAACCCCGGCGTGTCGAGTATCCGGGAGATAAAGAGCAGTTGGTTCAGCCGGGGGCCCTGGGATCTCGAGCTGGTAGAGGTAGATGGTGTGCCATTGACCCTGAACGATATAGAGCATCGTATCCTGCGCCCTATTTTTGGTGACCCGCGTGTTCATTTCGCCGTTAACTGTGCCAGTCTCGGCTGCCCCAACCTGGGGGCCGAGCCCTATCTGGCGGACCAGCTGGATCTGCAGCTCGAGACCGCCACCCGCGCATTCATCAATCACCCCCGCGGGGCCAGTATCAACGGCAAGAGGCTGACGCTGAGCTCAATATTCAAATGGTATGGGGAAGACTTTGGCGGGAGTATCGCGGACCGGCTCGCCTGGATCTCTGCTTACGCCCCACCGGGACTCGCAGAACAACTGACTGGATGGGACGCAAGCGTTCGCTATGAGTACGACTGGCGCCTGAACGCCCCGGACTGATCCGGACCAAGCGGCAACATGCACAAGCACCGCAATGCGGTGCCATGGTCATGGGCTGGCTCAGCCCTTGGAAATACGCAACACCTGTCCCACCTGCAGGGAGTCACCGGCGCCACGGTTTGTCTGGCGCAATTTCTCGACGCTGGTGCCATAGCGATTGGCAATCTGCCACAGGGTGTCGCCACGACTGACCAGGTAGGTAACTTCGCTGGCTCCGCCGGACTGCGCCGTAGCTGCGCTGGCCAGGCTTGTCGTGGTCGGTAACTGCAGCTTCTGCCCCACCTTGATCAGGTCCGTACGCAAGCCGTTAACGGCCCGCAATTGGGGTATGGGTACCCCGGTCCTGGACGCAATGGCGGAGAGTGTATCGCCACGACGGACAACATAGGCCGGCCCGAATGAATTACCTCCGGGCGCTGAATCCCTGGCAAAAACGGCGACATGGTAGTGAGGGGGATAGCGCTCACGGGTGACATCGACAACGCGTTGCTTCTCCATGGCCAACAGGGTGTTTTCCAGCCACACCCGGCATTTACTGGTGCGCGGCACTCGCAAATCAATGGCCATACCGGCAGGGTGTACAGAGCGATCAACGGAGTTGCGGGGCTGGCGATCCCTGGGGCGCAACAGGCTGGTCACCGTGAGCTTCTCACCACAGCTGTTGTAATACTGCTGGCTGAGCCCGAGCAGGAATTGCTTTGTAGCGGACACCGCGTAAGGAAAGGAGACATTATGCAACTCAAGGTGCCGACCAGGACTTACCCTTTCCAACTGGCGGGTATTGACATAATCCGGCACCGAACGCGCGTTGCTGACAAAGCTGTAGCCGTAAGCAAGAGCAGTGCGATACTGCCTGTCGATAGATGCGGGTGAGCCTTTGAGACTCTGGGCCTGGACCTGGGACTGGCCCACGCTGAGCACAGACGCCAGGACAAGCCCGATTATGGCTGAGATTTTCAAGTTGTGTTCCCCCGTAAACACCCCTACACGTCACTCCTGTCAGGCTTTTGCATCGCTTGCGCGCCCCGCTCCCGCCTTAACTTACTGCAATTTATCACAAAGTTTCAGCAATCTCTTGAATTTATAAGCAATATTTTCCGAATTAATGCAATTTCAGGGGGTTAATGAGCCGATGGCAGGTACCGCGGGGGGTAAGTCAGGCCAGCGGCGAGGCGTTCTGGCCCGGCACCGGCTGGATCCCGGGTTCGGGCTGGGCAGCCGGTTTCAGCACCGCGGAGAACCAGCCGCGAAACAGCAGCGCGATCAACGGGCCCGAAATCGCCCAGGCGAACAATATCAGCCACATAGCCTCAGGGCTGTCCCAGAACGCCACCGTGCCGGCTTGCAACTGCGCGCCGATACCCTCGGGAACCCAGCGAATCAGCAGGTGACCACTGATGGCGCCCACCACCAGCTTGGCCGCGAACCAGGGCACCATGCTCATGCCCAGGTAGCTGCCTTCCTGCCCGGCGGGGGCGATCTCAGCGATATACTCGTTGAGTTTGGGGCTCCAGATCACCTCGCCGACGCTCAGGATAACCAACATGATCAACGACATGGTGAAATAGGCCGAGGCCATGTCACTGCCAAAAAACTGCCACGGCAGGACCATCACGAGCAGCGAACAGGAGCTGATCATGGCGCCAAAAATCAGCATGCTGAAGACCTGAAAGCGGCCGCTGAACGGGATGAACAGAATAATCCCGACCACTATCAGGATCGGGTTGATGGCCTGCAACAGGCCCATGTCGGTCTTTTCGCCGCTGACAGCCTCGATCACCCGTGTCCAGTAGATGGGTAGCAGCAGGTACATATACAAAAATACAGCGCGCACTCCCAGCAGGGCCACCATCAGCACCAGCATGCGCTTGAACGCCGCTTCCTTGACCACGCTCAGTACATAATCGTAGCCGCTCTTGCCATTACCTGCGGGCGCCGTCCCTCCGCCGTCCTCATCGGTTACGGCGCTGATCGCGTCATTGCGGTTTATTGTCAGCAGAATGACCACTATGCTGACCACCGTGGTGGCCGCGCCGAGGACAAAGATATAGGTGTTATCCAGCTCCAGGGTCTTGCGTACAACATCAATGGAGAAGCCGCCCGCCGCTGCGCCGATATTCATCAGCAGGTACCAGATACTGAAGGAGGCCGACCGACTGCGCTGGCTGCTGAACAACTTGTTTGCGGTCTGGAAGGCGGTCTGCACCATGGCATTGCCGGGGGCGCCCAGAATCAGCAGTGCGATTACCAGCCACTCACGGCCGGGCAGTTCAGGGGAGAATCCGCAGATCAGGACCCCTACCCGGGAGAGGCCCTGGATCAGCATGGCGACAAACAGGGACTTCCGTACGCCGAGGCGATCGGTGATAAAACCGGCGACGAACAGGGTAATGGACACGAGCGTGCCGTAGGCGGTTATGGTGTAGCCGCTGGATACCTCGCTCAGGCCGATGTTCTGCACCAGGAACAGGCTGGCTATGGAGATCATCGAGAAGTACGCGGTGCAATCCACCACGTTGACAATCTGCACGCCCCAATAGGCGCGGCTGTTGTCCTTGAGTACAGCGAAGCTTTTGAAGTAGTTGCGAATGGCATCCCAACCGGAGGCCTGCATGTCCGTGTTCAGTGTCGTCATGCGGGATCCTCTTCATGGGTGAGTGAGTTCAGCGCCGAGTACAGGTTTCTAAACACGGGGTCAGACCCCATTTGACTCATTTACCGGCTAATCCTGTTTGTTCCCGTCGACTGCTATCTCGGCTGGTAGTACCGTTTTTCCCTGTACCCGGTCTCCTGACAGCCGCAGTTCGAGCCGTCGGCACAACACATAGAACACCGGGGTAAACAGCAGCCCGAAGGCCGTCACTCCAAGCATCCCGGAAAACACCGTGATTCCCAGGGTCTGGCGCATTTCGGCTCCTGGACCGACGGCAAACACCAGGGGTACGACCCCGAGTATAAACGCCAGTGACGTCATCAGGATGGGGCGCAGGCGCAGCCGCGCCGCGTTGCTTGCGGCATCAAAGCGGCTCCTGCCGGCCGCCTCATCCTGCCTGGCGAACTCAACGATCAAAATGGCATTCTTCGCGGCCAGGCCAACCAGCACTATGAGGCCAACCTGCACCAGTACATTGTTATCCCAACCCGCGATCCAGACGCCAAACATCGCCGACAGGACACACATGGGCACGATAAGCACTATCGCCAGCGGCAGCGTCAGGCTCTCGTACTGCGCGGCGAGCACCAGGAAAACGAAAAGCACTGCCAGGGCAAATATCGCCACCCCGACATTGCCCGCCGCCTTCTGCTGGTAGGCCAGATCAGTCCACTCGAAGCCCAGGCCATCGGGAAGTTGTTCCGCCGCCAGCGCCTCCATCGCCGCCAGCGCCGCGCCCGAACCCGCCCCTGGCGCCGCGCTGCCAAAAACAGATACGGCGGGAAAGAGGTTGTAGCGCTCCACACGATAGGGGGCGGTGCGAAACTCGGCCGTTGCAACAGAACCCAGCGGGACCGCTTCCCCACCGCGATTGCGGGTGCGCAGGTTCAGCAGGTCCCGGGGCGAGCGGCGGAACTCCGCGTCCGCCTGGGCTGTTACCTGGAAGGTTCGCCCGAGGAAATTGAAATCGTTGACAAAGGCGGAACCAAAATAAATCTCCAATGCCTCAAATACGTTCTCAACCGGCACACCGAGCCGTTCCGCGCGAACCCTGTCCACATCGAGGTAGAGCTGGGGCGTGCGTGTTTCAAACAGGCTGAAAACTCTCGACACTGCCGGCGTCTGGTTAGCGCTGGTCACCATATCGCCGGCCGAGGCCGCCAGGGTTTCAAGGCCGCGTCCACTGCGATCCTGCAGCATCATGCGGAACCCCCCGGCATAACCAAGTCCGCGCACCGGCGGCGGGTTGATGACCATCACCGAAGCCTCGTCGATAGTCGACACGGTTGCACGCAGCTGCGCGAGCAGTTGCTCGAAGTGAATTCCGGCCGCCTTGCGCTCATCATAAGGCGCAAGGGAGGCAAAGAGCGTCGCCACATTCGGGCCGGTGGAGGACGTCAGGGCGGAAAAGCCCGCGAACCCGACAGTGTTGCTCACGCCATCGGTCGCCAGCAATTTGCCTATGACTTTTTCTACCGTCTGCTCAGTTCGCTCGAACTCGGCTCCCGGGGGAAGTTGTACAAAGACCATCACATAGCCCTGGTCCAGGGTCGGGATGAAGCCACTCGGCACAAGGGAAAACTGCACTCCGGCCAGCCCGACCAGCACCAGGTAAATCCCGGCGACAACCGCTCCGCGCCGCACCATCATCGCAACCATGCGTGCGTAGCGCCCGGCTACTCGCTCAAGGCCGCGGTTAAAGCCGCCGAAAAAACGCTGCAACAGGCGCGAACCCTCAGGCGCCGCACCTGCCGGTTTCAAAATCAATGCGGCCAGCGCCGGACTGAGGGTCAGCGAGACGAGCGCCGAAATGATGGTCGCCGAGGCTATGGTCAGCGCAAATTGCCGGAAGAACTGGCCGGTGATGCCCGAGACAAAAGCCGCGGGGATGAATACGGCGGACAGCACCAGGGCGATCGCCACCAGGGCGGTCCCTACCTCATCCATGGTCCGGTGAGCGGCTTCCCGTGGAGCGAGGCCCTGGCGCAGATTCCGCTCGATATTTTCCACCACTACGATGGCGTCATCGACCACGATCCCGATCGCCAATACCAGCCCGAACAGGGTCAGGTTGTTCAGGCTGAAACCGAAGACCGCCATCACCGCGAAGGTCCCCACCAGCGATACGGGAATGGCAAGGATGGGAATCAGCGCGGTGCGGAAATTCTGCAGGAACAGGATCACCACCAGCACCACCAGGGCGATCGCCTCGAAAATGGTCTCGATGACGGCATCTACCGAGGCCTGCACGAAATCGGTGGGGTTGTAGCCAATCTCGTAGGCCATCCCCGGGGGAAACTCCTGCGCCAGGTGTTGCAATAGTGGCCCGCAGTTTGCCTGCGGTTGCCAGTGCATTGGTCCCGGGCTGCTGGTCGATCGCCAGCGCGACGGCCAAGCGGTTGCCCAGGTATCCGCTGGTGGAGTAACTCTGCGCACCCAGCTCGATGCGGGCGACATCGCGCAGGCGCACGATGCTGCCGTCATCGGTCGCCCGAATGACCACCTCGCCGAATTCCTCCGGTTGCTTCAGGCGCCCCTGGGTTTGCACGCCGATCTCAAAGGCCTCGGGACCGCTGTTCGGCGGATGGTTCATCACCCCCGCGGCCACCTGCAGGTTCTGGGAACGCAGGGCCTGTACCACGTCGCCTGCGGTAAGGCCCACCGCGTCGACCCGGTCCGGGTCAAGCCATACCCGCATGGCATACTCACTAGCCCCCAACAGCCGCACCCGGCCCACCCCGTCTATCCGCGCCAGGGTATCGCGCAGTCGCAGCACAGCGTAGTTGGCTATATAGAGACGGTCGTAGGTATCGTCGGGGGAGTACAGGTTGATCACCATCAACATGTCGGGGGAGTTCTTCTGGGCGCTTACCCCAAGCCGGCGCACGGACTCCGGCAGGCGGGGCTCGGCGAGGGCGATACGATTCTGCACCTGGACCTGGGCGTCATCCAGGTCGGTGCCCAGGGCAAAGGTGATAGTGATGCTCAGATTGCCGTCGCCGGTGGACTGGGACTGCATATACAGCATGTTCTCGACGCCATTGATTTCCTGTTCCAGTGGCGCCGCCACGGAGTCCGCCACCACCTCTGCGCTCGCGCCGGGATAGGCAGCCCGCACCTGCACCGTTGGCGGGGCCACCTCGGGGTATTGGGACACGGGCAGCGAGCGGTAGGCCAGGGCGCCCATCAGGGTGATGAAAATCGACAGCACCGCAGCGAATATCGGGCGGTCTACAAAAAAATGGGTGAATCCCACGGTCAGTCTGCTTCCGCTTCCGCGGGCGCAGCGGCCAGCTGCGGCGCCACCTGCATGCCTGCCCGCATCCGGTGAAACCCGCCCGCGGCCAAAAGCTCGGAGCCGTCCAGCCCATCACGCAGGATGCGCAGGCCCTCGGCCATGGGGCCCGTGGTAACCCATCTGCGTTCGACTGTGCCCTCGTCGTTGATCACGAATACGAACTGCCTGGACTGGTCGAACTGAATCACCGAGTCAGGGACCAGCACCACCTCGTGCAGGCCGCTGCCGGGAAGACGAACCCGCCCGAACAGCCCGGGCTGCAACAGGCCATCCGGATTTGCCAGCAGGCCACGCCCCTGCACGGTGCCGGTAGTGACGCTGAGCTGGTTGTCGACAAAATCCATCACCCCCCGGTGGACAAAATCGTCCTCATCGAGCAGCTTGACGCTGATCTCGTTGGCCTGGAAGCGCGAGGCGACCCTCGCGCCCGACTGGTTGAGGCGGGCGTAACGCAGAAAGTCCGCCTCGCTGACCTCGAAGTAGAAATGTATGGGATCTTCCTGGACTATGGTGGTCAGCAGGGTGCCCTGCACGTCCCCCCCGATCACCATGTTCCCGACGTCCAGCAGCCGGCGCCCGATCCGGCCATCAATAGGGGACCGTATCTCGGTGAACTCCAGGTTGAGCTCAGCCCGGGCGAGAGTGGCTTCCACCTGGGACAATTTGGAAGCCGCGACCACTTCCGCCTGTACGCGCTGGTCCAGGTCCTCCTGGGAAATAACCAGATTCTTGCGCAGCGCTCGCGCACGGCCCGCTTCGGTCCTGGCCAGCTCCAGGCCGGCGCGCATCTCCTCCAGTTCCGCCCGGGCCGCGGTCACCGCTATCTGGAAGGGCCGCTGGTCGATAACAAACAGCAGATCGCCGGCCTTGACCACCTGTCCCTCGGTAAACCCGTTGGCCGAAAGATAGCCGCTTACCCGGGCGCGTACTTCCACCCGATTGACGGCGGCAAAACGGCCGGTGTACTCGTCGTATTCCACCAGTTCCCTGAGAACAGGGTGCACCGCCGGGACCGGGACTGGCGCACTGTCAGCAGCCGGCTGGGCCCGGGTCGCCGGTGATGAAACCGGCCCCAGGGCCAGAAACAGCAGGCAGAGCAACGGCATCATCCGGGTGATGGCCGGAGTGAGGCGCGTTCGCGAAAGTATGGCCTGGCATTCCGGGAGCATATTCATAGCCGTCTCTGTAGTTACTGATCTTCGTTGCCTGGGGCGTTGCAGGGCAAGGGTAAAACAGAATCTATCACAAGCCGCATACACCGGAGTTTAAGCGCGCCGGCCCTTACTATAACCCCGTGCGACGGAATATACAGGGGGAAAACAGCACCACCATAAAGATGTGACACGCCGCGGTAATCGCTGTAGACTGCACATTACTTGTTTAGAACAAGTTTATGCCGCAGGCTCCCAAAAGCATCGCCGAGGACACAGCTAATGCGCAGCGTTCGACTCCCCGGTTCGCCGCCAGCATCTCACATGGTCCGGCGCGCAATGCAATATGCAGCGACGGCGATATTTGCCAAATCCATGATCCTCGCGGCGTCGACTGCCATTGCCCTGGAGCCCAGCCCCGGCGCAGAGCAGCTCTATAACGACCACTGCGCCAACTGCCATTCCCTGAACCTGCGGGGATCGGCCCACGGCAGCACCCTGCGCGGCGATACATTCCTGTCGAAGTGGCGCGACAAGGATGCTATGGCCCTGCTTGCATACCTGCGCACAAACATGCCCCCGGGTAGCCCCGGTATTCTCAGCGAGGGCCAGCAAGCGGCTATTGCCAGCTACATTATCGCCGCCAACCAGGGCCCATCTACTGCGGAGGCTGCGCTGTTCACCAGTGCAGCGACACTGGCCAGTGTCGGGCAAGACGATGCCAGCCCTGTCGACTGGGAGGCATGGGGAGGCGCGGCCAGCATCGATGAAACCGCCCGCAACCGCGGGGGCTTCGTCAATCGGAAGGTGGAGGGTTTTTCCGGGGTCAGCGCCGCTGCGCTGCAGTCACCACCAGCGGGTGACTGGCTGAGCTGGCGACGCTCGCTCGACGGACAAGCCTACAGTCCCCTGCGCGAGATCAATCGTGACACCGTCAAGAACCTGAAGCTGGCCTGGGTGCTGACCATGGCGCAGGGCAGCAACCAGACCACGCCGCTTGTTCACCAGGGCGTCATGTACCTGGCCCATCCCGGCAATATGATACAGGCACTGGACGCAGCCACCGGCGAGTTGATCTGGGAGTATCGCTACGAGTTCCCCGAGGAGGCCCGAACCCTGGGCGGACCGACACGCAATATCGCCATCTACGGCGACAAGCTCTACATGGCCACCTACGATGCCGCGATAGTCGCCATCGATGCGCGCTCCGGGCGGGAAGTGTGGCGCACCAGCAAGGCCAACTTTAAACAGGGCTATACCCACACGGCGGGCCCGATTATCGGTGAAGGGGTCGTACTCAGCGGCATCAATGGCTGCGAGTGGTACAAGGAAGAGGGCTGCTTCATCACGGGGCACGATGCCGATACCGGCAAAGAGCTGTGGCGCACATCCACAATTGCCCTGCCCGGGACGCCGGGGGGTGATACCTGGGCAGGCTTGCCGGCGGAAATGCGGGCCGGGGGCGACACCTGGATCGCCGGCTCCTACGACCCGGCCCTGAAACTATTCTTCATCGGCACGTCCCAGGCCAAACCCTGGGTAGCGGCCAGTCGCGGCATGGCTCCGGTGGATGCCGCCCTGTACACCAATTCTACTCTCGCGCTGCGACCCGACACCGGTGAGCTGGTGTGGCATTACCAGCACATACCCGGCGAAACCATAGACATGGAGGTCGGGTTTGAGCGGGTGCTTGTCGATCTCGATGGGACCCCGCTGGTGCTGACCATAGGAAAAGACGGCTTGCTGTGGAAGCTCAACCGCGCGACAGGCGAGTATATCGATGTCGTGGAAACCGTCCCGCAGACTATCTATGCCAAAATCGACAAGACCAGCGGCAGGGTCACCTACCGGGATGACATCCTCAACGCCGGGGTTGGCGACACCATGCAGGCCTGCCCGGGAATCTACGGTGGCCACAACTGGCAGGCGGCGGCATACAGCCCGGAAACGGCGTCCCTGATCATACCCCTGCACCAGTTGTGCTCGGATATGGTTGGTCGCGAGGTTAAGCAGGTCAAGGGGTCCGGCGGCTACGGCGCCGATTCCCGCACCTATGAAATGCCTGGCGTCAACGGCATGCTCGGGCGCCTGGCTGCCTGGGATGTGAAAACGATGAGTGAGCGCTGGGCATACGAACAGCGCGCCATGTTCCTTACGGGCGCCCTGACCACTGCCGGTGGACTGGTATTCATCGGCGACCTCGATCGCTACTTCAAGGCCTTTGATGTCGACACGGGAAAGCTGCTCTGGCAATCGAGGCTGGGAGCGCCCCTGCACGGCTATCCGATCAGTTTTGGCGTGGACGGCAAGCAGTTTATCGCGGTGCCGACGGGTATTGGGGTTTTCCGCGCCATGACGGCCGTCGTGAGCCCCGAAATTTACCAGCCCACCGGGGGGGAGGCGCTGTATGTTTTCGAACTGCCCTGATCCGGGTTGGAATCCTCGGCCGCTGGCCCAAAAGCCGGTTTTTCAATGCGTAAATCGGTTGCCGGGGCGGGTGGGACGAGGCCTTGATAATTATTTGCTTGTCCGCGTCTAGTAAGTTTACACTAGCGTTTCTCAAGGTCGCGCTAACGAATATCAGAAACATAATACGAGGCTGAAAACGATGACCACTTTACAGGAACAAACCCAGGGCGGCAGTGCTGCCGCACAGGGCAAACCCGACTACGACGCTATTGTTATCGGGGCTGGCTTCGCCGGTCTCAGCCTGATTCACTACCTGCGAGAAGCCGGGTTGTCGCTCCGCGTATTCGACCGGGCCGCCGACATCGGCGGCACCTGGACCTGGAACCGATACCCGGGCGCGATGACGGACAGTGAAAGCTACTACTACTGCCTGACTTTCTCCAAGGAGCTTCTCCAGGAATGGTCATGGACGCGACGGTATCCAGACTGGAAGGAAACCCTCAACTACATGCACTTCGTCGCCGACAAGTGCGACATGTGGCGCGACATCCAGTTGAACACCGAGATCGTCAGCGCCGACTACCAGGCCGACACTGGCCACTGGCTGGTCACTACGGGCGACGGCGACACCTATACCTGCAAGTACTTCATCAGCGGCATGGGCATGATCTCCGAGCCCGTGATACCAAAGATCAAGGGCATGGACAGCTTCAAGGGCCCCATGTTCCACTCCTCCCGCTGGCCGGAAGGCCTCGATTACGCGGGCAAGCGGGTTGGTATTATCGGCGCCGGCGCCACCACCGTGCAGATGGTACCGGTGATGGCCCAGACCGCCGAGAGCGTGACAGTCTTCCAGCGCACGTCAAACTTCATTCTCCCTGCCATGCAGAAACCCATGACACCCGAGTGGGAAAAGGAGATCAAGGGCAACTACGATGCTATCGTCGCCAAGTGTAGAAACCACGTGTTCGGCATGGCCTTCGACAGCCCCGTCGGTCGCAACGTGGCCGATACGCCGCCCGAGGAAGTGCAGCGCATCTTTGAGGAAAACTGGACCGGCAGTTTCCGCTGGGTCTTCGAGACCTTTGACGACCTGCTCTCCAATCCCGATGCGAACAGGGCGGCTTCGGAGTTCATTATCAACAAGATGAAGGAACGGGTGAACGACCCCGAAATCGCTGAACTGCTGACGCCTGAGGTGGGGGAATACCCGCTGTTTGCCAAGCGCCCGCCCCTGGATCACGGCTACCTGGAGGCTTTCAACCGCGACAACGTACACCTGGTCGACATCAAGGACCGTGAGCCGATTGTCGAGATCACCGAAAGCGGTGTCCGCACCACAGAAAACGACTACGACTTCGATATCATCGTGATCGCCACGGGTTTCCGGGCCTACACGGGTGCGCTGGAAGCGTTCCCCATTCGCGGGCTGAGCGGCCAGACGCTGCGGGAGAAGTGGGAGAAGACCTCCAATGCCATCATGGGCGTCTGCGTGGCGGATTTCCCCAACATGTTCGTCGTGACAGGGCCCCAGGCGCCCTTCGCCAACCTGCCGACCTCCATTGAGCAGAATGCCATGTGGATTGCTGACTGCATCAAGAAAATGGAGAGCGAGGGATACGACGTATGCGCACCCCGCCAGGAAGCCGAGGATGAGTGGTCAGCCCATGTTGCTGACGTTCACTCACAGACCCTGATGGACGTCGGGGACCAGGTGCACTCCTGGATGATGGGCGCCAACATAGAGGGCCATAAGCCCAGGGTGTTGATTTACTTCGGCGGCGCGAACGTCTACTACGACAAGCTGCGGGAATCTGTCAACGCCGGCTTCCCGGAACTCGAGTTCGACCGACTCGCCGGGTAATCAGTCGTCGAGGCCGCTCTTGCCGGCCTCGCGAATAATCGGGGTATATTCCGCAAAGTTGGGGGCCCCGGCAATCGCGCCAACGGTAATTCCGGCATCGGTGGTCAGGGTATGGCCGGTGGTGTAACCCGACTCATCACTGGCCAGCCAGAGCGCGGCATTGGCAACATCCAGGGCGAGACCGGCTCGCCCCGCCAGCGGCGACACCTCCGCCAGTTTAGCCTTGGCTCCCTCGATGTTAGTGGGGTCGCCCGTCAGGACGCTCGCAACCATGGGCGTTGCGACACTGGCAGCGGCAATGGCGTTGACCCGGATACCGCTGTTACACAGCTCCGTCGCAACATTCTTGGTTAAACCGACAACAGCATGCTTGGCGGCTGCGTACGCGTGCGGACCGAGCCCCCCCTGTAACCCGGCAGTGCTGGCCATACTGATAATGGAACCCGACTTGTTGGGCAACATAACCCTGGCGGCATGCTTGAGCGTATAGAACGTACCGTGCAACAACACATCGATCGTGAAACGCCATTCAGGCGATGGCGTGGTCGCGATGGGACCAACCGCACCGACAATGCCGGCACTGTGAAAAACGATATCCAGCTTGCCGAACTTTTCCACGGCGGCGTCCATCGCAGCGGCCACATCCTCTTCACGGGTGACGTCACACACCATGAAACCTGCCCTGTCACCGAAGGATCGGGCAAACTCGGCGCCGGCATCCGCCTGGATATCACAGATCATTACCCGGCAGCCCTCCGCCACAAATCGGCTGGTGGCAGCTGCACCTATTCCGCTTGCGCCGCCCGTAATCAGCGCTGTCTTGTTCTCAAGTCTCATCGTATGTTCCTGGGGTGTGTGGTACCAGTGTGGCTATTGGCGCATTGTTCCTGCCGGCACCGAGGTTGAGGAAAACTCAGACCGAATAGAACTTGCAGACCGCATCGTGCGGCGCTCTCTTGCCTATTGTATCCGCCGCTATGTCGCCAAAGCCCTGTGAGCTCGGGGTTTCAAGACGCACCCAGTCCGTCATCCCGGTGCGCTGCACTATTTTCCATTCACCCTCCCGGCATTCAAACCGGTCGAGATAGCGACCGCCAACAAAGTAATCCATCTCCGTGTCGTAGGCATTATCCCCCGCCAGTGGATCACCCCGGGGGCGCATTCGATGGAATGCAGTGAAATAGGTCTCGGCATGTGCCGCGTTATCACCCTCCAGCTGGATCAGGGTATTTCCCAGCTGGTGGTGAGTCCTGGTGAAAGCGGAAAGTACACCGAACGCGAAAGCGACAAAGTCCCCCGGCGCTTCCTTCGAAGAAGGAATGCCGGGATCAGAGGACGGCCCCTCATAGAAGTGGGAGTGGCGTGATCCCGGGTGGAAAACACTGCGCAGCAAATGTTCGTCCATCCGGTCAATCGCCCGGGCATAGCGGTAGATTACCTCGGTAATCGCCTGCTTCGCCCGTAACTCATCTGCCCAGTCATCAGACATCTTCGATACCCCCCCCTTTACGTGCGGACCTATTCCCCAAAGTTGTAAACAACCTCGAGTCCGTAAGTGCGCGGCGGACGGGTAGCGGCATAAGACCAGAGACCGGCGACGTCATAGCCGTGTATGTAACCGTCTTCGTCGGTCAGGTTGCGGCCGTAGACGCTGAAAGTAAACTCGTTGATGGAATAATTGATCGATGCGTCGAGTAGATTCTGGGCATCATTCTCAAGTTCCGGCGAATTGGTCACGTTAATATAATGCTCGCCAATGTAGTGGTAAGCGCCGCGTACCCAGGCTTTACCCCCGGCCATCTCCCACTCGTAAGTAGCGTCCAGTGAGCCGGTCCAGTCCGGCGCGCGCCGAAACTCGAGGTCTGACAGGTCTACAACCACGCCATCAATCCCGGTGTACTGGAAGTCGTCATACTCCGTGTCCAGATAGCCAAGGTTGGCGCGCAGCGTCAGGCCCTCGCCCACAAAAGCCTGCACTTCGAATTCCACGCCCTGCAGGGTGGCAGAGGCTGCGTTCTCAACCACTGTTTTCTGCCCAGTGTCGTTATCATCAGGCAGTTGCAGCTCTTCCTGCTTGTCGTCGTACTCCATATAAAACACGTTGGCGTTAAAGCGCAGGCGATTATCAAGCCACTCGGACTTGATACCGACTTCATAGCTGTCCACTGTCTCCGGGTCGTAGGATTCACGCGCCTCGACAAGGTTGCCTACCCGGCCGTTGAAGCCGCCGCTGCGAAAGCCGCGGGAATAGGTTCCATACACCATCATGTCATCAGTGATGCTATAGAGCAGGCCGACCCTTGGGGTGAACTCGTCCCACTTCTCGTTCGGGTGACTGGTGAAGGGATCGGTGATCGTGTTCACCATACCGTACTGCTTGGACTCTTTCTTGTCCTCGGTGTAGCGCCCGCCCAGGGTAAAGGTCAGGGCATCGGTCAACTTGTAGTCGCCCTCGAAAAATACCGCCTGGGATTCTGTTTTCTGCTCAGAGTACTGGTACAAGTCCAAAACCTGGCCGGGAAAATCCGGATTGAATCCGATCCAGCTACGCAGGTCGATATCGTAAGAGGAATCCCAGAAGTAAACACCGGCAACATAACTCAGCTTACCGCCGGCATCATAGGTGAGACGCAGCTCATTGCTGTCCTGGTCGTAGTTCGCGGGGCGGTTTGTGCCATAAAGCATTTCCGGCGTGCCATCCCAGTTGGAGACAATGGTTTCATTCGACTCCCAGTGGCCAAAAAGGTAGTCCACCTTGTAGCTGTCATTGAGTTCCCAGCGAGCTTCTAAACTGTAGGAGTCCACGTCAAAGGTTGCCTTGAGCGGGACCGGTACAAGATCATCGAGAGATGACGCCACGAAGGGGTTGTCACGGGTAGCGGCCGGCGCACCCGGCTTGAAACCCTGGTTGGCAACCTTCAGCCGATCACC
The DNA here is from genome assembly GCA_963792815.1 of uncultured Gammaproteobacteria bacterium. Lineage (GTDB taxonomy): Bacteria > Pseudomonadota > Gammaproteobacteria > Pseudomonadales > Halieaceae > JARRPM01. The sequence goes on from CAWBXR010000010.1 coordinate 27,170, forward strand.
GGTAATCGGCTCATCCAGAGATGGAGAGCAGTACCCGTAGGCGGAACAAAACACATGGCGTTCCTGCGCGGTATTCAGCAGTGGCGGCGTGTCCTGCCTGGTCTTCTCTTTCTGGTAACTACCTTCCAGCGCGAGTTTATCGCTGACGTCCCACAACAGATTGATACCATAGGACTCGTAGTTATTACGACCGGCATCATTATTGAGAGTCACGTTCTTGTAATAGCCCTCCTTCTGGTCGCGCTTGGCCAGGCTGACCTTGGCGGCCACATCGTCAGTGATGCCAAAGTTGATAATTGCATCGCCATAGTAGGTATCATAATCCTCCGCACCCCCGCGCAGCTTGAGGCCAAGTTCACCGGTCGGCTGCGTGTGAGTGATATTGATCAGTCCGCCAATGGTATTTCGACCGAACAAGGTGCCCTGCGGCCCTCGCAACACCTCGACGCTGGCCAGGTCAATGCTGCGCATCAGCGATCCCGCGTTGGATCCCAGGAAGATGCCATCGGAAACGACCCCCACGGCCGGGTCGAAGTTCTTTTCCACATCCGCGGCACCGATACCACGGATAAAGATCGCCGCCACACCGCCGGGCCCCTGCGCCGTGTCATCGATAATCAGGTTGGGCGACACGAAAGCGAGGTCGGACAGGTCGCGGGCGAACGCGTTCTGTATCTCCGTCTGGCTCAGGGCGCTAACGGCCAGGCCCACATCCTGCAGGCTCTCCGAACGTTTACGTGCGGTAACCACGATCTCTTCCAGGCTTGTAGATACGCCCTCTATCGCAGCCGCCACCGGGGGGAACGAAGCGGCCGCAACCGCGATCACCAGGGCCAACTTTGTTTTATTGTGATTCATGCCGAGCTCCTTTGATGTGCTTTTTGAGTGATGCCCCCTACCCGGGGTTTTCTTCTTTCCAGGTACTGCTTTTCCTTGCGCTTTTTTATGCCGGCTTCACCAGCAGGGTACCCACCACGGGGTTGAAGTAATGAATTTGCACTTTGCGCTTCAGGATTTTCCACTGGCCACCGCGACACTGCAGCGTATCTTCGTAGGTTGCCCCGACGATCTGGCACTGCGGATCGTCAGCCAGGGTGCCCACGCAATCGACATCACAGACTGCCGTCGCATTCTGCGGGTCAAGGAACTGGATAGTGAGGTTGGTAGTGAGGTGATGGCTCTCGAGCCAGGCCGGCCACAGTACCTCGTGAATCGCCCGGTGGATGCCCTCGTGCCCCTCAAATATGCCGAAGGGAGGACCGATGTCCCAGACACAGTCGGGCCACCAGATGGCCAGGAAACGCCGGTAATCCCGCTTGTCAAAACCATGGCAGTAATCGGAAACAAGCCCTGAAATGGCTATACGCGCTTCCAGCTCAGTGACCCTGGCAAGGAGGCGCTCGATCTCAGCCTGGACATCCTGCATCGGTTTCGTTCCATCTGCGACAGCTGCTGCCAGGCCTTGGCGAACTGCATGCGTGCTGGCATGCCCGGGGCACTGTCTTGTTATATTCTGGAAACACTAGCTTGTTTGCGTCAAGTAAGTATATGACAACGCCGATGCCTGTCAATACTATTCGGGGCGGGCAGTGATAACACCCCGGCAGACCTGCCCGCTGGCTTGCTCGACAGCCAGGCTACTGGCAAGGATGTGCCGGGAGAATGGCTGCGCCCTACTGCACAGGCTCGATGCTGACCCGCGTCCTTCCCTGTTTCTCAAATCCAAGCTCCTGGGCAGCCCGTCGGGTGACATCGATTATATTGCCATTACGCCGCGCCATCCGGTCGTTAATAGTCAGCACCACGCTCTTACCATTCTCAAGGTTGGTCACCCGAACTTTGCTGCCGAAGGGGAGCTTCTTGTGTGCCGCCGTCATCCCGTTCTGATCGAAAATCTCATTACTCGCCGTCGGCCTGCCCTGGAATACGTCGCTGTAATGGACGGCCATTCCCTCCTCAGCCAGCGCCACCCCGGGCCAGAAAGTCCCGATAAACAAAAATGCCAGGATCGCCGCAGTTAGTTTTCTTCTCATGATTAATCTCCTCTAATATGCCATTTTTATCGATCTGAAGACCCTTGCCCCACGGACAATGTGCGGTCTTCAGCGAAATTGGTTTCCAATAGGCACTCCGCGGACCGTTATTCCAACCAGCTGGAATTGCCACGGTAGATCCTATGTTTCGCGCTGTGTTTGCGTGGCCGCAGCCGCCGTCACTCGACTCTGCATCAGCCGAACTCAGACCTGCAGTCAGGGCGGTGAGCAGCCTTGATGGGGATCTCGGAACAGCAAAAGCCGCACTCCTCAGTGGCCGGCGTCGCCGGCTCTTCGCTTCTTCCGCCTTCAGCTTGCAGCGCGAGCGTATCATCATAAACACGGCGAAAGCCACATTGACGAAACCGAGCAGAAATTGGGGTCAGAGTAAGGCAGCCCTCTTTTGGTAGCGTTTTTTCGAACCACTGCCCAATGGCTTAGAAGTCGACCAAAAAATCTCAACCTATTGTTTTTATTTATCTTTTAATGGTTGCGCCCGTTGCCAGCCGCAGCGAAAAACATCCGCAGCCAGGGCTGATCGCGGCAAAAGTCCGGCTTGGAGCCATGGCAAGATTCATGATCGGTGGATGGTTCGAAAAAGCTGGTGACGCCACCGTCAGGACTTCTCCGCTGGCTGAAAATAGTGTGACAGCGCCTTCAGGAACTCGTATTCATCAATTCCATGCCGGTACTCCGGTTTTGCCTGCGCACTCCACATAGCAACCACCAGCTGGCGATCCGGATCTACAAACACAAACTGGCCGAAAATGCCGATCGCAGCATAGCTGCGATCGTGCAGTGGCCAGAGCATATACCCATAGTCGACCTGTTCGCCGGACACATTTTTAGGCGTGCTCGCGTCCTCTACCCAACCCTGGGGTAATACGCGCTCGCCGTCGATGACACCGTCATTAAGCAGGAACAGGCCGAAGCGAGCATAGTCGCGCAACCGCGCCGAGAGGCCACTGCCGCCCACTTCGAGACCGCCCGGAGATTCAAGCCACCAGTTAGCGTCGGCTTCCATGCCCGCGCGTGACCATATTTTTTCCGAGAGATACTCAGCGAGCGGCTTTCCAGCTGCCGCCTGCACAAGAGCGCCGGCAATCTGCGTTTCCCCGGTGCTGTAGTTCCAGCGCGACCCCGGCTCTGCGCCCCGGGGCAGCGCCGCCATCAGCTCGAGGATTGCCCCGGGCTGTTGGCCGATTTGCGCCTCGAGCATTCGCCTGCGATCCGACGAGGCATCAGTATAGGTTTCGCTCCAGGCCACACCTGATGTCATCTGCAAGATATTACGTACGCTGACTCCCTCGTACGCTGTGTCCTTCAATTGCGGCAGGTACCGGACGATCGGGTCATCGATATCAGCAATATAGCCATCGTTTATCGCCGCGCCGACCAGCGTCGCAGTGATGGACTTCACCACGGACATCGACATCCAGCGTGACTCCGGACCATTGCCCAGGAGATACTTCTCGTAACGTATTTCGCCGTCCTGGATGATAATCAAACCGCTGACCCGATTCATCGACAGCACATCGTAAAGATCATAGCTGTCGTCGCCGATGGTAAATTCGAAATCTGCCATCGACTGCAGGTTCTCCGGCAATATACTCGCCTTCCCGGCCGCGACTACGCGGGTGGGAAAGAGGCGATCAATATTACGAAATGTATTTACCTGGAGGTCCGGATACAAACGCCCATCGTAAACCTCCCGTACCGTTCCGATCGGCTCCTGCGCATGACGGTAGGGAAGCTCCTGTCCCAGCGCCGCCGGGCCGACCAGGACAGACAGGAATAACGCAGGTATCAGTCGGAAAACGTTGCTCATTTGTATTCAGATCAGTCCTCGTCAAGCAGATTGAAATGTGTGCCAGCACCTCTGCCGCACACATAGTTGTTTCCGCCCCAGCCGATTAGTTCCTGCCTGCTCAGCTTGTCGGCTCTTCACCCAGCCAGTTGACCTGATACAGGTCTCTTCTGCGATCCAGGTAGTTTCGTACAGAGCCTTCATGGCGCAGTTTATGCAGTTTGTCCAGATCAAGGTCAACGATCAGCGTCATCTCCGTATTGGGCGTGGTTTCCGCCATGATGGCGTCATGGGGAAAGGCGAAATCCGAGGGGGAAAATACCGCCGACTGGGCGTATTGAATATCTGCCCCATCCACCTTGGGGAGGTTGCCCACGCTTCCGGCGATTGCAACATAACATTCGTTTTCGATCGCCCTGGCCTGGGCACAGCAACGCACGCGGAGATAGCCGTTCTTTGTGTCGGTCCAGAACGGCACAAACAGGATTTGCATATCGTGCTCCGCTTGCAGCCGGGCAAGTTCCGGAAACTCAACGTCATAACAGATCAGCACGCCGATTTTACCAAAGTCGGTATCGAAAACCTTGAGCTTCTCTCCACCCTGCATAATCCAGGCACGTGCCTCATAGGGCGTCGGGTGAATTTTATACTGTGATTCAAGGGTCCCATCGCGACGACACAAATAGGCTACATTCATGAGGACATCATTTTCCAGAATCGGAATTGAGCCTGCGACAATATTTATGTTATATGACACCGCGAGTTTTGATATTGCCTCTATCAGTTCACTGCTGAATCCTGCCAATGCCCTTATCGCGTCTACAGGCGTGCGGTGATTCTCCAGGCCCATGAGCGGAGCATTAAAAAATTCCGGAAACAGCGCTAGATCGCACTGGTAGTCTGATAACGCGTCGACGAAAAATTCAACCTGCTGTATCAATTCATCGACTGATTTGACCGGCCGCATCTGCCACTGAACACAACCTACCCGAGCCGAGCTGCGCGTAGCCCCTATCAGCGGCGTCTTCTCGGGATCATAGTACAGGTTGTTCCATTCCAGTAAAGTTGCATAGCCGTGCGACTCTTTATCTTCCGGCAAATAGTTTTTCAGTATTCGCTTTACATCAAAGTCATTGGCGAGCTGGAAGGAGAGTATGGGGTCAAATAGCTCCTTGCGCTTGACGCATTCAATATAATCCTGCGGCGTCATCTCATGCGCGTGATTTTTATAGTTGGGAATACGGCCGCCCGCTACAATGCTTTTGAGGTTAAGGCTCTGGCATAACTCCTTGCGCGCTTCGTACAGGCGCCGTCCCAGCCGCATACCGCGGTAATCAGGCGACACGCAAACATCGACTCCATACAGCACGTCGCCCTTGGGGTCATGGGTGGTCAGGTAAGCGTCGCCGGTAATCTCATCATAGGTATGGTGATCACCAAATTTGTCATAATCGACAACCACCGAGAGGGCGACAGCCACTACGACACCATGGTCCTCAATGCATATCTGGCCGCCTGGAAAAACCTTCAACTGGGCGCGAAACTTCTTTTCCGGCCAGGCTCCGCCCAGGTCTGGATATACTCGCCCCATGAGGCTCTGTATATCGGCATAATCATCGATTGTCAGGTGCCGGACATTCAGCTTATGTTCGGAATTTTCCACACTAGGGTTATCGGTCATTCGGGTGTTCCTCGGAGAGCGGCCCATACGGGCGAGTTTTCTGGCGGCGGATAATACGGCATTGCTCAGTTACGCGCTGCTATTTCTGACCTCGCTCACGAAATTCACCGGGGCAGATTACCCACATCCCTGGCGCCCGCTTGCTTTCGCGCTTCCTGCAGTGGCCTGTTGCATTGCAGTTATACTGCGCTGGATCATACCTGACGCCGTTTTTCTGGAATCAGAGCATGCTCTCGGGCACAACCCATGACAGGAAACGAGCGACGAAGCGCTGCCAGGCGGTGGTGCGCGGTTCCTCGTGATAGCGGAGTGTCTGGCCGTCTTCATACTCGATCCAGACGAGGTCACCCGCTGCATCCAGCTGCACATGATACGCCCGGCTCACGACAACCTCATTGAAGGCCCCGAGCATCCGTTGATCCAGTTCCGGATTCTCGAAGAGCACACCCATCTCGGTATTGAGAGCCACGGATCGCGGATCCAGGTTGAAGGAGCCCACAAAAACGAGATTGCCATCAGCGCTCATAAACTTGGCATGCAGGCTGGCAGATAAAAAACCCATCCATTTCTTGTTAGAGCTGAGCGTTCCGGGATCGGGTTTGAACTCATACAAATCCACGCCTGCGCGCAGCAGGTCTTTGCGGTAACGCATGTAACCGGCATGCACCATGCCCACGTCGCTGGCGGCCAGCGAGTTGGTAAGAATACGTACCCGGGTGCCCCGCGCCTCCAACCCGGCAAAATACGCCACCAGTTTATCCCCGGGGACAAAGTACGGCGATACCACCACCACCTCTTTCTCGGCATTGGCGAACAACGGCGCCAGCTGCGGCGCCATGTGAGTGGCTTCGCTGATCTCCTGGTAATCCATCTTGCGGGGATCGTCATAGATCAACTGCGCGCTTCCCCACAGGAAGGTCATGCGGGACAAACGCAGCTCGTCCAGAATTCGCGATTCATACACGGCCTGGATGTAAGGTGAGGCCAGCTCCTGATCAATGGTAGCTTCAAAGCGCGTCCGCGCTTCGCGCAGGGCCTCACCGGTCAGATCATGTGCGCCGGTGAACGCTGCCACCGGTATACCACCATATCGCTGCTCCAGTACAGATCGAACATATTGGAGACATCCGCTACCAAGGGGCCTACCGCGAGCACGTCCAAATCGCTGAAGGCCGTATCCTCAGAGGCATCAAAATATTCATTGCCGATATTGCGCCCGCCCACGATGGTCACCTGATTATCGGCCGTCAGGGATTTGTTATGCATGCGGTGATTGAGACGTCGCAGATCGCTGGCAAAGCCCCAAACACGGCTGCCCCGGTGACCAAAGGCGTTGTAGAGACGCACCTCGATATTGGGATGGGTATCGAGCTGCAACAGCCCCGCGTCCTTGCCCTGGGTGTCCAGGTCATCCAACAGGAGGCGCACACGCACACCCCGCTCTGCTGCCTGCAGTAATTGGTTAGCCAGTAGCATGCCGCTGCTGTCAGCGCGCCATATGTAATATTGCAGGTCAAGGCTGCGCTCGGCGACAGCGATTGCCGCCATGCGCGCTACAAAAGCCTGCATACCAGAATCCAGCGGATAGAGACCGGTCTGCTGTAAATCGCTTCCGAAATTCTCGCGGATCTGCTCGCCCAGACGGGTATCACCGGTATCGGTATAGGCAAACGACTCCGTTCTTGGATAGTCAGCAGGTACACTGGCGCAACCGGAGAGCAGGCCCATGCTTAGCACCACGGCCAGGGTAATCACTGCCAGGTGAGCATCCGAAAGGCGTGTAACCATGCCGCTCAATCTACATACGAGTTTCATCGCTAAATATTACGGGAATCAGGCTCAGGCAGACATATGTATCAATGCGCTTAAGCGCTCAACAACCCGGCGCCAGGCCA
>CAWBXR010000011.1:0-383652 GCA_963792815.1 uncultured Gammaproteobacteria bacterium
AGACGACATGAGTGACCAGCAGTTTCCCTTTGCGGAGACCTCAATCTACATCGATGTATTCAGTTACCTGGGCCTGCCCCTGAGTCGCGACTTCGCCAGGGATGGCGTCGATGCCGTGGTAATGGGCGTTCCCTACGACCTGGGTACCACCGGCCGCCCGGGCGCCCGCAGCGGCCCCAACGCGGTGCGCCAGGCCAGCGCAAACCTGCGCTGGGAAGAGCAGCGCTGGCCCTGGACCTTCTCCCTGGGGGGCCGCCTCAAGGCAATCGATTACGGGGACCTGCACTACAGCTATGGCGACAGTGAGGACATGCTGGCCCGGGTGGAGGCGAAAGCGGCCGAGATTACCGGCGCCGGCAAGACCCTGGTGAGTATCGGCGGCGATCATTTCGTCACCCTGCCATTGCTGCGCGGTCACGCCAAAGTTCACGGCAAGATGGCGCTGATTCACTTTGACGCCCACACCGACACCTATGAGGACGAGGAAAAGTACAGCCACGGCTGTATGTTCCACCGGGCGCCGCTGGAGGGACTTATAGACCCCGCACATTCCGTCCAGATCGGTATTCGCACGGATTACGATCGCGCGGCCCACCAGTTCCAGGTGATCGATGCGCAGCAGGCCAACGAACGGGCGGTTGCCGATATCGTCGCCGAAGTCCGCGCCCGGGTCGGCAATATGCCCGCCTACCTGACCTTCGACATCGACTGCCTGGACCCGGCTTTTGCCCCGGGCACGGGCACGCCGGTGGTGGGGGGGCTCAGCACCTCACGCGCCATCCATATCCTGCAGGGTCTGGCGGACCTCAATATTGTCGGTTTCGATGTGGTCGAGGTTGCGCCGGCTTACGACCACGCCGACCTCACGGCACTGGCGGGGGCGACCCTGGCGCTGGAGTTTCTCTACATGCGCGCCAGCCGGGCCTAGCCCAGGGCCGGCTTCAGGTAGGGCAGAAGCGGGTCGCCGCCGTCGTAATCCGCGGCGCTCATCACCGAGTCGAGAAACAGGTAGAACAATTCGGCCTGTGAGCTGACTTCCAGCTTGGCATAGGCGTGCTTGCGATGCAGCTTGACCGTCTCCATGGAGATGGAAAGTTTCTCCGCCAGGGTCTTGGTGCTGTGCCCGTGCAATACCAGCTTGATGACCTGGGCTTCCCGCTCCGTCAGCAGGCTGCTGCCAAAGGAGTTCAATGCCGCGTGCAATTGCCCCCGCAGGTCGACCCCGGGTGATTTGCTGCGGGCGTTCGCCCAGTGCTGCTGGCAGAGCGTGTCCACCGTGGGCCGGATGTCCTCCAGCACCGCCAGTTCCGGCTTGGTGAAGCTGACGCGGGGCTGGTTTTTGCCCAGGGCAATATTGACGAAACCCTCCGCCCCGACCGGGATCAGGTAGCCGCACTCGTCCTGGTAGCCGCAATTGAGATACCAGGTCTTGTAGTAATCGCTGCTTTTGAAGTCCTTTGGTGCGAGGTCTCTCAGGCGGAATACCCCGAAGGAACGATCCCGCGCCGCGAGGTAGAAGGGGTCCAGCAGGAAGGCGCCTTTCACGTAGACGTCGAGGGTCGATCTGGTCGCCCCTACAGGCATCTCGGAATATTCGATGACCGGCAGGTCGGTACCCGGGTAGACCAGCACTGTGGCGTCATCGCAGTGAACGAGCTGGCGCAGCATTGCCACCAGCAATGCGGGAAACTCGCGCGTGCCGGCGGCGGGGATCAGTCCGGCAAGGTGTTCACTGAAATGGGCGAGGGCGTGCATGCGCTGGTATGGCCGCTGTATCCGCTGGGGTCAGGAGCGCATCATAGCCTGAATCGGGCATAAAAAAAGGCCTCCTGAGAGGCCTTTGGCTTGTGCGCGATACTGCGTCTAGCGCGCGCCCGGGTCGCTCAACTGCTCCATCACCTGGTCCAGGGAGAAGGTGGCCGCTTTCTGCCGCGGCGGGAACTCCTTGAAAGTGGCCAGGAACTGGCCTACGTAATCCTGGGCCGGCACCAGCAGGAACGCGTGGTCTATCAGCCAGTCGTAGTAGGTGTTGGAGGTCTCTTCGGCGCGCTCGTAGGGATCCCGGCGCAGGTTGAAGATCAGCGGCACGCGCAGCGGTACAAAGGGCTCCATCCATACCCGGAAGGTACCCTGGGTCTTCTGCTCCATGAAGATCATTTTCCAGTCGTTGTAACGCAGGGCGGTCAGGTCACCGTCATCCGAGAAGTAAAAGATCTCCCGGCGAGGCGTTTCAGTGGTCTTGCCGGTAAGGAAGGGCAGGAAGTTGTAACCGTCCAGGTGCACCTTGTAATTGCGGCCGATGGCGCTGTAGCCCTTCAGCAGCTTCTCCTTGATCTGGGGCTCACCGGCGGCGGCCAGGAAGGTGGGCGTCCAGTCCATGTGGTGCATGATCTCGTTGGAAACGGACCCGGCCTCGATCTTGCCGGGCCAGCGCACCATGGCAGGCACGCGCCAGCCGCCTTCCCAGTTGGTGTTTTTCTCGCCGCGGAAGGGGGTGGAAGCGGCGTCCGGCCAGGTGTTGTAGTGCGGCCCGTTGTCTGTCGAGTAGAACACGATAGTGTTGTCGGCGATCTTCAGGTCATCGAGCTGCTTGAGGAACTGGCCGATGTGGGCGTCGTGCTCCAGCATGCCGCAGGTGTATTCATCCGCGCGCGGGTACTGTTTACGACACTGCGCCATCTTGGCGTCGCTGACGTGGGTGCGAAAGTGCATGCGGGTGCCGCTCCACCAGACGAAGAAGGGTTTGTTCTCCTTCGCTGCTTTGGCGATGAACTTCATCGCCGCGGCAGAGGACTCGTCATCGACGACTTCCATGCGCGCCCTGGTCAGGGGGCCGGTGTCTTCAATTTTCCCGTCTGCGGTGGAGCGGATCACGCCGCGCGGACCATATTTCTTGCGAAACTCGGGGTCCTTGGGGTAGTCGGGGTGTTCCGGTTCTTCCTCGGCGTTCAGGTGATACAGGTTGCCGAAGAACTCGTCGAAGCCGTGGTTGGTCGGAAGCATCTCATCCCGGTCGCCCAGGTGGTTCTTGCCGAACTGCCCGGTGACATAACCCTGGGCCTTGAGCAGACCGGCGATGGTGGGGTCCTCTTTTTGCATCCCCAGCGCGGCGCCGGGCAGGCCGACCTTGCTCAGGCCGGTGCGGAACACGGACTGGCCCATGATGAACGATGAGCGGCCGGCGGTGCAGCTCTGCTCCCCGTAGTAATCAGTGAACAGCATGCCCTCTTTGGCGATGCGGTCGATATTCGGTGTTTTGTAGCCCATCATGCCCATGGTGTAGGCGCTGATGTTGGAGCGGCCGACATCGTCGCCCCAGATCACCAGAATGTTGGGTTTGTCTGCGGCATTGGCAACGGCTGACGCCAGTGCCATGCCTGCCGCGACAAGCAGCGACGCAAGTCCGCGAAAGCGGGCCGACGCCGGCGCGGCGTGCCGGGTAATAGAAGGATTGATCATTACTTTTTTCCTCGGATTGGTATTCTTTGCCAGTTGCAGGCCCGGAGACGGTTACAGTCGTACCGACGGACCAATTTAGGATGATCCTGTGCATAATACAAATGCAATATGGGTGATTAGCCGATAACATTTCGTTATGAAGATGAGTTTTCGTCAATTGGCGCACGCGGAAGCGCTGGCACGCCATCGTAATTTCAGGCTCGCGGCGGCGGAGTTGCATATCAGCCAGCCCGCGTTGACCCGCAGCATCAAGTCGCTGGAGGAGGCGCTGGGCCTTCGTTTGTTCGATCGCCTGTCCTCGGGGGTCGAGCCAACGCCGGCGGGAGAGGTCATTCTGGCCCGGGGTCGGAGTGTGCTCCGGGAAAGTAAGGACCTGGACCGGGCGGTGGCGGACCTGCTCGGCCTGGCCAGTGGTTCACTGGTCGTGTCGACCGGCCCCTATCCCGGGGATGCCCTCGTACCCGACGCGCTGGCGGCTTTCATGCGCGGGGCGCCGGATATCCAGTGCCGGGTGCGCGAGGCCGACTGGACAGATATCCCGGGTCACCTGCTGAGCCGGGAATCCGACCTCGCGGTGGCCGATCTCAGCGGGGTGGAGGGCGATGAGCGCTTCGCGACCGAATTGCTTATCACCGACCCGTTCTACTTCGTCTGTCGCAGCCAGCACCCGCTGGCACACAGGCGCCGCGTCGATGCCTCGGACTTCGCCGGGTACCCGCTCGTGGGTAACCGGGTACCCGGCCGGATTGACCAATTCCTGGCGACACAACGCCAGGCGGGTACGGGCGATACCGGACAGCCGGGCCCGTTCCGGGTGAAGATAGACGTGGCCACCTTTTCCGCTACCCGGCGCATCCTGTTGGCCAGCGACGGCATCACGCTCGCCCCGCTGGCCCAGGTCGCGGGGGAACTCGAGGGTGGCAGCATGACCCTGCTCAAAACGGAAGGCGATACCCCCCGCATGCATTCCGGGCTGATCTATTTGAGGGGTCGCAGCCTGAGTCCTGCCGCGACGCGGTTCGTGACGGAACTGCGTCGAAAGAAAAAGGACATGGACCTGCAATCGGCCGCACTTCGGCTCCGCTTCGGGGTGGCCTGAAAGTCGCGCGCTCGCCGTCGCAGCCACTTTCCGGTCGAGAAATTGCCGGGATTACGCTACCTCGTTATACTTGCATAAAAGAACCTAAGATATATACTTTCCAGACTTGAACAGTTCTGTCTATTGTCCGGGAGATAAGCATGGCGCTTGCTAAAACGGTACGTGAATACCCCACTGTCGAGCGCTGTGTCGATGGTGTCACCCACTTCAGCGATGCACCGCAGTGGATCTACGATCTCGATAATCCCTACCTGCACGGTGTCTATGCCCCCACCCTGGACGAGCTGAGCGTTGATGGCCTGCCGGTGGTAGGGGAGCTGCCACTGGACCTGGTGGGCGGTTACTTCCGCAATGGACCAAACCCGGTGTACCAGCCGAAGAACCGGTACCACCCGTTCGACGGGGACGGCATGGTTCACGGTGTGTATTTTCGCGATGGCAAGGCCGCCTATCGCAATCGCTATGTCGAGACACAGGCCCGGCAGCAGGAGCGGGCCGACGGCAGGTCGGTCTCCCCCGGGGTGATGGGGCCGTTTGACTACAGCGTGTCCCCCTTCGGTATCAAGGATACCTCCAACACGGACGTGTTCTGGTACAACGGCGACCTGATGACCTTGTGGTACAACGCGGGTCATCCCTACCGGCTGGACGCCAGGACCCTGGAGACGAAGGCTTACTTCGACCTGCAGGGCAGGCAGCAGCGGCGTATGTCGGCCCACTCCAAGGTGGATTGGAACACGGGGGAGCTGTTGTTTTTCGACTACGGCGACGAGCCGCCTTTTATGACCTATGGAGTGGCTGACCCCGACGGCAACTTGCTGCACGAGGTGGCCATCGACCTGCCCGGCCCACGCCTGCCTCACGACATCGGATTCACGACCAATTACGCGATCCTCCATGACCTTCCGTTCTTCCACGACATGGATGTGCTGCGCCAGCACAAATTCCGGGTGCTGACTTTCCATCGCGATATTCCCACCCGCTTTGGCATTATCCCGCGCCGCGGCCAGGGCAGTGAGGTGCGCTGGTTCGAGTGTGAACCCTGTTACATCCTGCATGTAACCAACTGTTGGGAAGAGGGTGACTGGGTGGTCATGGACGGCTGCCGTTCACTCAACCCGATGCCGGATTCGCAGCCCGGGGAGGGGGAGCTGGCGTCCATGCTGGCCTATATGCGGCTGGAGGCGAACGCCTATCGCTGGCGCTTCAACCTGAAAACCGGTGAGGTGCGCGAGGGCGACATCGACGACCTGAACACGGAGTTCAACAAGTCCAACCCGATTTTTCACGGGGTGAAAAGCAAGTATTCCTATCACCAGCGCATCCCCCTGCTGCACGAGGGCGGCCATACCCTGCGTTTTACCGGCCTGGTGAAGTACGACAACGACACCGGCCAGCACAGCCAGTGGGATTACGGCGCGGGCGTGTTCGGCAGTGAGGCCGTGTTCGCGCCCAAGCCCGGCGCGGACCGACGCTCCGGTGAAGACGACGGCTATGTCATCACCCTGGCGACTGACAGCTCGCAGCTGGAAATCCGAGTGCCTGGTGTTTGACGCCACTGATATCACCCCCGGCCCCATCTGCCGGGTGCAACTGCCTCACAGGGTGCCAAGCGGGTTCCACGCCACCTGGGCTCGGGGCGAGGATCTTTACAGATAATATGACCGACTTTCTGGCACGCCACCGGGCGACCCTGGACAAGGCGCTGGACGCCTGCGCTCATCGCCACTCCTGGACCGCCTACCCCGAGAGCCCCAGCAGCAAGATCCACGGTGAGGAAAAGCCCGCCGCGGGTCGGGCCCGCTTCGAGGCCCTGCTGGGCACCGATTATCCCCTGCAGCAACCGGGCGAGATTGGCCGTACGGGGGCGGAGCTGTCTCCCTACACCGGGGAGCCCCTGGGGATCAGCTACCCGAAAATGGATGTGGGTGTTCTCTATGACGCGATAGCGCAGGCCATGCCCGCCTGGCGCGCCGCGCCGGCGGATACCCGTATCGGCATCTGCCTGGAAATCCTCGACCGCTGTGCCGGCCAGTTGTTCGAAAACGCCCATGCCACCATGCACACCAGCGGCCAGAGCTACATCATGGCCTTCGCCGGCAGTGGCGCCAACGCCCTGGACCGGGGACTGGAGGCGCTGGCCTACGCCCACAAGGCGATGGCCGATGTGCCCGCCTCCGCCCACTGGGAGCGCCAGTTCGGCAAGGGTGGTGCCGCCCGGCTGGAGAAACACTATCAACTGGTCCCGCGCGGTATCGGGCGTGGTTATATGCTGCGCTACGTTCCCCCTGTGGAACGGCTATCCCGCCCTCTGCGCCAGCCTCGCCACCGGCAATCCGGTGGTGTTCAAACCCCATCCCAGCGCCATCCTGCCGGTGGCGATGGTGACCAGCGTTTGCCGCCAGGTACTGGCGGAGGCCGGCTTTGACCCCAACCTGGTGAGCATGGTGGCAGACACGCGGGAGGAACCCGCCACGATGGAGCTGCTGCGGCATCCGGCCACGGCTATCGTGGATTTCACCGGCAGTCCCGCCTTCGGCAAGTGGATCGAGGAAAACTGTCGCGAGCAGCTGGTGTACACGGAAACCGCCGGCTGCAACTCGGTGGTGATCGAATCCACCGACGACCTGCAGGCGATGGCCGCAGCCATCGCCCATTCGCTGTGCCAGGCCTCGGCCCAGATGTGCACCAGCGTGCAGAATATCCACATCCCCGCGGGCGGCATTCTCGCCGCCGGCCAGGTTGTCAGTTTTGACGAGGTGGCCGCGGCTATCGTCGCGGCGGTGGAGAAACACCTGGAAAACCCCCAGGTACTGTGCGGCACCCTGGTGGATGAGGCGATCCTGGCAACCATCGAGCGCTACCGCGGACTCGCGGAGCGCAATGGCAGGCTCCTGCGGGATTCGGCCCCGCTGGATTACCCGGACTTCCCCCGGGCGCGCACGGCCTCTCCGCTGATACTGGAGGTGACCGAGGCGGCGCGGGACATCTATCGCGATGAGATATTTGGTCCCGTGTCATTCCTGATAAGGGGTGACACCATTGACGACTGCCTGCGGGACGCGACTACCAACGCCCGGGAGCGGGGCGCGATAACCTCCCACGTGTACTCGGTGAATGAAGACTTCCTGGACCGGGCGGTGGATGCCTACCACGACGCGGGCGCGTCAGTGGCCTGCAACCTGGTGGGTATGCCCATCAATTTCGCGGCGGCCTACTCGGACTACCACGTGACCGGTCTCAGCCCTGCCGGCAACGCCTGTCTTACAGACCTCGCCTTTGTGGCTAACCGGTTTCGCATCGTCCAGAGCAAGCGAATGGTGTGATCCCGGTCGACCGGATCCAACCAGCCCGGGCACCCGGCGGTGTCAGGGTGTTACATCCCGAATGATCTCGATGGCGGTTACCGGAGCCAGCTTGCCCGTGGGGTTGAGCTTGCGCATCTCGGGAATCATCGCCGCCAGCTCGGCCTCCCGATTGCCGGGTGAGGGATGGGTACTGAGGAACTGGGGTGGGGCCGAACCGCCCAGGGCGCCCATCTTCTGCCACAGGGTCACCGCCGCATCCGGGTCATAACCTGCGCGCACCGCCAGCTCCATACCGATACGGTCCGCCTCGGATTCCGCGGTGCGGCTGTTGGGCAGTTCCAGCGCCAGCTTTGCCGCCATGGCGCCACCGGCCATGGTCGCCATCGGCTTGTCCGACGCTATGCCGACCGCGAGGACCCCGATTGAGGTGGCCATGGAGCGGGACATGCGCTCCGCGGTGTGGTTGGCCAGGGCGTGGGAAATTTCATGTCCCATGATCTGGGCAAACTCCGCATCGGTGAGCTTGAGTTTATCGAACAGGCCCGTGTACACCGCCATCCGTCCCCCGGCCATACACCAGGCGTTGACGGTTTCCGGGTCATCGATAATCGCCACGCTCCACTCCCAGTTGGCGGTATTGGGGTACATGGCAATGGCCTCGGTGACCAGCCGGCCGGTAATGGTGGCCACGCGGTCCGCCACCTTGGGGTCATCGAGCAGCTTGTTTTCCTTGTCCAGGTCACTGACCGTGGTGAGGTAAGCCTGCTTTGACTGGACGATCGCCGCATCCGGGGAAATCAGCATCAGCTGGCGGCGCCCGGTGGGGCTGGTGGCGCAGGCGGTCAGGAGGCTCAGGGCCAGCGCGAGGATAAAAGCTCTTTTCATATTCAACCCGGTGAAAGTGTAATGAGGTTCAGGCGATTGGACCGCATATCTTACTGAAGATTTCCTTTGCCTGCCCAGTCCCTGTCTGCGGCAGCCTGAGCGAGCGGTCGCGAGCTGCCCTTAAGGTGCGGGCGCGGGCTCGAACACCCGCGCCACGCCCCGGCCGCGCTGGTCCGCTGCGGCCTGTACCCCGGCACCGGTGCGCTGTATCGCCTGTATGTCTCCCAGGTCACCCCAGCTGTTGGCCTCGACCGTATAACCCATTGCCTGCAGCCCCGCTGTGGTTGCCTGCGGAACCGTGCGCCGATCGTGGCGGATCAGGGTGGCGTCCGGGAGTTGGTGGTGAAACCGGGTGGCATCAACCGCCTGCTGCAGCGGCATCCGGTATTCATACAGGTTGAGAATCACCTGGAAAATGGACGTGAATATGGTGCTGCCCCCGGGTGTGCCTATGACCAGCGCGGTATCGCCGTTCTCGAGAAAGATAGTAGGCGTCATGGATGACAGCATGCGTTTGCCGGGCTCGATGGCATTCCTGTCGCTGCCGACAACCCCGAACTTGTTGGGCGCGCCGGCCTTGGCGCTGAAGTCATCCATCTCATTATTCAGCAGGAAGCCGGCGCCGCTCACCACCACGCCGGAGCCGAATTCCCAATTGAGCGTATAGGTCAGTGCTACCGCGTTTCCCGCCGGGTCGAGGATCGAAAAATGAGTCGTCTGGTGCGACTCCAGCCCGGGGGGCGTGTCTGCGGCGGCCGAGATGGCCGCCGGGTTGAGCGACTGCGAACGCCCCAGCAGGTAGCGGGGATCCAGTAGTTGCCCGACAGGAACGTCAACGTAGTCCGTGTCACCCAGGTATTCCGCCCGGTCGGCGAAGACCCGTTTTTCGATCTCGGCCACCAGGTGAATATACCTGGGAGAGTTGTGGGGCACATCCCGGAACAGCGCACCGGCAAAGTCGGTTATGCCCAGCAGCTGGAGCAGGGCGACACCGCCCGAACTGGGAGGAGGTGCCGTCAGCACCTGGTAGCCCCGCCAGTAGTACTGCAGCGGCGTGCGCCATATCGCGCGGTAGTCTGCCAGGTCCCGGGCGGTGATGATGCCGCCGCTGGCCTGCATCTGGGCCACGATCTGGCGGGCGATGTCGCCGCGATAAAAATCCTCCGGGTCCGCCGCAATCCGCTGCAGTGTGCGCGCCAGCTCGGGCTGGGCAAAGGTGCGGCTGTCAGCCAGGCCCGCAAAGTGTTCGGCAAAATTGGTCTGGCCGGCGGTCTCCGCAATTTTATCCCGGGCCATGGTCGCCAGGCTGCTGTCCACCAGGAACCCCTCTCCGGCCAGGGCTATGGCGGGTTGCAACAGCTGTGGCCAGGGCAGGGAACCGTAGCGTTTGTGGGCTTCCTGCAGGCCGCGTACGGTGCCCGGTACACCCGAGGCAAGGCCGCCGGTGAGCGCCTTGTCCTGGATGAAATTGCCGGCCTCGTCCAGGTACATGTCACGTGAGGCAGCCTGTGGGGCGCGCTCGCGGAAGTCGAGAAAAGCGGCCTCGCCCCCCATATAGCTGAGCATGAATCCGCCGCCGCCGATATTGCCCGCCTCGGGGTAGGTGACAGCCAGCACGAAGGCGGCCGCTACAGCGGCATCGACCGCGTTGCCGCCGGAATCGATGACCTCCTGCACCACCGCGGCGCTGTAATTGTCGGGCATGGCGATGGCTGCCGTCCCGGCGCGGGCGGCGGGAAAGCAGCATATCAGCAGCAGTAATGCCAGGCCGCGAAGGTGGGGCGAGGTATCGATGGGTTGGCGCGATAGCATGGGATAATCCGGGGCCTGGCCCTGTTTTGCGGCCAGCCGGATTATCCTACAAACGCGGCGGCCGTACTAGAACGGCAGCCCCGCGTCGATATTGTGATTGGCGTCAGCCGGCGTAGCCATTTCCAGGGTGTGGTGAATGCCATTGACCTCAGCCTGTATCGCCCGGGCGGCCTCGGGAGTCTGGTAGAACTGGGAGTACCATTTGCGGCCGAGACGGAACGGGCCATCGGTTTTCAGCTGCATGATCTTGAGCGCGGGCCGCTTGTATTTCCAGACATTGAAGTCGGCGCCGAATGCCACCAGTGCCCCCGCCTGGGCTTCTTTTGCCGCCGCCCGGTCCGCGTCGGTGGCCTCGCTGGCGCTGCCGCGAAACAGGCAGCCGTGCCAGCATTTCACGACGCCATCATCCACCGGCGTGTTGGCGATCAACTCGTAGATCTCGTTGCCGGCAAACACCTGCTTGGACAGCAGGATACCGGGCCCGGTGTACCAGGTGGAGGTATACAGGTAGGTGTTGTAGAGCTGCATCGGGCCACCCTGGCGCTGGATGCAGACGTGGTCCTTGTACTCGTTCTCAAAATACTCGCTGGGGGCGCCGTGGGTTGGCCCCAGGTGGCGCACGTCAGCCATATTGTCGAGGATTTCCTGGGGGTGGATATCCAGCTCGCCCAGGTGGTCCAGTTTCCAGTTCACCCACTGGGGGTCGTCCCACTCGGGGAGGAAGGGCGGGTCGTAGTCGGGTGCACGCCCCTCCGGGTCGAACCAGGCCATCACGCAACCCATATTGTCGACCACCGGGTAGGAACGGATGGAAGCGGATTTGGGGCAGGGTGCGTCCGAGTAAGGTATGTCGTCGACATCCCCCGCGGCGTTGTAACGCCAGCCGTGGTAGGGGCAGCGAATGGAGTCTCCCTCGATCTGCTGGCCGTTCTTGACGATCATCGCGCTGGTGCTGGCGGTCAGGTGCGTACCCATGTGGGCGCAGTAGGCGTCCAGCATGACGGGTTTGCCGCTCTCACCCCGGTACAGAGCAAGGTCCTGGCCGAAGAACCGGACGGCCATGGGGCCCTGGTCCAGTTCGCTGCTCTCGGCCACGATAAACCAGCCCCGTGGGAATGTGTTGGGCCCTAGCCCATAATCAGCAGCTGTTGCCATGGTGGGATACCTCCGAGTTTTGTCGGAGAGCCAGTATAGTCCTCTGCCGGCCCGGGGGTATTGTCAGCCAGGCCCCAGTGAGCAAGGAGTGCCCGGCGGCTCAACTATTTAACTTCCGGCAGGGTAATTGCCGGGCTTTCATCGCCGTGCATCGAGTTGAACTGGCGGCCGAGGTATACGCCGGTAAGCGCCCACAGCGCCGCCACCACCGCGCCAACCACCGCCACGGCGGCCAGTCCCAGGCCCAGGCCCTGGGTGAGGGCGGTGAAAGCCCAGGCGTTGAGCATGTCCCCGCCCCGGTAAATGACGATATCGATCACCGGTTTGGCCTTGTACCGGGTCTCCCGGTCGACGGCGGTGAAAAGGATCTCACGGGCCGGGCGGGAAATGGCGTAATTGCCGATGCGGCGGACTATTTGCACACCGACTGCCACCGCGACCACCGGGGTCGCCGCCAGTAGCAGCATGCCCCCCACCATAAGCACCGGTATGCTGGCCAGGGTAAAGGGCAGGCCCAGGTGTTTTGCAATGCGGCCGGTGGCGAAGGCGCCCACCATCACCGTGAATATATTGACCACCAGGTCCATGCTGGCCCAGATTTGTGCGCGCGCCTCCTCGTCGTAATCAACCAGCAGATTTTTCAGCTCGAAATAGACGAAGGAGCCGATAAAGGTGTAGAAAAAGATGAACAGGCCAATAAACAGCAGGTAGCGGCTGTTGAGGAATTCACTGAAGCCGGCAAGTGCCCCGCCGCCGATGTTATCGAACGCGCTGGGATCCGCGCTTAGTGTCTCGTTGTGCAGGTCGCTGTCCTTGAGTTTCTGCAGCCAGATGATCAGGGGCGGGGCCAGGGTGATCAGCCCGGCAGCCACCAGCAGCAGCGGGTCCGTGCCGATGTCCCCCACCAGCAGCGCGGCCAGGGCCGGCCCGCCGATGCCGCCGATGCTGGCGCCGGCGCCGATAAAACCGAACAGCCGGGTGGCCTGGGGTCGGGAAAAGGTGTCCGCCATAAAACTCCAGAACACGGAGATATGGAACAGGCTGAACAGGCTTACCCAGACGTAAAAACATTTATCCAGCAGCACCGGGTGGGCCAGGGTCTGTGTACCGATATAGAACAGGGCGAAACTGGCGGCGAACAGGCCGTATACCGCAGGTACCAGCCGGCGGATACTGATGCGGGCCACCGCTGCACCGTAGACTGACACTGCAACGGCACTGAGGATAAAAGTGAGGGTCCACAGCCAGCTGACCTCGGCATCGGTCCAGTTGCTCGCCATGGCGTCCCTCACGGGGCGCAAAATGTAGTACGAGCCCATCAGTATCAGCACAAGGGAGAACGAGGCGAGCGTCGCCCGCACCTCGTTGGCCTCTATATCGCAGGCCCGCGACAGGATGCGTTGCAGTGTATGTGACATGCGCTCTACAACTGTTCGAACAGGCGCAGCATCTCGGCGCGCTGCTGTTCACTGGGCACGGGGCCGAAATTGGCGCGCATGTTATCAACCATGTGATCCAGGCTGGCGGTGGCGGGGATGATGCAGGTCACGGCGGGGTGACCGAGGATAAATTTGAGGTAAAACTGCCCCCAGCTGCTGCAATCGAGTTCCGCGGCCAGGGCCGGGAGTTCCTTGCCCCGTGATTTGCTGAACAGGGCGCCGCGCTGGTAGGGCCGGTTTATCATGGTGGCGACACCGCGCTCCGCCGCCACCGGCAGCAACTCGCGCTCCGCTGTGCGATCCTCGATGTTATAGCTGAACTGGGCGAAGTCGATCGGCTCGCTGCGCATGACCTTCAGGAACTCCTCGTGATCGCGCCCGTGGGAAGTGGTGATGCCGATATAGCGCACCTTGCCCTCGGCTTTCCATGTCTTGAGTGTGTCCAGGTGAGTTTTCCAGTCCTGCAGGTTGTGCACGGCGATCAGATCGAAGCGCTCCACGTTCATCCGGCGAGCGGACTCCTCCATCTGGGCGATACCCTGCTGGCGCCCGGTGGTCCACACCTTGGTGGCGGAAAACAGTTTGGGCTGCCCGGGCATGGCCCGCAGTACGTCTCCCACCCGGGATTCCGCGTTGCCGTACATGGGGGAAGAGTCGATGACCGTGCCGCCCGCACTGAAAAAGGCCTGCATAACCTGGGTGAGGTTGGCCAGCGATTCGGCGTCTGCGGCGGTGTCGAAGGTGCGGGAGGTGCCCATCCCCATTACGGGCAGCAGTTCCCCCGAGCTGGGTATGGGGCGCTGGATGGGGGAGCGGTCTGCCGGGAGCGCGGAATTGCCCTGCGCGTGCAAACCCAGGGAGTGGCCGGCCAGCAGGCCGGCACTTATTTGCAGAATATGACGGCGCTTGATCATGACGTGGTACCTGCGGTGGTAATGACGTCAGTGTTTCAGGCCCGTGAACAGCGGTCAAGCGGCCGCTGCTACAGGCGCTCAATCAGCAGGGCGCTGCCGGCACCGGCAGCGCCGCTGGCGGCGACGATGCCCCGGTGTTGTCCACGCCGCTCCAGTTCATCGAGCAGCGTGCCGGCCATTATGGCGCCCGTTGCGCCCATCGGGTGCCCCAGGGCGATCACGCCGCCGTTTACATTCAGTTTGTCGTCGGGAATTTTCAGGTCTTGCCGGCATTTCACCACGGTAGCTGCGAAAGCCTCGTGTAACTCGAACAGGTCCAGGTCTGCAGCTGTCAATTCCTGCTTCTGCATCAGCTTGCCGGTGGCCGCCACGCAACCGGACAGGACCTGGAGCGGGTCGCCGCTGGCCGTTGCCGCGTCCAGGATGCGCGCGCGGGGCTTGATACCCAGAGTACTGCCGAGCTTCTCATCACCCAGCAGCAACAACGCGGCACCATCGGCCATCGCCGGCGAGTTGCCCGCGGTGTGGATGTGATTGATAGACTGCAGCCCGCTATGTACCTTCAGTTGCATCGCATCCACGCCCATGCTGCCGATGGTGGCGAACGCCGCTGGTAAGCTGGCCAGCGATTCGAGGCTGGTATCTGCCCTGATGCACTCATCCTGCGCCACCGTGATTCCCCTGACCTGGTTTGGTACTGGAACAATGGAGGTGAAATAACCCTCGCGGCGGGCGTGATCGGCGCGCTGTTGGGATAGCAACGCGATCGTATCTGCCTCCGCGCGGGAGACGCCGCACAGGGTTGCGATCAGGTCGGCGCCGCTACCCATCATCAGCATCTGGCACTGGGCGGCAAATGCCGGGTCGACAAAAGCAGCGGCCTCGTCCGAGAGCATCGGTACCCGCGACATCATTTCAACGCCACCGGCGACCACTGCCTGCTCCTGCCCGGCTGCGATTTTGAGGGCGGCGATACCGATGGCGTCGATACCGGAGGAACAGAAGCGGTTGACCGTAAGCCCCCCGACACTGGTAGGCCAGCCCGAGTACAGGGTCGAAGTCTTGGCAATATTGCCCGCCTGTTCCGCGTGTTGGGTAACGCAGCCCAGTATGACTTCGCCGACCAGCGCCGGGTCCAGCCCCGTACGTTGTTCAAGTGCACGATAAAGGCATTTCAGCAGATCGTGGGGGCGCAGGTCGTGCAGGCCACCGTCTGCCCTGGCCCGACCCCGTGGCGTGCGAATAGCGTCATAGATGTAAGCTGTCTGCATCAGCCGACCCCGACCACAAAGCTCGCACAGGTGGTGGTGCTGCCGCCGACGTTGAAGGTGAGCATGTTCTCGGCATTCGACAACTGGTAGCCGCCGGCGCGACCCGTTACCTGGCGAGCGCAGTCCAGCACCATCCGTACGCCGGTGGCGCCCACCGGGTGCCCCAGGCCGATCAAGCCACCGCTGGGATTGATGGGGAAGTCGCCATCACGGGTAATGCGTCCCTCCTCGATCGCTTTCCAGCTCTCGCCCGGTGCGGTGAGGCCGCTGTGGTCGATCGCCATGTATTCGGTCACGGAAAAACAGTCGTGGGTTTCCAGCCCGTCCAGGTCGGCAACCCGGCTGAACCCGGCGCGCTGCATGGCATCCACCATGGTGGCATTGGCGTGGGGGAAAATCAGCGCTTGGGCGGCGCTCAATTCGAGTTTTCGCTCCAGCAGCAGGGGTGCCGAGCGGTGGCCCCAGCCCTTGATGCGGGGAATATCCTTCAGCCGGATACCCTGTGCTGCAGCGTACTCCCGCGCCGCGCTCTCGCTGGCAAGGATGACGCAGGCCGCGCCATCGGTGATCTGGCCGCAGTCCTGTTTGCGCACACAGCCTTCGATCACCGGGTTGAGTTCGTCATCGCAGCTGAAGGCGCCCTCCTGAAACTGCCAGCTTCGGGTTTGGGCGCGCGGGTTGTCCCTGGCGTTGCCGAAGTTAACGCGGGCGATGGTGTTGAGATGCGCGCTGTCGATACCGTAGCGGCTGTCGTACTCCCGGGTAATGCGGTCGAACAGGAATGGCCAGGGGAAATCGCAGTCGGTGGCTTCCTTACCCTGCCAGGCGGCGGCACCCAGATACTCCGCGCCAGTCTTGCCATCGACGTTGCGCATCAGCTCCAGACCCAGCACACAGGCGATGTCGTAGTGCCCGGCCTCGATGTCGCGCATGGCGGACAGGATGGCGATGGAGCCGGAGGCGCAGGCCGCCTCGTGCCGCGAGGTCGGTATGGTCGCCAATTCCGGGAATACATGGCCGAAAAAGCCGCCGATCAGGCCCTGTCCGGCAAACAGGTCGCCGACAAAATTCCCCACGTGACCCACCTGTATCCGGCCCGGGTCGATGTCGGCATTGGTCACCGCTTCACGCAGTGTCTCGGCAAACATGTCGAACAGATCGTGACCCTCGCGGGCCCAGTTGCGGGCGAAGTCGGTCTGGCTACCGCCCAGAATATAGACGTCGGTAGATGGTTTCATTTTTTTGCTTCCTCTGTTCTGGCGGCGACAGTGTCCTGCAGCACAAAACGCTGCACCTTGTTCAGGGCATTGCGGGGCAATTGCTCAAAGACCTCGATCCGCTCCGGTAATTTGAACCTGGCGAAGCCGTTGTCCAGGAGCCAGGCCTGCAGGGTTTCCAGGGAGGGTGCCGGGGTGCCTTGCGCGGGAACGAGGCAGGCACAGATTTTTTCACCGAGGCGCTCATCCGGGTAGGCGCAAACCGCCGCCTCCGTCACCCCGGGGTGCTGCTCCAGCACCACATCCAGCTCCGCCGGGGAGATTTTCATACCGCCGCGGTTGATGATGTCCTTGCAGCGGCCGACGATCCTGTAGTGATTTCCCTGCTCTCCGCAGATTTCCACCAGGTCGCCAGTGCAAAAATAACCGTCCTGGGTGAACACGTCGGAGTTCTCGTGATCGAGGTAACCGTCGAACACTGTGGCGCCGCTGATCAGCAGTTCTCCGCGAGTACCGGCGGTGCCTGTGTCTTCACCGCTGTCCTGGTCCGCCACCCGGGTGGCAATACTGGCGCCGGCGGGCGGTTTGCGGAACATGGCGGCGCGCACCTCCGGTTCCGGTGCGGTGGCCGGGGTAGCGAACAGGCTGATACCCTCATTGGAGCCATAAAAATTGACTATTTCGACGCCGTATTCCCGGCCGAAGGTGTCGATCATCCAGGGTGCCAACGGGGCCGAACCCGAACCGACACTGCGCAGGGCGGAAAAATTGAACTGGCGCCACAACTCCGGCGACTTTGCCAGCTGGTTCAGCAGGGCCGGCGGGGCGATGGTGAAGGTAACGCTCTCATCCTGCATCTGGCGCAGGAACAGGGGCGGGTCCAGGGGGTGGTGCAATACGATGGCGCTGCCCAGGAGGGCGGAGGGAAACAGGAAGCCGCCGAGGGCCGCCATATTGACCAGGGGAAAGGGATTGAGCAGCACATCCTCGGGTGTGTAGCTGCCTGCCTCCACGGTCTGGCGGCCGGTAGCCACCCACATATTGTGTGAGCGCGGCACACCCTTCGGGGTGCCGGTGGTACCCGAGGTCCAGCAGATGGTCAAAATGGCGTTCGCATCCTCCGGGCCCCGGCTGCAGCTCCGATTGCCGGGCCGGGTATCAAGGCGCAGGTCAGAACCGAAAACCAGCACCCGCAGGTCGGGCAGGGCTTCGCGTGCCTGCTCGGCGAGCGTTACGTCCCGCAGGCGCTCGATCGTAATCATCGCTGTGGCGTTAAGGGTGGCGGCTATCTTGCGGAGCTCGTGGCTGCTGTACTGTACGGGCACAGGGGATACGATGGCGCCCAGCTTGCTCGCCGCGTAGTAGAGCACCGCCAGCTCAATCACATTGGGCAGCTGGACGATCAGTCGGTCGTCGGCCCGTACCCCGAGATCCTGCAACGCGACTGCCAGGTTCTCGCTGGCCCGGTCCAGTTCCGCCCAGCGCAGGCTCAGGGGCGCGTCGCCGGTGAGCTCCTCGCGATTGGGTTGGTCTTTCAGCGCCAGCGCTGATGGTCGCTCGCGCGCGTGTCGCCCCAGCAGGCTGTGCAGGGTGTCTGTTCCCCAACTGCCTGCACTGGTCAGTGCCTCGATCCGCTGCTGGCTGGATGTGATCATTTGCTCACCGGTCTCTTCCGGGGCAGCGCAGGGGCCGCCCTCTGATTTGCTTTTATAAAAAGACCGTTAATGGTAGGCCGAGAGTGGCGAGCTTACAAGTACCTCGGCCAGGGGCGAGCGGGCAGGGCTTTCTTGCGGGTACGGCAAAAGTTGCTTTTGTAAAAAGACCGTTGAGATTATAATGAGGCATCACGCGAAGAGGAAATGGCGATGCTGCTGAGTGTCGTAACCCCACTGTGGCAGGATCGTCCCGCCGCCGAAAACCTGGAGGTAGCGAAGTGCGCTGACCGGCTGGGTTTCACCGAGTTGTGGATTGGCGAGATGGCAACGTTTGACGCCTTTGCATTCGCCACTGCCGCAGGTCTGGCGACCGGGAATATAGCCTTTAATATCGGTCCGCTTGCAGTGTCCGTACGCACCCCCGTGACCATGGCGATGGGTACTGCGTCCGTGGCTGCCCTTACGGGGCGGCCTGTGGGGCTTGCACTGGGCGCCTCCAGCAACGTGGTGGTGGAGGAGTGGCATGGCCGTTCCCGGCAGCGCACCGCCAAACACCTGGACGAAACGGCACAGATCGTGCGCGCACTCCTGGCCGGAGAGAAAGTGGATTTCAGCGGTGAGCTGGCCAGTTGCAGGGGGTATCGCCTGCGCCTGGATGCGGTCCCCGGTCCGCTCACGGTGGCGGCCTTTGGGCCCGCCGCGGTGCGGGTGGCAGCGCGCCGGGCGGATCGCATGTTGTTGAATATGGTGACCCCGGGCAGCCTGGGTCGATTGCGTGAGCAATTGATCGCAAGCGCCGCGGAGGCGGGCAGGCCAGCACCGAAAGTCGCTGTCTGGCTGAGCTGCGCAGTCGACCCGGGGCCCGAGGCAGTACAGCAGTTGCTGCGTGCGATCGTCGGATATCTCGCCGCACCCGGCTATGCCGAGATGTTCATCGAAGCAGGCTTCGCCCAACTGGTCGAGTTTGCCCGCACGCGCCCGCACCCGAAGGAGCTGCTGGCGGCGATGCCGGACGAGTTGGTTGCCGCTATCGGGCTCGTGGGCAGCAGGGCCGCCATCCTGGAACGCCTTGCGGCCTATCGCGAAGCGGGAGCGGATGAGGTCTGCCTGGTGCCGGCGACTGCCGGTGATCCCGCAGGTCAGCGCACCCTGGAGGTGATGAACGGGCTGTAGTGCGGGCCGCTCAGTCGATTGGAGCTGCCGGTGCTGATTGCGGAATCCGGGCGCGGTTGCCGATGATACTTGCATAACGATACCTAAAGTAATATTCTCCGATCCATAATAAGCAGAATAACCAAGAGGAGATTTACCAGGATGCGACTTGCTGTCTTGCGCCGTGCTTTCAGCCTGGCGGCACACTGCCTCGAACTTCAGCCATGACAGACGGCTCGATACCGCGAGGTGGTGAGCTGCAGCTCAGTGACCGCATGATGACTTTCCTTTCAAGGTCCGTGGTGTTTTGCGTGGCTGCGTTCCTTGCCACCGCAACGATGGCCTCGGGGGACGCCTGCCTGACCCTCGCTGCGCCAGCCGGCGTCGTTTTCAATGACCCTCCCGAGTGGGTAGACGCCGAAGACCTGCCGCGGTACTGCCGCGTCAATGGCACTATCGATAAGCGGGTGAAATTCGAGATGCGCCTGCCGGAAAAGTGGAGTGGTCGTTTCATGATGGCTGGCTGTGGTGGGTTCTGCGGAGAGCTGATACCCGACAAGCCCGGCCACTCGAACGCCATCAACGACGCCCTCAAGCGCGGCTATGCGGCAATCAGTCATGACAGTGGCCACCAGGCCAGGAGTTGGGAGACCCATTGGGCGCAGGATCGCGAAGCGCTGGAGCTGTGGGCATATAAATCCTTGCCGGTGGTGACAGGAGTGGGCACCCAGCTGGCGACTGCAATGTATAAGCAGCCGCCACGTTACAAGTACTTTTCCGGCTGTTCCAATGGCGGACGCATGGGGCTTATGGCGGCCCAGCGCTATCCGGGCCTGTTCGATGGTATCGCCGCAGGTGGCAGTATTTTCGAGCTGAGCGGCATCGCCGGCCTGTGGGGCAACTGGTTGATCAGCACCAACCAGAACGGGCTGCAATCCCGCTTTCCGCAGGTAAAAGTACCGGTCATCAAAGAACTGGTCATGGCGCAATGTGATGCAGTCGATGGTCTCGCCGATGGCATCATTGACGATCCCAGGGTCTGCCAGATCGATTTCAGCGCTGGAATTTGCCCGGCAAAAGCCAGTGCGCAAGGCGACTGCCTGACCGTTGAGGAGGCGCGATTGCTCGGGCGGCTCTACGGTGGCGTCAAAAACGGGAAGGGAGACACGGTCTATCCGGTGGCTGCTCCCGGCTCGGAGTATTACAGCGACAATTGGTTATTTGGCGCGGATGGTCAGCCGGCCTGGGGTGTAATGGCCTCGGCGGGCTACCGGCAAATGCTGGCTCAGGACTTATCGGAAGAAGATGTACCAGCTGGTATGAGCACCGACCAGATGCTGGAGTGGCTCAGCCGCTCATCAATTCCCGGGTTGACCGATGCCACCAACCTCGACCTGTCTGGTCTGGCCAAAGAAGACACCAAACTGCTGATCTACCAGGGCTGGTCCGACCCGCTGATCATTCCAGAGCCGATTACTCATTATTACCAGCAGGCGGCAGAACTGGCTGGCGGGCTGGAGCAACTTGAGAAGAACGCCCGCCTGTTTATGGTTCCCGGCTGGGGACACTGCTGGGAAAAACCGGCGCCCGCGCCGGATCATTTTGACCCCTTGTATGAACTCGAGCAATGGGTGGAGCAGGACCGGGCGCCGGATTTCATGGTGGCGCGACAGTTGGACGCAAGCGGGGTAGAACAACGCTCCCGACCAATCTGCAGCTATCCCTCGGTCGCCCGTCTGCAAGCCGGCGAGAATCCGGATAATTTCGACAGCTATCAATGTATCAACAACGCGCCCGCCACAGAATAAGCAGTAATCAAGCAGTTACAACCATAATAGAGAGAGAAATAGTCATGAGCAGATCCCGCAAGAAAAAGATAGTCCAGGCAATGCTGGTGGCACCCGTCTTTTGTTCAGGCGTGGCGCTGGCGCAGCAATTGGAAGAGGTGCTGGTGACCGCTGAAAAACGCTCCGAGAGTATCCAGGACGTACCGCTGTCAGTGGCCGCTATCGGCGGCAACGACATCGGGGTAGGCAAGGTGACCGGCCTCAACGACGTGGCAATGAAAGTACCCGGGGTAGCCTTTAACGAGTTTAACGTTGGCGAGCCGCGCATTTACATTCGCGGTATCGGCAACAGCTCGGATTCCGCAGCCAGTGACCAGGCGGTTGGGGTTTTCCTTGACGAGGTGTATATAGGCCGGACCGGTGGCGTCGGGTTCGATTTATTTGACCTGGAACGTATCGAGATTCTGCGGGGTCCGCAGGGCACACTGTACGGGAAAAACACCAGTGGAGGCGCGATCAATATTGTTACCAGCAGGCCCTCCCAGGAAAATGAGGTCAGGCTGAGTGCCTCGGCCGGCAACTACAGTATGACCAATTTCCAGGGCCTGGTGAATGGCGGCATCACCGACTCCATTTCCGGCAAGCTGGTGGCGCAGTACTCGCAGCGCGACGGCTATGGCAAGAACGTTATTACCGAAGACCAGATCAAAACGCTGGGGGATCTTTCCAACGCCCGCTATATCGGCAAGTCCATCGGTGCCTCGGGGAATGGCGACGAGCTTGATGATGCGGACAAGCGCGCCGTGCGCGGACAACTGTTATTTGATCTGTCCGATACCATGAGCCTGCTGGTGGGTGGGGATTATTCAAAGGATAAAAGTAATGGCACCTGCCGACACCTGCAAAACCTTGATGATGCGGTGCAGGGTCTTGGCACATTCTGGGCGCTGGGGATGTCAGACAGGTATATGAACGATGACCGCAATTGCTCCACCCAGTTTAATGTCGACCAGGAGCGCGAAATAAGCGGTGTGATGGCGCGTTTTGAATGGGATTTGGGTTGGTCTGACTTTCTATCGATAAGTTCCTATCGCGAGAGTGACTACAATTTTGTTGATGACCTGACCGGCATACCACTGCTTGATCTGACGGCACCGTCTCCCCCGGGTGTGCCGCTTCCTCCGGGCTCTTTTACCCCCCCGGAAAATGTCATCGATGGTGTGGATGAGAACGCTTCCCAGTATTCGCAGGAATTTCGTCTGACCGGTTCCCAGGATGCGCTGGACTGGGTAGCCGGTGTATTTTACATGGAGGAGGACGTCGATCGTAAAGAGGAGTACTACACCCAATACAATACCCTCTTGCAAGGCGGGTTCGGGCTGGCCGGGATTGGTGATGTACTGTTCACCCAGAAAAATACAACAACCAGTGCCGCGCTCTACGCCCAGTTGGACTGGCATGTGACCGACCAGTGGACGTTGACCTATGGTGGTCGTTACAGCTACGACAAAAAGAAAATTACCCAGGATGCAATCGACCTGATGGGTGGTGGTGTGCCAACCGGCGTGCCGTTAATCCTGCCCGAGTTCCCCGCACCGGTGAAAGCGGATGATGACTGGTCGGACTACACCAACAAAGTCTCGGTCAGTTACCAGCCCAATGACGATATGCTGTTGTACGCCACTTTTTCACAGGGTTACAAGAGCGGGGCCTTCCCCTCACAATCCAATACACCCTCGGTTGCGGCCACACCGGTGGACCCGGAAACTGTAGACAATTACGAGTTGGGGATGAAGTCCACCTGGTGGGACAACCGTATCCAGTTTAACGTCACCTTGTACGATATGGACTACAGCGATCTCCAGGTGTTCGAGCTCAACAACCGTTTATTGCTGGTTCTAAGCAGTGCGCAGGCGACAACCAAGGGCGTGGATGTGGATTTCAACGTCCTGCTGATGGACAACCTGACACTGTCGACCAGCTATAACTACAGCGACGCGACCTATGACGACTATACCAGTTCCGGCGGCGCCATCTATGACGGCAACGATATGGTCTATGCGCCCAATTCAGCATTCGCCATTAATGTCGACTATCGTTACGACATTGGCTCGGCGGGAGCGCTGGATTTCAACGTATCCTATAACTGGAAGGACGATTACTACACCAGTCCGTCAAATGCTGAAAAAACCAAGCAGGACGATATTGGTATGCTGGGCGCCAGTATCTCCTGGACCAGCGTCGATGAATCCTGGCTGGTTTCAGCCTGGGGCAAAAACCTCGATGACGAGCAGCAGATTGCCAGTCTTATCGTTGATCCGACCCAGATCACATCGGAGTCCTATATGGCGCCGCGTACGTATGGTGTGACCGTTACCAAGACCTGGTGAGGCCTGTTGATGACACTCAATCCCCGGCCTGCCCGGGGATTTTTGTTTGGGTTTGCGGTGTTGTCACCCGTACCCGTATTATCGCGACTGATTACCTGGCGTTGACCGGAAATACCTGATGAGTAATTTGCTTACACGTGCCAGCTCCATAAATCGTGCGCTTGACCAGATAGGTGACAAGTGGTGCCTGTTGATACTGCAGGAAGTGTTCTGGGGCATTAATTCTTTCAATGAAATGCTCGCAGCCACCGGTGTTTCCAAGGGGGTGCTGTCTGAACGACTGAGATGGTTGCAGTCGATTGACTGTCTCCATAAAAAGGCAGATGGCGAGGGCGGCAAGCGCATGCGCTACCACCTTACCCGGAAATCGATTGATCTGTACGATTGCGCCCTGATGGCTGTAGCCTGGGAGCGCCGCTTCTACAATACCCCGGAACTCGACGCCGTAACTCTGGTGCATCTGAAGTGCGGCCAGCTGTTCGAGCCGCAGATGCACTGTCGCGCCTGCAAGGGAGAGATTCACCTGAGCGAGGTGACCTATAAGCCCGGCCCGGGGGCTACCCAAGATGAGCGCCAGAAGAAAGTGCGGCGCCGGTCATCCCTGTCTGTACTGGACGCACCGAGCAGCCGCAGTCTCTACAAGAATCTTGTCAACCTGGTTGGGGACCGCTGGACGGCTAACGTTATCGCCCTGTCATTTCACGGACTTACCCGGTTCGACCAGTTCCACCAGGAACTGCCGGTAGCCACCAATATACTGGCTGATCGATTGAAGTTTCTGGTTGAGGAGGGCGTATTCCGGCAGTCGGTTTACCTGCAGCGACCGCTGCGCCACGAATACCGCCTTACAGAGAAAGGTGAGGCGCTGTACCCCTGGTTCCTGGCTTTGCTGCAGTGGGGTGACAAGTGGTGCAACGTGGATGACGGCGGCAAACCCATGCGGCTCACGCACGAACCCTGCGGGCGCGGCTTGCACGGACAGGTTGAGTGCAGTGCCTGTGGCGGCGTGCTGAAAGCCCACGAAGTGGAATTCAGCCTCGGCCAATAGACAAAAAAACGCCACACTTCAGCTCCCGCCACCCTTGAGGTGCTAGGGCGCTCGCGCTACGCGCGGTGCGGCAGCCACCCCAGAACTTCACCCATGACGGTCAGGACCAGCGTGCTCAGCTGCTGGCGAGCATCCACTGCCGCAGGCGGTTGGAGTCGCCGAAGGGCGTCAGCTTGCCGAAGGAGTTGAGCAGCACGATAGAT
This sequence comes from uncultured Gammaproteobacteria bacterium, assembly GCA_963792815.1. Taxonomy (GTDB): domain Bacteria; phylum Pseudomonadota; class Gammaproteobacteria; order Pseudomonadales; family Halieaceae; genus JARRPM01. The sequence goes on from CAWBXR010000011.1 coordinate 24,795, forward strand.
ACTTCCTCGCCCTCGATATTGGCCAGCATGACCAGGCAGCGGCCGGCGTCGCGGATAAAGCCGGTCTTGCTCAGCTCGATATGCCAGTTGGCGTTCTTCAGCAGGCGATTGGTATTGCCGTAGCTCAGGGGGCCGCGTCGGGTGTAGGGCTGGACCTCCTCCCGCACCGTGGTGGTGGACTGGGTGATCAGCGGGTAGGTCCTGGCCGCGGCTATCATCCTGGCCAGGTCTCGGCGGTGGACAGGTTTTCCGTGCGCAGGCCCGCGGGATCGGAGAACTGGCTGTTGTTCATGCCCAGCGACTTTGCTTTCCTGTTCATCTGCGCAACGAACGCGTCCATGCCTCCCGGGTAGGTTCGGCCCAGGGCAGTGGCGGCGCGGTTTTCCGAGGACATGAGGGCCAGCAGGATCAGTTCGCGACGGGTCAGGGTGGCGCCGACTTCCAGGCGTGAGCCGGTCATGCGGATCAGGTCGCGGTCCGCGTTGGCGATGGTCAGTTTTTCATCCAGGTCGAGTCCCGCATCCAGCACTACCATGGCGGTCATCAGCTTGGTGATGGAGGCGATAGAGCGCACAGTGTCGACATCCTTGCTGAAGATCACGTTGCCCTCGCTGTCCAGCACGATGGCGGAAGCCGAGCGGAGGTCGGGATCACCCGGCAGGTCGGCGAATTTTGAAGTGTCGGCGAGTGCCCCGGCCGGAATAGCGACCGCAAGCACCAGCACTAATGAAAGTACTCGAGTGATGCGCATGCCCGTAAAGTCCCCTGTTCTTATGTTGCAATTCTTATGCGACGGCCACTGCCCCGGGCCTTCTTCGCTTACAGTTAGTGTGCACCAGCGGGTAACATTGTTCCAGAGTTGAGAATGTAAATATCCGGTTTTACGCTAGCCGGGCTCGCACTCGGCGCCGGCGGAGACTCGCAGCAGGCCCCGGAAGGCCCTGCTCGCGTTGGAGTCGCCCGACAGGACCCGGTAGACGTCACTGGCGATCGGCATTTCCACGCCGTACTTCTGCGCCAGTGCCATCACCGCCGGCGCGCTCTTGGCGCCCTCGGCCACCATTACCATCTCGTCGACGATCTCCTGCATGTTGCGCCCCTTGCCGAGTTCCACGCCCACGTGGCGGTTGCGGCTCTGGGGGCTGGTGCAGGTGGCGATCATGTCACCCATGCCTGCCAGGCCGGCGAAGGTTTCCGCCCGCCCGCCCATGGCGACCCCGAGGCGGGTCACCTCCGCCAGGCCCCGGGTGATCAGCGCGGAGCGGGTGTTGTCCCCCGCCCCCTGGCCATCGCCCATGCCGACCGCGATCGCGATGATATTCTTCAGCACCCCGCCCAGCTCGCAGCCGATGACGTCGTTGTTGGTGTAGACCCGGAACAGGCCGCTTTTGAAGACCGACTGCAGCTCGCGCACGATGATGTCGTCCTCCATGGCAATCACGCTGGCCGCCGCCTGGCCCGCCATGATCTCCCGCGCCAGGTTGGGCCCGGTAAGCACCCCCACCGGGTGGCCCGGCATGACCTCGGTGATGATTTCGGTCATGCGCATGTGGCTGTCCAGCTCCAGCCCCTTGGTCAGACTGATCACCGGCACCCAGGCGCGTATGTGCTGCCTGACTTCCGTCAGCACCTGGCGGAAATTTTGTGAGGGAATGCCCATGACGACGACATCGGCGCCGCTTACCGCCTCGCCGATATCGTTGGTCGCCACCAGCTTTTCGGGTATTGCAGCCCCCGGCAGGTAGGTGGCATTGGTATGCAGCGTGTTGATTTCCTCTACCGTCTCCGGGTTGCGGGCCCAGAGTGTGACCGGTGCGTTGCGCGTGACCAGCGAGGCCACGGTGGTTCCCCACGATCCGCCCCCGAGAACGGCGACTTTGAGATTTGTCATTATTGTTTCTCCATTGTGGTGCCGCGAGTGGCCACGTTGAGTGCCCGGATCAGTTCCAGGCGACGCATCACATCGCGTATCTCCATGGCGAGGGCCTTGCGTCCGCTGGCCACCTCTTTGCCGCCCCCGGCAGTCAGTTTCCTGTGCTCCGCCAGTTTGAAGCCGTTCTTGAACAGCAGTTTCCCGATCGACGCGGGGCTGCTGATGCGGCGTTGCAGGTAGGCCTGGTGGCCCGAGTTTGAGTGCCTTCGTGACACATTGATCCTCGGTGAGTGACTCGGAAGCCTCCATTCTCGCCAGCAGTTCAGCCACCACGGAGTAGGCCTCGGCAAAGGTCAGCAGGGTCGCATGGGATACCAGCAGCAGCATATTATTCTGCAGCTGCAGGAAGCCGGACGCGCCCTGTTGCAGCAACTCCTGCCAGTTCCCGGCGTAGCGAGCCAGCTCTTCGCGAATCTGCTGGTGAAACTGCTCGGTGGGCGCGTAGAAGAACTCGAACTTGAACAGGTCGCGCAGCCGGTCCACTTCGCTCCAGAAAACCTCCAGGGCCGCGGCGCCCTCGGTTTCACTGGTTTTCAGCAGGGCCAGTTCGATGATGGCCTTGTTGACGAAGAAGTGGATGATGGTATTGCGATAGTAACTGGCAACCGCGTGCTGTTCCTGCTCGATCGCGTACACCACATCCGGCCCCTCGTCGTAGCGGGTTACCATGCCCTCGTCGATCATGATGCCCAGCAGTCCCTCCATCTGGTCGGCATAGGCCCGGTCGAAGTCGGCGGAGATACGCAGCTGGCGGGCTTCCGCCCAGGCGAGCAACACGTCCAGGTCCCGCACCACCTCGGCCTCGGTAAGCGCCCCCGGTGATGCTCCCAGCAGGCTCATGGTCACCAGTGAGGGGAAGGTGATCGGTGTGACGTGGTTGGCCTCCACCGCGACTTCGAAGGCGATCTTCGACAGGGCGAGCTTGTCGTCGGGGTGGCGGAGCCTGGGCCAGTACCACGGGCTCCCCGATGTCCATGTAGACCTTGCCCATGGGCCGGGCGAGGCTGCGGATATAGCCGATAAACCAGCGCAGCGACTCGGCGCCCTTTGCCGCGGCCGGTCTGCTCGGTGGCGTACTCCTCGACATCCCGGATCAGGTCGTAACTGATGGAGATGGGAATGATGTGGATATTGGTCGCGTCGGTGGCGTGGCAGGCCTCCAGCACGTATTTCAGCAGTCCGTAGCGCGGCGGCATCAGCTTGCCCATGCGTGAGCGGGTGCCCTCGAAGGCCCAGTTCATGGGGAAGCGTTTTTCCATCAGGTAGCCGATGTAGTGGCGCAGGGTGATTTTGTACAGCTCGTTGTCCTGGAAGCTGCGCTTGATAAAGATGGCGCCGGCCCGGTGCAGCAGGAAGCCCAGTCCGGGGAAATTCATATTCGCGCCGCCGAACATATGCGGCATGGGGAAATCGTTGTCGTACAGCACCTTGGGCACCACCATGCCGTCGAGATAGGTCTTGTGGGTCCACAACAGCATGGCGGGATTGTCCCTCACCACCTGGCGCATTTGTTCCACCGCCGCCTGGTCGTAGACGATTTTCTCCTCGTAGCCCAGGCCCAGGCAGAACTTGTTGAAGCGGGCGTAGAAGTCGAGCCAGAACGTGCTGGGGCGAGACACCATTTCCGCCATGTAGCCCGAGGCTTCCTCCATCAGCTCGGCCTTGGGTTTGCCGCTCTTCTGGGCGAGTTCCGCCACCGCCTCGTTGAAGGCCGGGCTGGACTTCAGGCTGGCGGCAACGTGGCGCGGCACCTTGTAGCGACCGCCCTGCAGCCGTCGTTCGGCGATGTCGAGCACCAGTGCTGCCTGGCGGCCGACGAACTCGGCGAAATCCCGCTGGGCGTCGCCCTCTTCGATATTGTGGTGCTGTTCAAAGCGCTGGCGCAGGTTGGCGACGGAGTCCGGCGCGCCGGCAATCAGGCGCATCCGTTCCGGCGCTTCGCTGAAAATCCTGCGCGCCCTGCGGGCACTGGGGTGGCGAGGGTCGCCGAACAGCAGGTTGCGCAGGCGCGGGCCCGAATCGATGTCTTCCCGGGACGGCAGCCAGGCGACGCGCAGCGGCGCCACCAGGGTGTCCGCCGGCAGGGCAAGGGCCATAACCAGCTGGGCGCTGTCGATCGACTTGCGGTCGTCGCCCAGGTCGAGAATTACCTGGGGGGCATCGAATTCCTGGCTGCCGCTGGCGCAGTGATGATGTATCCACTGCTTGAGGAGGTCAGTCTCGAAGCCGTTGCGGCTGTCCAGTATAAACAGGACCCGCTGCCCTTCCCTGGCCGGCCATGGGTTGCCCTGCTGGTATTTGCTTGTGAGATCCACCCCGCTCAGGCCCCGGTTTTATTGCGACTGGATTTAGGTTTCGATTTCGGCCTGGCTTTGCCCGGCGGTCTCTTGGCGGCTGCCGTCGGTCTCTTCGCCCCGGCGGTCTTTTTCCTGGTCGGCGACCGTTTGGCTGCAGCTTTTCGCGGCGGTACTTTTTTGGCTTTCGCTTTCGCTTTCGCTTTCGCTTTGGCTTTGGCTTTGGCTTTGGCTTTGGTTTTCGCCTTGGTCTTTACCTGTGCTTTTGCTTTCGCTTTGGCCCCTGCCAGTTTTTTCTCACCGGGCCCGGCGCCCGGCGCCGTCTCCTCGGGCTGACCCAGGGTGCGGGCAAACATATTGCGCACCTCGCGCACGTGCTCTTCGATGGTGTCCACGCGCCACGCGCTGGTATCCACCGGCGGCAGCACCTGTACCTCGACGGTGGCGGCGCGGAACACGAAATCGCCTTTGGGGGCGACATCGCCTGCATTGCGGATAACGATGGGCACTATCGGAACCCCCGCCTGCATGGCCAGGTGGAAGGCGCCCTTCTTGAACGGTGCCAGCCGGGGTGAAACGGTGCGGGTGCCCTCGGGTGCGAGTACCACGGACTTGCCGTCGTTTTTCATGGCTTCCACCAGTGGCGTCATCGAATCGATGGCGCTTTTCGCGTTCGCCCGGTCGATGAAGACCACGCCGCCCAGTTCCAGCACCTTGCCGAGAATCGGCGTCTCTTTCTTGATTTCCTGTTTACCGACTCCGGCGATATCGCGACGCAGAAGTTTCGCGATGATGATCACGTCCGCCTTGCTCTGGTGATTGAAGACAAATACCGCAGGGCGGTGCGACCACAGGTGTTTCTCACCGCTCACATTCAGGTCCATCCCTATCAGCGCGCTGGCGGTGTCCGCGAACAATGAGAATGAAAAGTTCTGGGACTCCCGCCGGGAGCCCGTCAGGGCGAGTATCGGCAGGCCCGCCACAAACGAGGCCACCAGGCTGCTGGTTGCGGCAACGGAGCGAACGTACTGGCTGACGCGGGGGCGGCCACGGCTGCCGAAGCGGACCACCGGCCAGCCGCGCTCGTTGGCGATTTTTTCCAGTTTGCTGTTCGGGTTGAGTGCGCGCGGCTGGCCGACGCGTTCCAGCAGCAGCAGGTCGTCGGTGCTGTCGGAGTAAAAAAAGCTGCGGTCCAGGTCGGCGCCGGTACGTTGCGCCAGGTCTTCGGCGGCATCCACCTTGCCCTGGCCGAAGCACAGCGGTGTCACTGCCTTGCCGGTAAATTTTCCCTTGCTCACTTCCAGGTGACTGCACAGCACGTGCCCGATACCCAGGTCTGCGGCCGCCGGCTCCACCTGGTACGGAGTGGCCGAGGATATGATCGCCACCGTGTGCCCCTTCGCCATGTGGGCTTCCACCAGGGCGCGCGACTCGGGGTAGATCAGGCGTGCAATCTGTTTGGTGTAGAGCTTTTCGCCAACGTCCCTGTAGGTATCCTCCTCGATACCCCGCATGAACTGCGCATTGACGGCCATCATGCCGGAAAAACCGAGGTTGCCCAGGCCGAAACTGGTCATCGCCGCCACGATTTCCGCCAGCTGGCGGGGTGACAGGTCGCCGCGCCTTACCTGCTCCCGGATGAAAGAGGTGGCGGAATAGCCCGCGATGATGGTGCCGTCGAAATCAAAGATTGCTGCGATTTGCGGGCCGTCGGGTGACGCCTCGATGTCTTGCAGGAGTTTTTTTAGTGTGGTCATGGCCGCTTCCTGGAGTGTCCCAAGAGCATAGCGCAATACCTGTGTGGAGGGGACTGACTTCGGTCGGTTCTCGCTCCGGCTTTTTTTCGACCATAAAAAAAACCGCCGGGTCATGGACCGCGACGGCGTTTCAGGGGTAAAGCTTTTTTTCTTTTCTACCCAGGTATTTTTTCCGGCCCGCTACCGGAACACGTCCCCTGGCCCCCAAACATCTCTGACAAATGTTTGTTTGCTTCCCCTAAGCAATGTGGCGATGCTTGGTGCCGACTCTCCATTCCGAGGATGGTGAGTCATCCATCGCCACACCCTCAGTATAGGGAGCGAGCGTGGATGTTCAAGAAATTACTCCATGATATTTTATTATATCTTTACATAACTACAGGTTATTTCATTGCGCGGGTGTCTCACCGGACTTGTCCCCGGGTTACACTGCCCCATCGGGTCAACAGAAGCAGGAAATAGCGAATGACTATCGGACGCAGGCAATTCCTTGGACTGGCTGGTGCAAGCGCGGCGGCACCGCTACTGCACGGCTGTAGCGGCGACGAGCCAGAGGTATCCCTGGACCGGCGCTTTCCCATCGGTCCTTTCGGTGCCGATTCCACCGCTGAAGAGGTCACCGCAGACCTGGACCTGAGCGGCAGCACCGCGCTGGTCACCGGCTGTAACTCCGGCCTGGGTTACGAAACCATGCGGGTGCTGGCGCTGCGCGGGGCCCATGTCATCGGCACCGGGCGGACCCTTGAAAAAGCGGCCACGGCCTGCTCCTCCGTGGCGGGTAAGACCACACCCGTCGCGCTGGAGCTGTCGGACTTCGACTCGGTGGTGGCCTGCGCCCACTCCGTGCGGGATATGGGTGTCCGGCTGGATATGCTGATCTGCAACGCCGGGATCAATACCTTTGGGGAGTTGGAGCTGGTCAACGGGATCGAGAAGATTTTCCTGGTCAATTACCTCGGCCATTTCGTCCTGGTCAACCAGCTGTTGCCGATGATGCTGGCAGCCGGCTCTGGCCGAATTGTGAATGTCGGAAGTCGCTCAGGCTACCGCCAGGCCCCTGCGGTGGGGATAGATTTCGACAACCTGCGAGGAGAAAAGGAATTTGATTCCGGTGAGGCCTACGGCCGATCCAAGCTGGCCAATGCACTGTTTTCCCTTGCCCTGGCCGAACGGCTGGAGGGTACCGGGTTGACCTCCAACGTGGTGCACCCCGGCCTGGTATTGACCGATATCGCGCGCACCGCACCGGCGTTTCTGCGGCTTGGTTTCGAGCTGTTGGGGCCCCTGTTCGCCAAAACACCGGCCCAGGGCGCCGCCACCCAGGTCTATGTCGCAACCAACCCCCTGCTTGAGGGGGTGAACGGGGCTTACTTCGAGGACTGCAACCCGGTGACGGTCAGCGGCGACCACCACATGTTCGATCGCGAGATGGCACAGCGCCTCTGGTCAGAGGCGCAGGGAATGACTGCAGGTTACTCGGGTTGAGCTGAGGTGGCTGGGTTTATGGCGCTCTAGGGCGCCTTGCGAAACAGCAGCGTCATGCGGTCGGACTCGCCGATAGCCTCCATTTTTGCGCGCAGCTCCGGGTCCTCGCTGCCGGTCCTGAGGGAGGGGGACAGTCGCCAGACGCTGTCTTGTGGACCGGGCTGGTCCAGCGGGTTGGCGTTGATGTCGCTGGTGGCCACCAGCTCAAAACCGGCATCCTCGAACATCTCTATCACCTCGGCCTCCACCAGGTAACCCCGGCTGCCGTCGGCCCCGGCCTGGGTGGCCGGCGCCCGGTGTTGAACCACACCCACCAGGCCGTCATCCTTGAGCATGCTCCTGACCGCTGCCAGTGCCTGGCTGCGGGTGCCCGCCTGCTCTTCAAAGCGGGTCAGGTTGTGCAGCGCGCGGATCAGCAGGACCCTGTCGACAGTGGCCGCCACATCTCCCGGCACGGTGCTGAAGGTGAAACCTTTGGTCGTGATGCCGTTATCGGTGAACCCTGCCACCATATCGGAGAAATTACCGGTGGCTTTCTTTCTTCCCGCTATCCACTCATCGGTGGCGTTGGGGAACAGTGACCACATGCGGTCGGCATAATTGATACCGTACAGAGTGCCCTGCGGGCCGAGATAATTGGCGAGGATGTTGGTGTACCAGCCGCTGCCCGGCAGCGCCTCGACAACTGTCATGCCGGGGGCCACCTGGAAGAATGCCAGGGTTTCGGCCGGGTGTCGGGCGCCATCCCGCGCCCGGTCCTCCGCTGTACGTGATTCGATCGCCTGGCGCAGGGCGGCTTCGTTGTCTGCGTTGTCCGCCGCGTGCAGCCAACCTGCGGCCAGCAGGCCGAGCATTAGAATCCAGTTACTCTTCTTCACCATGCCAAACTCCTCAAAATACTGATACTCATTATTAACCCGCCGCGCTACCGGCCTCGTCACTGCTTATCTCAGCCATCTGGTTGCGCGGGTCTGCCGTCTCCCAGTAACCGCGCAGGGCCAGCAGCTTGCCCTGGCTGTCCACCTCATAGGTGAACACGCCGTGCACCTTCTGCTGCATGGCCTTGCCCTCGCCGAGGTCTATGGTCACTGTCAGCACTACGTGGTTGGCCACCTCGTTGCCGGCGGCATAGGAGTCCAGAATGTCGATGTGGATGTTCGCGGGCGCAATAAAATTATCCCAGAATGCCTGTCTCGCCGCTGGACCGCGGTGGCCCTTGCCCTCCGGGTCGATCATGGAAACCCCGATGGGGTCTTCGATAATGGCGTTTTCCGCGTAGAGGCCGAGCCAGCCCTCGCGATTCTTGCTGTGCACATACTCTCTGGAGAGCAATGCCGCGCGGCGCGCGGGGTGTTCATCTTCAAACATGCTTATCGTCTCCCGTCAGGGGCAGTTGCCCGGGTGGGGCCGATTGTACAAGTTTTTGCGCGAGGCCAACACAAGCGCAGGGCTGATGTGTCGCACCAGGCTGCCGCTGGTCGGGCAGCTTGCCAGCTCCGCAAAAAACCTTATGCTGGTCACTCATTCTTTTCCGGCAGCGATTTTTCCATGAAAGCCCTGGCTACTGTCACGTCACTGCTCCTGTCGACAGCCCTGCTGCTCATCGGTCACGGCATGCAACTCACCCTGCTGCCGCTGCGGGCCAGCGCCAACGGCCTGTCGGATTTCATGATAGGGCTGAGCGCGTCCTGCTATTTTCTCGGGTTTATCGTCGGTTGCATCGCGGTATCCGCCACTATCGCCAGGGCCGGGCACATCCGCAGCTTCGCCGTACTGACGGCGATAATGACCAGCGCCATTCTCCTCGCGGAGATGCTCGATGGCTGGCAGTTCCTGCTGGTGCTGCGCTTCCTGACCGGGGTGGCTATTTCCAGCCTGTATACCGTTATTGAAAGCTGGCTCAACAGCCAGGCCACAACGGAATCCCGGGGACGGATTCTGTCGGTGTATACCTTTATCCTGTTGCTGTCGATGGCGCTGGGGCAGGCCCTGATCAATGTCGGGCCGGTCGAGTCCGCGACGCCCTTCACCCTGGCGGCGGTTTTCCTGGTGCTCGCGATTGTGCCGGTGGGCATGACCCGGCGCCTGGCTCCGGCGCCGCTGGAGACCACCAAAATTCGCTTCGGCTTGCTGTACCGCCGCTCCAGGTCGGCATTCGCCGGGGCCCTGCTGTCCGGGCTGGTGGTGGGTAGTTTCTGGTCCCTGGGGGCGGTATTTGCCCGCGGTTACAGCGACTCCCAGGTCGATATCAGTTGGTTTATCAGCGCCGCCATTCTCGGCGGTGCGCTGCTGCAGTACCCCATAGGGCTGCTGTCTGACCGCATAGACCGGCGCAAGGTGATGCTGCTGCTGTGTCTGGGCGGCGCAGTTGCCTCTGTCGCCGTGGCCACGAGCACGGGGCAGTCCTGGCACCTGCCGATGGTTTTCCTGTTTGGCGGGATGGTCATGCCGATTTACGCCATCTCGCTGGCGACCGCCGCGGATGTGTCCCAGGGCTCCGAGTTTGTCGAAATCGGCACCTCGGTGCTGCTGCTGAATGCCGTTGGCGCGGTATCCGCCCCGCTGGTGCTGGGCCAGCTGATGAGCGTGCTGGGTGCGCCCGTACTGTTCTGGTCCTTCGCCGCCCTGTGCCTGCTTTTCATGGCCTATATAGCGCTGCAGCTGCGGGATGCGCGGGCGATCCCGGTCTCGGAGCAGGTGCCGTTCTCAGCGGCTGCATCGGAAGTCGCCCCCGCCAGTTTTGACCTGGACCCTCGCGGGCCGGAGCAGGTCCCACTGGAGAAGAAGTCGGGCAAGACGGCCGATTAAACCCCCGGCAGCGGCGCGCCGGTCAGGGCGCCAGCTCCATGAACCGCGACCACTTCTGTTGCGCCCCGATCACCCAGCCGGGTGTCGAGTCGCCCACTCCCGCCGCCTCCAGCCCCGGGTGGGCCACCGCAACGTGGCGCAGCGCCTGGGCCTGGTGCTCGTCAACGTCCACCAGCAGGATGTGTTTACCGGCCTGTAACTCCTGCTGAAAGCGCCGGAAGCTGACATGGGGCTCCTGGATGCCAATCAGGCCCCCCTCCCAGGTGCAGAAGCCCAGGACGACAATGGCCAGGAATATGGGGGGCACCCAGGTGTAGCTGTCAGCGAGCCCCGATACCCAGAACAACAACAGGATGGCTGCCGCACAGGCGATGCCCACCACGGCGCCCCGCTCGGTACCGTGGACCACATCCTTGCGCAGCACGGCTTCCACCTGGTGCAGCTGTTTCAGGGTAAGTCCGGCGTCGTCGTTGCTCAGCACGTGGACCTGTGGCGGTGTAATTCCGGCCGCATCCAGGTCCCGCTCGATCGCCGCCAGGTCATCGAGATCATCGCTAATGAAATAATGGCGTTTCATCTTCGGTTCTCCTTGCTGGCAGGCCCACGGCCCGGGTGGGGCTGGCAGCTTTACCGCATTGTTCACACTCAGTGTAGGTCGTTGGACAGCGGTACCGGACAGTGATTAGCAGGACTACCTAGATCATTTGGCACCTAGTGGGGATTCCGTTAGATGCTGTGGGTTTATCAAGCAGGCTTGTAGCGGTCGTGGCCCTGGCCTGGAGGCTGCGCCGCAACAATAGCCTGAAAACCCGCTTGCCGATTTATTTCTGCGCCGTGGCAGGCAATACTGGCCGCCATGTCCAACATAGCTATCACCCAAGGGGACCGGCCAGCCCCCCTGCTCAGCGGGCGCCGCCTGCTGTGCCTGTGCCTGCTTTTTTTCCTGGCGCTTGCCCCGCGCCTGTACAGTGTCCATTCCCTTGGCTGGCACTGGGATTACCCGGGCAGCTTTACTCTGGTCAATTTCGACGAGGGGGGTTCCTGCCGGGCTGCCCTGGAAGGTTTCGGCTACTCGACCTTCATCGGCCGCCAGACCATAGGGCTGGCCAGCCTGGTCGGTGCCGCGCCGCCCCTCGGGATTGCGGGTGATGCGCGAGCGGTAAAAGCCTACTGCCACAGCGCCCGGCATATCCAGGTGGCCCGCAATTATTCCGCCGCCACCGGGGCGCTGACGGCCCCGTTGATAGCGCTGATCGGCCTGCTGCTGGTGCCGAGCCAGGCCCGGGGTAGGGTGGAGCGCCGGCGCCCTGGTAGCCCTGTCGGGCTTCCATATCAGCGAATCCCAGAGCGGGACCGTGGATGCACCCTCGGTGTTTTTTATCTATTTGTTCCTCGCCCTGATGGTGTACTGCGTCGGCCGCGGCAAGCGCGGCCTGCTGCTGGCCAGCCCCCTGCTGCTGGTGCCGGCCATCTGGGCCAAGTACTGGGTGTTTGCCCTGTTTGCGTATCTCGCCCTCACGCCGCTGCGAGCCTGGCAGTACCTCAGCCATGGCATGACCGGGCGCCGTATCGCCCTGGTGGTGGTGGCTACCGCGGTGTTATTCGGCCTGCTCAGCAATGCGGACTTCCAGCAGGCGCGGCTCTACCCGCTGCTGGCACTTTGGTATCTGGCGATACCCTGGCGCGCCATCCATCGCCCCATGGCATTGCTGTGGCTGCTCGTGCCGCCGCTCGCTTACCTGTTGTGCCGCATGGATCTCGTCGCCAGTTATACCACCGGCGGCCTCACGGGCAGCTTCGGCGCGGGCTACGCGGCGATAGGCTGGCACAAGTGGTTGCGCAACCTGCTCAACCTGCCCCTCGTCCTGCTGGTGGGCCTGGGTCTCCCGGCCTGCCTGTTTCTGCCCGCCGGCCTGCGCGCCCTGGCCGGGCAGCGCGGCACTGTGCGTGCCTGGCTGTGCCTGGCGCCGGTGTTGGCGTTTGCCCTGTACATGGCATTTGTTGCGCCGGTGACTTACTACCGCCACTACCTGCCATTGCTCCCGGCGGCGGCACTGCTGGCCGCCCTCGGCCTGTTTGCCACATCCTGGGCGCAACGGCGCTGGTTTATGCTGCTGTTCTTTGCCTGGCCGGCCCTGTTGGCACTGGACCTGGTGGGTGACTACCACCGGGACCCGCGCCTCGAGCTGCGCCAGTGGTACGCAGAACACCCGGATGCCCGGGTGTTCTACAGTTTTTACGTCAACCCTCCGACCGGTGCCGGCAACCGCCTGTTCCGGCCCGAGTACGCCGCCGGCGATGCCGCTGCGCTGCGCCAGGCGAACTACCTGATCCTCAGTGAAAACTGGTATGACACGGCCTTTGCCAATGAGCTGAACGGCCCGCTGGTGGACGATCCCGCGCGCCTGGTCAAAACCAGGCCGGAATACGCGCGCTTTTACCGGGATGCGCTGGCGGGACGGCACCCGCACCTGGTGCAGGAGCAGTACATTCCGGTGGAGAATTTCATGCCGGAGTTGTTGCTGCACCGGCAGCTTTACGGCACCTTCCAGTTGTTTGTCGGTGACCTGCGGATCTTTCGGGTGGTTGATTGAGCCGGGCCGGCCCTGCTATTACAGGGCTCAGGTCTGAATGCAGCTCTGATCGCCAAATGTCAGTGCCCCATAGCGATGCAGTTGCAACGAGGGAGACCAGTGGTCAACCGGCAGGCCAGCCTTGGCCAGCAGCTGGGCAAGAAAGTCCCGTGGATCCGGTAATTGCTCCCAGACTTTGGGCAGAAAGGTCGAGCGATGCCGCCCGTCCTGCAACACCAGGCCGTCGACGCCCGGTCGCAGCCGGTCGAGCAATATCTCCCGGCTCGCAGCCGCCAGCGGCTGGGTCGGCGTCAAAACCGAGATTTCGATAGTGATTTTTTCCAGTTCGTCCAGTCGCATCGGCGGGAAACGCGGATCGCGGAAAGCTGCACTGTGTGCCGAATCGGCTACCGCCCTTGCCAACGGTGCAACCGGCTCGAGAGTGCCGATGCAGCCGCGCAGCCTCGCGTTTTGGGTCACGGTGACAAATACGGCCCGCCTCTGCTGCAGGGCCGGTGTCAGGCCGTCATGGAGAGATGCCTCATCATCACTGTCGCGCGAACCGGCCCGCATGCTGCTGCGGGCGATGACCAGCAGCCGTTGCCGCTCGGCTGCGGTCAGCTCAATGCAGTACGAAGGCGCCATAACCTACCACCCTGGATTTGTCTCCGGCGGTATCGCCTGAGTTGCACAGCTCCAGCAAGTCCAGCGCAAGCTGGCGGCTGTGCCGGCTGCGCATCAGGCCGTTGAGGGCGTAGGCACCGCAGGCCTCCTCGCCGGTCAGCGTGCTGTCCCTGGCCAGCAGGCGTTCACAGGTCCGCGAGTCCCGCTTGCGGGCCTCCTCGTAGCTGTGGAAGTGGGACAGGTCCGTACTGACCACCAGCAGCGTTTCCGGCCCGCCCCACAGGGCATCCACGACCGCCGCCACCTTGTCGGGATCGCAGTCACCGACTACTACCGGCACCAGGGAAAAATTCCCGAGCACGCGTTGCAGGAACGGCAACTGGACCTCCAGGCTGTGCTCTGCCAGGTGGGCCTCGTCGGACACGCACATTCCCGGCATAGCCACAATCTGCTCAATGCTGGCCCGGTCCAGGGGGATGTCCCCGAACGGGGTGGCGAATGCGTCCACTGACGGTACGGCCATGCCCCGCAGGTAGACCCGGTGAGCTGGTCCCAACAGTATTACCCGCTCGATCGTATCTTTGTGCGGCAGCAGGCAACTGTAGGCCCGGGCAGCGGTTTGCCCCGAGTAGACGTATCCCGCGTGCGGCACGATCAGGCCCTTGGGCGCGCTCCCTGCTGGTGCCGCAACCGCCCCCAGCAGGGCGTTGATATGCCGGTCAAGGCGATCAGAATCTGCCTCATAGAACAGGTCCGCCACAGCGGGTTTCCGGACAGTCATAAAATTTGCAGGCCCCCCAAGGCGATGATTTCTATATCCATACTTGTAATATGGGTATATTGCCCTTAAATACAAGGTTATGAATGAAACAATAGTTTCAACCCGTTACTGGCACCAGCTGGCCAATGGCCAGCTCCAGTGCGACCTGTGCCCGCGCCACTGTCATTTGCAGGAGGGGCAGCGGGGTCTGTGCTATGTGCGCCAGCGTCTCGATGGTGAGGTAAAGCTCGTCAGCTACGGTCGCTCCAGCGGCTTCTGCGTCGATCCTATCGAGAAGAAGCCACTGAACCATTTCTATCCCGGCAGCGGCGTGTTGTCCTTCGGCACGGCGGGTTGCAACCTGGCCTGCAAGTTTTGCCAGAACTGGGATATGACCAAGTCCCGGGAGATGGACACCCTTGCAGATAAAGCCAGCCCGGAAGAGCTGGCCCGGGCGGCGCAGGAATTGGGCTGCCGCAGTGTCGCGTTTACCTACAATGACCCGGTGATTTTCCTCGAGTACGCGCTGGATGTCGCCGCCGCCTGTCGCGAGCGCGATATCAGGACCGTCGCCGTCACCGCGGGCTATATCGATCCGGAACCCAGAGTGGAGTTTTTTCAGGGGATCGATGCGGCAAATGTGGACCTGAAGGCTTTTACCGACCGCTTCTACTACAAAATCTGTGGCGGACACCTCGCGGCAGTGCTGGAGACACTGGAGTATATAAAGCATGAGACCGACTGCTGGCTGGAGCTGACCACCCTGCTCATCCCCGGGGAAAACGATTCCGAGGGTGAACTCAACGAGATGACCCGGTGGGTGGTGGAGCATCTGGGACCGGATGTGCCTATGCATTTCACCGCATTCCACCCCGACTGGAAAATGCGCGACATCGAGCGAACTCCCGCGGCAACCCTGGGCATGGCTCGCGATATCGCGCGGGCCAACGGCGTCAGGTATGCCTATACCGGCAACGTGCATGACCCGGCCGGTAACAGCACCTGGTGTCATAGCTGTGGCGAGCTGCTGATCGAGCGCGACTGGCACCGGCTGGGGCGCTGGGGGCTTGATTCACGCGGTTGCTGCAATGCCTGCGGCGGCGCGCTCCCAGGCCACTTTGATGGCAAACCGGAGCAACGCGAACTGGGGCCGATGCGGGTACGGTTGCGCCAGGTCAGTTAACTTTTTTCGCACTGGTCTATTCTACATTCATGAGCCCAAACCTGTGTGATTGGAGATGCTGGAAATAATCCTGGAAGTCCTGGTGATGCTGCTGGCAACCAATGGCGCGCCGGTACTCGCTACCCGTTTTTTTCAATCTTTTGGCGACGTCCCGCTGGACCTGGGGAAGCGGCTGGCAGATGGTCAGCCACTGTTCGGTTCATCCAAGACCTGGCGTGGATTCCTTGCAGCCATCGCCAGCTCCTGTGCGCTATCCGCGCTGTTCGGCTATGGCGTGGGCTTCGGCCTGGTCTTCGGGTTATTGGTCATGGCGGGTGACCTGTGCTCCAGTTTCGTCAAGCGCAGGAAAGCCCTCAAACCCGGGGCCCGCTGCGTCGGTTGGGATCAGGTTCCCGAATCGCTTCTCCCGTCGATTTTTGCGGTTGTCGTTCTGGGAGGGCAGTGGTGGTGGGCACTACTACTGACCCTGATTTTTACGCTGATCCAGATGCTCGTCTCCGGGCCGCTCTACTCCCTGCATATCCGCAAAAAACCTTACTAGGGACCCGTCACACCGGGTCATGGCACGCCCAGGTGATGCAGGGTAATCTCCGGCGGACAGTTAAAACGCGCCGCAACCACGGAGCTGCCGGTACCCACCGAGGTATAGCCCTGCATCAGGTCGTATGACCAGGCCCCTGCACCGGTGTACCGGGGTGCGGAGGAGTTGTAGGCGAGCGCCGTGCCACCAGGCAGGCAAATCTGGCCGCCATGGGTATGGCCACACATCATGAAGTCGAATCCGACGTAGGCGGCGTGACGATAGATCTCCGGTGAGTGGGCAAGCAACAGGGATACGGCGTCATCAGGGATTCCGTCGTAGGCCCGCTCCAGGTTGTCGGCGGAGAAATAGTGTGGGTCATCGATTCCAGCCAGAAAAATCGATTCGCCCTCGCGCTCAATCCTGGCATTTTCATTCAGCAACAGCTGGATCCCGAGGGACTCGATCGGCTTTGTCATAAGGATACTGTCATGATTGCCAAGGACGGCATAAATGTCCCTGTCGATGTCCCGGCAGAGGCGCTCCAGTCCCTTCATCGCCGCGTCATGAGACCCGTGGGTGCGAAAAAGGTAGTCACCGGTAAGCACGCACAGGTCGTAGTCCAGGTCGCGGACTTTTTGCGCGAGGCGATCGGGGAACAGCTCCACTGAGTCCAGGTGCAAATCGCTCAATTGCATTATCGTCAAGCCGGCAAAAGATTTCGGCAGGCGGGGCAATGCCACGTGGTTGTGGCGCACCTGGAAATTCAGCATGTTGGCCACGCCGCGTCGTGACAGGTTGGTTATCTTCAAGACAAACCGGATAAGGGCGGCAGCCGCATTCCAGTTTTCAATGTGAATAAAGGTTCGACCCTGACCAAAGCGGTCCGCGGCATGTTCTGTTTCAACACCGATACGCTGTCGCAGGTGCGCCTTTCCAACCCGTCGAATCAGGTAGTCATGCAGCTCCGCGTTTTCTTTCAGCTTGTCGATGGCAGGGGTATCAACTGACGTGGTCATAAACCGGTTTCCCCGTCAGTCAGGGTTCGCGGAACTGCCGGGACTCGGGCAATGCCTGCAGGTATTTGGGTGGAAGATTCGCACCCTGGCAGTCTAGCGCGTGTGGTTTGCTTCCGGCTCGGATGTGCATGCAGTGGCGGCTTTATTTGCGAGGGATTTGATTTCGGTCAAGTGGGCACGTTAGCACACCCGGCCCCTGACTGCCGTTTACCCGTGGGATGTGCGAAAGGAACTATTTCTTCTGGCTGTACACGTTGCGGCAAAGTGTATATTTTCAGCGCAACGGTAAGCATTGGGATAGTTTGTAATGGGCGGGTTTTTGATAGGACGACCCTGTGGTTGAAGCTGCCGGTTTATCCCGTGAGCAACTGCTGCAGGCTCTCGACAGCGGTGAGCAGGGCCTTGGCCAGGCCGAGGCGGTGCGCAGGCAGGGTCAGTATGGCCTGAACCAGATACGCTTCCATCGCAGCCGCTCGCCCTGGCGGATGCTGCTGCAGGAATTCCTCGCACTGTTTCCCCTGCTGCTGCTCGTCGCCGCGGGCCTCGCGTTTTTTGCCGACTACCTGAGTCCCGGTGAGGGCTATGAACTCATCGGCGCCGCCCTGCTGGGGGTGGTGGTGCTCAATGCCCTGGTGTCGTTCCTGCAGAACTACAAGGTGGAGAAGCTGATGCTCTCCTTTCTGGACTACATCCCCCGGGAGGTCGTGGTGCTGCGGGATGGCACGGAGCAGGCGCTGGATGCGAAGGAGGTGGTTCCGGGCGACATCCTGTTTGTGCAGGAGGGCGACAAGATTCCGGTGGACGGGGTGCTCGTGCAGGGCGATCAGCTGGTGCTCGATGAGTCCATCCTCACGGGCGAGTCGGAGCCGGTTATCAAGACCGTGCTGGAGGGCCAGGTCGGGCCCCAAAGCATGGTCAGTTCGGGCGCCACGGTACTCAAGGGCGGCGCGCGCATCATCACTACCCGCACCGGCCGCTCCACCACCATCGGCTCCATCTCGGAGCTATCCCAGGGCGTGACCCAGGACCTCACGCCGATGCAGCGGGAGCTGAGCCACTTCGTGCGCAGTATTACCTGGCTGGCGCTGGGCATAGGACTGTCATTCTTTGCCATCGGTTTCTTTATCGGCAACCCCTTCTGGACCAACCTGATCTTCGCCATCGGCATTATCGTGGCCAATGTGCCGGAGGGCTTGCTGCCCACCGTCACTCTCGCACTTACCCAGTCTTCGGTGCGCATGGGGCGACGCAATGCGCTGGTCAAGCACATCCTGTCGGTGGAGACCCTGGGCTCCACCACGGTGATCTGCACCGACAAGACCGGCACGTTGACCTGCAACAAGCTGCACGTGGAATCCCTTTACCTGGACTTCAGCGAAATCGGGCGGGAGGATGCCGCCGGCTACGACAGCCTGGCAGCGGCGCGTCCCGCGACGGAAATCATGGCGTTGTGTAACGATGTTATCGCCACTGGCAATGGCAGATGGCGAGCACAACGGCTTTCACGGCGACCCCACCGAACTGGCGCTGGCGGAGTTTGTTGATGGCAAGGGGGGCTACGGGGAGATTCGCCAGCGCTTTGAGGCGGTGGCCAGTCGTCCTTTCGATGCCGAACTGAAATACATGAGCGCCACCCACCGCACCTCCGATGGCTCGCTGTACATGACGGTGAAGGGCGCGCCCGATGTGCTTATCGATCGCTGCAGCCAGGTACACAGCCAGGGAGCAGCGCGGGAGCTTGGCGACGATGAACGCAACGGACTGAAGGAGCAGGCCAATCGCTACGCCGCCCAGGGACTGCGGGTGCTGGCACTGGCCTATCGCGTGGCGGACGCCCCGGAAGCCCCGGAGGAGCAACTGGTCTTCGCCGCCCTGGTGGCAATGGTCGACCCGCCCCGCCCGGAGGTGGCTGCGGCAGTGGCGGCCTGCCACAGCGCCGGTATCCGGGTTGTCGTCATGAGTGGCGACAAGGCTGAAACCGTTGACTACATCGCCCGCAAGCTGGGCATCGTGCAGCAATCGAGGGTCATCGAGGGTGAGCAACTGGACGCGATGAGCCGTCCCGGAGTTGCTGGAAATCCTGCGCGACGACCAGGTGCTATTCGCCCGTATCGCTCCGGAGCAGAAGCTGACCATTGTCGAGGCTTTCAAGGAACTGGGTGAGGTGGTGGCGGTGACCGGTGACGGGGTCAACGATGCACCGGCACTGAAGCGGGCGGATATCGGCGTCGCCATGGGCCAGCGCGGTACTGACGTGGCCAAGGAGGCATCGGATATCATCCTGCTGGACGACAATTTCGCCACTATCGTGAAAGCGGTGGAGGAGGGGCGGGCGGTCTACGACAACATCAAGAAGTTCATCACCTATATACTGACCAGCAATATTCCGGAGATACTGCCCTTTGTCGCCTATGTGCTGTTCCCGATCCCGCTGCCCATTACCGTGGTGCAGATTCTGGCTATCGACCTGATCACCGATATCCTGCCTGCTATCGGCCTGGGCAACGAGCCGCCGGAGAAGGACGTGATGCAGCGGCCGCCGCGGCGCCGGGACGAGCGGCTGGTGAGCTACCGCACGTTCGTCCGCAGCTACGGCATTATCGGCCCCGCGGAGGCGGCCCTGTCCTTCCTGGTGTTCTTCCTGCTGCTGGATGCCGGGGGCTGGCAGTGGGCCCAGCCCCTGGCCACCGATACGCTCCTTTACGGGCAGGCGACGGGAGCCTTTCTCGCCACCATTATTTTTTGCCAGATCGGCAATGTGCTGGCCTGTCGCACCAATCGCCAGAGCGCCTTGCCCTACCTGCTGCGCCCCAACCTGTGGATCTGGATGGGCCTGCTGGTGGAGGTCCTGTTCATTCTGGCGATCCTGTATATCCCGCTGTTTCACCGGTTCTTTTCCACTGGACCGCTGCCGCTTTGGGTCTGGGGCATCATTGCGCTGGCGCCCTGGCTGATCTTTGGCATTGAGGAGCTGCGCAAATGGCTGGTCAGGCGGGGTGTGCAGTGGCTGGCGGTGTAGCGACAGCGAGCAGGGCCGTTGGCCTTGGCAACCTGCTGGTGCTGCTTGGCGGCGGGCGTATTGTTCCTGTCCTATGGCTATACCGAAATGGCGGGCTCGGACATGTGGTGGCATATCGCCGCCGGTCGCGAACTGGTTCAGACCGGCAACCTGTGGATGGTGGATGACTGGTCATTTACCGCCCATGGCGTGGACTGGCTCAATCACGAGTGGCTGGCGGACCTGATCTACTACGGCTGGGTCAGCGCCTGGGGCGTGCAGAGCCTGGTTTACTGGAAATGGCTGGTGATCATCCTTACCTTCGCCACCCTGCTGGTGGCCCTGACCCGTACCAGCGGCAGCCCCCTGGCGGCGCTGGTCTGCACCGGCCTTGCCCTTGCCAATGCGGCGCCCTTCCTGGATGTGCGTCCCCATCTTTATTCCCTGCTGGGCTTCAGCCTGTTGCTGTTGCTGCGCCTGCAGCGCGAGGCCAGGACCTGGCTGCTGGCGCTGCTGTTTGTCTTCTGGGTAAACCTGCACGGCGGCTGTTTTCTTCGGCCTGATGGCACTGGGCATCCTGCTGTTTCCCTGGCGCCAGCCCTCCGTCGCCGGCCTGCGCGGTGCGGCCCAGGTGGGGGCGATCTGCCTGCTGGCCAGTATGCTCAACCCCTCGGGTTTCGAGGTGTTCCTGTACCCCCTGAGCTACGCCTTTGATGAGGCTTCACCGTTCCGCCAGATTGGCGAATGGCTCTCGCCTTTCAAGTCCGGGGGCATCCCCTCGCCGCTGTTCCTTTACCTGATGTGGTTGCCGCTGCTGGCCCTCGTCTACCTTGTGCCCGCGGTGCGGCGCCGCCTTGATGTGCCCTGGGAGGGTGTGGCGCTCACCGTCCTCACCCTGGCGATGGCCCTGACCAGTCGCCGTTTTATCCCCCTGTTCGGGATTTCCCTGGCGGTGATGCTCGCGCCCCTGCTGGGGCTTTGCCTGCAAAAATCCCGGCTGGAAAAATTCAGCCCGCTGTTGGCAGGGGCTGGCGCTGGTGTATGCCCTTTACCGCCTGTTGCCCTACCCGGTGCAGTCGGGCCCGGCGTTTCACTACCTGACCGCGGAGTACAGCTACCCGGTGGAGATGCTGAATTTCATCGAGGCCAATGACATCTCCGGCAATGTTTTCGCCCTGTGGAACTGGGGTGGCTATATCCACTGGCGTACCGACGGCAAGCTGAAAGTCTATGTGGATGGCCGCGCCGACACGGTGTTTGACGACGAAACCTACCTGCGCTACGTCACCGTGCTGGGCTCGAACCCGGGCTGGCTGGAGCTGGTGGAGGGCAGCGGGGCCGACTATGTTCTTTGGCCCCATGGCCGCGGGCAGGGCCAGCAGAAGCTGCGGGAAATGGTCGCCACCGGCCGCTGGCAGCCGGTTTACAGTGATGCGGTATCCTGGCTGCTGGCCCGCACCGCCAAAGTCCCGCAAAACGATTGGCAGGCATCCCCGCCCGGACCCTGGCGTGACCTGGCCGTCGCGGCCAATAGCAACCGGGCAGGGGATATAGACAGCACCCTGCGCTACGCTGGCGCGGTGCGCGAGATCATGCCCTGGCACAAGGGTGCCTGCGACCTGCTCGTCGGCAGCTATCGCGCACTGCGCGAGGAGAGCAGGGCGCAAGAGGTGCTGGCAGACTGCCGCGGCTACTTTCCGTCCGCCTATCTGCGCTGAGCAGGACCGTCCGAGCGGTTTGGGCCGTTGGAATTTTCTGCCCCTGCACAGTTGAGCCCGGGCGGGTAGCCGCATATAATGCGCTCCCCCCACAGGACCATAGCTCAGTTGGTTAGAGCGCTACCTTGACATGGTAGAGGTCGGCGGTTCGAATCCGCCTGGTCCTACCAAATTACAAAAAAAGGCCACCCCGCGGAGACTGTGTAAAAACACTCCCAGGGGCCTCAAACTAGAAAGCCCAGCTGATTTCAGCTGGGCTTTTCTGTTTTCGAGGCCTGATTTTCAGGGGGTGTGTTACCTCATGGCTGCCAGCAACCTCGGCACACCCACCTCATTCACGATCCTGGCCAGGTTGTAGCTCAATATCCCAAGCCCCATTTCCGCTTTGGCACCGTCGATACCCCTGCAAAGGAATCTTCTGAACCCCATTATCTGTTTCAGGACTGCAAATGGGCGCTCGACCGCCGCCATTCTGACCCCCATTAAACCTGGGTTTTCTGCTATTGGAAATTGGGGTCAGATGAACGTTTTTGCATGTTGCGCAAAAGTCGACAGTAACTAAGCTTCTCGTTGAATTCGTTGGTGAACATGGATGTTACCGATGCCGAGAAAAGTACGCGTCACACTGTCCGGTGTGACGCAGCATGTGATTCAACGCGGAAACAACCGTCAAGCGATGTTTCATGACGACCAGGACCGCGGTCTCTTTTCAGCCTGCTTAAGCCGTTACGCCCTAAAGTATGAAGTGGCTATTCACGCTTGGGTATACATGAGCAATCATATCCATGTGCTCGCGACCCCCTCCATTGAAGGCGGATTGCCAAAAATGATGCAGGCGTTGGGCCGGCGATACGTCAGATATTTCAACAAACGACATAGGCGCACTGGGACGCTTTTTGAGGGCCGCTATAAATCCTGTGTTGTAGATTGCGACAGCTATCTGCTCGCCTGCTCCCGCTATATAGAGATGAATCCTGTCCGGTCCGGCTTGGCTGCACGTCCTGGAGAGTATTGCTGGTCGAGTTACCGCAGCAACGCCCATGGTCGACCGTGCGAGTTCATTAAACCCCATTCGACATACATCGGGTTGGGCCGAACACCCGGCGACAGAATGGTCGCGTATCGAAGGCTCTTTGATCTGGATTTGAGCGAATTGGTCCTGGAAGACATTCGCAGCGCGACTCATCGGGGGCATGCGCTTGGAGGCGAAAATTTTAAATATGCTATAGAAGCTAGAAGTGGGGTTAAATTGACACCCGGCAAGCCAGGCCGGCCAAAGCTCAAGTAAATGTTACTCTGACCCGAAATAGTAGCCATCAAGAAGTACCGAAACAGCATTGGAATTTAGTTTGCGAATCTATTGACTGGATTCGAATCAAGCGTATAAGTAATGAGGTAGCTCCTTCAAAAAACACTGCGCCCCCTAGAAGGCACCACAAGGATCCTATGCAGATGGCAACCCCGCTTTTAGCCAATCCGGTCAAGTTATTGGACACAGCCTGCCAACTTCGAAGGAAGGACGCTGATCATGGCGATTTGGCCGCAGCCCGCTAGTCATTCAAAAAAATAATCATACACATGGAAGTTGCTCATATGATAAGGCGCCTGACAGCAGTTATTTGTGGCATCACACCGTTCGTTTTCACTTCACTGGCCCTGGCGCAGGGTGGCAGCCTTAGTTATGGGCCTGTCGGACAGGCTATACCGGCTGGTAATAGCTTGTGGCTCGCGCTTCTTGCGATTCTGGTAGTCGGTTTCGGATTGTCTGCCCTGCATCTGCGTGGCAAGGGCAGGGGGATGACCACTTTACTGGTTGTCGCGTCATCGCTTATCGCGCTTGCTGGCGGGTTTTATGTGCAGGACGCTGGTGCTCCGCCGGCGAGTGTGGAGCTCAGTAATCCCCAGGGAGGTGCAGTTGCCGTACCCGTTGGTCCTTTGCAATACATAAATACCAGCGGAATAGCTCTGCGGGTAAATGCCATTAGCGAACCCTGCCAGAATGGAATCAATAAAGCTGTTAATGCGTGTACCGAAGCGAAAGTGCTGGCTGAAAATGCCAGCTGCGAAACTGACTTCGTGTGCCCCCAGCCAGAAATCTGCGACGGCCAGGATAACAACTTTAACGATCTGATAGACGACGGTGTGACCCCGCCCCTTGGTCTGAGTTGCCTTGGAGGGCCTGCGGTTTGTACCGGTGCGGGTGGTTGGGTTTGCCCTCCCTCATGTACACCAGACTGCAATGGCAAAGCATGCGGAGACGACGGATGTGGCGGTAGCTGCGGTAGCTGCAGTAGCGGTTCCACCTGCACCCCCGCGGGGAGCTGCCAGGCATCGGTTTGCGGGGACCTCAGCTGCGATGCCCCGGAAAATTCAAGCAATTGTCCCATTGATTGTGGCTCACCCACGTAAGCAATAGTCGGAACCAAAACCGCGGCCCTTTTTGGGGCCGTTTTTTTTGCGCATAAAGCCAAACATTTCTTCTCTCACGAACGGCCGCGCCGCGTAACCCTTGAAGAGCTTGTATATGTCTCAGATGCGCACTATGTTATTTTGTTCAGGGAATGTCGTTATTGACTCTCAGGATAAAACTACAGGTACGAGCTATGTGCGATGAACTAACCGAAAAAGACAATGCCGATTACTTT
Organism: uncultured Gammaproteobacteria bacterium; assembly: GCA_963792815.1. GTDB lineage: Bacteria > Pseudomonadota > Gammaproteobacteria > Pseudomonadales > Halieaceae > JARRPM01. The sequence goes on from CAWBXR010000011.1 coordinate 49,112, forward strand.
CAAAAGAAAGGGCTGACACGCCGCGATTTCAACATGCTTGGTGCGGGCGCGGCCCTGGTGATGGTGTTGCCGGTTGTGGCCAATGCGATGGAAGTTGTCGAGCAGGAAGTGCTCGTTGAAACGCCAGACGGCATGGCAGATTGTTACTTTGTGCATCCTGCAAATGGGGCGCATGCGGCCGTCATTGTCTGGCCTGATATCATGGGCATTCGCACCTCGTTTCGGATGATGGGTAAGCGTCTTGCCGAGTCCGGTTATTCAGCGCTGGTGGTGAACCCTTACTACCGCACTACGAAGGGCGCCGTAATCGCGGACGGCGAATCGTTCAGCAACCCCGAAGTGCGTGAACGCCTTATGCCGTATTATCGATCCCTTTCGCCAGAGACCTGCGTTACCGATGGTCGCGCGCTCGTCAGTTTTCTTGATCGTCAGCCATCTGTGGATACATCCAGAAAAATTGGCACAATCGGTTACTGCATGACGGGTTCCTACACATTGCGCCTTGCCGCAGCTATGCCTGATCGAATCGGTGCAGGTGGTTCATTCCACGGCGGCGGTTTGGCGACAAGCGACAACGACAGCCCGCATTTGCTTATTCCGCAGACAAAGGCCGGCTTCCTGATAGCGATAGCCGAAAATGATGACGAAAAGGAACCTGAAGCCAAAGTGCTGCTGAGACAGGCTTTCGATAGCGCTGGCGTTGATGCCGAAATCGAAGTCTACGAAGGCACCCTTCATGGCTGGTGTCCACCCGACTCTGTCGTTTACAACGAGGTTCAGGCGGAGCGTGCCTGGAGTCGCCTGTTGGCGTTGTTCGAGCGCGAGCTGGCAAAACCGACCTGAGGGGCGCTGGTAGTCAGGGCGGGAGCGACTCCTCGCGGGGCTTATAATCTGCGTGGGATCGGCGCCAGGTTGTCTTCCGGAAAGCCGGGCAGGGTTCTTCATTGCTAAATGTTACTCTGACCCCAATTACCGTTGCAAATGTTACTCTGACCCCAGATTACCCTACTGAGAATGATTACTCGTGACGCCCGGAAAACATTTACAAAAGTTACTCTGACCCCGATTTACGATTTACCGATTTAAGTTGGCAGGCGTTTGGTTGAGAAGATCCTGTGGGTGATCCGCCACCCCGCTGGCGGTGCGCGGCACTTCGTCATAGTAGGAGCCGTAGAAAACCCGGTTGCCCGGGCCTTCATCCCCTGGGATAGGGAAGATTCCGCGGCATAGCAACGTCACTCGGCCGGGTTCCTCCCTGACATGGATATTCGTAATAAGGTGGGCCAGTGGGTGCCGCCCCTCGTTTTCCATGAAGTGCTTTATCCCTGCAAGCCCCTCCATTTTGACCAGGTCCACCACCTCGAATATCGCGTCCTCGGTAAAGACCGTGTCGAGCGCTGACCAGTTGCGGTCATCAATAATGTCGCCGTAGCGCCCGGCCAGTTCGTGTAACGCTATTTTATCTTCGATTGATATGTTCATAGGAAAATCGGGGTCAGAGTAAGTTTTCAAAAATTGGGGTCAGAGTAACATTTTGAGCAAGTCTCGCCGGTGTGGATACGGCGTCAACCCGTGACGGCGAGGTGGCAGGCGCCCAGGTGTGTCCCATCCAGCTCCCGCAGGGCGGGTTCCTGCTGCTGGCAGCGGGCTTCGGCGATGGGGCAGCGGGGGTGAAAATGACAGCCCGCCGGCGGGTTGATGGGCGAGGGCACGTCTCCCTGCAGAATCTGCCTGGACGGCCGGTGGTGCGGGTCGGGCACGGGGATGGCCGAGATAAGGCTCTGGGTATAGGGGTGCCTGGCGTCGCGGTAGATGGTCTCGCTGTCGGCGGTTTCAATAATCTTGCCCAGGTACATGATCGCGACCCGGTCTGATACATGCTTCACCACCGCCAGGTCGTGGGCGATAAAAAGATAGGACAAATTGAATTCCCGCTGCAGATCCACCAGCAGGTTGAGAATCTGGCTCTGGATGGATACATCAAGGGCCGATACCGGCTCATCACATATCACCAGTTTGGGGTTGAGCGCGATGGCGCGGGCGATACCGATGCGCTGGCGCTGGCCACCGGAGAACTCGAACGGGTAGCGCGTCGCCGATCGCGCGGGCAGGCCGACAATGTTAAGCAGCTCTGCTACGCGTTTGCTGCGCCAGGCCCTGTCGCCCATCCGCTGCACGACAAAAGGCTCCTCCAGTATGTCGCCCACCGTATGCCGGCCATTGAGGGACTCCATGGGATCCTGGAATATCATCTGGATATTCTGCCGCATCGGCCGCAGTGCCCTGCCCCCCATATCGGTAATGTCCTGGCCCTGGAAACGGATCGTTCCCGCAGTGGGTCGGTACAGCCGGGCGATACATCGGCCCAGGGTCGATTTGCCGCAGCCCGATTCGCCGACCAGTCCCAGTGTCTCCCCCGGGGCGATCCGCAGGGATATGCCATCGACCGCGCGATTGAATTTCTGCGAGCGCAGCAGCAGTCCTTCCCGCACAGGAAAGTGCATTTTCAGGTCGTCCACTTCGAGCAGTGCCTGGGTCATAGCTCAGTCCACCGCGCGCAGCTGACCATGTGGTTATCGCGCACCGCTTGCAGCGGTGGCACGGCTTCAGCTGCAGGCACTCACGGCGTGGGTGCAGCGGTTGGCAAAGCGGCACCCCGCTGGCAGGTCGCGCAAGCCCGGTACCATTCCCTCGATAACCGCAAGGCGCGACTTCGGAGGCGTATCCAGCCGCGGTATGGAGGCCAGCAATCCACGGGTGTAGGGGTGGGCCGGGTGATCGAACAGGTCGATTACCGGGGCCGTCTCCGCGACCTTGCCGGCATACATAACCACCACCTTGTCACAGGTCTGGGCAATAACACCCATATCATGGGTAATCAGCACGACCGACATGCCCATCTCCGCCTGCAGCTCCTTTATCAACTCGAGGATCTGTGCCTGTATCGTCACGTCCAGGGCGGTGGTGGGTTCGTCTGCTATCAGCAGCGCCGGCTTGCAGGCAAGGGCAATGGCGATGACCACGCGCTGGCGCATTCCACCCGACAGCTGATGGGGATACTCACCCATGCGAATGTCGGGCGCGGGGATGCCCACCCTGGCCAGGATATCCACGGCCTCTTTGGTAGCTTCGCGCGGCTCCAGCCCCTTGTGCAGGATCAGCCCTTCGGTCAGCTGGCGGCCGATGGTGTGTACCGGGTTCAACGCCGTCATCGGCTCCTGGAACACCATCCCGATGTCATTGCCGCGGATCTTCTCCATTCGCTCTATCGGCTCAAGCACCAGGTCGCGCCCCCGGAACAGGATCCGGCCGCCGACAATCTGCCCCATGGGCTGGGGCAGGAGACGCATGATCGACAGCGCGGTCACACTTTTGCCACAGCCCGACTCGCCGACAATCCCCAGGGTCTCGCCGGCCTCGACACTGAACCCGACGCCGTCGACGGCCCGCACCACGCCCTCATCGGTATCGAACTCCGTTGTCAGTCCGTCGACTTCAAGTAGCGGCATGGTATTTTCCCGTCACTCAGCCCACTGGTCGTAGACGGTAATCGACGGTTCGAAGCTAATACCTGCCTTGCGCGCGGCCAGGGTTTCTTCCTTGGCCGCGGTATCGATCCACAGCACGTGAAGCTCGTTGGGTCCGTCAGAGTACCTGTAGGAAAAGCCCTCCGGGTAGCGCACCCAGCGCCAGTAACCTATCCGGAAGAAACCCTGGTAATAGCCCGGTACGAAGGAGGCGTAGTCGTGATGCAGCTCCAGCATACGATGCGACACGTCGATCATTTCCTCGCGATCTCTCCGAGGCACGATACTTATCGATAAGCTGGTCCATCTCGTAAATGGCGAAGGCTTCCAGGTTATTGGTCTGGGTTTTGAGCTTGCGCTCGGGGTTGACGCTGCCGTCCTCAAGGAAGGCATCATCGTAGGCGTTGTCCGAGTGGTAGTGTTCCCAGTAGCGGGGATACATCTCGAGAAAGCGCCCGAAACCCGAGAAGGCGATGTCGTGTTTCTTCTCCTGTACCTTCTTCCAGGAAGCAGTTCCGTCGAGTATCTCGATGCGAAAATCAAGCCCGGCCTTGGCGGCTTCCTGCTTCAGGATGGTGAGCACGTCTTTCAGGCTCTCCCAGCCGCATGACAGGGTGAAAGCCAGCCGCTGGCCGGCGTCATTGACCAGTATCCCGTCCGGGCCGCGCTGGTTGAAGCCGGCGGCGGCGAAGTACTTCTGGGCCTGTTCGATATCGAACTGCCTGGCCTTGAGCGTGGGATGGGAAAACTCCCCGAAGCCGTCGTTACCGGTATCGAGCCGGGAACTGTCGCCGCGAAAGAAACGCTCTATCACCAGCTCCCAGTTGGTGGCGTAGGCTATGCCGAGCCGCACATCACGGTTGTCCAGCAGCGGCTGGGAGGTATTGATCCACAGCCCGAGCGGGGGCCGTGGCCGCTGGTTGTAGAAAACTGCCTTTTTTATGTAACCGGCCTGGACGTCGGGGTCGTCGTCGGGCAGCTTCTGGTACCAGTACTCAGCCAGGTCCAGTGAGAACTGGTCGATGTCGCCCCGTTTGAACGCCTCGAAAACCTTGGGCGTGTCGCGGATCACGTTCAACTGGATACGGTCGGGGTTAAAACGGTAGCGATAGAATTTCTTGTCCTTTGCCCACCAGTTGTCCAAGCGGGTGAGCGCAATCGAGCGACCCTTGCGGATGTCCTCCTCCCTGACGATGTAGGCTCCCGGCGTCGGTGCGAATCTCCACTGGTAGCGTTCGGTAAAATCATCGCCCACTTCCCGGTAGAAGTGCCGTGGAATAGGCTGTATCTGCAGCGCCCGGTTCGGCATGTCCGGTTTGGCCTCGGGCATACTGATGGATATGAGGTGGTCGTCGTAGCGGGTGATGTTGGTGTACTGGGAGCCGTAGAAGTTGTTATACCAGGGTGCGTTGACATAGGGCGAGCGGTAGAACCAGAACATGAAGAGGTAGTCGTCGGCGGTGATTGGCACGCCATCGGAGTAGGTGGCGCGCGGGTCCAGCTTGATGTAGACAGTCCTGTGCTCCCAGTCCACTGCCCAGGCTTCCGCAAGGCCCGGGTAGAGCTCAAGATTCTCCGGGTGTACCTTGGCCAGTGTCATGCCCACGTCATCCAGCAGCAGTGCCCTGAAGCTGCCATTCGAGTCAGGCCCAATGGTGCGCAAAGTGCGCGGAAAATCCTGTAGGCGACCGTACAGGGTGCCTCCCTTGGTGGCCTGGGGTGAACCAATCTCCGGCAGGTGATCGCCGTTCTCCCACGCCAGGTTCTCCGGTACGTCGTCGAGCGTCTTGAAGCTGAAAAAATCCGGGTTGGCGGCGTAGTAGTCAGCTACCTCCCGGGTGTTGTCCAGTTCGGGCTCCGGGGCCTGGCTGGCACTTTGCTCCCCGGCGTCGCCGCACCCCGCCAGCAGCAGCGCCAGCAGGACGCTCGTTGCAAACCTGTACACCGATATCTGCATTACCGTTACCTCCTGGCGGCTATCTATTGGTAAATGGAAAACGTCTTGGGGTCGAAAGATTCGCGCACTGCCTCACCGATAAAGGTCACCAGGGTCAGCAGCGCAACCAGTGTGCCGAAAGCCGATATCACAATCCAGGGAGCAGTTCTCAGGTTGGCGGTGCCCTGCTTCAACAACTCACCCAGGCTGGGCGTTGGCGGCGGCAGGCCAAAGCCCAGAAAGTCCAGGGCGGTGATCGCGGAAATGGCGCTGACGATCGTGAAGGGCATGAACGTCACCAGCGTGGACAGTACGTTGGGCAATATATGGCGAAAGATAATCCGGCTATTGGAGGCGCCGATAACCCTGGCGGCGGCGGTGTAGTCCCTGGATTTTTCCTTGTAGGTCTCGGTGCGCATGTAGTACGTCATGCCGGTCCAGGAAAACAGCACCATGACAACCAGCAGGATGGAGATGCGGCTCCCCAAGGCCACGCTGCTCGGGATCACCGAAAACACGATAATCACCATGTACAGGAACGGAATGTTCGACCAGATCTCGATCACCCGCTGGAACACGAGGTCGAAAATACCGCCAAAATACCCCATCGCGCAGCCGATGGAGATGCCGACGAGATACACGCAGGCGGTGAAGGCCATGGCAAACAGCAGGGCGATACGGGTGCCGTAGAACAGTCTCGCCAGGATATCCCGGCTGGTGGTGTCGGTGCCGAGGTAGTGCTGGTTGTCGACCGAGGGGGGCAAGGGGCGTGAATATGCCTCCCGGGGGCATGGTTCTCGTAGGGGTTATAGGGCACCAGTGGCATCAGTACCCAGTTGTCGCCGCCTTCGGCTGCGAATTTGCGCTGCAACTGGCGATAGTCAGTCTCGTAGGCGTAGTCCAGGCCAAAGTCGGTGCCGGGATGGAAGGCGGTATAGGTGGGGAAGTAGAGCTGCCCCTCGTACTTGACCAGCAGTGCCCGGCTGTTGATCAGCAACTCGCCCAGGCCCAACAGCACCAGCAGGCCCGCCAGGGCGAGAAAGCTGTAGTAGCCGCGCTTGATCTGGCGAAACCGCCGGAGCTTTTTCAGGGTTTGTGGGTTGAGTCGAAACACGCGCTACTGGAACCTGATCCGTGGGTCGATGAGCGCTACCAGAATGTCGGAAATGATATTGCCGATCAGCAGCAGCAGGCTGGACAGCAACACCACCCCCATGACCACCGGGTAGTCGCGATCGAGAATGGCGGAGAGGCCCAGCAGGCCAAAACCGTCGATATCGAAGATGGATTCGATCAGGAACGAACCGGATACCAGCAGGGTGATGTTCTGTCCGAATGTGGTGGCGATGGGTATCAGCGAGTTGCGCATCGCGTGTTTTGTCACCGCCTGACGGAACGACACGCCCTTGGCGACGGCGGTGCGAATGTAATCCGCGCAGAGGTTGTCCATCAGGTGATTCTTGAGCAGCAGGGTGACCAGGGCAAAGCTGCCCACCAGGTAGCAGGTGAGGGGCAGGGCCGAGTGCTGCAACAGGTCCAGCGCCTTGCCGGCCAGGTCCTTGTCCGCGAAGGAATAGCTGACGAAGCCCCCCATGGGAAACCATTCGAGTCGCACCGAGAACGCGAGGATCAACAGCGAGCCCAGGGCATAGCCGGGAATGGCGTAGCCAACAAAAATCAGCACCGAAGTGACGTTGTCCACCACCGTGCGGTGCCTGATGGCCTTGAGTATACCCAGTGGAATACAGACCGCGTAGGTGATCACCAGGGTCATGAGGCCATAGTACAGGGACACCGGGAAGCGCTCCTTGATCACTTCCCACACCGGCTCGTTATAGCGGTAGGAATCACCCAGGTCGCCCGATACCACCTTGCCCAGCCAGTGGGCGTAGCTTTGCAGTACGGGTTTGTCAAAACCGTAATAGGCCCGCAGCGTTGCAGTTGATCGTCGGAGATGATTGTCCACCACCGTGCGGTGCCTGATGGCCTTGAGAATACCCAGTGGAATACAGACCGCGTAGGTGATCACCAGGGTCATGAGGCCATAGTACAGGGACACCGGGAAGCGCTCCTTGATCACGTCCCACACCGGCTCGTTGTAGCGGTAGGAATCGCCAAGGTCGCCCGATACTACCTTGCCCAGCCAGTGGGCGTAGCTTTGCAGCACGGGTTTGTCAAAACCGTAATAGGCCCGCAACCGTTGCAGTTGCTCGTCGGAGATGGCCATACCCTGCCCGGCAATCTGCGAGCTCGAGCCGCCGCTGGCATCCACCTGCTGGGCTTCCATGATGGCGCGCTCCAGCGGGCCCCCCGGCACCAGCCGGGTGATGGCGAAAACAATGATGGTGACCCCGAGTAGGGTCGGAGGTATGAGTAACAGGCGTCTGATGAAGTAATCGCGCATCAGGCGGAGTATACGGTCAAATCGCGGATTGGCTAAGAAGCTTTAACGCCGTCAGGCGCCGCTCGAAGATTCCGTGTAAAACTTATTGGCCCCCAACCGGTTTACTGGTGTGCGCCATCAACCAGAAAAACCCGCCGAGCCCGGCGATGGCAGAGGCGAGCAGGATGCCGGTCTTGGCCATCAACAGGTCCTGTGGGCTGTTTACGAAACCCAGGTCCGCTATAAAGATGGACATGGTGAAGCCGATGCCTCCCAGCAGTCCCACACCGAAAATGTGCCGCATGTTGAGGCCCGAGGGCATGCTGGCCCAGCCCAGCTTGACGGTGACCCAGGTAAAACCGACGATGCCGAGGGGTTTGCCCAGCAACAGGCCGGCCAGCACGCCCAGGGTGATCGGGTTGCCCAGGTAGTTGCCAAAGCCGGCGAAGTCCACCGGAATGCCGGCATTGGCCAGGGCGAAAACCGGAATCACCAGGTAGGCCACCGGCAGGTGCATGGTGTGCTCCACGCGCTGGGCCGGCGCCTGTACCAGTTGTACCCCGCTGCCCAGGGATGACACCAGTGTGCGGAAGCGGTGGTTGTGGACGATGTCCGCTCCGTCTTCCAGCGACTTTTCCATCTTCCTGGTCTTGTCCTTCACGCGCTGGATGAAAAGCGCGGGTTCAAACTTGGGACGTATGGGTATGAAAAAAGCCACCACAATCCCGGCGATGGTGGCGTGAATGCCACAGGCCAGCATGGCGGTCCACAGCAACACGCCCACGATGCCGTAGGGCAGGGACTGGCGCACCCCGCCCAGGTTCAGGAATGCCAGTATCGCGGTGAAAACCCCGGCCCATGCGAGGGCGACCAGGTTAAGTGACTCGGTATAGAACAGCGCGATCACCGCGACGGCGCCCAGGTCATCAACGATCGCCAGGGCGATCAGGAAAGTAATCAGGTTCTTGGGCACCCTGGAGCCCAGCAGGCTCAGTGCCCCGACGGCAAAAGCGATGTCGGTGGCCATCGGGACTCCCCAGCCCTTGGCGCCGGGGCCGGACATATTGAACGCCACGTAACACAGGGCGGGAATGGCCATGCCGCCGATAGCTGCCATGATGGGCAGCAGGGCCTGGCGCGGGGAGGACAACTCACCCACCAGCAGCTCCCGCTTCAACTCGAGCCCCATCACCAGGAAGAACAGCGCCATCAGCGCCTCATTGATCCAGTGGTGAATAGAGAGCGAGAACTCGCTGGCCCCGAATGACAGGCCGATTTCGGTGTGGAGAAAGTGCTGGTATTGCGCGTGCAAGGGGCCGTTGGCGATCACCAGTGCTATCACCGCGCAGATCATCAGCAGCACGCCGCTGGTGGTCTGGCGGTGGATGAATTCTTCCAGTGGGCTTAGCAGGCGGTCAAAAGCCTTTTCCCAGGGGGCGTGGTTGATTCCTAGAGCCATGTTGGGGTGAGTCTCCTGGTAGGTTGGGCGCGGTCTTGTCGGGCTTGGCCGGGCCCGACGGTTCGCCGTTACAGCGCGGTGCCAGCGCGGGCTTAGACCGCCTTGAGGAACGGGCCGTCAACGCACAGGCGTCGGCCGTCCGGGCTGGCGCAGGCGCCGCAGATGCCCACCCCGCATTTGGTCAGGTAATCGATGGCGCTGAAGATCTGCTCGTCACGACAGAACTCCCGTTGCACCGCGACCGCCGCGTGCACCATTGGCTGGGGCCCGCAATTGTAGAAAACCAGCTGTTCCCGCTCGGCGGGGGTCATGCCCTGCAGGCGCTCGCGCAGCAGTTCGGTCACCACGCCATGGAAGCCGGCACTGCCGTCGTCGGTGGCGACATGTACCTCTGCGATCTGCCGGCACTCTTCAAGGAAATACAGGCGCTCGGCTGTGCGCGCCCCGGCGAAGACCTCGGCGTTGCCGAAGTCACGGGCTACCTGGTACACAGCCGCCAGGCCGGTACCGCCGGCCACCGCCATGATTTTCGCGCCCTCGGGCGGATCTACCGGAATGCCATGCGGTCCCCGGACATAGGCGGCCGTACCGGGGGCCAGGTCCATCAGGGCGTGGGTGAAGGTACCCACGTCGATCACCACCAGTGAGAAAGGGTCGTCCGTCAGGGCCGAGAAGGGCTTTTCACCCAGGCCGGGAATCCACAGAAAAATGAACTCACCGGCCTGCACATTGACCTTGCGGTCGAAGGTAAGAATGGTGATGTCCTCGCAAACGCGCCGGTTTTCCACCAGGTTGACCGGCTGGAAACTCATGTCGATATCGTAGCGAATATGGCTTTCCGCCCGGTTGCGATCCCGGGCAAGATCGCTCGCCAGGGTGCGGAAATAGGCTGCGGTCTCGTCCGTGGTAAAGCCAATCAGGGAAGAGCCAACCCCTACGATTGCTGCGCCAGCGTCGAAGTAAGCCCTCACATCGTCTGCGCTGCTGACGCCGCCGCAGCCGATGATGGGCACATCGGTGACGGCGGCAATTTCGCGCACACACTTAAGCCCGATAGGCAGAATGCCCTTGCCGGACATGCCGCCGTTACCGTTGCTGAGTACCGCATGGCCGTGGGCCGAGGTGTAGCCCGGCCCCACCGTATTGATGGCGCACAGGCCGTCGGCGCCGCCGGCAATCGCCGCGGCTGCGATCTCGCCGATATTGGGGGTGTTGGGGGTGAGCTTGGGAATCACGGGAATGTCCACCACCGCCTTTACCGCGGCAGTGATCTGGCGCACCAGCTCCGGGTCCTGGCCCATCGCCATGCCGTAGCCGCTGGCGTGGGGGCAGGACAGGTTCAATTCCAGGCCGTCGGATACCGGCGCCAGGAGCTTCGCCACCGCCACGAATTCCTCGATGCTGCCGCCGAAGATCGAGGTGAGCAGGAACCGGTCCGGCGGGATCTCCAGGGCCGCCATCAACTCCGCCGACTTCTCCGCTCCCGGGGTTGGTGAGGCCCACCGCGTTGACGAAACAGCCCGGGGCGTACTGGCTCAGTACCGGCTCACGGTTGCCCAGCCTTGGCTTCAGTCCGATGCTCTTGGTGGTAACCACTCCCACCTCGGGCATGTGGTCGAAGATGTACTGGATAATCGGGGTGGCGGTGGTAACGATCCCGGAGGGTATGGTGAAGGGGCCGGAGAGGGTTTTGCCGAAAAAGTCTGTGTTCAAGGTCGCGGGCTCGGGCGTGGGTTGTCAGGCCGCGCAAGTATACTGGTTTGGCCCTGTTTAGACGACCTCACTCCAGTAACGGTCCACCCTGGCCTGGATCTGTGCGATCAGCTCGGTGTCTGTGCGGGGGCTGAACAGGTGGGCGAAGCGCCCCTGCAGGCGCAGATACTCCTCCACGGGTAAGCGTTCCCGGGGAATGCGGGTGTGCACCAGCTGGCCGTCGATATACTCCTTCAGTGGCCATATCCCGGTTTTGACAGCCAACCGCCCGACCTCGACGGAGTCTTTCGGGTCGTAATCCCAGCCGGTGGGGCAGGGCGCGAGCGCGATGATCATACGCGGGCCCTTCAGCTCGCGGGCTTTTTCTATCTTGCGCGCCAGGTCCAGGGGTTCACTGCCGATAACGGTGGCCACATAGGTCGGCCTGTGCGCCGCCCAGATGGAGAAAAGGTCTTTTTTATAGCCCGGGTAGCCGCGACTGCCGCCGCTGGTAGAGGTGATGGCGGCGTGGGGCGTCGCACTCGAAGACTGTTGCCCGGTATTACCGTAGCCCTCGTTGTCGTAGCAGATGTAGATAAAGTCGAGGCCCCGATCCATCGCTGCGGAAGTGGCAGACAGCCCCATGCCGTAAGCCGAGCCGTCTCCCGTGAGGACGACAACGCCCAGGTCGTCCTGCGGTTTGATACGTCCCTGCTGCAGCAGGATGTCCAGTGCGTCGCGCACACCCTGGGCGCCGGCGGGGGCGGAGGCCATGGCGGTGTACAGCCAGGAGCCGCGAAACGGCGTGAAGGGGTAGACCGACAGCAGTGTCATGCAGCCGGCGGCGTTTACGAACACGGTTTTCTCGCCGAGCACATCGTAAATCTGGTGCAGCGCTTCGAGTCCGCCACAGCCCGAGCACATCGGTGTGCCGGTGCCCAACAGGTGGGTGGAGGGCAGGTCTTTCATCCGGTTTATCCGCTGCTCACTCATGGGGTGCCTCCTGCGCCGCGTTGCTGTTAACCGCGGCTTCCCCGCCGGGAGCGGTTTCCTGCCTTTCGACCGTGGCGATTGCCTGCAGCTTGCGAACTTCGCGCATTTCACCGGCTGTATACAGCAGTCGTGGTGGGGGCACTGTGCCGGTGGAAATAGCTTCCCGGGTAACCGTTACCATGTGGTAGAACTCCTGCGGGCTGATATCGCGGCCCCCCAGGCCGCCGATGAAACTCGTAACGACGGGGGGTGCACCGGGCTTGCCATACAGGGAGGCGAGCAGTTCGGTATACAGGATGCCGCCCTGGCCGACGGACAGGTTCTGGTCGATTACGATGACACCCTGCTTGCCCGAGAGCGCCGTTGTGATCAGGGCGGCGGGGAATGGACGCAACAGCCTCGGCCGCAATAGTCCTACTTTTTCCCCGGCCTCGCGCAGTCTGTCCACCGCCTCCCTCGCCTTGGTGGCGAAGGAGCCGATCATATAGAACACGAGCTCCGCATCTTCGGTGCGGTAGCTCTCCAGTGCATCCCGGCTTCGACCGAACAGGGCGGTGAACTCGGCGGCGACCCGCTGGTAGACATCAACCGCGTTGAGCGCGGCCAGGTGGGTTTCATAGCGAAAATAGGAGTAGGGACCGCCTCCCAGGACGGCGACGGCCTGGCTTTGGGGCGCACTGGCAATAAAGCGGATATCTCCGGGATCGAAAGGCGGCAGGAAATTGCGCACTTCCTCGATCGCCGGCAGGGATACCGGCTCCCGGGTAAACGACAGGTAGAAACCGTCGAGGTTGACCAGCACCGGCAGGCGAACCTGTGGGTCCTCCGCCAGGCGGTAGGCGAGCAGGACGCTGTCCAGCACCTCCTGGCAGTCGGCACAGTGCAGTTGCAGGAAGCCGGAATCCCGCGCAGCCAGGATGTCGTTGTGATCGGCCTCCAGGGTGATGGGCGCGGACAGGCCGCGAGAGACGTTCACCAGTACGAAGGGCGCGCGCCACCCGGCTACCGTATAGAGCATTTCCATCGCGTATAACAGGCCCTGGCTGGAGGTGGCACTGAACACCCGGACCCCGGTTGCCGCCGCTGCGCCGGCCGCGGTCAGCATCGAGTGCTCCGATTCCAGGGTAACCATACGACCCGGCATAATACCGCCGTCCACCCAGCCACCCAGCGTCTCGATGATCTCGGTTTGGGGGGTGATGGGAAAGGCGGGGATATAGTCGACCCCGGCCAGGCGCGCGCCCCAGGCGGCTGCGGCATTACCGGTCAGCAGTTTCGGCGGCATCGGCGTCCTCCTCTCCGGCGAGTTGGTTGGTTTCGCGCTGTTGTGCCAGGTACTCGGGCACACCCGCGATCGCGTGGGGTGGGCACACGCCCGCACACACCATGCAGCCCTTGCAGTGGTCGTAATCAATGACAGGGATATTGTCGGTCACAGTAATCGCGCTGTCGGGACAGAATGTGCTGCAAACCCACCAGCAGTTTTTGCAATGGTCGTAGTCGATCACTGGCCGCATGGTGCGCCACAGGCCGGTGCGAACCTGCACGCTATTGCCGGAGGCGCGGATGACCGGTGCTGACACGCCGGCATCGTCAAAGGGCAGTTCAACCCATTCGGGTATCGCGTAGTCGGCAGCGGCAATGGCGATCCCTTCCTCGACGACTCCCCGCTGATCAGCCATCGCATCAAAGGCTGCCAGGGCGCTCTCCTGGTTTTTCGTCACAATCTCGGGCCCGAGTTCAGCCAGTTCCTCGCCAATGGCGTTTGCCAGCACGTCGCGTTCGATCACGCCCAGCAGGCAGGCCGCGGCGCCGGCGCAGGTCGCCCCGATGTGGGGTAAGGCCGCCCTGTCTTCCGTTTCCACGCCAGCCGGCAGGATCACCAAGCGGCCATCGATGTTCAGGCGGTCGCGCCAGGTGTCCGCGCTCTGGTGGGAATTCACCAGAACCACGGTGTGAGCGTCCAGGCCCAGCAGGGTGCCGGCCGCCGGTACCGCCAGCAGGGTATCGTCCGCCACTACCACGAGGTCCGGGCGATAGATTGTGCCGCGCTCGTTGATGGTCTCCCGGGCGGCGCGGACACTGGAGAAGATCGGGGCGCCGCGCCTTTCCGCACCGTACTTGGGAGCATCCTGTACGGTAAAACCCGCCTGGAACAGGGCAGAGCCCAGCACCCGGCTCGCCATTTTGATACCCTGGCCGCCGCGGCCATGGATTCGTATCCGGTACATGTCAGGCCCCCGCCACCCGTGTGGTTTCCTGCGGCCGGGCAAGCATCAGAAAATGCTCCAGCGCCGCAATGCCATGGCGCGCCGCACCCTGCGGACCGCCATTTCCTCTGCGGCTTGCCGCGGCAGGCAATTGTCCTTGCGCACGATATCGAGCACCCGGTTCACATTGTAGGTGACCTTTTCCTCGATGATCTCCATGGCCGCGCCCTCGCTCGCACCCTGGTATTCCATCGCCGCACAGATCACCCCGCCGGCATTGGCGATGAAATCCGGAATACAGAGTACACCGCGGTCGTGCAGGCTCTTTTCCGCCCCCAGGGTCATGGGGATGTTGGCACCCGAGACCACCAGGCTCGTCTGCAGGCGATCCACGTTGTCCTCGCGGATAACGTCCGGCCGGGCGGCGGGAATCCAGATATCACAGGGTATGTCGATGATGGCATCGGCATCGCCGGTCACGATACCGGGGCCGGCGGGGTAGTCGATCACATTGCGGTTATCTGCTTTCAGTGCGAGCAGCTTCGCCAGATCCAGACCGTCGACACAGGCCACGGTGCCGCCAATATCCGCCACCGCGACTATCACTGCACCCTCGGCCGCCAGGAAGCGCGCGGCGTGCTTACCGACCGCACCGAAACCCTGCAGGGCAACCCGGGCACCCGCCAGCTTGCGTCCCTGGAAATCACAGGCCACCCGGGTCGCGTGCAGTAAGCCCCAGCCGGTGGCACCGATCTCGTCCAGCGGAATGCCGCCCAGTTCCCTGGGCAGGCCGACGGCGCGGCCGATCTCATCCCGCACCCAGGCCATGCACTGCTCGTCGGTACCCATATCGGGTCCAAAGATATACTGGTCCATCTCTCGCAGGGAACAGGCGAATGCGCGCACCAGTTCCTGCTTCTGCTTGGCTGGCATCCCGGGATCCCCGTACAGTACCGATTTTCCCCCGCCGTGGGGCAGGTCGGCAGCCGCGTTTTTCAGGGTCATTGCCCGGGCCAGTCGCAGGCACTCCGCGGTAGTCACATCGGGCGCCATCCTGACCCCGCCGATGGAGGGACCCCTGGCCACGTTATCGATCACCAGGGTGCCGCGCAGGGAGACAGAGGGCTCGTACACCTCGATGATTTTGAATGGGCCAAATTCGTCGTAGTTGACAGCTGTCATTGATTACCTGCCTTGAATCCGGGGAAAATGGTGGCTGGCGAGCCCGCCAATCGCGGCACTGATCCCAACTCTAGTCGCTCCGGCCCCTTTTGGGTGCGGTGTGCGGATGCCAGAACCGCTTTATTCGGAATCGAGTTGACCTGAGTCAAGCCTTGCCGGCTGCCCCGGGCTTTCGTCGCCTCAAAATGACCTCGATGCCGGCCTTCCGAAGTCGACTTTTCTGCATTACAGCGGACCCCGATTCTGCTATAACAATGACAAAACACAGAACAAACTGACCATGTTGAGAGTCGTCCTCGCCATCGCCTTGCTCCTGTCGAGCCTGCATGCCGGCGCCGGGGGTTTCCCCAGACCGGCGTCGCTGGAGCCGGCCGTGCAGTTCTGGGTCAGGGTCTACACCGAAATCACGACAAACCAGGGCTATGTCCACGATGCCGTGGATATGTCGGTAGTGTACGAAACGCTCGAACTGCCCGGCTACGCCAGCAACAAGCAGCGTGACCAGCTGGTACAGGATGCCAAAACCCGGGTCGCCAGGGCCTTGACCAGTATCGCCAAAGGCAAGCGCAGCAAGTTGAGCGATACCGAGGCGCGGGTGCTGGCCGCCTGGCCTGAGGGCACCTCAGCCAGCGCCTTCAAACAGGCTGCCGATAATGTTCGCTTCCAGCTCGGCCAGTCCAACCGCTTCAAGGACGGCATGGTGCGCTCCGGGCAGTGGAAGCCGCATATTCGCCAGGTGCTCGCCGCGCACAAGCTGCCGCCGGAACTGGAGGTGCTGCCCCACGTCGAGTCCTCCTTCAACCCCGCTGTCTACTCCAAGGTCGCCGCCGCCGGCATGTGGCAATTCATGCCGGCCACCGCGCGCAACTATATGCGGGTGGACCACGTGGTGGACGCCCGCCTGGATCCCTTCATCGCCACCGAGGGCGCAGCGAAACTGCTCCAGCGCAATTACGATGTCATCGGCACCTGGCCCCTGGCCCTCACGGCCTACAATCACGGCACCACCGGTATGTTGAGGGCGGCGAACGCCGTTGGCACCAAGGACATCGGCACCATAGTGCAGCAATACAGGGGCCCCTCATTCGGGTTTGCCTCGCGCAATTTCTACGCCTCATTCCTGGCTGCCCTTGAAGTGGATCGCAATGCCAAGCGCTATTTCGGGTCGGTACAGCTGGACGCCCCCACCCCATACGACACGGTGGTACTGGATGACTACGTTCCCGCCCGGGCCCTGGCGCAATCCGCGGGCATCAGTCTCGACCAGCTGCGCCAGCACAATCCCGCGCTGCGGGATCCGATCTGGAGCGGCGAAAAATATATCCCCGTGGGACAGGTGGTGCGGGTGCCGCGGTCGCAGCTCAAGCAACCGCTCGGTAAGCTGTTGGCCTCGCTGCCCGTTGACGTCCGTTACAGCAACCAGAAGCCCGATGTACTGCACAAAATTGCGCCGGGCGATTCCCTTTCCACTATCGCCGCGCGCTACGGCACCACCGTGTCGAAGCTGATGGCCCTCAACGGCATGCGCAAACACAGCATCCGTGCCGGCAAGACCCTGATACTGCCGGGCAATGTCGTGCCCGAGCCCGGCGTTCCCGCCCGGGTGAGCACCGCATCCACTGCCGGCAAAGGCCATGTGGAATATGTGATCCGTCGCGGGGATTCCCTGTGGAGCATCGCCCGGCGCTTCAATGTCTCCCAGCAACAACTGGTTGCCTGGAACGGCATATCAACCAAGGCTTATATCCAGCCGGGGCAGAAGCTGAAAGTTCCCAGCTCCATCTGATCGCCACCCGCACCTGTTTCAGGTGCCGCAGAAAGTCTGCCTTACCACCTGCTCCGGTCGCGGCGGGGTGGCATAGCGCGCCAGTGCCTCATCGTAGGCAAAGGGCCGTGCCAGCACATCCACGAGTGCATTGAAGGGAGCGAAGTCCCCCTGTTCCGTCGCCGCCTGAAGGGCTTCTTCCACCAGGTGGTTGCGGGGAATGAATGCCGGGTTGGCGCTGTACATCTGCGCCTGTCGTTCGGTCGCGGTGGTTTGTTCTGCGCTGAGTCGTTCGCGCCAGCGCGCCAGCCAGGGCAGCAGGGGGTCCGGTATCTCGAACAGGCCTGCCACCGTAGTCCCGTTGCTGTCGTCCGTCGGCCCCTGCCAGGTCGGCCAGCCGGCGGAAGGTCAGGGTAAAATCCAGCTGGTGCTGGGCCATTAACTGGAACAGTTCGTCAGCCAGCGCCTGGTCGGAGTCCCGCAACTCCACAAGCCCCAGCTTAATCGCCAGCCCCGCACGGTGCACCTGGGTAAATTGCTCCGGAAACGTATCGACAGCCCCCTGGGCGAGGGCAACTGCCTGTTCCTGGTCCTCGTGCAGTACCGGCAGCAGCGCCTGGGCGAGTGCGGCGAGGTTCCAGTGGGCGATACCCGGCTGGTTGTTGTAGGCGTAGCGCCCGGCGTGGTCGATCGAGCTGTACACCTTGTCCGGCTGAAAGTCGTCCATGAAGGCGCAGGGGCCGTAATCGATAGTCTCCCCGGACAGCAGCATATTGTCGGTATTCATCACCCCGTGGATAAAGCCCAGCAGCTGCCATTGCGCGATCAGCCCGGCCTGTGCCCCGATCATCTGCTGCAGCAGGGCGAGGGCCGGGTTGTCCTGCCCCGGGGCATCCGGGTAGTGGCGCGCCAGAACGTGTTCAACCAGCAGCCTGAGAGCGTCGACATCCTGGCGGGCGGCAAAAAACTGGAAGGTGCCGATGCGGATGTGGCTGCGGGCCACCCGGGTCAGCACTGCGCCCGGCAGGAAAGACTCCCGCACCACCTGTTCCCCGGTGGTGACCGCGGCGAGGGCCCGGGTAGTGGGCAGGCCGAGGGTGTGCATGGCCTCGCTCACAATGTACTCGCGCAGCACCGCTGCCAGGGGCGCCCTGCCGTCGCCGCCCCGGGAGTAGGGGGTGGGGCCGGAGCCCTTGAGCTGGATGTCGTAGCGGATACCGTCCGCGCCGATCACCTCTCCCAACAGGATCGCCCGGCCGTCACCAAGCTGTGGGTTGTAGCTGCCGAACTGGTGGCCGGCGTAGACCGTGGCTATCGGGTCACTGCCGGCGGCTATGCGGTTGCCCGCCAGAACCGCCGTGCCCTCGTCAGACTCCAGCCACAGCGGGTCTATGCCCAGCAGGGCCGCCAGCGCGTGGTTGACGCGGATGGGGCCCGGTTGCGCCACGGCCGTCGGTGCTCGACGGGTGTAAAAGCGCTCCGGCAGGCGTGCGTAGCTGTTGTCGAAGGCTATCGTCGCCATCGGCCTAATAGCCCGCCTGCATGTCGACCACGTTGAGCAGGTTGCCGCCGTCCACATAGCGACGCAGGTTCTCCGCGGCGATGATCGCCGTGCGCTGCATGCTGCCCGGGCTGGCTGCGGAGACGTGGGGGGTGATAATGACGTTGTTCATTTTCCACAGCGGGCTGTCTGCCGGCAGGGGTTCCGGGTCGGTGACGTCGAGCCCGGCGCCGTAGACTTTACCCGATTGTAGTGCTGCCACCAGCGCATCGGTGACTGTGCTGGCGCCGCGGCCCACGCTGATAAAGATCGAGCCGGTCTTCATGTTGGCGAAAAACGACTGGTTGAACAGCCCTGCCGTGCTGTTGGTCAGGGGCAGGGCATTCACCACCACATCCGCCTGGCTTGCCAGGGTTTCCAACTCTTCCGGGAGGCCAATGTACTCGAGGAAATCAGGCCCCTCGCGGGAGGAGTTGCGGGTAGCGATCACCTGCATGCCCAGGCTGTTGGCACGCCAGGCGATCTCCGTGCCGATGCCTCCCAGCCCTACTACCAACATGGTCTTGCCGCGCAATTCACCGAATTTGGCGCCTGCCGCCCGGGACCGATCCCAGCGGCTTTCCACCTGTGCCCGCATATAGTTTGGCAGGCCGGTTGTCAGGGACAGCAACATGGCCATCGCATGTTCGGCAATCGCCGGGCTCGCCAGGCGCTTGCTGTTGGTGAAAACCCGCCCCTCGGTCAGCTCGGGGGCCAGGCCGGCGCAGCCCTCCATGCCGGCCATGTAACTGTGTACCCACAACAGGCGGGGTGAAGCGTTCACCAGGGCAGTCGGCGTGCACACCCCAATGAAGGCATCTGCGCCCGCCAGGGTTTCAGCGCTTGGTACCGTGTTGTTGGAGGTGTCGATGACCAGTTCCACCGGGCCGGCGGCCGCGCGCAGCATCGACTCGAGTTCCGGCATTTGTTGCGCCAGCCCCGCAGGCAGGTTGACCACGATGCGCTGTGGGCCCCAGGCGGGACTGGTCCGCATGGCGGTGGGCGAGCGCTGCAGTTCCAGTTCCTCGACGATCAGCTTGACCCGCGGATCGGGCGCAATGGTGTCGGCGCCGGCAGTGGCTGCACAGGCGAGGGTGGCGATCATCAAAACCAGGGTTCCGAGGTATTTCATTGTTTGCTCCGGGTGTGATTTGCGCCAGCATAGGCAGATTTGCGATTGATTACGAGTCGCGGCGGCAGCTGGACCATAATATCGACGGCCCTGTACCCAAGGCACTGGAGCGCAGCGCGGCAAAGCGCTGGATTTTTGGCTCCAGTGCGCTACGCTGCGCCAAAGTCCGCTATGAGGAGACACAACATGCCCAAGCCCGCCTGGGACACACTGATTCGCAACGCCCTGGTTTTCGACGGCAGTGGCGGGCCGCCGAGCCAGCAGGATGTCGCCATCAGCGATGGCCAGGTGGCCGCCCGCGGGCGCAGGCTGCCCCCATCGCAGGCGGGGCGGATCATCGAGGGCGAGGGCCGGTGGCTGATGCCGGGGCTGCTGGATATCCACACCCACCTGGACCTGGAAGTAGACCTGGAACCGGGCCTGCCGGAGGTAGTTCGCCACGGCACCACCACCGTACTGGTGGGCAACTGCAGCCTGGGTACCTGTTTCGGGCAGCAGGTGGAGGGAGAGCAGAACCCCATCGTCGACTGCTTTACCCGGGTGGAGAATATCCCCAAGTCCGTATTGCAAAAATGCGTGGATGCGGTGAGCTGGAGCGATACCGGCGCCTACCTGGAGCATTTCGCGGATATTCCGCTGGGCCCTAACGTCGGCGTCTTTGTGCCCCATTCGATGCTGCGCGTGGAGGTGATGGGCCTGCAGGAGAGCATCAGCCGCGACCCCACCGAGGGCGAGCTGGTCATGATGGAAACCCTGCTGGAGCAGGCCATGGACCAGGGTTACCTGGGCATGAGCACCGACGGTCTGCCGTTTCACTACCTCGCCAACGAACCCCACACCGACCAGCGCATCCCGACCCAGTTCGCCGGCTTCGGCGAGATGAAGCGGCTGCTCAAAGTGGTGCGCAACCGCGGCAGGGTGTGGCAGACCACGCCCATCCTGGAGCACCGCGCCAAGGCCTTCCTCTATTTTCTGTTCACCAGCGGCCGCCTGTTCGGCAAGACCCTGAAGACCTCCGCCCTATCGGCCGTGCGCTTCGTCCTGGCGCCGAAGGCGTCCAGGGCTTTCCTGGGTTTTGCCGCCCTGGCTAACAGTCGCCTGCTCAAGGGCAATATCCACTTCCAGGCCCTGGGTACCAATTTCCGTATCTGGTCTGACGGCATCGTCAGTCCCCTGTTCGAGGAGCTGGAATCCACCAGCAAACTGATCGCCAAAGAGTACGACGACGTGGAGGGGCGCAAGGCCCTGCTCAACGACCCGCAGTTTATCGCCGAGTTCAGGCGCGACTGGCACCACGGCCGGCGCGGCCGTAATCTCGCCCACCTGAAGGCCCGTTTGGGCCTGCCTGACATCCTGGTGGTGCGGGAGCTGGAGCGCATGATCTTCGACGGCGCGCCGGTTCCCGAGTGGGAGGGCGAGAGTATGCAGGCGGTGTACGACCGGCTGGACCGCTACCAGCGCGGCTTCGGCGACAACGCCCGCTCCGATGTCGAGCGCGCGGCTTTTGACGCCTTTCCCCGCCCCATCGTGGACGATGCCGAGTTCATGCTCCACATGATGCGGGCTTACGACAAGGGCTTCCGCTTCTGGGTGGACGTGGCCAACAAGGACCGGGAGGGCGTGCTGCCCCTGCTGCTCGACCGCAACACCCTGCCGGGTTTCAATGATTCCGGCGCCCATATCACCAACATGGCGTTTTTCGACGGCAACCTGATGTCCCTGAAGCTGGCCCAGCAGGAATCCCTGGACACGGTCAGCACCATGGTCAGGCGCCTCACCCGCGAGCCCGCGGAGTTTTTCGGGCTGGACGTCGGCAGCCTGGAGATCGGTGCCCAGGCGGACATCATCCTGATCGACCCCGAGGCCCTGCGCCAGTGGGACGACAACAGCTCGCGGCAGTTCATCTACCGGGAGCTGTTTGATCACAAGCAGCTGGTGAGCCGCTCCGACGGGGTGGTCAGCCAGGTCCTGATCCGTGGGGAAAGCGTTTGGCAGGACGGGGCGTTCACCCCCGCCCTGGGGCGCGAGGCCCTGGGTCGGGCGTTGCGGGCTGCCTGATTTTCTCCTCTTGCTAATGGGTTGAGAGATTCCGATCCAGCTTAGTCGCATTTTGGAACCTATCGACTATAGTAAGCGGGTGACCAACCGGGCTGATGGGGGGAAATTATGTCTGACTGGAAGACCAGCGCGTGCATCCTGTGTGAGTGCAACTGCGGTATCGAGGTCCAGCTGGGGGGAAAGGACGAGCGCGAAATCGTTCGCATCCGGGGCGACAAGGCCCACCCCGCCTCCCAGGGGTACCTCTGCCAGAAAGCCTCCGGCCTGAATTATTACCAGAATGGTAAGGACCGACTTACCTCCCCGCTGCGTCGCTGTGCAGACGGCACATTCGAAGCTATTGACTGGGAAACCGCGATTCGCGAGGTAAGCGAGCGCCTACTATCATTGCGCGACAGGGAAGGTGGCGAACGCATTTTCTATTACGGCGGGGGCGGCCAGGGCAACCACCTGCCGGGGGGTTACTCCACCGCCACACGCCGGGTTCTCGGCATGCAGTACCGCTCCAATGCCCTGGCCCAGGAAAAGACCGGGGAGTTCTGGGTGAATGGCCAGATGTTCGGCGCTCATGCCAAAGGCGATTTCGAGCACTGCGAGGTGGCCATCTTTCTCGGCAAGAACCCGTGGCACTCCCACGGGGTGCCCCGGGCCCGGGCCTGGCTGCGCGACTTCAGCAAGGACCCGGCCCGCAGCTTGATCGTGATCGACCCGGTGGTATCGGAAACGGCGGAGTTCGCCGATATCCACCTGCGGGTCAAACCGGGCACCGACGCCTGGCTGCTGGCCGCGATGGTGGCCCTGGTGGTCCAGCAGGGCAAGTACCGCAGTGACTGGCTGGAGCAACACAGTATCGGCCTGGACAGGGTGCTTAGCGCTTTCGCCGATATCCCGGTGGAGCAGTACTGCGCGGTGGCAGGCGTGCCACTGGCACAGGTGCAGCAGGCAGTGGATGTGATAAGCGGCGCGGCTTCCGTCGCTATGGCCGAGGACCTGGGTGTGCAGATGAACCGGCATTCCACCCTGGTCAGTTACCTGGAGAAGCTGCTATGGACTCTATGCGGCCATTTCGGCAATCCCGGAAGCCAGTATATTCCCGCCAGCCTGCAGAATATCGCGGGCAGTGGCCGCAGTTCGCGCAAGAGCCCCGTGGTGGGGGCGCCGATCATCAGTGGGCTGGTGCCCTGTAACGTGATCGCCGACGAGATTCTCACGGACCACCCTGACCGCTACCGCGCCATGGTGATAGAGGCGGCTAACCCGGTGCACTCCCTGGCGGACTCCCGGCGCTTCGCAGAGGCGCTGCGCAGCCTGGACACGGTGGTGGTGATCGACGTCGCCATGACCGAAACCGCGCGGCAGGCGGACTATGTGCTGCCGGCGGCCACTCAGTATGAAAAATGGGAGGCGACTTTCTTCAATTTTGAATTCCCCGATAACTATTTTCACCTGAGAAAACCCCTGTTCGAGGCGCCGGGTTACGCCCTGCCCGAGGCGGAAATTCACGCCCGGCTGGTGGAGGCCATGGGTGCCATGCCGGTGCAACTGTGCGAGGAGCTGGCCGCGGCCCTCGCCCAGGGCGGCCGCCCGGCCTACCGTGAGCGGTTCATGCGCGCCCTGGCAGAGGACCCGGGCCTGGCGGACCTCGCCCCGGTGATCCTGTATCGAACCCTCGGCCCGAGCCTGCCGGAGGGCGCGGCTGCGGCGGCGGTGCTGTGGCCCCTGGCGCTCGGCTTTGCCATGCGCGAGCCTGACTCCCTGCAGCGGGCGGGCTTTGATGGGGCAGCCCTGGAGCGGGGCGAGGCGCTGTTCGACGCCATCCTGGCGCAGCACTCGGGCCTGGTATTTGCTCGCGATGCTTACGACGACAGTTGGGCGCGACTGGGCAATGAGCAGCGCGTACGCCTGGATATTCCGGACTTGCTGGAGGAGCTGCCGGTGCTCGCCACGGAATGCGCCGAACTTACCTCAGCGGATTACCCGTTCCTGCTGATGGCGGGTGAGCGGCGCGACTACTCCGCCAATACCATCTACCGCGACCCAGGCTGGCGCCGCAAGGATCCCCATGGCGCCCTGCGAATGAGCCCCGAGGACGCCGACCGACTGGGTGTGACCAGCGGCGACCAGGCGCGGGTCACCACCCGGGTGGGCAGCGCCCTGGCGCAGGTGGCGGTCACGCCGCGGATGCAACCTGGCCATGTCTCACTGCCCAATGGCTTCGGCCTGGACAACGAGGACGGCAGCCGCAGTGGCGTGGCATTGAATGAGCTCACCTCCCTCGATGCCCGCGATCGCTTTGCGGGCACGCCTCACCATAAGATTGTCCCGGCCCGGATCGAGGCGGTGCACTGAGCTGTGCTGGTCTCGCCCGGGGCTGGTTTTACTTGAGCTGGCGCAACGAACCGGGAAAAAGTACCCGCTGCCCGGTTTCGTAAATCTGCGCTGGCGTTATGCTGTGCGATCACGGATTGAGCACAGGCGGTCATGAGTAAACGTCACCTTTCCATAGCCATCACCGGCGCCGGTGGGGCCGGCGTCATTTCCTGTGGCGAACTGCTGCTGCAGGCCTGGGCCCGCCAGGGCGGGCGCGGCCTGCTGCGCAAGGCCTACGGGCCGCAAATCCGCGGCGGCGAGTCCGCCGCGCTGCTCAAGCTGACTGACGACGAGTGCTATACAGCCTCCAGCAATTACGACCTGGTGGTCGCCCTGGACTGGGACAATTTCACCCGCTTCGAAGACGAGATCCGGCTGGGGCCGCAAAGTCGGGTGCTCTGCGACGGGGCGGAAGACTTGCCGGCGAGTATCCTCGCTGCACAGCCGGAAATCGTAAACCTGCCCTTTGCCGAACTCGCCTCGGCCTGCCACCCGGATGGCAGGGCAAACATGCTGGCACTGGGTGTGCTGGGCCGTCTGCTGGGCCTGCCCTCCGAGGGCATGGTGGAACTGGCCGAGCGCAAGCTCGCGCGCAAGCCCCAGGCTTACCGGGAGGCGGCTGCAGCCTGTATCGAGCAGGGTGCGGCCCACCCGCCGGACTGGGAATTAGCGGTGCCGCCCACCCTGGCAACAGGCGCCTGTTATATGAGTGGCAACCAGGCGGCGGGCCTGGGTGCGCTGGAAGCCGGGATCCGCTTTGTCGCGGCCTACCCGATCACGCCGGCATCCGATGTGCTGGAATGGATGGCCGGTGGCCTCGAGCAGGTGGGCGGGCAGTTGCTGCAGGCGGAAGACGAGCTGGCCGCCATCAATATGACCATTGGCGCCGCCTTCGGTGGCGTGCCGGCATTTACCGCCACTTCCGGCCCGGGGTTGGCGCTGATGACCGAGAGTATCGGCCTGGCGGTGGCCAGCGAGACCCCGGTGACCATCCTCAACGTTATGCGCGGGGGTCCCTCCACCGGTATTCCCACCAAGTCGGAGCAGAGCGACCTGAATATCGCCCTCAACGGGCTGCACGGCGACGCACCCCACCTGGTGCTGGCGCCGCTGGACATCGCCGACTGCGTGTTTACCACGGGCTGGGCGGTGCAACTGGCACAGCAGCTGCAAACCGCGGCGATTGTGCTGTCCGACCAGTTTATCGGCCAGTCGACAGCCATTGTCTCCGAGCCGCGGCGCTGCCCCTCGACTGCAGCGACGACAGCAGTACCGACGGAAGGCGACTATTTGCGCTACAAGCTGACCAGCTCCGGCGTGTCCACGCTCGCCTCGCCGGGTGATGCAAATCAACGCTTTACCGCCGACGGGCTGGAGCACAATGAAAAAGGCACACCTTCGGCTCGCCAGTCCGATCACCAGCGGCAACTGGCAAAGCGCCAGGACAAACTGACAGCCTTCGATTTTGGTAGCGACTGGGGACAGGTCAGCGGCAGCGGTCCACTCGCCCTGGTTTGTTTCGGCTCCAGTTCAGCAGCACTGAGCGAGGCGGCCGATCTGTTGGCGGAGCGCGGCTGTCCGGCCAGGGTGATCAGCCTGCGCCTGCTGGCGCCACTGCAAAGCGCCGCGCTGTTGGCTGCCCTGGAGGGCTGTTTCACACTGGTGGTTGTCGAGCAGAATCACAGCGCGCAGTTGTTCCACTACCTGAAAGGCCACGTGGACTTTCCCCAGGCGGTTCACAGTTACGCCATGGCGGGGCCCGTGCCACTTGCCCCGGAGGCCATTGCCCGGGCAGTCACCGAGGTGATCAAACCATGACAGAAGCTATCAAACTCAAGGCGAAGGATTACAAGTCCGAGGTCAAGCCCATCTGGTGCCCGGGTTGCGGCCACTTCTCGGTGCTGAACGCCATTACCAAGGCCATGGCCGGGCTGGGCATAGACAAGGACAACACCGTACTGGTGTCGGGAATAGGCTGTTCATCGCGCCTGCCGGCCTACGTGGACAGCTACGGTTTTCACGGGGTGCACGGGCGCGGCCTGGCGATCGCCCAGGGCCTGAAGGTGGCCCGGCCCGATCTCACGGTGCTGGCACTGGGCGGTGACGGTGACGGCTTCTCCATCGGCGGCAATCATTTTATCCACGCCTGCCGGCGTAACGTTAACATCACCTATATCGCGATGGACAATGAAGTGTACGGCATGACCAAGGGCCAGGCGTCACCCACCACGCCGATGGACTGGGAGCACAGCAAGCTCACCCCCCACGGCCCCGGTGTGCGACCGTTCAAGCCCGCGGCCCTGGCGCTGGCCTCGGGCGCACCCTGGATCGCCCGGGGCTACTCGGGCAACCCCAACCAGATCGCGAAGCTCATCGCGGAGGCGGTGGCGCATCCCGGCTTCAGCTTCCTGCATGTGATGTCGCAGTGCATTACGTTCTGCCCAGAGCAGACAGACTGGAAGGCCATCGTTACCGAGCGCGAGCAACCCGCCCTGGCGAACGCCGACGAGGCGGCGAAACTGTTCCTGCACGAGGACGGCTTCCAGACCGGGCTGCTTTACTGCGAGCCGCGCCCCGGCTGGCCGCCGTCCAGCGAACCTCACGTCGATGATAACGCGCTGGCCGGATTGGCCGCGTCTTTCAGGGTGTGAACATGACAACTGCAGACCTGAACCCGGAACTGGCTAATTTTCTCGCCCACTCGCTGGAGCTTGAATCGGAAGCGCAGCAGCGCTACGCCGAGCTGGCAGAGTCCATGGCGGGGCATCGCAACCAGGCGGTGGCAGAGTTTTTCCAGCGGATGGCAACGGAGGCCGAACACCACCAGCAGGAGGTGATTGAGTTGGCTGCCGGTATGATGTTGCCACAGCTCAAGGCCTGGGAGTTCGAGTGGCCTGAAGCCGAGGCGCCCGAGACATCCAGTTATGAGGCCCTGCATTATCGTATGAGCCTGCTGGAAGCCATGCAGCTGGCACTGGCCAATGAACGGGCCGCCGAACAGTACTATCGCGGCTTCAGCAAGGGCAGTGACGATGCCCTCACCGTCGAGGCGGCGACCCGCTTTGCCGACGAGGAACGGGGACACGCGGCGGAACTGGAGAGAATGATTGCAGCCCTGCCCGAGCAGGGCGCACACCAGCGGGAAGAGGACGACGAGCCTCATATGCCGGAGTAGGCCAGTCCTGTTACCGCTCGAGGACCGACGTGGCGGGCCGCGCAGGCATCGCTGTATAAAAACTGGCGCCGAATCCCGCGAACTTTCCCAAAGCGCTCTATACTGTCCGGACCCTTTAAGTATGCTTTCGGAGAGCCAGCTATGAAACTGATACAGGAATGCGAATTCAGCGCGGGCCTCAAGCCCCCAGTGCCCGTCGGGGCAGGTCCCATAGGTACACGCATGTACTACGAGATCACCGGCGGCGAAGTTTCTGGCGACCGCCTGCGCGGCAAGATTCTCAGTGGCGGCGAGTGGGCCCTGATCGGGCCCGACGGCTTCCTGCGGGTGGATGTGCGGCTGCAGATCGAAACCCACGACGGGGCTTTCATCTATGCCCAGTACCTGGGCCTGCTGGAGGTGAATGAAAAAGTGCAGGCAGCACTTGCAAACGGCACCGGCACTGAGTTCGGGGACCAGTATTTCTACACCAACCCGCGCATGGAGACCGGCGACGAGCGATACGCCTGGGTCAACACCACTTTCTTTGTCGGCGAGGGTCGTATCCTGCCCGACCTGTCGGTGGGTTACCGCATCTGGCGGCCCGCATAATCCGGCAAGTGGAGCAGGCGCACCCGGCGCTGTTGCTATTGCCTGGTCGAATCAACATCAGCGCGGCGGGGTAACTTTCGGGACATGACCGAGCAGGCTGCACGTTTTATTGGCTCCATACCGGAGCATTACGACAAATACCTCGGCCCTCGTATATTTGAGCGCTATGCGGCGGACCTCGCCGGCCGGGTCGTCGTTACGTTTTCAATGTCTCGCGCGCTCTCGGTGAGTAGGAGGGCGATTTGTGCTTGGGCAGCCTGCCCATGCCTGCTGTCGTAAGGCACCCATTGTGACGGAAAGAGACCAGCAGGATCAGTCTGTGATGGAAAGAGACAAGCTGCGTCAGTTTATCTCGCAGTCGAACTGGTTTACGGGAGCGACGGACGAAGTATTGGACGCTGTCACCGGGTCAGCCAGCATCAAGCACTATACCGGGGGCAGCTTTGTCTGGACGACTGGACAGAGAACAACTGAGGTGTATGGCCTGGTGTCGGGCCGGCTCAGGATTTCCATGGCCAGCGCCATGGGTAACGAGTACGCCCTGATCGACTGGGAGCCCGGTGCCTGGCTGGGTGAGCAGGCGCTGGGTACCGATGAACCGAATATGCTCGAGGTGCATGCACTGGTGCCGTCGGAACTGGTGGTGATACCTGCCCAGGTGTTGGTCGAGGTGGGAAATAGGTGGCCCGTCCTGTACCGCAACCTGTATCGGGCCGCCTGGGTGAATACTCGTGGTCTTTACGAGATTCTCGACGCCTTATTGTTCTATCCCCTCAAGGCGCGAGTCGCGGGCCGGGTATTGGTGTTGATGGAAGACCACGGTCGCCGCACTGATGATGGCATATTGCTGGACATCAAACTGAGCCAGAACGATTTTGCCCGCCTGTCGATGGGCTCCCGCCAACGGGTCAACGGCATCTTTCGCGAATGGAACAAGCAGGGCCTGGTGGAAAGCCGGGGCGAGTATCTGCTGATCAAGGACATCAAGGGTTTGCAGCGCGAGTTGGTACCCTTTGAATAGGGTTCAGCGCCGGTAGCGTAAACGTCCTGGCCTGCAAGTCACCTGAGTGACAGGTGTGGCCCCGGTGTGCTTGTTAAGCTGGCTCCCTGATAAGGAGTCCGCGATGTTTACGATCGACCCCCACCAAAGTTATATGATGCCGGCCCATTTCGGCCCCCGGCGTTTTTCACCCAAAGCCAGCGGCTGGTATCGCGACGTTACCTCGATGACAGTCCCGTTCCTGACCGACAGGGAAAAACTGGCGGCCTACCTGCCCGCTCCTTTTGAGGTAGCCGATGAGGCAGTGGTGACCGTGACCTACGCCTGTAACAAGCAGGTGGACTGGTTGGCGGGTCACGGCTACAACCTGGTGGCGGTCAGTGCGGCGGCGGTGTTCCGGGGCGAAGAGGAAACCCTGGAGGGTAATTACAGCCTGGTGATGTGGGAGAACCTCGCAGACCCCATCCTGACAGGCCGGGAGCTGCAGGGCATCCCGAAGATCTACGCCGATATCCAGGATCACAGCGTCATCGCCGGCCAGTGGCATACCAACGCCAGCCACTTCGGCCACAAGATCATGGATATGTTTATCGATGATTTGCGCGAGCCAACTGCCGAGGAGGTTGCGGCCTATACCCTGGCTGGCAAGGGTAAGGACAACCCTATGGCGTGGCGCTACTTCCCCGGTATCAGTGGCTTTGGCCAGAGTATTTCTGAGCCAACCACTTTCCCTTCGCAGACAACCCTGGCAGAAACATGGGTGGGGCAGGGCCGGATAGACTGGCAGCAGCTCACCTGGGAGCAGAACCCCACCCAATTCCATATCGTCAATGCCCTGGCTGATCTGCCGGTACTGGCCTGGTTGCCGGCCATCGTGGCCAAAGGCAGTACCAACCTGATTTTGCCGGAGCGACTGCCGCGGCTCATTCGCTGATCGTCTTCTGGTTCGGCGCCGGACCGAGGGTATAACCCGTATGACTATTAAAGAAATACAGACGGTTTGCTATGTGGGAGCCGGTACCATGGGCTGCTACAACTCCCTTGCCGCTGCCATTTCCGGCTACAGGGTAGTGCTGTGCGATGTAGACGAGGCGACCCTGCAGCGGGTATCCGCGCGGCACGCCGGAAATGGCCGCCTTCCTGGTCGGCGGCGGCTATTGCACGCAGGACGCCGTGCCCGCGGCAATACAACGCGTATCACTGGAGCCAGATCTGCGCGGGCCACGGCCAATGCCGACCTGGTCAGTGAGTCGGTGTTCGAGCGCCTGGATATCAAGCGGGAAACCCACCGCTTGCTGGATGAACTCTGCCCCTCCAATACGATTCTGACCACCAACTCATCGGCCCTGCTGGTGTCGGAGATTGAAACGGCAGTCCAGCGCGGCGACCGCTTCGCGGCCTTGCACTCGCACCTGGGAGCGCCGCTGGTGGACATTGTGGGTGGCCCGCGTACCTCGGCTGCCACCATCGACATCCTGCAGCGCTATGTGCTGAGTACCGGTGGGGTACCACTGGTACTGAAGAAAGAGTATCCGGGCTATGTACTCAACGCCATGCTCGGTCCATTGCTGACCAGTGCCATGTTGTTGGTGGCTGAGGGTGTGGCGTCAACCGAAGATGTTGATCGCGCCTGGATGGCTGAGCGTGGGGCCGCCATGGGGCCCTTCGGAATGATGGACCTGTTCGGCGTCAATGTTATTCACGACAGTTGGCAGTACCGCAAGGAAGATACTTTCACCGCGCGGCAACGCCCGAAAATCCTCGCCTTGCTGCAGCCGATGATCGATGCCGGCGAGCTGGGCATGAAATCCGGAAGGGGTTTTTATAACTACCCCGGGCCGGGCTACCAGCATCCCGGTTTTCTGGCGGCGGGGGCGGGCCCCGAGTTGGTCTACAATGCGCTGCAGGCCGCGTTGATTGGCAACGCGGCCCTTATTGCGGCTGCCGATGTGGCGGCGCCTGTGGATATCGACCGGGCCTGGAAGACCGGAACCTTCCTGGACACCGGCCCGTTCGCCATGCTGGCGCAGCTTGGCGTCGCAGAGTTTATGCAGATCCTGGAATGCGAAGTTACAGCGGGCCGCTTTATCGGCGGCAGGGCCGACCGCGCGATGCAGTACCTGCGCAGTCACCGGGACCAACTTGAGAGGATATAAATACCATGTCATCTAACAGCCTTGATATCCAGCGCCTGTTCACCCTCGAGGGCAAGGTGGCCCTGGTAACCGGTGGTTCCAGGGGGATTGGTTACATGATCAGCCAGGGCCTGCTGCAGGCCGGCGCCCGGGTCTATATTACCGCGCGCAAGGCGGATGCCTGTAAGGCCGCCGCCGCTGATCTCAGCCAGTACGGCGAATGCATTGCGATACCTGCGGATGTCGCCATCCAGGAGGGCAGGCAGTCGCTGTGCGACGCTCTGGCGGCCGCTGAACCGCGCCTCCATATACTGGTCAACAACGCGGGTGCCGCCTGGGGTGAAACCTATGAGGCCTACCCCGAATCGGCGTTCGATAAATTAATGAGCATAAACGTGACAGCGGTGTTCAGCCTTACCAGGGCACTGACGCCGATGCTGGAAGCGGCCGCGACGCCAAAGGATGATCCTGCCCGGGTCATCAATATCGGCTCGATGGACGGCCTGCATATCCCCACGGTGACTGGTGTCGGTACCTACGCTTACACGGCCAGCAAGGCGGCGGTACACCACCTCACCCGGCACCTGGCAGTGGAGCTCGGTCCGCGACAGATCACGGTCAATGCGGTGGCGCCGGGTTTCTTCCCCAGCAAAATGACCGATCACCTGTTCGACATCCGCCTCAAGGAGATCGAGCAGAACGCCCTGCTGGGACGGGTGGGCAAGGACGAGGAGATGGCGGGTATCGCCATTTACCTGTGTTCCCGCGCCGGGGCCTATACCCATGGCACGGTGATCCCGGTGGATGGCGGCACATCAATCAACCCGCGGCACGTTGTGGTAAGCAATGACTGATATCATGGTTACTTTCGAGCGGCGGTGCTGGATGCCCGGGTGAAACTGGCCACCAAATTATGCTACGGCGTCGGTCAGCTGTCCGATGGGGTAAAGCAGGCGTCCTTCAGCACCTT
The DNA here is from genome assembly GCA_963792815.1 of uncultured Gammaproteobacteria bacterium. Taxonomy (GTDB): domain Bacteria; phylum Pseudomonadota; class Gammaproteobacteria; order Pseudomonadales; family Halieaceae; genus JARRPM01. Next base: position 81,230 of record CAWBXR010000011.1, read on the forward strand.
CCTGTTCTTTTACTACAACCAGGTGCTGGGCCTGTCCGGCAGTCTGGCGGGATTCGCCGCCCTGCTGGCGCTGATGGTGGACGCCGTTACCGACCCCATGGTGGGGCAGTGGTCTGACCGGTTCCACTCGCGCTGGGGCCGGCGCCATCCCTTCATGCTGGCGGGGGCCGTACCTTTCGGGGTGGCCATCGTGGCTCTGTTCAGTCCGCCCGCCGGGCTGGGTGAGATGGGCTTGTTCTGCTGGATGCTGGGGGGTGCCATTAGCGTGCGCCTGATGCTCACGCTCTTCTTCGTGCCGCACCTGTCACTGGGCGCTGAACTGGCCACTGACTACCACGGTCGTACCTCGCTCATCGGTTATCGCGTTTTCTTCACCTATGCCGGAATATTGCTGACGAGCGTGGCGGGCTTTGCCCTGTTCTTCCCGTCTTCGGAAGCGGGTGGCAATGGCATGCTGGTGCGCTCGAGCTACCCGAACTTCGGGCTCTTCTGCGGTGTCCTGGGCACCCTGGCCATGCTGGTCTCGGTATTTGGTACCTGGGGCTCGATCCCACAGCTGCGCAAACCCGGCGACGGTCCCCGCGGCAATGTCTTCCTGGCCTTCGTCGAGGTATTCAGAACCCTGAAACAGAACTCGTTTCGAATCCTGTTTGTATCGGTGCTGGTGTTCAATACGCTGGCCGGCGTCATTGCCACCCTGCTGGTCTATGTCGCGACCTACGTGTTCGACTTCAGGCCCGAACACCTGGCGGGGCTTGCCAGTTCTGTGCGTGATCGGAATCATGTTTGCATCGCCCGTTGCGCAGGGCCTGGCTCGTCGCTTTGACAAGAAGAACGCGCTGGCGCTGTGTGTCATCACCGGCGGACTGTTCGCATTCTCCCCCCAGCTGCTGTATTTCACCGGCGTGCTTGAGCAGATGATCGACCAGCGGCAAATTTGCCTATGTATTTCGCAGTGAATGGCATCTCCCAGGTGTTCTTTATCGCATATATCATACTGCTGGATTCGATGCTGTCGGATGTGATCGATGAGCGCGAGCTGCTGTCCGGGCAGCGGGAGGAGGGCCTGTTCTTTGCCGCGCGCTCCTTCGCCACCAAGGCGAGTTACGGCCTGGGCAGTTTTTTCGCCGGGGTGGGGCTGGACCTCATTCATTTTCCCCGGGCGGCGACGCCCGACAACGTGTCGCCCGAGGCGGTGCTGAGCCTGGCGATCCTGTCGGGACCGGTGCTGTTTGTGCTCTTCGTCGCCACTGTGGTGATTTCGAGCAGGTTTCCCATTACCGCTGCGAAGCACGGACAAATCATGCGCGAAATCGAGTTGCGAACCGCGCCCTCAGCAAGCTGATCAGCAAAGCCGGTTTTCTTAGCGATTTTCCATGAGGGGCAGCTGGGCGGTTGACCCAGGCGGACCACTGTCACCTTTTCCCCAGTCCGTGGCACCAAAGCCGGTGTCCTTGCAGCCCTATCGCTTTACAATCGAGGGTCAGTTTTATTCGGCCCTACAGGAAAAAGCCATGCCCCTGGATTTCGACAGCGCCCGCTTGCCCAACCCCAACCTGCTGCCCGAACACGAGGAGTGGCGTACCCAGCTGCGCCGCTTTATCGATACCCAGATCATGCCTTATGCCGAGGACTGGGATGAGCAGGGTCATATTCCCATCGAGCTTTGGCCCAAGGCCGCGGCGGTGGGCCTGCTGGGGCTCGGTTATCCCGAGGAATTCGGCGGCACCCGCGAGGGCATCGATGTCTGGCACAGCTGGATCGTCAACGAGGAGCTGGCCCGCATCGGCGTGGGCGGCATACCCGCCAGCCTGATGGTGCACGGCATCGGCCTGCCGCCGGTGATCAACTGGGGCAGCCAGGCCATGAAGGAAGTGGTGGCTCCGCCAGTGCTGGCGGGGCAGAAACACATCTCCCTGGGCATCACCGAGCCGGGCGGCGGTTCTGACGTGGCCCAGTTGAGCACCACCGCCGTGCGCGACGGTGATCATTTCGTGGTAAATGGCTCCAAGACCTTTATTACCGGCGGCATGCGCGCCAACTGGGTGTCCACCGCCGTGCGCACCGGTGGTGCTGGCGCGGGCGGGGTCTCGATGTTGTTGATTCCCACCGATGCCGAGGGGTTCAGCCGCACCCAGCTGGACAAGAAGCAGGGCTGGTGGGCCTCCGACACCGCCACGCTCTATTTTGATAATGTGCGGGTGCCGGTGAGCAACCTGATCGGCGAGGAAAACAAGGGCTTCCTGGTCATCATGACCAACTTCAACGCCGAGCGCATGGCCATGGCGGCGGGCATGGAAGCCCTGGGCCGGGTGTGCCTGGAGGAGGCCGTGGCCTGGGCCAGGGAGCGTAAGACCTTCGGCAAGCGGCTGGCGGATCACCAGGTGATCCGCCACAAAATTGCCCAGATGAAGCAGAAACTGAATGCTACCCAGGCCTATATCCGGATTTGTTATGAATCCATCGAGGCCGGCAACGCCAATCCCGGCGACATCGCCCTGCTCAAGGTCCAGGCCAGCGAGACCATGGAGTTTTGTGCCCGGGAGGCCATGCAGATACTCGGTGGCATCGGCTATATGCGCGGCAACCGGGTGGAGCGGATCTACCGCGAAGTGCGGGTAAACGCCATCGGCGGCGGCTCGGAGGAGATCATGCGCGACCTGGCGGCCAGGCAGTACGGGCTCTGAGAAGAACTTGCACTTGCTTAAGTCAAATACAAGCATGAAGGCGTCGAAGCGAGTCTGCCTGGTCGGGACCGTAGAGCGCATGGATGCGCGATACGAGCCTACATGGACGTATTTACGGCGAGTCCCGACCAGGCAGACTCGCTTAGAGGCCGGTCGTGACGATGAGGCGATAAAGTAATAGCACTTCGGCTCTGAGAATTTTCTTTGATAAATTTGTTGATAGAGAACTAACAGCAGGATGACAAAAGAATGAGCATCAGCGAACAGGAATTGAGTGATTTCCGCAGCCAGGTATCCGCCTGGATGAAAGACAACCAGCCCGCCGATCCCGGCTTCCTGCTGCCCCAGACGTTCATGGAGGTCGGCGACGAGCGCCAGCTCGAGTTCTTGCGGGAGTGGCAACACAAGGTCTGGTCCGCGGGCTATCTCGGCATGGCCTGGCCGAAGGAATACGGCGGCGGCGGAATGGAGCGCGTGTTCCAGGCCATCGCCGACCAGGAGATGCGCCGCCACGCGGTACCCATCTGCTTCAATGTCATCGGCCTTGGCTGGGCCGGCCCGCTGATCATCGACATCGGCACGGAGCAGGAAAAAGCCCGCTACCTCAAGGGCATACTCAGTGCCGAGGATATCTGGTGCCAGGGCTTCTCGGAGCCCGACCACGGCTCCGACCTGGGCAATGCCCAGACCCGGGCGGTGCGCGATGGCGACGAGTACGTGCTGAACGGCCAGAAGATCTGGACCACCATGGGCAACTTCGCCAAATACATGATCCTGCTGGCCCGCACCAACCCTGACGCGGCGCGCAAGTACGACGGCCTCTCCTATTTCCTCTCCCCTATGGATGTGCCTGGAATTGAAACCCGGCCCATTCGCAAGATCACCGGCGAATACGGCTTCACCGAGACTTTTTTTACCGACGCGCGTATCCCCGCCGAATGCCTGATGGGGGAGGAAGGGCAGGGCTGGAAAATTGCCATGCAGACCCTGCAGTACGAGCGTGGCGCCGAGGCCGGCGCCGCCGGCGGGCTGATGATGGTACGGGTCACTATCGACGATATGATCGAGCAGATACGCGACGTACAGCGCGATGGTGAACCGGTATTGCAGGACCCGGTGGTGCGCGACCAGCTGGTGAAGATGATCATGGAAGAGAAAGCGCTGGCCCTGGGTGATAAGCGCGCGCATATAGCGCCGCTGACTACTGACTACCCGCACTCCCTGCCACTCTCCCACAAGCTGCGTGGTACCGAGATGGCCCGGCGTATGCGCCAGTTCGCCATCAATCTGCAGGGAGCCGCCGGTGGCCTGTACGTGGGTGACGACGCGGCGCGCCAGGGCGGTTTCTGGCAGCGCGCCTATTTCAACAGTTTTTCGGCGACCATCGGTGGCGGCACCAGCCAGGTGCAGACCAATATCGTCGCTGAACATATTCTCGGTCTGCCGAAGTAAGGAGCTGGATCATGTCGGTTATAGGTAATACCACCCTGAGCTTCAGCGAAGAACAGGCCATGCTGCTGGACGTTGCCCGGGAGTTTTGCCGGAACAAGTCACCGATCGCCTCGGTGCGAGCCCAGTTGGAAACCGACAGCGGCTACGACGCCGCGGTCTGGGACGAGATGGTCGCGCTGGGTTGGGCAGGCATCTCCCTGCCGGAATCCTGTGGCGGCTCCGGCATGGGTGTGGCCACGGTGGTGCCGGTGGTGGAGGCGATGGGCCGCGCCATGCTGGGCACTCCTCTGGTCAGCACTACTCTTGCGGCGCAGTTGCTGTTGCGCGCGGCAGGCGAATCGCGAATGGAAGTGATCTTGGCGGAAATAGCCGCCGGTGCACCTGCGACCGTGGCCCTGCTGGAAAACACCGACTGGGGAGATACCCGGATCAGCTGTAGCCTTGACGCCGGTGGTGTACTGCAAGGTCGCAAGCACTTTGTTGCCGATGCCACTGCGGCGCGCTTGTTCGTGGTAGTGGTTGAGCACGGTGGGGCTCCGGCCCTCGCCCTGGTGAAAGCCGAACAACTGGCGGCCGGTGCCATTGTGGCCAACACCCTGATCGACCAGACCAAGCGCAGTGCCAGTGTCGACTTTACCGGTGTGGCCGTTGCGCAGGACATGCTGGTGACCGGCGACGCCGTGGTCAGCGCACTGCGCGATCATCACCTGCTGGGAGCATTGCTGACCGCGGCGGAAGCCACCGGCAGTGCTGCGAGCTGCCTCGACACGGTGGTCGACTACCTCAAAACCCGCAAACAGTTTGGCAAGCTGATCGGTTCCTACCAGGCGCTCAAGCACCCGACGGTGGACATTCTCACTGCGGTGGATTCAGGCCGCTCGTTTATCTACCACGCGGCGACCCTGGTGAGCGATGATCCGTTGGGACGGGACGCCGAAATCGCCTGCCGCATGGCCAAGGCGCACGCCACCGAAACCCTGCTCTACGCCGGGGACCGCGCGGTGCAGTTTCACGGCGGCATGGGCTTTACCTACGAGTGTGATGCCCAGCTCTACATCCGCCGAGCACAGTGGAGCCAGCAGCAGTTCGGTGATGCCCAGCATCATCGCAAGCGGCTGGCTGCTCTGCTGCTTGATTAGAAGTTGTCGGGAGACCTTTCCCAGGTTGCCCACGGGCTTGATCCACATCATTGTTTGCGGCCATACAAAGCTTATGGTTAATACAGGATAGTGGTGTCAGAACCTGAATTGTCGCTATAGGCTGTTCCCGGGTTCATTGTCTGGGGTGAAAGTGCAGGGTCGAACAAATCTTTCCGCTATCTGGTGTTGCCTGGTTCTGGCCGTCCTGATTGGGTGCACCAATCCGGAACCAGAACCACCAATCGACGAATCAATTCCCTCCGATCCTGTGTTTGTGCTGCTCGATGCCTATAAAGGCAATGAGCAATATTTCCTGCGTTATCGCCGGGGCGAGGCTGTTTACTACGCCGTGGGAGATATTCCCCTCGCGGTGCTCACCAGCCAGCCGACGGAGGTTCGAGACTACGATACCCCTGTAGTGGCTTCGATGGAGAGTGGCCCGTTTGAGTCCTGGGACCAGCTGATCGCTGAGCTGACGCCGATACCGGTTCTGGATATGCAGGAATGGGCTTCGCTGCGCGAGGAGTTGTTTGGCACGCTTCTGCCCAGTGACAAAAACAAGGGCATTGCTGTCAGTTTCGACCGGGTCGATTACTTCCTGTTTTACGATAAGGCCGGTAATTTCAGGGCCAGGCGATTAATAGATATGCCGCCGTGGTATTCAGTCGACCGCCACGTTGACCTGCGCGAGTATTTTGATGAATGGCAACCGGTTCTGCAGGATTTTTTGCTCAGCTCAGGGATCGAATCCGAAGATGTGATCTTCAGTACCGGTGACCTCGATCGAGGGTCAGTACCGTTTTTGTATATCAATACCCGTAGCAAGCTGATTGTGCTGGTGCAATACGATGACCTTTCCGAAACCACCATCGGCAGTGTCCCCGGGTTTCATGTATTGCAGTCCTTCTGGCATGTTTTCCGCAGCCATACATCCGCCATCCTGATGAGGCCGTTCACCTCCGTCCAGAGCCTGCTGTCCGTGGTTTCCGACACTGCGGTGGAGACTGGCAAGGCACTCATTCCCGGCCTGAATTTTGATGGGCCTGTGCCTCCGGTGACGGACCATCCGCCCATGGATCTCGCCAGTTGGGAGGCCTATCTCGACGGAGTGCTGAAAAGATCTTCGAGCCGCGGGGAGTTGAAGTTCCTGGTCGACGGGGAGGCGTTTTTCACCCGCTTTGTGGACGTGCTCGCCTCGGCCCGGGAATCAATAGATATACGCGCTTACATTTTTGACAATGATGATGTTGCACTCAATGTCGGGGAACTGCTCAAAAGGCGGTCCAGGGAGGGCGTAGCTGTGCGCGTGCTGTTTGATGGCCTGGGTTCCATCGGCGCGTCCGGGGAACAATCCAGTACCCTGCCCGCGGCGCATCGGCAGCCACTGTCAATAGAGAATTACCTGACCAGTCAATCGAATGTCGACGTGCGCAAATCAAAGAACCCGTGGCTTACCGGCGACCATGTCAAGACAATGGTTATCGACGGCAAGCTGGCCTATCTCGGCGGTATGAATATCGGCCGGGAGTATCGCTACGACTGGCATGACCTGATGGTTGAGATCCAGGGGCCGGTGGTAGACAAGATCAACCGGGAGTTCCAGATCGCCTGGGGCAGGGCGGGTATGTGGGGGGATTTCAGCTACCTGTTCAATTGGCGGGAACAGCCGCTCAATCGTGACCTGGGCGGCTACCCGGTCAGGCTGCTTTATACGAAGCCCGGCCAGGATGAGATATACCAGCTGCAGCGCGAGGCCATTCTCCGCTCGAAGCGCTATATCTATATCGAAAATGCCTACTTTACCGATGATGCCCTGCTGCGCGCACTGATCGTGGCGCGGCGCAGGGGCGTGGATGTAAGGGTGATCATTCCCCTGGAAACGGACAGGGGCCTTATTACCCGAAATATTACGCTGGCCGCCAATGCGATGTTGGAGCATGGCATCAGGGTTTACATTTACCCTGGTTTTTCTCATGCTAAAGCCGCAATCTTTGACGGCTGGGCTTCGATGGGCTCCGCCAATCTCGATCGGCTGAGCTTACATATCAACAGGGAAATCAATATAGCCACGTCGGAACCGTCCGCTGTGCAGGCCCTCAATGAGGCGCTATTCCAGCCGGATTTCGAAAAATCCCGGGAGCTTACGGAACCTTTTCCGCTGCGCTGGACAGATCATATTATCGAGATGTTTGGAGATTATGTGTTCTAGCGTTCAGGCCGCCTGCGGGCCTGATTGGAGCGCTTCAAAATCGTCCATGCCAAAGGTACCGATGACATTGAGGTCTTCATCGAGAAACTCATACATGGTGCCGTCAGTGCCGCGGATGCTGAAAAGAATAATGACGTCCTCATCCCCGCCCCCTTCCATGTGGGGATCGTTACTGGGCGGGCTCACGGTGTAGCGTCCTGTCGGCCTGATCTCCTTGATGCTGCCGTCAGGCTCGTAGAGCCTGTGCTCGCCCTGCAGGACCAGCATGTGGTTGAGCGCTACATGCCGGTGTAACAGGATCTTTTCATTGGCGGTGAACTTCAGGAGTACATCAACGCTACACCCGTCCCGGTCCACGTTATAGAGGAAATAGCTCAAGTGATCGATACCGTCGATTGTATCCCAATGGATAGTCTTGTAGTCGAAGTCAGGGCTGCTCATAGTGTCCTCTCCTTTTTTATAGTGAAAAGCTTCATTCATTTTTCAGCGCGGCGATACACTCCACCTCAACGCGCGCGCCCATTGCGAGGCCTGAGGCGGCCAGGGCGCTTCGGGCTGGATAGTGTTCCTTCTCGAAATAACCGGCATAAACATTATTGAACAGGGGCCACTCGCTGATGTCGGCAAGGAACACTGTGCATTTCAGAATGTCCTGCATGGTAAGGTCGTGGCGACCAAGGGTTGCCTTGATATTCTCCATCGTTTGGCGAGACTCCGGCCCAATGCCGCCACCGGTCAGTTTTCCGTCTGCATCAGTACCGATTTCGCCAGACAAATACAGTACGCCGTTATAAGCTACCGCCTCGGAGAATGGAAAGTCGGGATACTTCGTGGAAGGGTAAATGACTTGGCCCGCGGCGAAAGCCGTGTTTGAAAGAAGCAGTGCGCTGCATAGGACGAGTATTCTGAGGGGGCATGGGAATACACCTTGTATCAATTGCCCGCCCCCACTCTGTGGATGGCCAGGGCTGTTTCCGTATTGGTTTAATGGTAGGACACTTTTTTTCAAATGCCATCGGTCTAGAGTAAATCAACTTGATCGCTGCGCCGTGTGCGCTTCACCGGCATATCCGGAAAGCAGAGGTTCGCTATGTCAAATATGCCTACTGAGGGAGCTCCGCTATCCGTCTCGCGGATGCCCGACACCTATATTGTCATAGGCGCCGTGGCACTGTTTGCCTATCTCATGAGCTTCCTGCTCACGCCAGGACTGTTTTCGCTGCAGGAAGTAGCGCGTGACGGGGTACTGGTTCCGGTTATTGATCCCGACAGCTTTCGCTTCGTCGAGGGCGGCCGTGGACTGCCGCTGTTTTCCAGCGACGGCTCACCCGCCCTGTTCAACGCTGTCTACGAGGGGCTGGTCTCTGGCAGTCGAACCGGCGGCGCGGTTGGAATTATGGCTTTCATCCTGCTCACCGGCGGCGCATTTGGCATCGTCCTGTCGACCGGTGCGGTAAACCGTGGCCTTGGCCGGTTGATTTCCCGCGGCAGCTCGGATGACCGGGTTCTGCTGGCTGTCCTGTTCGCGATGTTTTCACTCGGCGGCGCTGTGTTTGGCATGAGTGAGGAAGTCATACCGTTTGTGTTGATGCTGGTCCCGGTGATGAAACGGCTTCGCTACAACAATGTAACAACCTTGCTCGTGACTTTCGTCGCCTCCCAGATCGGTTTTGCCACGTCCTGGATGAACCCCTTCAGTGTGGCGGTGGCCCAGGGGATAGCGCAGCTGCCCCTGCTCAGCGGTTTGCCCCTGCGGCTTTTCATGTGGAGCGTCTTTACCACCTTTGGTATAGCGTTTACCTTGCGCTATTCCACCCGGACCAGGAGTCCCGCTGCGCCGGGGGAAGAACCGATTGCGGGGCATCACTTCAACCTGCAGTCGGGGGATATTCTGGTACTGCTGGCGCTGGTTGCCACGATCATCTGGATAGTATGGGGGGTGGTCTTCGGTGGCTACTACCTGCCCGAACTTGCCACGCAATTTGTCATTCTCGGCATTGTCGCCGGCATCATCGGTTGCCTGTTTCGGCTTGACGGCATGCACGCCAACAAGGCCGTGCAGGCGTTTCGCCAGGGCGCGATGGACCTGTTACCGGCGGCGCTGGTGGTAGGCTTCGCCCGGGGTATCGTGTTCCTGTTGGGCGGTGACAACCCGACCGAGCCGAGCCTGCTCAACACCCTCCTGTTCTACGGCAGTGAAGCTCTCGGTGACCTGCCTGCCTGGCTCGCCGCCTGGGGGATGCTGTGCTTCCAGTCCGTCTTCAATTTCTTTGTTACCTCCGGCTCCGGGCAAGCCGCGCTGACGATGCCGTTGATGGCGCCACTGTCGGACCTGATCGGTGTAAGCCGGCAGGTAGCTGTGCTAGCCTTCCAGCTCGGTGACGGATTGACCAACATCGTGGTGCCCACCTCGGCTTCGCTGATGGGTTGCCTGGGCGCCGCACGCCTGGACTGGCTGGAATGGATACGGGTTTCCATCCGGTTTTTCCTCGGGCTTTTTGCGCTCGCGAGCCTGTTTATCATTCTTGCCAGCGTGTACGGGTACTCTTGAGCTCGAGATCTACCTGGAGCTCGCGAAAACCGGTCGGATAAACGTTGACCCCCGGGCACATTGAAATTAACTATCAAGGAACACAGACATGACAAAGATGAAACAGGACCGGCGTATCGACCCCAGGATAAAGGCGCTACTGGGCGTGCTTCCAGCGGCAGTCTTTGACAATGTCGAATCCCGCGAACAGGCTCTTAAACAGGCGGGGATGCCTGAGGCTATTGCCCAGCGCAAACAGATGGAGACGATGTTCGACCTTATCGATACCGAGCAGGTGGCGCCCTCAAAGGGCCTGGAGATTTCCACCCACGAGTTCACATCGGAACCCGACGGCAACACCATCAAGGTCCAGTTCATCCGGCCCGACAACGCTGAAACCCTGCCCTGTGTGTATTACATCCACGGCGGCGGTATGCAGGCGATGAGTTGCTTTCTAGGGATGTACCGGGCCTGGGGCAAGATCATCGCGGCCCAGGGTGTCGCCGTGGCCATGGTGGATTTCCGCAACTGCCTGACGCCATCCTCGGCTGCGGAAGTGGCGCCGTTCCCCGCGGGACTGAACGACTGCGTGTCTGGGGTAAAGTGGCTGGTCGGCCAGGCGACCGAACTCAATATCGACCCGGCCCATATTATCGTGGCGGGCGAAAGCGGTGGCGGCAACCTCACCCTGGCCACGGGCCTGAAGCTGAAACGGGATGGCGACCTCAAGCTCATCCGCGGTCTGTACGCCCTTTGCCCCTATATCGCCGGCGCCTGGCCCCAGGAAAAATACCCCTCGTCCATCGAGAACAATGGCCTGTTGCTGGACCTGCACAATAATCGCGGTGCCATGGCCTACGGTATCGAGCAGTACGAGAACGGCAACCCCCTGGCCTGGCCGAGTTTTGCCACAGAAGAAGACCTGCGGGGTCTGGTCCCGACGGTGATCAGTGTCAACGAGTGCGACCCCCTGCGGGATGAGGGAATCGAGTTCTATCGCAGTTTGCTGAAGGCCGGTGTGCCCGCGCGCTGCCGGCAGGTGATGGGGACCACCCACGGAATAGAAATCTTCGCCAGTGCCTGCCCTGAGATCAGCCGGGAGACCGCGGCCAGCATCGCCATGTTCTGTCGCGATGCCTGAGCGCGTAAAAAAGAAATTGGAAATTGGGGGAAATTGGGGTCAGAGTAAGAATTGGGATCGGTAGAGAAAAAAGGGGTACGCGGGTGTTTTCCAATTGTTACTCTGACCCCATTTTCCCATTGTCACCCCATTTTCACCATTTTCCTCCATATTCCTGGGATCAGGTGTCCGCTGTGACCTCGATCTCGATCAGCACATCATCCGCGGCCACCTGTTTGCCGGCCTCCGCCATGACCTCCCGCACGGTGCCCGACGCTTCCGCGATGATTTCGTAGTGCATTTTCATCGCCTCCAGCACTGCCAGGGTCTGCCCTTGCTCCACCGTGTCGCCCGGCGCCACCCGCACTTCCAGCAACAGGCCGTGCATGGGCGCGCTTACCCTGCCGCTGCCACCGCCTTGCTCCAGCGCGCCGTCGAGGCGGATCATGTCCAGGTATTGGCCTGCGCGACCGTCTATGGACAGGTATAGCTTGCCGCTGCGGGGTGTGTGGAAGCGCGCCGTATGCCGGACGCCGTCGATACCGATATGGGCGGTGCTGCCCTCCAGTGACAGCAGTTCGACCAGGTGGGACTCGCTGGTGTCGAATACCTGGTAGTTGCCGCCACCCATGGCCATGACCGCCAGGTCATGCACAATGTCCCCGTGCTGGTAGCGCTTGCGCGACACCAGGGCGCTGGCGCTGGACCAGTCCCGCAGCTGCGGGGCGACGATTACACTGTCGGCGTACAGGGCCTGGTGCTCCAGGGCCAGTTCGATCACCGCCGCCACGGCGCTGTCGCTGAAGCCGGGCGTGACGCCGGCCATCTCTGGCGCCGTGAACTCCTCTGCGATAAACGCGGTAGTGGCAAGGCCCGCGGCAAAACACTCCTTCTGCAGGCAGGCCACCAGGAAATCCCGGTTGTGGCTGGGTCCGAACAACACCGTCTCCTGCAGTGCCTCGATCAGGCGCTGGCGGGCGATATCACGGGTGGGGCCGCTGGCGATGATCTTGGCGACCATGGGGTCATAGAACGGCGATATCTGCTGGCCGGTGGCGATCCCGCTGTCCACCCGGACACCGACACCCTCTGGGGGTGACCACAGGTCGACGGGGCCGGAGGTGGGGAGGAAATCCTGGGAGGGATCCTCGGTGTACAGGCGCACCTCGATGGCGTGGCCACTGAGGGTGATGTCGTCCTGGGTCAGCCCCAGGGGTTCCCCCTGGGCCACCTGTAGTTGCAGGGCAACCAGGTCCAGCCCGGTGACCAGCTCCGTTACCGGGTGTTCTACCTGCAGCCGGGTGTTCATCTCCAGGAAGTAGAACTGGCCGCTCTGATCCAGCAGGAATTCCACTGTGCCGGCGCCGCGGTAACCGATGCTCGCCGCTGCCGCTACCGCCGCGGCTCCCATCTCGGCTCTCAGGCTGTCTGTCATGATCGGGCAGGGCGCCTCCTCGACTACTTTCTGGTGGCGCCGCTGTACCGAGCAGTCCCGCTCGCCCAGGTGAATGGTGTTGCCCTGGCTGTCGGCGAACACCTGCACTTCCACGTGGCGTGGCCGGATGATGGCTTTTTCCAGGATCAGCTCCCCGGAACCGAAAGCGGACTCGGCTTCCGCCCGGGCCAGCTTGATCGCATTGGCCAGCTCTGCGAGGTCGCGTACCAGGCGCATGCCGCGGCCTCCGCCACCGGCGGCGGCCTTTACCATCAACGGCGGGCCTATCCTGGCGCCCTCCTCGAGCAGGACGCCATCACTCTGGTCCTTGCCTTCATAGCCGGGAACGCAGGGCACCCCGGCTTCTATCATGCGGCGCTTGGCCTCGGCCTTGTTGCCCATCAGGTGAATGGCATCCGGCCCCGGGCCGATGAAAACCAGGCCGGCGTCCTCGCAGGCCCGGGCAAAACCGGCATTTTCGCTGAGAAAGCCATAACCCGGGTGCACGGCGCCGGCGCCACTGGCCGCGGCCGCCCGCAGAATATTGTCCTGCACGAGGTAGGATTCGTTGACGGGGCCGGGGCCGATACAGACGGCCTCGTCGGCCATCTGCACATGGGGAGCACCGGCGTCCGCCTCGGAGTAAACCGCCACCGTGCGGTAGCCCTGTGCCCTGGCGGTGCGAATGACGCGGCAGGCGATCTCGCCGCGATTGGCCACCAGTATGCTGGTAAATCGTGTCATCAGGCTCTCCGGGTATCAGTCATTTGCCCACCTGGGCTTGCGCTTTTCCACGAAGGCCGCAACACCCTCGCGACCCTCTTCGCTGAGCATGCAATCCGCGAATCCGCGGGAGGCGAAATCCAGCGCCTCGGCCCGTGGTCGCCGTGTGGTCTCGAAAACGATGCTTTTGGTAACGGCGTTGGCGCCGGGCGCGCACAGGGCGATCTGCTCCAGCACCTCCTGGCATTTGGCCTCCAGGTCGGCGGCGTCCTGTGCCAGGATATGGCCGATGCCATAGTGCACCGCCTCTTCGCCCTGGAAACGTGCGCCTGTCAGCATCAGCCGCCGGGCCTGGGTAAGGCCCACCCGCTCGGTGACGAAAGGAGCGATCTGGGCCGGGGGGATCCCCAGGCTGGTCTCGCTGAGGCGGAAGCGGGCGTCCCTGGTGACGATAGTGATATCGCCCACGCAGGCCAGGCCCAGGCCACCGCCTATTGCAGCGCCCTCCACCAGGATGATGATCGTCTGGGGCTGCTCGTTCAGTTTGATCATCAGGTCGCCGAAGCTGCGATTGCCGCGGGCGACCTCGTCCCGGTCGGGCGCGCCGCCCTGCAGGTCGGATTTGAAACCCTTGATATCGCCGCCGGCGCAGAAAAAGCCACCCTTGCCCCGCAGGATGATCGTGCGCAGGCTGCGGTCGTCGCGGGTGGCATCGAGTACGGCCCCCAGTTCATCCACCATCTCGGCAGACAGGGCATTCCTGGCCTCGGGCCGGTTCAGCCAAATGGTCAGCACGCTGCCCCGGGGTTCCAGGACCAGGGCTTGGGTGTCGGGTAATGTCGTCATCGTTTGTCTCCGGTGTGTCCTTGGTCTGGCGCGGCTTTCGCGCGCCATTTACATCCGCGCAATGCCGAAGCTGTTGGGACGCACGCTGCGGTGGCGGGTTTCCCACACGGTCTCCAGCAGGAAGCCCAGGGTTTTGCGGCTGTCCCTGGGGTCTATCATGCCGTCATCCATCATGTGGCCAGAGGTGTAAAAAGCGTCGGACTGGCTGTCGAATATATTCGCCAGGTAGGCCTCCTGCTGTGCCAGGGCTTTTTCATCGGGCTCCTTGCCGCTGGCCGCCGCCTTGCCGCGGGCCACCATGGACATGGTTTTGGCGGCCTGCTCGCCACCCATCACCCCGGTGCGCGCATTGGGGAATGTGTACAGGAAGTCGGGTTCGAAGCCGCGTCCGCACATGCCGTAGTTGCCCGCGCCGAAACTGGCGCCGGTCATCAGGGTGATGCGCGGCACCTCCAGGTTGCGCACCGCCTGGATCATTTTCGAGCCGTGCTTGATCATGCCCGCCTGCTCTGACCTGGTGCCGACGATATAGCCCGTGGTGTTCTGCAGGAACAGCACGGGAATATTCGCCTGGTCGCACAGCTGCAGGAACTGGGTTGCCTTGGTGGCCCCGGCCGGGTCGATGGGGCCGTTATTGCCAAGGATGCCGCAGGGCAGGCCGAATATGTCCGCCTGGATGCAGACCGTGGCGGCGCCGTAGCGCGGCTTGAAGTCCATGAAGTCGGAGCCGTCCACCACCCGCGCCACCAGCTCCCGCATGTCGTAGGGGTTGCGGTAGTCGCAGGGAATAACCCCCGCCAGCTCATCCGGGTCGTAAATCGGTTCGCTGTAGCTGCGGCGCCGGTGCGTCTCGCAGTCCTTGTTCCACTGCAGGCGGTGCATCAGCTCGCGGCACATCTGCACCGCCTGGCCGTCGTTTTCCGCAAGGTATTCCGCCAGGCCGGAAATCGAGGCGTGCATTTCCGCGCCCCCCAGCTCCTCTTCGGTGGCGATCTCCCCGGTGGCGGCCTTGAGCAGTGGCGGCCCGGCCAGGAAAGCGCGGCCGTTGCCCTTGACCGCGATCACGTAGTCGCTCAGGCCCGGCATGTAGGCGCCACCGGCGGTGGATGAGCCGTGCAGGATGGATATCACCGGGATCCCCGCCTTGCTGAGCCTGGCCAGGTTGCCGAACAGCGCGCCGCCGTTGGAGAAACCCTCCACCGTGTAGTTGAGCAGGTCGCCGCCGGCGCTTTCCACCAGGTGGACGAAGGGCAGCTTCTGCTCCAGGGCGATCACCTCGGCCCGGGTGACGCGGTAGCCGCCGGCGGTGGTCAGGGAGCCCGCCTGGATGCCGCTGTCGTCCACTACCACGACGCAGCGCACACCGCTGATAAAGCCGATGCCGGCGATGATGGTGCTGCCCGGAATGGATTTCTCCGGGTCCGGGTTGTCCAGCAGGTAGCCGGCGATATTGCCTATGGCCAGGAAGGGCATACCGGGGTCCAGCAGCCTTGCCAGGCGCTCCCGCGGGGTGAGCTGGCCGCGGGCGTCGAAGCGCGGCCTGCGCTGCTCCGAGATCATGGCGCCGCGCGCATTCAGGCGCTGCAGGTGCTCTATGTGCGCCAGCATCTCCTCCCGGTTCCTGCGAAAGGCCTCGCCCTGCGGATTGATTTTTGAGTTGAACACGCTCATGAGAGTTTCTCCGCGATAGCTGCCGGCACCGGGACCGGGCAGGACAGCAGCAACTGGGCGTAGCCCTTGGCCTGGGGGTCATTGCGTATGCTGGCCACGCCGCCGCCCCCCAGTACCTCGTGCAGCAGGAAGTTGATGGCGTTGGAGCCGGGCAGCAGGAAGCGCTCGACATTGCCGGGGGCCGTATCCTGCAGGAAGTGGGCAAAGCGCTGGCTTACCACATCCTCGGTCAGTGCCTGGTAGATGTAGGGCAGGTAGGCGGGGTCGCGGGCGATAATGCCGATGTTCGCCTTGTTGCCCTTGTCCCCGCTGCGGCCCCAGGCCAGCGCCACCAGCGGCACCATTACACTGGTATCGCCTGCTGGCGCAGCGGGTGCGACTGGTCGGCCAATACTCGCCGGGTCCAGCGGCTGGCCGTGCGCCTCGTCACAGGCGGTTTCCACGCCGTTCATGAGGATGCGCACGCTCACCTGGTCCCTGGGGATGGTAAAGGAAAACAGCCGCACCACCGGGGAGGGCTTGGGCCGCCCGCCGGCAAAACCCGACAGGCCCGGCGGGGTCGCCAGGCCGAGGCCCACCGCCTCCTTGAGGAGGATGCCGATGCCCGCGGCGTCCGGGTGCTTGGCGGCGATCTTCATGGCCACCTCGCGGCTGCCGCGAAGCTCGGCGAACTTGCCGTACTGGCTTTCCGCGCCGATCAGCTCGATGCTGGTCTCGCTGAAATCCGCCAGGCCGTAGGCACGGAACGCATTGCGGGAGGCCTCGAATACCGCTTCACCCAGGGCGCGGGCCTTGCGGTCCGCGTCGATGCCGTAGAAAGTCATGTAAGTGCCGCCGCGGAACTGGTCGCTGTAGGTGGCGCTCACCTTGTAGGTGTCCGGGGCGGGGCGACCGGTGGCCCCGGCGACTTTCACCCGGCCGTCGCCCGCAGCTTCGATGGTGGCGGTGGAGAAATCGCAGACCACATCCGGCAGCAGGTAGGCCTGGGGGTCGCCTATCTCATAGAGCATCTGCTCGCTCACGGTACCCACGTTGACCAGGCCGCCGGTGCCGGGGGGCTTGGTGCAGGTGAAACTGCCGTCGGGGGAGATCTCGGCGATGGGGTAGCCGATGTTCGCGATGTCGGGCACCTGGTCCCAGTCGGTGAAGTTGCCGCCGGTGGCCTGTGGGCCGCACTCCAGA
This sequence comes from uncultured Gammaproteobacteria bacterium, assembly GCA_963792815.1. Lineage (GTDB taxonomy): Bacteria > Pseudomonadota > Gammaproteobacteria > Pseudomonadales > Halieaceae > JARRPM01. Next base: position 98,224 of record CAWBXR010000011.1, read on the forward strand.
ATGTGGCCTGCCAGGGAGCCCATGGCCAGCTGGTCGAGGTCGTCGCGGCCCCAGCCAAACGCGTGGATACAGGCGCCCAGGGTAACCGCGCTGTCAACACAGCGCCCGGTCACGACGATATCGGCTCCGAGCTCCAGGGCCCTGGCGATGGGGAAAGCCCCAAGGTAGGCGTTGACGCTCTGCAGTCGGGACGCCGCGGGTAGAGCCTCGCCGGAAAACATCTCGGTAATACCCGTGCCCTCGAGCCGTTCGGCGTCGGCCATCAGGTCGTCGCCGACAACGCAGGCGACATTAAGATCCAGTCCCTGCTCGGCGATCAGGGTGCGCAGCGCATCGGCGCAGGCAAGGGGGTTGACCCCGCCGGCGTTGGAGATCACCTTGATGCCCCGCGCCGCGATGGTCGCCAGGTTGGGTTTCATCGCGGCGGTGACGAAATCCACGGCGTAACCCCGGGTTTCATCCTGGGCCCGGGCCCGGGCCATGATCGACATGGTGATCTCGGCGAGGTAGTCGTAGACGATGTAATCCAGTCCGTCCGAGTCCAGCAACTGGGGAGTGGCACGGGCCGCGTCGCCCCAGAACCCGCTGGCGCCGCCGATTCGCAATACTTTGTCAGTCATTCCCGGTTTCCTGCCTTGCCCGCTTCGAGACAGCCAATGTTACTGAGTCGGGTCAGCCAACACACGGGAAATGACGCCACGCAACACAGAGTTGGCGCCAACCGTCCCGGCTGCGGTCCGGGCGGCTTTATGCAGGTGACAGCCCGGGCCTGACGGGCCATGCTAGGCTATCGGTCCAGGGGACTTAAGCAGGGGTGAACTGGTTTGGTGGCGCGGGATGTTGCAGCGGGGGGTGCGGTTTACGCGAGGGCGCTTAAAGGCCTGATGGACCTGGCGGTCGCCCTGGGGGCGAAGCCCGAGCTGATTGCCCGCAATGCCGGCCTGGACCTGGCCCTGCTCACGGTACCCGACGCCCTGCTGCCGGTGGCCACCTACTACCAGGTACAGGAGCAGTTCCGGGAGCAGACCGGCAACCCGGATTTTGGCCTGCTGAGCGGACGGGTGTCCTACATGGAGAACACCCACCTGCTGCTGTACCTGGCATCCGCCAGCCAGACCCTGCGCGACTGGATGAACATGCTGCCCAGTGTGGCCAGCCTGCTGGGGGATGTGGGGTCGATCAGGGTCGCCCGGCATCGCGATCATTTCGCGCTGGAGTGGCACCCGCTGCGGCCCCCGGACCCGGTGCGCTGCGTGGTCACGGACAGCCTGCTGTCAGCCACCGCCCTGCAAATGGATGGCTACTGCCTGCTGCCGGTGAGGCCGCACAGGGTCGACCTGAGTTACCCGCGGCCGGACAACCTGGAGGTGCTGCGCGCAAGTTTCGGCGCCCCCCTGTACTTCGACCAGCCCGTGAGTGCCCTGCACTACGACTGGGCCATGCTGGACAATCCGCAGCTGCACGTCAGCACCCGCTTCTACGATGCGGTTGCCCAGGAATTTTCGGCGTTTTTCAGTGACGACGCCTCAGTGGCGGACCCCTTTTCCCTGAGCCTGCACACAGCTATCCGGCGATTGTTGCCCGCGGGCAGCTGCTCTATCGACAGTATTGCCAGTGATCTGAGTATCTCCCGCCGCACCCTGCAGCGGCGCCTGAAGGACCGGGACACCAACTTCCAGCAGCTGCTGCAGCGGGTAAAATCCAACCTCGCCCGGAAATACCTGGAAGACAAGAGCCTGAGCATTATCGAGATCGCCCTGCTTGCTCGGTTACGGCGATCCCTCGTCCTTTTCCGCCGCATTCAAGTCCTGGAGCGGCCTGACGCCCACTGAGTTCCGGCGCCAGTAGCTGAACCGGCCAGCCCGGGTCTGTGCTATCCCTCCCGATCAGGTTGCGCCGGGAACTTTTGAATTGAGCGGGGTGATGTCAGCGCAGTCCGGGTATAATAATTCCTTCGCGACGTACCCCGGTGAGCGATAGAGGCAGGGCGGCAGCACCAATGGATGAAACCGGAACGCGGGACAATTGGTCCGCTAAAGAAGGCAGCGCATTTCCCCTGGGAGCGACCTGGATCCCCGGGGAGCGCGCCTACAACTTCGCACTGTATTCAAAATACGCGACACGGGTCACCCTGCTGCTGTTTCGCCAGGACGATGCCGGCACGCCAGCCGTCGAGGTCGAACTGGACCACAGGTTCAACAAATCCGGGCGCATCTGGCACTGTCGCCTGCCCCTGGACAAAATGGACGGCTGCTGTCACTACGCCTATTTGATCGACGGACCCAGCGGCGCCAGCGCACACGGCATGCATGCCTTCGACGCCGGGAAGATCCTGCTCGATCCCTATGCGAAGCAGGTGTATTTCCCCCCGACTTTCGATCGCGAAGCCGCCAAGCGGGCCGGCTCGAACATGGGCAAGGCGCCCCTGGGCGTGCTGTTCGAGGAGCATGCGCAATTCGATTGGGGCGATGACCAGGTGCCGTTTCACGAGCACGACCTGGTGATTTACGAGATGCACGTCGGCGGTTTTACCCGCAATCCCAACAGCGGCGTGGACCCGGAGCGCCGCGGCACTTTCCTCGGGGTCATCGACAAGATTCCCTACCTGCAGGCGCTGGGAGTCACCGCGGTGGAGTTGTTGCCGGTCCATCAGTTCGATCCCCAGGAAGGGAATTACTGGGGTTATATGACCCTGAATTTTTTCGCCCCCCATGCCCAGTACGCCAGCCACCCGGATAAGGCTTTCGAGGAGTTCCGGATGATGGTGAGGGCGCTGCACGCGGCGGGCATCGAGGTACTGCTGGACGTGGTGTTCAACCATACCGCCGAGGGCGACGAGACCGGGCCCTGCTACAGCTACAAGGGCATCGATAACAGCACCTATTACATCACCAGTGGCGATCCGGCCCACCCCTACAGCAACTTCTCCGGCACCGGCAACACCCTGCACTGCAACAACCGCTACGTCAGTCGCATGGTTCTGGACAGCCTGCGATCATGGGTGCAACTGGGCCATGTGAATGGCTTCAGGTTTGATCTGGCCTCGGTGTTCAACCGGCAGCCGGACGGCTCGGTGACGCTCGACGACTCGCCGTTGGTTTCCGCTATCCGTGCCGACCCGCTGCTGGGCGGTGTCCGCCTGATCGCCGAGCCCTGGGACGCGGCGGGCCTGTACCAGCTGGGCTCAGCCTTTCCGGGCAAGCGCTGGTTCCAGTGGAACGGCAAGTTCCGCGATGACATCCGCCGCTTTGTCAAAGGCGACCCGGGCATGGTGGCCGCGGTGATGTGCCGGCTTTACGGCAGCGACGATGCCTTTCCCGACGATCTGGCCAATGCCTGCCACCCCTACCAGAGCGTCAACTACGTCAATTCGCACGACGGCTACACCCTCTACGACCAGGTGGCTTACAACGAGCGGCACAACCTGGCCAACGGTGAGGACAATCGCGACGGGCACCGGGACAATTTCAGCTGGAACTGTGGCTGGGAGGGCGATGACGGTGTGCCTGCGGACGTCTTGCGCCTGCGCCAGCAGCAGGCGAAGAATTTCTGTTGCCTGGTGATGCTGGCCAATGGCACGCCGATGTTCTGTGCCGGCGACGAGTTTCTCAACACCCAGTTCGGCAATAACAACCCCTATTGCCAGGACAACGAAATATCCTGGCTGGACTGGCAGCGGCTGGAAGACAACCGGGATTTTCACCGGTTTTTCAGCAAGATGATCGCCTTTCGCAAGAGCCACCCGAGCCTGGCGCGCAGCCGGTTCTGGCGGGAGGATGTGCGCTGGCACGGTACCGGTGCAGACATCGACATGACCTTTGAGTCCCATCAGCTGGCGTTTTACCTGGATGGGGCGACCGAGAATGATGACGACCTCTACGTGATGATCAACGGCGCCTGGCGGGAGCAGAAGTTCACCCTGCAACAGCCACTGCCCGGCTGGCGTCGGGTGATAGATACCGGTCGCGACAGCCCCGGGGATATTTTCGAGCTGGCGGACGCGCCGCCGCTGGCCTCAGGGGAGCTGGCGCTGAAGGGTCGCTCCCTCGTGGTCCTGGTTCGCCCGCGGCAGCCCGCTTAGCGGCGGTGTGACGGTCACCCGGCTGGACTGCGGCCCCCAGGGTAGTCCGGCAGGCCTTTTCAGCCGTATAATCTTTACAGTTCTTCACACTCAAGAAACACAAAATGGGCCGATGATGGTTTATCATTCGGACCCTCTCCGGCCTCGCCGGTAACGGCTGTCGCGGCTCATGCGGGCGATAGCTTCCTCAAACAGCCCCGGATTTGTATTGATGCAAAATAAATGGATGCGCCTCCTGCTGCCTTTGCTGATCCTGGCGGGGGCAGCGGCAATTGCACTGCTGATGATCAAAAGCCGGCCGGAGCTGCCGCGCCGTGAAGCCGTGGCGTCGATCCCGGTGGTGGAGGTGATGGCGGTTGAGCCCGGCCCGGTGAGAGACCATTGTGCACTCGCGCGGTACTGTGGCGGCGCGAACGGATATCGAGCTGGTCTCCGAGGTGTCGGGCAGGATTATCTGGGTGGCGCCGGAATTGCTGGAGGGTAGCGCCGTCAAGCAGGGTACGCCCCTGCTGCGGATCGACCCTATCGATTACGAGGTGGCCCTGTCGACTGCGCGTGCCGCGGTTGCCAGCGCTGAATTATCCCTGGCGGAGGTACAGGTGGTGGTGATGCGGGCCGCCATCGGCGAAGCCGAGGCACAGCTGAGGGCGGCCAGGGACAGGTTGCGCCAGGCGGAAGCGGACCTGGCGAATACCGAAATCGTGGCGCCGTTCGATGCCATCATCGACATCAAGCGGATCGACCTCGGCCAGTATGTCCAGGCGGGTTCCGGGCTGATGCGGCTGTTGGGCACTGGCAGTGTTGAGGTCAGGTTGCCCCTGCTGGCCTCGGATATCCCCTTTGTGCGGCTACGGCCAGTCGGCCGATGGCAGCTGGCCCATGGCCACACTCACCTCCAGGTTTGGTGACATCGAATACAGCTGGCAGGCGCGCCTGGTGCGATTGGAGCAGCGTGTCGATGAACAGACCCGGGTATTCTTCATGGTGGCAGAGGTGGAGGCTCCCTACGATCAGGCGAAACATCCCCGGCCCCTGTCGGTAGGGCTCTTCGTGGAAGCCAGGATACGCGGGCAGGAGATACCCCAGGCAGTGCGCCTGCCGCGCTCTGCGCTGCACGATGGTGACGCCGTGTTCGTGCTCAAGGAGGGGAGCATGCGCAAGCGCGGCGTTACTGTGGTGCGCCGGGAGCGGGACAGCGTGATCGTTGGCGAGGGACTGTTCGGTGGCGACCAGGTGATTCTGTCACGCCTGGACCTGATGGTGGATGGTATGCAAGTCGCAGTGGAGTCCTAGCGTGGTTCCTTTAACGGAGCGCGGTATCATTGCCTGGATGGCCGGCAACCCGGTTGCCGCCAACCTGCTGATGCTGGTCATCATGGTCGGCGGCGTGGCCTCACTGGGCGGTATCACCAAGGAAGTGTTTCCCACCTATCCCTCCGAGACCCTGACCATCACCGTACCCTACCCTGGCAGTTCGCCGGAGGAGGTGGAGGAGGGCATCGTCCTCAAGATCGAGGACGCGATACAGGACATCGTCGGTGTGGACGAGATCCGCTCGGTCGCACGCGAGGGCGTGGGTGTGGTGACCGTGCAGCTCGAGCCGGGTACGCCCATGGCCAAGGCACTCGGCCAGGTGAAGTCCCGGGTCGACGGTATCACCGCCTTTCCCCTGAATGCGGAGGAACCTATCGTCGACGAGGTGCTGTCGCGCACCCGGGCAATGCGGTTGACGCTGTATGGCTCACTGGAGGAGCGCCAGCTCAAGGATTACGCACAGGAGTTGCGCGACGAGGTCCTGACGCTCCCGGGAATCACCCAGGTATCCATCAGTGGGGAGCGGGACTACGAGGTATCCATCGAGGTGTCGGACACGTCCTTGCGTCGCTATGGCCTGGGATTCAGCGACGTGGTCCGGGCGGTACAGGCGCGTTCGCGCGACCTGCCGGGCGGCAAGCTGCGCACCGACGACGGCTCTATCACCCTGCGCTCCGTGGGGCAGGCCTACACCGGCGAGGAGTTTGCCGGCCTCACCCTGATCACCCGGGACGACGGCACCAGGATAGCCCTGGGGGATGTGGCGACAGTCAGGGATACTTTCGCCGATCAGCCCGTATTGAGCCGCCTCAACGGCAAGGCCAGCCTTACCCTTGAAGTGGACCGCGTGGGTGACCAGGACGTGCTGGCCATCACCCGGCAGCTGCGCCAGTTCGTCGAACGCAAACAGGGTGAGTTGCCCCATGGCGTCGAGCTGACCGCCTGGTCGGATCGCAGCGTCATACTCAAGGGCCGTATCGAACTCATGCTGTCCAGTGCCGCCCAGGGCGCTTTGCTGGTGCTGATTACCCTGGCCCTGTTCCTGGACCTGCGGCTGGCATTCTGGGTCATGCTCGGCGTGCCCTTCTCGATCCTCGGCTCGCTGCTGGCGATCAACCTGCTGGGATTACCCGTGTCGATCAATGTCATCTCGGTGTTCGGTTTCATCCTGGTGCTGGGGATGCTGGTCGATGACGGGATCGTCACCGCAGAGAGCGCCTACACCCGGCTCGAACAGGAAGGGCAGGGGGTGGACAGTGTTGTCAGGGGCGTGAGACAGGTCGCCGTGGCGACCATATTCGGCGCGATGACCACGATGATAGCGTTTGTGCCGGCCCTGTTCCTGGAGGACGGGCTGGCGCGCTTCTTTTCCCATATTGCGGTTGTGGTGATTTTTTGCCTGGCGTTTTCCCTGCTGGAAACCAAGCTTATCCTGCCGGCTCACCTGCGCCACATCCGCATCGGCCAGCAGCAGTATAAGCCCGGCTCATTGCGGGGGCGCCTTGCCACCCTGCAGCAGGCTTGCGCCGCGGGCCTGCAGCGCTTTGCCGATACCCGTTACCGGCGCATGCTGGAGCTGGCGGTGGGCATGCGCTATACCACCCTGGCTATCTTCCTGGGCGGTCTGCTCATCTGCCTGGCGCTGGTACCCGCGGGCATCGTGCGCTTTGTGTTCTTTCCCAGCGTTCCCTCGGACCAGATCTTTGTCAGCCTGAAAATGCCCCAGGGCACGCCCTGGCAACAGACCCATGCCCATACCCTGCAGATCGAGGAAGCCGCAAGGGCCATGGATGAGCGCTACCGGGAAGAGACGGGCTCGGCCCGGAGTGTGATCTCGGAGCTGATGTCCATCTCCACTGAGGATACCGAGTCACAGGTCACAGTGGAGTTACTGCCCAGCACGGAGCGCGACATCACTTCGGTCGAGCTGGCGAAGTGGATGCGGGAGAGCCTCGGTGAACTCAGCGGCGTGCAGTCGCTAATCTTCAACGCGAATGCCGGGCCCTCGGGTTCCCCGGTCGATATTGAACTCGGGGGACGGAACCTGGATTCCCTGCGCGCCGCCGCAGCCGAGCTGAAAGTGGCCTTGAAGGCATACGATGGCGTATTCGATATCAGGGACAGTTTTGATGCCGGGGCATCGGAGCTGGATATCCGGCTTACACCCGAGGGCGATGCCCTGGGCCTGGGGCAGGTGGAGCTTGCCAGCCAGGTCCGCCAGGCCTTTTTCGGGGCGGAAATCCAGCGCGTGCAGCGCGGTCGCAACGAGGTCCGGGTCTATGTGCGCTTCCCCGCCGAGGAGCGGGCCACCCTGGAGTCCCTGCGCGCGATGTGGATAGACGTCCCCGGGCGCGGCAAGGTGCCCTTCGAGGTTGTAGGTGAAGCGCGCGAGCGCACCGGGGTCAGCGCGATCAAGCGATTCGATCGCCAGCGGGTGGTCAACGTGGAGGCGGACGTCGATAAATCCCTGGTGGAGCCCGGCGTGGTCAACCAGGAAATCCTGGAAAAGGTATTGCCGCAGATCCTGTCCCGGTATCCCGGGGTATCTTCCCGCCTGAGCGGCGAGGCGGAGGAAGAGGCCGAGACCACTGACTCACTGGGGCTTGGCGCGGTGGCTATTCTTATCATGATCTACGCCGCGCTGGCGATCCCCCTGCGCAGCTACGGCCAGCCCCTGCTCATCATGTCGGTCATTCCCTTCGGCATCACCGGGGCTATTCTCGGGCACTTTATCCTGGGCAACAGCGTCAGCATCCTGTCGGCGATTGGCATGATCGGCCTGTCAGGTATCGTCGTCAATGACAGCCTGGTGCTGGTGGACCATATCAATGAACGCTTGCGCAATGGCGCGGAAGATTGGCGACAGGCGGTCATCGAGGGCGGCGTGCGGCGTTTCCGGCCGGTGTTGCTCACCTCGATTACCACTTTCATGGGGCTGTTGCCGATTCAGCTGGAAGCGTCCATCCAGGCCCAGTTCGTCAAACCGATGGCGATATCCATCGCCTTCGGCGTGCTGTTCGCCACGGCGGTGACCCTGTTCCTGGTGCCCGTGCTCTACTATGTCGGCCGCGATATCCGCCAGCTGCTGGGCAGAACCACAGGCCCGGAGCCTGAAAAAGCGATGGCCCAGCTTTAGGGTGTACCTGGATCTGGCTAGCCAGCGGGCCCGGTCGGAGCCGATAGCATGAACGAACCCAGGGAACCCGGCGAAAAGGCAATCCCGGTCAGAGCCGATAGCGTGAACGAAACCAGTTATCTGCTACTAATTGGCGCCCACCAGGATCGGCAGCAGAAAATAATCAGCCGCGGGGCACGAGGGCGGCGGCTTTGCGGCGCAGGTTCAGTACTACCACGGTCAGCGCCGGCAGCATGGTCAGGGTGACCAGCGCGGCACCGATGATGCCGAACATCACGATGGCCCCAACGCCGCGGTACAAGCTCGGTGCCGGCACCGGGAATCAGTACCAGCGGCGACAGGCCGCACAGGGTGGTGATGGTGGACATGGCAATGGGGCGCAGGCGCGCTTCCACCGCCTCGGTGACGGCGGCGAGGGGCTGCCATCATGCTGTTGCTCAACATTCTGCACCGCACGGTGCACGATCAGGATCGGGTTGTTGACCACCGTGCCCATCAGGATCAGGAAGCCCAGCATGGAGATCATGTCGAAGGACTGTACGATGGCGGGCAGGCCCACCATCGGCAGCAGGCCGCCAACAGCGTTCAGTACCCACAAGCCGACGATGCCGCCGGCAATGCCCAGCGGAATCGAGGTCATGATCAGCAGCGGGTATCCCCAGTGGTTGAAGATGGCGACCATCAGCAGGTAGATGATCAGCAGGGCAACCAGGTAGTTGCCCAGCAGGGCCTCCCGGGTGGCGTCAAGCTGGTCGGCGGCGCCGGAGATCGCGACATTGACATCCGCCGGGATTTCACCGCGCTGGCGCATGTAATCCACCACCTCGGTGCGCACCTGTGCCACCCCGGTCTCCAGCGGGATAGCCCTCGGGGGAATGATATTGAGCGTGACGGTGCGGCGGCCATTGACCCTGCGCACCACGCTGCTGCTGACGGTTTCAGTGATGTCTGCCACCGCCCCCAGCGGCAGCACTTTCCCATCCCCGGCGTAGAGCGGCAGGCGCGCCAGGGTGTCGAGGTCGGCGTCCTGTCCCACCTCGCTGTACAGGTAGATATCTATTTTGTCGTCCTCGAGGAAAAACTCATCCACGTAGCTGCCGTCGGTCAGGGCCGCCACGGTAAACCCCAGTGACTCCGCCGTCATATCCAGCTCGGCGGCGCGCTCCCAGCGCGGCCTCACCTCCACCATGGGCTGGGCCAGGGTCAGTGAACCGGGCTGGCTCTGGATGCGCGGATCCTCGAATACTTCCTCGGCCCGGCGGTAGGCGCTCAGCGCCACGTCATAAATGGTAGCGAGGTTGGGGCCGGAAATATCCAGGTTGATGCTGCGGGTTCCGCCGTCGTTGCTGCTGATGATAGAACCCCTGGCCGCGAAAGCGCGCATGCCCGGGTACTCCCGGTACTTGCGGGTGATCGCGTCCATCAGGGCCTCGATATCGCCGGTTCTTACCGGCTCGGCGATAATTCGCACCTGGTTGCTGGCGATGCGCAGCGTCATGTATGCGACGGCGGGGACTTCGGCTTCGCCCCGGTCAAACAATTCGGGATCCGCGTTCACATGGGGCAGCAGCCATGCCTCCACCGCGTAGCCGACCTTCTCCATGGCTGCCAGGTTATAGCCCGGGGGGGCGTTCATCACGGCAAAGACCTTCGGCTCCTCCCCCTCGGGCAGGTATTCCGCGGCCGGGGTCAACTGCCAGATCACCGCCAGGCTGAGTATCGAGGTAATGGCGATGCAGGCGAGGCGCCGGGTGGGGGTGGCTATGGTGCTGTGCACCAGCCTGAGAGTGGCGTCCCTGCTGCGGTGAAATTCCGCCTGCCCTGCGCGGCCGCTTGCGCCGTTACCGAAATTCAGCCTGGCCGCCGCCGCCGGCAGCACTGTCACCGCCACCAGCATCGAGGCAAGGATGGCGGCGGAGATTGCGATGGCCACATCGGAGTAGAGCTGCCCCGCCTCCTGCTCGACAAAGGCCACCGGGATAAACACCAGCACCGTTGTCATCGTTGAGGCGAACACTGCCGGCCACACCTGCCTGACGCCGTTCACTGCAGCCTCAAAGCGGCCGGCGCCCCGGCGCCGTTCCAGCTCGATGCTTTCCAGCACCACGATACTGTTGTCCAGGGTCATGCCGATGGCGAAGGCGATGCCCGCCAGTGAGATGACATTGACGGTGCGGCCCGCCAGCAGCAGGCCCAGAAAGGCGACAATAATGCAGATGGGAATGCCCATCACGCCCACCAGGGTCGCCCGGAAAGAACGCAGGAACAGGTACATCACCGCGGTGGCGAGCAGAGCGCCCAGAATCAGGTTCTGCCAGACGTTTTGCACCGATTCCTCGACGTAGCGCACGTCGTCCGCTATCGGTTTTATCTGCATGCCCGCCGGCTCCAGCAGTTCCTTGTTGATGGCGGCGACTTCAGCGGTCATCTTCCGCTTGATGTCGATGACGTTGGAGCCGGGCTCCCGTCGCAGTGCGATAAAGATATGCGGTGCACCGTTATAGCGGGCGATTGCCTGTTTTTCGAACTGGCCCAGCTTTACCTCCGCCACATCGGACAGGCGTATCACCTGGTCGCCGCGGCGCGCCAGGATCAGCTGCGCCACCTCGTCGATACTCTCGAAGCGCCCGATCGTGCGCAGCAGGTACTCGCGTTTACCCGACTCGATCGTACCGCCGGAGCGGTCGAGGTTGCGACTGCGTATCGCGGCCCGCAGGTCCGGCAGCGACAGGCCGCGCTGGGCCAGGCGGGCGGGATCCACCAGGATCTGGATCTGGCGCTCTTCTCCGCCCCAGACGGATACCTCGGATACACCTGTCACCGAAGCCAGGCGCGGCTTGACGTTGTCCTCCATGAAATCCAGGGTCATGTCCATTTGCAGCTGGCGGGGATTTCCCGGCAGTGCCTCGGCGCTGAAGAACATGAAGAAATTGCCGGAGAAGGAATTGGCGTAGATGGTCGGTTCGTCGACGTTCTCCGGGTATGAGGGCACCTGGCTGAGGGCGTTGTTGACCCTGATCATCATCTCGGTGACATCGGTGCCGAAGGGAAACTCCAGCTCGATTTCCGCCGAACCACTGCGGGCGGTGGCGGTGATGCGCGACAGGGTGGGCAGGTTGCGCAGGTAGTCCTCCTGCTCGACCAGGATTTCCTTTTCCACGTCCTGGGGGGTGGCGCCGGGCCAGCTGGTGCGAATGCCGATGGTCCGCACATCGAGGTCGGGAATCATCTGCACGGGTATGCGCAGGGCCGCGAATATCCCCAGGATACAGATGATAAGCACGCTGACTGTCAGCAGGGTACCGCGCCTGATGATCTGCTCGAACATGCGGCTATTGGTCTGCCGGCGTGCGGCGGCTGGTGACGGGCTGGCCGTTCTGCAGGGCCTCGTTGCCCTCTGACCACCACGGTGGCCCCGGCCTCCAGTCCCTCGCGAATTTCCACCAGCGAGTCGAAGGTCAGTCCGGGAGTAACCAGGTTCTCCCGGGCGACGCCGGCGTCCACGGTCCACACCACCACCCGGCCGTCGGGAAAGCGCAGGATGCCGTCCCGGGGCACTACCAGCCCGCGCCGTCCTGTAGCCAGGTGCAGCCGGGCCTGTACGGACATGCCCGGCAGCAGGCGCTGGTCCGGATTCCCGGCCAGGACCCGCAGCAGGAAGGTGCGGGCGCCGGGGTCGGTGATTGGCACTACCGTGTCAACAGTGCCCTCGAATACCCGGTCCGGATCGGCGCTCAGGCTGAAGCTCAGTGGCGTATCGGGGTGAATGTCCGCCAGGTAGTCCTCGGACACCGGGAAATCAAGGCGCACGTCATCCAGGGCAACCAGTTCCAGCACAGGCTGCCCCGGGTCTATCCACTCGCCCAGTTCGGTCAGTTTGGCACTCACTACGCCATCGAAGGGAGCGCGCAGCTGGTGCCGCTGCAGGATGCCCCGGCGATAGCCCGCCTCGGCCTGGGCCCGATGCAGCGCCGCCTCGTCTCCGGCGACCTCCGCCTCGATATCGCGCACAACGCTTTCGGCGATACTGCGCTGGGGTACCAGGCTGCGGGCCTCGGCCAGCCGACGCCGGGCGTCCCGGAGCTCGGTATCCGCCTGCTCCTGCTGTGCCAGGGCGCTGTCGAGTTGCAGCTGCGCGAGTTCAGGGTCCAGTTCCAGTAGCAATTGCCCCGCCTGGACACGGCTGCCGATATCCACCTGTAGCGTTGCCACCAGCCCACTGGTGGCGGCTGACAGTCGCGCGGACCGCACGGCGGTGATGGTGCCGGTAAGGTCCAGTACCCGTTGAATATCTCGCTCCTGCACGGTTTCCACTGCCACCGGGACCGCCCTGGCGTCATCCTGCGCGAGCACTGTCGGGAGCTGGCAGCACAGCAGGGCCAGCAGCAGTCGTCGGCAATAGGAAAGCGCTATGGGCATGTTGCAGTCATTACCTTCAAGAAGAGTGGGTGCTGCAAGAATACCGGGTATACGCGCTGCTGTGCCACCCGGATGAGGAAACAGCTCTTGCCTGGTTTTCATCGACACCGGTCGGCGTGGCGGTGGCGCACCGCCGTCGAATAGCCGTTACACTGGGCGCTGACACCCATGGACCAACGTGTAATGTTGCATGCTTACCTCGCCAAACGGGCGCTGTCCCTGACCCGGATTTTTGTCGCCTGGTTGGCCGGCTGCCTGGTGGCGGCCCTGGCCATTCTGGTGTACCTGCTGGACAGCCGGCCGGACCTGTCAGTGTGGCACCTGGCGGATCTCGATGAGGAGTTCACGACCCGCTCCGATATCGCGAATTTTGGCCAGTACCTGGCGTTGGAAGACCGATTGTTTGCGCAGCTCGACAGGCTGGTTTATGCCGAGGTTCCGGTTGACCCGGAAAACGCAATCAACCGTTACAGCCGGGGCAGTCTTTCCGATCCCGGGCGCTGGCCAGTGAACTGGAATCGCAGCTTCGAGTTCGCCCGGGAGCAGCCCACCGCGGGGGTCGTGCTGCTGCACGGCCTGTCAGACTCGCCCTACAGCTTGCGCGCGCTGGGCCAGTCCGTGCACCAGCGCGGCGCCACGGTTGTGGGGCTGCGCATTCCGGGTCACGGTACTGCACCCTCCGGACTGGTGGAAACCCGCTGGCAGGACATGGCCGCGGCCGTCAGGCTGGCGGTGCGGCATGTGCAGGACGCAGTTGGTGACAAGCCGGTCTACCTGGTGGGGTATTCCAACGGGGGCGCGCTGGCTGTGGAGTATGCGCTCGCCACCCTGGCCGACGATTCCCTGCCCCGGGTATCCGGACTGATTCTGCTGTCACCGGAAATCGGTGTGTCGCGAGTGGCCGCACTGGCGGTATGGCAGGCGCGGCTGGGGCATCTGCTGGGGCTGGAGAAACTGGCCTGGAACGGCCTGTTGCCTGAATACGACCCCTACAAATACGGCTCCTTCGCGGTGAACGCGGGGGACCTGGCATACCGGATCACGGCACATATCCAGAAACAGCTGGGCGCGCTGCACAGCGCCGACAAACTGCGGGAGCTGCCGCCGATTCTCGCCTTCCAGTCCAGCGTCGATGCAACAGTGACGGCTTCAGCCCTGGTCGCCCACCTGTTTGATCGACTGCCGGCGGGCGACCATGAACTGGTGCTGTTCGATATCAATCGCCTGGCGGGAGTCAGCACCTTGCTGCGCGAGGACCCGCGAACGGTATTTGGTCCCCTGCTTGAAAAAGATGAACGAACTTTCGACCTTACTATCGTGACCAACCAAAGTACCGAGGGTAACCTTGTTGTTGCCCGCCGTTTCCTGGTCGGACAGGAGAATGCCACCACCACGACCGCCCTCGCAGATTGGCCACCGGGAATCTATTCGCTGTCCCATGTAGCCCTGCCCTTTCCTCCCACTGACCCCGTATACGGTGGTCCAGCGGCCGAGGCGAGCCCGGGCATACAGCTGGGCAACCTGGCGCCCAGGGGCGAGCGTGGCGTGTTACAGGTCACGGGCACCGACGCATTGCGCCTGCGCTGGAACCCGTTTTATGACTATGTCGAGGCCCGCGTGCTCGAATTTGCGGGCCTGCAGGGGCAGTGACTCAGTCAGCCGCGCCTACCACCAGGGGTAGAAGGGAGGCATGTCGGTAGAGACCTTGTCGGTAAAAACCGGCGCGCGTTTTTCCAGGAAGGACGCCACGCCTTCCTTACCGCTTTTCTGGCTGGCATAGAATATCGCCAGGGAGTCCACCCGGTGAGCCTCTATCGGGTGAGACTGGGCGGCGTTGCGGTACATCATCTGGCGGGTCAGCGCGATGGCCACCGGGCTGTGCGCGGCAATGCGCCCGGCGATTTTGTAGGCCTCTTCCAGTAACTTGTCTGCGGGCAACACCGCTTTGACAAACCCCCCGGCCAACGCCTCGTCCGCTTTCAGGATTTCCCCTGTGTAGCACCATTCCAGCGCCTGGGAGATGCCGACGATGCGCGGCAGGAACCAGCTGGAGCAGGCCTCTGGTGTAATGCCGATCTTGTTGAACACAAAGCCGATACGGGCGTGTTCCGAGGCCAGGCGGATATCCATGGCGCAGGTCATGGTGGCGCCGATACCCACTGCGGCGCCATTGATGGCGGCGATAACCGGTTTCTTGCAATCGTAGATGGCCAGGGTTACCCGGCCGCCGGTATCGCGCACACTGGCGATCATCTGCGGATCATCCAGGCGGTTGTGCATATCGTCCATGGTCGGCTGCAGGTTTTCATCCAGGCCGAATACATTGCCCGCCGCAGTGAGGTCCATGCCTGCGCAGAACGCCCGGCCTTCCCCCGTGACCACAATTGCACGCACCTCGTCATCGTCACTGGCGCGGTTGAAAGCGGCGATCAGCTCGTTCGCCATTTCAACAGTGAATGAGTTGAGATGATCGGGGCGGTTCAGGGTGAGGGTCAGGATGTTGTCAGCTACTTCGTAGCGCAGGGTATTGTAGGACATAGCGGGTTCCGGTCGGGTTGTTAAAGGGATATCTGGTGCAAGCAGCCAGAGGCTGCAGATCGGGTACTATAGCCCGTCTGGCGTGGATGTTAAATTTGCGTGAGGTACCTGGCTGCCCGGCACCGAGCCACGTTGTTCGGGTTTAGGCCGATTCGGCTGCCCTGCCGCTGCCCCCGACGGAGGCGCGCAAGGCCCCCGTGGGCCTTGCTTACCCGGGCTTTAGAACGTGTACTGGACCTCCAGGCTGTAGGTCATCGGCTCGTTGGCATAACCGCTGATCGCGCCGAATTGATTGAGACGGGTCAGGCTGACCCAGGTCTCCTCCTCGGTCAGGTTCTTGCCGGCCATGATCACGCGGATATCCTGTGACGGGCTGAACCAGCTGAGGCTCGCATCTACCCGGTAGTAGGAGTCCGCCTGGGTGGCGCTGGTGTTGAAGACATCGTACTGGCGGCTGTCCACCCAGGAGTAGCTGCCCGAGAGCACGAATTCACCCATTGATGCCGTATTCCAGGAATAACTCGCGTTGGTGAAGATCTTGTTTTTCGGCGCCTGGGTCAGCGGGTTGCCGGACAGGTCCTGCTCGCCGCCATCGGAATCACCTATGGTGTCCACGGCGCAGCAGAAGTTGGTGTACTCGCCGTCGATATAGCTGTAATTGGCCATCAGCGTAAGTGACTCGGTTGCCAGCCAGGTGGCCTCCACTTCAAAACCCTTCACTTCGGCCTTGTCGGCATTGACGATCTCCGGTACCGGCAGGTTCACGTCGTTCAGCGCATCCACGAGTACTTGCATATCCTTGTAGTCGTAGAAGTAGGCGGCGGCATTTATCCGCAGCACATCGGCATAGGTGCCCTTGTAGCCGATCTCGTAGGAGATCACCTCTTCCGGGTCGAAGCTGGGATTTTCCTGCAGCGAGCCCAGCCGGAAGCCGCCGGCCTTGTAGCCGCTGGAGATGCTGGCGTACAGCATTTGTTCATCGCTGTACATGTAGTCGATTACCGCGCGCCCGGAGACGTTGTCCCAGTCGTCATCAACCTTGCGATTGGCCACCTCGGGATCGGTTATCAGCAGGCCACAGCAGTTGGCGGGAAAGCCCAGTGCGCTCCAGATCGGCGGCAGAACATCGGCACCCGGGGCCGCGTAGGGGTCCGCCACCACGTACTGGGCCTCGTTGCCTTGCTTTTCATCATAGGAGTAGCGGGCACCCAGGGTCAGTTTCCACTGGTCGTTGAAGCTGTAGTTGCCATCCGCGTAGACCGCGTAGGAGTCGACATCCAGGTCGCCGTTCTGCCAGTACTGCTCGGGCGCCGCGGGGTTGCGGTTGGGCTGTATTGCAGCGGGGTTCAACAGGTCGGTCTCCGGCACGGCATTTTGCAGGTAGTCGGCCTCCAGGCTGGAGATCGTGTAGGGCTGCTGGGTTTCCGAGTGGTAGTAATACACCCCGGTAACCCATTGCAGCGGGCCGTCTGTCGCGGAAATCAACTGCAGCTCATGGCTGTAGCTCTCGGAGTTCTGCGCCGCGCTTTCCACCACACGGACATCGGGGTTGGAGGTCGCCCCGAGATCACCGTTTTTCGCGCTGTAGTCGCCCTCGAAGTAGCCGCCGATATATTTTACCGTGACGTCGTCCAGGTCCCAGCTGATATGGGTGATGTACTTGTTGTTGTTGTAGTTCTTGGTCCGCAGTTCGTCGTTCTGGTCGACCTTGTAGCGGTCGCGTACCGCGGGGTTTTCCTTGCCCCACTGGTACTGCTCGGATAACAGGAAGCCGTCCTGGGTTTTCAGGGTCGGTTGGTAGGGCGTGATCAGGTAGCCGCCAAAATTGACGCCGCTGCTCAGGTCATCGGTGCGGTCGCTTGCCCAGCTCAGCCAGACATTGAGGTTGTCGGTGGCGTCCCAGCTCAGTTGCGCACCAAAGCCCGTATGGTCCTCGTCGAAGATATCCTTGCCGCCCCTGTTCTTGACGTAGCCGTCGTGGCTGTCTCCATAGCCATACACGCGGTAGCCCAGGTCGTCGGTGATCGGGCCTGAGGAGGAGGCACCCCAGTTGAATTCACTGTAATTGCCGGCGGTTGCCCGCAGCTCGTGTTCAAACTCCTGGGTGGGCCGCTTTGAGGTGACGCTGACCGCGCCGCCGGTGGCGTTGCGCCCGAACAGGGTCCCTTGCGGGCCGCGCAACACGTCGACCTGCTGGGTGGTAAGGGAATTGGCCCTGCCAAGTACCGTGATCTCCGAGGTGTAGATCTGGTCGAGATAGACGGCAACGCCCGGTTCGGTACCCAGGGAGTTGGTCACCCGGCCAATACCGCGCAGGAACAGGCGGTTGGGCGAGGTCCGCACTGACAGCGACGGCACTATGGCCTCGTAGTCCTCGCTGTTGCTGATGTTGAGGTCATCCATGGTGGAACCGCTGATGGCGGTGATAGCGATGGCGGTATCCTGGAGGTCTTCGGCCCGCTTCTGGGCGGTCACGATCACCTCTTCCAGCATTCCGGCCTCCTCGGCAACGGTGGGCAGACTGAAGATGGCCGCCAGCGTGGCGCTGTAGAGTGGGGTAAGTCTGGCTCGGGATACGGGTGTCATGGGTTATACCTCGTTTTTGCGTTTGCGGTGTTTAGAGCTTCACAGCCGCAAAAGGTAACCTGAAAGTTCGCCAGGCACTTGTCGCACAGGTGACAACCCGATGTGATTAATCGGTGATAATTTTCCTGTTCCTCATGACGTCGGGTCGACGGGGAGGCGCATCCAGCGGCACGCTGTGCGGGCCGGACTATTTGCCCTTGAGCATCCCCAGCTGCCACATCATGAAGATGCGCTGGTCCGCCACGTCGCGAATCTGCAGGTCCAGGGGTTTGCCGGCGCCGTGGCCCGCGTCCCGGTCCACCCAGAGCAGGATTGGCACCTGCTGCGGGTCTGAGGCGGAACTGGCCTGCATTAGTGCCGTCATTTTGCGGGCGTGCATGGGGTGAACGCGCTTGTCGTTCTCGCCTGCGGTAAACAATAACGCCGGGTATTTTATCCCTGGCCGGACGTTGTGGTAGGGCGAGTAGGCCCGCAGGAATTCAAATTGCTGTGCATCCTCGGCGGAGCCGTATTCCGGTACCCAGTAGCGCGCCATCAGGAACCGCTGGTAGCGCAGCATGTCCAGCAGCGGTACCGAGGAGATCACAGCGCCGAACAGCTCCGGGCGCTGTACCGCCACCGCGCCGGTCAGTAATCCGCCATTGGAGCCACCTGAAATTCCCAGCTGCCCGGGATTGGTATAGCCCTGCTTTACCAGCCATTCGGCCGCGGCAATGAAGTCATCGAAGACGTTCTGTTTCCGCCCCAGCATCCCCGCCGCATGCCAGTCGCTGCCGTACTCGCCACCGCCGCGCAGGTTGGCCACCGCGTAGACGCCGCCGCCCTCGAACCAGGGAAACAGGGTGGCGGAGAAGCCGGGTGTCAGCGGTATGTTAAAACCCCCGTAGCCGTAGAGGATGGTGGGGTTCTTACCGTCGAGCTTCAGGCCCTTGCGGTGCACGATAAACATGGAGACAGGCGTGCCGTCCCGGGATGGGTACCACACCTGCTTTACTTCGATCGCACGCGGGTCTACTGGCACCTCGGGCCTTGCCCACAATGTGCGTCCGGCGCGTTTCAGGTCCATGTGGTAGATGCTGCGCGGCATGTTGTAACTGGAAAATGCCAGGAAGGCCTCGTTGCGATCCTCCGCAGTACTCAGTCCGGCGCTGCCGATTCCCGGCAGGTCCAGGTCACCCAGAGGCTTCCCCTGCAAATCAAACAGGCTGATTTTACTGTGGGCGTCCGCCAGGTAGTTGACGGCCACCACGTCACGGGAGAAGGATGTGCTGCGAATGACCGCATCCTCACGTTCCGGTACCAGGTCACGCCAGTTCCCATAGGCGGGGTCGGACAGGTCTATGACCGAGATCCGGCCGTTGGCTGCCTCAAGGGAATGCTGCAGGTAAAGTTTGTCACCTTTGAAAAGGCTCCCACCGATTCGTCCCTGCATGCCGACAGCTGCGGGTTGTAGCCTGAGCTCACCACTGCGTTGCCACTGCTCCAGGTCGGCTATCCACAGGTCCAGGCTGGCGGTACCGGTCCAGTAATAGGCCGCCATCCATTTGCCATCGCGGGAGACCAGAGCCCCGGGCCCCCAGGTGGTTTTCAGCGACTCCAGTTCTTCATCGGACTTGTCCAGGTCTCCATAGAAAAAACCCAGGTCGCGCTGGCGAAACAGCACCCTGTCCTGGCGGTGGTGCGTGCCCAGTCTGTGCAGTTTGACAGTGTAGGAGTAAGGGTCGTCCAGGTCTTCCAGACGCCTGTAGTAGAAGCCACTGTTGTCCTCCAGCCAGCGGACCAGGCCCACCTTTCCGGGTATCTCCTCGGCCAGCCAGTCGCCGCTGTCGACGTCCATTACATAGAGGACGCTGTTCTCGTCCCCCGACCGGTACATGCCGAAAGCCATCAGCTTCCCGTCGTCACTCGGCCCTGTCCATGCCACCGTCGTCAGCCCTGTGGGGTCGATGGCCTGCGGGTCCAGCAATACCCGGTCCCTGCCGTCGAGGCTGTCGCGCACATAGTGCACGGCCTGGGGCTGGCCGCCCTCCCGGCGGCTGTAGAAGTAGCGCTTCCCGTACATTCCAGGTGCCGAAATAGCCGGCACCTCCATTAACTGTCGCAGTCGTTTTTCCAGTGCTCCCCGGCCAGGCAGGTTATCGAGCACCTCGCGGGTGTACGCGTTCTGCCGGTCTGTCCAGGCGGCGACTTCCTCGGTGATCTCACCCTGATCGTTGCCCTCCAGCCAGCGGTAGGGGTCCACGATCGTGGTGCCGTGCAGGGTTGAATTGACAGGCCGCTGTATGGTTTGCGGCACCTCAGCCAGTGCCGGGGCCGTCAGTGAGGCCAGCAGTGCACAAAGCGCGTACAGTGGGGTGAGTTTGTGCCTGATCATTGTGGGTAAACCGGCTTGTCCATCTCAGCGGCCAGGCGAAAAGCCATCCAGTACTTCATGATATTGCGCACGTAGTCCACATTGTGCCGGCCGACCTCTCGGGCGGAAACCAGCTCCACATTGTTGAACCAGACATTCGGGTCCAGCCCCTGGGCTTCCGCCGTGCGCCGCAGCGCCTGTACTCGCGTCGGACCGGCGTTATAGGCGGCAATAGCCAGCAGGTGCTGATTCAGCGGGGTGATGTCCGGGTCTCCGAAATAATCGTCGGCCAGGTGCCGCAGGTACTTCACCCCGGCGTGGATGTTGTTCCCCATACTGGTCTTTACGTCGACAATGTTGACCGGATCACCTTTTGCCGTGGCGGGTTTGATCTGCATGACCCCCACGGCTCCGCTGCGGTTGCGGGTAGCCTGGTCGAGCCTTGACTCCTGGTAGCCCTGGGCCACCAGCAACAGCGCGTCGAAGTCGTACTCTTTGCCGTATTTGCGGAACAGCGGAAGGGTCTTTTCGAAGCGCTTGCGATCGACGCTTGCATTCGGGTTCTGTACCCAGGGGTTGTCCTTGAAATAGCGCTTGAACACCACGTTGCCGAACAGGGTCCCGAGCCCGTGGGTTTTCTGGAATGCGGTAAGTGCGGCAACCAGCTGCGGGCTGTTCTTGCGCACCGCGGGTCCCAGCAGACCACCCTCGCTGAGAGCGATATCACCGCGCACTGTAAGCCCACCCATGGCTTCCGACCAGAACTGTGCCAGGTAGTCATCTGCCACCGTGATATTCTGGACACCGGTTGCGACCAGCTCCAGGATGTCCTCAACCTCGAGGTTCTCATCGGCCTCGACAATTTTCACTGCCGGCTTGCCGGCAGATCTCAGGCGTTCGTTCAGGTTCTGGAGGGTCTCGTGGTAGCTGCTGGAGAGGCGGATGAAAACGCGCTGCCCGGACAGGTCCTCAATGGACTCCAGCCGGGGCCCGTCCGGGCCAGTGACTATTACCTCTGCCACCGCGAATGACGAGTGAGTCACAAAGTCCACCTCGGACTTTCTTGCCTTGGTGGCGGTCAGCCCCGCGATGGCGATATCACCCAGGCCCTCGACGATGCCGGGGATCAATTGGTCACGGGCTGTCGGCAGATAGACCACTGTCAACCGAAAGGGCTTGCCGCCGCCGGGCCTTTTTCTCAGCTCCTTGGCAAAGGATTCCATGAACTCGTATGCCAGGCCTATCGGTCTTGCCCCCTCATAGAAAAAGTAGGTTTTGCTATAGGGAACCAGTACCCGGATGTAGCCCCGCTTGCGTATGGCGTCGAGGTCACCGGTGAGGCGCTCCGAGCGGAACCTGCGCTCCAGCGCCTCCAGGCCCTTTTCTTCGCTTGCTTCCTCGCCCGTTTCCATGCCCGGGTCTGCGTCAGTCGCGCCGGCCTGGTCGGAATTGTCGCAGGCTGGCAGCACCAGTAAAGCAACGAGTGCGAGGAGCATAATCAAAACCCGGCAACGCATATTAACTCTCCAGCTGTTCAGCGACCGCCCGATGGGCTGAATAAATGGCTTCGTCCGGTATACCTGGTTCCCGGAGTCTGAATTGGCTATCGAACCCCGGCACTGTATTCCTCACTGGTCGATAGATCATAAAGCAATCTGTCGCCAAGCCAAGGTTTCACCCGTTCCGTTGAAGATGGTCGCGGGGGATATTACCCGGTAATATTGCCCGGACGATCTGGACAACCCTGCTCCGAACAGGGATGATCGCGGCCCTGTACATTCCCCTGTGGAGAACGGTTATGGGTTTGACCAATACGAACGACCGCTACGGCTCGTTGTTCATAGCGATGCACTGGCTGATGTTTCTGCTTTTGATTGGCGTTTACGCGTGTATTGAGCTGCGCGAACTGTATCCCAAGGGCAGTGACCCCAGGAATGCCCTTAAGGCCTGGCATTTTACTCTCGGGCTGACTGTTTTTGCCCTGGTCTGGCTGCGTCTCGCGCTGCGCCTGTCCCAGGTAACGCCGTCCATCACGCCCCCGATACCGGGATGGCAGAACCACCTGTCGAAGCTTGTGCACTTCGCCCTGTATGCCCTGATGATCATGATGCCCCTGGCCGGCTGGCTGATACTCAGCGGGGAGGGCAAGGCAATACCCTTTTACGGCATGGAGCTTCCGGCGCTGATGGCCAAGAATAAGGACCTTGCCCATACCCTGGAGGAGATACATGAAACAGCCGGCCAGGTTGGCTATTTCCTGATCGGTTTGCATGCAGTGGCGAGCCTGTACCACCACTACTTTATGCGCGACAACACGCTCAAGCGGATGTTGCCGGGCGGATAGCAACTAGAGCCCCGCTTGCCGATGCGGTAATGCGGGGTCTCTCGTCAATGGATACCAATCTCATGCGCAGTTTTTTCCTGGCAGGTGCGCTTGTCGCGCTGGCAGTCTCAACCCCTGTTTTTGCCGATGCGAACAGTGACCTGGAGAATCTGGTCGAGGACTACTGGGCAGACAATCTCAGGGAATCCCCTGTTTTCGCCAGTTCCCTGGGAATTGATACATACGCCAATGAGCTTGGCGACTACACATTGGCGGGTCAGGCAAGGCAGGCCGCATCTGCGGCGGTTTTTCTGCAAAAACTGCGGTCGATCCCCAGGGGCCAGCTCAGTACCGATGCCACGGTGGAGTACGACATCCTCGAACGCAGGCTGAGTGAGACGGTGGAGGCCGATGGCATGGGCCAGCGGGCAATTAATTTCACCAACCGTTCCGGCTGGCACCAGGACGTGGCGGGTATGGCCGATAGACTGCCATTTGCCAACAAGGCGGATTTTGAGAGCTACAATAATCGGTTGCGACAGTATGCCCGGGTGAACGATGAGGCAATCGCGGTGGCGAATGTGGCGATCGACGGTGGTTATACACTTCCCTGCGATGCCCTGGACGGTTACGAAAATAGCATCACAGGGCTTATAACCGAGGATCCCTCCGCCTCGCGATTCTACGCGCCGTATTCCCGGATGCGCCCCGACGGCGTGAGCGCGGCGGATTTCGCGGCGCTGGCGCAGCAGGCCGCCGGAGCCATCGGTTCAGTTGTCAATCCGGCCTTGCAAAAGCATGCCGACTGGTACCTTGAAAGTTACCGGCCCGCCTGTAACAAGGCGCCGGGCGTATCGTCGCAGCCCGGCGGCGAGCAGTATTATGAATTCCGAGTGCGCCAGCAGACGACGACCGGACTTACTGCCAACGAGATTCACGATATCGGTCTAGCCGAGGTGGCGCGCATACGCGCCGAAATGGTCGCCGTGGCGAAAGCTGCAGGTTACGACAGCCGGGAGGCCTTTATCGAGCATCTGCGAACCGATCCGCAGTACTACGCCACGACCCCCGAAGAGCTGATGGAAAAGGTTGCCCGGGAGACCAAGACGATTGACGGTAATATGCCCGCGCTGTTTGGCAAGCTGCCGCGTCTGCCCTACGGCATAAAGGAGGTCCCGGCAGAGACCGCCGAGGGCACTACAACTGCCTATTACATGCGCGGTTCGCCCGAGATTGGCATTGCGGGCTTCTACTATGTGAATACGTCGAAACTGGACCAGCGCCCCCTGTGGGAAATTCCCGCCCTGTCACTGCACGAGGCCGTGCCGGGCCATCATCACCAGATTGCCCTGCAACAGGAACTGCCACTGTCGGATTTCCGCAAACACGGGGCATTCTTCACCGCTTTTGTGGAGGGCTGGGCTTTGTATGCCGAGCGGTTGGGGATCGACATGGGGCTGTACAACACCCCTCCGAAAGAGATGGGCCGGCTGTCCTATGAAATGTGGCGCGCCTGTCGCCTGGTCGTAGATACCGGTATCCACGCCAAGGGCTGGAGCAAGGCACAGGCCATTGCCTATATGCAGGATAATACCGCCCTGTCGGAGGCCAATATCGAGGCCGAAGTGAATCGTTACATCAGCTGGCCGGGACAGGCTCTTGCCTACAAGATGGGCGAGTTGAAAATTCGTGAATTGCGCCGGTACGCGTCAGAACAGCTGGGTGAGAAGTTCAACCTTGCGGCGTTTCACGACGTGGTGCTGGACCAGGGGGCCGTGCCGCTTGATGTGCTGGATGCCAGGGTCAAGAAGTGGGTGGCAGGCGAGCAAAAGTAAGCTGCGGCGCAGGCAGCCTCCAGGGGAGTTAAGGCCGAATTCATTCGGCCTGATGGCGGGCTCGCGGTGCCGGGCGCCCGCCAGATCAGCCATCAGGGCTGGTACCAGATAGGCGACGACCAGGCGCGCTCCTGCACGGTGCTGGGCACACTGTCCAGCACGGGCAGCCCGGCCCGCACTGAGTCAAAGGTCGTCCAGCGGGGGGTGGGGATCTCCAGCACCCGGGTGTAGTAAAGGGCGCGCTGGTCCGGGTCGAACTCCGGGTCTTCCCACACAGCAGCCAGCTCGCCGCTGCCGATAGTATTGCGGTAGGTGGCGGTGGTCAGGTCAACGGTGTTGCCTACCGGCGGCAACTTGCCCTCAGCACCGGGCTGGCGTTCGCCTGCCCAGGCCACGTCAAAGACCTTGTCGTGGGTGGTGCCGTCAGCGTCCACCCAGCCCTTGATGACCTGGATGCGATCGAGGTTGGCGCCCAGGGCATCTTTGCTGGCGATGATCAGGAACTTCGGAGACTTCTTTCCCGCCTTGCTCAGCTCGCCACCCATGGGTACCCCGCCGGCGTAGGCTTTGGCGATGACGTCGGCGCGCTCCAGCAATGCGCTCTGGTAATCCCAGCCGCCAAAGAAGCGCACTGCCATGCGCGGGCCGCTGGTGGCATAGACCTCGCGGTCGTGGATGGCGTCCCAGATTGCCTCGCGGGTATTGCTGGTGGCCCAGGCTGCTGTGAGACTGCCCGGGCTCTGGTCCCGGGCGGCGATCCAGCCGCCCACCTCGGCGGTCTGTCGCCGCTGTGGCGTTGCATCCTCGGCGCCGTGGCCCCCGACGAAGTTGTCCTCGTCGGTGTCGCCCATGATGCCATTGTGGCTGTCGGTCCCGCCTATGAAGCCCAGCTTGAAGGGGTTGGCGCCGACCGCCTGCTCCACCGCCATACCCTGCACCACCCCGTAACGCACGTAGTTCTCCTTCATCGGCACGCGGCCGCTGAAATTGGCGATAGAGGGGGCGTTTTCAAAGTCCGAGAACTCGTCCGCAGCCCAGAATTGCTTGCTCACTTCTGAGTTTCCCTTCACCTGCATCATTTCGATGGCGCGCTCGAAGTGTCCTCGCAACTTGGCGTACCCGGCGTCGAGAGGGTCGCCGCTGTGGTCTTTCGCGGGGAACATATTGCCCTTACTGGCATTGGAGTTGTGGGGCAGGGCGACGGAGCGCGCCCCCTTTTGCTCCTGGGCCATCAGCCATTCCCAGAGACCCTCTTCATACATGATATCGGCAGCGCCCATGGGAATGTCCGGTACCGCGGTGCCGCGGAAAATCACGTTGCGGTGCAGGTTGCCGCCGCCCGGGGCGCTGCTCCATTCAAACGCGTTAAAGGTGGTGAATACCCCCGGCTCGTTGTGCGCCGCCGCCGCGTCAGTAACCACTTTCCAACCGCTCTTGACTGATTCGGGCCCCGGGTAGAACGAGGTGTGCTTTGGTTTGGCGCCCCGGTTATTTTTAACCACATATTCAATAAACCAGTTGCGGCGATCTTCGAAGTCCGTCAGGCCGATCAGTTCCTGTATCTGCGGGTTGTCGTGCCCGGGTGTGCCCGGATGCATGGCAGCGTATATCTCGCCGAGGTACTCGGCGTGGTCCGTGACCGCGGCAAAATCCAGCGGACGGCGCATCTTGTGCGGCTGGCCGTTCACAACCACGGACTCGCCTTTGGCAAACCGGTAGGCGTCACCGGGGGTCTGCCTCGTCCCGCCCAGGAACGCGTCCAGGGAGTAGGCGGTATGCACGTGGGTCTCACCGAAATACAGGTTCTTTTCCCGGTTCTGCGGGATATCGTTCGCCGCCAGCGGATGGCCGGCAGCGCCGGCCAGCAGCGCCGCGGCGACAGCCCTCAACAAGATGCGTGGTGCATGCATGGGTACTTTTCTCCTGTTATTCAGGGTTGTACCAGATCGGCGAAGTGTAGGCCCTTTCCTGGGTTTTCAACGGGATATCCGCCGGCAAATCGAGCTTGAACTTTACCCGGTCATAGGCGGTCCAGCGCGGGGTTGGAATCTCGATCACCCGGGCGTAGTAAAAAGCCCGCAGGCCCGGATCGAAATCCGGGTCGGTCCAGACCGCGCCCAGTTCGGCGGCGCCGATGGTGTTGGTCCAGCTCGGGATGGACAGGTCGACGGTGTCGCCTACGGCGGGGAGTTTGCCATTGGCGCCGGGCTTGCGCTCACCCGACCAGGCGATGTCGTACACTTTTTCCTGCGGCTCGCCACTGGCGTCCAGCCAGCCCTTGATCACCTGCACCCGGTCCAGGTTGGCCCCCATCGGGTCGCGCTGGGCATAGACCAGGAATTGCGGTGCTCCCTTGCCCGAAGCTTTCAGGTCTGACCCCATCGGTACGCCTTTGCCATAGCCTATGCGCGCCAGGTCCCGCTGCAACAGGTCCTGCTGCTCGAAGCCCCAGCCGCCGAAAAAGCGCACCCGGATGCGCGGCCCGGTGGTGGCGTACGCCTCGCGGCGCTCCATCGCGTCGAACAGGGCATCGCGCGTGTTGTCGGTGGCCCAGACCGCCGTCATGCCCGCCGAGGAGTAGCGCCAGCCCTTGTAACCCAGGCCCAGCTTCTCGTTGCCCTTGGCCTCGTGGATCGCGCGCCCGGGATTTGGCTCGTAAATAGGAAACTTTCCAAAGAAGTTGTCGTCATCCACGGTGCTGAGGCCGACATGGGTGTCAGTGGCCCCTATCATGCCGAACTTGAAGGGGTTGGTCCCCAGTGTTGCCTCCAGTAGCAGGCCGCGCAGCAGTCCCGAGCGGGCGTACTCCCCCGGCAGCATGGCAGGGGTCTTGGCTTCGGTCAGGTCCAGGTTACCCCAGTCCCAGTTGTCGTAGTCGGCGAATTCATCCTCGTTGGATAGCTGCGGGTGGGTTTCCCCATCGCCTTTAAGCTGGGTGACTTCATACAGCCGCTCCCATTTCTGCCGGCTTTTGGCATAGGCGGCGTCAAGTGGAGCGCCATCTGCGAAGTCGTCCTCCAGGGCGAACATCATGCCGTTGGACAGATTGCCGTTGTGGGGAATGGCGGTGACATTGCCGCCGGTCTTGTTTTCATAGTCCTGCATCCAGGCCCACAGGTCCCGGGGGTTGGGGCTGCCCACCGGGGCGGGTGGTCGTGTAGGGCACCACCTGGCCGGCCCGCTCGGGGCCGTCGCGGAAAATCACGTTGCGGTGCAGGTTGTTGCCCTTGACTAGGGAGGTCCACTCGTAGCCTATGAACGTGGTGAACTGGTGGGGATTGTTGAAGTCCTCAGCAGCCTGGATCAGTTGCTTCCATACTTTCGCATAGGCCGGGTTCCCGGGCTGGTAGTTGAGGGCCGGTGAGAGTGTACCCTGGGCAAACTGGCTGATCAGTTCCTGGGTGGCCTGCATCGCCACCTTGCCGCCCTGCTTGAAGGCTTCGTGCATCCTCTTCCCGGTCGGGTCTGCCATGATGTTGGGGGCGCCGGCAATGAGGTCGGTGATCATGCCCATGGCGTCGGAGTGGTCGGTGATCATGTAAAAGTCATAGGGCCGCTCGAGCTTCACCGGCAGGCCGGTGTTGGAGGTCACCTGCTCGCCCCGGGCGAAGCGGTAGGCATCAGCGGGCATCAGGGTGGTACCTGCGCCACCCGCGTCACCGGACAGGGCCGTGTGCACATGGGTGTCCCCGAAGAACACGTCAGTGGGATAGTCGACGTCAGCGTAGGGGGAATAGGGGCGGCTTGTCGGGCTTTCGTTCGCTGCCGCGATACTGGCCGGTAGCGCCAGGGCGAGGCAGAGTGCGGTTCTCTTTATTGTGTTCATGGCAGACCTTTCGCGTGATGTTGTGACAAGGTAAAACTGATACCCGCACAAGTGTAGTCACAGTTTGAGTCTGCAGCTTTGGAAATGGCGACAAAATGTCAGTCGATCAGCTCGCACAGACCTTTGAACACCAGCTCACTGTAAGTGACAATCCCCAGCACCTTGCCGTTTTCGATGACGGGCACGCTCGACAGGCCGAACTGATCAAACATCCGCGCGCAGTGGCGCACGTCCATGTCGGGGTCCAGCGAAACGACCGGTTTGGACATGATTTCGTACACGTTCACGCGATCGGGGGCGCGATCCCTGGCCAGCACTTTTTTAGCAATATCCGACAGCAGCAGGATGCCGTGGGCATCGTGTTCATGGCGCTTTTTCACCATGATCACACTGGCGTCTGCCGCCCTCATGGCGTCCAGTGCTTCCCTGACGGTGGCCAGCCCGTCCAGTTCCAGGTGTTCCGTGTGCATCACGTCCCTGGCCTTGATGATTTTCTTCCTGTTCACAGTAATTCCCCTACGTCGTTGGTGATTTTCCGGGCCTGGGCGACGACGCCTACCGCGTCCTCCACGTCCAGCTGGAAAGCGATACCGGTGCCGGGTTCGTCGTCGAAGCGGCCGGCGCGGCTGATTTCCTCCAGTATTGTGCGGCTCAGGTGTTCCTCCACCAGCATCAACAGCACGTCCCGCTGGGTTTCCAGGGACAAGCCGAAGAAGGTTTTGGTCACCTTCAGGCCCTCGCCACGGGCATTGTGGATAATGGTCGCGCCTGTCGCGCCACTCTCCCGGGCCACGTCCAGTACGGCGTCAGTCTTCTTGTCTTCCACGAATACGATAATCATTTTGAAATGCATGCTGGTCTCCTCGTGTAACCTTTCATTGTTTGTCTGGCGTTGTCTTTTGCGTCGGCCGACCCGCCCGCGAATTTCGGCCAGTTGGGCATAGGCCATGACCGACAGAATCGGGAACAGGCTGGCAAACGCGATCAGGCCGAAGCCGTCGATCAGTGGATTCCGTCCCGGCACCGTTTCTGACAGGCCAAGGCCCAGGGCTGCCACCAGCGGCACCGTGACGGTGGAGGTGGTGACGCCCCCCGAATCGTAGGCCAGCGGGATGATAAGTTTCGGGGCCACCATGGTCTGCAGCACCACCAGGATGTAGCCTCCTATGATGTACCAGTGAATGGGGTCCCCCACGACGATGCGGTAGCAGCCCAGGGAAATCCCCACCGCCACCCCCAGCGCCACGGATATGCGCAGGCCTGCAATGCTGATCGCGCCGCCGGACACCTCGTTGGCTTTTATGGCGACCGCGATCAGCGACGGCTCCGCGATCGTAGTGGCTGAAGCCGATGGCAAAGGCGAAGATATACACCCAATAGTAGTCTCGCCAGTCGATGGCGCCGCCCAGTGCGGCTGCGTGATGGCTGGCCTGGATAAACACCGGGTCGGTCAGTTGCGCCGCCATCAGCCGGCCCAGGGGAAACAGGCACAACTCCAGCCCCAGCAGGAACAGCGACAGGCCCACCAGTACCCAGAGGAAGCCCCACAGGATTTCGCCGAAGTGCGCGGGTTTCCGGCGCAGTACCAGGAACTGGAAACCGAAGATAATCACGGCGATGGGCAGCACGTCATTGACAGTACCCAGGGTGACATCCGCTATTGCAGTCACGATGTTCATCAGATCAGCATGCCGTAGATCATGACAAAGATCATGGGACTGAGGGAGGCCAGGGCAATCAGGCCGAAACCGTCGATCATGGGGTTGCGACCCCTGATCGAGGAAGCCAGGCCAACGCCGAGCGCCGTCACCAGTGGCACTGTGATGGTCGAGGTAGTTACCCCGCCGGAATCGTAGGCGATGCCGATAATCTCCTCGGGGGCAAACATGGTGATGATTACTACCAGCACATACCCGCCGATGATGAGCCACTGCAGCGGCCAGCCCTTGAGTATACGGACCACACCCAGAACGATAGCCAGCCCAACCGAAAGGGCTACTGTATAGCGCAGGCCATTGGCGTATTGCTCCCTGGCGGTATCATCGTCGTCGATCATCGCGCCGGCCGCGGCCACATCCGCGGCCTCTGCCGCCACCGCAATCAGCGCGGGTTCCGCGACAGTGGTGCCGAACCCGAGGCAGAAAGCGAATGCTATCAGCCAGAACAGGCTGCCCTTGCGGGCGAAGGCGGTGGCCATCGATTCGCCTATGGGAAACAGGCCCTGCTCCAGGCCGTGGATGAAGAAAGTCAGCCCCAGCACCACGAACAGCACGCCCAACAGCAGTTCGCCCATATTGGGCAGGGGTTGTTGCAGCACCGCGAACTGGAAGAAAACGATGACCAGGAAAATCGGCAGCAGGTCGCGCAGGCTGCCGAGCATCGATTTGGATAGTCTTAGCAGGGTTGTTTTCACGCAGCTCTCTTCGTTATTAGGCTGTGAGCATACCAATTGCGGATCACCTGAATATTGACCTGTTTCGATAAATCGTCGCTTAACTCTTTATTTCTCGCCAGGTTGGCGCTGGATCCGGGCTGGATCTTCAAGTGTTTTGTAGCCGGCTGCTGCCTTATAATGGCGCACTGGTTCATACCTGATCATTGCGGTCCTGGACGAGTTGGCTTTTACCCCTCCACCGCGGGACGCATGCAACGGGCGTACTTTCATTCAACGGACAGCTCCGGGTGTTTCTATGAAGCAATACATGATTCCAGTTGCAGTGGTGGCCGTGCTCTCGGCCTGCACCACCACCGACGAGATCATCATCGACAAAAAGGGCGTGGACATGGCGCGCTATGAGCAGGACCTGGCGGAGTGCCGTAGTTATTCCGAAGAGGTCAGGACCGGGGAGAAGGTCGCCAAGGGCGCGGCTTCCGGCGCGGTGGTGGGCGGCCTCATCGGTGCGATTACCGGCGATGCCGGCAAGGCGGCCGGGGTTGGCGCTGTCGGTGGCGGTGCCAGGGGAGCGAATGAGGGCTCCCAGGACGAGGTCAGGGTGGTCAAACAGTGCCTGCGGGGCAGGGGTTACAAAGTACTGAACTGAGGCCCCCGTCCCGCGGGTTGCTTACGAAGCCCGGTAAGCGAGAGCGACTTCCTCGGCAATGATTGTCACCCCGCGCCTGACGGTGTCCGCATCGCTGGCATAGGAAACCCGGATGCACTGGTGCTTGTGGGGCCAGTCATCATCGAGTCCCACAAAAAAATTGTGACCCGGTACGACCAGCACACCGCGTTGCTTCAGGCGCTGGTAGAGCTGCTGGCTGCTGATCGGCAGGTCCTCGAACCACAGCCACAGGAAGATGGCGCCCTCAGGTTTGTGGATGTGGTAGGGCAGGTCCCCCAGCTGCTGGCGGAACCAGGTGACGGTCTGCTGTGAGCGCTCGCGGTAAAAGGGCTCGATATGGTCCCGGCTGAGACTGAGGATCTCGCCGCTGTCGAACAGGGCGCTGGCCAGGGCCGGGCCCAGGTTGCCGCAGGCCAGGCTGACGATGGTATTGGCGTTGGTAAAGGCCCGGATGATGTCTTCCCGGGCGATGACGATACCCGTGCGAGCCCCGGGCAGGCCCAGCTTTGACAGGCTCAGGCTGAGTATGGTGTTGTCGTTCCAGTGGGGGGTGGCTTCGGTGAACACGATGTTGGGAAAGGGCAGGCCGTAAGCGCCGTCGACGATCAGGGGTATGTCCCGGGCCCTGGCGATGGCGTCCAGGTGGGTCATCTCTTCGTCGGTGAGTACGTTGCCGGTCGGATTGGTGGGGCGCGATACGCAAAGTGCCCCGATATTCCCGGCGGATTCCAGGTGGGAAAAGTCCACGTGGTACTTGAACAGGTGGTCCCCCAGCAGCTCGATACTGGGGCGGGTTGCGGTAAAAAAGTTGTCGGACAGCCCGATATCGCCGTAGCCGATATACTCCGGCGCCAGCGGCAGGTGAATGGAGCGCCTGCTGCCATCGGGCATGGTTCCCGCAAACATGTTGTAGAGCACGAAGAAGGCCGACTGGCTGCCATTGCTGATGGTGATGTTGTCTGCTTTCAGTCCCCAGTCGAACTGCCGGTTGAGAAAGCCGGCCAGTTGCTGGCGAAAGGCGCGGTCCCCCTGGGGCGACTGATAGACGCCGAACAGGCTGTGGCGCTGGGCCGGGTCGGCGAGGATGTCCTCCAGGCGCTGCCGGAACGCATCCTCCACCGCCGGCACCCGGCCGGGGTTGCCGCCGCCCATGAAAATCATGTCCGGGTTGTCCGCAAGGGCGCTGCTGAGGTCATCCATCAGTTCGACGATGCCGGATTCGCCGGCGAATTTGGTGCCGAAGGCCGATAATTTCACGGGGCCTGTCCCTCTGGGTAACGAGGGTGGATTTTAGCTTATGCAGGCCTTGAGCGCACCGCACCGCATTGGTGCATTTCATTTCCTCAGGGCCGGGTGCCTGCTCCGGCCGCGACCCGACGGTTGGCAGGAGTAACAAAATTGCCACTGTCCATAGTCCGGGTCCGGCCGTATACTTTTGCCTTTATTTCATCTGGTGGAAGATGAGTTCAATGGACCTGCAGTATTTGAACCCTGCGGTGCTGGACGCTATAGATTCGACGGCGTTTCGCACCCGTGAACCCTTTCCCTGGGTTAACCCGCAGTACTTTATCCGGGATGAGCGCTACCCGGAGCTCCTGGCGAGCATGCCCGATATATCGCAGTTTCGCGCTTTTTTTGGCAAGCAGCGCAAGCACGGCCAGGCCAGCCACGACCGCTATGTTCTCGATTTCGAGGAGGGCATGGAGCTTTCCCCCCCCTGGAGCCAATTGATCGAGGAACTGCGCGGCGACGCCTATCGGAAATTTATCTGCAAGATGCTGGATGTGAGCCATGTGCGGTTTCGCTTTCACTGGCATTTCACCCCGAACGGGGGTGAAGTCTCCCCTCACTGCGATTCCAAGGGCAAGATCGGCTCCCAGATCTTCTACCTCAATACCGCGGATGACTGGCAGTGGGACTGGGGCGGCGAGACGGTGATTCTCGATGATGGCGGCAAGATAAGCGCGGACAATGCCCCGGGTTTTGATGACTTTATTGCAAATTACCCGGCAGAAACCCGGGACAACCGCAGCCTCATTTTCGGGCGCCGGGGTAATTCCTGGCACGGGGTGCGGCGCATCAACTGCCCGGACAACTATTTTCGCAAGGTATTCATCGTGGTGTTCGAGGAGTATCGCCCGATGCGTATGGCAGCCAAAAAATTACGTCGACTCGTGACCGGTGCCGAACTGGTGACGGAAAAAGAACGCCTGATGTACTGACCCTCCATGCAGTCTGCCAGCAAACCACCGTTGTTGATCCTGGGCGCGCCTCCCCGGGGAGGTAATCACCTGTTGCGGGGGCTGCTGGACCACCATCCCCAATTACTGCTGCCGCCGGACGAGGACTACTTCGTCCGGCACCTGTCCCGTCACCCCCTGCTGCGCTGGCGCGGCATGCTCAAGTCCCGTAATGGGGCCCCCGGTTTTTTTCGCCAGTTACAGAAAGACGGTCACCTGGAGCGGATCAATGCCGGCCATGGTACCGAGGTGTTCGGCACCGAGGATTCCCTGGACCTGGCGGCCTACTACCGCTATATCAGTGAGCATCACGAGCGGGCCAGCCTGGATAACCTGGTGCGCAACCACGTCGAGGCACTGGCGGTGGCATTGGGTCATGTGGAGGGCGACGGCCGTCTGCGGGTCATATTCTGCGCCCTGCAACCCAGCAACAGCGACCTCAGTCGGGTCGGCCGGCTGCTGGCGCGCAGCTACGATGTGCGGGGTATTTTCCTGGTCCGGGACCCCAGGGCCCACCTGAGTTCGAAGCTGGTGCGCAATCCCACCCTGAGCCTCGGCCGCTTCTGCCAGCGGCAGAATCGTTACTGGGAGGAAATCGACGAGTTCGCCGCCAATTTCGGGCCGGTGCTGCGCCTGCGTTTTGAGGAGTTGGTCACCAACACGGAAGCGTGCATGCGCCAGGTTTGCGAGTTTGCCGGCATCGATTTTTCACCGGCCGTGCTGGAGTACACCCAGGGCGGGGAGGCCAGCCGCAGCAATTCGTCTTTCGGTGCCAGTCCCGGCATCGACCACGGTGTGTTGACGCGCTACCGCGATACCCTGCCGGCGGAAACCGTGGCCTATCTCGAACAGCACTGCCTGCCCGAATTGTTCTGGCCCGGGGTGCCTCGAAACTAGAGTTTGTGGGCCTTCGGCCAGTGCCGCTTGAGGCAGATCCACTGCTCCGGATACTCCCTGATCCAGTCCTCGAAGTACCGGCTCACCTGCACCGTCAGGTCAACAGCCTGGTCGTCCAGGGACGCTTCCGGCTGCCCGCTTATGATGGGGTCGTATACGCCGATGCGAAAGCGGCTGCCGGGCAGGCGTTCGGCCCTGATCGGCAACAGCGCGGCCTTGGAGATCAACTTCACCCCGAAAGATTCGCGCAACTTGAGCATCATCTTCCGCAGCGCGTCAGCTGGGCTGCGTGCCGAAAACCTTGTCCCAGACGGGAGAGCTGACACCGTAGCGGCCACCCTCACCGGAATAGTGATGCTTCAGGTGATAGTGCTTCAGGTACTTGGCCACCGGGTTGCGCATGGGGAAGTGGTGGGTCGAGTAGTGGATATAGTCGTAGATCAGGTAGCCGATGATGAAAAAGGCGCAAAATGGCTGTATCCACGGCTGGGGGATGAACAGTCCGAACAGCAGGTAGAGCACCAGCATGATGGGGATGGCGCCGGCCGGGGGCATGACCAGCCGGGTCTTGTCCTTCGGGTCCTCGTGGTGATTGCCGTGAAACAGGAACACCAGCCACTTGCCGAGCTTGCTCTTGGCGGGAAAGTGGAACAGGAAGCGGTGCAGGCAGTACTCGGTCAGGGACCAGGTGAAGACACCCGCCACGCCGATCGCCAGCACTGGCAACACGGGGAGCTGGTACAGCGCGAAACTGCGCCATATCAGGTAGCCCGCGATGGGGCCCCACATCAGCAATGGGGTGATGGGGTGGACGTGGGACAGCCTCTCGAGCAGGTCATTGTCGAACAGGCGGATGGACTGGTGTTGTTTTTCAGGCTGCATAGGAGTCGATGTCGGCGTCACTGCCGTCTACCTCTGATTTGTGGGGCACGGGGTTCTTGGACCACAGGCGTTTTGAGCAAAACCAGTCTGCCGGGTTCTGGCGGATCCAGTCCTCGAAGTGCTGATGAACTTGCTCGATCATATCGATTGCCTGGGCGGTTTCGTCAGCCTCCGGATTGCGCGGGCGCACCGGCGGGTGGAAAATCACGTGATAGCGGGCGTCTTCGCGCCGCAGTATCTGTATGGGCACTAGTTCACAGCGGTGTTTCAGGGCGAGCTTCGCCGGCATTATGGTGGAAGACTTGTCGTAGCCGAAGAATGGGATCGGCTTGCCGTCGTCAACCCGTCGGTCCATCACCATCCCCACGGTGCGCCCTTCCTTCAGGGCCCGCATCAACAGCCGGGCACTGTTATCCCTGGGCAGCAGCTGGCAGTTCAGCGCCTGGCGGGAATCCAGCAGCATGCGATCCAGCAGCGGGTTGGTGGGTGGCGAATACAGGCTGGCGTTGGGCATGCCCATTTTGGCCATGGCGGAACAGGCTACTTCCCAGTTGCTCTGGTGGGCCGAGACTATAATGCAGGGCTTGCTCGGGTCCTTGTAGGTGGCGATGGGCTCGCGAATCTCGATAGTGATGCGATCGCTGTCTGTGAGCAGGGTCTCGAGGTGGGGGTATTCCGCCAGCACGCGGCCCGCTCGCCCCCAGGCTTTTTTAACCAGCTCGTCCAGTTGGCGGTCATCCATCTCCGGAAACGCCAGCGCCAGGTTGGTGCGGAAAATCGCGGTTTTGCGCTTGAGCCTCGGGCCGATCCAGGCGCCTACTTTCTCGCCATAACGCGAGGCCGCATCGATGGGCAGCAGTCGCGCCAGCCAGGTTACCAGCCAGACGAATGCGTAGTCCACACGCCACAGCACGCGCTGCAGGCGCGGGTGTTCCCGCGCCAGCTTGCGTAGTGAATTGCCAACAATAAACTCAGCCAAGGACCGTTTCTACCCTGTAAGAATCGTGTGTCATTTGGAGCGGTATTATAGCGCATTGGCGTATTTTTCCCGGCCCGGAAATTGCGGTCATAGTTCCGCTTTACGCAGCTCTTCCAGGCCCTGTCGCAGGCCTGTCACAGGCTTCCAGCCGGTCGTTCCGGTGATAAGCCCGTTGTCGACAACCCAGTCCCTGTGGCGCAGTTCCCGCAGCTTGGGTGGGGTGAGCATGGGGGCCCGCCCGGTCAGCCGGGCACTGCGAACATTTGCCCAGGCGAGGCTGTCCAACAGCCAATTCGGCACCTGCCAGAGGCGAACCTTGCGGCCCCATACCGTCGCCACGATGTCGGCCATTTCGCGCCAGTCATAGCCATTTTGCTTGCCGTCGCACAGGGTCAGGGTCTGGTGCCGGGCCGCTGCGCTGCCCAGGCAGGCGATTACGGCCGTGACCAGGTCGCGTACATGTATTAGTGAGATCCGGGCTGCCGTATCTCCGGGAACCGGGGCTATCCCCCGGGCCATGGCCTCGAATACCGGCAGCATTTCCCTGTCACCGGGGCCGTACACGGCCGGCGGGCGCAGGACCAGCCAGTCCAGGTCCGGGTGTGAGCCAAGCAGGGATTCGCCGGCACGCTTGCTGGCGGCATACCAGGACAGGCCTGGCTCCCGGGCGGCGAGCGACGAGAGCAATAGCAGGCGTGGTGGTTCAGCCTGGGCAGTGATGGCGGCCAGCAGGTGGGCTGTGCCGGTAACGTTGATGTGGTCGAAGTCCTGCTGTGAGCTGCCGCGCACGGCGCCTGCTGCATGGATCACGGCGGCAGCGCCGCTGACAAGCTGTTGCAGCGCCGCGTTGTCGTCCAGGTCGCCCTCGACCAGGCTGACGCCCTGGCTGGCCAGGTGCTGTGCCCGCCCGGGTGTTCTGGCCAAAGCCCTTATGAGATAGCCCTGTTGCAGTAACCCGGCACACAGTGCCGTGCCGATAAACCCTGTGGCGCCGGTAACGGCGATCAGGCTACCGCGGGGGATCAGGCTGATGCGACCCTCAGGCGGAACTCTTCAGTGACCGCGTTCAGGTTGTCAGCTTCATGTGTGCTGATAAAGTCCAGGCGCGCCTTGGCGCGGGACAGCTTGCCTGAAGAGGTCTTGGGCAGGGCGTGGGGCGACACCAGCTCGACGTAGCAGTCGAGGCTCATTTCCAGGCGCAGCAGGGCGCTCAGGCGGCGTACCAGGTTGTTGCGCTTCTTGCTGTCGGTCTCGCGGCACTGTACCAGCAATACGCACATTTCCTCGCCCTCGTGATCGGGTACGGAGAAGGCTACGGCGTCGCCGGAGCGTACTTCCGGCTCGGCTTCGGCGATGTGCTCGAGATCCTGCGGCCAGATGTTGCGGCCGTGGATGATGATGAGGTCCTTCTTGCGGCCGGTGATGGTCAGCACGCCGTCAACCAGGTAGCCGATGTCGCCGGTATTGAGCCAGCCGTCCTCGTCCAGGGCGTGGCTGGATTCCTCCGGCAGATTGAAATAGCCGGACATCACGCTGGGGCCGCGCAGGTAGATAACGCCGCTGTGCCAGTCGTCCAGAACAGTCTCTTCGCCGTCGCGAATCTGCACTTCGAAGTTCGGCAGCGGCACGCCACAGTTGACGAAGTGACGACCCCGACCACGCTGGTCGCTGTCGTCCAGCAGTACCGCGCGGTGGTGATCAGACAGGTGGTCGCTGTCGATATGGTGGGTGGTGAAACCGGTCCACAGGGGTGAAAAACTGACCCCGAGGGTACATTCTGCCATGCCGTAACAGGCCAGGAAGGCGCGTCGATCAAAGCCGCAGGGCTGCAGCAGGTCGGCGAAATAATCCAGGGTGTCAGGGCGGATCATTTCCGCGCCGATACCGGCCACCCGCCAGTTGCTCAGGTCATAATTTTCCAGGTCGCCGGTGCGCACCCGACGGGCGCAGAGGTCATAACCGAAGGAGGGAGCGAAGGAGATGGTGGCGCGTGACTTGGTCATCAGCTCCAGCCACTGGCGCGGGCGCATGGCGAATTCACGGGTATCGAGGTAATCGATGGACACCTGCGCCGCCATTGGTACCAGCATGAAGCCGACCAGGCCCATGTCGTGGTAAAAGGGCAGCCAGGACATCATGCGGTCGTCGCCGTTCATCATCAGGCCGTGGGCAATAATGCCCTGCAGGTTCGCCATCGCGGTCTGGTGCTTGATGACCACGCCGCGGGGGAAACGCGTGCTGCCGGAGGTGTACTGGATATAGGAAATATCGCCGGGATTGATTTGTGGCAGTGGCTGCTGGTCGGCGGGGAGGGCGTGGAACGCCTCCGGCTTGTCCACCATCCGCAGGGCCAGGCCTTCGCTGGCTTCGAGCAGGAATGACAGGTAACCCTCTGAGGCAACCGCAATAGCTGCATCGCTGGCTTCCAGCAGCCGCTGCAACTGCGCCACGTAGGCGTGGTGCGCGCCCACCTTGACCGAAGCCGGCAGGGCAACGGGAATCAGGCCGGCGTACTGGCAGGCGTAGAAAAAACTGACAAACTCGGGGTCGGTCTCGGCTACCAGGGCAACGCGGCTACCCGCCTCCAGCCCCAGCCCAAGCAATTTGTGCGCAAGCTCAATCGACTTGAGGCGCAGCTCGCGATAGGGCAGGGCGCAATAGATGCCGCCGCGGCCGGTATAGAAGTTGGCGCCGGTCTCGCCCTGTGCTGCGTAGTCGAGGGCTTCGGTCAGCGTGGCAAAATCGGCGGCGCGGAACTGCAGTGAATGATTCGTCGGAGTGGGGTTGAGTTCAGAAGGTGACAAAGGATGTTCCTCAATTTGTGGCAGCCTGTCCGACGCTGCGTGTCCAAAATGGTTCAATTGCTTCACCCTCCGAATGGCCGAGGAATGAAGCCCAGATCAATAAAATCAGTAGGTAGCGTGGGGTGGCGTCGTGTTCTGCTCGTCACTTTGCGCCCTCACTTGTCGGTAACCTGGACTGGTTACCAAACACGGCGCAACTTTAGCATTTCCGGGCCTTCGGCTCATGGGTAATAATACCAATGAACAGTGCGTATTAGTGCATTTTCCGTTCTTTCGTCGTCTCGGAATTTTCGGGCGCAAGTATATGTTTTTCAGGCACTTTTCCCCAATTCGTTTTTCAGCGTCCGGTTTCGGCTGTATACTGCGTCGCTTTGCCTTTGAGGGCGTTCAGCGGGGGAAGTCATGGCCAGTTCCGGGGATTCACCGATAACCCTTGAGGTAGTGACTGAGCGCGCCCAGTGGCGCCAGTTCCTGGCGCTGCCGCACCGCCTGTACGCTACCGACCCGGCCTGGGTGGCCCCCCTGGATTTCGAGCAGCGCCAGCGGTTTTCGCCGGCCAATCACTTTTTCGAACACGCCCGCTGGCGGGCCTGGCTGGCGTACCGGGGCGGCGTCGTGGTGGGCCGCATCACTGCCCAGATCGATGAAATGCACCTGCGCCAGCATGCCGATGGGGCAGGCTATTTCGGCATGCTCGAAGCGGAGGATGACCCCGCCGTGTTTGCCGCACTGCTGGAGGCGGCCGCGCAATGGCTGCGCAGCGAGGGTATGCAGCGGGTACGCGGACCCCTGAATCTCCACATCAACGAAGAGGTGGGACTGCTGGTAGACGGCTTCTCGACCCCGCCCTTCGTGTTGATGGGCCATGCTCGCCCCTACTATGGCGCCGGCATCGAAGGGCAGGGCTACCGCGGGGTGAAGGATTTGCTGGCCTACCATATCCGCCCCGACTTCGAGCCGCCGCGGGTGATGAACAAGCTGGCTGAGCGCGTGTCGGACCGGGTGAAAGTGCGGGCTGTGCGCCGCAAGCACCTGGGGGAGGACGCGCAGATCATGCTCGGTATTTTCAACGATGCCTGGGAGAAAAACTGGGGTTTTGTGCCGCTGGTGGCCTCCGAGTGGGAGGAGACTGTGCGCACCCTGGCAAAGCTGATGCCGGACGATTACATCCAGATCGCCGAGTACGACGGTGAACCGGTGGCGTTTATAGTGGCACTGCCCAATCTCAACGAGGCCACGGCGGACCTGAAAGGAAAATTGCTGCCGTTTGGCTGGGCCAAACTGCTGTGGCGGCTCAAGGTGCGCCACCCCCGGACCGCCCGCATACCGCTTATGGGGGTGCGCCAGAGCTTCCAGCATTCGCGCCTGGGGCCTACCCTTGCGTTCATGGTGATAGACGCCGTACGCAAGGCGATGCATGCCCGCGGCGTGAAAAATGTCGAGATGGGCTGGATCCTCGAGGATAACGATGGCATGCGCAATATCATTGAAACTATCGGTGGGCAGGCGTATAAGCGCTACCGCGTATACGAAAAAGAGCTTTAGAAGGGACATCATGCATCTCAATCCCGAACAGCACCAACTGACGGCAATCGTCCTGGCGGGAGACCGTACCAAGGCTGATTCACTTATCAATCACTCCAAGGTCGGCAGCAAGGCGATGATCGATATCGATGGCCTGCCGATGGTGCGCCGGGTCCTGAACGCCCTGCGCCTGTCGCGGGTGGTCAACAAGATTGCCCTGTCCGGGCCCGAGGCCAGCGAGGTATCCAAGGACGAACAACTGGCACAATGGGTCGAGGCGGGAGAGGTTGAGTGGAGTGAGCCGGGCGCCAGCCCCAGCACCAGCGCCTACCAGGCCATGCAGGCGCTGGGTCCGGAAGAGGCGGTTCTGCTGACTACCGCGGATCACCCCCTGCTCACCGCCGAGATTGTCGATGCCTTTGGTCGCCAGAGCCTTGCGGATGATGTCGACGTCGTGGTCGGCCTGGCGCCGCACGCCCTGGTGCTGGAGGCTTACCCCGGTATCAAGAAGACCGTACTGCGCTTCAGTGACGGCGATTTTTGTGGCTGTAACCTGTTTGCCTTCATCACCCCCGAGGGTCGCCGGGCGGCTCGCTTCTGGCGTCGCATCGAGCAGCAGCGGAAAAAGCCGCTGGTGGTGATAGGCCTGTTGGGCTGGTGGACGGTCATCCGCTACCGCATGGGGCTGCTGTCACTGGAAGAGGCCCTGGCCAAGCTGAGCAAGCGCCTGGGCCTGCGGATAAGGGCGGTGATTTTACCCTACGCCAATGCCGCTATCGACGTGGATTCGGTGGCGGACCTGATGCTGGTCAAGGGCTCCCTCGCCAAAGCCGCCGCGGAAAACGCCTGATAGCGCCCAGCCCGCGGCAGGGATACGGTCGAACAAATACCCGGTAAAGCGGGGGCAGGCCCTTCGACCCTGCAGAATATCAACGCGGCGGATATTCCCGCGCCAGCTGCACCTCCCTGGTCTCGCCAGCGCTGAATTCGCCGCTCTCCGGCCGGTAATCCCGCGCCTGGATCGCCAGCTGCCAGCCCTTGTCATTGCGCTGCACCGAGTAGCAGTTGTAGCTCGCCGGATTGCCGTGCTGCAGTCCCAGCGCCGAGGCGGACGGCACGGCGATGACCGGCACGCTGCCGTGGGTGGTGTCCAGCTCGTCGTAATGGGCCCGGTGGCCGTGGCCGTTGAGTACCAGCTCGGCGCCGTGGCGGCTGATAATGGCCTGCACTTCCGCCGCATCCGTCAGCCGTTTGCGCCACTTCTCCCTGCCTGGCAGGGGCGAGTGGTGCAGGTAGACAACCCGGAACTGGCCCCTGGCGTGGGCGGCGTCAAGCAGTGCCGGCAGGCGGGCCAGTTGTTCGGGGCCCGCCGTCCCGGTAGCCATGAAAGGCGGTTTGGGACAGGCCGTGTTCAGGCCGATGAAGGCGATGTCCCCCCGGGTCCGCAGGCTGGGGTACAGTGCCGCAAGGCTGTCCTGGGGGCCGGCTGGTGCATCCGATGCCATGTAGTCCAGCCAGAGCGCGAAGGTGTCCCGCCAGGGGCTCGGTACTGAGGCGTCGTGGTTGCCCGCAATGACGGCCACGTGGTCGGGTGCGCCGAGGTTTTCCAGCCACGTCAGGGCCTGGCGGAATTCCTGGGGCAGGCCCACGTGGGTCAGGTCGCCGGTGACCAGTACCTGGTCGAGCTCGAACTGGTCCAGGTCCTGCTGCAGGGCGGCCAGCACCTCCGGGCGGTGTTCAAAGCGCCGCCGCCGGCGCCACGACAGGTACCCCAGGGCGCGCTTGGACAGCAGCTCGCCGGGACGCACGCCTTCGAGCGAACTCAGGTGGGGGTCGGAAATCTGGGCAAAGTGCTGCATGGGGCTCCTCCGGGCGGGATTCAGACCCGCTGGATAATCGCCCCGAGGTCGGCCAGTTTCCTGTCGATATTGTCGTAGCCCCGGTCCAGGTGGTAGACCCGGTCGATGGTGGTGTCCCCGTCGGCGGCAAGCGCCGCGATGATCAGGGAGGCGGAGGCGCGCAGGTCGGTGGCCATTACCGGCGCACCCTGCAGTCGCTCGCGTCCGTGCACAATCGCCGTGTGGCCCTGCAACTCGATATCAGCGCCCATGCGCTGCAATTCGGCCACGTGCATGAAGCGGTTTTCGAAGATGTTCTCCACCACCGTGGCGGAACCCTCGGACAGTGCGTTCAGGGCCATGAACTGGGCCTGCATGTCGGTGGGAAACGCCGGGAAAGGGGCCGTGTTTATGTGGACCGCCCGGCAGCGCTTGCCGCCCGTGTCCAGCTGGATCCAGTCGGGCCCCAGCTCGATGCTGGCACCGGCCTGTTCCAGCTTGCCCAGCACGTGGTGGAGGAAGTCCGGGTTGGTGTCCAGCACCCGGATACTGCCGCGGGTGGCGGCAGCGGCCGTAAGGAAAGTGCCGGTCTCGATCCTGTCCGGTGGTACCCGGTGGCTGGCGCCGCGCAGGCTCTCCACCCCTTCTATGGTGATGGTGCTTGAACCGGCGCCCGTGATTCCGGCCCCCATGGCGGTCAGTAACCGCGCCAGGTCGCCCACTTCCGGCTCCAGCGCGCAGTTTTCCAGCACCGTGGTCCCCTGCGCCAGGCAGGCCGCCATCAACAGGTTTTCGGTGGCGGTTACGGAGGGAATATCGAAGGTGTAATGGGCGCCGCGCAGCCGCTTCGCCTTGGCCTTGATGTAGCCGGCCTCTATCAGGATCTCGGCGCCCAGCGCCTGCAGTCCCTTGATGTGCTCATTGACCGGGCGCGAGCCGATCGCACAGCCCGCCGGGCAGCGACACATCGGCTTCGCCGAAGCGGGCCAGCAGGGGCCCCAGCAGCAGGATGGCCCCGCGCATGGTCTTGACCAGTTCATAGGGGGCGTACACCGAATGCACCTTGCTGGTGTCGATGCTCAGGTCGGTGCCGGAACGCTCCATGGTGCAGCCCAGCAGGGTCAGCAGTTTCAGCGCCGTGTCGATATCCCGCACCCCGGGGATATTGCTTATATGCAGGGGCTCGGCGCTCAACAGGGAGGCTGCGATGATCGGCAGGGCCGCATTTTTTGCGCCCGCTACCCTCACTTCACCGTGCAATGGGCCATTGCCGGTGACGATAATTTTTTCCATCAGGCGGCCCTGGCCGGCTCGAACAGGCCCGCCTCCTTGAGGCCTGCATAGGCGCTGATAATCCTGTCGATCTGCTCACTGCTGTGGGCCGCGCTGACACTGTTGCGCAGCAGGAAGTTGGTCGAGGGCGAGGCCGGCGGAATCACCAGGTTGACGTAGACCCCGGCCTCCATCAGCGCCTTCCAGCAGTCGATGGTGCGGGAGCGATCCACCATTTCCACTGCCACTACCGGGCTGGCGGTGGGGCCTACCGGCAGGTCCAGCGCTTTCAGCCCCTGGTAAAGCCGGTTGGCGTTATCCCAGACCCGCTGGCGACGCTCGGGCTCCGCGCGGATGATGCGCAGGGCCTCGCGGGTGGAGGCGATCACCGAGGGTGAAGATGACGCGGTGAAAATATAGGCCTTGATGCAGAAGCGGATAGCTTCCAGTTCGCTGTGGGGGCTGACACAGAAGCCGCCGATGGAGCCAAGGCTCTTGCTGAAAGTGCCAACGGTGAAATCCACATCGGCCTCAACCCCAGCGGCCTGCGCGGCGCCGCGACCCGAGTCGCCCAGCACGCCCATGGAGTGAGCCTCGTCCACCAGCAGGTAGCCGCCGTATTCACGTTTGACCGCGGCGATTTCCTGCAGCGGAGCGACATCGCCCAGCATGGAGTAAATGCCTTCCGCGATGATCAGTGCCTGGCCCGCACGGTCCCCGAGGCGGCGCATCCGCTTGGCCAGG
This sequence comes from uncultured Gammaproteobacteria bacterium, assembly GCA_963792815.1. GTDB lineage: Bacteria > Pseudomonadota > Gammaproteobacteria > Pseudomonadales > Halieaceae > JARRPM01. The sequence continues at coordinate 142,877 of CAWBXR010000011.1, forward strand.
TCGTCCGGGTCGTTGTGCTTGTAGCGGATGATGTCGGCCTCGCTGAGCTTGACCCCGGAGTAGATGCTGGCGTGACTGTCCGCGTCCAGCAGTATGACGTCCCCCGGCCCCGCCAGGGTGGCGCACATTCCCATGGTCGCGGCGTAGCCGGTGGAGAAAACGATGGCGTTGCTCACGCCGTAAAAGTCCGCTATTTCCCGCTCCAGTGCCTGGTGCTCCGCGAATGAGCCATTGGCCAGGCGCGAACCGGTAGTGCCGGTGCCCCATTTGGCTGCTGCCTGTTGGGAGGCGGCGATACAGCGCGGGTCGAATGACAGGCCCATGTAGTTGTTGGTACCGGCGAGGATGACCTTGTGGCCTTCTACCACCCCCTCGGTCGCGGACAGCAGTTGCTCGGTGACGGCACCGAAGGGGACCACTCCGCGTTCGGCGAGTTCGGCCTGAAAGTCGGCCATAGTCTGGAATTTGTCAAACAGCATGGGGAATCCCTGTTGTACTGATGAAATCTGGCCGGTAAGCCTAGTCTACAAACGTCGCAATCTCAGTGCCGGATTACCCGTGTGAGATGGTACTTTTACGCACTGGAAATCCCGCGAAGCGGATACCGGTACCCTGATTTCAGGGGTTGAGTTCCTGGACCTTTACCGCCAGTTCACCGATGGTGTTTACGTCGGGCAGGATGTTGAGGGGAATCGAGATGTCGAAGTGATCCTCGATCTTCTCGATGAATTCCATGACCTCCAGGGAACTGAGACCGATATCGGCCACCAGGTGGGTTGATTCCGTCAGTTCAATATTCTTCTTATTTTGTGTTGCGAGAGCGCTGTACAGGAAACCCAGGTATTCTTGGTAATCGGTCATTTCGTCTCTACCCTTGCGCCACCCAAGGTAAGTCGCTAGATTTCGAAGGCTGGAACTATACCCATGGAAGAATGGTAATGCCAGTCATTTGGTTGATCGACGCCTACCGGGCAGGGGAGCAGGGCCAGGTTCGAGCCCTGGTTGATGCCCTCGGCTGGCCTTGCGAAACCAAGCGGCTGACTTACCGCAAACATGTGGTCCTGCCCCATGTGCTGGGGCTGACGAGCGTGCGTGGAATCAGCACCGAGTCGGTGGCCATGCTGGAGCCGCCCTGGCCGGACCTGGTCATCTCCAGCGGGGTTCGCAATGAGCCTGTGTGCCGCTGGATTCGCGCACAATCCGGCGGCCATACCCGCTATGTGCACGTTGGTCGACCCTGGGGCCCGCTGGCATCTTTCGACCTGGTCATCACCACACCCCAGTACAGGGTGCCCCGCCACCCCAACGTGCTGAACAATCTTTTGACCCTGCACAGCGCGACCCCGCAGCGCCTCGCCGCTGCCCGGGACCAGTGGAGCCCCGCCTTCGCGCATCTGCCGCGGCCCTATATCACCGTTGTCGCCGGTGGCGACAGCGGCCCGTTTACCCTGGGTCCGCTGGCCGCGAGCCGGCTCGCGCAGCAGGCCTCGGTGCTCGCTCGACAAAGTGGTGGTTCGCTGCTGGTCTCCACCAGTTCGCGCACCAGCGACGAGGCTATCGCCGCCCTGCAGGCCGGTATCGATGTGCCCAATTACTTTTATCGCTGGCAGCCCTCCGACCCGAAAAACCCCTATTTCGGCATGCTGGCCCTGGCGGACAGGCTGGTGGTCACCGGCGACAGTATCGCCATGTTGTCCGAAGCCTGCTCCACCGGTCGGCCGGTGCAGATCTTCGACCTGGGGGGAATGCGTGGCGAAAGCTCTGTTGCCGTTGATTTTCGCATGACTGCCACGCTGTACGCCGGCCTGATGCGCTGGTGCTGGCAGCGCCTGAGTCGCGACATCACCCTGGTACACCGGGAATTGCGCGCAACCGGCAGGGCATTCTGGATGGATGAGGAGTCAGGCGCCGCAGTGCTGCCGGGGGAGTCAGATATGGACCGGGCCGTGGCGGCGGTGCAGGGGCTGGTGCCAGCGGACCACCCGACCACGCAAGCTACTTAGCCAGCCCGGCCCTGGCAGTATCATCGAGCAGTTGGGCGGTCCCTGCCGACATCTGGTACACGTAATCCGCCGCCTGCACCAGCGCCCGGTTGTGGGAAATTGCCAGAATCGTCAGCCGTCCCTTGAGGTCTTCCATGGTCTGGCGCACCACCTCCTCGCTCTCCGGGTCGAGGGCGCTGGTGGCCTCGTCGAGGATCAGCAGTCGCGGCTTGTTGATGAGCGCCCGGGCGATCACGATGCGCTGGCGCTGGCCGCCGGACAGCTTGCCGCCGCGTTCGCCCACGATGGTGTCCAGCCCGGCGGGGAGGCGGTTGACGAAATCCCAGGCGCCGGCGGCGCGCAGGGCCTCCTCTGCGGCCGCCAGGTCCAGGTTCGGGTCTCCCAGGGTCACGTTGTGAAGAATGCTGTCGTGCAGCAGTAGCGTGTCCTGGGGTACATAGCCGATCATGCTGCGCCACTGCTTGATATTGATCTCGCGCAGGGATACGCCATCGAGCAGCACAGTGCCCTCCTGGGGCTGCAGCAGCGCTATCGACAGGTCGATAATGGTGGTCTTGCCGGAGCCGGATGGCCCCACCAGCGTGGTCAGCGCCCCCGCCTTGATATCCAGGCACAGGCCGTTGAACACCGGGTGATGCTCATCATAGCCAAAGACTACATCCCTGAATTGCAGGCCCTGCTCGAAGTGCGGCGCGATGCCGCCGTCGACGTGCTCCTCCGCCTGGGCGGCGGCATCGATGGAGGCCATCAGTGACCAGTAGGCGCTTTCGCCCTGGGCCAGCTTCTGGTGCTGTTTCTGGACTTTGCCGAAGAAGGAAAAGGCCCGTCCCAGGGCCACCACCAGGACCATCACCATGGCCAGGTCGATGTCGAACTTCTCGATCGCCACCCAGACTCCCAGGCAGATAAAGCCGGTAAACATGAGCTCCTGGGCAGAATCCAGGACCGCGCCGTACAGCACCTGGCGGCGCAACGCGCGGTTCAGCTGATTGGTGTCATGGGCCAGCACCTGGTCAGCCAGGTGTTCCCGCGACATGGCCTTGAGGGGCTTCACCGATTGCAGGGTGTCCGTCAGGTTCGCCATCAACGAGGACATCAGTCGGGTCTGTCGTTTGCCGGCCTTGCGGGTAAGTCGCACCAGGAAGTGTGACAGCCCTATCACCACCACCCCTGCGACAATGGCGGCCAGTGAGGCGCGCCAGGAGATGGCGAAGGCCACTGCCCCGTAGACCAGTGCCTGGATCAGGAAGGTGATAGCGGTGGCGCCGTTGACGAAAGCGGCAGATGAGCGCTGTGCCTCGGTGGCCAGTGCGTTGGTGAGCTTGCCGACCGGCTGGTGCAGGAAGTACTCCCACTTGCTGCGCAGTACCGCCCGCAGCATCTGCAGGCGCAGGTCGGTGCCGACCTGCGCCGCGGTATACCCCACCTGGCGCTGGGCCAGCAGCAGGAAGGCGCTTTTCAGGGTCACGCCGAACAGCATGATGCCCAGCATATTGCCGAGTGTGGGCGCGATCCCCACGTAGGCCAGCGCATCGAGCACCGACTGCTCGAATGCGTTGTCGCTGGCGGGGACGGCGCCGGACAGCATCTCGGTGGCCTCGGAGCCCAGGGCGATATTGACCATGGGCAGCAGCGCCGACAGGCCGATGCCCTCGGCTACACCCGAAAGCAGCAGGGCCAGCAGCATCAACGTCGTCTGCGACGGGTATGCGCGAAAGAAATTGAGCATCAGGCCCATGTCAGGAGGCTCCGTTCGTGGGCTGGAATGCCAGGCGGGTAGCGTTTGCGAGAGCGTGGTTCACCGGACAATCACCAGTGCATTCGCCGCAACATGATCGCCGCAAAGATGATAATCACCAGTGTGGGCGCCAGGGCGACCAGCGGTATGTTCAGGTTCATCAGTTGCCCGAGGGCAAATACGATCTGTGTCCCCAGGTAGAACAGGATGCCTACCAGTGCGCCCAGGGCGATGTCCAGGCCGAAGCTGCGATCACGCCGGGCGCCGAGGTTGGCGCTGATGGGGGTGGCCAGCAGAACCATAGCGCCGACGGTCAGTGGCATCAGCAGTTTCTGCCAGAACATACTGAGGTACTTTTCATTCGGCTGGCCGTTGTCGGCGCGGTACTGGCTGTAACGTCGCAGCACCGAGAGCCGCATGCTGTCGCTGTCCAGCGTCAGCGTCGGCAGCTCGTCCGGGGACCACAGGTTGGTGATTTGCAGTTCCCGGTGGCGGCGGTTGACCAGGGTTCCATCCACCAGCAGTTTCTCCCGCACCTTCTGGAACAACCAGGTGCGGTCCTTGCTGACCTTCGCGGTCTCCGCATGCAGGGCGCGCGTGAGTTGTCCGGAATCATCGAACTCGAACAGGTCGATATCCCCGGGTACGCCGTCCTTGTACATTTTTTCGAGGTGAATATAGCGGTTGCCATTTTTCGACCAGACGCCGCCATCGGGGATCCTCACCTGGTTGCGGTAGCGCAGGGCGTGCCGCTCCGCCTCCGCGGACTGTTGCAGGGGGGGCGTGACATATTCCATGCACAGCCACAGCACTGCCATCATCATGGCGGTGGGCAGGGCGATGGCCCGCATCAGGCGGGCCCGGGACATGCCACTGCAACTCATGATGGTGAGCTCGTTGGAGCGGTCGAGGCTGGCCAGCGCCACGATGCTGCCCAGCAGGGCGATGACCGGGGACAGGCTCACCAGCTGATGGGGCAGGACAAGCAGGGTGTAGCGCCCCACCGCCAGGGCGTTGTATTCGAAGCGGGTATGGTCCAGTTCCTGGACAAAGCCAATCAGGCCGAACACCGCGCCCAGCACCATCAGCACCAGCAGCCACCCCTTGACCAGGTTCGTCGCAATATAACGCTCGAGTATCATCGCCTTCTCATCCACGGCTGCCTGACCAGCACCACCAGCAAAATCAACTGGAAGACATAGGCGCCCCACAGTCCGGGCAGCTCCCCTATCCGGCCCTGTTCGATACCCGTGCGTACCACGCTGGTCATGGTAAACAGGGCGATGTAAATGCCCACGGCTATCAACACGTTGCGCATGCGGGATTCCCTTGGCGCGGACCGGGCCAGGGGCACCGCCATGAGCGCCAGCAGCACCGTGGCAATAGGGGTGGTGACCCGCCACTGGAACTCGGCTATATCCTTGGGCTGGTCCGACTGGGACAGGTTGAGGGTGGTCTCCGCCTTGCGCCGGTACTGTTCCTGGGCTTCCTGGTTGTCCATCCGGACGATCAGGTTGTCGAATTTCAGGGTCAGGTCCTGGCGGTTTTCCAGGTCCAGGAGGTAGTTGTAGCCATTGAAAAACTCGGCCTGCATGGCGTGGCCGGGGTTGAGTACCGGCAACTCCGCCGCCTCCGCAATGATGATCTCCGAGCGCTTTTGCTCATCGTAATCCTTTTGCAGGAACACGCCCTCGTGGCGGCCCCGATCGAGGTCGAGGTCATTGGCGATAAATATGTAGTCGCTGCCGCTCATGTTGACGAATTCGCCGGTGGCCATTTTCTTGAGGTCGAACTTGGCTGCGGCCCTGGATTCCAGGTCATAGCTGGTGCGGAAGGCCCAGGGTCGCCCCAGGATCGATATGGCGCCGGTTACCAGCGCTACGACCAGGGCCAGCTTCAGCACTGCCTCGATAATCCGCGCCCGGCTGACGCCCGCTGCATACAGCGCGCTCATCTCCGAGTCGCGATACAGCCTGCCGATGGCCGCCAGCACTGAAAAGAAGAACGCCGATGGCATCAGGATCTCCAGCGTCACCAGTGTGTTCAGGCCAACCAGCTTGAATGCCGTGGTCATTTCGAGCTGGCCGGCCGCGGCTGCCGACAGCTGCTTTGCCGCGGAGAAACCGATGAATACGAGGATCAGCAGGCCGAGTCCCATCACGAAAGGGCGCAGGATTTCCAGGCTGATGTGGCGGTCGATGATCAAGCGGGTTGAGGTCCTTTGAGAGCTGCGGGGCATTGTACCCCAAGCGGCGGCCGTCTGGTCATTTTGGCTGCCTTGCCCCATAATTGCACGCTTTGCGCAAGCCTCCCCACATACTGCCCGTGAGTACCCCCACATGTTCAAGCTGAGTGACGGAGTCAAGAAGGCGTTAATTTTGATTCCCACCGAGCCCCTGCCGGCCGGAACCCGGGTGTCCCTGCGACGCAAATATCTTGCCGAGCTGGAGCTGGCCAAGGCACATGCCGCCAGCTTCCTGATTATCGGCCACCCCAAAAGTGGCAATACCTGGCTCAAGGTGATGATTTCCAGGCTCTACCAGCTGCGCTATAACCTGCCGGAATCAAAGCTTATCAACACCGACGAATTCGCCCGCAAGATCCCTGAGATTCCGCGCCTGGCAGCCACCAACGGCTACTACAGTTACGAGGGCGAGGTGGGCAAACTGCTGGCGGTGGACGCCCCGGATAACCCCCTGCGGCACAAGCCGGTAATGTTCCTGGCCCGCAACCCCATAGATATTGCCGTGTCCTGGTATCACCAGTTTACCAAGCGCCAGTCCCGGGCCAAGCAGGAGCTGATCAACCATTTTATCGACCACCCCATCGATCGGAACCAGATCGATATGTGGAATTTCGTGCGCCACTCGGATATCGGCCTGCCCTTTCTCATCGAGTACCAGAATACCTGGGCGCGCAACGTGGAGCAGCTCGAGAAGGGCCTGCTGGTCAAGTACGAGGAGCTGCGCGCTGAGCCCGTGCCTACCCTGCAGAAGATCATCCAGCTGATGGGTGAGAGTTTCAGCGAGGAGGAGATCCGGGCGGCGGTGGAGTGGGGCTCTTTTGACAACCTGCAGAAACTCGAGACCAGCGGCACCTTCAGCCAGGGCGGCATGAAACTGGTCAACGCCGATGACCCCAGCACTTTCAAAGTGCGCCGGGGCAAGGTCGGCGGTTACCGCGAGGACTTTCCGCCCGAGCAGGTAGCCGAGCTGGAAGCCCTGGTGCGCGCCAATATCCTGCCGCAGCTGGGCTATTGCCAGGATGGCGCGGAGTCCTGACTTGGCCGCCCCCCGGACCTGGGTCATCCTCAGTGACAAGCAGGGCGACAACGGACAGGTAGAAACCATTGTCGACGCCCTGCCCTGGCCGGTGGAGCACAAGTATGTCCACATGTTGCCCCAGTGGGTGCTGGGCAAGCCGCGCTACCGCCCCTCGCTGGATCACATCGATCCGGAGCAGTCCGACCCCATTGAGGCGCCCTGGCCCGACCTGATTCTCACGGTTGGCCGGCGCCCGTCAATGGTGGCCCTGTGGATCCGCCAGCAATCCGGCGGCAGGACCAGGATCGTGCTGGTGGGCAAGCCCTCTGGCCATATGCTGGATTTCTCCCTGGTGGTCGCCAGCGCCGAGAACCAGATGCCGCCGATGGATAACTTCCTGCCCACCACGCTGCCCCTGATGCGGATCAGTGAGGCCGATGTGGCCGCCGAGGCCGAGGCCTGGCGGGAGCGCTTTGCGCCGCTCGACAAGCCGCTGATTGCCATGCTGATCGGTGGCGAAACCAATCCCTTCATCATGAATCGCAAGGTGGCCCAGGACCTCGTGGCAACTGCCCACTGGGTGGTGGACGAGCTCGGGGGGACCCCTTACGTTACAACCAGCCGGCGCACCACGCCGGAGGTGGTCGAGGTATTGCGGCGGGACCTGCCGCCCCAGGCCCAGTTTTTCGAGTGGGCGGCAGGCTCACCGGACAACCCCTACCGCGCCCTGCTGGGCAGCGCCGACGGCTTTATCGTCACCGGCGACAGCGTGTCGATGATGGTGGAGGTTATTTACCTGCATAAGCCCCTGGCCATATTCCCACTGCCCGGAGGCGCCCTGGGCAGTATCGACCAGCTGCGCCGCTCCCTGGCCCACTGGCTGTTCAACCCGAAGCTGGAGTCACTCGGCGACCGCCTGCGCCGTCGCCTGGCCCGGGGTGTCTACTACATCGATGTGTTCAAGATTCTGTGCGCCACCCGGGACTTCCGGGCCTTTCACCGGATGCTGGTGGCACAGGGGCTGGCGGTCTGGGCGGGACAGCCCTTTCGCCGCACGGCCGCCGAACTGCCGGACGATGTCGGCACGGTTGTCAGGCGGATAGAGGCGTTGTTCCCGGGCTGATGCCCGCGAGAGTCGGCGTGCGCAAACGCACTCCGGGGTCGCTGTCAGCGCAGCCGCAGAACGTTTTTCATAAAGTGGGTGCCGAAGCGGCTCAGGCGTTGGGCGGCCACCGCCAGCGGGCTCTCGTCCAGGTAGTTGAGCTGGACCATGCGCCGCTCCCCGACATAGCGGGTGTGGCCGTGCCAGGAGTGGTCGGTGCGGCGAAAAGCCAGCAAGGTGCCCCCCAGCGGCGGCACCTGGGCGACATAATTCTCTATATCATCCTTTGAGCGCAGCATGCGCAGCTGCCCGTCCTCGTGGTCCCACTGCTCGTTGAAGTACACCAGCACGGTGATGACCTTGCTTTTGTGGTCGGTGTGAATGTTGCCGTCGGTCCGCTCGCAGAATTTGCGCACGGTGACCGTGGTGGGCAGGGAAGCCAGTTCCATGTCGAAGCGCTCACCCAGGGCCGTGGCGAAGTCCGGGGCGCGCAGTTCTTCCATCAGGTCTGCAAAGGCCGGGCCGTACTGCAGGTTATCGAGTGCGTGGTTGGCCGCGGTTTCAATCGCCGGGTAGTCGGCGTTGACGCGGGCCAGTACCTCGGGGCTGAGAAAGCCCGGCACCACCATATAATCGAAGGGGTCGGTGTGCAGTTCGGCGTTCTGCAGGGCCTGTATGTTGAGCAGTGACATCGGCGCATTCTAGTTGTCGCCCGGGTCGCGGGCAAGGCGGATCGGGGCTTGTATCCTGTTAATAGTGCCTCTATTGGATGTTAATAGTGCGGTAAATCCCCGATTGCCCCGTGGTGCGGGAGCAGGCGTTTTCCTGTAATATTCGCGGCCTTTGCAGTTTCCAAATCATGTCATGCCAGCGAGGACCTCCCGCATATGGCCGATACCGCACGGGCCGTCGTTCGCCACCTCATAATGCTTCTTTGCTTCTGGCTGCCCTCGTCGCGGCGCAAGAAGATCGAGCGCTGGTTGCGCGGTCGCGAGGAGTTCAAGAAACTCGAACAAAGTGACTGGGTGCTGATGAGCTGGGGCAAGTCCGGTCGCACCTGGTTGCGGGTGATGCTGTCGCGCGCCTACCAGCTCAAGGGTGGCCTGGACGCCCGCGAGCTGCTCGATTTCGACAATCTCAAAAAGCTCGACCCGCGGCTGCCCGCGGTGTTCTTCACCCACAACAACTACCTGCGGGACTACACCGGCAACCAGGAGTCCAAGGCTCACTTCCTGGGCAAGCGCATTGTGCTGCTGGTGCGCGACCCCCGGGACGTTGCTGTGTCCCAGTTTTTCCAGTGGCAGTTCCGCATGCGCCCCAACAAGAAGTTCATCAATGACTATCCCCCCCACGGCGCCGACATCGGGGTATGGGAGTTCGTGCTGGACGAGGACGCCGGCGTGCCGCGCATCGTCGACTACTTCAACGGCTGGGCCCGCGCGATTCCCCAGTTGAAGGACGTGCTGATCGTGCGCTACGAGGACATGCGCGCAGACCCCACAGCGGTGCTGGCCAGTATCCTCGAATTTACCGGCACCGAGGTGACCCCTCAGCAGGTGCAGGAAGCGGTGGATTTCGCGGCCTATGACAACATGAAGAAAATGGAGCAGGAAAAGTTCTTCAAGGGCAGCGGCGCCAGGGTCAAGCCCGGCGACAAGGACAACCCCCAGTCCTTCAAGGTGCGCAAGGCCAAGGTTGGCGGCTACCGCGACTATTTCACCGACGAACAGTGTGAGCAGCTCGACCGCATGGTTGAGCAGCTGGACCCGGTGTTCGGTTACGGGGTTGAACAGGTATGAATCTCGCTTTCCAGAACCTGCGCCAGGGGCTGCAGACCGCCCGCAAGAAACTCTCGCGCAAGTGGTTGCACTGGCGCATGCGCGCCCAGCCTGAGGCGGAAATACTCACGGCCGAGCGCAAGCTGCGCGGCGTCGAGCAGTTCGACAAGCTGCAGAAAGCCGACATCGTGGTGGTATCCTTCGGCAAGAGCGGCCGCACCTGGCTGCGGGTGATGATCTCCCACCTGTTCCGGGTGATGTACAAACTGCCGGAAAATGCCATCCTGGGCTTCGATAATTTCCACAACCTGAACAAGTCGGTACCGAAGGTATTCTTTACCCACGACAACTACATCAAGGACTTCACCGGCGACTTCACCAGCAAGCAGCCGTTCTACGGCAAGCGCGTGATACTCCTCGCCCGGGATCCCCGGGATGTGGCGGTGTCCCAGTTTTTCCAGTGGAAATTCCGGATCAAGCCCTCCAAGGTCACCATCAATAACTACCCGCCCCAGGGCAGCGATATCAGCCTCTTCGATTTCGTTATGGGTGATAACGGCGGCGGTATGCGAGCGGTCACCGATTACCTGAACCTGTGGGCGGCCGAGGCCGACAAGGTCACCGCCTTCCACCTGCTGCGCTACGAGGACCTGCGCAGCGATACCGCGGTTGAGTTGCGCAAACTTCTGAACTTCATGCAGGTCGATGCCACCAACGCCGAGGTTGATGCGGCGGTGGAATACTCTTCCTACGAGAACATGAAGAAGATGGAAAGCAAGGAGCAGTTCCGCTTCGCCGGTGGCCGCATGATGCCCCGGGACAAGGACAATCCCGACAGCTACAAGGTGCGCCGCGCCAAGGTCGGCGGTTACCGCGATTACTTCACCGACGAGGAAGTCGCGGCCATCGATGCCCGTTTGGCTGTCGAGCTGGATCCGCTGTTTCGTTATAGCTGATTGCGGAGTTCCCTGGTTGTGGCTCGGCTGAATTTCCCTGCCTAACGTTTAGTTCTGGTCTGGCAAGCCGGGCGCGACCGGGGAGAGCCCCCTCGAAAAGGCCGCAGCTCCGCAAACAAAAGGAAATTGGGGACAGACCACCATTAATTATTCGTTACAGAACGCATCGGGCTAGCGCAGGGTTGGATCTTTTTAGATCCGCGCACCACTTGATGTCACCAAACTGTGGTCCGTCCCCCATTCTCGCCCAGTTCTGCAGAACGCTCGATTGAGGGCGCAATCGGGGAGCAGCCCCTCGAAAAAGTCAGGTCGCGTTTAGCGTAGTCAACAAACTCGGGGCTTTCTGCGAGCACTGTTCGAGTCCCAATTTTTTGCGTAGCAAAAAATGGTCGAGTTGCGCAGCAGCCGAGTTTGTTGACGAGCTGCGGCCTTTTCGAGGGGCTGCTCCCCGGTTGTGCCCGTCTTGACACGCCTGAACCAGAAACATATCAAGCGGCCCGAACCAACTCCAGCGCGTCAGCCCGCAAATGCCCCTGCTCCATTTCTTCTTGCAGCTGGGCTTCAGTGATCACGCCGTCGTCCAGGCAGCCCTTTACCAGGCCGAAGAAGAACTTTTCCTGGTTGGGGTCCGGGTGGGCGTCGTAGGTGCCGGCGAACTTGTACTCGCCGAACAGGGCGCGACGCGCGCGGCGCAGCCAGTGACGGGGTGGGAACAGCTGGAAGGTGTCGGCGGGGCGGTAGTCCACCTTGAGGCCGGTCTTCCAGGGTTGGGTCTTGCGCTTGGTGTTGTGCAGCAGCTTGGTCTGCTCGGTGAGATTGTCGAAGTCGTTCCACTGGCTCTCCAGCCGGCCGATAGTGGCAGGGTCTTCCAGCTTTAGGGAGACCCAGTCCATGTAGTCCCGCTTCGAGGGCTTGAACATCTCGGCGAAATTCTCCTCGAAGCGCCAGTGGCGGAGCTTCGCGCAATCCAGCAGCATCACGCTGCTGGCGAAAGCGCCCTTGCGGCCTTTGCGGCCCGATTTGGGGCGACACATGATGGCCTTGCCTTCCATGTCCCTGTTGAGCAGTTCCCAGACATCGCCCAGGGCAAACACGTCCGGGTCGATAATCACCGCGCGGCCCTCGTAGTTCATCAGTTGCGGCGGCGCGAAGCGCAGGGGAGTGAAGGACTGCAGGTCGTTGTTGAGCCATGGGCGCATTTCGCCGTCGCGCAGGTACTGTTGTCCCTCCCGCTCGGCCATGCAGGGGAAGTCCTTCACCTCGATGAATTTGACATCGAACTGCTCGGCATGGGCAGAATTTTTCTGCAGGGAGTAGCGACTGACCACCGCACCCAGCTTCTGCTTGTGGTTGGTGTGAATGAAAACAGTAGGTTTCAAACTCTGGCTTCCCTTGGCGGATTAGTGTGGTAGTTTACCGCTGGCGCAGTACCAGATAAACGGCAGGGTTTGGCAATATTTTGGAGAGAAATCAAGAGGTCGCAGTCTGGTGCCTGCTGGGCGCGAAGGCCGGGGATAATACCCAGGTGCTCGCCCTGGCGGAGGAGCTGGGCTGCGGCTACGAGGAAAAACATATACGGGCCCGCCCCTGGGAGTTACTCGTTCACCTGGGGGTCGGCCCGACCCTGGCGGGTATCGACAGGGACGCGTCCAGTGAGCTGCTGCCACCCTGGCCCGACCTGGTCATCAGTGCCGGTCGACGCAACGAGGCAGTGGCCCTCTGGATAAAGCAACAATCCGGGGGCAGGACCGCACTCGTCCACATGGGACGCCCCTGGGCCGGCCTCGACAAGTGGGACCTGCTGGTAACTACCCCTCAGTATTTCCTGCCCCGACAGGACAATATCCTGCACAACAGCCTGCCCCTGCACCGGCTTTCCCGGGCAGAACTGCAGGCCGATGGTGAGCGCTTGCGACCGCGGCTGGAAGGGCTGCCACGGCCCTGGATAGCGTTGCTGGTGGGGGGTGACAGTGGGCGTTTTGTGCTTACCCCCGCCAAGGGTGAGCGCCTGGGAAGCCTGGCGAACCAGCTGGCCGCGGCCAGTGGCGGCTCTCTGCTGGTGACGGATAGCGCGCGGACGCCGGTGGCGGCGGCAGATGCCCTGCAGGCCCAACTCACCGCGCCCAACTTCTGCTATCGCTGGGGCGGTGGCGGCGACAACCCCTATCGCAGCCTGCTGGCCCTTGCCGATGCCTTCGTGGTTACCGGCGAATCCATGTCCATGCTGGGGGAGGCGGTGGCCATGGGGCGTCCGCTGTATATCTTTGATGTCGGTGACGGCTCACTGCCCTGGTGGCGGCTGGCCCACAGTTATCGTTACAAGCCTCTGAGCCACCGCCTGGCGATGCGCCTGGGCCCGCTGCGGATGCGGCGGGAAATCGGCAACATCCAGTCCGCGCTGGTCGACAGCGGCCGGGCCAGTTGGCTGGAGCAGGGGACTATAGCGACAGCTGCCGCGGAACTGGGCGAAACGGCAGCCGGCAGCAGTGCCGTCGGGTCCCTGGCAGCGCAGGAGCTGGAGCGGACTGCGGCCGCCGTCAGGCGGCTTTTGACAGCGCGCTGAGCGGGTGTGCGGGGGCCGGCGGCAGGTCCGGGGTCCTTGCCAGCACTTCCAGGGCGTCGTGGCGCACGTGGTTCAGCGCCATCTCGTTGCGCAGGAACTCCTCGGTGATCTTGCCGCTGGCGAGGCACTCCTTGAGCAGGCCGAAAAAGAAGTCTTCCTGGTTCTGGTCGGGGTGCTGCTTGTAGTTGCCCAGGAAGGCGTACTCGCCGAACAGTTTGCGGCGCGCGCGCATCACCCAGGCCACCGGTGGGAACAGGCGGAAACGCTCCGCGGGGCGCCAGTCGGTGGGCAGGCCGGTCTTCCAGGGCTGGGTCTTGCGCCGGGTGGTGTGCAGCATTTTGGTGGCAGGGGTGAATTTGTCGAAGTCGTTCCACTCGGATTCGAAGAAGTCGATGGTGCTGCGGTCTTCCTCGCGCAGGCAGATCCAGGGCTGGTAGTCCTGGGTGAAATCAAACATCGCCTCGAAGCTGCGCTCGGCGTCCCAGTGTTGCAGCCTGGCGCAGTCCAGCAACATCACGCTGCTGGCCATGCAGCGGTCCACCAGGCCCTTGGGGCCGGAGCGCATGCGACACATGATGGCCTTGCCGTGCATATCGCGGCTGAGCAGTTCCCAGATGTCGGCGGCGGCGAAAATATCAGGGTCGATGACCACGGCCCGGCCCTCGTAGCCCATCAGTTTGGGGGGCATGAAGCGGGTGGGGGTGAAGGATTGCAGGTCGTCGTTCAGCCAGGTGCGCTTGACGCCGTCGCGCAGGTATTCCTGCCCCTCGTGGGCGGCGAACATCGGGTAATCCCGGCTGTCCATGATCTGCACGTCGAACTTGTCGTTGTTGGCGGAATAGCGGCGCAGGGCGTGCTCGGCCACGATGGCGCCGGTGATCTGCTTCTGGTTGGTCTGGATAAATACGCAGGCTTTCATAATGTTGCGGGGTCCGTTTTACACCGGGCAACTATAATGGAACGGGCCCTTTTTTGCCATTTTGAGGGGGGTACTTTCAGCGTGAATAGTACTTGATACTGCGCCCGGTCAAGGTGGTGTAGAGCACGCCGCCAGCCTTCGCCATACGGTACAGGCTGTGCATGAAAGTGCTTTTCGAGAAGATAGAAAAAGGCAATATAATCAAAGAGATAAGCATTTTTGCCAGGGCGGTGGAAAGCAGTTTCAACATGCGGTTTCCGTCGCCGTGGTAGCGCGCCATATTGACCTGGGAGCAGCCGTTCTTGAAGCCGCGCCTGATCAGCCCGCGGGCGGTGTAGCGCTCGGGCCCGTGAACCCGGTGGATGATGGATTTTTCCGCCGACGCCAGGCGCGCGCCCATGTGGTGGGCGCGGATGAAGAAGTCCTTGTCCTCGCCGCCGCTGTTGCAGAAGGCGTGGGAGAAAACCGGCTCCACGTCGCCGACGCGCACCAGGATATTCTTGCTGACCAGCAGGTTGCAGGTAGAGGCGCAGTCGGGCAGGCCGTAGCGGCCGCCCTTTTTGTCCTGCTTGGTCTTGGTAGGGGAGCGGAATATACCCGACTCCCGGGCCCAGTCAGGCATCTGTTCGTCCAGCACCCAGCTGCCGAAAACCAGGTCGGCCCCGGTCTCCTGCTGGCGCTCGAGCAACTGTAGCAACCAGTCCGGCTGGGGTACGTCGTCATCGTCGATAAACGCCAGGAACCCGGCCCCCCGCTCCAGCGCTACTTTCACGGCGCGATTGCGGGCGTGGGTTATGCCCGGCTCCGGTTCGGTGGTGTAGTGAACATTGATAGGCAGGCTTGAACCCGTCTGCTCGCAGATGTCGCGGGTGGCGGAATTGGGGTTGTTGTCGATAACGATAAGTTCGACGCCAGCCGGATCGTAGCTGCCCAGCTCGATATCCATCAGCGTAAGCAGCAGCCGCTTGAGAACTTCCGCGCGGTTATGCGTGCATATGCAAATGGCTACCCGTTGCTCGGGGATGGGGTTTGTGGTCATGCGTTACTTGAATATACCGCGGCGGTAGAGGCCCCAGAAGAATCCCCACAGGTAGATGAGCGGGGCTCGCCTGACCTTGTCGGGAATGACGATGTTCTCCCCGGAATGCCGTTCCAGTTTCCACGCGATATAATCCAGTCCCCCCTCGAACGTAAACAACGCTTTTACCAATCTCATTATTGAGAGCAGTTTCCCCTGGCCCCGGCGCAGCGTCCACGCAATCCGCGTAAACAACTGGCTGCTCCGAGCAGTTGCACTGCGGTAGCTCATTTGGCCGCCGACATCATACACCGTAAAGCCAAAGCCAAGCGAGGGGGACAATTGCCGGGTAACTTCGGCATAGAAGTCGGCGGCGGCCAGGGCCAGTTCGGTAGCCCTGCCCGGGCGCTCGGTGCGCAGCTCGGTCGAGTAGCTAAGGGCCAGGGCCTGCTCCCACAGGCTGGTCACGGTGCCCTGGGGCGGCAGCACCGGCAGGGTGTTGTGCAACAGCGTCCGGGAGGCCTGCAGCAGGCAGTGTTCCAGTCCCTGCCGGGTCTGCGCGTCGCGGCTGTAGACGATTCTGGTGGGCTGGGCGAAACGGCCCCAGATATAGGACTCAAACCAGGCCCGGGAGCAGCCGCGCCGGAAATCCCGCAGGGAAATAACCGTCACCTTGCTGCGCAGGGTCTTGTTCGCCAGCTTGTGCTCCGCGTAGAACACGTTCGGTGGCAGCAGCCAGTTGGCCCCCGCCAGCAGCGGCTTGCGGTAGGCTGCGCGGTAGCCGTCGCAGATCAGGTAGAGATCCAGCAGGCCGTCGTAGATATCGCCGCTGCGCAGGCAGGAGCCGTAGAGCAGGATGCCGCAGATAGCGTCGTGGTGGCGCGCCCGTAATTGCCCCAGCAGCGCCGCCAGGGCGGGGTCGCTGGCGGCGTCGGGGCCGGCTACATGCGGGTAATCGCTCACAGGGTGAGAAAGTCCAGGGGCTCGCTGGCGCAGATATCGACCGGCCCGTTTGCCACCAGTATTTCCCCGTCGAGGTTCAGTTTGCCATCGAGTTGCAGGCGTATCCGCTGGGCATTGTGGCTGAGATAGCCCGATCCGGATACAGCGTTGCGGTTCGGCCTGCCCCTGACAATCGACAGGAAAGTGCGGGCGAAGCGGCTGCAACCCTGCTGGAACAGCGTGAGGCGGATCGCGCCGGGGCCGGAACCCCAGAACGGGCGCATGCCGAAAGCCAGGCGCTGCAGGGTGCTGATCGCCAGGATCAGGGTGTCGTAGCTGGCAGCCCCGCCGTCATCGAGTGTCAGTTCAATACTGACATGGCGGTTGAAGGCCGGGTCGTTGCGGAGCAAACCCCATACAGTGCGCAGGGTTGTCAGGGCCAGGCTGAAATCGTCCCGCAGGCCGCGGGCGTGCACCTCCTTGTGGGCGTATTCGGTACCCTGGATGATCGCCCCGCCGCCGAGGAACATCCCGTAGCGGGCGGGCTGGTCAGCGCCGAGCTCCACCCGCATAAGCGCTCGCTGGGCGAGCATGCCCGCGGTTGCGCGCTCGCCCTCGCACCAGTGGCAGAAGCGTTCGGTGGCTTTCCACAGGGAGCCGCTGACACCGATATCGCCGGCGTTCATGTTGGCGGTGCCGCCCGGCAGGAGCACGATGATGGGCGGGGTTTCGAACAGGCCGCTTTCCAGCAGCTCGCCCAGTATGTTCGAGGCTGTGCCGTCTCCCCCGTTGATCGCCAGCACTCCCACCCGGGTCTGGGCCAGCTCCGCCAGGGCCGGCCCGACGTCGTCCAGGCTGTGGGTAACTATGTGGTGGATCGAGGGACAGCGGGCGATGCGGTTGCGGATGCGTTCGAACTGGTCGCGGTTATGGCCGCTGCCAGGGTTGCTGATCAGCCCCACCGGGCCGGCGGCCCTGCTCACTCAGCGGCTTCCCGCAGGGTCGCCGACTTGAGGTTGATTTCGGCATTGCCGATCCGCGGCGCGGTGCCGCGCAATTGCACCGGCAGGCTGTTGGTCACGTCAAACAGCACGGTGATGTCACCGGCGCCGTCCAGGCCCAGCAGGCTGAAGTCGGGCTTTTCCGCCAGTTCACCCAGGGGGCTGACTTGCAGCGTCACGCCTCGGGTCTCGCGCTTGCCCGTTACCGCCGCGGCGCCCTGCAGCTGGTAGTTCATCTCGATGGTGGGCCCTTCGCCACGGCTCATTTGCACCCGGTAAAAATTGAATTCAGTGTTCACCACCGCCTCGGTCGAGGTCTGGTCCGAGTCCAGGAAGCGACCCGCGAGATCGAGCAGGGCGTAGGCGTCGGTCACCACCATGCCCGAGGCGGCTGGGGGGTAGGGTATCTTGTGGCGACTGCTAACCGGCCACTCGGCCGGTGGCAGATCCGTTTTGGCTGGTGGGTCATGGCGCACCCGCAAAATGTCCTTGGGTCGGAACGCATAGGTCTTGTAGCGCTGCTGCTTGCCCTTGCTGAAGCGCGACCGGTACAGTGCGCGGCCGTCAGCCGGCGCCAGGTCCAGCACCACCACCTCGACGTTGCTGGCTACCGAGCTGTCAGCCTTGAGCTGCCAGCGCCCGGCGTCCTCGCTGTGTTCGCCAATCTCCACCCGCGACCTGGCGGTGACAAAGTACGCCTGCTGTTCGTATTCCAGTACCTGCCAGGCCGGCAGTGGCGGCAGCGCCTCCTTTGAGTTGCCGGCGGCTGCGGCAGGCAGGCTCGCGAGGGCGGCCGCCGACAGCAGGCAGCAGTGGATAAGCGGGTTACGGGTTATTCTTGTCATTGGTCATGTCCAGGGTAGCGAGCCTTTGCCGGCAGGTGGCTGGCCGGGTAGGTGGCCATGATAAGCGCCACGGGCAGCCAGAAAAACAGCCACAGTTCCTTGGGCTGAACGAACAGCCGGTCGTAGTCCATGGCGACAGATGTCGTACCGTATAGGAGTAGCGCCAGGTAGATTCGTTCCCCGCGCTGGCGATACATCTGCCAGGCCTGGTAGGCGGCTACCGCGAGCAGGGCCAGCAACAGCGCCAGTCCCACCAGGCCGCCGTCGCGCAGTGTGGCCAGATAACTGTTGTGGGCATGGTCGAACAGCTTGCCGTAGGCCGGAACCCTGGGGTCGATCAGGTAGCCGTGACCAAACCACCAGTAGCCCTGCATGTCTGTCAGCACCTGCTGCCAGATGCCGGGACGAAAGGAGAAATCGCCGACCCGGTGCAGCCAGAGGCTGGAGTTGGTGGCCATCACCGCCCACATCGTGGCGACACCGGCCGCAGCCACTCCCAGCGCCCGGTAACCGAGCAGCACCAGCAGGCCGACACAGACCCCGGCCATGGCCGTGCGCGACTGGGTGAACACAATCAGGCACAGGATTGCCAGGGACAGCGAAGCGTATACCCACCTGTTTTCCCGTCCTCGCTGCGTGAATACGTAGTGCATGCACAACACCAGGAAAATGCCGTAGGCGGAGGCCGCCTTGTTCTGGTGGTGCATTACGCCCAGGGGTTCCAGTCGGGATTCGGGAAAGGGATTCTGCAGGTACCAGGCCGCGATCGACACCACGGCGGCGGCGGCCGCCAGCCAGGTGGCGCGATGGGCCAGCAGGTCCATCAGGCTGGCCTGGCGCACCCACAGGTAACCGCTGATAAAGCAGAAGCTCAGGACGCACAGGGCATAGCCCGCCGCCTGCAGTGCCGGCAGCAGTTCAAAGTCCGCCGTCCACAGCAGGCTGCTCATCATGTAGCAGCAGTAGAGCAGAAGCAGCAGCGCGAGTGTGTTGGCGCGGTAGAACTGTGCCAGTTCGCGCCACAGCACCAGGACGGCGGGCAGCACCAGGACGTAGTAGACCTTGCGGTGGCCCGAGGCCATGGGCAGCAGGAAGTAACCGGCGATGAATACGGCGTAAAAGTACACCATTCCCCGGTCCAACAGGAATCGCTGAAATGCCTTGAAATCCATAAATTTCAGATACTTGCGAGGGCTGATCGAAAGCCGTTAAAAATACCACCTAATCTTGAGAATGCCCCGATCATCCTATAACCTTCGCCACTTCGTCTGCCCCGATCAGGGGAATAGGTATTCTTATCATGCACATGATTATCAAGCGACTGACCAAGTGGCTGGTTCGCGCGATTTCCATATTCCTGCCCGAAGCGAAGGCGCACGAACTCGAGCGCTGGCGCCGCGGGCGCGAGGAGTTCTGGAAGTATAACCGCTGCCAATACATCTTTGCATCCTATGGCAAGAGCGGGCGTACCTGGGTGCGGGTGATGATCTCCCGCTACTACCAGCTGGTGTACAAGCTGCCCGACAATATCCTGATGGGTTTCGACAATTACACCCGTCTCAACAAGGACATCCCGAAAATCTTCTTTACCCACGACAATTACCTGCGCGGCTTCACCGGCAATGTCGATTCGAAGAAGGATTTCTACGACAAGAAAACCGTGCTGCTGGTGCGCAATCCCATCGACGTCGCCGTGTCGCAGTTCTTCCAGTGGAAGTACCGTATGCGCCCGGAAAAAAAGGCGATGAACAAGTATCCGGAGCACGAGGCCGATATCTCGGTATATGACTTCGTCAAGGACGAGAACCAGGGCCTGTCCCACATCATCGAGTTCATGAACAACTGGGCGCGTGAGTTGCCGAAGATCAAGAGCTTGCTGGTGGTTCGCTACGAGGACCTGCGCAGCAGTCCGGAGCGGGAGATGGGGCGCATCGTCGAATTCCTGGGTATGGAAGCCAATGAGGAATACCTGCGCGATACCGCGGAGTTTGCCTCGGTGGAAAACCTGCGCAAGAAAGAACAGGAGAACTATTTCTGGCGCAGCGGCAGCCGGGTGCAAGCCAAGGACGTCAACGATCCCAATACCTTCAAGGTGCGCAAGGCCAAGGTGGGCGGCTACCGCGATTACTTTGACGACGATCAAGTGGCAGAGCTCGACGCGATGGTAGATTCGCGCCTGTTACCGGTATTCGGGTATACCGCCGCCGAGAGCACGGGGGGCTGAGCAATGGACAAGTGTGTATTCATTCATACCAATGAGCGCCAGTGGTTGGGCGCGCTGGTGGCCGAGTACTCATTTCGCCGCAATTCGCGCCACCCCGACCAGTTCGATGTGCGTTTTATCCATACCCGCGATCACCCCTTCCTCGCAGCCCGGGAGGGCCAGAGCTTTTTGCGTGGGGGCACTACCCGGGTCTGGCACATGGACGACCTGCAGTCTTTCACGCCGCTGCGATTCCTGCCGCCAAAACTGATGAACTGGCAGGGCAGGGCGGTGGTCACCGACCCGGACGTATTTGCTGTCGGCGACATCAACGAGTTGCTGGACCGGGACATGGGCGGTACAGCCGTTATGGGCCGGCACCGTTCCGGCAAGTCCGAGAAGGGCTACCAGGTGGCAACCAGCGTCATGCTGCTCGACTGCGCCAAGCTGCGGCACTGGGACGCGGAGGAGACCTTTGGCGAACTGTTCCGCTCCGAGAAGGATTACAAGGAATGGCTGGTGCTGGCCTACGAGGACCCGGCCACCATCGGTTACCTCGAGGACTGCTGGAACGACTTCGACCACCTCGATGCCAACACCCGGCTGCTGCACAATACCAAGCGCCGTACCCAGCCCTGGAAGACCGGGCTGCCGGTGGATTTCACCCCGGCTGACAAGTTCAAGGACAAGCCCCTGCTGGCATCCCTGAACCGGCTGCGCGCCAATGTTTTCGGAGAGTACGGCTTGTTGGGGCGCTACCACGAGCACCCGGACAAACAGCAGGAAGCATTTTTCTTCGGCCTGTTGCAGGAATGCCTGGATTGCGGGCATGTCACCGAGCAACTGGTGCGGGAGGAAATCAGCAAAAACCACGTCCGCCATGACGCCTTCGAGGTGCTGGCGCGAACACCGCCACTGGCAAGTAGGGCCGCATGAAGTATATCAATATAGAAAAACTGCGAGGATTGGATCGGGCGGAGTTTCTCAGGATAAAACCCTATCCCTATTACAACAGCGAAGGCGTACTGACCGAAACGGGCTTCCAGGATCTGCTGGCGAATATGCCGGCGCTGGATATGTTCAAGCAGAATTTCGGTTACGAGCGCCGGGCGGGGCAGGCCCCCCACGACCGCTATTCACTGGAATATGAACCGGGTATGCCGGTGCCGCGTCCCTGGCAGGGGTTTATCGACGAGCTGCGCAGCGACGCTTACCGCAACGAGGTGGCGCGCCTGCTGGGGGCGAAGAAGATCGAATTCCGCTTTCACTGGCACTACACCCCTTCCGGTTGTGACGTGTCGCCCCACTGCGATGCGCGGCGCGAACATGGCTCCCACCTGTTTTACTTCAATTCCAAAGACGACTGGGACCCGGCCTGGGGTGGCTCCACCCTGGTCCTCGATGACGGCGGTCGGCTCGATTACAACTCGGCGCCGGGCTTCGACGAGTTCGATGCGGCCCACGAGTGCGAGTCGATAGGTAATTACAGTTCGCTGATGTTGCGCACTGACCACGCCTGGCACGCGGTGCGCGCCATCGATTGTCCGGAAGGGCGCCTGCGCCGGGTGTTCATCGTGGTAGTGAATCCCGTGAGCCTGTTCTGGAAACTGCGTGACCGCGCCATCGGCAAGAAAATCCAGCGACTCTAATACGCCCGGAACCCCGCGGGCGGGTGAGCTACACCTGTGGTTGTGTCGACGCGCGGCGACAGCTGGCTCCGACGCATTCCTGCGCGATGTCCTGTCAAACTACACTGAAACCGCCCCGGATCAGTTGAGTGTCACCCGCGGCGCCCACGGCAAGCCGGCACTTGCCTGGCCGTTACTGCCGCTCGATTTCAACCTCAGCGGCAGCGGCGACTGGCTGGCGATGGCTGTCAGCGACGGTGCCCCGGTCGGTGTCGACATCCAGTACTGCGATCCCGGCCGCGAGGTGATGCCCCTGGCCCGTCGCTTTTTTCGCGAGCGGGAAGTAGCCGAGCTGCAGGACTGCGCGCCGGCGCAGCGCAGCGACCGGTTTTACGAGTACTGGACGCTCAAGGAAGCCCATATCAAGGCTGCCGGCGGGTCCCTCGGGCTCGAGCTCGAGAAAACCGGATTTATTCTCAGCTTTCCGCAGGCCGCCGACTCCATCGGATCGACCGGTACTATCGTCCCGCTGGGGCCTGAATCTGCCGCGGCCGCCTGGTATGGCCTGGTGCAGCCCTTTGCCGACTACAGGCTGGCTATTTGTTGCCACGCCTTGCGGGATTTCAGCACCGGCATCCGCTTGTGCGATCTGCCCGGCAGCAGTTATTCTGTCGACCATCCGTTCGATTTGCGAGCAGTTTCCCGATCGCCGACTTAACCCGCGGAGTGCTTCCCAGTTGACTGTTCAGCCCTACCCCGATTCCTACTACGCGGCCACCCGCAACCCCGATCCCGGCTACCCCGCGCTGGCGGAGCAGATCGAGGCGGATGTGTGTATTTGCGGCGGCGGTTTCACGGGGGTGGCCACTGCGCTGAGCCTCGCCGAGCGCGGCTACTCGGTGGTCGTGCTGGAGCAGCACCGCATAGGCTGGGGCGCCTCGGGCCGTAACGGCGGCCAGGTGATAGGCGGTTTCAGCGGTGAGGAGCTTATGGCCAGGCGCCTTGGGCCCGAGGTGAGGGACCTGATCTGGGACATCGGCTGGCGCGGCAACTCGATCATCGCCGAGCGGGTGGACAAATACGCGATCGACTGTGATTTCAAGTACGGCTATATGGATGTGGCGCTCAAGCCACGCCACATGCGCGCCTTCGAGGCCTATCACGCAGAGCTGTCACGCCGCGGCTTTGCCGACGCGATTCGCATGGTGGGGCCCAACGAGATGCGCTCGGTGCTTGGCAGCGACGCCTATATCGGCGGTCTGATCAATCAGCGCAGCGGCCACCTCCACCCACTGAACCTGTGCCTTGGGGAGGCCAGGGCGGCGGCGGGCCTGGGCGTTCGCCTGTTTGAGGGCAGCGAGGTTATGTCCATCGAGCACGGCGCACAGCCTGTGGTTAACACCGCCGGCGGCCGGGTAAAGGCCGCGGCCGTGGTGCTGGCGGGCAACGCCTACCAGCAGATAGAAACCAGGCACCTGCCCGGCCAGGTGTTTCCGGCGGGCAGTTTCATCATTGCCACCGAGCCACTGAGCGAGGCACTGGCGCGGGAGATAAACCCCCTGGACATGGCGTTTTGTGATCCCAACTACGTGCTGGATTATTTCCGCCTGTCGCCGGACCGGCGCCTGTTGTTCGGCGGTCGCTGCAATTACTCGGGCCGTGTGCCCGCCAGTATCCGGCGCAGCATCGAGCCGCGCATGCACAAAATTTTCCCGCAGCTGCGCAATACCCGCATCGATTACGAGTGGGGCGGCAATATCGGCATCGTGGTCAACCGGGTGCCGGTAATCGGGCGCCTGCGGGACAATGTCTACTACTCGCTGGGGTATTCCGGCCACGGGGTCAACATGACCCATGCCGCCGGTGAGATCGTGGCGGAGGCTATCGGTGGGACCATGGAGAAACTGGACCTGTTCGAACGCGTCGGTCACTGGCGCATCCCCCTGGGCCAGGCTCTCAGTGGTCAGCTGGTGGCGCTGGGGATGTTGTACTACCGCATGCTCGACAGGTTGTAGGCTGCGCTGACATAGGATCCGGGGACTGTTCCTGCTAGACTGGCGCCCGTTCATCAGCCGCCAGCCTAGCCGACGCCATTATGCTTATCGACCAGTATTACACTGCCGACAACGGCAAAATCAGCTTTACCCGCGAGCAGGGCAGTAATTTTGCCAAGCAGGTAGCGGACGACTTCAACCCCATACACGATGTCGATGCCAGGCGCTTCTGCATCCCCGGCGACCTGCTGTTTGCTATTATCCTCGCGCGCTACGGCCTCAGCCGGCACATGGAATTCGGGTTCACCGGTATGGTGGTCGATGGCGTAGAGCTGCTGCTGCCGGAGCCGGCGGAGGAGCTGTCGGTCAATGACGCCGGCGGCAAGCAGTACCTTACCATCCGGCGTACCGGCGAGAGCACCCGGGATCCGGCGCTTATCGACAAGCTCACGCGCAGCTATGGCGAATTTTCAGGTCATACTTTCCCGCACCTGCTGGTGCCAGTGCTTGCTGAACAAAACGTGATGATCAATCCCGAGAGGCCTATGGTCATGTATGAAAGTATGAACATCGACCTGGACAGGCTGGACGTTGAGGCGCTCGCGCTGGAAATGGACCACACGGAACTGAATATCAATGGCAAGCGCGGCGAGATCGAACTGGCGTTCAACCTGGTAGATGACGGTAAGCTTGTCGGGCGGGGCAGGAAGCACATGATTCTCAGTGGTCTGCGTGAATACGACCAGAAGGCCATGGACGAGATCGTGGCCAGCCTCAATCAGCGCAAACTGGATTTCATGCCGCGCTGACCACCGGGCGCTATCCCTTGGTCACCAGTATGTCTTCCATCACCAGGTATTCCAGGTCCGAACCGAAGAACATCTCCAGGGCATCGAGGGGTGAGCACACCATTGCCTCGCCCCGGCGATTGAGCGAAGTATTCAGCACCACGCCGTTGCCGGTCAGTCTTTCCATTTCCTCCATCAGCGCGTAGTAGACGTCGTTAAGCCCCGGCTCCAGCGCCTGGGCGCGGGCGGTGCCGTCCTCGTGCACTACCTCGGGCACCCTGGTTTTCCATGCATCGTTCACCTCGAAGGTAAAGGTCATGAAAGGGGCCGGGTGATCCACTGCAAACATCTGCGGCGCCACCCGGCTGAGCATGCTCGGGCAGAACGGGCGCCAGCGCTCGCGAAATTTTATCTGGGCGTTGATACGGTCCGCCACGCCGGGGCTGCTGGGGCAGCCAAGGATCGAGCGGCCGCCCAGGGCCCGCGGTCCGAATTCCATCCTGCCCTGGAACCAGGCCACCGGGTTGCCCGCCACCAGCAGGCCGGCAGTTTCCGCCGCCGCATTGTCGAGCCTGCGCCAGCGGGGTTTGCCCGGGTGCTGCTCGCAGGCGGCAATCACCTGTGCGCTGCTGTAAGCGGGGCCCAGGTAGACGTGCTCCATCTTCTGTACCGCAACGCCGCGGCGCTCCGAGGCATAGGCCGCCGCACCTATAGCCGTTCCCGAGTCCCCCGATGCCGGCTGCACGAACAATTCCTTCACCTCGTTGCGGGCGATGATCTTCTGGTTGAGCTTGACGTTGAGCGCGCCGCCACCGGCGAAGGCCAGCCTGCCGGTCTCGCTGATAATGTCTCCCAGGTAATGATCCATCATCTGCAGGGCGAGTTTCTCGAACAGGGCCTGCATGCTGGCGGCATAGTGTATATAGGGCTCGTCGGCCACATCGCCCTCGCGCATGGGTCCCAGCCAGTCGACCAGCCTGTCGCTGAAGTAGTAACCCCTGCCCCTGCGCTTGTGGCGGCGCAGGCCGATGACATTGGCGTAGCGGGTGTCGATCTGCAGTTCGCCCCCCTCGAAGCTGGCCAGGCGGGAGAAATCGAATCGTTGCGGATCACCGTAGGGCGCCATGCCCATCACCTTGTACTCGCCGTCGAGCATGTCGAAGCCAAGGAACTCGGTAATGGCGCCGTACAGTCCGCCCAGGGAGTCCGGGTCGATGAACTCCTTGATGGTGTGAATCCTGCGGTGCTCGCCGTAGCCGAAGAACGTGGTGGCGTACTCGCCCTTACCGTCGATGCCCATGATCGCGGTTTTTTCGCCGAAGCCGCTGCAGTGGTAGGCGCTGGAAGCATGCGCCAGGTGGTGTTCCACCGGGTCCAGGGCTACCCGGGCCGGGTCGATGCCCAGTTGCTCCAGCAGGCCGATGATCCGTCCCCGGTAGCGGCGGTAGCGACGATTGCCGTTGAACAGCGCGTCGAGTGCGCGGTCCGGCGCGTACCAGTAGCGTCGGGCGTAATGCCAGCGGTGTGGCCTGGTGATGGGGATGGGGGCGAAGGGTATGGCCACCACATCGACAGCGCCCGGCCCGATGCCCGCCTGCTCCAGGCAGAACCTGGCGGACTCCAGTGGCAGTCGATTTTTGGCGTGCTTGTCGCGGACAAAGCGCTCTTCCTCCGCCGCCGCCACCAGGGCGCCATCGATGTACAGCGCGGCGGAAGGGTCGTGGTTCAGCGCGCCGGACAGGCCCAGTACGGTCAGTGCCACGGGCTCAACCCGACCGGCTCAGGGCACATACCAGATGGGAGAGGTATAGGCGCGTTCCTGGATGGCGGCCGGGTAGGGCTCCGGCGGCGGTATCTTCAGCGCAGCCGCATCGTAAGTCGAATGTCGCGGTGTCGGTATCTGCAGTACGCGCACGTAGTAGAACGCGCTCTGCTCCGGGTCGAATTCCGGGTCCTCCCACACGGTGGCCAGTTGCGCCGCGCCTATGGTGTTGGCGTAGCTGGCGCCGGCCTCGTCCACGGTATTGCCAACCGGGGGCAGCGAGCCATTGGCCAGTGGCAGGCGTTCGCCGGACCAGGCCACATCAAATATTTTCTCCCGGCTGTTCCCTCCGGCGTCGAGCCAGCCCTTGATCACCTGGACCCGGTCCAGGTTGGCGCCCCTGGGGTCCTTCTGGGCGCTGATCAGCAGCCTGATGCCGCCGGGGGCCGCGCTGGCGCCCGCAAGCTCGCCGCCCATGGGCACGCCGCCGGCATAGCCCAGGTTTGCCAGGTCGGGGGACTCCGCGTCCTCAGGAACAAAGTTCCAGCCGGCAAACAGTCGCAACCCGATGCGGGGCCCGGTGGTGGCGTACACTTCACGCCGCTGCATGGCATCGAAAATACCCTGGCGGGTATTTTCCGTGGCCCATACCGCCGCCATTCCCGCCGCCGCCATGTCCCAGCCGACCGCTTTCACGCCACCCAGGGAGTCACCGGTCTTGTTTTCGGGAATGGAGTCATAGGCCATCTTGCCCCAGAAATTCTCCTCCTCCGCACTGGACAGGCCGGTGTGGGCGTCGGTGGAACCGATCAGGCCGAACTGGAAGGGGTTGGAACCCGCTTTGCGCTTGATCTGCAGTCCCCGGCCCAGGGCGGGCCTGACAAAGTCACCCACCGCCGCGCGGTAGCCCTGCCAGTCCTGCTGGAGGTAGAACTCGAAAGGCTCAAACCCGGCGAAGGGATCTTCCGGGGACAGGCTGGGGTGGGTTTCGGAGTCGCCCTTGATCTGGGTCATTTCCACCACCGGCTCCCAGCGCCGCCGGGTTTTTATATATTCGGCGCTCATGGGTTCGCCGCGCAGGGTGGTCTCGTCGAACATATAGCCTTTGGAGATATTGGAATTGTGCGGGATGGCGATGAACTGGCTTCCCGTGCGAGAGGACGTGGCCTCCAGCCAGGCCCAGAGGTCTTCCGGGTACTGGCTCTGGTCCGACCCGTAGGGCATGTACTGGGCTGCCTGCTCCCCGCCATTGGGGGTGACCACCACCCGGTGCAGGTTAGCCCCCGCGGGAATCGAGCTCCACTCCCAGCCCAGCAGGGCGGTGAAGCGCCCGGGGTCGTTATTGGCCTCCGCCGCGGCGATGGTTTCGTTCCAGCTGGTGACAACGGTGGGTGAGATATCCCCCAGTGAGTCGTTCAGGGGTGTATTACCCGAGTCCAGAACCGGGTCGTCGCCCCACTGGT
The DNA here is from genome assembly GCA_963792815.1 of uncultured Gammaproteobacteria bacterium. Lineage (GTDB taxonomy): Bacteria > Pseudomonadota > Gammaproteobacteria > Pseudomonadales > Halieaceae > JARRPM01. Next base: position 170,843 of record CAWBXR010000011.1, read on the forward strand.
CCAGTCTCACGGGCAGCAGATCCCTGAAAACGACAGGGCCGTAGCCGGTCCACATGGCCAGCCGTATCGTCCATGCCGAGAACCAGCGTTTCACCGCCGGCCAGCCGGAGAGCTCGCCGAACTCCTCCCGGTGGTTGACGATGGCCCGCAGCACTCCCATGCCCTCCGCGTGATCGGATACCACCAGGAAGTCCAGCGGTGTGTCGATGCGCACCCGGGCGCGGTGGTAGGAGTGAATCACCGGCAGACCCCGCGCCCAACGGTACGCGGTGTCCGGGTCGACGGAATCGTTCTGGTTGAGGAACGCATCGAACGAGTAGGAGGTGTGCAGGTGTGTATCGCCCCAGTACAACCGGGTCGGCTCGGCGGCGGTGGGGCCAGCGCAGAATAGCACGGACACCAGTACTGCCAGGGCGGCGCTGAATCGCTTGTTCATGTAGCTGTCCTCCGGGCCGCAGCTGATCAACCGGCTTTACGCTGGCGGGAGGCGGATTTTGGTTTAACCGCAGGTCTGGCCGCCCGGGCGGTTTTTTTGGCTGCCGGGGCGGCCCGGGTTTTTGCCCTGGGTGTCGCTGTGGCCTTTTTAACCGTTGTCTTACTGGTCCTGGTTTTGGCCTTGGCTTTTTTGGCCTTGGCTTTTTTGGCAGTGGCCTTCTTGGTCGTAGCCCTCGCCGGGACCGCTTTGCGCCTGGTTGGAGCGCTGCCCACGGTAGCGGCCAGCAGCGCGTCGAAACTTTCCTGCAGGCACTGGCGGTAGAAATCGGGATCTGGCATCAGCTCCCGGCAGGAGGTGATTGATATGCTGAACTCGCCGCAGTAGCTGCTGATGACATGGAACAAGCCCACGCTGTCCAGCACCGGCCCGGTGCCCAGGTTGGACAACATCTTTGCGCCGGTGTTGTACAGCGGCTCCTGGGGCCCCGGTACATTGGTGATCACGCAGTTATACATGGGCTTGATCTGGTTCATCAGGTTCCAGCGGCTGGCCAGGCGCGCGGCCTGGGCGGTGAGGGTGCTGGGAATGAACTGGGTGTAGTCGGTCATGGACTTGGCGCCGATCGCGTTGGCCAGTTCCTTGGCCTCCAGCGCGTGCTGGTGCACCGCTGCCAGTCGCTCCGCAGGGTTTTCGATATCGTTGCGCAGGAGCACCGCCATGGCCGACACCACATTGCCCGCGGTGCCTTTGTCGGAGGGATCGCGCACATTGATAGGCGCCATGGCGACCAGGCTGGCTTCCGGCAGTTCGCCCTTGGCCTCCAGGTAGCGACGCAGGCCGCCGCCACACAGGGTGATCGCCACGTCGTTGACGGTAGCCCCGGGCACCGCATTCTTGATGGCCTTGATGTCGCTCAGGGGGAACCTGGCGGCATCGAAAACCCGGTGGGCGGACACGGCCGCGTTGAAGCGGGTGCGGGGTACGTCCGGAATCCGGTGCAGTTCGCCCTTGCGCAGGCGGGCATAGGCCCGGGCAAAGCCGGGTACCGTATTGCGGGCGACGGAAATCATCCGGAAGGGCTGCCTGAGATTGTTCAGCTGGGAGCGCAGCACCAGTTCCAGCGGCCCGGGCGTTCGGGTGACTTCGATCTCGTGGGGTTCGGCATTCTGGTGGGCATCGGGGCTGAGGTCGTGCAGCGCAGCGGTGATTTCCATCCCGGAGGCGCCGTCGACGGCGGCATGATGCATCTTGGTAAAGATGGCGAAACAGCCAGGCGGGTAGCCTTTGATATTGTCCAGGCCTTCGATGACATACATCTCCCACAGGGGGCGGCCGCGGTCCAGGGGGCGGGCGTGCAGGCGCGCCACCTGGATGCACAGCTGGCGCCAGTCTCCCGGGGCGGGCAGCGCGATATGGCGGATATGGAACTCCGGATCAAAGCTGCCGTCCGACACCCAATAGGGGTGATCAAGCCCGAGGGGCACGGTCAACAGGTGCCGGGACAGGATAGGCAGGCGCTTGATGCGGTTGGTGGTGTTTTCAATAATTTCCTTGAAGCGCACCTTGCCTCCCGGCGCCGTGGACTGGTCGTATATGGCCAGGCTGGAGATGTGCATCGGGGCGTTGGCTGTCTCGAGATACAGGAACGAGGCGTCGAGTCCGGAAAGTTGTCGCATTGGCTGGAATCCTGTCAATTATTGTGCGGCCGCTGAGGATAACAGGAAATGCACCCTTATTGGGGCATGCCCAATGCCCTTAAGGCGTGGAATTTAACGCCGCCTGCAACTATGCTTTCAGATGATGTTGACGGCTCGGGAGAGCGACAAACGGTTATGGAATTCAGGGATTACTACAAGATATTGGGTGTAGACCCTGATGCCGATGACAAGGCGATAAAGGCGGCCTACCGCCGTCTGGCCCGCAAGTATCACCCCGATGTCAGCGCCGAGGAGGATGCCGAGGAGAAATTCAAGGAATTGGCCGAGGCTTACGAGGTACTCAAGGACTCGGAGAAGCGCGCCCAGTACGACATGATCCGCCAGCATGGCGGAGAGGGACCTTTCCAGCCCCCGCCGGGCTGGCAAGGCGGGGGCTTCGATTCCGCCGGCGGCGAATTCGAGGGCGGCTTCTCGGACTTTTTCGAGGAAATTTTCGGGCAGGCCCGGCACGGCTCGCGGCAGGGTCACTCGCGGGAACACTATGCCCGGCGCGGAGAGGATATCGAGCTTGCGCTGGCAATTTTCCTCGAGGATGCCTTCCGGGGCGAGTCGCGTGCAATCAGCTACGAGGTCCCGGGGTTTGACGAGCGGGGCCGCCTGGTAAGGCAGCAGCGCAATCTCAAGGTGAAGATTCCCGCAGGGATCACCGAGGGCGAACGCATTCGCCTGAAGGGGCAGGGCGCCCCGGGTATTGGCGATGCTCCCGCCGGCGACCTCTACCTGCAGATCCGCTTTGCGCCGCACCCCCTGTACCTGGTGGAAGGCGACACCCTGACCCTGACTGTGCCGCTGGCACCCTGGGAAGCGGCGCTGGGTTGCAAGCTGCAGGTGCCCACCCTGGACGGTTTGATCAACCTGACGGTACCGGCCAACAGCCAGAACGGAAAACGTATGCGCATCAAGGGCAAGGGGCTGGGCAAAGCCGGCAAGCGCGGCGACCTGTATGTCGTGCTCCGCCTGACCATGCCCGCAGCCGCGACTGAGAAAGAACAGGCACTCTGGCGGCAATTATCCGAGGAATCCAACTTTGACCCACGCGAGAACTGGGGGAAATCAGGATGAGTGAGACCAGCTATTACCTGACCCTTACGGAGCTGACACAGAGTGTCCGGCTCAGTACCGATACTGTCATTACCATAGTCGACTGCGGCATCGTTGCGCCTAGGGGTGAACAGCCCCAGCAATGGCTGTTTGAGCCGCAGATGGTGAAGCTGATCCAACGCGCCTGTCGCCTGCAGCGTGACCTCGAACTGGACTGGCCCGCGGTAGCCCTGGCCCTTGACCTGATTGAAGACCTGCAGCAACTGCGGGAGGAAAACCAGCGCCTGCGGCGGCAACTTTCGATTCTGATGGACCTGGATACAGCCAGTTGATCTCTACCCGCGCACCCTGCGCAGGTATCTCCAATCACACTTGGGGGCCGCCCAGCTTGCGCCAGTCCCGGGGAGAGACGCCGTGGTGCTGGCGAAAAGCGGTGGAGAAAGTGCTCAGGTCCGAATAGCACAACATATCGGCCAGTGCGGTCAGCGACCCGCTGGATTCGCGCAGGTAACGTTTGGCGATATCGAAGCGGACATCTTCCAGCAGGTTCTTGTAGCTGGTGTCATGGTTTTTCAGTTGCCTTTGCAGGGTGCGCTTGCCCACCGCGAGGTGATTGGCTACCCGCTCGATCGAGCAGTCGCCGGTGGTCAGTGCCTGGTTGATCAGATGCCGTACCTGGCCGCAGTAGTCGTCGGGATAATCTCGCCGCAGGTGGCTCAGGTGTTCCTCCAGCAGCCGGTGTAGCTGGGGGTTGGCGTTGTCCAGCGGGCGATCCAGGAGATCCGCCTTGAAGATCAGTTGCGGTGCGTCGGCATTGAACACCAGCGGGCAGTTGAACATCCTGCGGTAGGGCTGCAGGTCTTCGGGAGGCGCGTGTGGCAGGTAGACCGCGTCCGGTGACCAATTGGCATGCCACAGCAGTCGCATCAGGTGAACCCCGATACCCGCGGCCAGGTCCTCCTGCTGCCGCAGCGGGGCCCTGCCGGCAAGCTTGCAGTGAAAGCGCCACTGGGCGATACCTTTTTCCACCCGCAGTTCTACCTCCGCGCCCTGGTTGTGATGGATGAAATGCACGGTCAGTGCGCGCAGCGCGCTGCGGATATCGGGCGCCTGCTGAACCACGAAACCCACCGGTCCGAGCGGATTGATGCCCTGCTGGACGGCCAGCAGCAGGCCAAAATGTGGGCAGTTTGTGGTGATCGATGCGTCCTCCAGCAGCAGGAGAAAGCGGTAGTAGGAAAGCCAGGATTGGGGGTCGAGATCCTCTTCCCGCAGTCCCTGTCGACGGAATATGGCGTCTGCATCGCCGCCGAGACTGACAATGGTTGTGCGGATGCCTTCGAGTGAAGAGGCGCGTACCAGGTAGTTCATCATGCGTCGGCGCGTCAGATTATTATTACCAGGCAATTTGTCAGAACCCTTATCGGGGTGTCAAGGGCGCCTTGCCCGCACCATGGGCGGCCTGTCACAGCGGGATTCCGGGAAAATTAGAAAGGGGCGGGCCAGCCGAATCGACGACTGGCCCAAGGGAGAGTTACTCGGCCGGGACCTGTTTTTCCAACATCAGGGCAAAGGCTTCGGTGTAGGTCACGATGATCGTGTCGCCCAGCGATACGCCCGCCATTTTGGCCGGGTCGACATCATCGATGATATGAAAGTCGCCATCGGAATCCTTCAGCATGACCGTCCGGGTAATGCGGTTCATGCCTTCAACGGTACAAACAGCGCGAATACTGCGCCCTACCGCGGCACCCGGCTCCATATCTGCCGTGGCAACAGCGCCCGCGTCGAGTTCAACGATGGGCTCGGCGAGCTCGGCTTCCGTTGGGGCACGCAGTTCGCCACTGAGGGATGACACATAAGTGGCAACCACCAGGTCGCCTACCTTGAATTCATTAAAACGGGTAACGTCAGGTCCCACGGTCAGTGTGATGGAGTTACCCAGGCCACCTTCCAGGGTGACTTCCCTGGACTCTGCGTCTATATCGGTAATCACCGCGCTGATCCGCTTGGCCATGGTGCGCTCGTTTTCGCTGCGCTCGCTGACCTCAAGGTCCGCCAGGCTGAGCGCGGGGATTATGCCCAGTATTACGGTTGAGAACAGGGCCAGGGCCGATAAAATTTTATGGTTGATCATGTTGTAATGCTCCTTGGTTGGTGGGTAGTTGCGCCGCTCATTCTAGTTGAGGAACGCACAGCAGGCCAACCCCGCCATTTCGCCCGGGCACGCCGCGCTTGCATGCAGCCCGCCGGTTGACTAGTTTGTAGGTGCTGGAACCTCAACTTTCACCCCGACATGGCGCCATAACTTCAATGAAGCAAGAGCCACTTTGCACGCGCAATGACCACCCGGAGTTGGCCGCTTTTACCCGCATTGTCGGCTCGGGCAGGTATTTCAACCGCTTGTCAGAGGATATCCTGGAAAATATCCTCAGGCAGGGATATCTGCTGACGGTAGAGAAAGACCAGTACCTGATTCACGAAGGCGATGAGTCGCCACCTGAGATGTTTATGCTGGTGGAGGGTTCGCTGGCCATTGTGGCCAACGGTAAATTTATTCTGCGCCTCGATTCCCCTGGGGATGTCGTGGGGGAAATGGCGGTCATCCAGAGTGCGCCGAGATCCGCCGATGTTATAACTGAATCCGTTTGTCGCCTTATTGGATTCCCCGCAGAACTGTTCAGAATCGACCGGCACTCCCCCCAGGCATCGGTCCTGTATGTACTGTTTTCCCACATGATGGCGGCCAAGCTGCGCATCACAACTGCGCAATCGCTGATTCGCAAAAACCAGCGTGTCACTGCACACGGCGATATCAAAATCGGTATCATCAATGCTGGCGCGACCGACAGTTCCATTATCCGCGAGGCGATACGCCAGAGCTGGCCCGAGACCAGCGTAACGGAATTCAGCGGGCCGCTGGAGTTTCTCGGCTACCCGGGAGTGCATCGCTTCGACCTGATCATCGCCGACATGGATTACTACGAAGATTTCAAGCGGGACTGGAACCCGATTTCCACCCTTGTCAAAACCATGCGTTTGAGGGGGGCCAGCGTCATTACCCTGGGCATATCCTGCAACGACCCTGCCAACCGCGAGTTCCTGGTTGGCAATGGCGCCGACGAGGTATTGGCAAAACCCTGCACGGCCTTTGACCTGGCTCACACCATTGCCAGGGTCCGGGTGTGGTACTACAAGGACCTCGAGCTGGACAAGGCGGAGAATGCGGCCGAAACCGACCGGCTCACGGGGCTGGCGAACCGGCGCCGCCTGGACCAGTTCCTGGATGCGTTGATCACTGTTTACCCCGATAACATGCAGCCCTTTTCCCTGGTGATGGCGGATGTGGACAACTTCAAGCACTACAATGACACCCAGGGCCACCAGATGGGTGATGTGGTGCTGGAGGGAATCGCCTCCCTGCTGGCCAAGAATGTGCGGCGGGGAGACCTGGCGGCCCGGTTTGGCGGCGAGGAATTTGTCATCGTGTTGCCGAACTGCGAGAAGCGTCGCGCGGTTGAGCTGGCCGAGGACCTGAGGAAGTCCGTGGAGTCGGCGGTTTTCCCGCACCAGGACCTGCAACCTACCGGCAACATCACGATATCGATGGGCGTGGCCACGTTTCCCGATGATGCGGTAGACCTGCCGTCCCTGCTGAAGCGGGCGGACGATTGTTTGTACGAGGGTAAAGCGGCGGGTAAGAACGTGGTGATTGCAGCGGGCGGCTAACAGGGCTTTGGCTTGCCCTATCGGGCACACCGTCACTTTATTTTTCGCTCGCGGCCAGGCGGCTCTCTACGTTGGACAGAAACAGGGCCGACTGGCGCTCTTCCTGCTGCTCCATCAGTTCCAGCGCGGTCGCCAGTTCCTCCCGCGCTCGCTGGTGTTGGCCGTCTAACAGGCAGCCTTCAGCCAGCATGCCCCGAAGCAGTGGTCGCGCCGCGCCATAGCCGGTTTCTTCCCATTCTTCGACACCCTCCCGGATCATCTGCACGCTGCCTTCGTGCTGTCCTCTTTTGAGGCGTGCATAGCCCTTGCACGCTTTGGCCATGGCCGCGAACTCGGGGAAGCCGTGGCTGGTGGCGAAGCTGACACATTCGTCGGCGGAACGGATACACCTGTCAAACTCGCGGGAAAAAAGCGCGACCATGAAGTTGGCCATAAAACCGAAGCCGATCGAGTAGGGGTTATCCAGTTCCCTGGCGAGCTCCATGGCGGCTTTCGCCGTGGTCTTGGCTTCCTCACCGCGTCCTGTGGACACCAGGGCAAGCGCCTCATAAAATCGACCGACCACGCCAAAGTCCATCATATAGGTGAAAAACAGCTGGGAGTCCCGATCTGAGCGGTAGCAGGAGGCGACCTTCTGCAAACACTGCAGGGCACGGTGACTCTCGCCGCAGTGCCAAAGGCTGAGGCCCAGCAGTACGTGTACCGCCATGTACTGGCCCGGATCACGCTCCATATCAACCAGGGGGAGCAGCGACTCCGCCTCTATTACCGCTTCGCGAATTCGCCCGGTTGCCCAGTTGTAGCGACACAGGCCGAACTTTACTGGAAAGCTGTCGTGCAGGCTTCCCCGCTCGCGGCAGAAATCGTAGGCCTGCTGGAAGGCCGCGCCCACGTCCTGGTGTCCAGGCCCGCTCAGGACCGTGAGGCTGGCACCCAGCATGGTGCGCATTTCGAACTCCATGGCAATGAGCTCGACGTCCTCCGGCAGTTTGCCGGTAAGCGCGAGACCGCGGTTCAAATGCAACACCGCCTCCCTGGGCGCGAACTGTGAAAGGGCCTTCTGGCTCGCGATATACCAGTAGCGAAAGGCCGGTTCGTGTAACCGGGCCTCCGTGTAGTGGTGCGCCAGCAGATCCGGTCTGCCCTGGACCTGGGCGCGAAAGCGCTGTGCCAGTGTCCTGGCGATGTGCGCGTGCAGGCGACGCCGGGTGCTGTGCAGCAGGGATCCGTAGGCGGTTTCCTGTATCAGGGCATGCTTGAAAACATACAGCTTGTGCGGCGAGACACCTCGGCTGCTCACAACCTGGGCTAACACCAGCTTTTGCAATGCCGCTTCGACAAGCTCCGGCGGCTTGTCCAGCACAGCCAGTAAGAGGTCCAGGCGAAACTCGCGGCCTATGGCCGCCCCCACCTGGGCGACCTCCTTGGCGGCGCCCAGATGATCGAGCCGGGCATTCAGAGAATCCTGCAAAGTGCCGGGAATGGGGGGGAGTGCATCGCCATCGCCCAGGTTCTCCCAGTCCTGAAACGCCGGATTTTCCAGCATCGCCCTGGTTAGCTCCTCGACAAACAGCGGGATCCCGTCGGTTTTCTCGATAATATCCGCGACAACTTTTTCCGGCAGGCCCTTGCTTCCGGATACCTGGGTGATCAGGTCGCGGGTGGCCTGCGGGTTGAGATAACCCAGTTCGATGACTGTGCTTGTGGCTTCGCCCGGCCAGCCGGGGCTGAACCGGGGCCGGTACGTGCCAATAATCAGCATGGGTAGTTGCGGCGTCTCCTCGATCAGCAGGTGCAGGAATTCCAGTGAACTGGCATCCAGCCAGTGCAGATCTTCTATCACCAGCACAACCGGCAGGTCGCGACAGCGCCGGGTAAAGTGGGAGACAAGTAAATTCAGGGTCCGGGCCTTCTGGGCGGCGGGGCTCAGGTTCACCCCCGCGAAATGCTCGCCCGCGGGAATTGAAAGCAGGGCCGCGATGAGTGCAAGCTCATCCGGATCGGATGGCCCCAGCTGTGCCAGGCGTTTCTGCACTTTGTTGATTTTAACACCGGTCGAGTCGGAGGTTTCGATGCCGGACTGGCGTTGCCAGTGTGAAATGATCGGGTGCAGTACGTTGCCTCTGGCGTGTGGAGCGCCGTACAGGCGCATGACTTCTACCTGTTCGGGCGCCAGGGAGTCCAGGAAGTTCTCCAGCAGGTGGGACTTGCCAATACCTTCCTCGCCGCAAATCATCACCACCTGGCGCTCGCCGGAGCGGGCTTGCAGCCAACTCTCCTGCAGCGCCTGCCGCTCCTGCTCGCGCCCCAGTAGCGGCCCCGGCATGCGGATGCGGGCGGCCTCGAAGCGGCTCTCTACGTTCGACTGGCCGATCACCGCATAGGCATGGACCGGCTCGTCAAAGCCCTTCAGGCGGCTATAGCCCAGATCCGAGTAATCGAAGATACCGCGGACAAGATCGTGGGTATGGCCTGAAATAACCACCGTATCGGGGGAGCAGATTTCCTGCAGGCGGGCGGCCAGGTTCGGCGTCGCGCCCACCACAGTTGTTTCCCGTGAGGGGCCGTCCCCCACCACATCGCCGACCACCACCTCGCCGCTGGCGATACCGATCCGGGTATGCAGGGCGTACTGGGGACCGAGGCGGAGCCTGCGCACAGTGTCGACGATCTCCAGGCCGGCGCGGATGGCTGACTCGGCGCCATGCTCGGTTGCCTTCGGGTAGCCAAAATAGACCAACAGGCCGTCGCCGGAGTAGCGGGCGACATAGCCGTTATACCTGCCAACCACCTGTTCGCAGGCCAGTTGATACTGCTGGAATATACCACTCAGGTCTTCCGGGTCGATCCGGACCGACATATCGGTTGAGCCAACCAGGTCGCAGAACATGACGGTGAGGTGGCGGCGCTCCGCGGCGCCGGCGAGTTGGGCAATGGTGGGCTGGACAGGGGTTTGATGCTTAGTCGCGGTAGCGGGCTTCAGGCGGGCGCCGCAGCCGCCGCAAAAACGGGCACCAGGGTCGCAGATGAACGCGCAAAGGGCGCATTCCTGCGGTAGCGGCGATGCACACTGCTGGCACACGCTTCGCCCCTGCAGGTTTGCCGCGCTGCAGCTTGGACACTTCATTCGTACCTAATATCGTGCCGGCCTGGCGGGAAATACTTCCATGTCTGCTTCACATCCCTGTCTGGTCTTTCCTGACAAGGATAGCCCGGTTTCCGGTGAATGCCAGCGTTTTGCCCGCCCGATTGGCCGGGTTTGGGACCCTACAGCACGATACCCGAGAGAATGTCGCAGACCTGTTCGATTTCCCGCGCGTTGACGTCGAGGTGGGTCACCATGCGCAACTTACCCTGACCCAACCTGATGGCGAGGACACCCCGGTCCTGCAGCGTATTGATTAGTGCGATCTCGAGGTTCGGGTCCGCCAGGGTGAACACCACGATATTGGTCTGCACCGGCAACACGCCCGCCACCCAGGCCTGGCCGGCCAGACAGTCGCCCAGGCGTCTCGCCTTGGCGTGATCCTCGGTCAGGCGCTCCACGTGGTGGTCCAGGGCGTAGCTGCCGGCAGCCGCCAGAAAGCCGGCCTGGCGCCAGCCGCCGCCGAAGCGCTTGCGCACCCGCCTGGCCTCGCCAATGAAATCCCGGCTGCCCAGCAGCAGGGACCCCACCGGGCAGCCCAGGCCCTTGCTCAGGCAGATCGAGATGGAGTCGAAGGCGGCGCCGTAATCGCGGGTGGTCTGGCCGGTTTCGACCAGCGCATTGAACAGGCGCGCACCATCGAGGTGAAAACCCAGCCCGCGCCGCCTGGCGACCTCGCCAATCGCCTCGATCGAGGCGAATTCCAGGCAGGTTCCGCCGCAGCGGTTACTCGTGTTTTCCAGCGCCACCAGGCGGGTTCGGGCCGCGTGTATATCGTCGGGGCCGATCGCCGCCTCAACCTCGCGGGCATCCATCAGCCCGTCCGGGGTCCCCAGCAGGCGCACTGACGCCCCGGAGTTGGCCATGATGCCGCCCCCTTCGTAGACATAGATATGTGCCTGGGAATGGCAGATCACCTCGTCACCGGGCCTGGTATGGACATTGATGGCGATCTGGTTGGTCATGGTCCCGCTGGGGCAGAACAGGGCCGCTTCCACACCGAACAGATCGGCCGCCTTTTCCTGCAGGTGGTTCACGGTGGGGTCGTCGCCCAGGACATCGTCCCCGACAGCCGCAGCCGCCATGGCCTCCAGCATGCGGGGCGTCGGGCGGGTTACCGTATCGCTTCTAAGGTCGATCATGGCGGTTTATTGCTCCAGGGTAATTCAGTGGCTGCATGGATGGCGGGCACGGCGACGCTCGCTTTTATGGCGCTTTCTATTACTATCCGTACGGGATTGTAAACTTGATGACAGTTGCATTGCATGCGGGCTGCGAGAATTACCCAGCACTCGCCAACAGGAGATTACCAATGAACGGAGCACAATCACTATTCAAAGCCCTGACCGATGCCGACTCCCGGGGTGGCCCTGGAGACGGTCGCGGAGACAGCACAACTGCTGGGCAACGGTAAGAAGACTGCGATATTGCTCGGCGCCCGGGCCCTTCACGGAGAAATTGAACAGTGACAGGATTGAGTGAGGAGCTATTGCGCCGAGACAGCCGAACGGCTGATCGCAGCCCACCGGGAGGCGTCGCGCAGCAACGACTGGTTGTTTTTTGTCGATGAACTGTACGCACGGGACTGTATCTACACTTGCGAATACGCGGGCGTGATCAACGTGACGGCCAATGGCATCGACGAGATAAAGGCCACCCATTACGGCCGCGATATGCGAGTCGGTTGGGAGGGTTGGACCTTTCCCTACGAGGGTGTCTATGTCGGCAGTGATAACAGGCTGGTAACACACTGGCTCAACCGGGGCCCCGGGCGCAGGGCCGATGGCAGTCATTACCAGACGCCGGGCGTATCCTTCATTACCCTGGATGGCGAGGCGAGAATCTGTCGCCAGTTCGACATGTTCGATCTGGCGCACCAGATGAAACTCTGTGACGAGCTGGAAGACGCGGGGTTGCTCTCGCCACGCCTCAAGGAGTTGTGGGTTATACCCATGAAGGAAAAGCTGGAGCGCCAGCTGAGGCCCGAGCGCTATTTCCACACCTGATTGGGTGAACCGCTGCAATTGGCGGTTACCACATTGCCGCTGGGTGCGTCGGCTTTGCCCGCTGCCTGCAGGCAGCTGCCGAGCCCGTTGACCAGGCGCTGTTTGCCATCGTGCTTCCAGTTCTGGAACTTATCCCCGCCGCAGGCCTGCATGACCGCGTTAGCGCCGGGCTTGCTGGCGTCCCCCGCCACGCCTACGCAGGTGCCGCCGAAACTGGCCAGGCGGCCCTTGCCATCAAATTGCCACTTCTGGCTGTTCGCCTTGGCATTGCAGTCGCGGATGACCAGGTTGGCTCCCACCTTGTCCGGGGGGCCGCCCACCTGGAGGCACTGGCCATTGGCCAGGGAGAACGAGCGCCAGCCTTCCGACTCCTCTACGATCTTGTGGCCCTGCTGCTGCATCGTCTTCAGGGCATCCGTATTCAGGTCCACGGCGCTGGCGTTCGGCAGGTAGGCGGCCAGCAGGCCGGCGCAAATATAGGCATATTTCATTGTGTTTGGCCTTTCTCTAGTATGATCGGGGCAGGACGCAATCGGAGTTCCGCCCGACCGCCTGTTAACTCTCGGTCGGACCCTGCCAGTTGTCAATAGACCATGGATTCCTGAATAAGTGCACCGAGGCCTGAAAACAAGCCTGTTACTGCTGCTGGCGCTGCCCCTGCTAGCCGGCGGCCTGCTGCTGGGCCTGGCCGCTTCCGAGGGCGGCTCGCGCTTGCTGGCCGAGCAGGCGCGGCGCTGGTCCGCCGGGGTGCTCGAATGGGGCGACATCCGGGGGCGATTGCTCGGTCCCCTGCAGATCACCGACCTGCGCATCCAGACTCCCGGGCTTGAGCTCGAGCTGCAGGCGCTGTCGTTGGACTGGTCGCCGGGCGCACTGCTGGCCGGGCGGCTGGACATTGCGAGCCTGGAGGCAACGGGGATCCGCGCCCGCCTGGAAGAGACCGAGGCGGAACCCACTGAAGCCGCCGCATGGCGCCCGCAGGACCTGTCTCCCCCCGTCGATGTCCGCCTGGGCAGGCTCGAACTCGTCGACCTGCAGTGGCGCAGTGGCGACAATCCCCCCCAGTCCATTGAGCGCATTACCGCGTCGGCCGCCCTGGAGAACCGGCAGCTGGTGCTGACGGAGCTGGATGTACGCGCGCCGCAGGGTTTTGTTGAGGCCAGCGGCGAGGCCGGCTTCGAGGAGAACCTGCCCCTTCGGCTGGACCTGCGCTGGCAGTGGCGGCTCCCGGACCAGCGCCTCGCGGGCGGCCAACTCGTGGCCGAGGGCGACGCGGCGAGGCTCGAACTGCGGCACAGCGGTAGTGGCGAGCTGCCGGTGAATCTGGGCGGCACGGTGCGGGACCTGCTGGAGACACCCGGCTGGGAGTTGCAACTGGACTGGCCGCAGTTGCCGCTGGACACCAGCGAGGCCCCGTTGCTGGTCGGGCCGGGATGGCTGCGCAGCGACGGGACGCTCGCGGATTATCGCCTGGCCAGCGAGGGAGGGTTGCAGGGCCTGGGCCCTGAACCCCTGTTCTGGTCCCTGCAAGCCCAGGGCGACCAGTCCGGCCTGCAACTGGCGCCCCTCACCCTGGGCAGCTCGCCGGGCGAACTCCAGTTGCGCGGCACGGTAGGCTGGAGCGGGCCGCTCGCCGTCGCCCTGGAGTACCGCGCGGTGGGGGAGCAACTGACGCGCTATCACCCGGACCTGCCGCCGCGGCTCGATGCCCACGGCCGCCTGCAGGTGCGCTACGAGAACGACGTCGTAGCCCTGCAACATTTCGACATGGCCCTGGAACAGACGCCACTGCAGCTCTCTTTCAAGGGCAGCGTGGCGCTGGCCGCCGCTGGTGGCCCGGGCTTCGAGGGCGAACTGGCCTGGCGCCAGTTCGGCTGGCCCCTGACAGCCGAAGCGCCAGCCTTTGCCAGCGCGGAGGGGCGACTGCAGCTGGCGGGCAGCGCGGACGCGTATACGGCTGGACCTCGCGGCGGAGCTGGCCGGCAGCCAGGTACCGCCGGGGCAGTGGCAGGGCCTGGCGACGGGGGATCAGCGGCAAACTCCGGCTGCAGCAGTTGGCGGGGCAGGTACTGGGCGGTGAGGTGACCCTGGTGGGGGAGCTGGGCTGGGACCCGCAGCCGGGTTGGAGACTTCCAGCTCAGCGGCAGCGAACTGGACCCGGGCCAGTGGCTGCCCGACCTGCCGGGCAAGCTGGCTCTTGCCCTGCGCAGCGCCGGGCACATCGACGCGAACACCGGGCCCCAGGGGCAGGTGGCGCTGGAACAGTTGTCCGGTGTGATCGCCGGCCGGGATATCCGGCTGGTGGCCAATGCGCTGCTGGCAGGCGATGCCCTGGAGCTCAAGAAACTTCAGCTCGACAGCGGTGGCAACCGGCTCACCGCGGGTGGCCGCCTGGCACCGGGTGCGCTGGATTTGGGCTGGGACCTGCAGGTACCTGATCCCGCCGGCCTGCTGCCAGGCCTGCGGGGCCAGCTGACGGGCAGTGGCCGCCTCGGCGGCACGGCAGAGGCACCGCTTTTACAGGCCAGCCTTGCGGGAACCGGGCTGGAACTGGATGCGCACCGGCTGTCCTCGCTGAGCGCCGAGCTGGAGGCGGGGCTGGCGGCGCAGGCGCCCCTGCGGCTGGACCTTGCGGTCGGCGAGCTCGCCCAGGATGGCGAAACCCTGCTGCAGTCGGCCCGGCTGCAGGCCCGGGGCAGCACGTCGGCGCACTGGCTGGAACTGGATCTGGCCGCTCCCGCGCAGCAATTGCGGGCGCGCCTGGAGGGCGGCCTGCACCCGGACACCGGCCAGTGGCGCGGCACCCTGGCCGAACTGGTTGCGGATGCGGCGGATTACGGCAGCTGGAGCCTGGCGGAGCCGGCGCCGCTCACCCTGGGCGCCGGGGCGCTCAACCTGGCCGAGACCTGCCTGCGCGGCGGGACGGACGCCGCCCGGGTCTGTGTCCAGGGCGACTGGAGCGGTAGCGCCGGGGGACAGCTTGCGGCGCGTATCCAGGCCCTGTCCCTGCAGCGGCTGGCCGCCGACCTGGAAGGTCAGCTGGATGGCGCTTTGCGCGGCACACTCGGCGCCGATGGCGCCCTGCGTGGCCAGGGCGAACTCGAGCTCAGCGCGGGGCAGCTGCGGGTCGCGGGCGGCGAGGGCAGCCAGAGCATCAGCTTTCGCGGCGGCAAGCTCGATTTCGCGGTGGCGCAGGGCGGGCTCGACGCCACCCTGGTGGTGGAGGGCGAGCAGCGGCGCCTGCTGCGGGCAGAGCTGCAGCTGCCGGCGCTGAACAGGCTGCCCTTGCCGCAGCCCCAACCCTTGCGGGGACGCATCGAGGCGAACCTCGACGATCTCAGCGGCCTGCAGTTACTGGTTCCTGAGCTGGAGGCCACCGCGGGTAGCCTGCGTGCGGACCTGCAGTTGGCTGGCACCCTGCAGCAACCATTGCTGCTGGGCGAGCTGGTGCTGGCGGATGGAGCTGCGGATGTGCCCATGGCGGGGCTGGAGTTGCGCCAGATCGAACTGCGGGTCAACAGCGACCCCGCGCAGCCCGGGCAGCTGGCCATTGCCGGCGGCCTCGCCTCCGGCAGTGGCCGTGTCGACCTCAGCGGTCGCGTCGATCTTGCCAGCGGCGGCGTGGCCCTGGCGATCAACGGCGACCGCCTGCTGGCCTACAACACACCCGATGCCCGGGCGTTGGTATCGCCGGACCTGCAACTGGGCTGGGACAGCGATGTGCTCACCCTGCGCGGCCGGGTCGAAGTGCCGGAAGCGGATATCACGCCCCAGCTGGGGTTGAGCCCCGCCCTGCTAGCGGAGGAGCCAGCTGCGGCTCCCCAGCCCGGCCGGCTGATCGCCCCCTCCGCGGACGTGGTGATTATCAATGCCGCAGGGGAGATCGAGGAGCCGCCTGTAAGCGCACCACCGCTGCGCCTGGACAGCCGGCTGGAGTTGCTGTTTGGCGACCGCGTCAATGTCAACGCCCTGGGCCTGATCGGGCGTCTCACCGGCAAAGTGACGTTTATCAACCGCCCAGGGGCGGACCTGCTGCCGGTGGCCGACGGTCGCCTGTCTATCGAGGACGGTACCTTCCGCGCCTTCGGCCAGGACCTGGAGATCGAGACGGGGCGGGTACTGTTCGCCAGGAAGCCCGTCACCGAGCCGGAGTTGAACGTGCGGGCCGTGCGCTGGATCGACAACGACCCGGTGGTCAGTTCGGTCGGGGTGCTGCTCACAGGCCCCGCCGACCAGCCCCTGCTGGAACTGTTCTCCCGGCCGCAGCTGGACCAGACGGAGATCCAGTCCTACCTGCTCACCGGGAGCGGCTCGAACAACCGCGACAGTGTGCTCAGCATCGGTACCTACCTGTACCCGAAACTGTATGTCAGCTATGGCTACAACCTGCTGGAAGAGACCAACCAGTTCGACACGCTGTACACCATCACCCCGCGCTACGGTGTTGAGACCAAGGTGGGCGAGGCGGACAACACCCTGAACATGACCATCACCTATGAGCATTGACAGCAGCCCGCGCCGCCTCGTCCCGCTGCTGGCACTGCTGTTGGCACTGGCGGTACCCGCACTGGGCGCTGCATTGCTGGAGGTGAGCATCAAGGGGCTGCGTGGCGAGCAGTTACAGAACGTGCGCGCCGCGCTGGCCATCGAAAGACGGCGGCAGGAGCCCGGGCTCGACGCCGAGACCATCCGCGAACTGCACGCCGAGGCGCCGGCGCAGATCGCCCGGGCGCTGCAACCCTTCGGTTATTACCAGCCGGAAATCGATGCGAGCCTGCAGGCCCCGGCGGCGGCAGGGGGCAGCTGGCGGGCCAGCTACCGCATCAAGCGCGGTGCGCCGGTGCCCGTTGCAGAGCTGGCAATCAGCTTTGACGGGCCTGGCGCCGTCGATCCGGCACTGGCGGCGCTGGCAGGCGAGTTTGAGTTGCGCCGCGGTGACGCCCTCGATCACCGCCGTTACGAGGCGGCCAAAGGGCAGCTGCTGAAGCAGGTGCAGG
The DNA here is from genome assembly GCA_963792815.1 of uncultured Gammaproteobacteria bacterium. Taxonomy (GTDB): domain Bacteria; phylum Pseudomonadota; class Gammaproteobacteria; order Pseudomonadales; family Halieaceae; genus JARRPM01. The sequence continues at coordinate 187,915 of CAWBXR010000011.1, forward strand.
AGCAGGGCTACCGCGACGCCGCGATCAGGACCCACCGGGTCGAGGTGAATCTCGCCAGCTACTCGGCTACTGTCAGCCTGGGTATCGATACCGGCCCGCGCTACGTGGTCGGGGATATCAACCTCGAACAGTCACAGTTCGACCCCGACTACCTGCGCCGCTACCTCGTGTTGCAGCCCGGGGAGCCCTACGCCGGCAGCCAGCTTGCGCGCCAGCGCCAGGTGCTGAGCAAGACCGGTTTCTTCCGCGAGGTGGCTATCGAGCCGCAGCCGGCGACCGTTGGCCCGCCGCCGGCTATCCCGCTGGATATCCGCCTCGAACCCTACAAGCCCAATCGTTACCGGGGGAGCCTGGGTTGGGGCACGGACTCCGGCTTCGGCGGGCAGCTCGACTGGACCCGGCGCTATGTCGGTGGTCGCGGCCAGCGTTTTACCGCAGGTGTCGCGGCAGTGGAGGAGCGCAACAAGCTGGCCGGCAACCTGAGCTACCTGATCCCGGTCGAGCCGCTCAGCGGCGAGCACCTCGAGCTGGTCGCCCGCCACCAGAGCAAGGACCTGAATTATGATGACGTCGACCTGGACGAGGGCGGCGAGACCCGCATCACCACCAACCTGCTGTCGGTTTACTGGCACCCGGCCCGCTCTGCCTGGCGCGGCTTCCAGTTGGACTGGTCACCGGGCTTGAGCTACATAACGGAGAATTACGACGTGTTCGAGGTGCTGTTCGGCAACCTGTCGAACGCCGGGCAGCAGGCGATCATCGATGCCATCGGCACCCAGGCCTTCGACACCTTGTCACCCGACTTCAACGCCGTGGTCCCCAGCATCAGCTTCACCGCAAGCCGCAGCAACGACCGCCTGTTTATCCGCGACGGTGATTATCTCTCGCTGGAGCTGCTGGGCTCCCACGAGAAGGTGGGGTCCAACATCACCTTCTGGCAGGCCCGCCTCGACACCTGGCACATCCGCCCGATGTTCAGCACCGACAGGCTGTTGCTGCGCAGCAACTTTGGCTATTCCCACGCCGATAACCGCGAGGTGCTGGGGGTCAACTTCAACCGGATGCCTGAATACTACGAGTTTCGTGCCGGGGGTGTGCGCAGCGTCCGGGGCTACGGGTGGGAGAGCCTGTTCCCGAAAAACACCATCACCGGCGGCAAGAACGAGGTCACCGCCAGCATCGAGTACGAACACGAACTCATCCCTAACTTGGGGGTGGCGGCGTTCTTCGATGCCGGTAATGCCTTCAACGATTTCAACGACATCCGGCCCAGGTACGGCACCGGGCTCGGCTTGCGCTGGCGGTCACCGGTGGGGCTCGCGCGTATCGATGTCGGCGTGCCGGTGGCGGACAGCAAAAAAGGGTTCGAAGTCTATATCACCGTTGGGCCGGAGTTCTGAGCCCAACGACAATCGGCTCATTGGGTAATCGCAATACTCTCACTCCTGGGTGCGGCCTCAGCCTGTCTTAAAGGGGCAAGAAGAAGCAGCTCTTCAGGAGTAGGTAAACACGTCAAGTTTGTGGCCATCCAGGTCGCGGAAGTAGGCCGCGTAAAAACCGTCTCCACCCTCGGCCCGCAGGCCCGGCGCGCCCTCATCCTCACCACCAAGTTCGAGCGCTTTGGCGTGTAGGCGCTCCACTTCATCGCGCGAATTAACTCCGATTGCCGTCATTGTGCCATTGCCCACCGTTGCGGGCTTTCCATCGAAGGGCGTCATAATGCACAGCATCACGGCATCCTTGTTTTCACCCCAGGCATAGCCTCGCTCTCCGAAGTCCATTTGACGCGTCAGACCAATCTCGCCGAGCAGGGCGTCGTAGAAAGTCGCAGCTCGTGGCAGGTCGTTGGTGCCCAGTACTACGTAGCCGATCATAGGATTTCTCCACTATGGTTTTACCGCAGCATAGCGGATGTCAGCCTATGGCCGAAAGCAAATTCCTGTAGCCCAATCCTGTTTTGTTTGTCTTGAGGTGAAAGCGGTAGCCAGCGGTTCCGGGTGATCATACCGCGCAAATACGTAAGCAAAAGCTGACGCTTGTAGCGGTTTGTTCTGGGGTTAGTCGGTACTTTTCAGGTATTCCAGTCGCAGCGAAGTTTGTGCTGAAATGCATCGCTAGCTGCCGTCAGATCCAAACCCTGATCTTGTCTGCTCTACTCCAGAAAGGAGTCATCCAGGCTTTCTTGGGCACCCCATAACTATGTCTGAAAGGTGCCAGCTTCGGACATGGCCAGCGCGGCAATCCAAGGTCAATAAACAACCGCTTTCACGACATAGAGGTCATGGAACTCTCACCTGAAGACAGACAAATGTGGGTTGCTTTTGAATCCAAGTACATGAGTTAACCGTAGATGTCTATGAACAATTGGAGTTGTTGATATGAAACGATTTGGCCTGTGGATTTACGACGCCTATAAATACATTTTTGATTCCAGCAAAAATCCGCTAAGGCATATCCCTGACCCCACCAGCAGGATGTTTATTATGACCATTCTTGCGTTTATGTGGAGTGGTGCTTTCGCCATCTACCTGGGAAGCATCATTTACTTCGGCCTAAGCGTGGCAGCACATATCGTTTTAATCCTTATGTTTTTCTTCACCGTCGCAATCTTCTATGACGCAGAAAAAAACAATAGCTCATGGTTGCTAAAGCTTCGAAGGGACAAGTCTTAGGGTTCCGCTTCTAGGCGAAAGCGGGCTTCAGTTCATTTTCTGACCAGAGCGGGGTTGTTCCGCTATGCGTCGTTAGCTGTCATAAAGTAAGCCAGAGCCTCATGTTCCTGCCACCCCCGAAAGCAGTCATCCAGGCGGTGCAGGCTATACTCGCCGACCTGCCAAATACAACAGTCCACAGCCGTTCGCGAGCAGACCTGAATCCGTTTGCAGTTGGTCTCCTGATACCCTCCATTACGAAATCGTGCGTCACATCAATCAGGTCGGCTCGTATCAGGTGCTGGCATAGCTTGTCGTATCCCGCATAATGTGTGTTTTTGATCCAGGCGGAGCAGACCACTGTGACCACACTTATAGAGCGCATTCGCCATTCGGTCATCGGCAGTAGAACGCCGATCTCCACCCCGTTCGGCGAGAAGCCGCTGATCTACGCGGATTACACGGCCTCCGGTCGCAGCCTGGGCTTTATCGAGGACTTTATCCGGGAGCAGGTTCTTCCCTTTTACGCCAACACCCATACCGAGACGTCCTTTACCGGCGCGCAGACCACCGCGCTGCGGGAGCAGGCCCGGTCGATAATTCGTCGAGCGGTGAACGGGGGCAGCGACGACCAGGTCATTTTTTGCGGCGCAGGCGCCACTGCCGCGATCAATAAGCTCATCGACATCATGAACCTGCGGCTGCCTGACGATCTGTCAAGGCGCTACGACCTCGCGTCCAGTATCCCGCCATCGGAGCGCCCGGTGGTATTCATAGGGCCCTACGAGCATCACTCCAACGAACTGCCCTGGCGGGAGAGTATCGCGGAACTGGTTGTGACACCCCTGGACGGGCAGGGACAGATCGATAGCCGGGCTCTGGAGGCCAGATTACTTGCCTACGCCGATCGCCCCCTGAAAATCGGCAGCTTCTCTGCGGCATCCAACGTTACCGGCGTGAAAAGTGACGTGGCGGGCATCAGCGCCCTGCTGAAAAAACACGGCGCGCTGGCGTTCTGGGACTATGCGGCGGCGGCGCCCTATGTGGGCATCGACATGAATGGCGACACTCCGCTGGACGCTGTGTTTATCTCGCCCCACAAGTTCATTGGCGGCCCCGGCACGCCGGGTGTGCTCGTCGCCAAGAAGGCGATCATGCAAAACAGGGTTCCCGCCGTCGTCGGCGGCGGCACGGTGAAATATGTCACCCCCGTCGATCATCGCTATATCGAAGACCATGAACGCCGGGAAGAAGGCGGTACGCCGGGTATCGTCGAGTCGATTCGCGCCGGGCTGGTTTTCAAGCTGCAGCAGGAAGTGAGTACCCGTGAAATCAGTCGACTCGAGGGCGATTTTGTCGAGCGCGCACTGGAGCGGTTCAGCGCCTGCCCGGGGCTCACCGTACTCGGGGAGCGGAATGCGCCGCGCTTATCCATCGTCTCGCTGCGCTTTCGCCACGGGCAACGGGACCTGCACTACGGCTTCGTGGTTGCGCTGCTCAACGATCTGTTCGGAATCCAGATGCGCGGGGGCTGCTCCTGCGCAGGCCCCTACGGCCACAACCTGCTCGGTATGGACATGGCTTACAGCAAGGCTATCGAAACCGAGTTGGACAAAGGCAACATGCTGTTTCGGCCGGGTTGGGTGCGCCTGAACTTCAACTACTTTCATCGACGAGGACGAATTCGAGTACCTGGTTCGCGCCGTCGAACTCGTTGCCACCCACGGCTGGCGCCTGCTGCCCTTTTACCACGCCGACACCGCCGCCGGCGTGTGGCGCTATCAGGGCCGGCCCCGGGATTTGCCGGTGAGCCTGGAATCTCTGGATTTCTCTGCCGACCCGCTGCCCGGCGCCGGGCGCACCGCCGTCACCACCGACCTGGCAGATCTGTGCGCCGCTGCGGAGCAGGAGTTGTTGCGAGAAAACCGTGCGGGAGTCCGGGCTACCCTGGAACTGAGCGCGGAGGCAGAGCGCTTGCGCTGGTTTGTGCTGCCCCAGGAAGTTATCGCTGAATTGGATGGCCAGATCGGCCTGGTTGGCGTTCAGGGAGTCTGATGTTGGGGAATGGCCCGCCCGGCAGAATTCGAATCTGCGACCTCTGCCTCCGGAGGGCAGCGCTCTATCCAGCTGAGCTACGGGCGGTGTAAGCATCCCACCCGCGTTGGCAGCGGGTGTTCAGGGAGCGGAATAATACCCGTGTTGCCCGGATGAGTCCACGCCTGCGGGGCTGATGGATTTGGCAAAAGCGGGGTCCCCGGTGCTGATGTTTTTGCCTGCACAAGCTCGCTACCCCGGTGATGATCTGTGGCAAACTGGCGCCCGTCGACAAGTGCCGTGGGGAGTGGGGCGTTAAATGGAGGGACTGGAGAGCTGGCAGCTCATCGCCATCGGCCTGCTTTTTGTCTGGGGCGGTTTCGTCCGGTCAAGCCTCGGCTTCGGCGGGGCGGTGCTTACCCTGCCGTTCCTGCTGATGGTCTACAACGCCCCACTGGTATTCCTGCCGATTATCGCCATTCACCTGCTGTTCTTTTCATTCATAACGGTGCTGCAGTCCCACCTGAAGTCCCGTCGCTCAGGGCCGGAGACAGCGACCAACACGGTTAACTGGCGTTTCCTGCGTTATGCCCTGCTGTTGATGATCATCCCGAAGCTGATCGGGGTTGCCGGGGTAATCACCCTGCCGGCCAATATCGTCAGCAGCTTTATTTTCATCGTGGTGTCCGTCTACGCGGTGAGTTATATCCTCGACCGGCCATTCAAGAGCAACAACAAGTGGCTCGATGCCCTGTTTATGATCCTGGGTGGTTATGTCAGCGGCACCTCCCTGGTGGCCGCGCCGCTGGTGGTGCCGGTGGCCGCCAGCCGGGTGCAGCACTTCCAGTTGCGCGACACGCTGTTTGTACTGTGGTTTGTGCTGGTGGCGGTAAAGCTGGCGGCTTTCATGTGGTCGGGCATCGACCTGCAGTGGCGGCAGCAGCTGTGGCTGCTGCCCTGCGCGACAGTGGGGCACCTGCTCGGACTGCGGTTTCACGCCTATACGCTCAAAGCCGATACCCGGGTTTTCTTCAGGGTACTGGGTTGGGGCCTGTTGAGCGTAAGCCTGGTGGGCCTGGCGCGCTTGCTGTAGGCCGCCCCTCAGGGAGGCGGGAAGGACGCAAAAATGCTGTCAGCGACCGCGTTGTACTTGTCCTGGTCGTTTTCCAGGCCGCCCTTGAGCCGCGACTGGATCAGCCCGCGCCAGACCGATTTCTTCAGCTTCGGGTCGATCATGTCGACGATGAACGTGCCCTCGGTGTAGTTCTGTACCGACACCTCGGTCTGGGTACAGCCCCAGCAGTTGTACATGCTGTAGCGGTTGTAACCGCCGTAGCGACCATAGCCGGTGGTCATCCCCATGGCGGGGGTTTCGTAGGTGCGCACATCGGTTTTGGCGTTGGTTATCAGGGTCCAGCTGATCAGCAGATCCGCCTGGTCGGCGTCTTTCTCGTCCAGCATTTCATAACCCTTGGCGCGCAGGGCCTGCTCCAGGGCGACGTCGATGCGATCACGCTCCATGTCGCTCAGGGGGATGGGGTTGTTGCCGGAAATCAGGCCGGAATCATCATAGAAGGCGACCTTGCGCACCTGGCTGAAGTTGTAGTCCGACTTGTAATCCACTTCCGGCTTCGGCGGGCCGCTGGCGCAGGCGGCAAGCAGAACGGCGCCGGCAAGGGCGACAATGGAATGTTGCACTGTCTTCATCAGGTGGGTCATGGAACTCTCCGCATTGGAATTGGTGTCGGCAGCAGCGCGCCACCACCAGCTAGTGTTTCGGCGCTGGTCGCGCCATTGCAGTTTCCTGGTGGGATATCGCTGGCCCTATTGTAGCCCTATGTGTTCCCCGCCTGCCAACCGAATCAATTCTGCTGTGGTTCTGCCTGTGATGTGCCCGCCTGGCCCGGGTTGGTGCCGCAGGGCCGCTGGATATCCTGCAATAGCTCAACGTGCCGGCGGGGTGCGGTTGCCCACCGGGCCAGCTCGGCGTCGCGCTGCTCGCTCCAGCGCCGGTAGGGCGGCGGCAGTGCGGGCTCCAGCATCTGCTCGAGGGCGCCGACGGGCGGCATCAGTTCCTCCAGGCGCCTGTTAAGTGCGGCCGCCCTGGTCTGGATGCCTTCTATGAAGTACTTGCGGATGACGTTGGGCAGGATATCGGCCGCCGCGGGGCGGATGCCGGGTGAGCACATGGGGCCGCGCTCCATGCGCTCCGCCGCTATGTGGTTCGCGGCGGCCAGTGCGGCGTCCTGCGCGGCCAGCGCCTGCAGCAGTGCGCCGCCGTCGCCGGTGGCCACCTCTCCCAGCAGTATCTCGAACTCCCGGTTGTCCGCACTATAGTCACCCGCCAGCCAGCGCCGGGCGTGGCCGTTGATGGCCTCCAGGCTGGCGATCACGGCGCTGCTGGTATTGGCGGGGTAGTCGGCGGCTGCGCCCGGCGCTTTCTTCCAGAACTGGCGGTACTCACTGCTGCCCAGGGTGGCGTTGTAGATCGACGCGGGGAGCTGGCGGCGTTTCAGCTGCCAGGCCTGCTCCAGGGTATCGGCCAGACCACTTTCGCCCTGTTCGCGCTGGTAATCGATACAGGGGGGGGCCAGCTGCAGGTACTCCAGTTCCAGCAGCAGGCGTTGGGAGTCCCGTGCCAGCCTGCCCAGGCTGCTGTTGCGCTTGCCAATGGTGATTTGCACTGCGCAACCGCTGAGGGCGAGAAAGTCCAGCGCATCCAGGTTGCCCGGCTGGATCTCCAGGTGCAGTTCCCTTGGTGCCGGTAGGGCTGTCACACTCGGTATTACCGGCTGGACGGGCGCTGCCCCGAGGGTGCGCGCCAGTCTGCCCAGGTACTCGTCAAAGGCCGCCTCTGGCCCGCTGCCGCTACACCCGGCCATGGCGAGGGCGAGCAGCGCGAGGGTAAACACGCCGGCCCGGACAGTGGGGCGCCGGCAGTGGCTTTGCGGCGGGCTGTTGCTGGTGGTCAATGGCATTGTCCCTTTATATCGCATCTGGCCCGGCGATGGGCCGTCAGGCCAGTCCCGGCCAGGCGATCATTTCATGACATGGGTCCATGCATTGCTGCGGCAATATTGTTTACACTCGTGCATGCACCCTTACTGGAGTTGATACGATGCGCGCACGACTTGTGGTTTGCCTGCTTGCCTTCTGGGTCGGCAACGCGCTGGCCGAGGAATTGACCGCCAACGATATTATCCGCAAGGCCATGGATCACTACCGCGGGCTTACCTCCTACTCGGAAATGACCATGACCATCCACCGTCCCGACTGGGAGCGCTCCATGACGATGCGGGCCTGGACCGAAGGCGACAAGCGCACCCTGGTGCGGGTGATGGAGCCGAAAAAGGATGCGGGCAACGGCACCCTGTCCGTGGATGGCAATATGTGGACCTACACCCCGAAGATCAACCGGGTGATCAAGATCCCGTCCTCCATGATGAGCCAGAGCTGGATGGGCAGTGACTTCTCCAATAAGGATGTCAGCAAGGACACCAACATCATCGACCAGTACGACCACAGCCTGCTGGAACAGTACGAGCAGGATGGCCAGACGGTTTACGTCATACAGTCCATCCCCCACGAGGAGGCGGCGGTGGTCTGGGGCAAGGAAATTCTCTGGGTGCGCGGCGACTGGGTGCTGCTGGAGCAGCAGTTCTGGGACCAGGACGGCGCCCTGGTCAAGACGCTCAAGGCGCTGGAAATCGCCGAGATGGGTGGGCGCAACGTGGCCGCTGTGATGCGTATGAGCAACCAGGACAAGCCAGATGACTGGACCGAACTGCGCACCTCGGCGGTGGAGTTCGACCTGGAGCTTCCGGCCAGCCAGTTCACCCTGTCAAACCTGAGAAACCCGCGGGAGTGAATGTCACCTGGGTACTGGCCTGGCGCAACCTGTGGCGCCACCGGCGCCGCACCTGGCTCACGGTCGGCGCCATGGTGTTTTCCAATGTACTGCTGATCTTCCTGGTGTCGCTGCAGTTGGGCTCCTACCAGATGATGATCGACGGCAGCCTGGCGAGCTTCACCGGCCATATCCAGGTCCAGCACAGGGATTACCTCGAACAACAGCATATGTACCAGGACGTGCCGGCGGTCAGCGCGCTGGCCGGGCAGCTGCGAGCGCTGCCCGGCGTCGAGGCTGCATCCGCCCGGGCCGAGGCCTTCGCCCTCGCCTCCAGCGCCGAACGCTCTTTCGGTATCCTGTTGACGGGCGTGCAGCCCGATACTGAGCCGGCGGTGTCGACATTTCCGGGCAAGCTGAGCGATGGCCGCTACCTGAACAGCAGCGACGAGGAGGCCATCGTCATCGGCAGCGTGCTGGCCCGGAACCTGAAAGTGGGCGTGGGTGACGAGCTGACCTTCCTGGGCAGCGGCCGCGACGGCTCCTTTGCCGCCGGGGTGGCCACCGTCGTGGGTATCATCGACTCCGGCCTGGAGGAGGTCGACCGCAACATGGCGCAGGTACCGCTGGGCTGGTTCCAGCAGGTCTTCGCCATGGGCGACGCCGGCCACGCGGTGGTGGTGAGGGCGTCCTCCCTTGAGCAGGTGCAGTCCACGGCAGGCGCATTGCGTGCGCTGCCCGCGCCGGGAGATGAGCTGGCCGTGCTCGACTGGGAGACTCTTGTGCCCGGGCTGCGCCAGGCTATCCAATCCGATATGACCAGCGCCTGGTTTACCTACAGCGTGCTGGTGGTGCTGGTGGCCTTCGGCGTACTCAATACCCAGCTGATGTCGGTGCTGGAGCGTACCCGCGAATTCGGCGTGATGCTGGCGCTGGGCATGAGCCCCGGGCGGCTGGCCCGACTGGTGGGTATCGAGACCCTGCTGCTGGCGGCGCTGGGGCTGGGGCTGGGGCTGCTCGGCGGAGGCCTGCTCAGCTGGTACCTGAGCGTTGCCGGTTTCATCTACCCCGGGGTCGAGGAAATGATGGAGCGGTTCATGCTGGGCGGGCGCATCTATCCCGAGGTGAGCCTGGTTTCCATGCTGATCGGGCCGCTGGCGGTGTTTGTCGGCGCGATGCTGGCCGCCCTGTACCCGGCGCTGCGCCTGTTCAGGTTGCGCCCCGTGGCCGCCATGCAGGCCAGCTGATGTCCCTGCCCCTCACGGCCCTGTCCACCCTCGCCTGGCGCAATCTATGGCGCAATCACCGGCGCACCCTGATCATGCTTGCCGCTATTGCGATCGGCGTGTGGGCCATGATTTTCATGGCGGCGCTGATGCGCGGCATGACCGACCAGATGGTGCGCAATGGCTTGCAAACCCTGCCCGGGGAGGTGCAGCTGCACCAGCGGGATTATCGCCGGGACCCCAGCGTGGTGAACTCGATGGCGCCCCCGGTGGCTGAGCTGCTTGACGTGCTGCAGTCCGCCCCGGTAACCGCCTGGGCTAGCCGGGTGCGGGTACCGGCGGTGATCAGCAGTGAGCGGGGCAGCCGCAGCGTCACCCTGCTGGGTGTTGATCCGGAAGCTGAGCAGGCCCTCGGGTCACTGCCCGGGGACCTGCTGCAGGGGCGAAGCCTGGAGGGAGAAGACGACCGGGGCCTGGTGATCGGCGCCAGCCTTGCCCGACGCCTGGAGACCGGCCTGGGCAAAAGGGTTGTAGTAATGTCCCAGGACCCGGACAACAACGTGGCGGAGCGGGGTGCCCGGATCGTCGGCATCTACCGCGGCCGGCTGCAGGGAAACGAGGACCGGTTCGTCTACGCCGGTCGCGCGGTGGTGCAGGAGCTGCTGGGTATCGGGCAGCAGATATCGGAAATCGCCGTTAGCGGCGATGACTACCGCCGGGTCGCTGACTGGTACCCGGCAGTTGCCGCCGCCGCGGGCAGTGAGCTCGAGACCCTGACCTGGACCGAGCTCGATCCTTTCCTGGGCAGTATGCTGGCGGTACAGGACGGCTTTACCCTGGTATTCATGGTGGTGGTGTTTCTCGCCCTGTCCTTCGGCCTGGTGAATACCCTGGTGATGGCGGTATTCGAGCGGGTGCGGGAGATCGGGCTGATGCAGGCCCTGGGGATGCGCCCCGGCCTCATCCTGGGCCAGATCATGCTGGAGAGCCTGTTCCTGCTGTGCCTGGGGCTGCTGCTGGGCAACCTGCTGGCAGTGCTGACCATAGCACCGCTGGCCGGGGGCATCGACATTTCCAGTGTCGCCCAGGGAATGGAAATCATGGGCATGAGCGCCACCCTTTACCCCGCGCTGCATATCCAGGACATGCTGATGTCCACCGCCGTGGTAATCACCCTGGGGCTGCTCGCCAGCCTCGCACCGGCGTGGCGAGCTTCCCGGCTCGACCCGGTGGCGGCGTTGACCCGGGATTGAGAGGTTACTTTTAATGAGCGATATTGCCTGCCGCGCGTTGTGCAAGACATTTCACCAGGGCGAGGAGACCATAAACGCCCTCGATCATGTCAGCCTGGATATCGGGGAGGGATCCTTCGTCTGCCTGTTCGGCCCTTCCGGGTCCGGCAAGACCACGCTGCTCAATGCCCTGGGCGGGCTCGATACCCCCGACAGCGGCGAAATTACCATCGGCGGCCAGCGCCTGGATGGCCTGTCACGGGGCGAGCTGGCTGACATGCGCCTGCACAATATCGGCTTCGTGTTCCAGGCCTACAACCTGATCAGCGTGCTGACCGCCCGTGAAAATGTCGAGTTCATCATGCAGGTGCAGGGTGTGCCGGCGGCGCAACGGCGCGCGCTGGCGACCCAGGTCCTGGCAGAGGTGGGGCTGGCGGGCCTCGAGGGGCGCCGCCCGGCTGAATTGTCCGGGGGCCAGCAGCAACGAGTCGCGGTGGCCCGGGCCATAGCCAGCAAGCCGGCACTGATACTGGCAGATGAGCCCACGGCCAATCTCGACAGCCACAGCGCGGCCCAGTTGATGGATCTCTTTGTCACACTCAATGCGGAGCGGGGGGTGACCTTCGTCATCTCCACCCACGATGCGCGGGTGATGGGTTATGCCCGGCGCCTCATCGGCATGCGCGACGGCCTGGTAGTCAGCGATGAGCAGCAGCAACCCCACGCCATGGATGCGTGAATGACGCGGCAGCTGCGTTGGCTGGGCCTGCTGGCCCTGCTGCCTGTGATGGCGACAGGCGCGGTTCCCGGTTTCGACGGCGGCCACGTAAAACTGCGCTGGCAGGGCAGCACGTACCCGGACGACAGCGCCTACCGGGAGGTGTTCGGTGAACAGGCCAACGATGAATACGCCGACCTGCGCCTGAAATTCAGCGGCTCCCGCGAGCGCTTCGGCTTCCAGGCGGACTACCAGGCGATCGGCCAGTGGGGCGACAGCCTGGATCTGCCGCTGGATGCGAACGGGCTGCTACTGCTGCCACCCTCCCTGCCCAACGACGACCAGCGCTGGTGGGACCTCACCGATACCATCAGCGACAACTCGTCACAGGGTATGGTGCAGCGTCTGGACCGGCTCAATGTCAGTTACAGCGGCGAGTCGACGGTACTTCGTTTTGGCCGCCAGGCGGTGAGTTGGGGCAACGGGCTTATTTTCAACCCGGTGGATTTTTTCAACCCTTTCAACCCGGCGGCAGTCGACACCGAATACAAACTGGGTGAGGACATGTTCTATGGCCAGTACCTGCTGGGCAGCGGCAGTGACTGGCAGGGCGTGGTCGTGCAGCGCCGGGACGAACAGGGCCGCGCCACCAGCGAGCAGCGCACCACCGCGCTGAAGTTTCACGGCTTCGGCCTGGAGGCCGAGTACGACCTGCTGCTGGCGGAAAATTTCAATGAATTCATCGCGGGTGTGGGTGGCGTCACCAATCTCGGGGAGGCAGTGCTGCGCGGCGACATCACCCTCACCGATGCCCGGGACGGCTGGGTTGCCAGCGCGGTGGCCAACTGGTCCTGGTCCTGGGTGTTGGCGGGCTGCAACGCGACGGTGGCCCTGGAGTACTACTACAACGGCTTCGGCCTGGCGCAGGACGACTACACGCTGGAAAAAATACTGGCGGACAAGGACCTGGTCGAGCGCCTGCAGCGGGGTGAGCTGTATACCATCGGCCGCCACCAGATGGCCGGGTCGCTGCTGGTGGAGCTGGCGCCACTGGTCAATGTCACCACGAACCTGTTTGCCAACCTGGAAGACGGCTCCGCCCTGGCCCAGGTGGTAGGGCAGTGGGACCTGGCCCAGGACTGGCAGTTGCTGGCCGCCGCGACAGCGCCCCTGGGCTCCAAGGGCACCGAGTACGGTGGCATCGACACCGGTATCGACGACCTCACCCTGGCGGTGGGGCCGTCGCTGCTGGTGCAGCTGGCCTGGTATTTCTAGGCGCGGCTAAATTCGACCCTACTCACCGAGCTCCGCTTTGGCGCGCGCGTACCACGCTTTAAGGTGGGTGCAGTCTTCGGGTATCGACTGTTTTACCCAGGCCATAAAGTCCACGCAAACCAGCAGGTCGATGTCGGCGAAGCTGAAGTGGTCGCCGGCCACCCAGCTGTTGGCCGCGAGGCGGGCGTCCATCTGGGGCAGGGCATATTCCAGTTGCAGCCTGCCGCGCTCGACCAGCTCGGGTATCTGGGGCACATCCAGCGGACCCGGCAGGGCGCGGTTGCGGAAGCCGTCGCCCCGGTTGCGCAGCATGCTGGCGACAGCCATCATCATGGAGAGAAACACGTTGTGATCCCAGCTGATGACCTGGGCTTTTTCCAGCGCCGTGGTACCCAGCAGCGGCTTGTCGGGGTAGAGCCCCTCCAGGTACATGCAGATGCCGATCACTTCCGACAGCACGGTGCCGTCATCCAGTTGCAGGGCGGGTACGGTGCAAAGGGGGTTGACCTGCCGGTAGGCATCCCCCAGTTGTTCCGCCTTCATCATATCGACTTGCACGGTCTCAATCTGGATGCCCTTGTATTGCATGAACAGAGCCAGGCGACGGGGGTTCGGTGCGGGGTCGAAAGTGTACAATTTCATGCGAATGGCTCCTGCCAGATGTCATATCGGCCTTGCATGGTAGGCATAATCTACCGCCAGCGCCAGACAGGGGGTGGATTCCGGCCGGTATTTGCCCAGGTAGGCACTTCTGTCGAGTTTCCGCCGCCGGGATAACTGGCTATAATGCGCGCCTGTTCAAGAGAGGACCGTATTGTGATGAAACGTATTGTATTCAGTTTTCTGGCCCTGGGCCTGGCTTTCAGCGCCTGGGCTGTGGACCTCACCGAAGCCCAGCGCGCCGAGATCGAGCAGCGCATCAAGCCCGTCGGTGAAAGTTGCCTGGTAGGCGACAACAGCTGCGCGAGCGCCGCAACCGTCGCCAGCAGCGGGCCCCGCTCCGGCGAAGAGGTTTACAACGCCGCCTGCCTGGCCTGCCACAGCACCGGCGCGGCCGGCGCACCGGTATACGGTGATGCCACTGCCTGGGCCGAGCGCATAGCCAAGGGCACCGACGTGCTGCACGACAGCGGAGTGAATGGCCTCGCGGGTACCGGTATGATCGCCAAGGGCGGCTGCATGAACTGTTCCGACGAGGAAGTCATGGCGGCGGTCGACTACATGATTGTCGGCAGCCAGTAAATAACCCGTCACCGGGCGCCATGGCGCCCGGGTTCATCGTTATCCCCTGTTTTCCCCGCTAGTCTCCCGGTTGAGCGTCTCGCGCTCTGCGCACGGTCCCGGGTCTCTGCTATCGGCCTTTACCCTCCCGGCCGTATCGAATCTAATACACTTCCTATACCCCGGGCAGGCGGCTTACAGGCCGACCCCTGACCCTGTCGCCGGGGTTATCTTGCGAGGACAGCAGTGTGGCTCTTGACAAAACCTACCCGGACATTCGCGAAGCTGTGGCGAGGCTGTGCGCAGGATTTCCCCGGCGAATACTGGCGCAAGCTGGACCGGGACAGCGAATACCCCACCGAGTTTGTCCGGGCCCTGACCGATGCGGGCTACCTGTCCGTGCTGATTCCCGAGGAGTATGGCGGCAGCGGACTGCCCCTGGGAGCAGCCTGCGCGGTGCTGGAGGAAATCCAGCGCAGCGGTGGCAACGGAGGCGCCTGTCACGCCCAGATGTACACCATGGGTACCCTGTTGCGGCATGGCAGCAATGAGCAGAAGCGGCAATACCTGCCGGCCATTGCCGACGGCTCCCTGCGCCTGCAGGCTTTCGGGGTGACCGAACCCGGCAGCGGCACGGATACTTCCCGCATCCGTACCAGCGCGGTGCGCGACGGTGACGATTACGTGGTCAACGGCCAGAAGGTCTATATCTCCCGCACCGAGCACTCCGACCTGATGGTGCTGCTGGTGCGGACTACGCCCCGGGAGCAGTGCGCGAAGCACACCGAAGGCATGTCGGTACTGCTGGTTGACCTGCGCGAGGCGGTGGGCAGCGGGCTGACCATCAACCCCCTCGAAACAATGATGAACCACGCGAGCACCGAGTTGTTCTTTGACGAACTGCGGGTCCCGGCGAAGAACCTGATTGGCGTCGAGGGCCAGGGCTTTCGCTGTATTCTCGATGGCATGAACGCGGAGCGTATACTGATAGCTGCCGAGTGCATCGGCGATGCGCGCTGGTTTACCGAAAAGTCCGCCGCCTACGCCCGGGAGCGGGTGGTATTCGACCGCCCCATCGGGCAGAACCAGGGGGTGCAGTTTCCCATCGCCAGGGCCCATATCCAGACCGAGGCGGCGGCGCTGATGGTGCAGCAGGCGGCGGACCTGTACGACGCCGGCAAGCCTGCGGGCGCCGAGGCCAATATGGCGAAATTGCTGGCGTCAGAGGCCGCCTGGGCCGCCGCGGACACCTGTATCCAGACCCACGGGGGCTATGGTTTCTCGGTGGAGTACGATGTCGAGCGCAAGTTTCGCGAAACCCGGCTGTACCAGGTCGCCCCTATCTCCACCAACCTTATCCTGTCATTCATTGCCACCCAGGAACTCGATCTGCCGAGGTCGTTCTGATGCAGCCGCTGGATGACCTGCTGGTAATCGCGCTGGAGCAGGCGGTGGCGGCTCCCTACTGCAGCTCTCGCCTCGCCGATGCGGGGGCCCGGGTGATCAAGATCGAGCGAGCCGAGGGCGACTTCGCCCGGGAGTACGATCACGTGGCGGGGGGCGAGAGCGCCTATTTCACCTGGCTGAATCGCGGCAAGGAATCCATCTGCCTGGATATCAAGAACCCCGGTGACGCCGGCCTGTTGCAGCGGATGCTGGCGGACGCGGACGTGTTCATCCAGAACCTCGCCCCCGGCGCCGCCGCCCGGGCCGGCTTTGACTCCGCTGCAATGCGCGAGCGCAATCCGCGCCTGATTACTGTCGATATTACCGGCTATGGCGACACCGGACCCTACCGCGAGATGAAAGCCTACGACCTGCTGGTGCAGTGCGAAACCGGCCTGGCTTCCATCACCGGTGCCCCCGAGCAGCCGGGCCGGGTCGGGGTGTCAGTCTGCGATATCGCCTGCGGTATGTACGCCCACGCGGGGGTGCTGGAAGCCCTGCTCGAGCGCCAGCGGACCGGTCGCGGTAAAGGCCTGGCAGTGTCGCTGTTCGACGCCACGGCGGACTGGATGACGGTGCCGCTGCTGCACCAGGATTACACCGGCCATGCGCCTGAGCGGGTGGGTTTGAACCACCCCTCCATCGCACCCTACGGGGCCTACGCCTGTGAAGGCGGCGACCAGGTGGTGATTTCGATCCAGAACAACCGCGAGTGGCGGAATTTTTGCGAGCAGGTGCTGGGGCGGCCGGAACTGGTGGACGACCCGGACTACCGCAACAACGTGGACCGCTGCGCCAACCGCCCGGCCCTGGACGCCCGGATTGACGCGGTATTTTCCCGACTGTCACGGGCCGCGCTGACCGAGCGCCTGTTCGATGCGCGCATCGCCTTTGGCTCGGTCAACTCGGTGGCGGACCTGTCCAGGCACCAGCAGCTGCGTCGCAGTGAGGTGGCCACGCCTTCCGGCGCGGTCTCCCTGGTGGCGCCGCCGGTGATTTCCTCCAGCGGCGAACTGCCGCTGCGCCCGGTCCCCGCCCTGGACGAACAGGGCGATGCCATCCGTCGCGAGTTCGACAGCCGTGACTGATACTGAAGGTCGCGGCCCCGCCGCAATCGACCTGGCAGAACTGCGCGGGTGGATCGGCCGCCAGGAGACTCGCAGTGACGTCATCACCGCGGCGCCGCTGCGCTCTCTGGCCGCAACACTGGATTGCCCGGCGCCCGGTGCGGGCCCGGGAGAGCGCCTGCCGGAGCCCTGGCACTGGCTGTTTTTTTTGCCGGCGCCGGCGGCCTCCGCCCTCGATACGGACGGCCACCCCAGGCGCGGCGATTTCCTGCCACCGGTGCCGTTGCCGCGCCGTATGTGGGCGGGCAGCAGCATCCGCTTCCTGGATGAACTGCATGTCGGGGACGCGGTGCGGCGGGTTTCTACCATTGCCGATGTCAGCCTGAAACAGGGCAGCAGCGGTGCGCTGGTGTTTGTCAGCGTGCAACACGCGATTTATCGCGAGGGCGAGCTGGTGCTGGAGGAAGACCAGCAGCTTGTGTACCGGGGGCCCGGCGGCAGCGGCCCGGCGCCTGCGCAGCCCGCGCCGGCGCCGGCCGAGTGGTCGCGGGAGCTTGTGCCCGACCCGGTGCTGCTGTTTCGCTACTCGGCGCTGACCTTCAACAGCCACCGCATCCACTACGATCGCGACTACGCGGTTCAGCAGGAGGGCTACGCCGGCCTGGTTGTGCAGGGTCCGCTGACGGCCACCTTGTTGCTGGACCTGCTGCGTCGGGAGCGGCCCGAAGCCCGCTTGGCCACGTTCCGGTTCCGGGGGATAAGGCCGCTGCTGGACGGTGCGCCACTGCGCTTGCAGGGTCGCCAGGACGGTAACGTGGTCAGCTTGTGGGCGCTGGACGCCGGCGGCGCGCTGGCCATGGACGCCAGGGCGGAACTGGCGGTTGTGGGATCGTGAAGCCGGCCACGGCTGGAAGTACGGCTGAATGTAAAGGGAGAGTGAGATGATGGATCAACGCCTGCCCCTGTGGCGCTCGATGCTGTTTGTGCCGGCAAATGTGCCGAAGTTCCTGGAAAAAGCCCACCAGCGGGGAGCGGACGCGATCATCCTGGACCTGGAGGACAGCGTTCCCCTGGCGGAGAAGGCGTCGGCGCGACGCCACCTGGGCACCGCGGCGGGTCGGGTGTCTGCCGGTGGCGCCGATGTGGTGGTGCGGATCAATGCGTCCCTGCGCCTGGCGGCGGCTGACCTTGAGGCCGCCATCAACGCCGGCGTCCGCGCAATCTGCGTGCCGAAGGTCAGCGGCGCGTCCCAGTTGCAGTGGATCAGCGACTGTATAGCGGAGCTGGAACTGGAGCGCGGCCTGCCCACTGGCCATACCAGGTTGATAGCATTGATTGAATCCACTGCCGCGCTCGCCCGGGTAGCCCAGATAGCCGCGAGCACACCGAGGCTGGTGGCCATCACCCTGGGACCGGAGGATTTCTCGGCCTCCGCGGGTATGGTGCCGGACGCCGACGGCCTGCTGTTCCCGAACCAGCAGATCGTCTTTGCCGCCCGCTCTGCCGGCCTGCTGCCCCTGGGGTTTGTCGGCTCGATCGGCGAGTACGGTGACCTGGAGGCGTTCCGGGAAACGATCCGCCGCTCCCGCCGCCTGGGCCTGCGGGGAGGTTTCTGTATCCACCCGGACCAGGTGCAGGTGATGAACGAGGAGTTCGCGCCCTCCCGGGAGGAGGTCGCCGCGGCCAGGGGGCTGGTGGAGGCCTATGAGCAGGCCCTGCGGGCAAATCGTGGCTCGGCGGAATACGAGGGAAGGATGATCGATGCGCCGGTGGTGGCGCGGGCCCGGGAAACTCTGGCGAGCCACGAGAAGATACGCGCACGCAAGGGCTGAGCCTGTCAGGCCTCCCTCACCAGGGCAGCTGGTCGATATCGACGTTGCCGCCGCTGAATACGATGGCTACCCGTTTACCGGCAAAGCGCCGGGGGTGGGCGAGCACCACGGCGAGGCCCACTGCCGCGGAGGGTTCGACGACCAGCTTCATGCGGGTCCAGACCAGGCGGGTGGCGTGGATGATGGTGGCGTCGTCCGCACTGAGTATGTCGTCCACGTTCTCCCGGATCAGCTGGAAGTTGAGCTGGCCCAATGAGGTGCGCAGGCCATCGGCCACGGTGTCGGGGGCCGGCTGCGGCTGCCACTGCCCGCTGTGGAAACTGCGCAGCGCATCGTCAGCCCCGGCCGGTTCCGCCCCGATGACCGCCGTAGCCGGCCACAGTGCCTTGCTGGCGACGGCGCAGCCGGCAAGCAGTCCGCCACCGCCCACGGGGGTGAGCAGGAAGTCCGGCGGCGGCGCCAGTTGATCCGCCAGCTCGAGGGCGGTTGTACCCTGGCCGGCGATCACGTCGGGGTGGTCGTAGGGCGGGATAAAGCTGGCACCGGTGCGCTGGCACACCTCCTGCAGGGTGCTTTCACGGGCCGCCTGGGTGGATTCGCAGAAGGTGATCTGTCCGCCGTAGGCCCGCACCGCCGCCACCTTGGTGGCGGGAGCATTCTCGGGCATGACGATATACGCCGGCACATCGAAGTGGCTGGCCGCCAGCGCGAGAGCGGCGGCGTGGTTTCCCGACGAGTGGGTGGCGACACCCCTGGCGAGCTCATCCGGCGCCAGGCACAGCACCGCGTTGTGCGCTCCCCGGGCCTTGAAGGCACCCACTTTCTGCAGGTTCTCGCACTTGAAGAATATCTCGCAGCCGGCCTCCGCGTCGATGAGCTGGCTGGACATGACCGGGGTGCGGTGCACGTAGGCCTCTATCCGTGCGGCTGCTGCCCTGATGTCATCCATGCTGACGGAATTCACTGGTATCTTGCTCCTCAGGGGCTGTTCAGGCCTGCAGGCGTGGTGGATCGCGTGGCGGGAGGGTCGTCAATTAGACGCCGGAGGCCTCCGATCTTCAACAGGAAACAGCAGAGATTGTACGCCCGTTCAACATTTCGCGTTCCTGTTCGCCGCTGCCTGTAAGCCGCGAGTCCCGGATTCATTGTGCCGCGGGATGGCGAAAATAGTGATTGTGGTTGCAATAACTCCAATTAAACTAGGCGTCATTCCCGGGCCGGCCATCCCTTTGGCGCTGCTCACCCGGCTGATAATCTGGAGCTCCCCATGTCTGCAGTGATTTATCCCACCACCAACCTGATGGCCACTGAACAACTGGTCATAGACCGGGGTGAAGGTGTTTATATCTACGACAATCACGGTAAACAGTACCTGGAAGGCATGGCCGGCCTCTGGTGTACCGGCCTGGGTTACGGCAACCGGGAGTTGATTGACGCCATCAGTGAGCAGCTGGCGAAGCTCTCGTTTACCCATATGTTCGGCGGCAAGACCCACCAGCCCGGCATGGACCTGGCGGACAAACTGGCCGCCATGGTACCGGTGAAGGATGCGAAAGTGTTTTTCGGCAACTCGGGCTCCGATGCCAACGACACCCATATCAAGCTACTGCGCTATTACTTCGACGTCATTGGCAAGCCGGAGAAACACAAGATCATCACCCGTGAGCGCGCCTACCACGGGGTGACTGTCGCGGCCGGCTCTCTCACCAGCCTGCCGGCCAACCTGGCCCATTTCGACGCGCCGCTCGATGCCCTGGGTATCCTGCGCACCGACCACCCGCACTACTACAGGGGCGCCCATGGCGACGAAACCGAGGCCGCTTTCGTGGAGCGCATTACGGGCAACCTGGAACAACTGATCCTGCGCGAGGGTCCCGAGACCATCGCCGCGTTTATCGCAGAACCCATTACCGGGGCCAGCGGTGTCATCGTCCCTCCAGCCGGTTACTACGAGAAGGTACAGGCGATCCTGGACAGGTACGACATCCTGTTCTGGGCCGACGAGGTGATCACCGGCTTCGGCCGCACCGGCAAACTGTTCGGGTGTGAGACGATGAATATCCGCCGGCCTGACCAGATGACCTTTGCCAAGCAGTTGTCCTCCGCCTACTACCCGATCAGCGCCGCGGTGATTCGCGGCGATATTTATGAAGCGATGCGCCAGCCCAGTGCCCAGGTGGGCGTGTTCGGGCACGGTTACACCTACTCGGGTCACCCGGTCGCCTGCGCCGCTGCGTTGAAAACCCTGGAGATCTACGAGCGGGACGGGCTGTATGCCCACGCTGCCGAAGTGGGCCAGTACCTGCAGCAGCGGCTGGCGCCGCTGCGCGAGCACGAGCGGGTCGGGGAAGTCCGCGGCGCGGGCCTGATTGCGGCGCTGGAGCTGGTGGAGGACAAAGCCAGCAAGGCGCCCGCCACGGAGCTGGCGAAAAAGGTTACCCAGCGTTGCCAGGACAATGGCCTGATCGTGCGCAACGTGGCGGGCTGTGCGGTGGCGCTGTGCCCACCGCTGGTGATTACCCGCGCCCAGGTTGACGAGATTATCGACAAGCTGACGCTGTCGCTGGCCCAGGCGATGTGAGTGCTGGCACGACTTTGTGCCCACTGATGCGATAGCTTTTCAGCCGAACAGGTTTTTCAGCCCCGCCAGGGTTTCCTGGCCCCGCTCCTCGTTGGCCTGCGCAGTGTCGGCGTCGCCGCCCTGCCACTGCAGGTCATCCTGGGGCAGCTCCGCGATAAAGCGGCTGGCCTCACAGTTGATGGTCTCGCCGAACTGGCGCCGTTTCAGCGCGAGGGTCATGGCCAGGGTCTGCTGGGCGCGGGTGATGCCCACGTAGGCAAGGCGGCGCTCCTCGGCGATATTGTCCTCGTCGATGCTGACCCGGTGGGGGAGCAGCTTTTCCTCCATGCCGATGATAAACACATGGGGAAACTCCAGGCCCTTGGCGGCGTGGAGGGTCATCAGCTGCACGCTGTCGGGACCCGTTTCCTCCTCGTCCTGTTGTTCCAGCAGGTCCCGCAGCACCATCCGGGAAATGGCCTCGTCCAGCGCCACCTTGTCGTCGCCCATGATCCGCTGCAGGCCATCGACCAGGAAGTGGACGTTGCTCATGCGGCGTTCGGCGACGTCCTCGCTGGAGCTGAGCTGGATCAGCCATTCCTCGTATTCCATGTCGCGGATCATCTGGCGGATGCCGGAAACGCCCGAGTCCCCGGCGCACTGGCGGCGCACGCCATCCATCCAGTGGCGAAATTCCCGCAGCCGTTTGAGTCCCGCCTCCGGGATGTGTTCCGAGCCTATCAGGGTGCAGGCCTGGCTCAGGCTGCAGTGCCTGGCGTTGGCGAAATTCCCCAGCGCCTCGAGAGTGGATGCACCCAGCTTGCGCCGGGGCACGTTGGCGATGCGCAGGAAGGCGTTGTCGTCGTTCTCGTTCAGCACCAGCCGCAGGTAGGCCATGATGTCCTTCACCTCGTTGCGGGCGAAGAACGAGGTGCCACCGCTGAGGTGGTACGGCACCTGCTGGTGTTGCAGGGCCAGCTCGATCAGCCGGGACTGGTGGTTGCCCCGGTAGAGGATGGCGTAATCGCCAAAACGGGTGCGCTTGCGCAGTTTGTGGTCGAGTATCTCCGCCACCACCTGGTCGGCCTCGCACTGTTCATCGGCGCAGCGGATCACCCGCAGGGGCTCGCCGTAGCCCAGTTCGCTCCACAACTGCTTGTCGAACACGTGCTGGTTATTGGCGATCAGGGTATTCGCGGCCTTGAGGATACGGGCGGTGGAGCGGTAATTCTGTTCCAGCATTACGATTTTCAGTTTTGGATAGTCCTGTTGCAGCTGGGCCAGGTTTTCCGGCCTGGCGCCGCGCCAGGCGTAGATGGACTGGTCGTCGTCGCCCACTACCGTCAGCTGGCCGCGCAGGCCCACCAGCTGTTTCACCAGCAGGTACTGGCTGGTATTGGTGTCCTGGTACTCATCCACCAGCAGGTAGTGCACCTGGTTCTGCCATTTCTCCAGGATGTCCGGGTGGTGTTCGAACAGAATCGTCGGCAACAGGATGAGGTCGTCGAAGTCCAGCGCGTTGTAGGCCTTCAGGGCCCGCTTGTAACGCAGGTAGGCCTGGGCGCAGAGCATATCCGCCGGGCTGGTGGCGGCGGCCACCGCCTGTTCCGGCAGCACCCGGTCGTTCTTCCAGTTGGAGATGCGCTGGGCGATGGTGTTTGCCTGGTCGCCGTCGGAGCCGTGTTCCTGGATCAGCAGGTCCCGTATCAGGGTGCGGGTGTCTTCCCCGTCAAAGATGGAAAAGCCGGACTTGAGTCCCAGCAGCTTGCGCTCGCTGCGGATGATTTTCAGGCCCAGCTGGTGGAAGGTGCTGACCGTAAGGCCCTCGGCGATGCCGCTGCCCAGCAGCTTGCCCACCCGCTCCTTCATCTCACGGGCGGCCTTGTTGGTAAATGTCACCGCCGCGATGCGGCTCGCGCTGATACCACAGGACTCCACCAGGTAGGCGATCTTGCGGGTGATCACGCTGGTCTTGCCGCTGCCGGCGCCGGCCAGCACCAGCAGGGGGCCGTCTATGTAACGCACCGCCTCACGCTGGCGGGGGTTGAGTTGCGTCACGGGCTTGTCTTTGCCCGGATCAGTTTGGCCACTGTGCTGCTGGTAGCGGTCAGTACGCCCTGGGCGTCGTAGAGTCGGCCCTCGAGGAAGGCCAGTTTGTAGCCGCTCCTGATCACCACTCCCTCGGCCCGCAACCGACCCGCCCGGGTGGCTTCCAGGTAATTGGTCTTGATCTCCAGGGACGACAGGTTAAAGAGGCCGTCCTCGGCACCAAACATGGCGTGGGTCATTACGGCGTCAAGCATTGCAGTGACAAAACCGCCCTGCACCACGTCGCCCGAGTGACAGAAGTCGCGGCTGATGTCGAATTCCATGGTACAGCTCTTCGCGGCCCGGTCGACGGCGACAAAGCGCCCGCCGAGCATGGTGAGAAAACCGGGGGCATGGCTGCTGAAGCGCTCCAGTATCTGGGTTTCGTCCAAGGGTGTGCTCTCCTGTCGATGCGGGATGTGGGTAGCCCGGGCGGTGCCCGGTGGGGTTCAGCCGTGCTCAGCCGTAGGTGCAGAGATACGCGGTCTCGACGGCAACCTTCAGCTGGAACTTTTGTCCGGCGGCGACCACAAAGTGTTCACCTTCCCCGAACTCCTGCCAGTCGTCACTGCCCGGCAGGCGCACTGTGAGAGCGCCGCTGACCACTGTCATCGTCTCCCTCTGGCTGGCTCCGAACTCGAATTCGCCCACTGCCATAACCCCGACCGTGGCCGGCAGGCCGCTGCCCTGGAAAGCGATGGAAGCGACTTTGCCATCGAAATACTGATTTATCTTGAACATCCGGACTCCTGTTGCGTGGACTGATCGGGAAACTCCGAGGGGGCGCATTTTCCTATGTTTCGGGCGGGCAGGGCAAAAGAAAAAACACGACCAAAAAAAGAGGCCAACAGTAACACTGTTGGCCTCTCGGTTTTGCCTACCCTTAGCGCTGCCAGGCAGCGCCGCCGGTCGGTCAGGGTTTAACGCACGCCGCTGCGAGCCATACCTTTGGGCGTGAAGAACTTATCGTTCGATATGCCGGTACCCTGCGAGGTCTTGCCAGGGATGGGTTTGGCGTTGATGTTGTAGATGTTCTGCAACAGGTCGTAGGCGCCGTACGAGTTGGTGAAGTCGGCGTCGTTGCCGTACTGGTTTGCGGGGTAAGCATACTGCAGGCGCCACAGGTTACCCCGGCCGTCGTACATCTCACCGGCTAAAGCAACCCAGGTGTCCTCGTCGAGGTAGAAGGTGCGGCGGCTATACACGTGACGTTGGCCCTCTTTCAGGGTGGAGTCCACTACCCATACGCGGCGCTTCTCCCAGCGGATGAGACTCGGGCTTGAAGAACTTCTCCCCGAGGACGTCTGTCACATTGGTTTCGTAAACGAACTCGTTGTTGTTTGCCGGAACAAGCATTTCCTTCTTGCCCACCAGCTTCCAGTTGAAGCGTTCTGGCGAGCCGTTGTAGATGAAGGAGTCATCGTAGGTGGTGGTGCCCGCGACGCCCGGGTTGGGGGTGTCGAACGATACTGCTGGTGCCAGTCGAACCCGGCGCTGGCCCACCAGGTACTGCCAGGCCTGGCGTCCCTTGCCAGCGGTGTAATCGGCGCCCGGCTCGTGTACCAGCAGGATCTCGCCGGCTCGCCGTGCAGGCGCGTTGTAGTCGATGCGCAGCATGGTCCAGGGTGTTTCACCTACCTCCTTATCCCGCGCGTCTTCTGCAAACATCGGGTAGGTCGACACCGAGTGAGCGCTGGTAGCCAGAACAGGCTTGCCGCTGGAGTCCACGTAGTAGGTGTCATAGTCCTGGTTTACGTCTGTTCCGTAGCGGATCATGTGGTTCCAGATGGCTTCCAGGCCGGACTGGGGCATCGGGAAGGGGACGCCTGGCAGGTTGCCTTCGATCTTCTGTCCCTCGGCTACCAGGTTGGCGCCGGTGGCGTTCTTCAGGGTGTTGGCGTAGAACCAGTCCGGGCGGGTGCTGACACGGTGGGTCGGGTAGACCTGCAGTTCCCAACCGTCAGCTCCGTATTTCTCGAACATGCCGATTGTGCCGGCGGTCAGCAGGTCCTTGTATTCCTGCCAATTGCTGCCGTTCACAGTGTAGACAGGCTTCTCATCGGGAAAAGGGTTGGGGTAACTACCTGAGCCAGGCACGAAGCCCGCGGGCGGGGTGGCGCCTTCGGCGTTCCACGCCGGGATGCTGCCGTCGGCGTTGCCGGCCATTTCGGCGCCCATGGGCGTCAGGGTTTTGCCCAGCTCTGCGGCTTGCTCTGGAGAGACAGCGGCAAGCGCGCTCCCCGCTGCTAATGAGCCCACGAGAAGGGCGGCTTTTATACGGTTCTGCATGGTGATTGGTACTCCTTGGCTGATTATTTTAGTCACCTGCGTATAGGGTAGTGCAACAGGATTCGGAAAGCCATATCTAATAACGGGCCTTTGTATGAGTTGGTGTTGGCGCCAGGGGCGTCAGCGCACGCCACTGCGGGCGATGCCTTTGGGTGTGAAGTACTTGTCGTCCTGTTCAACACCGCTCGAATACCGGCCCGGAATCAGCTTGCCGTTGAGGTTATAGATATTCTGCAGCAGGTCGTAGGCGCCGTAGGCGGAGCCGTAACCCGACTTGCGGTCATACAGGTTTGCCCCGTACAGGTATTGCAGGCGCCACAATTGGTTCCGGCCATCGTACATTTCGCCGGCCGCCGCCACCCAGGTATCTTCTTCTATATAGAAAGTGCGGCGGCTGTAGAGATGGCGCTGGCCCTCCTTGAGGGTGGAGTCCACTACCCAGACCCGGTGTTTCTCCCAGCGAATGTACTCCGGCTTGAGGAATTTGGGACCCAGTGCGTCCTCGAGTTCTGTCTCGAATACAAACTTGTAGCTGGATGCGGGAATGATAATTTCCTGCTTGCCGACCAGGCGCCAGTTGAAGCGCTCCGGCGAGCCGTTGTAAACGAAGGAGTCGTCATAAGTGGAGGTTCCCGCCACACCCGGGTTGGGGGTGTCAAAGGACACCGCCGGCGCCAGGCGAACCCGGCGCTGGCCGGTCAGGTACTGCCAGGCGGAGCGGCCCTTGCCCTCGGTGTAATCCGCCCCAGGTTCATGTACCAGCAGGATCTCTCCCGCCCGGCGCGCGGGGGCCTCGTAATTGATTCGCAGCATGGTCCAGGCCTTGTCGCCCACCGGCTCATCGGGTGTCCTGAACATGGGGAAGACCGAGGTCGAGTAGGCGGTCGTGGCCAGGACGGGCTTGCCGCTGGAGTCCACGTAGTAGGTGTCGTAGGTCTGGGAAGCCGGCTCACCGTAGCGCACCATATGGTTCCACATCACCTCCAGCCCGGACTGGGGTATGGGGAAGGGCACACCCGGGTAGTTGCCCTCTATTTTCTGGCCGTCTGCCACCAGCGAGGCGCCGGTAGCGTTCTTCAGGGTGTTGGCGTAGAACCAGTCCGGCCGGATGGCACCCCGGTGGCTGGGGTACACGTGCATTTCCCAGCCGTCGGCGCCGTACTTTTCAAACATTGCCCGGGTGCCGACGGTCAGGTTATCGGCGTATTGTTGCCAGTTATCCGCGGTGATGGTGTAGAGCGGTTTTTCATCCGCGTAGGGGTCGACATAATTGTCCGACCCCGGCACGAAATTGGCGGGTACCGGGGTGCCTTTGGGGTCCCAGGCGGGGATGCTACCGTCGGCATTGCCTGCCATTTCGGCACCCATCGGTGTCAAGGTTTTGCCCAGCTGGGCAGCCTGCTCCGGGGAGACGGCGGCGACAGCGCCGGCACTGGCAAGCGCAATTGCGACAAGTGTGAGTGTGATCGGCTTGTACATGGCGTGCAGCTGTTCCTCTTTAGGTTTATTGTGGTGAACAGCAGGCAGACTAGAGCATCGCCCGGATTAACGCCAGTATCGGTTAACGACGAGATACGCTGCAGTCACAGCCGCTGGCTTTGTCCGGCAGGCGGGGTTGTGATCAGGGCAGCCCTGCGTTGCGGTAGGCCAGCGCCTCGCTGATATGCTCGATGCAGACTTGCGGGCTTTCCGCCAGGTCAGCGACAGTCCGGGCAACACGCAGTGTCCGGTGCAATGCCCTGCCGGACAGGCACATCCGCAGGGCGGCGGATTCCAGGTGGCGTTTTTCCCTACCCTCCAGCTGGCACAGCTGGATCAGCCGGTCCGGCGGGATTTGCGCGTTGCTGCAGCCCTGGCGCTGCAGTTGCGAATCCCGGCTGCGACAAACCCGGCTGCGAACCTCAAAGGAGCTCTCGCCCCCGCCCTGCTGGTTGAGCAACTCACCGGGCTGGAGCCGCTGTACCGGCACGTGCAAATCGATCCGGTCCAGCAGGGGCCCGGAGATGCGGGCCCGGTAGCGCTGTATCTGCTCCGGGGTACAGCGGCAGGGTCGGTCCGGGTCACCCAGGAAGCCGCAGGGGCAGGGGTTCATCGCCGCGACCAGCTGGAAACGGGCGGGATAGCGGGTGCGGTGAAGAGCGCGGGAAAGCGTAATCTCGCCGGATTCCAGGGGTTCGCGTAATACCTCGAGGCTCAGGCGGCTGAATTCCGCCAGTTCGTCCAGGAACAGTACGCCGCCATGGGCGAGCGAGATTTCCCCCGGGCGCGGCTTGCTTCCGCCCCCTGCAAGCGCCGCTGCGCTGGCCGTGTGGTGTGGGGTGCGAAAGGGGCGACGGAAGTCTCCGCCGCTGCCCCCGGGCTCAAAAAAACTGCGCAGTGCCAGCAGTGTGAGCACTTCTTCCGCGTCTGGAGGCGGCAGGATGCCGGGCAGGCGGCTGGCGAGCAGGGTTTTACCGGTACCCGGCGGGCCGAACAGCAACAGGTTGTGATTGCCGCTGGCGGCGATTTCCAGGGCGCGACGGGCGCCGTGCTGCCCGATGATATCTCCCAGGTCGGGATAGGCATCCTCGCGGTCGATGCGTTGCGCCGCACAGTGATCTATGCGGCAACTGCCATTGAGGTGGGCACAGAGCGTGAGCAGGTCGCAGGCCGGGACAACCCGGCTGTGCGGCGCCAGGGCCGCCAGTGGCGCGCTGTCGGCGGGCACCACCAGCTGGCGACCGCTGCTGCTGGCGGCGCCCGCCGCCTGGATGGCGCCGGGCACCGGCCGCAGGCTGCCGTCCAGTGCGAGCTCACCGAGAAACTCGCAATTAGCAAGCCCGGTCCCCGGCAGTTGGCCGGATGCGGCCAGTATTCCCAGTGCGATAGGCAGGTCAAAACGGCCGCCTTCCTTGGGCAGGTCGGCGGGAGCCAGGTTGATGGTGATGCGCCGATCGGGGAAAGTGAAATGTGAATTGAGTATTGCGCTGCGGACGCGGTCCTTGCTCTCGCGCACCGCGGTCTCCGGCAAGCCCACGATGTGAAAAGCGGGGAGCCCGTTGGAGAGGTGGGTTTCCACCCGCACCAGCGGCGCATCCATACCAGCCACCGCCCTGCTGTAAACCACAGACAGTTCCATCGCTCGTCCTTGAGCTGATTACCTCGTTACCGCCGGGCCCGGGTGGCCCGACCCTGCCGAACCTGTTTCGGCCTAGCTTTCTCCGGCAGCCAGCGCTTCGAGCTCCCGGGTCATTTCCTCCAGCTCTGTCTCGAGAGTCACTACCCTGTCACGCGTCCGCTTGAGGATTTCCGCCTGGGCGTCGAATTCCTCACGGCTGACCACGTCCAGCCTGGACAGGGCGGTCTGCGCCAGGGCGCGCACGCTCTTATCTACCTCTCCCTTGATGCCGCTGGCATTCACCATCTCGCTTACCTGCTGGATAAGTTCCCAGGGGGGTGGGGGTTTCAGGGCCATTTTCACCGCCATTTTTCAGTTGAGTCGAATGGAGCTGATTTTAGAGGAAATTCGGGGACGGGGCACAGCTCGCAGCAGTGCACTAATTTGGGGCGACGCACCAATTATGGTGCGGATCAGCTGTGCCATTGTGGGCTATCGGGGAGTGCGTTTGCCTCCTTTGCATAGTTAACTCTATGTTTTAAAAGCAGTTAGTCGGGTTTGGCACACGCTGTGCAAATTCAGCGTACCAGAATGAGTATCGCGCAGAATGTGCCCGTAACAGTTTGTAGCCATGCCGTATTCTGAAAATGTGAGACCAACCATGGAGATAGGAAACATGTTGAACAAGAAACTGCTTACCGCTGCGGTAACTGCCGCGCTTTTTACCGGAGCCAGCCTGGCTCAGGCGCAGGAGAGAGACGATATAGACGTTGCCTCAGGCGACGGCTTCGAGATCAGCGGCAACGTCGCCCTCACCAGTGATTACCGCTTCCGCGGTATTTCCCAGTCCGACGAGTCCGCCGCCATCCAGGGTGGTTTCGACGTGGAATTCTCCCCCGGCTTCTACCTGGGCGTATGGGGATCCTCGGTCGACTTCGACAGCAACGAGGACTATGACGGCAGCCTCGAGCTGGACTACTACGGCGGTTGGTCCAGTGCCATCGGCGATACCGACTTTGGTATCGACGTGGGCTATATCTACTATGATTATCCCGGCGATAACGGTGCCGACGGCGACTACCAGGAATTCTATGTCTCCGGCTCCTGGAAAGACATTGCCCTGAGCGTCAACTACTCGGACGATTACTACGCCGAAACGGGTGACTACTGGCGTTATGCGCTCGACTACAGCCTCTCCCTGATGGACAACCTGAGCCTGGGCCTGCAGGCGGCCTACAACGAAGTCGATGAAGGAGGTGGTTTTTTCTCATCTGACGAGGATTCCTACACCGACTACTCGGTCACGCTCACCTATTCCGTGGCCGGCGTTGACCTCTCCGTAGCCTATGTCGGCACGGATCTGGACGATGACGATGTCTTCGGTACCGACTGGGCAGATGACACCGCGGTTTTCACGATCAGCAAGAGCATGTAATCGCAGTCCAGCTTAGCGAGCCGGCCGGGGGACCGGTCGGCTCCACTTCAGGAGAAAAGTATGAAACTTATCACGGCTATAGTGAAGCCATTCAAACTGGATGACGTGCGCGAAGCGCTGTCGGAAATCGGGGTGCAGGGCATCACGGTTACCGAGGTCAAGGGCTTCGGTCGCCAGAAGGGCCACACCGAGTTGTATCGTGGTGCGGAATATGTTGTCGATTTTCTGCCCAAGGTGAAGATCGAAGTGGCGGTTGCCGACCCGGTGGTCGAACAGACCATCGAAGCGATCACCAAAGCGGCCAATACCGGCAAGATCGGTGATGGCAAGGTTTTTGTAACCGCTCTGGAGCAGGTGATCCGCATTCGCACCGGCGAGACCGGCGAAGACGCCATCTAACCCCACGACACTGTTATTAGAGAGTATTCCCATGGAAAACAGCATCTTTGAATTACAGTACGCCCTGGACACGTTCTATTTCCTGATGGCCGGCGCACTGGTTATGTGGATGGCGGCAGGCTTCGCAATGCTCGAAGCCGGCCTCGTTCGCTCGAAAAACACCACGGAGATTCTGCTCAAGAACATCTCCCTCTACGCGGTGGCATGTACCATGTACATGGTCTGCGGTTACATGATCATGTACGGCGGCGACTTCATGCTGGCCAGCATCACCGGCGACGGTGTGGCGGGCGCGGAAGAGCCCGCTACCTACGCACCCTCAGCCGACTTTTTCTTCCAGGTGGTATTCGTTGCCACTGCAATGTCCATCGTGTCCGGTGCCGTTGCGGAGCGCATGAAGCTTTGGGCATTCCTGATATTCGCCGTTTTCATGACCGGCTTTATCTACCCGATGGAAGGCTCCTGGACATGGGGCGGCAACCCGGTATTCGGTATGTACACCCTGGGTGACCTTGGCTTCTCAGACTTCGCGGGCTCCGGCATCGTGCACATGGCCGGCGCAGCTGCCGCCCTCGCCGGTGTGCTGCTGCTCGGCGCACGCAAAGGCAAGTACGGCGCCAACGGCCAGATCAACGCCATCCCCGGCGCCAACCTGCCACTGGCTACCCTCGGTACCTTTATCCTGTGGATGGGCTGGTTTGGATTCAACGGTGGTTCCGTACTGGCCACAGCCAGCGTGGAAAGCGCCAACTCCGTAGCCGTGGTGTTCATGAACACCAACGCGGCGGCAGCCGGTGGCCTGATCGCGGCGCTGATCGTAGCGCGCATCATGTTCGGCAAAGCCGACCTGACCATGGCACTTAACGGCGCCCTGGCCGGTCTGGTGGCGATCACCGCCGAGCCTTCTACCCCGACAGCCCTGCAGGCGACCCTGTTCGGTGCCATCGGCGGTGTGTTGGTAGTGTTCTCGATTATCACCCTGGACAAAATGAAGATCGACGATCCCGTCGGTGCCATCTCGGTGCACGGTGTGGTCGGCTTCCTGGGCCTGATGCTGGTACCCATCACCAACCCCCTCACCGAGGACGGCGGTTCATCCTTCAGCGGTCAGCTGATCGGTGCTGCAACCATCTTCATCTGGGTCTTTGTTGCCAGCCTCGTGGTCTGGGGCATCCTCAAGGCGGTCATGGGTATCCGTGTCGGCGAGGAAGAAGAGTACGAGGGTGTGGATCTGTCCGAGTGCGGCATGGAAGCCTACCCGGAGTTCACCAAGGGCTCTTCCTGATACATGTTTTGCGGGCGCATTTAACGATGCGTACTTTTGGGGGCCTTCGGGCCCCCTTTTTTTTGGCTCTTCCTGGTGGGGGTTTGACGTTCCATTTTCGGCAGGGATCCGGGTATGTCCTGGCTCCATGGCCGCGCCCCTCCGGGGTGCCCTCAGTCGGTCAGGAGCCTCAAAGCGCTGCGCTGTCTCCTTCCACTCCCTCGGCGCTGGCCTTTAACATTCCGCCAGGACATACCCGGATCCCTGCCTAACTATCGAGCATGTAATCAAAACTGCCTCGGTAATGGCGATGCCACTGAATCTTCATTGACTGAACTTTCTGCGGCAGGGGCGGGGTTGCCTCGCGGAACGTTAAAGGCCACGCCGAGGGAGTGGCGAGACAGCGCAGCGCTTTAAGGCTCCGACCGACTGAGGGAGCCCGGAGGGCGCAGCCGTGGAGCAGGCAACCCCCGTTCTCCGCCGCGAATGGAACAGCACACAACTTGTAAACTGCGATTAGCTATTAAAACCTGACACCACAGGCGAAACCCCGCACGCCGTTCAGCGAGCAGAATTTATCCGATATTGCCATTTCGCCCCAGCGCACCATAATAGCGGTTGCCAAATAGCCGGAGTTCCAACGAGATGAAACTTGTTACAGCGATTATCAAACCCTTCAGGATGGATGATGTGCGCACTGCGCTGTCGGAAATCGGGGTACAGGGAATAACGGCTACCGAGGTCAAGGGTTTCGGACGCCAGAAAGGCCATACCGAGCTCTATCGCGGAGCCGAGTATGTGGTGGATTTCCTGCCGAAATTGAAACTTGAGATTGCCGTTGCCGAAGACCAGGTCGAGGCGACCATCGAGGCTATTATCAAGGCGGCCAGCACCGGCAAGATCGGCGATGGCAAGATATTTGTCACCACCCTCGAGCAGGTCATCCGCATCCGTACCGGGGAAACCGGCGAGGACGCCATTTAAAGTCCTGCAGCAGTGCTGCCCACAGTGGCTCAGCGGGCGCCCGGGTTCATGTCCCGGCAGTAATCTCGCTGATCGCCCGGGGCAGCTGGCGCAGGTTGCTGATTTCCCGGCTCGCGCGGGGCCTGTCCGGCCACTCCTTCTGCCGCGAGTTCATCCAGACCGTCTGCATGCCTACCGCCTGGGCGCCTGCGATGTCATGTTCCGGGTCATCGCCGACATGAACCACATTGTGCGCTGCAACACCGGTCTGGCGCAGCGCTGCGTGGAACATGTCGGGGTGGGGTTTGCTGGCGCCAACGTCCTCCGCGAGGAACGCGAAATCAAAATAATCACCGGCATCGGTCTTGTAGACATCGGCGTTGCCGTTGGTGAGGGCGCCCAGGGTATAGTTGCCCGCCAGTTCTTCCAGCACTGCCAGCGCCTCTTCGTATAGCTGCACCCGCTGGCGCTCCTGCAGGAATACCGCGAATGCCAGCTCGGCGCCGCTGCGGGCTTCGCGCTCGGGATAGCCCGCAGCCACCTGCAATTCGTAGAGCATCTGGATCCGGATCTGGCTGACATGGTGGAGCAGCTGCGGATGGCGCCGCCAGACAGACTTCTTGAATTCCCACAATGCCTCATGGTCATAGGTTTCCACCGCGCCAGGGCGATGCTGGCGCAGCCAGTCCTGCTGCGCCTGCTCGGCCCGCAGCAGGGCTGGCTCCACGTCCCACAGGGTGTTGTCCAGGTCGAATGTGATTACCTTGATGTCCATCTGGCTATTGTTCGGGGCGCGCGGCCGTCCCCGTTAGCCCTTGTCGCGCCGCTTGGCGCGGGGGTGGGCCGCATCGTAGACCTTGGCCAGGTGCTGGAAGTCCAGGTGGGTGTAGATCTGGGTGGTCGAGATGTTGGCGTGCCCCAGCAGTTCCTGCACGGCCCGCAGGTCGCCGCTGGATTCCAGCATGTGGCTGGCGAAGGAGTGGCGCAGCATATGGGGGTGTACGTCCTGGTGCATCCCCGCCTTGCGCCCCTGCAGTTTCAACCGGGCCTGGATGCTGCGGACGCTGATGCGCTGCCCCTGGTTACTGGTAAACAGGGCGGAGGCGCTGTCCTGGTCCGCCGCGACCGGGGGCCTGACATCGAGCCAGCGCTGGATGGCCTCCAGTGCGACAGAGCCAACCGGTACGGTGCGGGTCTTGTTGCCCTTGCCGGTGACGGTCAGCAGGCGCGATTGCCGATCGATATCCGCGGTGTTGATGGCGGCCAGCTCAGCCAGGCGCAGGCCGGAGGAGTAAAACAACTCGGCGATGGCGCGATCGCGCCTGGCGATGAGCGAGTCCTCTTCGAATGACAGAAACTTGTTTACCTGGTCGGCATCCATGGTCTTGGGCAGTTTGCGCGGCTTGCGTGGGGCCTGCACGCTGGCGGCGGGGTTGCGCGGCCGGCCTTCCTCCCTGCCCAGGTAAGTGAAGAAGGAGCGGGCTGCGGAGAGGCTCCGCTGGATGCTGCCCCCGGCGAGCCCGCGCCGGTGCAGTTGGCCGACCCACTGGCGGATATCGGCTTCGACCAGTTGCCCGGGGCTGTTTCTGCCCTGTTTGTGACAGTGTTCCTGCAGGGAGAGCAGGTCTCGCTGGTAGCCGGCCAGGGTGTGGGAGGAAAGTTGGCGTACGTCGCGCAGGTAGACCAGGAACTTGTCGACAGCAGCTGTCAGTTCACTGACGGGCGCAGCCCTGGCCTCCCCTGTCGAAGTGGTCATGGCCCTATCAGTTGTCCTGCCGCGACAGGCGCGGCAACAGGCGCAGGATGACCTCGGCGATGTGCGCCAGGAACAGGGTGCCGGTGGTGTTCGTATAGCGGTCTGCGTCCTTGCTGCCGACGGCAATCAGGCCCAGTTGCGCGCCATCGGTCAGTGGCATGATCGCGGCTGAGCCCCCCTGGAGAAACTGGTTGGCACCGCCCCTGGGCTTGAACAGGTAGTCGAACTCCTCCTTGCGAAGTACGCCGCATACCGGCTTGCGCCCGCTCAGCAGGGCTCCAATATGCGACCTGGCGCTCTCCAGGCTGTCGGTGCGGCAACCCTTTTCGGTCGCTTCGTCGCCAAACAGGATCATGCTGGCGAATTCCACGTCAAAGCCGTGTTGCATGGAGTCCGTGAAGGCGCTGTAAAGCCCGGGGACAGAGTCGGCTTCCAGCAGTTTGATCACCAGCGCACGCGTCTGTTCGAAGAGTTTGTCATTGTCCCGGGCGTTGGTGGTAAGCGTTTTGAGCCGATGCCGGATGTCGACGTTGCGTTCCCGCAGCACGCTGACCTGCTTTTCGACCAGCGATACGGCGCTGCCGGACGCGTGGGACACATGCAAATGATCCAGCAGGTCGGGGTTGCGCTGGAGGAAATCGCCGTTTTCCTTGAGAAACTCCCGTACCGCGTCGTCGCTCAGGTGAGCTCCGCCCGACTGTTCGCCCGGCTTGGCCGTTGCGCGATTCTTTTTCCCCGCGACGGGCGCTGGACCCGCCTTGTCTTTGCTGGCTGACATTGTGTCCCCTGTCCGCCGCGCACTGGTTGGCGCGGCGCTAGATTCTTATGGTGCCTTCGAACACCACTTCGGTGGGTCCGGTCATGATCACAGGCTGGCCGGCGCCGGCCCAGGATACTGAAAGCTTACCCCCCGGCAGCTCAACTGTCACTAAGTCGCTCAGCCAGCCGCGGCTTATGCCGTATGCCACGGCCGCGCAGGCGCCGGTACCGCAGGCAAGAGTCTCACCGACACCGCGCTCAAACACCCTCAACCGGATCAACTGGGGAGATACGATCTCCATGAAGCCCGCGTTGGTCCGTCGCGGAAAGTCCGGGTGTGCCTCTATCAGCGGACCCAGCCGTGCCACCGGGGCGTCCGCCACGCTGTCCACGCGCAACACCGCGTGGGGGTTACCCATGGACAGGGCGCCTATCTCCAGCGTCTGCCCGTCCACCGCCAGCTGGTAACTTGGCGCCCCGGCGTCCGCCCGAAAGGGAATGGCGGCGGGCTCGAATTGCGGTACACCCATGTCGACCTCGACATCCTGCCGGTTGCACACGCGCAGTTCGATAATACCGG
Source organism: uncultured Gammaproteobacteria bacterium (assembly GCA_963792815.1). Lineage (GTDB taxonomy): Bacteria > Pseudomonadota > Gammaproteobacteria > Pseudomonadales > Halieaceae > JARRPM01. The sequence continues at coordinate 223,654 of CAWBXR010000011.1, forward strand.
CGGCGGTCTCAACGGTGATCACACGCTTGCTGGTGAGCTTTTTCTCGCGCACGAAGCGGGCGAAACAGCGCGCGCCATTGCCGCACTGTTCCACCTCGTTGCCATCGGCGTTATAGATCCGGTAGCGGAAATCCACGTCCGGCTTGCTCGGCGCTTCCACCACCAGCACCTGGTCACAGCCGATGCCAAAGTGCCGGTCCGCGAGCAGTTTCACGTCGCGCGGGCGAAGCTTGTAGCGTTGGCTGATAAGGTCGATGACGACAAAGTCATTGCCCGCGCCGTGCATTTTGGTGAATTTAAGCAACATTATTCTGGCAGGCACCGCTCTGTGCGCATGAGATCGGCTATGGTCTCACGCTCCCGCACCAGGTACACCCGGTCGCCGTCTACCATCAACTCCGGAGCGCGGCCGCGACTGTTGTAATTCGAACTCATGCTGAAGCCATAGGCGCCGGCGCCGAACAGGGCCAGCAGGTCGCCCTGCTCCAGGCTCAGCTCGCGGCCCTTGCCGAGGAAATCGCCGGTTTCGCAGACCGGGCCCACCACGTCCCAGCTCAATTTCGGTGCGCGCTCGTGTCGCTCCACCGGCTGGATGTCCAGCCAGGCCTGGTACAGGGCGGGCCTGATCATATCGTTCATTGCCGCATCCACCAGCGCAAAGTTGTGCAGGGGCGTCGGCTTGAGGTATTCGACCCGGGTGACCAGCAGGCCCGCGTTGGCGGCAATCGAGCGACCGGGCTCAAACATGAGCTTCAGTTTGCGGCTGCCCAGTTCCCGCCGGATCGCGGCGATGTAATCACCGATAGATGGCGGTGTTTCGTCGCGGTAACGCACGCCCAGTCCACCCCCGAGGTCGAGGTGGCGGATCTCGATGCCGATCTCCGCCAGGGTATCGATCAGCTGGAGCAGGCGACGCAGCGCATCGAGGAACGGGCTGAGCTCGGTCAGTTGCGAGCCGATATGGCAATCGAGGCCGATAACTTCGATATGGCTCAGGGCCCCGGCCCGCTGGTAGACCTGCAGGGCCTCTTCCATGGTGACGCCGAACTTGTTCTCGCGCAGGCCGGTGGAGATGTAGGGGTGGGTTTTGGCGTCCACGTCGGGATTAACCCGCACCGAGACCGGCGCCACCATACCCAGTTCGCCTGCAACCCGGTTCAGCACCTCCAGTTCGGCGGCGGATTCCAGGTTGAAACAGTGAATGCCCAGTTGCAGCGCCCGGGCCATCTCCCCGGGCTTTTTTGCCACCCCGGAAAACACGATATTGCCCGGCTCGCCACCGGCCGCAACCACCCGTTCCAGCTCACCCGCGGAGACGATGTCGAAACCGGCGCCCAGCCGGGCCAGTACGTTTAGCACTGCGAGGTTGGAGTTGGCCTTGACCGCGTAACAGACCAGGTGCTCGCAGTCCGCGAGAGCCTGCTTGTACTCGCCAAAGGCCGTCTCCAGGGCGACGCGGGAATAGACGTAGCAGGGCGTGCCATAGTCGGCGGCGATCTCGCTTACCGCCACATTTTCCGCATACAGCTTACCGTCCCGGTAAGGGAAATATTCCATGGGGCGCTCTCGTCAGGGAGTGGGTATCGTGGTGGTAGCCGGGGGAGGCGGCGGCACGGGGCCGCCCGCCTCCGGCTCATACAGCGGACCCATTTGTCCGCAGCCGCCGATCAGCAGCGAGGCGGCGAGTGCAATGGTGGCAACTGTGTAGCGCATGAGCCCGGTTCCGTTTGGCAAAGCGGGGGATTATAGCGCCGGCTAGTAAGCGGCGCGAGCAGCCCGTATCATTGAATTACTTGCGGCACCAAAAAGGGGAGGGATGAATTGAACACATTCTGGCGAGCGACACTCCTGTCCTTGAGTCCGGTAGTTGTCGCGCTGCCCCTGGCGGCCAGCGAGCCCCTCTATGTCAAAAACCTCAGCCCGGTGACGGGTTTGCTCGGCCTGCCCTCCCAGCGCTCCGCAGACAGTGAGGCCGCGGGCGAGCTGGCGGTTGCGCTGCACAGCAGCGTGGCCAATAGCTATGTGCAGGACGCCAGCAGCCGGGAGTACCTTAACCTGGATGGCGAAACCCTGCGTTTTGCGCTGGATTTGCGCTATGGCCTGGCGCCGGGCTGGGACGTACAGCTGGAAGTTCCCTGGCTGGAACAGAGCGGCGGCGACCTCGACCGGGTCATCGATGACTGGCACGACCTGTGGGGAATGCCCGATGGCGGGCGCTCCCAGGTGCCAAGGGACCTGCTGGACTACCAGTACGCCTCCGTATCCAAGCAGGGCTTTCTGCTGGAGGACAGCAGTTCCGGCCTGGGCGATATCACCCTGGCGCTGAACTACGCCTTCTACCGGGACAAGGATGCCACGGCGGGTATTGCGCTGGGTTACAAGTTCGGTGTCGGGGACGATGACAAGTTTCTCGGCAGTGGAGCCGATGATATCTACGTCGCCGTGCGGTTTTCCGGGGCCCACCTGACGGATTTGCCCCTGTACTGGCACGGCCAGGTGGGTTACCTGCGCGCCGGTGACAGTGATCTGCTGGACGGGATACAGCAACAGGATCTGTGGTTTGCCGGTCTCAGCCTGGACTGGCGGCTCAACGAGCGCTGGTCGCTGTTGGCGCAACTCGATGGCAATGCGGCGCCCACCAACAGCGATATCACCGCCATCGGCGACAGTGCGGGTACCTTTACCGGTGGGGTGCGCTGGCGTTTCCTGCCGGGCTGGTCGGTGGACTTCAGCCTGGTGGAGGACATCGTAGTGGAAACAGCTGCCGACGTTACCTTCCAGGCCAGCCTGCGCTATCGCGCCGACCTGGCCCGCTAGCGCAGTTCCAGTCGCTCGCGGGCGCGCTCCGCCGCAGCCGCCACCTGCCGCGGCGCGGTGCCTCCCAGGTGGTCGCGCGCGGCCACAGAACCCTCGAGTGTGAGCACCTCGAATACGTCCGCCTCGATATCGGGGCAGAAACCCTGCAGGGTCGCCAGCGGCATTTCCGCCAGGTCCTGGCCGCTCGCCACTCCCTGGGCAACGGCCTTGCCAACCACCTCGTGGGCGTCCCTGAAGGGCAGCCCTTTTCGTACCAGGTAATCCGCCAGGTCCGTGGCGGTGGAAAAACCGCGCCGCGCCGCCTCCCGCATCTGCTCCTGTTTGGGCCGGATGGCCGGCACCATATCGGCAAAGGCGCGCAGCGAGTCGAGCACGGTATCGACGGTGTCGAACAGTGGTTCCTTGTCCTCCTGGTTGTCCTTGTTATAGGCCAGCGGCTGGCTCTTCATCAGGGTCAGCAGGGACACCAGGTGGCCGTTGACCCGGCCGACCTTGCCGCGCACCAGTTCCGGTACGTCCGGGTTCTTCTTTTGCGGCATGATCGAGGAGCCGGTACAGAAGCGGTCAGGCAGCTCGATGAAATTGAACTGGGCAGAGGCCCACAACACCAGCTCTTCCGACATCCGCGACAGGTGTGTCATCAGCAGCGCGGCAAAGGCGCAGAATTCAATGGCGAAGTCCCGGTCGGAAACCGAGTCCAGCGAATTCTCCGTGGGCTTATCGAAACCCAGTGCAGCCGCGGTCATAGTGCGGTCGATCGGGTAGGTTGTGCCCGCCAGCGCCGCGGCGCCCAGGGGTGACTGGTTGAGGCGCGCACGGCAGTCAAGCAACCGGCCGTAATCCCGTTCCAGCATTTCGTTCCAGGCCAGCAGGTGGTGGCCAAAGGTTACCGGCTGCGCGGTTTGCAGGTGGGTGAAACCGGGCATGATGGTGTCGGTCTGCTGGGCAGCCAGGCCGACGGTGCCGCGTTGCAACCGGGTCAGCTCGGCTGCGATGGCGTCGATGGCGGAGCGCAGGTAGAGCCTGATGTCGGTGGCTACCTGGTCGTTGCGCGAGCGGCCTGTATGCAGTTTCTTGCCGGTGACGCCTATCAGCTGCGTCAGCCTCGCCTCGATATTCATGTGGACGTCTTCCAGCTCCACCGACCACTGGAAGCTTCCCGCGTCGATCTCATCGCGTATCTGGCCCAGGCCCTGGCGTATGTCAGCCAGTTCCTGCGTGCTGAGCACGCCTGCCGCCGCAAGCATCTGGGCGTGGGCCAGTGAACCCGCAATGTCTTCATCGGCCATGCGCTGGTCGAAATTTACCGATGCGGTAAAACGCTGCACAAAGCTGTCAGTGGGCTCATTGAAGCGCCCGCCCCACAGCTTGCTGGTCTCTTGCTTGTCGCTCATTGGGTATGGATTCCTGCTGTTAAAACCTGGCGCGGCGCCCGGGTGTGGCCGCACCGGCGTATCGGTATATTTTGACTTGTCGGGGCCGGGTAAGGGTGCAAGTATACCAGTTATCGCAGGGGAGAACCGTTTATGCAGCCATCACCGGGGCAGGTGGCACAGGCAGGGGAAGGCATCGCACCGGGTGATTTTTTCATTCCCGACCTGTGCGCCCCCCGGTCGGTTTTCTTCATGGTTTTGCTGGTCGAGCTGATGGTGCTGGTGTATGTCCTGGGCGCCAGCGGCCTGCCGGCCTTCGACTGGGAAAAACTTTCGCTTTGCTCCCTCTTTGTCCAGTGGGTGGTGTTGTTGAGCGCGGGGCTGGTATGCGGCCTGCGCGGTATCATTCGCGGCAGCAGCCTGCCCCTGGTCAGCTTGTGCTGCCTGCTGGTGGTGCTGGCCGTTACCGCCGTCAGTAGCCTGGCCGCCTGGCACCTGCTGCCACATTTCAACAACGGGTCAGGCCAGGCCTGGTGGCTTGTGCGCAACCTGCTGGTCGCCGCGGTGCTGTGCGGCATCATGCTGCGTTATTTTTACCTGCAGCAGCAGCTGCTGGTGCAGAAGCAACAGGAGTTGCAGTCCCGGCTCGATTCCCTGCGCGCTAAAATTCGGCCCCATTTCCTGTTCAATACCCTCAACAGCATCGCCAGCCTGATCATATCGCGCCCGGAAGATGCCGAACGGGCTGTCGAGGACCTGGCGGAACTGATGCGGGTCAGCCTGCAGGAGCACAATCGTCCCACCACCGTGGCGGACGAGCTGCGCCTGTGTGAACTTTACCTGGCCATCGAGAAATTGCGCCTGGGCGACAGGCTGCAGGTCACCTGGAATGTTGCCCAGGACCTGCTGGGACTGCCGATGCCCAGCCTGATTCTCCAGCCGCTGGTGGAAAATTCTGTGTACCACGGAGTAGCCCAGCTCACGGCGGGTGGCACCATTCGGGTCAGTGTGCGGGAGGAGGCGGGCATCGTTCACGCGCTGGTCCAGAACCCGGTTCCCGAAACAGCGTTACGCAGCGGGGGACACCGGATGGCACTGGAAAATATCCGCCAGCGCCTGGCGGTCTTGTTCGCAGCCCGGGGTCAGCTGCAGACCGGGCAGGCTGACGGGGTGTTCAGTGTTGAATTGCGTTATCCAGTGCGGGACATGGTGTGAAGATTCTTGTTGTCGATGATGAGTCGCTGGCGCGGGAACGCTTGCTGCGCCTGTTGCAGAAGCTGCAACCCTCTGCCCGGTGCTGGCAGGCAGCCAATGGCGAGCAGGCCCTGGCGTTGATTCGCGAACACAACCCCGACCTCCTGTTGCTCGACGTTCGCATGCCCGGCATGAGTGGTATCGAACTGGCCGAGCGGCTCGACCAGGAGGCCCAGCCCCCGGCGGTGATTTTCTGTACCGCCTACGATCAATACGCGTTGGAAGCCCTCCAGCACCAGGCCGTGGCCTACCTGCTCAAACCTGTGCGTGAGCTTGAACTGGCGCGTGCGCTGGCAGTAGCCGGCCGGGTCAACCGGGTCCAGCTGGCCGCGCTGGGCGCGCTGGATGGAGCGCCGGATGGTGCGCCGGGAAGCGAGGCGGCAGCCCGGCCCGGGCAGCGCGCACACCTTGCCAGCCAGAGCCATCGGGGTCTCGAGACCATGCCGGTAGCCGATATTCGTTGCCTGCTGGCCGAGCAGAAATATGTGACCGCCTGCAGTCCGTCGGCGCAGTTACTGATTCCCGACACGCTCAAGGAGCTGGAGCGGGAGTTTGGTGATCGCTTCCTGCGAGTGCATCGCAATGCACTGGTCGCCCGGGCGCACATCCTCCGCCTGCAGCGCGACGAGGACGGAGCCTGGTATGTGCTGCTCGATGGGGTCGAGCACCGGCCTGTGGTCAGTCGCCGTCACCTGGCCCAGGTCAAGCAGCGGCTGGTCGAGAGTTGAGCCCGTGTTGTCGCGGGGGCGCGACCCGGCTGTTATCATGCGCGGCTTGCAGATAAGGAACCCGGGACATGCCTTCTACCCTGACGATTGCCACCCGTGAAAGCCCTCTGGCGCTGTGGCAGGCCGAGTACGTTCGTGCTGCCCTCGAAGCGGCCCACCCGGGATTGACCGTAGCCCTGTTGGGCATGACCTCGCGCGGGGACCAGCTGCTTGACGTGCCGCTGGCAAAAGTTGGCGGCAAGGGCCTCTTCGTCAAGGAACTGGAAACCGCACTGCTTGATCGCAGCGCGGACATCGCAGTGCATTCCATGAAAGACGTACCCATGGCGTTTCCCGAGGGGTTGGGCCTGGGCGTGATCTGCGAGCGGGAAGATCCCTCCGACGCGTTTGTCAGTAATCGCTTCAAGACTCTCGAAGAACTGCCCGCGGGCAGCGTGGTGGGGACCTCCAGCCTGCGCCGGGAGTGCCAGCTGCGCTCCCGACGCCCGGACTTGCAGGTGAAGTTCCTGCGAGGCAACGTCAATACGCGCCTGCGCAAGCTCGACGAGGGGGAGTACGATGCGATTATCCTGGCCAGCGCGGGCCTGATCAGGCTGGGTTTTGCTGCGCGTATAGCCCAGCAGATAGCGGTGACTGATTCGCTGCCGGCGGGCGGGCAGGGCGCCGTCGGGATCGAAGTGCGCAGCGCTGACCGCGATGTGCTGCAACTGCTGCAGGTGCTGCACCATGAACCCACTGCCCAGCGTGTGAGCGCGGAGCGCGCCATGAACGAACGCCTCCAGGGCGGTTGCCAGGTGCCCATAGCCTGTTATGCGCAGCATCTCGAAGACTCGGGCCGACTCTGGTTGCGTGGTCTCGTGGGCAAGCCCGATGGCTCACTGATCCTGCGGGCCGAGGGGGAAGCCGGCCCGTTGGATGCGCGGCAGCTGGGGATTGAGGTCGCGGAGCAGCTGCTGGAGCAGGGCGCCGCCGACATTCTGGCGGGAATCCAGCTTGGCTAGCGGTCGCCGCGAGTCCTCTGGCGTGCCGGCCGCTGGGAATCACGCCACAGCTGTGCTGGTGACGCGGCCCCCGGGGCAGGCGCAGGAGTTGTGCGCCGCAGTGGCGGCTGCCGGTTTCACCGCTCACAGTCTGCCGATGTTGCAGCTGCTGCCATTAGCCGAGCCCGCACCCGCCCAGCGTCAGCTGGTGCAGGACCTGGACCGGTTCCAGCATATTATTTTTGTCAGCGGTAATGCGGTGCGCTTTGGCATGGCGTGGATAGAGTCGTACTGGCCCCAGTTGCCGCTCGGCCTCCAGTGGTACGCGGTTGGCGATGCTACAGCAGCTTTGTTGCTGCCATTTGGGATCGAGGCGCATACCCCCGGTGCAGACATGACCAGCGAGGGCTTGCTGGCACTGCCAAAGTTGCAGGATTTGACGGGCCAGCGCGTGCTCCTGGTCAAGGGCGAGGGCGGGCGACAGGTCCTTGCAGCCAGGCTGGCAGAGCGCGGTGCGCGGGTTGATGAGTTGGCCTGCTACAGGCGCTCGGCCCCCTCCCTGGGGGTCGGGGTGTTGGCGCAAAGGCTGAGGGAATGGGACATCGGCCTCATTATGATCAGCAGCGGGGAGGGCTTTGCCAATCTGCTGGCATTGCTTAGCCCGGCGGAAACCACTAAGTTTAGTTATATCACCCTGCTTGTACCGTCGGCGCGGGTTGCGCAAATGGCACTTGCAGCCGGTTTTGACAGGGTAATCACCGCAGAAAATGCCTCGGACAGCGCGATGTTGCGTGCCCTGGCAGCGTGGCAAACCACTGCTGGAGAATGCTAGTGAGTGATCAGCAAGACAAGAATATCGAACAGCTGGCACAGGAAACCGCCGCGGCGGGGGAAGATATGCAGGTCGATGACGCCCCGGTGGAGGCGCCGCGGACTGTTGCATCCCCTCCCGGCAGCGGTGTGTCCGGGCCCGAACCGGTGCGAAAGGGCTCCTCTTCCGCCGTAGCCTGGCTGGCGTTGTTGTTGGCGCTGGTCGCCGCTGGCGGCTTGGGTTGGCTGGTGCGTGAGCAGCTTACGGGCGGCGACTCCGGCATCGCCACCCGGCTGGATGCGATCGAGGCCAGCGCCGGACGCGCCGCACCGGACCTGGACCGGCTCAACCGCCAGTGGCGCGATGAGCTGGATGCGGCCGTGCAGAAAGTGCAGGCCGGTGCCGGTGACCTGGACGGCCAGACCAGCCGCCTTGCGCAGAGTCTTGAATCCGTGCAGGCACAGCTGGCAGACCTCAGCGGCAGGCTGGCGCAGCAGGGTACGGAACTGGCTCGCTACAGCGCTGATGAGCGCGATGACTGGTTGCTGGCGGAAGCGCAGTACCTGATACGGCTGGCGAACCAGCAGCTGCTGATGGCCGGGGATGCCGCGGCCGCCCAGTCCCTGCTGGAAAGCGCCGACGGCATTGTGTTGCAGCTGGATGACCTGCGGCTGCACGATGTGCGTGCCGCGCTGGCCATCGACCTGGCGGCCGTGCGGGCAATACCGCGGATCGACGTGGAGGGGCTTTACCTGCGCCTGGCAGCGCTGGGCGAGCAGGCCGGCAAGCTGGTGATCTTTGAGTTGCCGGAGCGCGAGGCCCGACCCGGTCCCGAGCCCGCTGATACCTGGCAGGCCCGGCTGCGGCAGGGCTACGAGGCCGCCCTGGCCAAGCTCTCCGATTACATTATTATCCGGCGTCGCGATGAGCCCATGCAGGCCCTGATGGATCCCCAGTGGGAGGGACTGGTGCGGCAGAACTTGCGGATGCTGCTGGAGCAGGCGCAGATGGCCCTGCTGTCGGGCAATCAACTGCTTTACCGGGACAGCCTGGAACGGGCACAGCACTGGGTGCGGGAGTTCTTTGAGTCCGATGAAGCCACGGCCCGCGCCATGTCCCGGGAAATCAGCGCGCTGTCGCAGACCAATATCGCCGTAGGCCTGCCGGATATCTCGGCTTCGGTCCAGGCGCTTGACGCCGTGATGAAGCAGCGTCTGCAGCAGGGAGGCGCGGAGTAGGCCATGCGCAAGTTATTTGCCCTCGTCCTGATCGCCCTGCTGCTCGGTGTCGGGGTGGTTGCGGTCATAGAAACCGACCCCGGCTACCTGCTGATGGCCTATGGCGACTACACACTGGAATCCAGTCTCTGGGTTGGACTGGTACTGCTGGTGCTATTCACCTTGTTGCTGTACGCCTTGATCGCCCTGTTGCGGCGGATTTTTGGCGGGCAGAAGTCCCTGTCCGGCTGGCTCGGCTCACGCCGTACCCGCCGCGCGACGCGCCTGACAGACCGGGGACTGGTCAATTTTATCGAGGGCAACTGGTCGAAAGCACGGCGCGAACTGCTGCGGGGCACCCGCAGTAATGAAGCACCCCTGGTCAATTACCTGCTGGCAGCGCGTGCCAGTGCGCAGTTGGGCGAGCCGGAGCAAACCGAGCAGCAGTTGCTCGCCGCCGAGGAGGCCAGTGGCTCGTCGAAGATTGCTGTCGCCCTGGCCCGGGCCGAGATACAGGTGCAGGCGGGCCAGTATCAGCAGGCTATCGATACACTGCAGGAGGCGCGGCGCAGCCCGGGCCGTTACCCGCAGGCACTGGCCCTGTTGCAACGGGCCTACACTGGGATGAACGACAGTGCCGGGCTGGCCCAACTCCTGCCGCTGCTGAAAAAATACCGGATCCTCAACTTCGATGAACTGCAGCGCCTTGAACACGATGTCTACGGCCGGCTCCTGCAGCAATCTGCCGATGCCTCTCGCGGGGGTAGCCTCGAGACGCTGAACGATGTCTGGAAGAAAATGCCTGCCGCCGTGCATCACGACAACGACATGGTTCGCCAGTACGCGGGGCTGCTGGTAATGCTGGGTGGGCACGCACTCGCGGAAAAAACTATCCTGGGCACCCTCAAGCACGGCTGGGATTCCCAGTTGGTCCGCATTTACGGCTACGTGGAGAGTGACAATGTGCGGCGTCAGCTGGCTCGCGCGGAGGGCTGGCTGGCGGATCACCCGGAGGATGCCCAGCTGTTCCTGTGCCTCGGCCGGCTATCTGCCCGGGACAAGTTGTGGGGCAAGTCGCGGGATTATTTTGAGAAGAGCTACCGCTTGCAGCGCAGTCCAGAGATCTGCGCCGAGCTCGGCAGGCTGCTCAGCGGGATGGGCCAGGCCAATGTCGCCGCGGCCTATTTCCGCGAGGGCCTGCTGCTGCAGGAGAACCACCTGCCGAAACTGCCAAAGCCCGACAAGATCGTTCCGGACCAGCGCCTGCTGACTCGCGGCTGAGCAGCCGCTACCGGCGCTGTGCCATCGGCGCGCGCGGGCCTACAACTCGATACCCAGCTGGTCCCACAATTCGTCGATGCGCAGCTTCACGGCGGGATCCATCGCGATGGGTTGTCCCCACTCCCGCTCGGTTTCTCCCGGCCATTTATTGGTGGCATCAAACCCGACTTTTGAGCCGAGGCCCGCCACAGGCGAGGCAAAATCCAGGTAGTCGATTGGCGTATTGTCGACAAACACGCTGTCCCGACGCGGATCCATCCGGGTAGTCATCGCCCAGATCACGTCCTGCCAGTTGCGGGCGTCGACGTCCTCGTCGGTGACGATAATGAATTTGGTGTACATGAACTGGCGCAGGAAGGACCAGATCCCCAGCATCACCCGCTTGGCGTGCCCGGGATATTCCTTGCGCATGGTTACGACCGCCATGCGGTAGGAGCAACCCTCCGGCGGCAGGTAGAAGTCGACGATCTCGGGGAACTGCTTTTTCAGCAGGGGTACGAAGACCTCGTTGAGTGCCACTCCCAGCACGGCGGGTTCGTCCGGCGGTCGCCCGGTATAGGTGCTGTGATAAACGGGTGACTCCCGGTGGGTGATGGCCTCGACGGTAAACACCGGGAACTGTTCGACCTCGTTATAGTAGCCCGTGTGGTCGCCGAAAGGTCCCTCCGCTGCCATCTCTCCCGGTTCCAGGTAGCCCTCGAGGACATACTCTGCGGTGGCTGGCACCGTGAGCCCGTGGTCACGGCAGGTGGCGGTGAAACATTCGGCCACTTCGGTCTTGCTGCCGCGCAACAGGCCGGCGAAGGCGTATTCGGAAATCCCGTCGGGAACCGGCGTGACTGCCCCGAGCGTGGTGGCGGGGTCCGCCCCCAGCGCGATGGCCACCGGGTAGCGCTGCCCGGGGTGTTGCTGTTGCCAGTCGCGAAAATCCAGGGCGCCGCCCCGGTGCGACAGCCAGCGCATGATCAGCTTGTTGCGCCCGATCAACTGCATGCGGTAGATGCCCAGGTTCAGGCGCTCCTTGTTCGGACCGCGGGTAATGACCAGGGGCCAGGTCACCAGCGGCGCGACATCGCCGGGCCAGCAGGTCTGTATCGGCAACTGGTAGAGGTCCACCTCATCCCCTAGCTGGGCATGATACTGGCAGGGTGGATTGCGCACGAGTTTCGGCGCCATATTGAGCACCTGCTTGAGTACCGGGGCTTTGCTCCAGGCGTCGCGCATACCCTTGGGCGGATCGGGTTGCCGCAGGTAAGCCAGCAGTTCGCCGATCTCTCTCAACGCCCCGATGTCTTCCTTGCCCATTCCCAGCGCGACCCGCCGCGCGGTGCCAAACAGGTTTACCAGCACAGGTGTGTCAAAGCCTTTGGGGTTTTCGAACAACAGGGCCGGGCCGCCGCGCCTGAGGGTGCGGTCGGCTATCTCGGTCATCTCCAGCACGGGGTCCACCTCGGTCTTGATGCGAACCAGCTCGCCGCGCTGTTCAAGCGCCGCGATAAAATCCCGTAAATCGGTATATTTCACGTGTAAGCTGCCATTGCTGCAAAGAGTATCGAGAGGGACAGTACACGTTGAGTCCCGCGCACGCAATCGCGCGCGCAGGGGGAGGGAAGCCTGTTACTTGCGCTTCATGGACATGAAGAATTCGTCGTTGGTCTTGGTGTCCTTGAGTTTGTCGGACAGGAATTCGATTGCGGCGAGATCTTCCATTCCGTGCAGCAGTTTGCGCAGAATCCACATCCGTTGCAGTTCGTCCTCTGCAGTGAGCAACTCCTCGCGACGGGTGCCGGACCGACGGATATTGATGGCGGGGTAGACCCGCTTCTCGGCGACCTTGCGGTCCAGGTGCAGTTCCATGTTGCCCGTGCCCTTGAACTCCTCGTAGATCACTTCATCCATCTTGGAGCCGGTATCGACCAGTGCGGTGGCAATGATCGAAAGGCTGCCGCCCTCCTCGATATTACGCGCCGCGCCGAAGAAGCGCTTCGGGCGCTCCAGGGCATGGGCGTCGACACCACCGGTCAGTACCTTGCCGGAGCTTGGAATAACGGTGTTGTAGGCGCGGGCCAGGCGGGTAATGGAGTCCAGCAGGATGATGACATCCTTCTTGTGCTCTACCAGTCGTTTTGCCTTCTCGATCACCATATCGGCAACCTGCACATGGCGGGAGGGCGGCTCGTCAAAGGTGGACGCCACCACTTCGGCGCCGCGCACACCCACCGAGCGCTGCATTTCCGTCACTTCCTCCGGGCGCTCATCGATCAGCAGTACGATGATGTAGCACTCCGGGTTGTTGGTAATAATGGCCTGGGCGATGTTCTGCATCATGATGGTCTTACCGGCCTTGGGCGGCGCCACCAGCAGGCCGCGGGCACCCTTGCCGATCGGCGCTACCAGGTCGATGATCCGGCCGGTCAGGTCCTCGGTGCTGCCGTTGCCCGTTTCCAGCGTCAGCCGCTCAGTCGGGAACAGGGGCGTGAGGTTTTCAAACAGGATCTTGTGCTTGGAGTTTTCCGGCTTGTTGAAATTGATCTCGCTGACCTTGAGCAGGGCGAAATAACGCTCGCTGTCCTTCGGTGGGCGGATCTTGCCGGAGATGGAATCGCCGGTGCGCAGGTTGAAGCGGCGAATCTGGCTGGGGGAAACGTAGATATCATCGGGCCCGGCCAGGTAGGAACTGTCGGCAGAGCGCAGGAAGCCGAAGCCGTCCTGCAGGATTTCCAGTACACCATCGCCGGAAATATCTTCCCCACTCTTGGCATGGCGCTTCAGGATAGCAAAGATGATGTCCTGCTTGCGGGAGCGAGCCATGTTTTCCAGCCCCATCTCCTTGGCAATATCGATGAGGTCCTGGGTGGATTTGGTTTTTAGGTCGGTAAGATTCATAGAGGAAGTAGCTTTGTTGTATTGGGGGGGGTTGGAATATGCCGTACGGGTGGAGACATGCTGACGACGCCAGCGAGCGATGTTTTAAAAAATATATTGGGTGGTGAGTTATTATTGGCGCACGAGGCTGTGCGACGAAAGAGAAGGTAGCATGCCCGACAGGTATCGTCTACCGCTTTTTTGAACCTGGAAGACTTTCAGGATCAGGCACTTGCGACACCCTGCAGCCGTGCCCGGATCGCTCCGGGCACGTCGGGTTGGCTAGACCACTTCCTGGATGAAGGCAGTGAGCTGGGTCTTGGACAGTGCGCCCACCTTGGTTGCCTCGGCGTTGCCACCCTTGAACATGATCAGGGTGGGAATGCCGCGGATACCAAACTTGGGCGGGATGTCGGGATTGGCGTCCACATCGACCTTGCATACTTTCAGCTTGCCGCTGTACTCGGAGGCAATTTCATCCAGTACCGGCGCAATCATCTTGCAGGGTCCGCACCACTCGGCCCAGAAATCTACCAGTACGGGAATATCTGAATTGAGTACTTCTGCGTCAAAGGTGGCATCGCTGACGTGTACGATCTGGTCGCTCATGGTGTTCTCCGGTTGATCGGCGGACGAGCTGTCCGCGGCATTTGAGGTGGACAATCATACCACCGAAGTCCGGGTGCACAACCGCGCTCGTAGAGTTTTTCGGCATGCTGATATGTCTGCTTGGTGTATCTTTGGCTTTGTAAACTGAACGTGCCTTTCCGCGCCACCCGTCCGGTGAATCCGGGGTAGTGAGCCAGGACTCGCCGTAAATACGTCCATGTAGGCTCGTGTCGGCCATCCATGGCCTCCAACGGTCCTGGCTCACTACCCCGGATCCACCGGACTCTTACAGTTATTACAACTTCGAGGGTGAACCACAAAAGCGCAGTGAAGTAAGGGGCGATTTTCAGGACCGTGTGAGGCCATGGACGGCCGAACACGAGCGCACATGGATGTGCTTGTAGCGTGTCCTGAAAATCGCCCCTTACTTCACTGTGCGACGCAGGAAAAGCCTTCTGAAACTTAAGCCGAACCACTCGACAGTGGTCTTGTCACATAGGGAAGAGTAATCTCCCATAAGCTGTAAAGGCCCGACAAAAAACAACAGGTGAACCAACCGTGTCGATCAAGAAAATCGCCGTAATCTCAGTTATTGCCCTCGCCATCACCGCCTGGTTCTATTTCGACCTGGGCAGTTACCTGCAATTCGACACCCTGCAGCAGCGCGTGGGGGAACTGCGGGCCTGGTATGGTGAGAACCCGGTGCTGGCAGGCCTGTTGTACTTTGCCCTGTACGTGGCCGTGACCGCACTGTCGGTGCCCGGGGCGGCGATCATGACCCTTGCCGGGGGCGCGCTGTTCGGCTTCTGGTATGCACTGCTGCTGGTGTCCTTTGCCAGCAGTATCGGCGCAACGCTGGCATTCCTGGTGTCGCGCCTGCTGCTGCGCGACTGGGTGCAGGACAAGTTCGGCAGGCAACTGCGGGCGGTCAATGCCGGGTTCGAGAAGGACGGCGCCTTTTACCTTTTCTCCCTGCGGCTGGTGCCCATCTTCCCCTTCTTTGTGATCAACCTGCTGATGGGCCTGTTGCCGATTCGCCCCTGGCGCTACTACTGGGTGTCGCAGCTCGGGATGTTGCCCGCGACCGCCGCCTATGTGAACGCGGGTACCCAGCTGGGGGAGCTGGAGTCCGCCGCGGGGATCATCTCCCCGGGCCTGCTGTTGTCCTTTGTCCTGCTGGCTGTTTTTCCCCTGCTGGCGAAGTGGCTGCTGGGCTATATCCAGGCGCGCCGGGTGCTTGCGCCCTATCGGCGCCCCGCCAGCTTCGACACCAATCTAATCGTTATCGGCGCCGGCTCGGCGGGCCTGGTGGCCTCCCTGATAGCCGCGACGGTCAAGGCGAAGGTGACGTTGATCGAACGCCATAAAATGGGGGGTGACTGCCTCAATACGGGCTGCGTGCCCAGCAAGGCACTGATCCGTTCCGCCCGTATCGCAGAATATGCGCGGCGGGCCCCCGAATTCGGCCTGGAGCCCATGTCGGTGCAGGTTAATTTCCGCCGGGTGATGGAGCGGGTGCAGACGGTGGTCAAAACCATCGAGCCCCATGATTCGGTCGAGCGGTTTACCTCCCTGGGGGTTGATTGCCTGCAGGGTAACGCCCGGATCGTGTCGCCCTGGGAGGTCGAGGTCGACGGCCGCACCCTGTCCGCGCGCAATATCATCATCGCCAGCGGCGCCAGGCCCCGGGTGCCCGATATTCCCGGCCTCGAGGCGCTGGACTACCTGACCTCGGATACGGTGTGGGAGATCCGGGAGGCGCCGGATCGCCTGCTGGTGGTGGGCGCGGGCCCTATCGGTTGTGAACTGGCCCAGGCCTTCGCCCGGCTGGGTACCCGGGTGACCCTGGTCACCCACGCTGACCGGGCGCTGCCCCGGGAGGACCCGGAAGTATCGGCTGCACTCGCGGCGACCCTGGTATCGCAGGGGATGACCCTGCATACCGCCTATGAACCGCTGGCCTTCAGGCGGGAGGCCGATGACCAGCGGGCCACCTTCAACACGCCCGATGGCCAGGTAGAGCTGGCGTTCGACCGGGTACTGGTGGCGGTGGGTCGCCATGCCAACGTCGAGGAGATGGGCCTGGAAGCGCTGGGTATCCCCCTGACCGCGGCGGGGACTATAGCGGTCGATGATCACCTGCGCACCCGCATTCCCACCATCTTTGCCTGCGGCGACGTGGCGGGGCCCTACCAGTTCACCCATATGGCCAGCCACCAGGCCTGGTACGCCACCGTCAACGCCCTGTTCGGCCGCTTTCGCAAGTTCAAGGTGGACTACTCGATTGTGCCCTGGGCGACGTTTACCGACCCGGAGGTGGCACGGGTCGGCCTCAACGAACAGGATGCCCGTGCCCAGGGCATCCCCTATGAGGTGACACGCTACGACATCGACGACCTGGACCGCGCCATTGCCGACGGGGAGGCTCACGGTTTTGTCAAAGTACTGACGGTGCCCGGTAAGGACCGCATACTCGGGGCCACGATCGTCGGTTACCACGCGGCGGAATTGCTGGCGGAGTTTGTGCTGGCGATGAAATACGGCATCGGGTTGGGCAAGATCCTCGGTACTATCCATGTATACCCCACCCTGGGCGAAAGTAACCGCTTCCTGGCCGGCGAGTGGCGCAAGGCCCGCAAGCCAGAGCGTTTACTGGGCTGGGTGGAGCGTTACCATAGCTGGTGCCGGGGGTAGTCACGGCTTGAGCGCCTCGTCCGTGACCGCTGGCGACTGGTCGGTTTATATCCTGCGCTGCGCCGATGGCAGCCTCTATACGGGGGTTGCCCGGGACCTGCAAAAACGCTTGTTACAGCACAATGGCCAGCTGGCTGGCGGTCCGCGCTATACCAGCGGGCGGCGCCCGGTGCAGCTGTTGTGGTCCGCCGCCGCACCCGATCGCAGCGCCGCCCAGCAACGGGAGGCCGCCATCAAGAAGCTCGACAGGCTGGCGAAACTGCGCCTCGTGGGGCAATGACGCCCCGATAGTAGACCTTGCGGGCGCGGGCCGTTCAGGGGCCGGAGATCTCTTCCAGGGCCTGTTGCTGCTCCAGCCAGGCCTCTTCCAGCTGCGTCGCCCTGGCTTTCAGTTCCCCCTCCCGCCGCAACAGGTCCGCCAGGTCCTGCTTGCGCCCGTCCGAGTAAAGCGCGGTATCGCTCAGCCGGGTCTGCAGCTCCGCCTGCTCGGCCTCCACCGCGCTCATTTCGCGCTCGGTCTTTTCGATATTTTTCTGCAAGGGGCGCAGCTTTTCGCGCAGGGCGGCGGCACTCTGGCGTTTTTCCTTGCGCGAACTGTCCGCGGCAGCGGGTTCGCTGCGCTCAACCTGGCGATAACTCGAGAGAATCCAGCGCTCATAGCCCTCCAGGTCGTCGCCGTAGGCCTCCACCCGGCCATCGTGCACCAGCAGCAGTTCATCCACGGTATTGCGCAACAGGTGACGGTCGTGGCTCACCAGGATAAGGGCGCCCTCGTAGGACTGTAAAGCGACTTCCAGGGCGTGGCGCATATCCAGGTCGAGGTGGTTGGTGGGCTCATCCAGGACCAGCAGGTTGGGGCGTTGCCACACGACCATGGCCAGGGCGAGTCGGGCCTTTTCGCCGCCGGAGAAGGGCGCGATCACGCTGGTGGCGGCATCGCCGCGAAAATTGAAGCCTCCCAGAAAGTTGAGGATGTCCTGCTCCCGGGCCTCGGGGCTGAGGCGCTGCAGGTGCAGGGCGGCACTGGCCTGTAAATCCAGGGCTTCCAGTTGCTGCTGGTCAAAATAGCCGATCTGGCAGTGTTCCCCGTAGGTCCGCTCGCCCGCCAGCAGGGGCAGGTCGCCTACCAGGCTCTTCAGCAGGGTGGACTTGCCGGCGCCATTTTTACCCAGCAGGCCATAGCGGCTGCCGGGGCGCAGGTGCAGCTCCACCCGCTTCAGTATCGGGGCCGCGCCATAGCCCAGGCAGGCGCCGTCGAGGCGCAACAGCGGGTCGCTGCTCCTGGCCGGGGGTGGGAAACTGAAGTCGAAGGGCGAGTCGATGTGGGCCGGCGCCAGTGCCTGCATGCGCTCCAGTTCCTTCAGGCGGCTCTGGGCCTGCCGCGCCTTGGTGGCCTTGTAGCGAAAGCGCCGCACGAAGTCGTCGATCTCGGCGATACGCCGCTGCTGCTTCTCGTAACTGGCTTGCTGGTTGGCCAGGCGCTCGGCCCGCTGCTGCTCGAAGTCGGAGTAATTGCCCTTGTAGGCCTGCAGTTGCTGCTGCTCGATCTGCAGGATCCGCTCACAGGTCGCATCGATGAAATCCCGGTCATGGGAGATCATCAGCAGGGTCCCGGGGTATTGTTGCAGCCACTGTTGCAGCCACAGGGTGGCGTCGAGGTCCAGGTGATTGGTGGGTTCGTCCAGCAGCAGTACATCAGACGGGGTCATCAGGGCCCGGGCCAGGTTGAGGCGGATACGCCAGCCGCCGGAAAAATCGCTGACCGGCCGGGCCGCCGCGCCCTCATCGAAGCCCAGGCCCTGCAGCAGGCGCTCGACCCGGCGCTCGGCGCTGTAGCCGTCGATCTCCTCGAGCTTGCCGTGGATCAGCGCCGCCGCATCGAACTGGCCTGAGCTCTCCAGCTGCGCGAGCTCATCGCGCAGCCGCGCCAGGGTGCTGTCGCCGCGCCAGACATACTCCCCGGCGGGAATGTCCGTCGCGTGTACTTCCTGGGCCATGTGGGCAATGCGCAGTTTCGCCATGCCCTCAATGTCGCCGCTGTCCGCCCCCAACTCCCCCAGCAGCAGGGCAAACAGGCTGGATTTGCCGCAGCCATTGGCGCCGATCATAGCCAGCCGCTGGCCCGGCTGGATAGTCACGTTGGCGTCGTGCAGCAGCAGTTTGCTGCCCCGGCGGAGCCCTATGTCGCGCAATATAATCATGAGGACGCGAATTCTACCCGCAGCGGCCGGATGCGGCCAGAAGCCAGTGCAGGGTATATTCCCGCGGCTGTTTTTGGCTCGCTGGCGGGTCGGGGATTGGGGTGGCGCTGGCAGGGGCTCGATAGTAAGATGTGCGGCCACTGCGAAACGCTTGCTCTGCCCACGCTATTGAACGGAACTGATTGGCCGCGAGGCTGTCAGTAACGGGGCTCCCGTGTATCCCGGGGAGTGAACACTCGCTTTGACACGCGTATACGCGATACTCCCATTTCTGATGATTGGAAGGAATTTATGAAGAAGTATGCACTTCCGCTTGCCATGGTCGGCCTGGTCGCACTGCAAGCCTGTAATCAACAAACCGCCGAAACCAGCAAGCCAGATGCGGCTGTTCCCGCTGCCCCGGCCGGCGTCCAGCTGGAAACAGCCGAGCAGCGCCTCAGCTACGGCATCGCACTCACCCTCGGCACCCGGATGAAAGCCGATGCGGTTCCCATGGACGTCGATGCCTTCGCGGCCGGTCTGCGCGATGCAATGACAGGTGCGGAGCCCCGCCTGACCGAAGAGGAAATCAACGCCGAGATGCAGGCCTACCAGGAACAGGCGGCTGCCGAGCAACAGGCCGCCCAGGCTGTGCAGGCTGAGGCCAACATGGCCATCGCCACTGCATTCCTGGCTGAAAACGCTGCCCGTGAAGGTGTGGTCACTACCGAATCCGGTCTGCAGTACGAGGTCGTTGAAGCCGGTGACGGCCCCAAGCCGGGCCCGGAAGATACGGTTGAGGTTCACTACCGCGGCACACTGCCTGATGGCACCGAATTCGACTCGTCCTATACCCGCGGCGAAACTGTCAGCTTTGGTGTCGGCCAGGTAATCCCCGGCTGGACCGAGGCGCTGCAGTTGATGCCCGTGGGTTCAAAGTACAAGCTGGTGATTCCGCCCGATCTGGGCTACGGCGCCGGTGGTGCTGGTCAGGCGATTGGACCTAACTCAGCCCTGATTTTCGACGTTGAGCTGATCTCCATCCCCAGCCAGGCTGAGCAGGCCGAAGCGCCTGCCAAAGAAGGCTAGGTCAGCTGAGGCACCTGGTTTTCAACCAGGTGCCGGTGCCTGTTGTGTAGACCGGCGATGAGCCGGTCTTCCAGCACAAAGCGGTTCTCCAGAACTTCCCCCAGGGACGACAGGTCCCGTTGCAGGGTTTCCGGAAAAGCGTCCCCGCTGCCGTATTTTTCCTCGTAGGCCAGAATGACCTCGGTGGTATCCCCGATGGCCGGCATCAGTTGGCCGGCGAGGGCCCCGCTGCCGTCGGCGAAGGTCTCGGCCTCGTTCAGAAGCTCGTGAAAAACCTCGAAATGCCCGGCGGACACATAGTCTACAAGCACCGCGCACAGGCTTTGTTGCCGGTGGGTGAGTTTTGTGGCCGCGGCATCGCTGTCCAGTGCCACGGCAATCTCGGTATACCTTCCCAGTAGTTCGCGTCGCTCCTTGAGCCACCTGGTGAGCAATTCCTCCACCGCTACAAACTGTTGACTCGGATTATTGTTCTTGTGTGGCATGGGCTGCTTCCTGCGGGTTGGTAGCTTGGCCGGACACTATATGATTCCCGGCAGGGGCTCGGCAAGACCGTTGTCGCGCTGCGGTCGCTCCTGGGGTCTGGTCAGGGGGCCGCGATCAAGGGGCCGCGATCAAGGGGTCGCGATCAAGGGTACTTGCGCAACAGCTGCCACAGGCATACCACGGTAACCACCGCGGCCATGATCAGGGTCTGCTCGGGAATGCTCAGGCCCAGGAATGTCCAATGGGTTTCAGCACAGTTGCCATCGCCCATCAATACCAGGCTGAGGGTCTCGCTGAAGGGCAGTGTATCGAGCATGTACTCGAGGCTGGGGCCGCAGGCGGGCACCTGGTCCGGTGGCAGGTGTTGTAGCCAGACATGGCGCACCGCCACCGCGCCACCGGCGACAGCGGCCAGTGAACACAGTGCCGCGTATACCCGCCGGCCCGTGGTCGCAGGGTTGTGCAGGGCGGCCAGCAGGGCGATGCCGCCCCACAGCACCACGAATACCCGCTGGGTCATGCACAGTGGGCAGGGCGCGAGGCCCAGGACTTCTTCCAGGTAGACGCGGGCAAACACCATGGCGAACACGGCGGCAAGGGCCAGGCCGGCAAATACCAGTCGCGGCGAGAGGGTTCGAAGCATTGTTCCGGTGTTCCTTTTTGTCCCGGGCGGGCCCGGTGGGATGGCTACGTTAGGGTCTTTTTCCCCCGAGTGCAATATTGGTCGGGCAATACCCCTTACCGCTTACGCCCAGAGCCTCTTGCGTCCGGGCACTGAACATCTGTAGCTCGGGATAGAAAGCCAGGAAGGCTCGCTCCAGCATATCCCTGGCCGGTGTGAGCTGTCGGCTCACATCGCTCAGGGGGTTGCCGCGGCGAAAGCGCTCGCCGATGCGTCCGGCGCTGGCAGGTACCGTCTCCCAGTCCAGGTACAGGCCGAGGATATCGTGTTCCACCATCCGCGCCAGCATCCGGCGGGAACCGCTGCTCAGGGCACTCTCCTGGTCCAGCAGGCTGCGATACACCCGGGCATTGAATGTCTCCAGCGGAAGTTCGCTGTAGTGTGACCAGTACTTGCTGAGGAAGTGGTCGAAACTCAGGTCTATAAGAATTCCCGCGTAGCGGCGCAACTGCGGCGGAAAGTCCCGGCGGATCCCGGCGACCACGGGGTGGCTGTCGGTAAAGGCGTCTATGGCGCGGTGCAGGCGCACACCCCGCTCGATGGCCAGGGGCAGCTCGCCGCGCAGCGGGCCCTTGTAATAATCTCCCTCCAGTCCCCCGGCCAGCAGTCCCCCGTCGGGCCAGGCAAGGTGGAAGTGGGCCAGGAAATTCATTTCCCCCGGCGCCCTGGCAGGTCGGTTGGCCCGGGGGCAGAAACCCGGGGACCGGAACTACAGGGCGCGGTACTGGGCAAAATAGTTGTCCAGGTACTGCTCGAAACTGAGCTCGTCGCCCCGCTCGATCTCGCGCTGTGCCTCGATCGACCTGCGGGTTTCACGCTCAAAGGCGGCTTGTTGCTCTGGACTGAGCTTGCGCGTGCGGAAATGGCGCGCCCATTGCTGGCTGTAGTCCATCGTCAGGCGAAAAAAAGGCAGCTCCGTGTCGCGCATTTCCCGCAGTACCCGGGCCGAGGGCGTCAGCTCCGGATCAGCCACTGCGGCCGCCTGCTGTCTGGTTGCGGCGCTGTACAGGGTCGAGCCGGTGGCCGTGTCCAGCAGGCCGGCAATCCCTGTAAGCGCGTCAAAAAGGTCGCTGGCGCAGTCGGTCATGGCTCGTTCGCCATCGGCAGTTTGCAACAGCAGGCCGGGCATCCGGCCGCGATTGACGACAGCCTCGAGATTCGCGGCCTGGGCGGCCTGTTCGGCATCGTTGCAAGGTGGACTTTCCTCCAGCAGGCAGTACAGCAGGAAAGTGTCCAGGAAGCGCATCTGCCCCGCGTCGATCCCCACCGGTGAAAACGGGCTGACATCGATGCAGCGCACCTCGACATACTCGATACCGCGACCATGCAGCGCGGTCAGGGGCGTTTCACCCGGCCGGGTTACCCGTTTGGGACGGATGGGGCTGTAAAACTCGTTCTCAATCTGCAGCAGGCTGTCACTCAACTGCTGGTAGTCCCCGTTCTGGCCCCGGGGAATATTGCGGTAGTCCGGGTGCGGGCTCAGGATCGCACAGCGCAGGGTTTCCACGTACGCATCGAGACAGTTGTAGCAGACATTGAGGCTCTTCTGGGCGGCGCTGTTGTAGCCCAGGTCGCCCATTCGCAGGGCAGTACCATAGGGCAGGTGGAGACTGCGGCCCTGTTCGTCAAAGGGTACCAGTCCGGGGTTTTCTCGACCTCGCAGAAAACTGGCGCAGATCGCCGGCGAGGCGCCAAACAGGTAAATCAGCAGCCAGGAATGGCGGCGGAAGTTGCGAATGAGGTCGAGATAGCGGCTACTGATGTAATCGGTAAGCTCGCCCGGGCTGCCCGCTTGTTGCCAGGCCCGTTCCCAGTAAGCCTGGGGCATGGAAAAGTTGTAATGGATGCCGGCTATCGCCTGCATCAGGCGGCCATACCTGTGCCCCAGCCCAAGCCGGTACACGGTTTTCATGCGCGCCACGTTGGAGCTGCCATACCGGGCCACGGGAATGCCGTCGTCGCCGGTCATGATGCAGGGCATGCTGGCGCTCCACAGCATATCGTCGCCCAGCTCGCCGTAGGCGAAGCTGTGAATATCCTCCAGGGTCTGCAGGCTCTGCTCGATATCCTCGCTCACCGGCGTGATGAACTCCAGCAGCGCCTCGGAATAGTCGGTGGTGATGGAGGCGTGGGTCAGGGCTGAGCCGAGGCCGGCGGGGTGCGGGGTCTGGGCCAGTTTGCCCTCGGGGGTGATCCGCAGGCTTTCCTTTTCGATACCCCGGCTGATGGCCCTGAGCATGGCCTGGGAGTCCGGGTCTGCCAATTGCTGCAGTTGCTTGTCTAGGTGGGAGGCCAAGTAAAACTCCTTTGCTCATGGGCGGTGGCGCGGCCCGTTTGCGGGCAGACCCGGGCTGGTATGGGTCGTCCCCGTTGGCTGCCCCTGGACAGCGGCCGCCAAGTGTATATATACCCAGGGGCAGAGTACAGGCGCGGGCGGCCCGGGCCGGCGACCCCCGTCAGGTGAGCCGCTGCATGTATTTTTGCAACAGTTGGCAGGCAAAGTTTTCCTGTACTTGCCCGGCCTGGCCGGTTGCGAGCATGATCCGGGACAGCAGCAGGGCATAGCGCATCCCGGCAAAGATGAGGTAGTAGTTGTAATCGCGAGCCGCAAAACCCGTGGCCCGCTCCCACTGTTCCACGGTCTCATCGTAGCCGGGCAGCCCCGCCAGCCTGGGGATACCCAGACCCTCCGAGAACGTGGCGTCGAGGTAGTTGAACCAGGCCAGGTCCTGGACCGGGTTCCCAAGCACCGCCATTTCCCAGTCCAGCACGGCGGCTATCCCGTCGAGGGACTCCCTGAAAATGATATTGCCCAGGCGCGAATCCCCCCAGCACAGTACCGTGGGTTCGTCCCCCGGCTGGTTGGCCCCCAGCCAGTCCAGGGCGGTCTGGCAGATGGCGTGCCCCTCGCCCTCCAGTGCCCAGTCGAGGTAAGCCTGCCAGTACGCCAGCTGCTGCTGCAGAGGTGTGCTGTCGGGTGACTCGAGGTGCGCGAAGCCCAGGGTCCGGTAATCCAGGCCGTGCAGTCGCCCCATCGTATCTACCGCGGCGCGCCACATGGTCGCCCGCTGGGATTCGCTGGCATCGTGCACCATCCAGCCGTCCATATTATAGGGGGGCATATCCGGTGGAATCCTGCCGGGTGTGCGCTTCATGATGTAGAACTGAACACCCAGCAGTGACCGGTCCAGCTCCAGACCGCGCAGCTCGGGTACGGGTATGTCGCTGTTGCGACCGATACTGGCCATCACCTCGTACTGCAGGCCCAGGTCGTAGGCGGGGAAAACCGTGCGCTCCACATCAGGCTGCAGGCGCCCGACGCAGGCTTCGCTGCAGGCTTTACCGTCCTCTTGCCAGTGAACGTCAAACAGCAGGGTGACGTTCGACATGCCGCTGGACTCGGGGATGGTCAGCGCGGGAATGTGCACCGGGTGCCCGCGCTGACTGGACAGCCAGGATTCGAGTTTTTTGCGGGTGGCCTCGGTATCCTGGATCAGCGGGGTAGGACGTTCATTTTCCATCAGTTCAATCTGCTGTGGCAATACACTTCCGGAGTATATTGCCGCGGATGGCAGCTGGCTACCGCCTCGCCCGGGGCTATTTTCCAGGCGCCTGGACCAGGGTCGAACGAGTTAAGTGCACACGGGCATTTGTCCCCCGGCGACAAGATGCTAAAGTAGCCGGGGCGTGGCGAACAGGCTGGCGGGGCAGCTGGCAGTCAGCTGCGCCTGCGCCATGGAAACCGATCTGGCATGAGCATAAACGCAGTGTGCAATAACGCACTGCAAACACCGGGGGACGTGTTTTGAGAATTACCGAATGGTTGAAAATCCTGGCGACTGAGGGCGGGTCCGACCTCTACCTGAGTACGGGCGCGCCACCCTGTGCCAAGTTCCAGGGCCAGCTCAAGCCGATTGCCAGCGAGATCATGCAGCCGGGTGAGATCAAGGAAATAGCCTACGAGATCATGGACACCACCCAGCAGGCTGAATTCGAACAGGAGCTGGAGATGAACCTGGCGACCTCTATTTCGGGTTACGGCCGGTTCCGGGTCAATATTTTTGTGCAGCGCAACGAGGTGGGCATTGTGGCCCGGAACATCGTCGCTGAGATCCCCAGCTGGCAGTCACTGCGCCTGCCGCCCATTCTCACGGACGTGATGATGCGCAAGCGCGGCCTGGTGTTGTTTGTGGGTGCAACCGGCTCGGGTAAGTCCACCTCGCTGGCGGCGCTGATCGACTATCGCAACAGTAACAGCAGCGGCCATATCGTAACTATCGAGGACCCGGTCGAATACGTGCATAACCACAAGAAGTCCATCGTCAACCAGCGCGAGGTGGGGGTGGATACCCGCAGCTGGCACAACGCCCTGAAAAATACCCTGCGCCAGGCGCCCGATGTGATCCTCATTGGAGAGATTCGCGACCGGGAAACCATGGAGCACGCCATAGCCTTTGCCGAGACCGGCCACCTGTGCATCTCGACGCTGCACGCCAACAACGCCAACCAGGCGCTGGACCGGATCATCAACTTTTTCCCCGAGGAGCGCCGCCAGCAACTGCTGATGGACCTGTCCCTGAATATCCAGGCCTTCGTGTCACAGCGGCTGATTCCCACCGTGGACGGCAAGCGCTGTGCCGCCATCGAGGTGTTGCTGGGCACACCGCTTATCGCCGATCTCATCCTGCGGGGTGAAATCGACGGGGTGAAGGAGGTGATGCGCAAGTCCGAGAATATCGGCATGAAGACTTTTGATACTGCGCTGTTCGAGCTCTACCAGGAGGGGCTCATCTCGGAAGAGGAGGCGGTGCGCAATTCCGACTCGGCCAATAACGTCCGGCTCAAGATCAAATTCGCCAAGGAGAGTGGTTCGGCCGGGGTCGGCAAAAGCGGCGGCGACCTCGGTGGCCTGAGCCTGGCGGACCTTGATGAGGACAATGGCACCAGCTTCCTGAACCCATAGGGGCGCGCTCAGTACTCCATCTCGACCAGCAGCGAGGTCCAGCTGTCTATATCGGAGCCGCCGGCGTTGAGGAGCGCGAACCCGGCTGACCATCCCGTTTCAGGCGGCTGGTTCGCCAGGCACCACCTGACCTCACCGGCAAGGTACAGCGTGTCGTCCGTCTGCGGCAGTTCGACGCCTATTTGCAGAATCGCCCCGACCACCAGTTCATGCTCCAGGCTGACGCGCAGGCCGCCCCGGGACACGTCCAGTGTTTTGCAGACGGCGACCTTGCCCGCCGTGGCGTTGCCGACCCCGGGTGATACCAGCTCAATAAATACCTTGTTCTCCACGGGAAGTCGCAAATGTCTGCGCTGTTCTTCTGGCATGGCTGTATATCCTCTTCCCGAAACGCCTAGTTATCGGATTGCTGCTTCGCCCTGCTTATTTCGTCTCTGAAGCTCGACCTGGTTTCCATTACGTCAACCATCCCGCTTTCCATCAGTGCCAGCAGCTCCTGGCTATTGAGCTGTCGCATCCTGATGCCACTGCGGTTTACGAAGATATAGGTATTTTGCGCCCGGTCGTGCACCGCGAGTTTCGCCAGGAGGGGGGTGTCGCCGTCATGAAAACCCAACCAGGTACCCATGAGGAGATTGAGTTCAGGCTTCACTACCGCGTCGCGAGCGCTGTCAGCTGCCTGGCCCGCCGCAGTTGCCGGTGTGGCTCTTGCGACGGGTGCCTGCGGAGCCTCCTGCTCTCGCTTCCGTCGCAGCGCCTCGTCCCATTCCCTCTGGAGTTCCTCGGCTTCGCGCTGCTCGCGCTCCAGCTCCTCAATTTCCTCCAGGTTTCGTTCCTGTTCGGTATTCCGCCCGGCGGCTTCCTCGGTTTGCAGGCGCCGTTGTTCCTTCTCCGCCTGCCTGGTTTGGACCGCCGCGGAGTCCAGCATGGTATCAAGTTCGGTCACGCTCTCTATGCCCGCCGCACAGGCCAGCGACCGGCTGAAACTCGCGCCGCTGTCGAGTTTCGATACCTTGCCGCACTCAAGCAGCCCGGCGAACTCCTCGAAACTTTGCTGGAACACCCGGATACCCGCCAGGTTGGCGAAGAGCAACCCTCCGGCGCCGACTGTGCGCGATACCAGCTGTACCCGCAGCGGTTTACCCTCATCTTTTTCCACACAGAACCACTGGCCCGTCTCGATCGAGTCCAGGGCGTCGTTGGCAGTATCGATCGTTTCCTGTGCCGCGACCGGGACCGGATCCGCCAGATCCATATCAAGGGGCTGCTTGCGCAGCACCTGCATGAGAGCAAACTCTACCGTGCCTGTAGTTTGCTCGACTGTCTCGCTCTGATGCTGCACGCTCAGCAGCCAGCGCTTCAGCTCCCTGGGCAGTCGGCGTACGGTCTCAAACAGCTGCTGACGCCTCTCGGGCGCATCCTCGTCATCGATCGGCTGGAGGGAATTCAGCAGGGTTCTGGTTGTTTCGCTCATGTGAGCCCACTGTTCTGACTCCGCCCCAAACTTCAGCAGCACTAGTTGGGCACTGTCGTACCAGTGGCCCTTGAGAAATTCGCCTATGCCAGGTGGGACCTTGAATTGCTCCAGCCCGGCGTTGATCATGCCGGCTGCGACCCACTTCGCCTCGGCGGTCCTGGCTTTGCCCTGTTCGGTTTCGATGGTGCGCTGCGCCATTCTGCCCGCGCGCGCCAGTTCCCGCTCGCCAGCCGTAATCACCCTGGCGCACACAGCCGCGAGATCGGAATCCTCTGCATCAAAGCAGGCAACCACCTCCTCAACCGCGCCAGAGAGCTGCTTGCGCAAAGGTTCGCCCACCCGCCCCAGCCTCGCCTGCCAGCCCACTGCTGCGAGTTGCAGCGTATCCAGCATCTGGTGCAAGGGGTGACGACCGGCTACCAGAAAGTCCGGGTCGGTGATCGCCAGTTTTGCGGCGAGAGGCTTGAGACGCCGCAGCTCCGAACGCAGGGGCTCTTCCAGGGGGAAAGCTGTTTCCCAGCGATCGAAAGCGGCCCCCAGCCACTTGAGTACCGCAGCGTTTTCTCCGGCTGGCACGGCGGGATCGCCGATGGCCTCGGTCTGGGCCTGGACCGAATCCAGTGGGCCAGACTCGAGATGGTCGGCGCTGCGCAGGTAACCAATCAGTTCACCCAACCCCATTGATTGCACGCTTGGCGCGCTCGGTACCTCTGCGATATAGCGATGTATCACCGACTCATGCAGTGAACAGGGCAGGGGGAAATGTGCGGCTGTCAGTTTCAGTTGTTCAGTTTCCAGATGATCAGGCCGATCAGGTAAACCCAAAGTCCGACCAGCAGGGCCAGCCGCAGCTTACCGCTCTTTGGCGCCGCCACCTTCTGCGTGGATACCCCGCCAAGGTTGAAGGACCCGCAGGCCGGGCAGCTGCCGTCCTGACCACTTTTAGTTCCGCGGTAGCTGCAGTCTTTGCAGATATAAGTCATGGGAGGACCTAGCTGGTGCTTTTCAGGAGTTGGTCGACGATACGCTCAAGTTGCTTAAGGTTATTGCATTCAGCGCTAAAATGACAGGCGCTCTGGTAGCGCTGCATCTCCGAGTCGCCGCTGCCCCAGGCCCGGCGGGATTCGGGGTTCAACCAGATGACCTGTTTGGCGCGCTGGTAGATACCCTGCATGATATCCAGCCTGGGATCGCCGTTGTTGTTGCGTGCATCACCCAGGATGATGACGGTGGTGTTGCTGTTGATGTCGTCCAGCGCGAGCCTGGCGAAATCCTGCAGGCTGCTGCCGTAGTCCGTGGCGCCGCCGTACTTGCGGTTCACCAGGTCGATAGCCTTCTCCACCGGGTAATCGTCAAAAAATGCGCTGACCTCCCCCAGGTGGCTGGAGAACGCGAAGCTGCGCACCTTGGGCAATACGTCCTGCAGGCTGTACAGAAATAGCAGGAGAAACTTGGCGTAGGCGGCGACCGAACCGCTGACATCGCATACCGCGAGTATCTGTGGCTTTTCCTTGCGGACCTGGCGCCAGTAGGTATTGAACAGCACGCCATCATTGGCGATGCCCCTGCGGATGGTCTTGCCCATGTTCAACTGGCCGCGCTTGATTTGCCGGCGCTTGCGGGAGTGCCTGCTCGCAAGTTTCTTCGCCATCTTGCGCACCAGTTCGTGTACCTTGTGCAGGTACATATGCTCGATGTTGTTGAGGCGGGTTTTGCTCAACACCTCGTCCATGAACTGGCGGGTTTTACCCTCGGCGTGCAGCAGGTATTCACGCTCGACGTGGGCGCGAACCTCCTCGCGCAAAATGTCCCGGTAGCGCTGCAGCTCGACGAGAGCGGGGTCCCCCAGCCGCTCCAGCTCGATCACCGCGCCGCGCAGCTGCTCCTCCCCCATTTCATCGAGTATTTTGCGGGTAAACTGGCCTTTTTGCGTGAACAGTTGCATTTGCCGCAGTCCGACCCGTTCCGCGGCGCGGCCGATGGCGACCGTCAGCTCGTTGCGGTCGTTGCCTACCAGGCTTTGCATCAAGGGCGACTCGAGTAATGCCGCCACGCTGGCGTTATCCGCCGCGGCGGCGCTCAGCGCCGATACCTCGCCTGTTCCGGCGCCCTGGCCTTCCGCCCCCGGGGGAGGCTCCCCCGGCGCGGCTGCGCTGTCGGGATCCTCGTCGATGCCCGACCCGGGCCGGGAAAAGTTCGCCAGGCGCTGGTCAAAGTAACGGTCGAAGCAGGTGAGGAAAATGGCCTCCTCGTCCGGTGTCTTGGCCAGCGTCATCGCCAGCCCGTCGCGCAGGAGGCTGCGATCCGAGTAGCCGAGCGTCGTCGCCACCGCCATCGCATCCAGTGTTTCTGCCGGCGATACCCGGACATCGTGGGTGCGCAGAACCTGGATGAAGCTGACGAGGTTTGATTGCATGCCCGGCTCGCCCGTCAGTTATGGCTCAACAGGGCGCGCAGTTCGGCATCGGCGGCCTCGATGTCGTCCTCGTATTTGAGCAGGACATTCATTGTGCTTCTCACCAGCTCCTCATCGAGCTGGCCCGCGTGAAGCAGCAGCAGGCTGCGGGCCCAGTCGATGGTCTCGGATATGGCGGGTGATTTTTTCAGGTCGAGCTGGCGCAGGGAGTGCACGAACTCCACCAGTTGGTGGCGCAGTTGCGCATCCACGTCAGGCACCCGGCTGCGCACGATGCGCTCTTCCAGTTCCACCGAGGGGAACGGAATATACAGATGCAGGCAGCGCCGCTTGAGGGCGTCGGAGATATCCCGGGTGTTGTTACTGGTGAGGAAGACCATGGGCGAGGTGCGGGCCTTGATGGTGCCGATCTCGGGAATGGATATCTGGTAGTCAGACAGGATCTCCAGCAACAACGACTCGAACTCGTAATCCGATTTATCGATCTCATCTATCAACAGTATGGCGCCGCGCTCCTGCTGCATGGCCTTGAGCAGCGGCCTCGGTTCGAGGAAGTCCTCGGAGTAGAAAATATCGCCGAACTGGTGCAGCCGTTCAACCGATTCGGCCAGGCCCTTGGCCCCCTTGAGCAGGTCCCCGAGTTTTTCCTTCAACACCTGGGTGTACAGCAGTTGCTTGCCGTACTTCCATTCGTACAGGGCCTTGGCCTCGTCCAGCCCCTCGTAACACTGCAGGCGAATCAGCGGGAGGTCGAGCAGCATGGCGGTGGTTTTTGCCAGCTCGGTCTTGCCCACCCCCGGTGGCCCTTCCACCAGAATCGGTTTGCGTAACTGGAATGCCAGGAAAACGGCGGTCGCGATCTTTGGGCTGCAGATATAGCCGAAAGACTCGAAGCCCTGTTCGATCGCCTGGATCGAGGCCAGCTGGGGGAAGTTATCAATTTGCACCGGGTTACCTCTTGTTACAGCAGGCCATTGTACATGTTAGAGCCTGCCCCGGTTAGCCGGGGTATCGCGGCCTAACCGCCGGTGGCATTCATGAAGCGGACGATTTGCGGCTCACTGCTGTCGTCAAAATGATGGCGCTCGGGCTTGAGTGACATGGCCCCGACGATGGCTTCCCTGAGGGCCCGGGGGGTGAAGCCTGGGTGGCGCAATACCGCGCGCAGGTCTACCGAATGCTCATTGCCCAGGCACAGCAGCAGGCGACCCTCCGCCGTCACCCGGACACGGTTGCACAGGTGGCAGAAGTTGTCGCTGTGGGGCGAGATGAAGCCGACACGGGTGGTGCTGCCGGGCAGGCTGTAATAGCGGGCGGGGCCATCGCTGCCGGTGGGGTCACCCAGGGAGTGCATGCTGTAACGCCGACCGATGAGGGTGCGCAATTCTGCGCTGCTGCAGAAGCTCAGCTTGCGGTCGTGCTCCACGATATTACCCAGCGGCATCTCCTCGATGAAGGCAATATCGATACCGCGACGGTAGGCGTAATCCACCAGGTCCAGTACCTCGTCCTCGTTGCGCCCTTTGAGAATCACCGCGTTGAGCTTGATCTGCTCGAAGCCGCAGGCGATGGCGGCTTCGATTCCGGCCAGCACCTGGTCGAGGTTGCCGTGGCGGGTGAGCTGGCGAAAGCGACGGGGTTGCAGGCTGTCCAGGCTGATATTAATGCGCCTGACACCGTAGTCCCGCAGTTGTCGCGCCATACGCTGCAATTGGGAACCGTTGGTGGTGAGAACAAGCTGGTCCAGGCCCGGCAGCTGGCCCAGGCGTTTTACCAGGGTCAGTATGTCGTTGCGAATGAGCGGTTCACCGCCGGTCAGGCGGATTTTGCCGACCCCCAGCTCGGTGAAGGCCTGGGCCACCTGGAAGTGTTCCTCCAGGGTCAACACCTGCGGTTTGGGTACGAAGGTCATTTTCTCGGTCATGCAGTACACGCAGCGAAAATCACAGCGGTCCGTGACCGACAGGCGGACATAGTCCACGCGGCGCGCAAAACGGTCTATCAGTGTGGAGGGGAGAGTCTGCATAGTGGGGGGCAGTGTAATCCTTCGGCCCGGCGGACTCTAGTGCGCAGGGGAATGCCCTCGCGCCGGGGTTTACACCATCGGATGGCTGGGACAGGATATACCCATAACGGACTTTGCCGGAATTCAGGCGGTCGACAACAGGAAGGGGACCCAAAAAATGCCGGCAGTGCGTGACGTAGCCCTTTGGGCGGGGCCAGTGGCGGCGGCTGTGGCAGCTGCCAGCCTGTCCGCCGCAGGTTACGGCAGCGATACCGCGATTGTGGGGTTTATCGCCGTTTTGTGCGTATTGTGGTGGGTGTTCGAGCCTGTTCCCATCCCGGTCACGTCGCTGCTGCCACTGGCGCTGCTGCCTCTGTTGGGTGTACTGACCCCGGCGGAGGTGGGGCAGGCCTACGGCTCGCCCCTGATCCTGCTGCTGCTGGGCGGTTTTCTGCTGTCCAAGGCGATGGAACACTCCGGCGCCCATCGCCGCATTGCCCTGGGCATGGTGCGCCTGTTTGGTGCCAGCAGCGGGCGACGCCTGGTGCTGGGCTTCATGGCGGCCTCTGCGGTGCTGAGTATGTGGATCTCCAATACCGCGACCACCCTGATGCTGCTGCCCGTGGTGCTCGCCGTGCTCGATGCCAGCGAACACCGCAAGGAGCTGTCTGCGCCGCTGTTGCTGGGGGTCGCCTACGCAGCCAGCGTCGGCGGGCTGGGCACCCCCATCGGCACCCCCCCCAACCTGATCTTTATGCAGGTGTACGAACAGGCGACCGGCCAGACGATCAGTTTTACCCAGTGGATGGGCTGGGCATTGCCGGTTGTTGTCCTGATGGTGCCGGCGATGGCTTTCGTGCTCACCCGCAACCTGCGCGGGGCCATCGCGGTGGAACTGCCCGAGGTCGGCCGCTGGCGGACAGAAGAACGGCGGGTGATGTCTGTATTCGCCCTGACTGCCCTGGCATGGATCACCCGGGGCGAGCCCTTTGGCGGCTGGTCTTCCTGGCTGGGTCTGCCCGAGGCCAACGATGCCTCTGTGGCCCTGTTGGCTGTGGTGGTGATGTTCCTGGTGCCCGATGGCAAGGGGGAGCGGCTGTTGACCTGGGAGCGGGCCAGCACCATTCCCTGGGGGGTGCTGCTGCTGTTTTCGGGGGGTATCTGCCTCGCCCGCGGGTTCGTCAATTCCGGGTTGAGCGAGCTGATGGGCCAGTGGTTGTCGGGTATGACCGACATACCGGTTTTCGCCCTGATCCTGATAATTTGCCTGGCGGTCAGCCTGATGACCGAGACCACATCCAACACGGCCAGCACCACCCTGCTGATGCCGGTGCTGGCAGCAGCGGCCCTCGCCGCGGGCATCAAGCCGGAGCTGATAATGGTGCCTGCGGCCATGAGCGCCAGCTGTGCCTTTATGCTGCCGGTTGCCACGGCTCCCAATTCGGTGGTGTTCGGCAGCGGCCTTATTACGACTGCGCGCATGGCCCGGGAGGGTATCTGGCTCAACCTGCTGGGCGCCGTGATTATCAGTAGCGTCTGCTACCTGACTTTTGCCTGACCTTTGCGGCCCTTGCCCGACGCTGCCGCCGGGCGGGACCGGCGCACCGTGTTACAGCAGGCCCATCATGGTCTCGGCAGAACTGACGTCCACCCCGGCGCCGGGCTCCACATTCAGGTGAGTGACGGTACCGTCCTCGACAATCATCGCGAAGCGCTGGCTGCGTGTGCCGAGGCCAAAGCCCCTGCCGTCCAGTTCCAGGCCGAGTGCGGCGGTAAAATCACCATTGCCGTCGGCCAGCATCAGCAATTCTTCCGCGTTCTGGGCTTTGCCCCAGGCACCCATAACAAAGGCGTCGTTTACGGACATACAGGCAATGGTGTCGACCCCGCTGGCCTTGATCTTGTCGGCATTGACCACGTAGCCGGGCAGGTGAGTGACACTGCAGCCGGGGGTGAAGGCGCCGGGAACGGCAAACAGCAAGACTTTCTTGCCGGCAAAAATCTCATCGGTGCTGATATCGGTAGGGCCTTTTTCGCCCATGGTTTTGAGGGTGCTCTTGGGGATCTTGTCGCCGGTCTTGATGGTCATGTTACGCTCCTGGTTGAACGGATGGTGGGGTGACGTGACGGAGAATAATAGCAGATGAGCGAGGCGATGCACTGTCCCCTGTGCGCCGGGGGCGAAACCGTGCCATTTCACCAGGACCGACGGCGCCCCTACCTGCGCTGCCGCGAATGCGCACTGGTGTTCGTGCCAGCGGCGTATTACCTGTCCCGGGACGCTGAACGGGCGGAGTATGACCTGCACCGCAACCGGGTGGATGACAGCGGCTACCGCACATTTTTATCCAGGCTGGCGCTGCCGCTGGCGGCGCGACTGGCCCCGGGTGCCCGTGGTCTCGACTTCGGCTGCGGCCCCGCCCCGGCCCTGGCCTGCATGTTGCGGGAGGCGGGATACACGGTGGCGCTGTATGACAGTTTCTACCTGCCTGATCCGGGCGTGCTGGGCGATTCCTATGACTTCATCTGTGCCACCGAGGTGGTCGAACACCTGCACCGCCCGGGCGCCGAGCTCGCGCGCCTCTGGACACAGCTGAAGCCGGGGGGCTGGCTGGGACTGATGACCAAGCTGGTCCGTGACCAGTCGGCCTTTGCGGGCTGGCACTACAAGAACGACCCCACCCACGTGTGCTTTTTCAGCGAGCTGAGCTGGCAGTGGTGGGCCCGGCGCCAGGGTGCGGGGCTGGAGATTATCGGCGCCGACGTTATCCTGCTGGGACCTAAGTAATGCCAGCTTCCTCCGCCTGTTGCAGCAAGCTGGTATAGATACTTTCGCAATCCCGGTAGAAACTGAGTTCGTTGTCTCCGAGGTAGGGAGCCACCATGGTCAGCAGCTGCAGGACTCCCTGGTGGATGGTGATCTCCGGGGCCCTGTCATCGTGCAGCAACTGGTCGTAATTGAACCAGAAGGTGAGGGTGAGGGTCATGTTGTCCACCAGCCCCAGTAACTGCTGGTCGCGAGCGGCAATGATCTCCTGCTGCAGCAGGCTCTGGCAGATCGCAAACAGGGCGGCCCGCTTGAGCTGGATGAGCCGCTTGAAGCTCTTTCGGATATCCGGGTAGCGTTGCAGGATGTCATCCAGGTTGTAATACAGGAAGCGATACTGGTACATCTCCTCCAGAACCACGTAGAGGTAGTACCAGTTATTTTCAACCTGGCCTTTTTCGGAACTCAGCGGTTGTTCCAGTGGCGCTGTCAGGGTGCTGCCCAGTGCCAGTTCGTATTGCTGGAACAGTTCGGCGATTATCTGGTCCTTGCCCTTGAAGTGGTAGTAGAGATTGCCTGGGCTGATGTCCATCTCATTGGCAATATCGATCGTCGTGGTGTGGGCCTCGCCCTCCCCATTGAAAAGCGCCAGGCTGGTTTCGAGAATACGGTCCCTCGTTTTCATGCCGCGTGTTTATCAGGTGCTTTTGCGCCGCCCGGCTGCCGTCTTCTTACGGGGCGTTTTCGCTGCTGTCTTTGCCTTCACAGCCTTGCGCTTCGCCGCCGCTCCCCTGGTCGGGGATTTGTCACCCAGGCCCTGTTCCGCCAGGGCTTTTGCCAGCTTATCGACCTTGCGACTGAGGGAGTCGACCTTTTTCTGCAGGGCCGCGATATCCTCTATCCGCGCCGGGCGCTGCATATGGAAATTCTCCCGCACGCGGTTGATGCGCTGCTCCACCGAGCTCTTGGCCGCGGCGCTGGCTTCCAGCGCGCTGCGAGCATCCTCTTCGAGGGCGCTGCCGGCCTTGACCAGGTCGCGAAACAGCTTGGGGGGTTCCATCGCCCGTTCCAGCCGTCCCTGGGCCTCGTCCACGGCCTTGCCGTAGGCGCCGACACCGGCGAGCCAGATATTTTTTGCTATCTCACTGGCCTTGTCCGCTACCTTATTCTTTTCGTCGCTCATGCTGTTGGTCCTCAGGATGCCCGCAGTCAGTGATATCCATGCAGGGCCGACCATTAAACCAGATTACCGGACAAAAAAAAGGGGCCACAATGTGGCCCCAAAAGTTCCCCTGTGCGGGGATAAGTGATCCTGGACAGGATTCTTACGCGGCGGACTTCAGGCCGACAGTGTCTTTGAGCTCGGCAAAGCGCGACTTGACCTTCTTCAGCTGCTTGTCCAGCTTCTTGCGGTCAGTCAGGCTGTCCAGCTCGAGCTTGGGCAGTTCGATGTCCTTGAGGGCAACCCGGGCGTCTTTCTCAACTTTCTGGCCGCGCTTGACCAGCTCTTTGTAAAGCTTGTCAGCTTTCTTGCGACGGTCTTCCATCTGGTCCTGAATGCTCTTGTATTGCTCCTGGGCCTGGTCAAATGCCTTGCCGTAGAAGCCGAGGCCGGCCAGGAAAGCATTGCGGCTGGCTTCCTGCGCCTTCACTGCGAATTCATTGCGGGCTTTCTTGGCAACCGGCTTGCGCTTGGTGGCGGGCTTGCGCTTGGCAACCGGCTTGCGCTTGGCAGCGGCTTTGGTCGCGGTTCTGACTTTTGCTTTTGCTTGTTCGGCCATGATTCAACTCCTCGATGGGGTGGTTGCAGGGGTGTCTGCAACAATTCGAGGCCAGAATACGGAGTTTGATTAGAATAAACATACTAGAAAACGGGCTATTTATGCCGTGCGACAGGTGCTTTCTGGTCCGGGCAGGTGAACCCGCCCGGACGCTGATGGCTCAGGCGGCTCCGGGCCCCGCGGTGACTATCGCCGCCGGGACAGTAAACCTGGCGATATTTTCCTGAAACAGTGCGGCCAGTGCTGCAGCCTGGGCGTCATAGGCCGCATCGTCACCCCAGCTGGCCCGGGGGTCGACGTATGCCGGGTCCACGCCGGGTATGGAAGTCGGAAAATCGAGGTTCAGGATATCCAGGTGTCGCCTCGGCAGGTCCAGCAGTGCGCCGCTCTGGGCCGCGGCCACCACAGCCCGGGTAACCGGGATGGGGAAGCGGGCGCCTGTGCCCCCGGGGGCGCCGGAGCCGCCGGTCCAGCCGGTGTTGACGAGGTAGACCTGGCTGCCGAAATCATCGATCCGCTTCATCAGCAGCTCGGCGTAATCCGCCGCGGGTCGGGGCATGAAGGGCGCGCCAAAACAGGTGGAAAAGGTCGGGTGCACACCGGCCTCCGCGCCCAGCTCGGTGGAGCCGACCCTGGCGGTATAGCCGCTGAGAAAATGAAAAGCCGCCGCTTCCTTGGACAGTATGGCTATCGGCGGCAGCACTCCCGACACGTCGCAGGTCAGGAATATTACGCAGGCCGGCTCGCCACCGGCATTGGTGTGCCTGCGCTTGCTCACGTGGTCCAGGGGGTAGCAGCAGCGCCCGTTTTCCGTGATGCTGGTGTCGCTGTAATTCGCCTGGCGGGCATCGTCCAGCACCACGTTCTCGACAATGGCGCCGAAGCGGATGGCGTCCCAGATGACCGGTTCGTTCTCCTGGCTCAGGTCAATCGTCTTGGCGTAGCAGCCGCCCTCCAGGTTGAACACTGAGCCGCGGGTCCAGCCGTGCTCGTCATCACCAATCAGGTAGCGATCCGGGTCTGCGGACAGGGTTGTCTTGCCGGTGCCGGAGAGGCCGAAAAACAGGCTGGTATCGCCCGCTTCACCGACGTTGGCGCTGCAGTGCATGGGCATGACGTCCTTTTCCGGCAGCAGGAAGTTCTGCACCGAGAACATCGCCTTTTTCATCTCGCCGGCGTAGCGCATACCCGCCAGCAACACCTTGCGCTGGGCAAAATTGATAATCACCACGCCGTCTGAATTGGTGCCGTCCCGCTCTGGCTCGCAGACGAAACCGGCCACATTGAGCACGTTCCACTCGGGCTTGCGGCCGCTGTTATAACTTTTGGGGCGGATGAACATGTTGCGGCCGAACAGCGCCTGCCAGGCGGTCTCGGTGGTGATCCGCACGGGGAGGTAGTGTTCACTGTGCTCCCCCACATGCAGCTCTGATACAAAGCTGTCGCGGGTCTCCAGGTAGGACTCGACCCGGTCCCACAGCTCATCAAAGCGGGCGCCCTCAAAGGGACGGTTGACGGGCCCCCAGTCGATACTGTCGGCAGTGCTCGGTTCGCGGACGATAAAGCGGTCTGCGGGGGACCGGCCCGTGCGCTTGCCGGTGGTGACCAGCAGCGCGCCGTTATCGGTGAGAATGCCTTCTCCGCGCTTGATCGATTCTTCCACCAGTTGCGACGCCGTCAGGTGTTCAAACTCCTGGGCAGTCTCGGTCTCTAGGGTCATGACTTGTCCTGTAATGGGATGCGCAAGCCCTTGCCCGGGCGCGAGTGGCGTTCCAAATTAGTGGCAGTGTCTTTGCGGGGTTGCCAATTATGTCAGAATCGCAAACTATTGCGACATATAATGGGCACACCTTCGGCGAATGTCGCCGAACGTGCGAATCGCTTGAAACGCTCAGTGCAGAATCTGCCCCGGCCCCTGTCCCAGTATGTCCCCGAGGTCCTCGCGCTGGTAAATATACTGCTGGTTGCAAAATTCGCAGTCCATGGTGATGCAACCCAGTTCCTGCAGCAGGTCATCCAGCTCCGCCGGGTCGATGGCTGAGAGGGCTCTCAGGGTGCGCTCCCGGGAGCAACTGCAGCGAAATTGCACCGGGGACGGGGTGAACAGGCGCACCGCGTCATCGTGGTAGAGACGAAATAGCAGCGCCTCTGCGCTCAGTTCCAGCAGCTCTTCGCTTTCAATGGTGGCGGCCAAGGTGCAGGCGTGCTCCCACTGCTGCGCGCGGGCCAGTGGTTCCAGGGTCAGCTGGGCCGGCAGTTGTTGCAGCAGCAGCCCAGCGGCTCGCTGCCCGTCAGCCGCCAGCCAGAAGCGGGTGCCCAACTGCTCTGACTGGGCAAAATAGGCATCGAGGCTGTGGGCGAGGGAGTCGCCCGCCAGGGGCACTATTCCCTGGTAGCGCTGGCCGTCTTTCGGATCGATAGTGATGGTAAGGGAACCCTGGCCCAGCAACTGGTCAAAGTGGCTGGCGGTGGCTAGATCGGCGCCCCGGGCGATGCCCCGCAGTTCACCAGCGCTGCTGCACTCGGCCATGAGCAGTGGAATCTGGCCCTGGGAGCGGGCCTGCAGTACCAGCTTGCCCTCGAATTTCAGGGTGCTCCTGAGCAGGACGGCCGCCGCCAGCAGTTCACCCAGCAGTCGGCTGACCCCGGGGGCATACTGGTGAATGGCGAGCATATCCCGGTAGCTGCTCTGCAGGCTGACACTTTCGCCGCGAATATCCGCGTCCTCGAACAGGAATCGGCGGGCCAGGTCGCCAGCGGTATGCTCGCAGTCGTTTTCGATATCTTTCATGGGGCGTTATTGTAAGCCAATTAATGGCCCGCTGGCTGCATGGCTGAACTGCTGCGCCCGGCCCCGCGTACCAACCGGCAGGATTTCGAAGTAGAGTAGTCGCTGTTCGTTCCGTACCGGCGGGTCGTCGCCAGTGCTTGCAGCGGTCATATTTCAGGAGAGCATTTATGAGATTCAGTTACCAGGTGGGCATGTGCGAGCCCGATCATTACCTGCCCCTTGCCCGGGCTGCTGAAGCGGCCGGCTTCGATGGTATAAGCGTCCCGGACAGCATCTGTTATCCCCAGGAGGCCAGTTCAAGCTATCCCTACAATAAGGATGGGAGCCGCGAGTTCCTCGAGAGCGTGCCCTTTGTCGAAAGCCTGATTGCCGTGACAGCCATGGCCGCGGTGACCGAGACCATCGAATTTGCCACTTTTGTCTACAAACTGGCAGTGCGCCAGGTACCGGTAGTGGCGAAGCAGGTGCAGGGTATCCAGGTGCTGTCCGGCAACCGCTTCATCTTTGGCGTGGGCATCAGCCCCTGGGAGGAGGATTTCGCGATATGCGACGTCCCCTGGGAAAAACGCGGCCAGCGACTGGACGAACAGATCGAGATTTTCCGGGGGCTCGAATCCGGTGGCTTTTTTGGCTATGACGGCGACATCCACCACATGCCCGCCAACAAAATGTGCCCGGTGCCTTCCCGCCCGACCCCCATCCTGATTGGCGGCCACGCCGAGCCCGCGCTCAAGCGCGCGGCCCGGGTGGGCGACGGCTGGATGTGTGCCGGCGCCGACATGACCCAGCTCGGCGCCTACATCAAGCGCATCAACCAGCTGCGGGACGAGTACGGCACTACCGACAAACCCTTCAGGATATTCACCACCGGCCAGGACGCCTTTACCCCTGAGGGTATCCAGGCGCTTGAGGACATCGGGGTAACCGATGTGATTATCGGCTTTCGCAACGTCTACGAGATGGAACCCGACCGACCCCTGGACGAAAAAATTGCGATGCTCCAGTGGTATGCGGGGGAGTTTATCCGGCCCCGATGAGGCCCTCGCCCGGTCGCCTTGCCGGCGGGTACCCCGCCGGTGATGGCGGCAGTGGCCGCCGGTGTCACCGCTGGCAAGCTTGATCTATACTCTCGTCATCTGACAGAGGAAAAACCATGGCCGGATTCAGGCTGACCAAACCCTACACCATGTCCAAGGAGGAGGTGCGCGAAGCCGCGCAGGGCCTGGCCTCCAGCCTTGAGCGGGAGCACGGTGTGCGCTCGCGCTGGGACGGAGATACCGTGCGAATTACCGGCGCGGGTGTGAACGGCCAGATGTCCTTTCACGATGGACTTATCGATGTTTCGGTGAGGCTCGGCCTGTTGGCTTCGATGTTCGAGCCGGTGCTGCGCAGCGAGGTGCAGCGCTACCTCGACACCCACGTGAGCTGAGGGTTTATCCCAGCAGCGTCGCTCCCCGCAGGGGGTCGCTGCACTGCAGTAATTCGGCGAATTCTTCTGCCAGCGCCTTACTGCGTTCGATGCACCGTTCCCAATACCTGACCCTTTCCTCGTGAGCCAGGCGGCTGAAATCCGATCGATCGGGGATCTTGCCAAATGGAAGCTCGGCGGTGAAGGCTTCGCTGGGGCACAGCAGGACCAGCTTGTCGATGTCGTCGATGGCCGCCTTGCGCCAGGGCAGGAACTTGTCGAACCAGCCCGGTGTGACACTGGCACTGAAATGCGGATAAAGAATCAGGCCTTCCCCCCGGTACTGTCCCAGATCGAAGTGGTAGTCGATGATGCCGCCGTCCCAGTACTGGCCGGGAGGGGCGCCGGCGATGTCGCGCTCGCCGGTCAGGACGAAGGGAATTGCGCCGCTGGCGTGCAGTGCCGCACGCACATTGTCCTCCCGCAGGCGGCAGTAAGCGGTGTCGAAGTCCTCCAGCGCCAGGCCCGGGCCCGGTTGCGCCCGGGAGTGGAATACCACCCGCTGGAAATGGTGATTGAGCAGGCGCCGGCTGACGGCATTGCCCAGCGCGGCCGCGCCCATACCGGTGGCCAGCAGTGCCTTCGAGGATGCCGCCGCGGGCCCGCGGCCGCGGGCGGTGACAATGTGGGTTTGGATGCGCGGGTGATTGACCAGGGCCCCCGGGCCGTCCTCCCCCAGCACCTGGCGCAGTATTTCCAGGCTCACCCCGCTCACCTCGGCCGCGGTGGGTTTGGTGGCGTAGTGCTGGTTGAGGTAGGCGGCTTCAAGCCTGTCTATCGCCGCCACCGGGTCGGGCATGGCGAGGCAGGCGTGGCGCCAGGAGCCGATGGAGGAGCCCAGCGCGGACAGGACTTGTTCGCCGCCGCGCAGGAAGTCGCCAAACAGCACCCTGTCCAGCTGACCCAGCACAAACCACTTGGGGCCTCCTGATGCACCCAGCAAAAGGCTGAACAGGTCCGGCGACCAGCCCTGGGCACCGATCCGCCGGGCCGCTTCCCGTCCCAGATAGACCGACAATGCTCTAGCCGCTGCCATGGCGTACCTCCGAGGGCGAGCGTCCGGTCCACTTGAGGTAGGCCCGGCGGAAGTTGGAAGCGTCGTTGAAGCCGATCAGGTAGGCGATGCTGGACAGGGGCAGGCGCGTGTTCTGCAGGTAGCGGGTCGCGTGCTCGGCTCGCACCTGGTCCAGCAGTTGCTGGTAGGAATGCAGTTCGCTCTCGAGCCGCCGGCGGTAGGTGCGGGGGCTGAGGTTCAGCATTTTCGCG
The DNA here is from genome assembly GCA_963792815.1 of uncultured Gammaproteobacteria bacterium. Lineage (GTDB taxonomy): Bacteria > Pseudomonadota > Gammaproteobacteria > Pseudomonadales > Halieaceae > JARRPM01. The sequence goes on from CAWBXR010000011.1 coordinate 265,654, forward strand.
GTCTGCGGCATATCCGGGTACTGGCCTTCCAGTTTGCGCATCAGGCGCAGGGTCTGTTCCGCCACCGAGGGTTCTTCCTCCAGGTCCGCCAGCAGCCTGGCACACTCATTCTCGTACAGGCTGCGCAGGGCCGGGTTGGAGGACGGCAGGGGGGTGGGCAGCAATTCCCGGTCAAAGGCGATGCGCCCGGCGACGCAGTTGAACTGTACGTCCGGGCCGAAAACCTCGAAGTAGCGGTCGGCGTGGGCCGGTGCGGGGTAGGGCACTTCGAGGTGCAGTTGCAGGTCATGGCGGTTCAGCAGGCCCTGCAGGGTATTGAGCATGGCGCCGGATATCAGTTCGTAGGCGAAGTCCAGCGGGGTTTCCGCCAGGCTGCTCACCAGCGTCAGCACGCAGCGCTCCCCAACGACCTCGTAGTCCAGGTGGAGAGCCGGCGCCAGCAGATGGTAGTACTTGAGGAACAGGTCGATTACCTGGCCCAGGTCGCGACAGGTCATGAACGCCTGGCCGAGTACCGCATGGGCGCTCAGGTTCAGGCGCGGGCCCAGGCTCAGCCCCAGTGCCGGATCACCGGTCAGGCGCAGTGCGTTGGCGACCAGGATGGCGAAATCCCGGTCACTGACCCGCGCGCCGATGTTGGAGATGCCTGACCTGGCCAGGCTGGTCCCCGCCAGCAGTTGTTCCCGGTCGCAGCCGCGACTTTCTGCCATATCGATGAGGATCAGGACGTACTGCGCTGGGGTGGTGGTTTTTACCATGCCTCATTTGGCCACAAATGACCATAAATTGACAATACTTTACCTTGTTGCCCTGGTCGCCGTCTCCCATAGTTGTTACCACACGTATAAAAGTGGAGTAATCCCCATGAAAGTTGAATGGACCGACAGTGCCCCCCGCAAGATCCAGCAATTTCCCGGCGCCGACTACCCCAAGGAGAACCCGGACCTGGAAGACCTGCTCACCAGCGCTGATGTCGACCATATCGCCGAGATATTCCAGACCCCCCTCTCGGGCTCCTATAACTGGGATTACCAGATCCAGGACGACCGCATAAAGAAGCTTTACGATCTGGGCAAGCAGCTCAACTGGGACCCGGAGATGGATATCGACTGGGATCGCCCCTGGCCGGACGAAGCCATTCAGCCGGAGATGATGAACCTGCACGAATACGAGCCCTACCTGGCGATGGATGAAAAAACCCGCAAGGAATTCTGGCTGCACATGAACTCCTGGAGCCTGTCCCAGTTCCTGCACGGGGAGCAGGGCGCCCTGCTGGTGGCCTCGCAACTGTGTTCCTGTGCCCCCACCCTCAACGCGAAGCTGTACGCCGCCTCCCAGACCTTTGACGAGGCGCGCCACGTGGAGGTGTTCAACAAATACCTGCAGCAGCGTATCGGCATGATGTATCCCATCAATACCTACCTCAAGAGCATCATCGACAAGATCCTCACCGATCCGCGCTGGGATATGAAATTCATCGGTATGCAGATTGTGATCGAGGGCCTGGCCCTGTCGGCCTTCAATACCACCCGCGAGACCACCCCTGACCCGGTACTGAAGGATGTGGTGTACCTGGTGACCCGGGACGAGGCGCGGCATGTCACCTTCGGCGTCAATTACCTGGAGGAGTTCGTCAAGACCCTGTCAGATGAGGAGCGCGAAGAGCGCGCCCTGTTTGCCTACGAGGCCTGCGTGGTCAGTCGCGAGCGCCTGGTGGCCACCGATGTGTTCCGCCATTTCGGCTGGGACGTGGAGGAGGCCCGCAAGCAGGTGCTCGAGGGCTTTGTCATGTCCACGTTCCGCAACCTGCTGTTCCAGCGGGTTATCCCCAACCTCAAGCGGATTGGTCTGTTAACTGACAAGATCCGGCCCAAGTTTGAGGAGCTGGGTATTCTCGATTACGAAAACCTGGCCACCGACGGCGATATCGACTGGGCTGCGATGGAGCGGCCGCTGGATACCCAGGAAGCCCAGTCACATGAGCAGAGCATGTTGGCTGCCTTCCAGGCGGAACACGAAAAGCAGGAAGCTGTGAAGGCAAGCGACGCGGCCTGACCCGGGCGACCTGACCGGCCAGATTCTTCTGGCCAAAAAAAAGCCGGCTTTAATGCCGGCTTTTTTTGTTTGGGCGAGGCTGGCGTCAGGCGGCGAGCGCCTTGACCTGGCTGTTCAGGCGGCTCTTGTGACGTGCTGCCTTGTTCTTGTGAATAATACCCTTGTCGGCCATACGGTCGATCACGGGAATAGCGCTCTCATAGGCTGCCTTGGCGGCGGCTGCATCGCCGGAGCCGATGGCGGCGTTGACTTTCTTGATCATGGTGCGAACAACCGAGCGCAGGCTGGCGTTGTGGGTGCGGCGCTTTTCGGCCTGGCGTGCGCGCTTTTTAGCTTGTGCGGAATTTGCCACTGTTAACGTACCTCTATAGGGGTCAAAAATCAGGAGGCGAGATTATTCACATTCGGCCCTGCCTTGTCAACCAGCAGGCGGGGTTGTCAAGGGCCCGCGACGGCCGCCTCTGGAGGGTCTTTCCGGCCCGCTTGCGCACAGCACGCGGGGTAATCGGGGTTTATGTCCGATCCTCAGCTGGGCTACACTAATGGCTATTAGTTGTTAATGTCTGGTAGCACGGAGCCGGCAGGCCATGGAAACACCAGTAGCGAGCAGCGCGCAGCCCCTGACCACCGCGGACCGCATCCTCGATGCCGCCGAAGACCTGTTTGCCGAGAAGGGCTACAGCGCCACTTCGCTGGGTGACGTGGCGGACCGGGTGGGGATCCGTTCGCCCAGCCTCTACAACCATTTCAGGAATAAGGAAGCGCTTTACGAGGCGGTACTGGAGCGCCTGCTGACCGAGTTTTCTGCGCCGCTGGAGGAGCTGGGCCGCGCAGCGGTGACCTACGAGCGGGTGTTCAACTGGCTGGAAACCATCGTGCGCCAGCACCATGCCAACCCCAACCTGGCCCGGCTGTTGCAGCACGCTGCTCTGTCCGGCGGTCCCCACACCAACGAGATGATCGACCGCCTGTTCCGGCCCATGTTCCAGCCCGGCGCGCAGATCGAGGGAGATGAGATTCCCCTGTTTCGGGATACCGGCCTGCAGCCCTGGGCTGTCATGGCCTTCAACAACCTTGTCATGTCCTACGTCACCATGGCGCCCATGTACCGCGACCTGCTCGGCCAGGACCCGTTCAGTGAATCCGCCCTGGACAAACAGCTGAACCTGATCAAAACCCTGCTGCGCGCGGTGTTTGAGTATCGGGCCTAGCCGAAGGGTAAAAATATCCGCAACAGGCGGCCGGGACGGCGGCGGGTATCTGGCATAATGTAACGCAACCCTCATCCCGGCACTTCTCACAGGATTTTGCAGATACCATGTTGATTTCAGATGCAGTGCATATCTGGCGGGAGCCGGATGGCGACTATCACATAGAATGGCAGGTCAGTCAGCCGGGCACCGAGGTCACGGTCGAGCCCCTGGCCACGGATGGCGAACTGCAGCTTCATTACTCCAGCCAGCCTCTGCCCGGCGCCCGCCTGGTGGGGCTGCCCCCGGCCCGGCGCCACTTTTTCCGCCTGCGCGACCAGCACGGCACCGAGGTGCTGGCAACCGAGCGCAGGCTCGGCATGGCCGGGACCCCCAATTTTCGCGACTTCGGCGGCTACCCTGCCGCCGGTGGCCAGCAGGTGAAATGGGGTTTCCTGTTTCGCTCCGGCCAGCTGTCCACCCTGAGCGAGCAGGACGTTGACCTGCTCGCCAGCCTGGAGCTCGACCTGGTCTTTGATTTTCGCCGTGAAGAGGAGCAGGCGAGTGACCTGAGCCGACTGCCCCTGGAGGCTGGCCCCCGGGTGGTCAGCCTGCCGATAATCCCCGGCAGCAATTCGCGGTTCTTTGAGCAGGCGGATGCGCCTTCTGATGACCCGGCAGCCATGTTCAACTTCATGCTGGAGATCAATCGCGACTTCGCCGGCCCCCAGGCGGTGACCTACCGCCGCATGTTCAGTGAGATCCTGGCGGCGCCGGACGCCCGCTTCCTGGTGCACTGCGCGGCGGGCAAGGACCGCACAGGCTTCGCGGCGGCGATGGTCTTAATGGCTCTGGGGGTGTCGCGGGAAGTCGTGATGCGCGACTACCTGCTCACGGCACGCTTTTTCCAGCCCGAGCTCGAGCTCGACCGCTTGCGGCAAAAATACCAGCTGGAGCATATGGTAGCCGAGGCGATTCTGCCCATGCTGGAAGTTCACGAGGACTACCTGGGGATCGCCCTGCAGCACATCGATGAGAATTACGCATCTTTCGAGGACTATCTGGAGCAGGAGCTGGGAGTGGGGTCCGCTGAGCTTGCCGAGTTGCGGAGACGCTACCTGGAGTAGGCGACGGAGCGCTCCATCTGCGCGGTGTGGGCGGCGGCCTCAGTTGCGATGCAGGCGTTTTTGGCCGCACTTATCTGCTTTCTTGCGCAGTCGCCGGAGTTGTTGTCGCCGACACACCATTTGCGCCGCTCCTCCCAGGCCGTCAGGCGCACTGACCTGCCGTCGTTGCACTTGACGCTGAACAGGGCGTAGGGCGTACCGTCCCCGGTTTCAGCGAGGGTTTCAAACACGATGCTGGTGGGCCTTGCAGCTTGACTGCTGGCGCTTATCAGCAGCAGTGCTGATGCGGCGATTTTTCCTGCGATGGTCATCCGTCTGTCCTTTGGCTGTTCTGCGGAGTGGCGCGGCCGGGTGCCGCCCGCGCTACTCAACGCCAGTGTAGTGTTATACGCCAGAACGGTGTTACGGATTAGTAACTATTTGGGAAGTTTTGTAACAAATGCGCCCGGGTGTCTGCGTAAAAGCATTAACCCATTGATTTTAAAATAAAAAAAACAATGAGGACGCAGGTGGGCAGGTCAGGCCAACCAGAGCAGGATCCAGCCCGCGGCTGCCAGCAGCAGAGCCTGTCCGGCCTTGTCCAGCCGCGCCAGGGCATACAGGTAGGAGAGTGGCGGCAGCAGCAGTGTGCACAGGCCCCAGGCGTAATCTTCCTGCCAGGACACGATCAACAGGAGCACCCAGCTGGCCAGCAGGGCCACCACGCCAAAGGTTGTCAGTGAGGCTGTTATTGCATCCATGTTTTCTCCACTCGGGCATCGGTTGAACAAGCGGCAGCAGATTAGCAGAAAGCCGTGGCGGCGTCAGTGCCCCGCTCTGGATTTATTGCCGCCAGGGCGCCCGGCGCGGGGGTTGCGGATGACTACCGGAGGGAATTTGGGTATCGTGTGCCGCTTTCCAGTCGAGGACTGACGCTTGGACGATCCCTTTGCCGATATTCGGCCCTATCGTGATGAGGAAGTGGCGCCTGTACTGGCGCGCTTGCTCACCGACCGGGAGTTCCTCGACACCATGGCGGGTTTCAGGCTCGGCAGGCTGGCCGCGCTGGCGCCGGCCCTGGTGCGCCCGCTGGTGCGTCGCGCCCTGCTGCGCGAGGTGCGCGGCGTGGCGGATGTCAGCGCGATGCAGGTCATCATCAAGCGCTACATGGACCACATGATCGAGGACACTACCGGCGGCTTCAGCGTTTCCGGCCTCGAGGATCTCGACCCGGTACGCCCCTATCTCTATATAAGCAATCACCGGGACATCGCCATGGACCCGGCGTTTATCAATTACGCCCTGCACCGGGCCAGTCACGAGACCGTGCGGATTGCCATTGGCGACAACCTGCTGACCAAGCCCTGGGTGTCCGACCTGATGCGGCTGAACAAGAGTTTTATCGTCAAGCGTTCCGTCAGCGGTCCCCGGGAGTTACTGGCGGCATCGAAGAACCTTGCCAACTATATGCAGCACTCACTCCTGCAGGAGCGGGTTCCGGTATGGATCGCCCAGCGCGAGGGGCGCGCCAAGGACGGGATAGACCGCACCGAGCCGGTGGTGATCAAGATGATTTCAATGAGCCGCGACAAAGGCACCCAGGAATTCGACAGCCATATACAGAGCCTCGGCATCGTGCCCGTGGCCATCTCCTACGAGCTGGACCCCTGCGATGCCCTCAAGGCCAACGAGCTGTACCAGCGGGCCAGCCAGGGCGGCTACCAGAAGGGCGCGCAGGAAGACGTGGCCTCCATCGGCCGCGGCATTGCCGGTAACAAGGGTCGGGTCCATGTCTCTTTTGGTACCCCGCTGGGTGGCGGCCTGGCGACGGCCGATGCAGTGGCGGCCGAGATCGACCGCCAGGTAATTTCCAGTTACTGCCTGCACCCCACCAATATCTACGCCTACCAGATGCTCAACCCCGACGCCCCGACGCTCCCCGATACCCTCACCGCCGAACCGGGCGACTGCAGTCGGGAGCAGTTTGAACAGCGTATCGCCGCGATGCCCGGGCCGCATCAACCCTATGCGCTGGCTATTTACGCCAACGCGGTAGTAAGCAAGCTGGCGTTGCGAGCGGGCGCGCCGGCACCTTGCTGAGCGAGGAACTCAAGGGCGCCATCCGGGATGCCTACAGCGCCATCATCGCGGCCAAGTCCCTCACCCCGCGCTGGGGTCAGCGCCAGATGATCGCCGAAATCGCCAACACCCTTGCCCGTATCCCGTCTCCCGGCGAGCCCGCCTCCAGGGAACCCGCGGTTTGCGTGATCGAGGCCGGCACCGGCACCGGCAAGACCATCGCCTATGCAGTGGCGGCCATTCCCGTCGCGAGGGCGCTGAACAAGCGCCTGGTGGTGGCCACCGCGACCATCGCGCTGCAGGAGCAGTTCGTCAACAAGGACCTGCCCGACATCCGGCGCCACACCGGACTGGACTTTACTTTTACCCTGGCCAAGGGCCGGCGCCGCTATGTCTGCCTGTCCAAGCTGGATCGCGTGTTCGGCCAGGGCCAGGGCGCGGGCGACCTGCTGCCCCTGTATCCCGACGAGGTGGGCCAGCCTGTCACCGCGGAAGCGCTGCCTGTCTATACAGCCATGATCGACGCCCTGGGGCGGGGCCAGTGGGACGGCGACCGCGACAACTGGCCCGAGAATATTCCCGAGGAAGTCTGGTTCGGCGTCACCACCGACCACAGCCAGTGCAGCGGCCGGCGCTGCCCCAATATCGGCCAGTGCAGTTTTTTCCAGGCCCGGGACGAGCTCCAGAGCGCGGATATCATTGTCACCAACCACGACCTCACCCTGTCGGACCTGGCCCTCGGCGGCGGCGCCATCCTGTCCGCCCCGGAGGACAGCATCTACGTGTTCGACGAGGGGCATCACCTGCCCGACAAGGCCCTCTCCCACTTTGCCAGCTTCTGTCGCCTGCACACCACCATCCAGTGGTTGCAGGACAGTCGCAAACTGCTGGCCCAGGCGGCGCCCGCACTGGCTCCGCTGGAGGCCCTGCAGCGGCCCCTGCAGCGTCTGCCGGGCATGATGGACGAGGCAGTCGCGAGTCTGCAGGTGGCCGAGCAGGTGGTGGCAGGGCTGTTCGAGGAGATGGAAGCGGACGAGCGCCGGGACGACCAGCAACTGCGCCTTGAACACGGCCTGGTGCCACCAGTGCTGATACCGATTGCGACCACCCTGAGCGGCCAGTTCCAGCATTTGGCCCAGGACCTGGCCCGCATGGAAGCCCTGCTGGAGGAGGCCCTCGAGGACGAGTTCGCCTCCCTGGACAAGGCGACAATAGAAACCTGGCATATCAACCTGGGCGGCCTGCTGGGTCGCGCCGAGGGCGCGCTGGGCCTGTGGCAGGAATATGCGGTGACCGGGGAGGGGGAGACACCGCCGAAGGCGCGCTGGATTACCCTGCTCAACAGCAATGGCCAGTATGGCTTCGACCTGCGCTGCAGCCCGATTCTGGCGGCGGATATCCTGCAGGAATATCTCTGGTCCCGGGCAGCGGGGGTTATTGTTACCTCCGCCACCATCACCGCCCTCAATTCCTTCGAGCGTTTTATCCTGCACTCGGGCGCGCCCCGCGAGGCCAACTACAAGATCGTGGCCAGCCCCTTCAACTACGCCAACGCCGTGTTCAGCGTGCCACCCATGGATTGCGACCCCGGCGATGCCCAGGCCCACACCCAGGCGATAGTGGACCAGCTGCCACGTCTGCTCGATGCCCGGGAGGGCAGCCTGGTGCTGTTCTCCTCCCGGCGCCAGATGCTGGAAGTGTTCCAGGGTATCGATGGCGGCCTGCGCGACCTGGTCCTCATGCAGGGGGACCACAGCAAGCAGGAGATCCTGCGGCGCCACCGGGAGACCATCGATGCGGGCCGCGGCAGTGTTATTTTTGGCCTGGCCAGTTTTGCCGAGGGGGTGGACCTGCCCGGCGACTATTGCAGGCATGTGGTGATCGCGAAAATCCCCTTCGCGGTACCGGACAGTCCGCTGGAGGCGGCGCTGGCGGAGTGGGTGGAAGCCCAGGGCCGCAACGCCTTCATGGAAATCAGTGTGCCCGACGCTGCCCTGCGGCTGGTGCAGGCCAGCGGCCGCCTGCTGCGCACGGAACAGGATACCGGCCGGGTCACCCTGATGGATCGACGCATTTTGACCCGGCGTTACGGTCGGGCGATTCTCGATTCGCTGCCGCCCTTCAGGCGCGAGTTGGCTGACAACTGACGGGTAGCCCGGGACGCTGCCCTGTCGCTGTGAGGAAAGACATGAACACCGATATTGCGGAACTGCTGATCGACATCGAGGCCGAACTGCGCCAGCTCGGCCTGTGGGACAGGCAGCCACCGTCCCCCGAGGCACTGGCCTCGGACCAGCCCTTCAGCATCGACACCCTGACCCTGCCCCAGTGGCTGCAGTTTGTTTTCCTACCCACCATCTACCGTCTGCTGGAAGAGGGACAAGCCCTGCCCGGGCGCTGTGGTATCGCCCCCATGGCGGAGGAGTATTTTCGCGGTTTGGGAATGGCCAGCGGCGCCCTGGAACAGGCGCTGCTGCAGGTGGACGAGTTGTTGTCGGGGGGTGGCGACGGGTAAAAGGGGACGCATTTATTTTCTAGAAAATAGATGCGTCCCCATTTAGGAGGAAAGCGGCGGGAAGTGACGCACCCGCCGCTGTTGTGGATGGGAACTAGACCCGCTCAACTACCGTGGTGATCCCCTGGCCGAGGCCGATACACATGGTGGAGACACCCAGGGTGAGGTCGCGGTCCTGCATCACGGTGAGCAGTGAGCCGGTGATGCGGGTGCCGGAGCAGCCGAAGGGGTGGCCCAGGGCGATGGCGCCGCCGTGGACGTTGACCTTCTCTTCCATATCGTCCAGCAGGTCCAGGTCTTTCAGCACCGGCAGGGCCTGGGCGGCGAAGGCCTCGTTCAGTTCCACCATCTCGATGTCCTTGATGCTCAGGCCGAGTTTCTTCAGCGCCTTTTTGGTCGAGGGTACGGGGCCGTAGCCCATGATGGAGGGGTCGACACCCGCCAGCGCCATGCCCTTGATCCGGGCTATGGGGGTCAGGCCCAGGGCCTGGGCCTTCTCGGCCGACATCACCAGCATGGCGGAGGCGCCGTCGGAAATCTGCGACGAGGTGCCCGCTGTGACCGTGCCGCCCTGGGGATTGAAAGCCGGCGGCAGTGCGGCCAGGCCTTCCAGGGTGGTTTCCGGGCGGATGGTTTCATCGTGCTCAACCAGGGTCAGCGCGCCATTCTCGTCGTGACCCTCGATGGGGATGATCTCGCGGGCGAACTTGCCTTCCACCGTGGCCTTGTGGGCCAGCTGGTGGGAGCGCAGGCCCAGTTTGTCCTGCGCTTCGCGGCCGATGCCGTGCAGCAGGGCCAGGTACTCGGCGGTCATGCCCATCATGCCGGCGGCCTTGGCCACGTTCAGGCCCATGCGCGGATTGGGATCCACCTGGTCCATCATCGGCAGGTGACCCAGGTGCTCCACGCCGCCCACCAGGTAGACGTCGCCCACATCGGCCATGATGTTGGCGGCTGCCGTGTGCAGGGCCGACATGGAGGAGCCGCACAGGCGGTTGACGGTCTGGCCGGGTATGGTGAAGGGCAGCTGGGCCGCCAGGATCAGGGCGCGGCCCAGGTTCATGCCCTGCTCGCCGCGCTGCAGCACGCAGCCCCAGATCAGGTCGTCGATCTCCGCCGGGTCCAGCGCCGTGTTGCGCGCCAGCAGGCCCTTGATCACGCCCACCGACAGGTCGTCGGCGCGCACGTTGCGGAAACAACCGTTCTTGGAGCGACCCATGGGGCTGCGGGCGTAGTCGACTATCACTGCGTCTCTCGGATTCAAATTCACAGTATTTCTCCCTTAATAGTAGGTTTCGCCGGCAGCCAGTTTGGCCTGCATGCCTTCGGTCAGTTCGTAGGTCTTGCCCAGGTGGGCATATTTCTTCGACGCCTCGGCGATATGCGCCAGGCCGACGGTATCGATCCAGCGGAATACGCCGCCACGGAAGGGGGGAAAGCCGATGCCGTACAGCAGGGCCAGGTCGGCCTCTGCGGGGGTGCCGACAATGCCGTCTTCCAGGCAACGCGCCAGTTCCGTGGCCATGGGCAGCATCATCCGGGCGATGATCTCCTCCCGGTCGAACTCCTTGCGCTCGCCCACTACCGGCGCGATCAGCTTGTAGGTCTCCTCGGACACGGTCTTTTTCGGCTTGCCGCGCTTGTCGGGGATGTATTCGTAAAAGCCCTTGCCGTTCTTCTGGCCGTAGCGCTCGTTGTCGAACATCACCTCGGTGGCGGTCTTGAAGTCCAGGGTCATGCGGTCGGGGAAGCCCTCGGCCATCACCTGCCCGGCGTGGGCGCCGGTGTCGATGCCGACCACGTCCAGCAGGTAGGCGGGGCCCATCGGCCAGCCCCAGCGTTCCATGACCTTGTCCACCGCCTGGAAGTCGGCGCCGTCGCGGACCAGCTTGGAGAAGCCGTCGAAGTAGGGGAACAGCACCCGGTTGACCAGGAAGCCGGGGCAGTCCTTGACCACAACGGCTTTCTTGCCCATGCGGTTGGCGTAGGCCACGGTGCGGGCGATGGCCTCGTCCGAGCTTTTCTCGCCCCGGATAACTTCCACCAGGGGCATGGCGTGCACCGGGTTGAAGAAGTGCATGCCGCAGAAATTTTCCGGGCGCTTCAGCGCTTCAGCCAGGTAGGTAATTGATATCGTCGAGGTGTTCGATGCGAGTATTGCGTCCTCGCGAATGTGTTTCTCGGTCTCCGCCAGCACCGCGTGCTTGACCTTGGGGTTCTCCACCACGGCTTCCACCACGATGTCGACGTTCTCAAAACCCTCGTAGCTCAGGGTCGGGTCGATAGCGTTCAGCACCTCGCCCATTTTCTCCGGAGTCATGCGGCCGCGGGCGACACGCTTGGCCAGCAGTTTGTTGGCCTCGTTCAGGCCCAGGTCCAGGCCCGCCTGGGCGATGTCCTTCATCTTTATGGGCACACCCTTGAGGGATGACTGGTAGGCGATGCCGCCGCCCATGATGCCGGCGCCCAGTACCGCGGCGCGCTCGATCTTCTTGTCCGCTTTCTTCTCCCACTCCTTGGCCTTCTTGCCCAGCAGCTGGTCTGACAGGAATACGCCGACCAGCGCAGCAGCCACTGGCGTGGTGGCCAGCTCGGCGAAGCCCTCGGCCTCAACCTCAAGCGCATCGTCCAGGCCCATGCCGCGGGCTTTCTCGATGACATCGACGACCTTGACGGGCGCCGGGTAGTTCTTGCCGGCCTGCCCTGCCACCATGGACTTGATGGTGAAGAACGCCATCATGGCCTCGGTGTCGTTCAGGGGCAGGGGGCTGCTCTTGGCCGTTGCGGCGGTTCTCGTAGTCCAGTTTGCCGTCGACGCCACCTTGCAGGGTGGCCAGGGCCACCTCGCGCAGCTGCTCGGGGCCGGCTACTGCATCCACCGCGCCCGCCTTGAGGGCGTCGTCAGCGCGCTTGTCCGCGCCGGTGGCAATCCACATGACGGCCTCGTCCACACCCAGGATGCGCGGCAGGCGCACGGTGCCACCCCAGCCCGGCAGGATGCCCAGCTTGGTTTCCGGCAGGCCGATCACGGCGGCAGTGCTCATCACCCGGAAGTCACAGGCGAGGCAGATCTCCAGGCCACCGCCCATGGCGGCGCCGTTGATGACCGCGCAGCTGGGGTAGGGCAGGTTCTGCAGGCGATTGAAGTTGGCGTTGTTGAGGCCGGTGAAAGGCTTGATTTCATCCTTGCCGGCGCCGAACAGGCTGGTGAACTCGGTGATATCCGCGCCGACGATAAACACCGGCTTGCCGCTGGTGACCAGCAGTCCGCGGATGCCGGCCTCGGCTTCCAGGGCGTCCAGCGCCTCGGTAAGGTTGGTCACGGTTTGCTGGTCGAACTTGTTGACGGATTCGCCCTGCCGATCGAAGTTCAGTTCGGCGATGTCGCCGTCCAGGCGTTTCACCGAGAGTGCGTCACTCTGATAGATCATATCGATGTCCTGTAGATGTCCGGTAAAGGTGGGTGAGGTTGGTTCCCGTGCGTGGCAGCGTCTCTGGCACGGGCCCCTGCCGGGGGCGGCTATTGTAGCGGGCAAACGCAGGTATGTGAATGATAAGTTTACACCGATCACATGCTGCAAAGCGGTATTCCGGGTGACGCTGTCAACGGGAGTGCGGGTGAGGGACTGTCCAATTGCGACCCGCTCGATTTGCTGACTTATGGCGCACCTTGTGCTATTTTTCGCGCGATGAATTCCCTACCCTATCTTTTGCGTCGGGCGGCGCTGCCCGCATGCCTGCTGCTGGGCGCCTGTGGCGGCGGCGGTGGTGGCTCGTCGGACAGCGTCAGTGTGCAGACTGAGTCCACCGGCGGCACCCAGGCACCGCCGGCGGTGTCCTGGTACAGCACTGCCAGGCCCCTGATCGAGCGCTACTGCGTGGCCTGCCACACGGAAGGCGGAGTGGCCCCGTTTCCGCTGCAAACCCACGGCCAGGTGCTCGCCAAGCGCTCGGCGATGATTTACGTGCTGGAGGGCGACACCATGCCGCCCCAGGGCTACAGCGACCTGTTGCCGGGGGAGACCGGCCTGTTACTGGACTGGTTGAACGCCGGGGCGCCCCTGGGCGACCCCGACCAGGAACCCCTGCGCCAGGTTGCGGGAGGCTTTACCTATCATGCCGATGCGCGCGCGATCATTGAAGACAAGTGCGTAACCTGCCACACCGAGGGGGGTATCGCGCCCTTCCCGCTGGACAGTTACGACAAGGTGAAAGCGGTGGCGTCCGCCGCGGCTTTCGCGGTGGAAAACGGCAGCATGCCCCCCTGGCACCCGACCGAGGGCTATAGCGGGTTCAGCGGCAGTCGCGCCCTGGCGCCCGAGCAGAAATATGTTCTGCTCAACTGGCTGCAGGGCGACCTGGCACAGGGCAATCCCCAGGATTACGTGGCACCGCCGCAAAAAGAAGTAAAAGATACGGGCGACTATAACCTGCGACTGGCGCTGCCCCAGGCCTACACGCCCACCCTGCGGCCCGATGACCACCGCTGCTTCGCCATCGAGTGGCCGCTGGATGAGACCGCCTACGTCACCGGCGTCGATGTGATCCCCGACCAGCAGGACGAGGTGCATCACGTTATCGTTTCCATCGCGGCACCGGAAGATGCCGCCACCTACTACGCCGCGAACGGTGAAGACGGCCGCCCCGGCTGGCATTGCCTGGGAATGGGCGGCGTCGACGGCGCCCCGCTGCCGCGCCAGATCGGAGGTTGGGTGCCCGGGGCAGGGCGCGAGCCGCCGCCGGACGGCACCGGCATTGTTGTACTTCCCGGCTCGGTGATGATCGTGCAAATGCACTACAACACCCTGGTTGCGGAGCCCAAGCCAGACCAGTCGCTGATTCTGGTCGAGACCGCGCTGGAGGTGGAATTGCCCGCCAGTTCCTTCCTGCTGGCCAATCCGGTCTGGCTGCGCCCCGGCGGTATGCCCATCGCGGCGGGGGATCCCGACGCCCACCATGAATTTACCGTCCCGGCGGCGGCCCTGGCGCAGATATTCGGTAAACCCGCCGGGCTGGCTGCCCCGAATCCCTGGGTACTGCATAACGGCTTCATCCACATGCACACCCGGGGTAAGAGCGGCCGAATTACCCTGGAGCGCGAGAACGGCACTCGCCAGGTGGTGCTCGATATACGCGACTGGGATTTCAACTGGCAGAGCACCTACCGGCTGGAGCGGGAAGTGCTGATCAATCGCGCGGACAGGCTCAAGCTGGAGTGTGACTGGGACAATACCCAGGCCAACCAGGACATCGTCAACGGCGTGCAGCAGACCCCAAAGGACATAGAGTGGGGCGACGGCACGGGCGATGAGATGTGCCTGATGTCTGTGCTGATGACCCAGCCCAGGGAGGGTTACGACTACAGCTACGCCCCCACGGTGCATATTGAAACGCCGGCCTATCGCCAGCAGTTTGTCGCCGGCGAGCTGGTGCCACTGAAATTGCTGCTCAACAATTTCACCCTGCACGACCCTGGCCTGCATGATCACGCCGATGCGGCAATGCACGCGGATTCCGGACACGCCGCCGAGGGTGCGGACCACAGCCAGGTGTTCGAGGGCCATTACCATGTCTACCTGGACACTGACGATGACAGCGCGGAGCATCTCACTGCCTGGGACAGCAGCTATTTCTACCAGTTGCCGGACGAGCTCGAGCCCGGGGTGCATACCCTGCGGGTGAGCCTGCGCGGCTCCGATCACCACGCCCTGGGGATCGAGCATGAGGTTGAGTTCGAGGTGGTTGAAAGCGCCGCGAAGCAGAGCCTCAGCCTGGTGGATATGGATGCCTGGTCCGAACAGGATGCCGCCAGCGACAGCCTGGCAGGGCATCGCCCCGAGGAACTGCAGTGTCCATCCAACAGCTGGTACAACGAGGACGGGGCGCTGGAAGTCGAAACCGGCTACTGCAATTACCTGTCGCTTGCCCAGCCCAGCCTCACTGCCGTCAAGGCGGGGGATTCGCTGCACCTGGTGTTGTGGCACGCCGCCCTGGCCTTTGAGCGGCCCGCGAAAGCCCACGTGGCGGTCACTATCGCCGGCAAGCGCGTGTGGCAGGCGGATGTGGCGATTCCCACCGAGGCAAATATCTACGACCTGCGCATCCCGCTGGATTTCGACGCCCCCGCGGGCAGCGCGGTGGAATTTCACCTGCATAACCACGGCTATAACAGCTGGACCCTGCTGGAACTGGAGGTCGAGCGCTGAACACCTTGCTGAAGCAGTGGGTGTTATTGTGCCTGCTTGCACTGTCGGCCCTGCCTGCCGGCGCCGCGGTTCAGGTAGGCCAGTCAGCGCCACCGGTGTCACTGCCCCTGTTGTCTGCCGGCAGTCCCGACCGGTTGAGCCTCGATGGACTGCGGGGCAATGTGGTCTACCTGGATTTCTGGGCCTCCTGGTGCGGCCCCTGTCGACTGTCCTTTCCCCAGCTTGAACAGCTGCGGCAGGAGCTCGGGCCCCAGGGGTTTGAGGTGCTTGCGGTCAACGTGGATGAATTCGAGCCCGATGCACTGGAGTTTCTGGAAGACGTCCCCGTGAGCTACCCGGTGGTGCGCGACGCCACCGGCGAGACACCGCGCAGCTATGGCGTGCCCGGCATGCCAACCGGCTTCCTGATCGATCGGTCCGGCTCGGTGCGGTTGATCCACCAGGGATATCGCAAGAGCGACGGCGCCGCACTGCGCAGCGCCATAATCGAACTGCTGGAGGAGTAAGCACGGTGAAGTATCTGGCCTGCCTGTTCGTCGCGCTATGCCTGTACGGTTGTGAAACTGTCGAGCCCTGGGAGCGGGGCACCCTCGCCAAGCCCGAGATGCAGTGGCAGACGGACACCATGGAAATCAGCATGCAGGCCCAGATCAACGCCAGCAAGGAGGCTTCATCCGGCGGCCAGGGTGCCGCCGGCGGCGGTTGCGGGTGTAACTAGTGGCTGGTGGCCCGACCGAGAAGCGACCCACGCTGCTGGCGCTGACTTCCAGCGCCCTGTTGTTGCCCGCCTACCAGGGCGTGCGCGCCGACGCGGCGCCGGAGTTCATTGAGCTCGGTATGCGTTACAGCAAATACGAGGAAGACAATACCCAGGGCAGCAAGACTTTTGGTGGCAGCAGCCAGCGCTTCGATATCGATGCCGCCCAGTTTCACCTGCTGGCCCCGGTGGCCGACAACTGGGCCGTGGCAGTGGATGTCCAGTGGGAAGACATGAGCGGGGCCTCGCCCTGGTTTGTCGGCCAGAGTCTCGACGGCAGCCCGAAGGTTATCATGAGCGGCGCCAGTATCGAGGACACCCGCACCGAGGTGAGTGTCACCACCCGCTACTACTATGATCGCGGCAATGCGGGTTTCAACTACGTGCGCTCCGAGGAAGACGATTACGATTCCAATGCCGTCGCCCTGGACGGTTCCTTCAACAGCGCCGACGGCATGACCACCTACAGCGGGGCCATCAGTACTTCCCGGGATGATATCGAGCCGACCCAGGGTTCGGTCCCCACCAACACCCTGAAAAATGACAAGGACATCAGCTCCGCCTGGGTCGGGGTGAGCCGGATCGTCAGCAAGAACGCGATCGTGCGCTTTGGCCTGGCCTACACCTATCGCGAGGGCTTTCTCACCGACCCTTACAAGAAGAATGACAAGCGGCCTGGGGAGCGCAACGAGTGGGCCCTCAGCACCGGCTACCGCCAGTATTTCTTCTTGCCCGACGGCGCCCTGCAGGCGGACTACCGCTACTTTGACGATGACTGGGGGGTCGCCTCCCACACCCTGAACCTGGCCTGGCACCAGAACCTGTGGCAGGACACCCAGCTGATCCCCTTCGTGCGCTATTACAGCCAGGACGAGGCGGACTTTTTCGCCAATATTGCCGATACCGACAAGCGCCACTATTCGGAAGACTACCGCCTGTCGTCTTTCGGCGCGGTTACCCTCGGCTTGCGACTGCGGCAGGAGATTGGCAACTGGGCGATCACTGCGGTCGGCGAGCGCTACGAAACCGACGAAAGCTGGGGCGTGTACAGCGGCGAGGAATCCCCCGCCCTGGTCAACTACTGGCGCTACTCCTTTGGCCTGGACTACATTTTCCGCTAGGCCCGCCAGCCGGCGGGTATGAGCCTTTACACCCCCCTGTTCGATCACCAGTTCCGGGCCATGGGCGGCCCCTGCCGCCTGCGCTTTGCCTGCGCCGATGAGGCCCTCGCCGGGCAGGTCATCGCGGCGGCCGAAACCGAGGTCCGGCGCCTCGAGCTCAAGTACAGCCGCTACCTGCCCGACTCCCTCACCAGCACCATCAATCGCGGCGGCCGGTGCGCGGCAGTCGGTGCCGATCGACAGTGAGACTGCGGCCATGCTGGGCTTTGCCCACACCCTGTGGCAGCAAAGTGACGGCCTGTTTGATCTCACCGCGGGTATCCTGCGCCGCGCCTGGGACTTCAAGTCCGGCCACCTGCCGGCGCAATCCGCCATCGACCCGCTATTGCCCCTGATCGGCTGGCAGCGGGTACAGTGGGATGCATCCTCGATCCGACTGCCTGCAGGCCGGCATGGAAATCGACTTCGGCGGCTGCGTGAAGGAGTATGCCTGTGACAGTGTCGGCGCGGTCCTGGCGCGGCACGGTATCGAGCGCGGGCTGGTGGACCTGGCGGGTGATATGGCGGTAGTGGGCAGCGGCTCTGAACGCGAGCCCTGGCCTGTTGCTATCCGCCACCCGCGCCAGCCCGGCGCAGCGATCGCCACATTCAGCCTGGCCAGCGGCAGCCTGGCCAGCAGCGGTGACTATGAGCGCTGTATGGTGGTGGACGGCCGCCGCTACGGCCATATTCTCAACCCTTTGACCGGCTGGCCGGTACAGGGCCTGGCCGCTGTCAGCATTGCCGCGCCCCAGTGCCTGGTGGCCGGCGGCAGCGCCACCGTAGCCATGTTGAAACCGGAAGCGGAGGCCCTGGCCTGGCTGGCGGAACTGGGGCTGCCCTGGTTCGCGGTGGATGCGGCCCTGGCGTGTCACGGGGAGCTCGGGGTGGATTGAGAAAGTAACAGGGTCGAAAAAGGCGGCTGGCGCCGGTCGGGGTTATCAATCTTCCCCCGGCAGGTTAAGGGGAAGGGGCGCGATCGTCTCAGTGGATGATGCGGTCCGGGTGAAGCTCCGCATCCAGGTCCCTGGACTGGTCGATGGCGGCGGCAGATTCCTGTTGTCTCAGGTAGGTGCGCAGGCGCCCAACCACACTGGTCATCACATCGATGGTCTGGCTGATTTGGTCCAGGGCCATCAGAATCGTTTCAGTATCCGTGTGGTTCTTGCCACTGTTGCTCATGTCAAACCTCTCGGTTGGTGACGGGGGTTTGCGGCGGCCGGCTGACCGCCGCAGTGGTTGATCAGTCTCCCCAGTTCAGGGCGCCGCCTGTCTGGTATTCGATGACGCGGGTTTCGAAGAAGTTTTTCTCCTTGCGCAGGTCCATGATCTCCGACATCCAGGGGAAGGGGTTCTGTGCGCCCGGGAACTGCTCCGGCAGTCCCAGCTGGGACAGGCGCCGGTTGGCGATGAAGTGCAGGTACTCTTCCATCATGGCGGCGTTCATGCCCAGCACGCCCCGGGGCATGGTGTCCCGGGCGTATTCGATTTCCAGCTGGGTGCCCTCGAGGATCATCTGGATGGCCTCCTGCTTGAAGGCTTCGGTCCACAGGTGCGGGTTCTCCAGCTTGATCTGGTTGATCACGTCGATGCCGAAATTCAGGTGCATGGACTCATCCCGCAGGATGTACTGGAACTGTTCCGCCACGCCGGTCATTTTGTTGCGCCGGCCCATGGACAGGATCTGGGTAAAGCCGCAGTAGAAGAAGATGCCCTCGGTCACCGCGTAGAAGCCGATCAGGTTGCGCAGCAGGGTCTGGTCGTTCTCGGCGGTGCCGGTCTTGAAGGTCGGGTCGCTCAGGGCGTGGGTGTGGCTGATACTCCAGGCGGCCTTCTTGGCCACCGAGGGTACTTCCCGGTACATGTTGAAAACCGCGCCCTCGTCCATGCCCAGTGATTCGATGCAGTACTGGTAGGCGTGGGTGTGAATGGCCTCCTCGAAGGCCTGGCGCAGGATGTACTGGCGGCACTCGGGGTTGGTGATCAGGCGGTAGATGGCCAGCACCAGGTTATTCGCCACCAGCGAGTCCGCGGTGGAAAAGTAGCCCAGGTTGCGCATGACGATGCGGCGCTCATCCTCGGTGAGGCCTTCCTTGCTGCGCCAGGTGGCCACATCCGCGGTCATGTTGATTTCCTGCGGCATCCAGTGGTTGGCGCAGCCGTCGATATACTTCTGCCAGGCCCAGTCGTACTTGAACGGGACCAGCTGGTTGAGGTCGGCGCGGCAGTTGATCATGGCTTTTTCGTCCACCGACACCCTGGCGGCGCCCATCTCGAGCTCCTCCAGGCCGGGGGCAACATCCATGTTTTCCAGCGCCGCCATCGCCCGGCTGACGTTGTCCTCCAGCACGGGTGCCGGTGGCGTTTTACTGGCGCCGGCCGCCGGCGCCGCGGCTACCGCCTCGACCACTGCTTCGACCGTGGGCTCGGGAGCTTTCGGCTCCTGGGCTGCCTTCGCCTGCTCGGGCCTCGCGCCCGCTGCGGCGCCCGCCCCGTTTGCTTCCTGCTTGTGATAGTCGTCCCAATTCAACATCTGTTGTCCCCTGACTTGTATTTGCGTGTTCGGTACATGTGATCTGTCTGTTTATACGGCAACTGGCTGGTTGCGGCTCCTGCCTACTGGCAGGCCTCGCAGTCCGGGTCATCCAGCGAGCAGGCCTGGGGCACCGGCGCAGGCGCGGCTTCCTTTGACACGGCGTTGAGCTTGCCGGATTCAATGGTCGACTTTTCAGTGCCGGTAGCGGCGAGCGAGCGCAGGTAATAGGTGGTCTTCAGGCCGCTGTACCACGCCATGCGGTAGGTGATGTCCAGCTTCTTGCCGTTGGCGTTGTTGATGTACAGGTTCAGGGACTGGGCCTGGTCGATCCACTTCTGGCGCCGGCTGGCAGCATCCACCAGCCAGCGTGGCTCCACTTCAAACGCCGTCGCGTAGATGGCCTTGAGGTCGGAGGGCACCCGGTCGATCGCGTGCACGCTGCCGTCGTAGTACTTCAGGTCGTTGACCATGACCTTGTCCCACAGGCCCCGTGCCTTCAGGTCCTTGACCAGGTAGGGGTTGACCACCGTGAATTCACCGGACAGGTTCGATTTGACATACAGGTTCTGGTAGGTCGGCTCGATCGACTGGGAGACGCCGGTGATGTTGGCGATGGTCGCGGTGGGCGCGATCGCCATGACATTGGAGTTGCGCATACCCCGGCCCTTGACGGTTTCGCGCAGGGTGGGCCAGTCCAGGGTCTGGCTGCGGTCGACCTCGATGTAGTCGGCGCCCCGCTGCTCGATCAGGCGGTCCAGCGAGTCGATCGGGAACACGCCCTGGCTCCACAGTGAGCCCGGGAAGCTGCTGTAGGCGCCGCGCTCGCCGGCCAGTTCGCTGGAGGCCTCGATCGCGTAGTAGCTGATGGCCTCCATGGAACGGTCGGCAAAGGTGACAGCCTCGTCGGAGCCATAGGCGATGTGCTGCTTGTAGAGCGCATCCTGGAAACCCATCAGGCCCAGGCCTACCGGGCGGTGCAGCATGTTCGAGTTCTCCGCCTGGGGCACGGAGTAGTAATTGATGTCGATCACGTTGTCGAGCATGCGCACGGCGGTGCGTACGGTGCGGCGCAGCTTGTCCAGGTCGAGGCCGTTCTCACCGATGTGCTGGGGCAGGTTGACGGAACCCAGGTTGCACACGGCGATCTCGTCCTTGTTGGTGTTGAGGGTGATCTCGGTGCACAGGTTGGACGAGTGCACCACGCCCACATGCTGCTGCGGCGAGCGCAGGTTGCAGGGGTCCTTGAAGGTCATCCAGGGATGGCCGGTCTCGAACAGCATCCCCAGCATCTTGCGCCACAGGTTCTCCGCCTTGAGGGTCTTGAACAGCTTGAGCTCGCCGCTGCGGGTCATGGCCTCGTACTGCGCGTAGCGCTCCTCGAAAGCCTTGCCGTACAGGTCGTGCAGGTCAGGGACATCGTTGGGGGAGAACAGGGTCCACTCGCCGCCGTCGAAGACCCGCTTCATGAACAGGTCGGGGATCCAGTTGGCGGTGTTCATGTCGTGGGTGCGGCGGCGGTCGTCGCCGGTGTTCTTGCGCAGCTCGACGAACTCCTCGATATCCAGGTGCCAGGTTTCCAGGTAGGAGCAGACAGCGCCCTTGCGCTTGCCGCCCTGGTTTACCGCCACCGCGGTGTCGTTGACCACCTTCAGGAACGGCACCACACCCTGGGACTTGCCGTTGGTGCCCTTGATGTAGGCGCCGAGGGCCCGCACCGGGGTCCAGTCGTTGCCCAGGCCGCCGGCAAACTTGGACAACATGGCGTTGTCCTGGATGGCGCCGTAGATGCCGTGCAGGTCGTCCGGCACCGTGGTGAGGTAGCAGGAGGAGAGCTGCGGCCGCAGGGTGCCGGCGTTGAACAGGGTCGGGGTGGAGCTCATGTAGTCAAAGGACGACAGCAACTGGTAGAACTCGATGGCCCGGGCGTTCTTGTCATCCTCCCGGGTAGCGAGGCCCATGGCCACGCGCATGAAGAAGATCTGGGGCAGCTCGATGCGCACATCGTTGCTGTGGATAAAATAACGGTCGTACAGGGTCTGCAGGCCCAGGTAGGTGAACTGCAGGTCCCGCTCGGGCAGCAGTGCCTGGCCGAGGCGCTCCAGGTCGAAGTCCTTCAGGTTCGGTGCCAGCAGTTCCAGCGCCACCCCCTTTTCGATGTAGGCGGGCAGGGCCTGGGCATAGCGGGTAGCCATATCGGCCTGGGTGGCGCTGCTGGTCACCCCGAGGAAATGAAGCGCCTCGGCGCGCAGGTTGTCGCACAGCAGGCGGGCCGCAACGTAGGTGTAGTTGGGTTCCTGCTCGATCATGGTGCGGGCGGTAATCACCAGGGAGGTGCTCAGCTCCGCCGCGGTCACGCCGTCGTACAGGTTCTTCAGGGCCTCGTCGAGGATGCGGGTTTCACTGACATCGGCCAGGTCATAGCAGGCCTCGCTGACGATGGTGTGAATGCGGTCCAGGTCCAGCGGGGCGCTGCTGCCGTCCAGCTGGATCACATTGATGTTGCCCGCCGCCGCCTGGGTGGCGGGTGACAGGGCCTGTTTGGCCGCGCGCTTGCGGGCCTGTTCCTCCCGGTAGATGACGTAGTCCCGGGCAATCTTGTGCTCGCCGGCGCGCATCAGGGACAGCTCGACCTGGTCCTGGATGTCCTCGATATGGATGGTGCCGCCGGAGGGCATGCGGCGCTCGAAGGTGGCGGTGACCTGCTCGGTCAGGCGTGCCACGGTTTCGTGGATCCGGCTGGAGGCCGCGGCGTTACCGCCCTCTACCGCCAGGAATGCCTTGGTGATCGCCACTGAAATTTTGCTGAGTTCAAAGGGCACCACGGTGCCGTTGCGCTTGATGACGCGCAATTGTCCTGGCGCAGTGGCGGCGATGCTGGCGCTGACGGCTGAAGGCTCCCGGGCGGGGGTGGTGCTGGCGCTGCCGGGTGTGCTGGTCTCTAGTTGCATATTTGCTCCGATGTGCTGGCGAGGTGCCTTATTGTTGTAGTGTTACCACTGGTTAGATTGTTCAAGTTACTGCCCATTCCACAGCCCGGGGCCTGCAAACTGCCCGTACGGTGTGAGGTTGGCTCATTCCTGTTGGCCTGCACGCTATGCAGGCGCCCCGATTGATCGCTTATGGCCGGTTTTGTCACATGGGTCGGCCCGGCACCGTTATTTGATCGTTTTTTGGCCGCCATACCCAACATATAGGGGTGGAGAACTGATTTGCATACAAGATAATGCGGCGGTCGGTACAATGCAAGAGTACTAGGCTGGGTTTAATCTGTGGATAATATGTGTATACATCGTTGAGTCTGTGCCCGCTAACCCTACAGCCCTTACAACGCTTAGTTCGGGAGCCTGGGCAGGGCCTAATTCAGGCCTCTACGATTTATTTTTTATATCCCGGAGGGCTTTATATAGCTAAATATTATTTGAGAACCGAAGGCTCATTTCCCTCCCGCAGCGGGAGCCCCGGGGCAGGGCCGGGGCCCTGCCCGCGCCACGCTAGCGATTGGCCAGCAGCAGGGTTTCCATGAGGGCTTTCTGGGCGTGCAGGCGGTTCTCCGCCTCCTCCCAGATGACGGTGGCGGGTGCGTCCATCAGCTCGGCGCTGATCTCCTCCCCGCGGTGGGCCGGCAGGCAGTGCATGTAGAGGGCGTCAGCGGCAGTGCGGCTCATGAGTTCGGCGTTAACCTGGTAGCGGGCGAACTGCTTGGCCCGTTCGAGCTGCTCTTCTTCCTGTCCCATTGACGCCCATACGTCGGTGACGACCAGGTCGGCTCCCTCGGCGGCGAGCAGCGGGTCGTGTTCAATCCGGACCCGCCCGGCGTTGGCGGCGACCAGCGCCGGGTCCGGTTCGAAGCCCGCCGGGCAGGCGATGCGCAGCTCAAAGTCGAACTGCCTGGCGGCATTGATATAGGACTGGCACATATTGTTGCCGTCGCCCACCCAGCACACGCTCCTGCCGGCGATGCTGCCGCGGCGCTCCACCCAGGTCTGGATGTCCGCCAGTAGCTGGCAGGGGTGGTAGTCATCCGTCAGGCCGTTGATCACGGGCACGCTGGAGTGGGCTGCAAAGCGCTCGACGATATCGTGGCCAAAGGTGCGGATCATCACGATATCGACCATGGATGAGATGACCCTTGCGCTGTCCTCCACGGGCTCACCCCGGCCCAGCTGGGTGTCCTGGGGAGAGAGGAACATGGCGTGCCCGCCCAGTTGCGCCATACCCGCCTCGAAAGACACCCGGGTGCGGGTGGAGGACTTGGCGAAGATCATCGCCAGCACCTTGCCGGGAAAGGCGCGCTGGTCGGCGCCAGCGTGGTGTTCGCGCTTCATCTCGATCGCGCGCTGGATCAGCTGGTTCAACTCGGCTGGACTGAAGTCCAGCAGCGTCAGGAAATGTCTCGTGTCAGACATGGCGGGTCCGTTTTGTCAGGCAGTGGGGCGGCTTACGCCTCCCGGATGAGTTTGGCGACGCCGGCCGCGAGAGCCTGCGCCTCCTGCTGGTTGATCACCAGGGGCGGCAGCAGGCGGATGGTGTTACCGGCGGTCACATTGATCAGCAGTCCGGCGTCGAAAGCCTGCTGGGCCAGGCCTGCGCAGTCTTTCTTCAACTGGATGCCCAGCATCAGGCCGCGGCCGCGGATCTCCGCGATATTGGCTGCGGCGGCACTGTCCGCGAGCAGGCTGTCGGTAATGAGCCGGCCCATTGCGACGGCATTTTCGCACAGCCCGCTTTCGGTGATGGTTGTCAGCACCGCCAGCCCGGTGGCGCAGGCCAGCGGGTTGCCGCCGAAGGTGGAGCCGTGTTGGCCGGCGCCCAGTACACTGGCGGCAGCGCCCCGGGCCAGGCAGGCGCCGATCGGGACGCCGTTGCCCAGGCCCTTGGCCGTGGTGACCACGTCGGGCAGCAGGTTCATTCCCTGGTAGGCAAAATAGTTGCCGGTGCGGCCGTTGCCGGTTTGTACCTCGTCGAGCATCAGCAGCCACTCTTCCCGGTCGCAGATCTCGCGCATGGCCTGCAGGTATTCGGTGCTCAGCGGGTTTACCCCACTTTCTCCCTGGATGGGTTCCGCCAGTATCGCCACCACCCCCGGGTTGTTGGCAGCTATCTGGCGCAGGGCCTGTATGTCGTTGCGCGGGGCCCGGATGAAGCCCGTCACCAGCGGCTCGAAGCCGGCCTGGATCTTGCGGTTGCCGGTCGCGCTCAGGGTGGCGAGGGTGCGCCCGTGAAAAGCGCCCTCCAGGACCACGATGGCGGGTTTGTCGATTTTGCGCTGGTGACCGTACAGGCGTGCCAGCTTTATGGCGGCCTCGTTGGCCTCGGCGCCGGAATTGCCGAAGAAGCAGCTGTCCATGCCCGCCACCCGGGTGAGCGCTTCGGCCAGTTGCTCCTGCGCCTCTATCCGGTACAGGTTGGAGGTGTGCACCAGTTTGTCGGCCTGCTGGCAAATGGCCGCGGTGACAGCCGGGTGTGCGTGACCGAGGCCGTTGACGGCGATGCCGGCGATGGCGTCAAGATAGCGTCGACCTTCGGTATCATACAGGTACACTCCCTCGCCGTGACTGAAGGTCACCGGCAACCTGGCGTAAGTCTGCATCACGGCCGACATCAAACTCGTACTCCTATAAACGCAAAAAGGCAGCGGGAGCTGCCTCGAAAGGGGCAACTATAGCGCCAACAGTAAAAGTTGGCAATCGGGCTGAACCCCAGGCCCCCGAAAGTGGTCTGAAGTAGACAGATAGTCGCCGGGATAGGGTAGAATGGCGCTCCCTGTGTTTCAGGGTGCGGTGAACAGGATCAATACAGGACAGGCAATGGATATTATCGAGACGATCAAAGAGCAAATTGCGAGCAACAACATACTGCTCTATATGAAGGGTTCCCCCAATCAGCCCCAGTGCGGCTTTTCCGCCCGCACGGTGCAGGCCCTGATGGCCTGTGGCGAGCGCTTTGCCTATGTGGATATTCTCTCCAACCCGGATATCCGGACCAACCTGCCGGGCTACGCCAACTGGCCGACCTTTCCCCAGCTGTGGGTGGGTGGAGAGCTGGTCGGCGGCTGTGACATCGTCACGGAGATGTTCGAAAATGGCGAGCTACAGACCCTGATCAAGGAAGCTGCGGCCAGCCAGCAGGCCTCCGAGGCCTGATCTGCCAGCCCGGCCCGGCGACACCGGTCGCGGGCCCGGCTTTAAAGGTCCACTCCCTCCCTCAGCTTTTTCAGCGCGGCAATCTGCTCTTCCCGTGACAGCGGGGCGCTCTCGTGATGTTCGAGGCGCTCCACCTCCGGCATGGTGAGCGTCTCTCCCTGTAGCACCCGGGTGCAATAGCGCTGGTAGTGTTCACAATAAACCGGCCAGCTGGTGCGCTCGGTATTGTTTGCCAGGAAGTACCAGCCACTGTCCCGGCCCGCCAGGTAGACCGCCGGATGGCTCCAGGCCTGGGCGGCCCGGGGTGAGGGCGCGCGGCAGGCCTCTATATATGCGTCGTGGGCAGCCGGCAGTCCCAGGTCGGACAGGCCCTGCTGGCAGCACTCCAGCATGCGGTTGAGGGTGGGCAGGTATTCGCTGTGCTCGATGGCGTGCTTGGCGCCCTTGAGAATCTGCTCTATCGGGTAGTCCGCCAGCGCGTCCAGCCACAGTTTCTTGATCTGCTTGAGCTGCTGCGCGTCGGGAAAGGCGGCGTAGTACTGGTTGTGATAGTTCAGCCTGAACAGGGCGAAAACCTGGTTGATCGCCTCTATCCGGGCTTCCTGGGCGGGCCTGCTTTCGGCCCTAGTCTGCCCAGGAGGTGTCGGTGAGGTCGTCCTCGAGGCTTCTATCTCTTGTGCGACCTGTTGGATTAGATCCCTGCTGTCCGGCATTTTGGTGTCCCGCTTGTTCGATCTGGTGGCGCTTGGCCCAGTGGTATTTCACATGTTGCAGGAATTTGCTGTTCCAGGATGTGTGCGTCTGGTTGCTGTCCCGCCAGTATACGACGAACTCGGCCAGTAGTGAGCGGGCGAAATCGGTGTCGATATGCGACATCCGCAGAATGTCGAAGACATCCTCGGCGGGCTGCCAGTTATCCATAATCCGCTTCGGCTCGGTGCTGTGCTCCAGGCTGGAGCTGTACCTGGCCCACTGGATGCGGATGTGCTGGATGAATTTCGAGTTCAGCTCCCGCGGCGCCGCGCCGCGCTCGCGCCAGTAGAGGATAAACTCCGGGATCGCCTCCTCGATGAATTCCCGCTCGATACCGCCGCGTTCCATGATTTCCATGGCGTCCAGGCTGGGCCGCCAGTTGTTGTCCAGCTTGCTGTTATCGGGTGCGCGAAACGATTCCGCCTGGCTCTGCTGGTGGTGGCGCCAGTTGCTGATGACATGCTGGCGGAACTTGTTTTCCCAGGCGTGGCTGGTCTCGCCGCGCTCGCGCCAGTAATAGATGAAATCCTCCAGTTGGTCCAGGGCGAACTGTCGCGGTATGTTGTGGTTCAGGCCCAGCAGCTGCAGCAGGTCCTCGCTGGGACTCCAGTGCACGGGCAGCAGGCAGGCGCTGCGGCGGCCGGGCCCGGGAGTGCGTGTAGCCTGGGGTGTCGCGGTCGATGGTACTTCGGCCCGGTGCACCCGCTCGTTGAAAGCGAAATCCAGGCGCGTGCTTTCATGCAGGGGCGGCGAGCTCACCAGCAGCACGCCCTTGTCGACCAGGCTGCGGCTGATGCGCTGCAGGTCCTCTACGGTCCAGAAGGGCAGGGTCCGCAGCAGCAGGGCGCGCTCCACGCTGAGCCAGGCGTGGCCGTCCCGGACCCGCGGGCTGTAGTGGTCGAACAGGCCCTGCAGTTGCTGCAGCAGGATGGCCTCACCCAGCCCTATCGTGGCCGCCAGTCCCGGCGAAAACACGAGCTGGCGTTCTGGGACCAGGGATGATTCTGACATTGGGGTTCCGGCAGGGTGACTCAAGTCTGGTAGGATACCCAGCTTGTGCGGCGACTCCTAGCCGGGCGTCTGATTTTTTCCAGGATAAGCGAAATGGCCAAGCAAAAAACTGCCTTTGTCTGCAATGACTGCGGCTCGGATTACGCCAAGTGGCAGGGCCAGTGCAGCGATTGCGGCGCCTGGAATACCCTGGCGGAGATCCGCCTGGGGCCCGCCACCAGCGGCAGCCGGGGCGCCGGGCGGGCGGGCGGCGGGGCGGGCGCCAACCGGGCCGGGTTCGCCGGGGCCCTGGCCGGCGCCCGCATCCTCAAGGACATCGACCTGGACGAGTTGCCCCGGTTTTCCTCGGGTGTCGGGGAGTTCGACCGGGTCCTGGGAGGCGGGCTGGTGCCGGGCTCGGCGGTCCTGGTGGGGGGCAACCCGGGGGCGGGCAAAAGCACCCTGCTGCTGCAGACCATGTGCCACCTGGCGACAACAATGGAGGCGCTGTATATCACCGGCGAGGAGTCCCTGCAGCAGGTGGCGATGCGCGCCAACCGCCTGGGCCTGCCGACGGACAAACTGCGCATGATGTCCGAGACCAATGTCGAGACCATCATCGCGGCGCTGGAGGAGTTCAGGCCCAGGGTGGTGGTGGTGGACTCCATCCAGGTGGTGCACACCGCGGAGCTGGCGTCCGCCCCGGGCAGCGTCTCCCAGGTGCGCGAGTGCGCCGCCTGGCTCACCCGCTTCGCCAAGCAAAGCGGCACCGTGCTGGTGCTGGTGGGCCATGTCACCAAGGACGGCTCCCTGGCGGGCCCCAAGGTGCTGGAGCATATGATCGACTGTTCCATCCTGCTGGAGGGCTCGGACGATTCCCGCTTCCGCACCCTGCGCGGCCAGAAAAACCGCTTCGGCGCGGTCAACGAGCTGGGCGTCTTCGCCATGACCGACCGCGGCATGCGCGAGGTGAAGAACCCCTCCGCCATTTTCCTCGATCGCAGTACCGAGCCCGCCGCCGGCAGCGCGGTGATGGTGGTGTGGGAGGGTACCCGCCCGCTGCTGGTGGAAATCCAGGCGCTGGTGGATGACAGCGCCCTGGGCAATCCGCGCCGGGTCGCGGTCGGGCTGGAACAGAATCGCCTGGCCATGCTGCTGGCGGTGCTGCACCGCCACGGCGGCCTGCAGGTCGGCGACCAGGATGTGTTCGCCAATGTGGTGGGCGGGGTCAAGGTGCTGGAAACCAGCGCCGACCTGGCCCTGTTGCTGGCCATCGTTTCCAGCTACCGCGACCGCATCCTGCCGCGGGATATGGTGATCTTCGGGGAAGTGGGCCTGTCAGGCGAGATCCGCCCGGTACCCAGCGGGCAGGAGCGCCTGTCGGAGGCCGCCAAGCACGGCTTCAAGCGCGCCATCGTGCCCCGGGGCAATGCGCCCAAGCACGAGATCAAGGGCATGCAGGTGATCGCCGTGGCGAAACTGTCCGAGGCGCTGGATGCGCTGGATTGAGTTTGCCTGGCACGGTTCTGGAACGCGGAGCTATTGTTACTTGACTGAAGATAAGTGTGCAGTTCTAGCCAGCCGCGCTGAGTATCGGGGCAGGCATCGCTGGACTCGCCGTGAATACGTCCATGTAGGCTCGTTTCGGCCATCCATGGCCTCAACGGTCCAGCGATGCCTGCCCCGATACTCAGCGCTTAGATCGATTACTTACCTCAGGCTTCGGGCTCAGCTGTGGTGTATGGCCCAATCCAAGGGCGCGGCCGGGTATCATCCCCTTGAAAAAATCAGGCCGCGCTTGGCGCAGCAAACAAAAGTGGGGCTTTCTGCGAGCACTGTCCGAGTCCCAATTTTTTGCGAAGCAAAAAATGGTCGAGTTGCGCAGCAGCCACTTTTGTTTGCGGAGCTGCGGCCTTTTCAAGGGGATGATACCCGGTCGCGACCGGCTCGGAGCATGCCGGTCTGCTTCATCGGAGCCGCCAGAGAATAACGCCGGCATCAATCCAGACGCCGCATCTCCTCCTCAAGCTGCGCAATATCCATGTGCTCCTCGAGCAAGGCGCGCAGTGGCTCGATATTTTCGCGGTCCACGTGCTGCACGTCGAAGCCCAGCCGGCCTGCTTCCACGTGTTGCAGGTAGGCGTAAAGTTCAAGGTCAGCGCTCTCGTCGTCGCGCTTGCCGGACGTGTGGATGATCAGGGTAAAGGGCTCGTTGTACTGGGCGTCCCACAGGTCCGGCTGGTCGGTGGAGGCGCCGGACAGGGAGATATCGATAAGGCGCTGCGGCCAGACACTGCCGCCCTGGTGGATGTCCACAGGCACGTCAAGTGCGACACGGGTGAACTGCCGCAGTTCGGCTGGGGGTTTGGTCATCACGGCCTCGTATGAAGTTTATTTTCAGGAAACTATAACGCCGGGCCCGGCCTATTGCGACAGCTAAATGGCGATTTTTAGCGGTCGGCGCGGCCCCGCAAGCTACTTGAGCTTGCGGTACTTTATGCGGTGCGGCTGGTCTGCGGCCGCCCCCAGCCTGGCCTTGCGATCCTCCTCGTAGTCGGAGAAGTTACCCTCGTGGAACACCACGCTGCCGTCGTCCTCGTAGGCGAGAATGTGGGTGGCGATACGGTCCAGGAACCAGCGGTCGTGGGAGATCACCATCGCCGCCCCGGGGAAGGCCAGCAGAGCCTCTTCCAGGGCGCGCAGGGTTTCCACGTCCAGGTCGTTGGTGGGTTCGTCGAGCAGTAAAACGTTGGCGCCCTGCCTGAGCAGCTTGGCCAGGTGCAGGCGGTTGCGTTCGCCGCCGGACAGGTCCTTGACGAATTTCTGCTGGTCCGAGCCCTTGAAATTGAAGCGGCCCAGGTAGGAGCGGGACTGCACCTCGTAGTTGCCGATGCGAATGATGTCGAGGCCGTCCGAGATTTCCTGCCAGACCGTCTTGCTGCCGTCCAGGTCGTCGCGGGACTGGTCCACGTAGCCCAGCTGCACGGTCTCCCCCACCACCACCTCGCCGCCGTCAGGCTGCTCGAGACCCATGAGAATCCTGAACAGGGTGGATTTACCCATGCCGTTGGCGCCGATGATGCCGACGATGCTGCCCTTGGGAACCGTGAAGCTGACCTTGTCGAACAGCACCCGGTCGCCGTAGGTCTTGCGCAGGTCCTTTACCTCGATCACCTTGTCACCGAGGCGCGGGCCAGGTGGTATGTAGATCTCGTTGGTCTCGTTGCGGCTCTGGAACTCCTGGGACTGCAGTTCCTCGAAGCGCTGCAGGCGCGCCTTGCTCTTGGCCTGTCGCCCCTTGGGATTGGATCGCACCCACTCCAGCTCCGCCTTGATCGCGTGCTGGTGGGACGCCTCCTGCCGTTTCTCCTGGGCCAGGCGCTGCTCCTTGGCCTCCAGCCAGTCGGAGTAGTTGCCCTCGTAGGGGATGCCGCGACCCCGGTCCAGTTCGAGGATCCAGCCCGCCGCGTTGTCGAGGAAGTAGCGGTCGTGGGTGATGGCAACCACGGTGCCGGGGAAGTCGTGCAGGAAGCGTTCCAGCCAGGCGACGCTTTCCGCGTCCAGGTGGTTGGTGGGCTCGTCCAGCAGGATCATGTCCGGGTTTGACAGCAGCAGGCGGCACAGGGCTACCCGGCGGCGCTCGCCCCCGGACAGGGTGGTGACGTTGGCGTCCCAGGGCGGCAGGCGCAGGGCGTCGGCAGCCACTTCGAGACGGTGGTCCAGGTTGTGGGCGTCGGTGGCCTCGATGATATCTTCCAGCCGGGCCTGCTCCTTGGCCAGGGCGTCAAAATCCGCATCGGGCTCCGCGTAGTCGGCATAGACCTGTTGCAGGCCGGCCAGGGCGTCGACGGCTTCCTGCAAGCCCTCTTCCACGTTGCCGCGCACGTCCTTGTCCGGGTTCAGCTGGGGTTCCTGGGGCAGGTAGCCTATCTTGATGCCGGGTTGGGGCCGCGCCTCGCCGAGAATATCGGTATCCAGCCCCGCCATGATCCGCAGCAGGGTCGACTTGCCGGAGCCGTTCAGGCCCAGCACGCCGATCTTGGCGCCCGGGAAGAAAGACAGGGAAATGTTTTCCAGGATGGTTTTCTTGGGCGGCACTACTTTGCCAACCCGATTCATGGTGTAGACGTACTGGGCCATTGCTCGACTCGCGCAGGGGAAACGACAAGTCGCGGATTCTAGCAGAAACTGCGGGGCGGGTGGCGCTCGGTTACTCCCTCATCGGCTCACTGTCGGCCATGCGGCTGACGTCCACCGAAACCGACAGTATGGGGGCCTCGCCGCCGCCGAAAATAACGCCCTTGACCGGGGTTACGTCAAGGTAGTCGCGACCAAAGGCAGTGACGATATGCTGGCTGCGGGCCAGGGTGTTATTGGTCGGGTCGAACTCTACCCAGCCTTCTTCCGGGCAGAAATAGGCCACCCAGGCGTGGGTGGCGTCGGCCCCCACCAGCTTTTTCTCCCCGGGCTTGGGCAGGGTTTCGATATAACCTGAAACATACTTGGCGGGGATGCCCATGGTGCGCAGGCAACCTACCTGGAGATGGGCGAAATCCTGGCACACCCCCCGTTTGTGGGCGAGCACGTCCGCCAGGGGTGTGGCGATGGTGGTAAAGCCCGGGTCGTAGACGAAATCGGTGAAAATTCGGGTCGTGAGATCGTTGACGCAGGCCTTGAGTGAGTTTTCCCGGCGAAAAGACGGGCGGGCATAGTCCGCCAGGGCTTCACTGCCCTGAATCATTGGGGAGTTGAGCAGGAACTCCCGCGACTCGAGGCTCGCCCGGGAGCTGTTGCCGGCCAGGGACTCCAGCGCGCGGCCGTAGCTTATCCCGATGTCGAGATCCAGCTCCTTGTCGCGGTCGTCGATCTGGATTTCGCTGTCGGCAGTGATGATCAGTTCCGTGTGGGGTTTCTGGATCTCGAAATGGAAGGCCTTGTTGCCGAAATAGTCGTTGCGCTTGTGGGTGACCGATGGCGTGGGCGAGACAGTGATGCGATTCTTCAGGCAGCGCTGGCGATCGGTATCCCGCGGCACCACGTTGGCCAGGTTGTAGCAGTGGCTGACCCTGCCGGAATACTTGTAATGGGTAATGTGGCGGACTCGGAAGCGCATCAGTTGGGCACGCTGAAAGTGGTCGCCAGCAGTTGCTGGGCATCGGTGCGGTGATCGAAATGCTTGTCGCTGATCAGGGTGTTGAAGTCCAGCAGCAGCCTGTCCAGTTCTTTCAGAAGGGTCTGCATTTCAGGCCTTTTGTCGCCTTTGACCTCCAGCAGCTGCGCCAGCCGGGCCAGTTTCAGCCGGGTGACAGCGGCGAGCAGGGCGCGCTCCTCCTCCTCCAGTTCACCCTGGCCAGCCTCGATGCCGGGAAATTCTGCCAGGTGCTGCTGCAGGCGCTCAAGCTGGAACAGCAGGGAGCGCGGGTTGCTCGAGTCGAGCAATACCAGTTCCAGGCCCAGCTCGATACCCGCGCGCTGGCGGGCCCGGCGGCGATAGGTGATCAGTACGTCCATGGTGGTCAGCAGCGCTATCAACAGGGTCGACTTGTCGGCCTCGCCCGCTATGGGGAAGGTCAGGATCCGCAGCGTGGTGATGATCTGCTCCGCCCGTTCGACCCGCTTGCCCAGCTCCATGAAGCGCCAGCCGACACCCCGCACCATGCTCTCCTGCATCAGTCCCGACAGCGCCACCAGGCCTGTTACCAGTGGGTCCAGGGCCTCTTCCGGAGCCGAAGCCAGTCCGCCAGCCAGGGCGGCATCGAGGCCGTCGAGCTCATCGTGCAGGTCATTGATGACGCGCAGGGTATCGGTCGAAAGAAGCTCCTTGGACTCCTCGGCGCTGGCGAGCATGGAGTTGAGCGTGGAGCGCACGCTGCCGATCCGGCTGGCGTCCTTGATGACCATCAGCAGCTCCCGGTCCGGGTTCGTCAGCAGCGAGTCGGAGGCGTTCACGAATCCCGGCAGGGTCCCGGTTACATGGCTGACCGCCTGCAGCAGGACGCGCCTGGCATCCAGGCTGATGGGGTCCTCGCCGTTGAGCAGTACGAAAACCGTCCGCAGCAGCCGCAGCCCGGCTTCCGCCCGCTCCGCGTAGCGGCCCATCCAGTAAAGGTTTTCCACCACCCGGCTGGGCAGGCTCACCATGCCGTGGTCCATCTCGCTGCGCAGTGGGTCCGGTGTCGCCTCGCTCTCGACAAAGCGCTCCGGCTCGGTGGCCGTGACCCAGGTGTCCTTGCTGGCGCTGCCGGACTGCATGCTGATAACCCGGCCCCCGGGGATGCTGCCAATGCGGGTCATGCCGCCGGGCATCACCATGTAGGAGCTGTCAGTGGCAACCGAATAGGTGCGCAGGATGGCGGGCCGGGGCTCCAGCACCCGGTTCACAAATGTCGGTATATGGGATTTTTCCAGGCGAGCCTGGCCGACGAACTGGTGGGGGTTGCTGTGAATATCGGCCAGCAGGCGGTCCTGCTGTTCCTTGCTGAGGTCGCCGCCCCAGACGCTGATCCGCCCGCTGCCACGGTAAACCGGCTTGACGATGAGCTGTTGGATATTGGCGGTGACAAACTGCAGGTCGTCGCTGTCCCCGCACCAGTAGGTCTTCACCGAGTCCAGCCGTGGCTCCCGGCCCAGCAGGCATTTGCTGATCTCGGGCAGGTACTTGAGCAGGATCGGGTTCTCCAGCACACCGGAACCCAGTGGGTTGGCGATCACTACCCGGCCATTGCGCGCCACTTCCAGCAGGCCGGGCACGCCCATCCTCGAGTCGCTGCGCAATTCCACCGGGTCGCAGAGCAGGTCGTCCACCCGGCGCAGCAGCACATCGACCCGGGTCAGCCCGTCCAGGGACTTCATCCACAGGAAGCCGTTGCGCACTACGAGGTCGCCGCTCTGTACCAGCGGCAGGCCCAGGTAGTTCGCCAGGTAGGCGTATTCGAAGCGGGTCTCGTCGCTGCCGCTGTGGGTGAGCAGCGCGATGCAGGGCAGGTCGTCGGATGGGGACAGGGAGGTCAGCTTCAGGCGCAGCCGCTGGTAGAAACTGGCGATGCGGTGAACATGGCTCTCGCGATAGATACTGGGGAAAACCCGCGACATCACCGTGCGGTTTTCCAGCACGTAGCCGGCGCCCGTGGGGGCCTGGGTGCGGTCCGAGAGCACACACATGCTGCCATCGGCCCTGCGCACCATGTCCACCGCGTGCATGATCAGCTGGTGCTCACCCGGCAACTGGATGCCCTGGCAGGCGCGCAGGAATCCGTCGTGGCAGAACAGTGCCTCCGGGGGGATCGCCCCGTGGCGCAGGAGGGTGCGCGGACCGTAGATATCCGCCAGCATCAGGTTGAACAGTTCCGCCCGCTCCAGCAGGCCCGCTTCTATCCGGGCCCAGTCATCGCTGCCGATGATATGCGGCGCTGCATCGAGCTCCCAGGCATTGCCCTGCCCGCTCTCCGGGCCGTAAAGGTTATAGGTGGCGCCATCGTCCCTGAGGATCCGCTGGATTTTTTCCTCGCGCTCTTCCAGGACCCTGGAGCCCAGGTCACGGAAGCTGTCCAGCAGGTATTTCCATTGGGGCCTGACGCTGCCGTCCGGGGCGTGGACTTCATCCAGCAGCCCGGCGGGCACCCGGTAGCCCAGCGGCTCGGGGGCAGCGGGCAGAGCTTGGGACTGGCTCTGGATCAGGCCGGCTGATGGGTTGGGCTGTGACACGCGGGGTTCCTGCTGCGGTGTTGGCTGCGGCGCGGGCCGTTTGGCCCGTCCTTAATTATCGTGCCATGCA
This sequence comes from uncultured Gammaproteobacteria bacterium, assembly GCA_963792815.1. Classification (GTDB taxonomy): domain Bacteria; phylum Pseudomonadota; class Gammaproteobacteria; order Pseudomonadales; family Halieaceae; genus JARRPM01. The sequence goes on from CAWBXR010000011.1 coordinate 300,918, forward strand.
TTATAGACGCATTGCCCGGATCGCATGTAACTATGAAGCAGGGCGCCTAGGGGCGCCGCGGGCTGCGCATGTCGAGGATATAGGGGTATTCACCCGGAGCCTCCTCCGGCGGCGGCTCCATCGGCCTGGGTGCCTGGCTGTTGGGGAAGAATTCCCTCAGCGCATTGACCTCCGGCTGGGGCAGGAAAGGCCCCTGGGTGTGGCTCACCGCGTCGAAGCGATTGATCCGGCGGGATTCCGCTTCCAGTGAGTTGACCGGGAAGGTCTCATAGCTGCGCCCGCCCGGGTGGGAGACGTGGTAGCTGCAGCCGCCGATGGAGCGCCCGTTCCAGGTGTCGATCAGGTCGAAAACCAGGGGTACGTGCACGCCGATCATGGGGTGCAGGGCAGACGGTGGCTGCCAGGCCCGGTAGCGCACACCGCCGACGTACTCGCCGTGCTTGCCGGTGCTGCGCATGGGTACCCTGCGGCCGTTGCAGGACAGCACGTAGCGGCCCTCGGTCAGGCCGGTGGCCCTCAGCTGCAGGCGTTCCACCGAGGAGTCCACATAGCGCGAAGTGCCGAAGCTGGTGGTTTCCTCCCCCAGCACGTGCCAGGGCTCCACCGCCCAGCGCAGTTCGAGTTCGATATCGTCCAGTTGCACCCGGCCGTAGTGGGGAAAGCGGAACTCCTCGAAGGCGGCCAGCCAGTCCAGGTCGAAGGAGTAACCGTGGGCCTGCAGGTCCTGCACCACGTATTTCATGTCCTGCCAGATATAGTGGGGCAGCATGAAGCGGTCGTGCAGCTCTGTGCCCCAGCGCACCAGCGGCTTGTGGTAGGGCTTTTTCCAGAAGCGCGCCACCAGGCAGCGCAGCAGCAGGGCCTGCACCAGCGCCATGCGGCTGTGGGGCGGCATCTCAAAACCCCGGAACTCGAGGATACCCAGGCGGCCGGTGGCGCTGTTGGGTGAATACAGCTTGTCGATACAGAACTCGGCGCGGTGGGTGTTGCCGGTGACATCGATCAACAGGTTGCGCAGCAGGCGGTCCACCAGCCAGGGCTGGGGCACTTCGCCGTCGGACATCTGGGAAAACGCCACCTCCAGCTCGTACAGCATTTCGTCGCGACCTTCATCCACCCGCGGGGCCTGGCTGGTGGGCCCGATGAACATGCCCGAGAACAGGTAGGACAGGCTGGGGTGGTGCTGCCAGAAGGTGATCAGGCTGCGCAGCAGGTCGGGCCTGCGCAACATGGGGCTGTCCGCCGGAGTGGCGCCCCCCAGGGTGATGTGATTGCCACCGCCGGTCCCGGTGTGGCGCCCGTCCAGCATGAATTTTTCGGTGGACAGGCGCGAGAGCCTCGCCTCCTCATACAGCGCCGTGGTGGTTTCAACCAGTTCGGACCAGTTATTGGAGGGGTGAACGTTTACTTCGATCACGCCAGGGTCCGGTGTTACCAGCAGTTTCTGCAGGCGCGGGTCCCGGGGCGGTTCGTAGCCCTCGATGATCAAAGGTACCTTCAGGGCGCTGGCGGTTTCCTCTATCGCGGCCACCATCTCGACATAGTCCTCGAGGTATTCCAGCGGCGGGATGAAAGCGTGCAGCCTGCCGCCGCGTACTTCCAGGCACAGGGCGGTGCGTACCACGGCCTCGTAATCATCCGGGTCGGGCAGTTGGTCCTCCGGCGTCTCTGTGCTATCGCCAAACTGCATGTCCTCGCGCTTGACCAGCTCATCCCGGGGTTCGAAGGGGTCTCTCTGGGGGGCGATCTTGTCAGCTTTCTTCGCCAGTTGGGGCAGGTCATTGAGCGGCAGGCGCAGTCCCATCGGGGAGTCGCCGGGTATCAGTGTGATGCGCTCGCGTTTCATCGGCCACAGGCTGCTGCGCCAGTTCTTGCCGTCCTCGGCCACCGGCCAGCCGGTGCTGCGACTCAGCGGGATGACAACCCCGGACGGCACGTTATAGCCCCTCTCTATGAGCCGGGCGAGACGCCGGCGATCGAGGCTGCCCTTGAGCTTCTGCGCCATGATGTCGAGGTTTTTCGGCAGGTTCTGCTCCTGCATCAGGTAGTACAGCCCGTCCTCGTAGGCGGGCTGGCAGCATTTGCGCGGTACACCCAGCAGGTCGCACAGGCGCTGGCCAAAGCGGCCGGCCGTATTCACGTCGTGGCCGTAGTCCTTGTCCACCCTGGCCAGCAGGGCCGGATCACGCCACAGGGGCTCGCCGTCCTTGCGCCAGAACACGCCCAGTGCCCAGCGCGGGACTTCCTCTCCCGGGTACCATTTGCCCTGCCCGTAATGCAGCAGTCCGTGGGGAGCGAAACGGTCCCGCAGGCGCAGCAGCAGGGTCTTCGCCAGGCTCAGCTTGTCATCGCCCAGGGCGTCGGTGTTCCACTGGGCCGATTCCATGTCGTCGATCGAGACAAAGGTGGGCTCTCCGCCCATGGTCAGCCGCACATCGTTTTGCTCGAACTCCAGGTCCACCGCCTTGCCCAGCGCGAGGATATGCTGCCACTGCTCCTCACTGTAGGGTTTGGTGACCCTGGGATCCTCCAGCACGCGCTCGACAGTGTTGCTGAAATCGAATTCCACCTCGCATTTGTCCGTGGCGCCGACAATCGGCGCTGCGGATACCGGGTTGGGGGTGCAGGCCAGGGGGATGTGGCCCTCACTGGCGAACAGCCCCGAGGTCGGGTCCAGGCCAACCCAGCCGGCGCCGGGCAGGTATACCTCGCACCAGGCGTGCAGGTCGGTGAAGTCCTCGGCGGCGCCGGAGGGGCCATCCAGGGATTTTTCATCCGGCTTGAGCTGAACCAGGTAGCCCGATGCGAAGCGGGCCGCCAGGCCCAGGTGGCGCAGCAACTGGACCAGCAGCCAGGCCGAGTCCCGGCAGGAGCCGCGGGCTATGTCCAGGGTTTCCTCGGGGGTCTGGATGCCCGGCTCCAGGCGTACCAGGTATTCCACCGCGCCCTGCACCTGCTGGTTTATCTCCACCAGGAAGTCGTTGATCGGGCGCTTTTTGATATCCACGCCTTCGAGAAACTCCTTGAACTTGGGCCCGCCCTCCAGCGTTTCCAGGTAGGGGAGCAGTTCGCCGCGCAGTTGTGCGGGGTACTCGAAGGGGAATTTCTCAGCGTATTCCTCGACGAAAAAATCAAAAGGGTTGATGGTCGTCATGTCCGCGAGGACTTCGACATCCACCTCGAACTCGGTGCATTTTTCCGGGAACACCAGCCGCGCCAGGTAGTTGCCGAAGGCATCCTGCTGCCAGTTGATAAAGTGTTCCGCTGGCTTGATCTTCAGGCTGTAGGCGTGGATAGGGGTGCGCGAGTGGGGCGCCGGGCGCAGGCGAACCGTGTGCGGAGACAGGTTCACCGGCCGGTCGAATTTGTAGGATGTGCGATGGTTGATCGCAACACGTATGGTCATTTTTGCTTACCGCCCTTGGGCTGAGAGGCTATCGAGTTGGTCGCTGTCCGGTGGGGGCATAAACCAGGTGGTGGAGATCGTCGCGCCCAGTGTATTCAATTCGAGCTGGAAACGGTCGATAAAGTTGTGCAGGTCCTGCCGTTCACCCTTTTCGGGGTCGAACCGCGCCAGGCTGCGCCGTGCCCGATCAAGCACTTTCAGCGCATCCTTGTGATTTTTCAGGGGTACCAGTTCCTGCCGGATGCCGTCCAGGCAAAACCTGACCGAGCGCGGCAGGGAGGGCTCCCTGAACACGAAGTCTACCACGGAATCGGCCTCGACCAGTGGACCGATGGTCCGGCGATAGGTACCCATGGCCGACAGGGACTGCAGCAGGCAGGCCCACACCAGCGGGTCAACGGCCTGGTTCAGGCGCTCGTGGCCCAGCAGTGCCCCGGCGCCGACATCGATCACCCGGGTGGTCATGTCCGCCCGTTCCAGCAGGTGGCCCAGCTTGATAAAGCGGTAGGCGTGGTCGCGGCACAGGGTGGTCATGAGCAGGCCGTTGATCATCTGGCAGCTGGTGATCACCTGTTCGAGGAATTTGTGACGATTGCGCCGCCCCACTGATCTGGCCGCGTTTTCCATGGAGTAGAGGTACAGCTCGTTGACATGCTCCCAGACTTCTTCCGGCAGCACGTCGCGGGTGGTGCGGACGTTTTCCCGGGCTGCCCTGATGCAGTAGTGGATGCTGCCGGGATTTTCCTCGTCGGCTATCAGGAATTTGAGTACATTCTGTTCGTTGCAGACCCGGTGGTGTTCCCCGAAAGTTGGCTCCGCATCGAGGATCCGCACCAGGATATCCCAACCCGGTTCAGAGCCGGCGGGGATATCCATAATCAGGTGGCTGTAGGCCTGGGTCAGGCGCGCCGTGTCTTCGGCCCGTTCGAGGTAGCGGGCCATCCAGTAGAGTCGCTCCGCGACCCGGGAGAGCATGATCATGGCGCCGCCCCCTTTTTACCCGCTTTTTTAACCGGCTTTTTACTACCTTCGACTATCCAGGTGTCCTTGCTGCCGCCGCCCTGGGATGAGTTGACCACGAGGGAGCCCTTGACCAGCGCGACCCGGGTCAGCCCGCCGGGGGTGACCCAGGTTTCCTTGCCCTGCAGGATGAAGGGGCGCAGGTCCAGGTGCCTGGGTTCCACGGTGTCATCGATATAGGTCGGCGCCGTGGACAGGGACAGGGTGGGCTGGGCAATGTAATTGCGCGGGTTGGCCTCGATAAGTTTGGCAAACTCGGCTCGCTTTGCCCTGGTGGCATGGGGGCCGACCATCAGGCCGTAGCCCCCGGATTCATTGGCAGGTTTCACCACCAGTTTGTCGAGATTGGCCAGCACGTAGTCCCGGTCCGGTTCGTTCATGCACAAATAGGTCTTTACCGAGGCCAGGCTCGGCTCCTCGCCCAGGTAATAGCGAATCATCTCCGGCACGAAGGCGTACACCACCTTGTCGTCGGCCACGCCACTGCCTGGCGCGTTGGCAATGGCCACGTTGCCTTTTTTCCAGGCACGCATGATGCCCGGTATCCCGAGGGTGGAATCCTCCCGGAACGCCTCCGGGTCGAGAAAGTCATCGTCGATGCGGCGGTACACCACGTCCACCCGCTCCGGGCCGTCGACGGTACGCATGTAAAGACAGTCGTCGCTGTCGACGAACAGGTCCGAACCCTCGACCAGTTCGGCGCCCATGCCCTGGGCCAGGTAGGCGTGCTCGAAGTAGGCGGAGTTAAAGATCCCGGGTGTCAGGACCACGATGCAGGGCCGGCGCTGCTCCCTCGGTGACAGGGATGCCAGGGTACTGTAGAGGTGGGACGGGTAGTCATCCACCGGCAGGATGCTGTAGTTCTCGAACAGCTCCGGCAGCACTCTTTTGGTGATCTCCCGGTTCTCCAGCATGTAGGACACGCCGGAAGGTACCCGCAGGTTATCTTCAAGGACATAGAACTTGCCGTCCTTGTCCCGCACCAGGTCGGTGCCGCACACATGGGCCCACGCACCAAACCGGGGCGATACATTTGCGCACTGGGGCTTGTAGTTGCCTGAGTCCAGCACGATATCCGCCGGCATCAGGCCGTCCGCCAGTATCTTCTGCTTGTTGTAGATGTCGTCGATGAAACAGTTGAGCGCGCGGCTGCGCTGGGCCAGGCCGCGGCTCACCTTTTGCCATTCCTTGCCCGAAATGATGCGCGGGATGATGTCGAAGGGCCAGGCCCGGTCGATATTCTTGCCTTCGCTGTAGATGGTAAAGGAGATGCCCATCTCCCTGATAGCCAGCTCAGCGGCGCCCCTGCGGGCGGCCATGGCAGCTGTGGACAGGCTCTGCAGCATTTTGACCGCGTGCCCCGCCGCCTGGCGCGGGCGCCCGGTGTCGGTGATCAATTCGTCAAAGAATTCGCCTGTCTTGTGGCTGTTATAGCGTTTCCAGCTGTTATTCATACGCCCCGTATTCCGCATGGAGAATCTGTCCTGTTATGCAATCACCGGGCCAATATGCTCCGTCGGCAGACAGGGTGCCACGGTGGCAGCGCGCCTGCAATGAGCAGGCGCCGGCGGGCGCTGCCCCGGGGCGCAGGTGAGCGACCGCCGCGAGGGCGGTAACTGGAGCGGAAATTGTCCGGGTGGTTTGCCCTGCGCACCCTTATCTGGGCGGGATGTTTGGGGTAGAATGCGCCGCTTCCAATCCGGGGCCGGTCCAGCTGCCTCGCCAACCAGCCAGGGGAACACCATGTTCGACAAAAACATGCGCATTGAAGGGTTCGACGACGAGATATTCTCGGCCATTTGTGAAGAGGAGCGCCGCCAGGAAGAGCATATCGAGCTGATCGCCTCGGAAAACTATGCCAGCCCCCGCGTGTTGGCGGCCCAGGGTAGCGTGTTGACCAACAAGTACGCGGAAGGCTACCCGGGCAAGCGCTATTACGGCGGCTGCGAGTACGTCGACAAGGCCGAAACCCTGGCGATAGAGCGGGCCAAGGCCCTGTTCGGCGCCGACTACGCCAACGTGCAGCCCCATTCCGGTTCCCAGGCAAACGCGGCGGTCTACCAGGCCCTGTGTGCTCCCGGTGACACGGTGTTGGGAATGAGCCTGGCAGAGGGCGGCCACCTGACCCACGGCGCCAGCGTCAACTTTTCCGGCAAGACCTATCATGCGGTTCAGTACGGCCTTGTCCACGCTACCGGGGAAGTGGATTACGACCAGGTGGAAGCCCTGGCCCTGGAGCACAAGCCGAAAATGATCATCGCCGGCTTTTCCGCCTACTCCCGGGTGATGGACTGGGCCCGTTTTCGCGCAATCGCCGACAAGGTGGGCGCCTACCTGCTGGTCGATATGGCCCACGTGGCAGGCCTGGTGGCCGCCGGCGTCTATCCCAGCCCAGTCCCCCATGCGGATGTGGTGACGTCGACGACCCACAAGACCCTGCGCGGCCCGCGCGGCGGTATTATCCTCGCCCGTGCCAACGAGGAGCTGGAGAAGAAATTCAATTCCGCGGTATTCCCCGGCGGCCAGGGCGGCCCGCTGATGCACGTCATCGCCGCCAAGGCAATCAGCTTCAAGGAGGCCGCCAGCCCCGAGTTTGTCACCTACCAGAAACAGGTGGTCGCCAACGCCCGGGCCATGGCGGCAACCTTTATTGAGCGGGGAATCAACATTGTCTCCGGCGGCACCGACAATCACCTGATGCTGGTAGACCTGATCGGCAAGCCCTATACCGGCAAGGATGCCGATGCGGCCCTGGGTAATGCCAATATCACGGTAAACAAGAATGCGGTGCCCAATGACCCGCGCTCACCGTTTGTTACCTCCGGCCTGCGGGTCGGCACCCCGGCAATCACTACCCGCGGCTTCGGTGAAGCCGAGACGGTGGAGCTCACCGGTTGGATGTGTGACGTGCTGGAGTCCCTGGAAAACGGCGACTCGGAGCAGGTGATTGCCTCGGTCAAGAGCCGGGTGCTGGAGATCTGCTCGCGCTTCCCGGTATATCGCGACTAACTCGCTGACTGCGGGTTCCCGGCAGGGCGCTTATTTAGGGTCTTCGCAGATGGGTTCGCGCAGGAGCGGCAGGTCGAGGATGGTCAGCTCGCGCTTGTGCAGGCTGATAACGCCGCTCTTTTCCAGTCGCGCCAGCTCCCTGCACACCGTTTCCAGGGTGATCCCCAGGTAATTGCCGATATCGGTGCGGGACATTGGCAGGCGCAGCTCTGTAACCGAATCACCCCGCCGGGCCGACCGGGTCGACAACCCCAGCAAGAACGCTGCAATGCGCTTTCTGGCGGGCCGTTTGTGCATGAACTGGGCGGCCAACTCATGATCCTCCACCATTCGCTGGCTCATCAGGTGGAGCAGCCTGGACTGCAGGTCGGGAATCCTGCGACACAGGTCTTCCAGTTCATCAAAGGGTATTTCGCAGACAAGAGTGTCCTCGAGGGCCCGGGCAGTGCTGCGGTAGTGTGACTGGTCGATGCCGGAAAAGCCGAAAATTTCTCCCGGCAGGTGGCAGCCGGTAATCCGGATCCAGCCGTCCTCGTGGGTGCTGTAGGTTTTGATGCTGCCTGTGAGGATGGCGTGCAGGGCGGTGAACGGCTCGTTCTGGTGGTACAGGTAATCGCCGGATTGCAGGGTGCGACGGTGTTCAATGATGCCTTCGAGGGCGTTCAGGTGGTCCGGGTCGAGTGCGGCGGGCAAACACAATACCCGCATGCGGCAGGTGTCACAGGAGAGATTGAACTCGTGTGAACACAGCAGATCCGAGCCGATCAGCTCGGCCACCACCTTATGATGCAGCATCACCTGTATTCCATTATCTGGCGCCGGGTATCAGTGCTCCCGGCTTGCCGAGCATTATGTCTGAACTGGCCTGCCTTGTCATGGCCGCCGCCGAAAACGCCGCAACAGTGCTTGATTTGCCCACACTATGGCAGCTTTATTGCCGGGAAATATGTTAATCTTCAGTCACTTAGATTGATGAGGTGGACCCATGCACTGTCCGTTTTGCGGCGCCGACGATACCAAGGTCATAGACTCACGCCTGGTGGCCGAGGGCGACCAGGTGCGCCGCCGGCGCGAATGCCTGAGCTGCGCCGAGCGCTTTACCACCTATGAGATGGCGGAGCTGGTGATGCCGCGGGTGATCAAGCAGAACGGCAACCGGGAACCCTTCGACGAGGACAAGCTGCGGGCGGGCTTCCTGCGGGCCCTGGAGAAACGGCCTGTTTCGGTGGAGCGCATCGAGGCGGTGATCAATCATATCAAGCACGACCTGCGGGCAACCGGCGAGCGCGAAGTGGGATCGAGGGTCCTGGGTGAGCTGGTGATGGACCAGCTGAAGCAGCTGGACCAGGTGGCCTACGTGCGTTTCGCCTCGGTTTATCGCAGCTTCCAGGATATTTCCGAGTTCCGCGACGCTATCGAGCGTCTCGAGGCCGAGCCCGCCTTCAAGGCCCCGGGTTGAGCGCACGCCTGTCCCCATGAATGCCATAGACGATACCCGCATGATGGCGCGGGCCCTGCAGCTGGCCAGGCGTGGCCAGTACCGTGCCATGCCCAATCCCCACGTGGGCTGTGTGCTGGTGCGCGATGGTCATGTCATCGGCGAGGGCGTTACCCGCCCCGCCGGTGGCAACCATGCGGAGATCGAGGCCCTGCAGGCGGCGGAAGATGCCTCTGGGGCCACCGCCTATGTCACCCTGGAGCCCTGCAGTCACCAGGGCCGGACCGGGCCCTGCGCCGATGCGCTGATCGCCGCCGGCGTGAAGCGTGTGGTGGTGGCCACCCTCGACCCGAATCCGCTGGTCGCCGGGCAGGGTGTTGAAAAACTGCGCAGGGCCGGCATCGAGGTGGACTGCGGCCTGCTGGAGACGGAAGCGCGCCAGTTGATTCCCGGCTTTATTGCCCGCATGACCCGCGGCCGCGGCCGGGTGCGGGCCAAGCTCGCCATGTCGCTGGACGGTCGCACCGCCATGGCATCGGGCCAGAGCCAGTGGATTACCGGCCCCGCGGCCCGCCAGGACGTCCAGCGCCTGCGGGCCATGAGTTGTGCGATTGTCACCGGGGTGGGCACGGTGCTGGCGGATGACTGCGCCCTGACCGTGCGCGCCGGCGAGCTCGGCCTGCCCCCGGGTGAGGGGGAGGAGGCGGCGGCGCGGCAGCCACTGCGGGTCGTGCTCGATTCCTCCCTGCAGACGCCGGCCTCCGCCCGGGTGCTCGCAGCCGGTGGGGGTGCCACCTTGTTGTGCCACCGCCCCGGCGCGCCTGTTCCGGCGGAGCTGGTCGCCAGCGGGGCGGAACTGCTGGCCCTGGACCAGCTCGGCCAGGGCCTGGACCTGGCCCGGTTGATGGCGGAGCTGGGCGCGCGGCAATGCAACGAAATTCTGGTAGAATCTGGCCCCCGCCTGGCGGGAGCCCTGCTGCGGGAGGGCCTGCTGGACGAATTGATCGTATATATGGCCCCCGCCCTGCTGGGCGACCGGGCGCGACCACTGCTGGCCCTGCCCCTGGATGACATGGCGGACAAGGTCCAGCTGCAGATCGAGGATGTGCGCAAGGTCGGCCAGGACTGGCGTTTTACCGCACGGCCCGCCTGAACAGCACCGGCAGTCGCAAGAGGAGCAACATGTTCACAGGAATTATCCAGGCCGTCGGCAAGGTCGTGGCCATGCAGCCCAGTGGTGGCGACCTGCGCCTGCGCATCGAAACCGGCAAGCTGGCCCTCGACGACGTGGCCCTGGGCGACAGCATCTGCACCAATGGCGTTTGCCTCACGGTGATCGAGTTGCCCGGCGACGGCTACTGGGCGGACGTCTCGGTGGAGACCCTGAATTTCACCACCCTGGGCAAGCTGCAGCCCGGCGCAAGGGTGAACCTGGAAAAAGCCCTCACCCCCGCCAGTCGCCTGGGCGGACACATCGTCAGCGGCCACGTGGACGGGGTGGGAGAGATAGTAAGCCTGCAGGAGGATGCCCGCTCCATCCGGGTGTCAGTCGACGCTCCCGCGGCGCTGGCGAAGTACATCGCCCACAAGGGCAGCATCTGTATCGATGGCACCAGCCTGACCGTCAACGCCGTGAATGGCGCCAGGTTCGAACTGAATATTATTCCCCAGACCATGGCCGAGACGGTCTTCGGCGAATATCGCCCCGGCACCCGGGTGAACCTGGAGGTGGACGTGATTGCCCGCTACCTCGAGCGGCTGGTGCTGGGTGATGCGGCGGCAGACCCGGCAGCGTCCGGCGAGCTGTCACTGGCTACACTGGCCGACAACGGCTACCTGCGCGGTTGAGCGCCAGCCTCTCGGCTATTAAACAGGGAACAGGGTTTGAACACAGTAGACGAATTGATCAGTGATATCCGCCAGGGCCGTATGGTCGTGCTGCTGGATGATGACGCCGACAGTAACAATGAAGGCGTTGTCATGGTGGCGGCGGAACACTGCGATGCCGGCCACGTGAATTTTATGGCGCGCCAGGCACGGGGCCTGGTGTGCCTGACCCTGACCGAAGAGCGCTGCAGGCAGTTGAACCTGCCGCCCATGGTGGATGAGGGCCTGGGCGAGAAAGCCCATTTCACCCTGTCCATCGAGGCCGCGGAGGGTATCGACACCGGCATCTCCGCGGCGGACCGCGCCCGCACCGTGCAGGCGGCGGTGGCGCCTTTCGCCAAACCCCAGGATATCGTCCAGCCCGGGCATATTTTTCCCCTGGCGGCCGTCCCCGGTGGGGTCCTGACCCGCGCCGGCCACACCGAGGCCGCCTCTGATTACGCGCGCCTGGCAGGCCTGCTGCCGGCGGCGGTGATCGCCGACATTCTCACCCCTGAGGGCATGGTGGCTGACGGCCCAGCCCTGCGCGAATTTGCCGAGCGGCACCAGTTGAAGATCGGCACGATAGCCGACCTCATCCACTTCCGCATGGTGAATGAGCGCACCATCCGCCGGATTCGCGAGGGCGCAGTGCAGACCGAGTACGGCGAATTCCGGCTGACCGCCTACCGGGACCAGACGGCCGGTGCGGTCCACCTCGCCCTGTCCCGCGGCGACATAGTGCCCGAGCAGCCCACCCTGGTGCGGGTGCATGTGCAGTCGGCCCTGCGCGACCTGGTGACCAGCCAGGTGCCGGACCAGCCCGGCTGGAGCATGGCCAATTGCCTGCGTGCGGTGGCGGAAAACGGCCGGGGCGTGATCGTCTTGCTGGCGCGGTCGGAAAGCCCGGAGCAGTTGCTGGCCAGTATCGATCTGGCGCTGGGCGAGGCCCCCCAGGCAGCTGTCATGACGCCCGATACCTACACTACCGTCGGCCTCGGCTCACAGATCCTGAAGGACCTCGGGGTGGGAAAAATCCACCTGATGGGCGCGCCGATAAAGTACAATGCCATTTCCGGCTTCGGCCTGGAAGTGCTGGATTTCGTGCAGCCGGTGCAGTAGCGCCGGGGCCGGATTGATTCGTAAAGGAAGGACACAATGACGGATATCAAGACAATCGAGGGCGACTTTACCAGCGGCAAGGGCAAGTACGCCCTGGTGGTTGGTCGCTGGAACAGCTTCGTGGTAGAGCACCTGCTGGAAGGCGCTATCGATACCCTGCGCCGCCACGGCGTGGATGAAAAGCATATTTCCATCGTGCGCGCCCCCGGCGCCTTCGAGATTCCCCTGGTGTGCAAGAAAGTGGCCGCAAAGGGCGAGGTGGACGCCATCATCGCCCTGGGCGCGGTGATTCGCGGGGGTACCCCGCACTTTGAGCATGTCGCTGGCGAGTGCACCAAGGGCATCGCCCAGGTGAGCATGGATTCCGGCGTGCCGATCGCGTTCGGCGTATTGACTGTCGATTCGATCGAGCAGGCGGTTGAGCGCTCGGGTACCAAGGCCGGTAACAAGGGCGTTGAGGCGGCGCTGTCTGCCCTTGAGATGGTGAGCCTGCTGGGCAAGATCGGCTGAGTGAGCAAGCCCACCCACAACACCCTGGCCGCAGAGCGGCGCAAGGCCCGGCATTACGGCATGCAGGCCCTCTACCAGTGGCATATGGCCGGCGCCTCGCTGGCGGCTATCGAGGCGGAGTTTCGTGCCGATTACGACTTCAGTCACGTCGACCTGGAGTATTTCCAGGCCCTGCTGCACGGCGTTCCGGCCTGCGTTGACGAGCTCGAGGCAACCCTGGAACCCCTGCTGGACCGTAAACTGGATGACCTCGACCCGATAGAGCGCACCCTGTTGCGCATGGGCACCTTTGAGCTGGCCCATCGCCCGGACGTGCCCTACAAGGTGGTTATCAACGAGGCGGTCTCCCTGACCAAGAAATTCGGGGCCACCGACGGCCACAAATACATCAACGGCGTACTGGACAAGGTTGCCCGGGAGCTGCGCAAGGTCGAGATCGACGCGGCATCCTGATGCCCCTGTCGGAATTTGACCCTCATCTACCGCTATTTTTCCGCCCTGGGGCGCGGCGACGCCGTGGACCTCTCGGTGGGGGACGACTGTGCCATCCTCCACCTGGAGGCCGGTGAGCGCCTGGCCACCTCGGTGGATACCATGGTCGAGGGGGTGCATTTCCCCGCCGACAGTTTCCCCGAGGATATCGGCTTTCGCGCGGTCTCGGCTGCCGCCAGCGACCTCGCCGCCATGGGCGCCCGCCCCATCGGCATGACCCTGGCGCTTACCCTGCCTGCGGCCGATGAGCTGTGGCTGCACGCCTTCAGCCAGGGAGTTGCCGCCGCCGTGGCCGAATACCGCTTGCCACTGGTGGGCGGCGATACCACCCGCGGCCCACTTACCATTACCGTCCAGGTGCTTGGCGCCCTGCCTTTAGACAGGGCCCTCCTGCGCGGTGGGGCGGCGCCGGGCGATGAACTTTACGTCTCGGGCACGCTGGGTGACGCCGCCGCGGCGCTGGCGTTCCTGGCCGGTGACTGGCGGCCGCCGCCGGAAGATGCCGAATACCTGCTGGACCGTTTCAATCGCCCCCGGGCCAGGATAGCGCTGGGCCTGGAGCTGCTGGGCAGGGCCAGTGCCGCTATCGATATATCCGATGGCCTGCTGGCGGATGCGGGGCATATTGCCGCGGCCAGTGGCGTCAGGCTGCTGATCGAACCGGAACTGCTGCCCCTGTCGCCCGCGCTGGCGGCCCACCCCTCCCGGGACCAGGCCCTGCGCTGGGCCCTGGCAGGGGGAGACGATTACGAGTTGTGCTTCAGCCTGCCGGCCGGGGAGATACCGCCCCGGGCCTGTACGCGCATCGGGCGGGTAGTCGCCGGCAGCGGGGTTGAGTGCGGCCTCGATATTGACATGGCGGCGGGTTACCAGCATTTTGAGGTCGGGAGACAATAATGAGCCGACAAACCACCGACACGGGGACCGCCCCCACACCCTTTCGCCGACCGGTGCAGTTCCTGGCGTTCGGTTTCGGCAGCGGCCTGTCACCCTGGGCCCCGGGCACTATGGGGACCCTCGCTGCCGTGCCGCTGTACTGGCTGGTTGCCCAGTGGAGCCTGCCCTGGTACAGCGCTTTCGTGATCGCCATGGCCGGGCTGGGTATCTGGATTTGCGATGTCGCCAGCCGTGAACTCGGGGTGCACGATCACCCGGGTATCGTCTGGGACGAGTTCGTCGGCTACTGGATAACCCTGTGGGCGATGCCGGTGGACTGGGTGTGGATGCTGGCGGGTTTCGTAGTCTTCCGGGTGTTCGATATCGTCAAGCCCTGGCCGATCAGCCAGCTGGACCGGACCGTAAAGGGGGGCTTCGGCATCATGATCGACGATATTCTGGCCGGGGTAATGGCCTGCGCTACACTACATCTGGCGCTGTGGCTGCTGTAAACGCTGCGGCGAAGGAGGGCAGATGACAGTAATCGACAAGCCGCTCGCATTGGCGCTGCTATTGGCAGTTTCCCCCGCCTGGTCGGCGTCCGCCGCAATAGAGGTGGAAGCCCTGTTCACCAATGCCGCCGTGTTACGGATCGACGGCGAGCGCAAGATGTTGAAGGCCGGCCAGTCCTACAAGGGAGTTACCCTGGTGGCGGCCCACTCCTCGACTGCAACACTCGATGTGGACGGCCAGAGCCTGGAGCTGAGCCTGTCGCGCCGCGTCGGCGCCCGTTATGAAACCCCCGAGGCCCAGGTGGTCAGCATCCCCCGGGATGCCTTGATGCAATACCAGACCAGTGCGACCATCAACGGGCGCAGCATGCAGGTGCTGGTGGATACCGGCGCCAATGTGGTCGCCCTGAACTCAAGCCACGCCCTGGCCCTGGGGGTGGATTACACAGCGGGTGCCCCGGCCCGGGTGGAGACCGCCAGTGGTAACGTCAATGCCTGGGTTGTCACCCTGGGGTCGGTCGATGTCGGCGGCATCCGGGTCGATAATGTGCAGGCGACCGTGGTGGAGGGCGATTTCCCCTCTACCGTCCTTCTGGGCATGACCTATCTGCGGCACGTAAAAATGGAGGAAACCGGCGGGGTTCTCTCCCTGTCGCGGGCCTGGTGAGGCGCCCCGGCTTGCTCGCAACCGGCGGGCCAATGCTGCTAGAATGGCCGCCCTTTTCAGCCGGGTTCACCGAGTGACGGTACGCTACGTAGAGTCTTCCCGTCTCCCCACTCTCTGGGGTGATTTCGACATGCACGGTTTCGAGGACCCCGAGTCCAACAAGGAACACGTGGTATTGACCATGGGTGACGTGGGTAACGGCGAACCGGTATTGGCCCGGGTACACTCGGAGTGCCTGACCGGGGACGCCCTGTTCAGCATGCGCTGCGACTGCGGCAACCAGCTGCAGGCCGCCCTGAAGGCTATTTCGGAGGAGGGCCGCGGTGCCCTGTTCTACCTGCGCCAGGAAGGCCGGGGTATCGGCCTGCTCAACAAGATCAAGGCCTACAAACTACAGGATGCCGGCGCCGACACGGTAGAAGCCAACGAACAGCTGGGTTTCGGCGCGGATATGCGCGACTACAGCATGCTGGGCCCCATGTTCAGGCACCTGCACATCACCGCTGTACGTTTAATGACCAACAACCCCCGCAAGGTGGCGGCGCTGGAGGAGGCGGGGATAGAGGTGGTAGAGCGCATCGCCCTGCACACCGACCGCAACCCCCACAACGAGAAATACCTGACCACCAAGGCGGGCAAGCTGGGGCATTTGTTTGAGGGCAAGCCTTTGTAGGGCGGAAGGGCCTGCCCCGCTTTACCGGGTATTTATTCGGCCAACCACCCCGCCAGGAGCGACCCGCCTACCGATCCCGCTCCACAATATACCGCGCCAGATCCCGCAAATGATCCGCTGACTCCCCAAACCCGTCCAGCGCCGCCAAGCGCTGCCTCCAGCAGCCGCTGCGCCTCCTTTTTCGCCCCCTCCAGCCCCATCAGCTTCACATAGGTGGGCTTGTTGGCCTCCCCGTCCTTGCCCTGGGTCTTGCCCAGGGTTGCTGTATCCCCCTCCACATCCAGGATGTCATCCACCACCTGGAAGGCCAGGCCGATGTGGGTGCCGTACTCGTCCAGGGCGGCGAGTTGCTCCTCACTGGCGCCTGCCGCGATGCCGCCCATGGCCAGGGCGGCGCGGATCAGGGCGCCGGTTTTCAGGGCGTGCATGGCCTGGAGTTGGTCCAGGGTGAGGTCCTTGCCGGTTGAGGTGATGTCGATGAACTGGCCGCCGACCATGCCGTTAAACCCGGAAGCGCGAGCCAACACGCTGATAATATTAACTTTTTGTTTGTCGCTGAGATCGGGTGTGTCTGCGATGAGCTCAAACGCCAGGGTTTGGAGGCCGTCACCTACGAGGATAGCGGTGGCCTCGTCGTAGGCTTTGTGCAGGGTGGGAATGCCCCGCCGCAGGTCGTCGTCGTCCATTGCCGGGAGGTCGTCGTGGATGAGGGAGTAGGTGTGGATCAGTTCTATCGCGCATGCGGCGCCGTCCATTATGGTTGTGGGGCAAGCAGTCTGGGTGACTGCATGGCCGGCGGCGTACACGAGGCATGGTCGAATGCGTTTGCCACCGGCACGAATGGCGTAATCAATCGCGGTACCCAGGGCGGTTAGCGCCGCGCAGGTTTTGTCGTTTTTGGCTTGCTCCCGGTCTTTGGCGACAGCCAATGCGGCTTCACAGTTCTGGATAGCCGATTGAACGAATATCTCCAGGCCCGGTGTCAAAGATCCTCCTCATCAATGTTCCGGTCCTCATCGCCTGCCAGTGGTACAGCCGCCGGCTCACCATCCTGATCCAAAAGCATTTTTACTTTTTGTTCAGCTTCCAGTAGCGCTTTCTGCGCCTGCCGGATAAGCTGAACACCGCTTTCAAAATCCTTAAGCGATTGCTCGAGCGGGATATCATTGTCCTCGAGACGATTCGCCAGTGCTCTCGAGTTCCGTGATGGTTTTGGCAAAAGTAGCGGGGCGTTTTGTGCCTGGCATCGATTTACCTGTGGTGCAGTTCCTGGTGGCGGCAGTATAGCAAATAGGCTTGAGGTGGAATGTGCTGTGGCCAATATATTATTTGGTGAATGTCGAAGTTTAACCATCATTCAGCTGAAAGAACCTAGAAAACCGAAAGTTCAGAACCTTTGTAAACCTGTTCAGGGCCTCACCAAACATTGAATAAAACACACCATAAACGCAAGCAGCAGATCAAACGGGGGATCTCCTGGAATTTGGTGGGTCTGTTCCTCAACAAAGGCTTGTCGATCGTCGTTCGATTGATACTTGCGCGTCTGTTAGTTCCGGAAGATTTTGGCCTGATTGCCATGATAACCGTGGCGCTGGGACTCGTTGGGATACTTGGTGATCTTGGGCTCAAGAATGCCTTGATCCAGCGATCTTGGAAGAATGTTGTAGGGGCGTCCTATGACAGTGCATTCTGGTTGCTGTTGTGCGGTGGTTTTCTCTGGATGGCCTTGTTCATGATTGCGGGTATTCCGCTCATGGTACTGATCTTCGATGAGCCTAGATTGGTAGATTTGGCGACAATCATGGGTCTAAGTATTCCGTTACACAGCATTGTAGTTGTACCCGAAGCGCGATTAATACGGAAAATGCGTTTTAAGACTCTAGTCATCGCGGAACTGGTATCAACTCTGGTGGCTTCTATCATCGCCATAGTGCTGGCATTTATGGGGTTTGGAGTCTGGGCGCTGGCAGCTCAGGAGCTAAGTGCGAATTGTTTACGAACAGGGCTAATTTGCCGTCTTGCTCGCTGGCGGCTACGGAGGCGTTTTTCATGGGAACATTTGCGTGAGCTGGCTGGGTTCAGCAGCTATATGCTGGGCAACGAGCTAATTTTCTATACGCGAAAAAACATGGACAAGGCCCTGATTGGTGCTGTACTCGGGACTGCATCACTCGGTATTTACACGCTTGCCTTCATGCTGACGGAGACGGTGCGTAGCAGAATCACGGGCATGATTGGTCGCGTCATGTTTCCCGCTTACAGCCGCGTGCAGGCAGACCGAGAAGAAGTTGCTCGGCTTTATCTTCAGGTTGTCCGTTATGCCACCTTGGCCACTTTCCCTGTGGCATCGCTGATGATTCTCTATGCTGGCCACTTGGTACCTATGTTGTTTGGTGACGGATGGTTGGATGCCGTGGCGCCAGTTCAGATTCTCTCTCTTGCCAGTATGTTGTTTGCGCTTTCTGGAGATCCGTCCGTGGTTCTGCGTGGTATCGGAAAGCCGAAAATTGCCTTTCATATAGCGCTATGGAATACGCTCATTGTCGGGTTTCCTGCGCTGTTTATTGGTACGACAAATTTTGGGGTGAATGGGGCGGCATGGGCGGTTGTTATCCATTATGCTACCAGCAGGGTTGCGGGGCAGTACTACCTGCGAAGAGAGATATCGGTAAATGGAGCATCCATATTTAGGGCTTCTTTTCCCGCGTTTGTCGTTGCCATCACCATAATGCTGTTAGGTGTCTATCTGGGAAATGCAGGGATACTCTCTGCCTTCAAATAATAAGAGTGCTTAAGTCGATGAAGCTGTCTGATCTAGTGCGGGCCAATACACACCTTCTGATTGTCTGGGAGACAGCGACACACCGGATTTCAGAAATTGAAGAAGATCTGGAAAGCAGATTTCAGGTCCTCCAATCGTTCCATATTCAGTGGTCAAGAGAGCACATCCATAAAAACATGGGGAGGTTCTATGGCAAAAAACTTCCGGATATCGCCGATAAGGTTTCTCATTGTGGGGAAGGCGAATTCGTCGTCTACTTTATTACTGATCCCACGCCAGATTGGGCGGTAATGAAAACGTCATCTGGCCTGCAATTGGTCAACAGGCATGTATTCGATGCGAAGAAAATCTACAGGGAGATGACGGGGGGTGGTCACCGGGTACATGCCACCAATAATCAAGCGGAGACCCTTAGAGACGCTGTGCTCCTCTTTGGTCTGGAACTCCCTGAAGCCCGAGGTTCAGATGTTCCTATATGCAGAGACCTGGTCGGGGCCGGGGCTTGGGGTTCGCTGACTGAAATGTTTTCGGTCATGAACCTCTGCACAAGGTATGTTGTATTGCGAAACTTTGATTCTCTGCCAGAAAAACATGATGCAAGTATGCATGGGGATATTGACATCTTGTGTACTGATTACGATGAATTTGCATTGCTTGCTAACGCCGAAGCAGTGTTTCCGCAGAGTTACCGCCGCTATTATTTCATTAACGTTGGTGGAGAAAAAATTCCGGTCGACATCCGGGACATTAACGAAAACTATTACTGTGCACGTTGGTCTCTCGACCTCATTCGTCATAGAGTTTCGAAACGTGGTATCTATGTTCCAGCGAAACAGGATTATGTTTATTCGCTGGCATACCACGCCTTGATGCACAAAAGAAACTTGTCGCCTGACTATGGCATAAAATTAGTCGCCCTGTTTGAAAGCATTCATCAAACAGACACGATAAGCAGTCACATGGGGTATGTGGCGGAGACGCTCAATTTCTTCATGTTGGAAAATGGTTACAGATTCGTGCGCCCTCTGGATTGGTCGGTGTATTTCAATTATAGAAAAACCTCGGAGATAGGCCCTGCAATATGGAAGCTTGTTTCCCGCCCACCAACAACACTCAAGCACATTAGACGTGAGGTGGAGACACTTTTCTCTCTATTTTATCGGCAGCACCTCCGGGCGGGTATACGCCGAATTAGAAAATTGATCACCGCAAGAGGTGGGAGTTAATTTTGCGCATAAGTGCAAAAAAACTCGTAGCTGCGATGCGCTTTGCTACTCTGGTCGCCCGCAATGACTTCCAGGCATTTTCTGCCAGAATTCAACCGCGGGTCAGATACCTTGACCTTGCCTGGTGTAACCCGATGGATATTCGGCTCAGTACTCGTTATTTCGTTCCCAAAAGAGGTGGATTTCTATGCGGCGGTAATGAGATAGCGAAAGACTTACTCGGCAAAAACAGATATCGCTTTATTGCTGCAGGAGATTGGGACAGGGACACTGCACCGATCGAAGATGTAATACATATTTCGAGAACGATCGCTCGCTTCGATAGAGGGCTCGACTGGGAATCTGTTGGGGAAGTATCATGGATGATGGAAAATATTATTGAGTTTGGTGTCCAGGATGGATGCCGAAACCTTGAGGATGTAGTAGCTCGCTGCGAAGCAATTGACGCTTTGAAGGATCAGTTGGAGCGCGACGGCCGGTTCTACGGCCGTCGAGAGTTACACCCCGGAAACTTTCGTGAAAAGGGCGGTATTGGTGTCAGTCTCGCTCGTAACGGAGACATAATATGGCTTTCAGATGGAGCGCATCGTCTTGCGCTAGCGCGTCTCCTTTCGGTAAAAGAAGTGCCTGTATGCATACACATGATCCACTCTGAGGGCCTGGATAATGGCGCTTGGAGTCAGAATATTTACTTTCAACGCAGGTACTGACGGCGGTTGTTTGTCCCCAACCTCGTTTTGGGTGCGCGACTAAGTATCTGCCAGCAGGGGGCGTGTGGAGGCAATGTCATTATTAGTACAGAAACAGGCAATAGTTTAGCGTGAAGATTTCAGTGGCCATGGCGACCTTTAACGGTGAGAAGTATCTCCCGGAACAGCTCAGTAGTTTTCTTGTGCAGGAACGCCTTCCTGACGAGCTTATTGTCTGTGACGATTGTTCAACGGACGGCAGTGTTGGGATTCTTGAGGACTTCGCAGCAAAAGCGCCTTTCAAGGTTGTGATTGAGCGAAATCAGGTTAGGCGTGGTGCCGCCGAAAGTTTTGGGCGGGCACTCTCGACCGCCAGCGGTGATCTCGTGTTTCTAAGTGATCAGGACGATGTCTGGCTTCCGCCAAAGATGGCGGCCGTTCTGCAGTTGCAAGAACAGCGCCCAGATAAGTTGATTTTTCTTAACGATGTTGCCATATGTGATGGGGATCTAACTTTAACCGGCTTGACGAAGTTGGGGCAGATGCAATCAGCAGGGTACTCTCTGGACGCGTTTGTCATGGGATGTGCCGCCGCGGCACGCATTGATCTCCTGCGACTCTGCCTCCCCATTCCGCGGAATGTGCGTGGGCACGACAACTGGCTGGTAGCTTTCGCCAACAGCCTTGGTGCTACGTTCGTCTCCTTTGATGTCTTGCAACTATATCGGCGGCATGGTGCTAACCAGTCCAATGTTCTGCCCAATCGAACGACCCGCATTGGCAGATGGCATAGGATCCGGATGCAACTTGATAGGGCGGTTTCTGATGAGGCAGTGAAGAAAGCTGCGGAAGAATTAGATTTTGTCAGGCAGCTGATCGGGGGTTTGGAGAGAGCTGTTGGTCGTTGTGGCGGCGCATATGATGAGCAACTGCTGTATGCAATTGAGCTGCACAAGTCGAAGCTGGAGGCGCTACTCTTCCGGGGTAACCTGAGAGCGCGAGCTATACCGTTTCGAGTGCCGAGCGTGCTCTGGCACTGGCTTGTTGGTGGCTATAAGCCATTTAATGGTTTGCGCAGTGTAATAAGAGATATCATCGGATGAGTTCTGTTGATGTATTTCGGTGCTATTGCATCTCAATCCGCTTGGCGGATAGTTTCTCAGCTAAGGAATAAGTTAAGTGAGCTCTGCAGTTGACGTTGTTTATACTTGGGTGAATCACGATGATCCAGAGTGGATAGAAACATACCATCAGGCATGCAGTTATCATGCTCCGGATGTCAACGCTCATATTAGCGTTAACAATATGGCAAGATTTCAAAGCCGTAATGAAATTGTTTACTCAATCCGCTCTGTTCGACGCTTCGCGCCCTGGGTCGACAGAATATTTGTCGTCACGAACTGTGCTCTACCGGCCCAACTTCTTAGTGACCGTGCAGTGATTAGGGTTTGTCATGAGGAAATATTCCCGGATACTTCTCTGCTGCCGACTTTCAACTCGCGCGCTATTGAAGCCAATTTGCACCGTATACCAGGCATTACTGAGCGTATACTGTATTTCAATGACGACTTTTTTCTCTGTCGTTCGGCTACTCCTGAAGAGTTTTTCCCGACCACAGGGTCAGTGTCGGTTTTTCCATCAAAACACGATGTTCCTTACGGTCGGGCCAATGGTCTTAGGCCCATAGACTATGGGGCACTAAACGCCTGTGAGTTGCTTACTAATGACTTCGGTTACAGGCCTGTCAAGAAATTACATCATTCTCCGTACCCTTTGATGAAGAGTTTTCTGACGGAGCTCGAGGAGATGTATCCCGAGAGGTTTGCAGCAACACGCTCTCATAAGTTTCGCGACAACAGCGATATTCCTCCCGCCACCACCCTTCAAGCGTATTATGCCGTTGCGACGGGTCGCGGTGAATTGCGTCAGATAGCTTCGCGTTATGTAGATATTGGTGATCCGCTATTTCCATTGTTGATTCACCCTTTTTCCCCGTTGCGTAGGGGTAAGTATCAGACCCTTTGCCTGAACGAAGTGACGCATCCAAGGTATTTTTCAGGGTTACGTGATGCGCTCGTTCGTCGCTTTCTCGAGTCGATGTTTCATGAGTAAGACAGTAATCACCTTTGGCACCTTTGATGTTTTTCACGTTGGGCACCTGCGTATTCTGGAACGTGCTGCGAGTCACGGTGACAAGTTGATTGTGGGTGTATCAACAGATCAGCTTAACTTCGACAAAAAGGGCCGTGCTCCAGTTTACGACCAGCATCAGCGGTTGGAGATTATCTGCGCCCTACGATGTGTGGCTGAGGTGTTCTTTGAGGAATCGCTCGAGTTAAAGCGCCATTACCTTGAAGTTCATCAGGCCGATGTGTTGGTGATGGGAGATGACTGGCGAGGCAAGTTCGATGAATTCACCGACATCTGCCAGGTGTTCTACCTTGAGCGTACACCGGCTATTTCCACTACTCAGGTTATCGAGCAAATTCGAAGCTAGGCGGCGACAAGCCGCCCAATTCGATTCAGCTGAAAATTCGACGTGTAACCGTTCTGGAATTCGCCATAGATCGCGTCGCTTACCTCGTCTTGCTTTGCTTGGTATTTTGCCTGGCAAGCCTGTGTATGCAGCAAGGCATAATTTAGCGCGTCTTCAAGAGCCTCCATATCAGATACGACCTCACCAAATCGATATTCCGGGCCGAGCGAAAAGCCGTTCTTGAACGGGGGTTTCACGTCCAGGAATATCGTCGGGCGTTCAAGAGCAAGGTAATCGAAGGCGATGGATGACCAGTCGCATAACAGGATGTCTGCGTGCAGCAGCAATTCTTCGGAGTCAGCGTAGTCCTTCATCGAACAGTGCGCCACATTCTCCACCGGGGTGGCACTGATGTGGGCGTTCAGGTGGCTGCGAATCACCAATGTGGCGTTCTGGGCGCCGCAGATCTGCGCCAACCGCTGAATGAATGAATCCTGGGTTTCGCCGAATGGAAATAACTCCCTGCCGCTGTCGTCCTGTTGCCAGGTCGGCGCATACAGGACAATGCGTCGTGTGGCGGGGATGCCGAGTAAGTCATGCAGGTCGTGTTTTGGAGTGTCTTGCCTGAACAGTTTATCTGCTCTTGCGTAGCCAAGACTGAATACCTGCTCGGGGTCAAAGCCGAATTTTTCCTGATAGATCTTTTTCAGCAGTGGAGACGACACCCATACCTCGTCATACCGGTGTTGTAGTCTAAAGTCATCGGGAACGAATCCCTTGAACGGAATGCCATGCCATACGTCAATAAACTTAATGTCGGTAAAGCGCACCAGCGGAGTCATCGCGTGGAGGCCGTGATCGGTTATCATCACTGTCGTTTTTCGCAATGCCAGCATATCCCGAAGCCGATTACACCTGAGAACATTCACGCCCTCTTGCTCAAGTTTTGCGCTGTAGTCCGGGTCAAGCGAAAGAAAGTGCAGACTAAAACTCTGCGTAAAGGAGCGTTGCCACTCCTCGTAAAGTGCTTTCAGGTTTCCAGATAGTTGGTGGCCGTACATCACAACCATGGGAGTTGCGGGTCGTCTGCTGAATGGGCGCAGTGCCATGACGAGCAGTGTAAATACGGCCTGTTTTGCCAGTAACAACCAGTGTCTCGGGTTGTGCTTATCTATTTTCAAGAGCTGAACGTTCCGTCTTCGCCCCTATGTTCCCGACGTTTTTTGATTCGATAGGAGCATTTTCGACCGGACTGAGGTGAGCCAGTGTGTCGACAATAATGGCTGAGGGGGAAATATCTTTACGCTCCGGGGCTTGCTCATACTGTTTCAGGTCTTTCAATACGCGTGCGGCAATTTCGTAGTCGTAGTTACAGATCACAGCATTGTGCCCGATACCTTCCTGGCGTTCACTCGTCGAGCGCATGATGATGCAAGGCTTGCCGATGTAATAGCACTCCTCCTGATTGCTGCCGCCATCAGTAATTACCAGGGCGGCATGCTTCACCAGCTTTACGAATTCAAAATAGCTGTAGCGTGGTCGTAACTCGATGTTTGGCTGCTTCTTGAGGCTTTCCATCATCCCGAATTCGACCAGCTTTTGTTCCGTTGGTTTATGCAGGATGAGAAGCACCGGGATATCATTACTGGTCTTTACAAGAATCTGAATAATCTTTTCTAGTTGTGTTTTCGAAAAGATATTTTCAAATCGGTGGATCGAGGCTATCGCGAATCGATGGACCGGTATATCGATATCCGCGTCATCGATAGCCTGTTCGCTCAGCCGCAGAGAGTCCAGGAGCGTGTTGTGAACAGTGTCGATCTTCGTTCCACTGTATTTCTCTAAATTGGAAAGCGCCCATTCACCCGGAGCGAAGTAAATGTTCGAGAGTTTAAAGGTTAATATACGGGTAAGCTCTTCAGGAAATGGTTGTAGCAGATTGAATGAGCGCAAACCGGACTCGACGTGCGCAGATCTTTGGCCAGCTAGTCGCGCAAGCATGGAGCCGAGCAGGGTCGAGAATGTATCCCCATGGTTGAGGACGACGCCCCCTTTGTCACCCTGCCATACTAATTGGCGGTGTTTGAGGGTGAAAAGAATGATTCTCACAGACCAGGCAAGCATCTGAAAGATTCCGGTTATATCCTTCCCGCTGTAGAGCGTGACATCCGGCTCTTTTATGCCAAACTCTTCGCGGATGTTGCTTACCGTGGCCTGGTGTTGCCCGCTGAATATAAAGTTATAAGGTATGTCGCGCTGCTGGAGTTCTACCATGACAGGCGCCATCTTGATCAGCTGTGCTTTGGTGCCAACAAACATATGAATCATGTTTGACTAGCCTGATACTTCTATAGGCTTACCGATTTTCAGGTTATTCGCGGGCGAGGAGATATTGAATCTAGGCCCCAGCCGCTGCTCCACAGCCGCCACGATTCCCTGGCTATCGAGACCAACCCAGGCCCTTTGCTCTTGCTGGCTACCGTGCTCTATAAACTGGTCTGGGATTCCGAGGTTCAGAATGCCCGATGCTAAACCATTTTTGACTATTACGTCTGTGACGAGACTGCCCGCGCCTCCCGCCAATGCATTGTCCTCCAGGGTTACCAGAAGCTCGTGCCGTGAAGCTACCTCCAGCACCATCCCCTCATCCAACGGCTTAACCCACCGCATGTCCACCACAGTCGCGTTCAGTTCCTCCGCCGCAGCCATCGCCTCATTCAACAACGCCCCGAAACTCAAAATAGCCACCCGCTCACCGCGCCGCACTTCCACCGCCTTGCCGATCTCCATCGCCGTCATTTCATTGGCGATAATGGCCCCCGGCCCGGTTCCCCTGGGGTAGCGAATGGCGGCGGGCCCCTTGTGCTGGTAGGCGGTATACAGCATCTGCCTGCATTCGTTCTCGTCAGAGGGCGCGCCGATCACCATGTTCGGGATGCAGCGCAGGAAGCTGAGGTCGAAAGCCCCGTGGTGGGTGGGGCCGTCCTGGCCGACCAGGCCGGCGCGATCGATGGCGAAGGTCACGTCCAGGTTTTGCAGGGCCACGTCGTGGATCAGCTGGTCGTAGCCGCGCTGCAGGAAGGTGGAGTAGATGGCGACTACTGGCTTCAGGCCGTCGCAGGCCATCCCCGCGGCCAGGGTGATGGCGTGCTGCTCGGCAATCGCCACATCGTAATAGCGGTCCTTGAAGCGCCTGGCGAAATCCACCATGCCGGAGCCTTCGCACATGGCCGGGGTGATGCCCACCAGGCGTTTGTCCTGCTCGGCCATGTCGCACAGCCAGCGGCCGAAAACATCCTGGTACTTGGGCAGCTTCGGGGCGACCGGTGCGGGGGCGGCCAGAGCGGGCCCCTTCGGCTTGGCCTCTATCTTGTTGACCGCGTGGTAGCCCACCGGGTCCGCCTCGGCGGGGGCAAAACCCTTGCCCTTCATGGTACGTATGTGCAGGAATTGCGGGCCTTCCAGCTCTTTCATATTCTCCAGGGTCTGGACCAGTCCCGGCAGGTCGTGGCCGTCGAGGGGGCCGATATAGTGAAAGCCCAGCTCCTCGAACATGGTGCCGGGGGCCACCATGCCTTTCATGTGTTCCTCGGTGCGCTTGGCCAGCTCCCAGGCCGGGCGTATCTTCTCCAGCACCTTTTTTGAGCCCTCGCGCATGGCGATATAGGTCTTGCTCGCCCAGATCTTGGCGAAATAGGTGGCGAGCCCGCCCAGGTTGTGCCCGATCGACATCTGGTTGTCGTTCAGTATCACCAGCATGTTGGGCCGCTCGTGCCCGGCATGTGCCAGTGCCTCGAAGGCCATGCCGCCGGTGATGGCGCCGTCACCTATTACCGCGATGACCTTGCGGTCGATGCCCTGGTGTTTGGCCGCCAGGGCCATGCCCATGGCGGCTGAGATGCTGGTGGAGGAATGGCCGACCCCGAAGGTGTCGTATTCGCTTTCGCTGCGCTTGGGAAAGCCCGCCAGCCCGCCGGCCTGGCGCATGCTGTGCATCTGCCGCATCCGGCCGGTCAGGATCTTGTGGGGGTAGGTCTGGTGACCGACATCCCAGACAATGCGGTCCTGGGGTGTGTTGTAGATGTAGTGCAGGGCCACGGTGAGTTCGACCACGCCCAGCCCCGCCCCGAAATGTCCGCCGGACTGCCCGATGCTGTAAAGCAGGTAGCTGCGCAGTTCCCGGGTGAGTTGCTTCAGCTGCGCCATGTTCAGCTCGCGCAGGGAAGCGCCCTGGTCGATGGTATCCAGCAGGGGGGTCGCGGGTGGTAGTACGGGAATTTCCGAGAGCATAGGCGCGATTCTAGCGCATAATCGGCCAAAAGTAGCCCATTAGCGTGGGTTGCTGCGGGCCGCGTAAGCCTCTGTTTGCTCCTGCGCCAGGCTGTTTTGCAGCAGCACTGATATCCTCAGGTAACCGTGCTCGTTGAGATTTATCCCGTCCAGGCGGAAAAAGTCAGGGTTCGGGGAGCCATTTCCCCGTGTTAACAGCGAGTTGGGGTCGAGAATGCGGACTTCCGGTCTTCCCTTTGCCCACTGCTGCAGGAGGTCGGTGACCCTGTCAATCTTCGCGTAATCCTTGGTGTATAGCGGGGTCTTGACCGGTGCAAAGATATAATACTCCCGGGCAACACCATAGGACTCATCCAGCTCAACCAGGTTGCTGATGGCGGTTACCAGTTCCTCTGCGGATTTATTATCCCGGATATGAAATTCACTGGGGCCGGGCAGCAACACCAGGGCACTGGGCTGGTAGTGGCTGACCAGTTCCGAGTGGTAGTGGGTGATATCTTCAATTGTGGCGTTGCCGAGGCCCCGCATAAGCACTGGCCTGGGGCTGAGCAGGTCCTCCAGCCCGGTCCAGAGAGTCACCTGCCGGCCCCCGAGGATCACAACCGGCTCCAGCGGCAGTTGGCTTGACTGGTCGGCGGCGGTGTAGGCTGCCACCTCGTCGGCCCAGGCTTCGGGGGACGTGTCCATGGACGCCAGCATATCCCGTGACACCAGGTAAGCCAGGTGAATGATGGGAAGCAGCAGTAAAACTGCGCAAAAAGTGCGAATGGCATTCCAGGAGTACATGCCCCGGGCCCCGGTTGATATGACACAGGAAGTGTGTCGCAAAAGCCCCTCACTGGCAACGCGGCCCCCTGTGACACGGTTCGCAGCTTGAGCCCCAAAGTTTATGTTTATAGCAGCTTGGGTGTAGGATTCGGCTCATGATCTATCAGCGCCACATTCCCCCCGACGAACTGTTCACTGCCCAGCTTGAAGCGCTGATGCAGAATGGCCGCATCGCGACGCTCGGCGCGCAGCTGGTGGGTGTGCTGGCCACTATTCTCCTGTTCTGGCAGTACGTCCCCCTTTCGGTAACGCTGTTGTGGGCGGCGGGCTTTTTTATTCTGCTGCTGCTGCGCTCACTGCAAATGAGCAACGCGCTGGTGGATCGCAGTTACCAGACCAGGCCCCGGCGGGTATTCTGGCAGTTACTCCTGGGTACGGCCCTCACCGGAGCCATCTGGGCTGTTGCCTATATCTATGCGGCCAGCAGGGTGCCGGTCACCATGCAGTACATGTTTCTGCTGATCATCGTGATGATCACGGCCTTCTCCCTGGGCTATTCAGTTATGGTGCGGGAATATTTCGTGGTGTATGTCTTCGCCTCACTGTGGCCCATAGCCTGGTGGAGCCTCGTGCACTACTGGGATCATTCCAACAACCTGTTGATCGGCCTGTTGCTGCTGGCATTTTGCGCTTTGCTCATCTCGGTCAGCGACCGGGTCTACAATTCATTTCGCAACATGATCTCGCTCAACTGGGAGCGCGAGACCATGGCCCAGGAGCTGGGGGACCTCACTACCTCCCTGCGTGAGCGCAATCGCCAGTTGCGGGATGCCCGGCGCCAGCTTACCGACCTTGCCAATGTCGACGAGCTGACCGGCCTCGGCAACCGGCGCCTTATCAACAAGGTGCTGCAGGACGAAATCAACCGCGCCCGTCGCGGCAATACTTGCCTGGCGGTGATCCTGCTGGATGTGGATTATTTCAAGGACTACAACGACAACTATGGCCACCCGGCCGGCGATGCCGTACTGAAACGACTCGCGGACGTTATGCAGCGCGCCACCAGTCGTGCCGGTGAAATGGTGGGTCGCTACGGGGGTGAGGAGTTTATCCTGGTGTTGCCCGGTGCCTCGGTTGAGGCTGCCGTGCGTACGGCAGAGCGCCTCAAGGAGCTGGTGTCTGTCGAGGCGATACCCCACGAAAAGTCTCCCCAGGGCGGCAACATCACGGTCAGCCAGGGTGTGGTCAGTGTCACACCGAATGCCGAGCTCACGGCGGCAGATATCATCAAGCGCGCGGATACGGCTCTGTACCAGGCGAAGCACCAGGGCCGCAACACGATCAGTATCGGTTGAGCCTTCAGTAAGACGAATCCTTGAAGCGATGAATCTGGCGTCGCTGCCGTTTGTCGGGTCGCTGCGCAGGGCGGTCAATCATGCCGCCTGCAGCTTTGCGCGCCGCGGCTGCCTCCTCGCGCTTGGCAACACTCTGGGCAGTTTCTTCGTACAACAACTGGGCCTCGGGGGCGCCACGGCGCTGCTCACTCAGGGCTTTCACCACGACCACGCGCTCGTCCCAGCCCTGGCGGATATGGAGGGTGTCGCCTTCACAGATTTCACGGGACACTTTTACCCGCTGCCCGGCCAGTTGCACCTTGCCGCCTTCCACCGCGGCCTTGGCCAGGCTGCGGGTCTTGAAAAAACGCGCCGCCCACAACCATTTATCCAGTCGGAGTTTGTCGCCGGGCTGGTATCTGTCAGTCATGGCCGGGCAGTCCTTGCATGATCTCATCGAAATGGTGGATGCCCGGGAAGCGGGTGCTCAGGCGTTTCTGCTCCTGGCTATCGGGCTGGAGCAGGGTCAGCAGGTGGGCGATGCCATAGTCCCGGGCCGAGTCCAGCACCCGCTCGGTGTCATCGATCAGCAGGGTCCTGCCCGGGTCGAAGGGGTGCAGCGCCTGCAGCTTGTGCCAGAAGGCCTGCTCTTCCTTGGGCGCCTGCAGGTCGTGGGATACCACCACCCGGTCGAACCAGCCGGTGATGTCCACGTTGGCCATCTTGATCTCCAGGGTTTTGCGGTGGGCATTGGTCACCATGACCACGTCCTGCCGGCTGGCATGCAGTCTTGCGAGGAACTCCAGGGCGAACGGCCGCACCCGGATCATATGCTGGATCTCCCGCTTCAGGGCCGGAATATCCATCTCGAGCTGCTCCGACCAGTGATCCAGGCTATACCACTGCAGGGTGCCCTCATCGCTGTGGAAAGTATCCCGCAGGTGGGCGGCGGATGCCTCTTCGCTGATCCGGTGCTTGGCCGCATACTGCCGGGGCAGGTGATCCATCCAGAAATAGTTGTCGAAGTGCAAATCCAGCAGCGTGCCGTCCATGTCCAGCAGTACGGTATCGATTGCGTCCCAGTCGATCATATTCCCAGCCCTTTGTCGTGGCGTGATTATGCCCGTTTTTCGCGGGCATGGCAGCGCCCGCCTGCGACAGTGGTATAGTGGCCGGGGTCTCATTGGGAGGATATGTGCAGGAATTAGCGAGCCTCGTCGATCCGCTGCTGGAGCTGTGCAGGGAGGCCGGGGCGCTCATTTGTCGTCATTACCACGCCCCGGGCAACGACTTCGAGTACAAGGACGACAAGTCGCCCCTCACCCTGGCCGATACGGAATCCAATGCCCTGTTGCAGGCGGGATTGGCAGCGCTGGATGTGCAGCTGCCCATCCTGTCGGAGGAATCGCCCCCCTCGGACCTGGTAGGGCGCCGCAGCTGGAAACGTTTCTGGCTGGTGGATCCCCTCGACGGCACCAGGGAGTTTCTCGCCGGTACCGGGGAGTTCACTATAAATATCGCCCTGATCGAAGATCATCGGCCTGTGCTGGGTGTGCTTTACCTGCCGCTGGAGCAGACTGCTTTTGTCGGCATCCCGGGGCAGGTCGCCCATCGCTATCAGTATCTGCCCCAGGGCCATTGGCAGCGCCATGCCCTGGCGGTGCGCAAACTGACGCCGGGCAGTGACCTGGCGGTGCTGGCCAGTCGCCGCCATCGCAACGACAAACTGGAGGCCTGCCTCGCCTGGCTGCGCCGGCACTGGGGCCCGATCCAGCGGCTCGATAGCGGCAGTGCCCTCAAGTTCTGCCAGCTGGCCCGGGGTGAGGGCGATTTCTACCCCCGCTTCTCGCCCTGCTGCGAATGGGACACTGCGGCGGGTCAGGCCGTGGTAGAAGCCGCCGGCGGCGCCCTGCTGGACATGGCGGGCAGGCCGCTTCGCTACAACTGTCAGGAATCACTGTACAGTCCGCACTTCTACGGGATTGCCGACATCGGGAACCCCCTGTGGCGCGATCTGCTGGCCGAGCGGCTGGCGTGACCCGCCCCATCCCCCGTCGAGAGTGCTTGTGCAGGACTTCCCTGTGGGTATAGAGTTGGGCTCCTGAAGCACAACAGTAGTGGTATTGCCGGTTAAAGGATGAGCGAGTTTACCCACAATGGCGCCGGGTCCGGCGACGACGCAGCCAATGAGCCGCTTACCCCCGCCATGCGCCTGCTGCAGCTGCAGACCCGGCACCGGGTGCTGGACAGCAAAATAGCCGAACTCCACAGCTTTCCCTACCAGAACCAGATTCTTCTGCAGCGCCTGAAAAAGGAAAAGCTCCGGCTCAAGGACTCCATCGAGCGCCTCAAAGACGAGATGATTCCCGATCTCAACGCCTGACGGCGTCAACTGCCAAAAGGCAGTTCACCCAGCGATCCCTCCAGCTCAAGCAACTGCCGCTTGATGCCAAGCCCCCCGGCAAAGCCTGTCAGCGAGCCGTCGCTGCCTATCACCCGATGGCAGGGCACCACCACCGGCAGCGGATTGCGGCCGTTGGCCGCTCCCACCGCCCGGACCGCGGTCGGCCTGTCGATGGCCATGGCAATATCGCGATAGCTGCGCAGCTCGCCGTGGGGGATAGCGGAGAGCGCCGCCCACACCGCACGCTGGAAGTCCGTGCCTCTGGGCTCCAGCGGCAGCTGAAAGTGGTCCCGGGTACCGGCGAAATAGTCGCGCAACTGGCGCGCGCAGGCCTCCAGCACCGGATCACTCATCGGCTTGGTCTGCAGCCGCACTGCTGTAGTGCCCCTCGAATTCAATTTTAACCAGGGCCGTACCGTTGGAAACCAGGCGTAACTTGCCGATCGGCGTATCCAGGAACTGGTAATTCATGGGCTCAGGCTCCTCCAGAGCAGGTTGGCGGCATAGGAGCGCCAGGGGCGCCAGTTTACGGCGTGGTGACTAAGCGGCTGGTTCGGGCCGGCAAGGGTCTGCCAGGCCTTTTCCAGCCCGAGGTCCTTGTTGGGGAAGATGTCAGGGTCGCCGCCACCGCGCATCGCGACCATGGCCAGGGTCCAGGGTCCCACTCCCGGGACCTGCTCCAGCGCGGCCAGGTCCAGTGTGTCCTCGCGGTCTCGAAATCGTGAACACAGGGTCCTCAGGCTGTCCCGGCGCCTGCCGGGCATGGGGAAATGGCTATCGTCCAGGTCGGCGAGTGCCCCGGCGCCGGGAAAAACAGGGTGCGCGGGGTCGTCGCAGGTTGCTGCCGCCAGGCGGCCGCAGATACTGCGTGCCGCGACGGTGCTGACCTGCTGGCCTACTATTGCGCGAACGGCCGCCTCGTACAGCGACCAGTGCCCCGGCGCGCGCATCCCCGGAAATTGCACCAGCAGCGGGGCCAGGCCCGGGTCGCGCTGCAGGGTGTCACGGATAACAGCCGGGTTGGCATCCAGGTCGAACATGCGCCGCACTCTTGCAACGACAGGCAGCAACAGGCTCTGGTCCGGTGTTTCCAGCTCGAGTTGCAGGGCGTGACGGCCTGCCAGCGGGCTGACCCGCAGGGTGGCTGGCCCGCCGTCCAGGGACAGCCTGCGCTGGTAACAAGCGGCACTGACGCTTTCGACGCCGGCAATGGCGTGGCGCTCAAAAAAAGCGATGACGCTGTGCCAGTCGTAAGGGGGCCGATAGTGCAGCTGCAGCCGGATGCCGTTGCCGTTCGCTGTAGCGGCTCGCCTGCGGCGCAGTTCTCCCGGGGTCAGCCTGAAGCGTTTGCGCACCGCGTCATTGAAACGACGCACACTGCCAAACCCCGCGGCAAAGGCAACGTCGGTGATGGGCAGCATGGTTTCGCCCAGCAGCTTGCTGGCGAACAGCAGGCGCTGGTGCAGGGCAATGGCCTGGGGCGAGCAGCCGAGTTCGCGCTCGAACAGCTTGCGCAGGTAGCGTTCCCCGACACCCAGTCGTGCGGACAGGCTCACCAGCGACGCCTCGTTGAGCGCACCCTGTTGGATCAGGCTCAGTGCGCGCTGTACGGTCGTGGAGGTTCCGCGCCAGGCGGGGCTGTTCGGTGCGGACTCGGGCCGGCAGCGCAGGCAGGGGCGATAACCCGCCTCAGCCGCCTGGAAGGAGCTGCGAAAGTAGCTGACATTTTTCTCGGCCGGCGCCCTGGCCGGGCAGACCGGACGGCAGTAGATGCCGGTGGTGCGCACCGCCAGGAAAAATTCGCCGTCGAAACGCGGGTCCCGGGACAGTCTCGCCTGGCGGCAGGTTTCCCGGTCCGGTGGTTCGATCTGCTTGCTTGTGGGAGGCTGGGCTGACATGGCTTCAATATAGGCCTGCCCGGTTCACGATACTAGCCGGAATCGGCCCTCATAGTCGTACCCGTCCCGCTGGATTTCCTGCCCGGGCGTATTAAACTGACTCGCTCGATAAAGCGACCGAACCCGAGAAGGAGAAAGCGTGATGCGTCTAGTACTGATACCAGCCATGGCACTGCTGCTGATAGCGGAGATGCGCAAGGCCATCGACCGTTCGGACGCCTTCATAGCCAGTATGCAGTGAGCGCAGTTAACGCGTCATGAAGCTGATAGTTTACGCGGTGCCATTTTTTATCCTGGCCATTATCGTGGAGTGGCTCTACGGCCTGGCGCGGCGCCGCAACACATACCGCCTGAACGACAGTATCAGCAGCCTGTTCCTGGGTATCCTGAGCCAGGCCCGGCGTTTCGTCACGCTGGGGGTGGGCGGCTATGTCTACTACCTCATTACCCGGTATTTTTCCCTGCCGCTGATGGACGCCAGCCACTGGTTCACCTGGGTGCTGGCCGCTGTCGTGTATGACCTGTGTTATTACTGGCTGCACCGGATGGGCCACGAGCGCACAATCCTGTGGGCCGCCCATGTGGCTCACCACCAGAGCGAGGACTACAACCTCACCACCGCGCTGCGCCAGACCAGCACCGGCTTCCTGCTGGGCTGGATCTTTTATATACCCATGTACCTGCTCGGGATCCCCGCCGAGGTGGTGGTCACGGTGGGGGCAATCAACCTGATCTACCAGTTCTGGGTACACACCGAACATGTGCCCAAACTGGGTTGGTTCGAATGGGTATTTGTCACACCGTCCAACCACCGGGTGCACCACGCCCAGAATGATATCTACCTGGACCGCAATTATGGCGGCATGTTTATTCTCTGGGACCGCCTGTTCGGCACCTTCCAGGAAGAACTGGACAGCGAGCCCCCGGTGTACGGGATTCGCGGTGCGCTGAAAAGCTGGAACCCGCTGCGGGCCCTGACCCATATCTATGTCGATATGTTCCGCGACAGCTGGCGTACCGCCCGCTGGCGCGACAAGTTGCGGGTCTGGGTGTCCCGTACCGGCTGGCGCCCGGAGGACGTGGCCCGTCGTTATCCCCGCAGCAAAACCGATCTTGCCGGGTTCCGCAAATTCGACCCGGTGGTCTCGCCGCTGGTGGGTCTATACGCTTTTGCGCAACTGGTCACGGCGGTTGTGTTGCTCGACTTTATGCAGAAGGCCAGCCTGGCTTACTGGAGCGGGTTTGCCCTTTGGGCCGCGCTACTGGCGGGCATGGTGACCACGGCGCTGTGGCTTGAGGGGTGGCAGGCGCAGCGCCTGTTGCGCTGGGATTTATTGCGCCTGGCAGGCCTGTCCCTGTTGCTGTTGGTGGCCTGGTCGGCCGGCGCGGACAGCGTGGTGCTGCTGGCGGGCACAGTCTACAGTGTGGCCAACCTGCTCTTCCTGTTCCTGCTGCAGCGCAACCTGGCTACCGCAGGGCCGCTGACGGCGCACTGATCAATTCACTCGGGGGCGTACAGCAGGCGCGGTTCGATGCTGGCGGAATCCTTGCCGTTGTCGACGTAGATCATGCCGCCGACGATACTCACGCTGAGTTGCACCGTGCGGTCCAGCAACGCCGCCACCGCCACGATTTCCGGCCAGCTGAACTGCCATGCGTGCAGGCGTGGCAGGGCGCTGACGGCCTCGCCATTGAGCTTCCACCAGGTATCGCTGCTCTTGCCGAAGGTGTACAGGCTGACCCGCCGTGCCCGTCCGCAGGCCTTGCGCAGGCGGGCCTCCTCTGGTTGTCCTATCTCTATCCAGTGCTCGATTTCACCGCTGTCGCTGTGCAACCAGATATCCGGTTCGTCGGCAGTCGACAGCCCCCGGGTAAATTCCAGGCCCCGGGCCATGTTGAGGCAATAGGCCAGCAGGCGTGCGGCCATCCGCTCCAGGGTTTCGGACGGGTGTCGGGCCAGCGTCAACGCCAGTGTCTCGTAGCGGTTGTTATCGCTGTCGGCCAGCTCGATCTGGGCCTTGTAGATGGTGGGCTTGAGTGCCATGGCGGTAGTATGTTCCTGTCGATGAGAGCGTGCCCGGGGTCCGGGGCAGGGCGCCGCCATCATAGCCAGCAATAGAGCCCTGGTCCAAGCAATTGAGCCGTGGCGTGATTCCTGTACCGGCAAAATAGTGAAGCGGACAGGGCCATTGGTATGCTGTCCGGCGTCACGACTTTTTTAAGGGAGACCCGGTTTGAGCAACGAACCCTATATTCTGATCACGGCAGACACCCATGCCGGGGGCAGTCACGCCCAGTACCGCGAGTATCTCGACCCCGAGTGGCGCGAGGCCTTCGATGAATGGCGCGGCGGCTACCGCAATCCCTCCCAGCAGCACTATGGCACCAAGAAGTTGCGCAACTGGGATTTCGAGGTGCGCAGCGCCGACCAGAACAGCCAGGGGGTCGTCGGGGAGGTGGTTTACCCCAATACCGTTCCGCCGTTTTTTTCCAAGAGTATCGTCACCGCCCAGCCTCCGCGACCGGAACACTACGAGCGTGCGTTGGCGGGGATTCGCGCCCACAACCGCTGGCTCAAGGACTTCTGCGACGAAGACCCGGTGCGCCGCGCCGGGGTTGGGCTGATACTGCCCAACAATATCGAGGAGGCCATCAAGGATGTCCATTGGATTGCCGAGGCGGGTTTGCGCGGCGGGGTGTTGCTGCCCCTGGTGCCCGAGGACTGCACCTGGCTCAAGCCGCTGTACCACCCGGACTGGGAACCCCTGTACGCGGCGATCCAGGACTGTAACCTGGTCATGAACCAGCATTCCGGCCAGGGCCTGCCGGACTACGGCAGCGGCCCGGTGGCGGAGGCCCTGTGGATATCGGAGGTACCTTTCTACTGTAAGCGGGGCTATAGCCACCTGCTGATGAGCGGCGTGTTTGAGCGTTACCCGAAGCTGAAATACATCCTCACCGAGTCCGGCTGCTCCTGGGCGCCGGCAATGTTGCAGAGCCTGGATCGTATCCACGAGGGCTTCAATGCCGGCGCGATCGGCGAGATGGATTACTCGGGGATGCAGTGGGTGCTGCGGGAGCCCCCGAGTTTTTACGCCCGGCGCAACTGCTATTACGGCGCCAGTTTTCCCAGCCTGGCGGAGCTCGATGGCCGCGAGCAGGTGGGTGTAGAGCAGATCTGCTGGGGTAATGACTATCCCCATTACGAGGGCACTTTCCCCTACAACCTGGAGTCACTGCAGCTGACTTTTCCGGGTGTACCCGAGCGGGAACGCCGGATGATTCTCGGGGAAAATGCGGCGCGCCTGTATAACTTCGACCTGGAGAAACTGCGTCCGCTGGCGGATCGTTACGGCCCGACCCCCGAGCAGGTCAACAGGCCCCTGGCAGAGCTGCCACAGGACAGCGGCTGCTACCTGTTTGTCGATGAGCGCCGGGCCAGGGCCGCAGCCACGGGTTGACCGCTGC
Organism: uncultured Gammaproteobacteria bacterium; assembly: GCA_963792815.1. Classification (GTDB taxonomy): domain Bacteria; phylum Pseudomonadota; class Gammaproteobacteria; order Pseudomonadales; family Halieaceae; genus JARRPM01. The sequence continues at coordinate 337,844 of CAWBXR010000011.1, forward strand.
GGCGCTTACTCCCGGGTGTTGGCCAGCACGAGAGTGCTGCAGACAATCACCGCCAGGTCCACCAGCAGCCGGCCGATTTGCAGTGCGCTGTGAGCCCCGTCCGGGGTCGAGTTGAGCACCAGTGCGGCGGCCGCGGCCGGCGCGGCGATGGCCAGAAACAGGGTGAAACGCGACTGTCCCTGCAGGCCGATACCGATAATGATGTAGACCACCCCGATAAATGCGTCGATCAGGGCGGCGCCGGTGAGTGCCCGGAACCACAGCGCCGCCACCTGGCCTATACCCGACAGGGTGATCAGCATGGCCGCCAGCACGCGCAGGCGCAGGAAGCTGGAGTGTATGGTCTCTTGGCTCATTGAACGTCCCCGGCGAAAGGATCCGGTTCTGGCCGACAGCTTACCTCAGGCAGACTTCAGGTCCAGTGCGGTGGCGGTACGGGAGCCGTTGGCCCGCCCCAGTACGCCTGAGATGCGGTTGCCCGCGCGCACCAGTGCTTCCAGGTCCAGCCCCGTCGCGATGCCCAGGCCGTTGAGCATATACACCACGTCCTCGGTGGCGACATTGCCGGAGGCGCCCCTGGCATAGGGGCAGCCACCCAGCCCCGCCAGCGAGGAATCCACGGTGGCGATGCCGTTTTGCAGGGCGACCAGGATATTGCTCAGGGCCTGGCCGTAGGTGTCGTGGCAGTGCACCGCCAGCTGGCCCGCCTCGAAGCGCTTCAGCAGCACATCCAGCAGGCGCTGCATGCTGCCGGCGGTGCCGGTGCCGATGGTGTCCCCCAGGGACACCTCGTAACACCCCATGGCCAGCAGCTCCCCGGTGACCGAGGCCACCGCATCGGGGCCGATCTCGCCTTCATAGGGGCAGCCCAGCACACAGGAGACGTAACCCCGCACCGGTATATCGTGCTCGCGGGCCGCGGCCATGACCTCGGTGAAGCGCTGCAGGCTCTCGGCGATGCCGCAGTTGATATTCTTGCGGGAGAACGCCTCGGAGGCGGCGGCAAATATCGCCACTTCATCCGCGCCGGCGGCCAGGGCCCGCTCGAAGCCCTGCAGGTTGGGGGTGAGGGCGGTGTAGCGCACCCCGGGGCGGCGTGCGATGCCGGCAAAGACGGCCTCGCTGTCAGCCATCTGGGGAACCCATTTCGGGTTGACGAAGCTGCCCGCCTCGATCACCGTGTGGCCGGCGGCGGCGAGGTCGTCGATCAGCTGCAGCTTGGCCGCCAGCGGGATTGTCTGCTTTTCATTCTGCAGGCCGTCCCGGGGGCCGACCTCGACCAGCGTTACCTTTGCGGGCAGCGCCATCATTCGGCTCCCTCGACGGCGAACTCCAGCAGCTCCGCGCCGCCGTCCACCAGGTCGCCGGGCTGGTAGTAGAACGCTTTCACCGTGCCCGCCAGCGGCGCCCTTATCGTGTGTTCCATTTTCATGGCTTCCATCACCAGCAGGGGAGTATTGGCTTCCACTGTGCTGCCAACTTCCGCCAGCAGGGCGACGATCGTGCCGTTCATGGGGGCCTTGAGCCCGGCCCCGGACCCCGCCCCGTCGGCTTCCCCGATGTCGGGCAACACTTCACGGAAGTGGCATGCGCCCTTTGCCAGGTACAGGGTAAAACCGTCCTGGGTGCGAGCCAGGGTGGCCCGCTGGCGATGCCCCTCGACCTCCAGTTGCAGGATGTCGCCCAGCAACTCGCCCTGCAGTTGCACCTCCCGCCCCGCGGCGCGCACGATATACAGCGCGCCCCTTTGCTCTACCTCAACCGCGTGGTCCTGCTGGTGGCAGTGCAGGGTCAGGTGGTGCGCGTGGGGCTCATTCAGGCGCCAGGCACTGCCGCCCTGCCAGGGTGACCAGGGGTCGACCCAGGCGCTGGCACTGCCCTGTTGCTGCTTGAAAAGCAGCAGGGCCAGGGCCGCCAGTGGCAGCTCCCGCTCCAGGTCCTGGGGCCGCTGGTGGAAGATAAGCTCCGCGTGCTTTTCGATAAAACCGGTATCCAGCTCCGCTTCCCGGAAGGGTTTGCTGGTGGCCAGGTTATACAGAAAATCCAGGTTGGTTACCGTGCCGCCGATGCGGTAGGCCGCCAGCGCAGTGGCGAGTCGCTGCAGGGCGCGCTCCCGTGATTCGTCCCAGACGATCAGCTTGGCGATCATCGGGTCGTAGTAAACACTGACTTCGTCCCCCTGGCGCACCCCGGTATCCACCCGCACGTGCTGGCTTTCCTGGGGCGGCTGCAGGTAGCCCAGGGTGCCGGTAACCGGCAGGAAATCGTTGTCCGGATCCTCCGCGTAGACCCGGGCCTCGAAGGCGTGACCGCGGATGCGCACCTGGTCCTGGGCCAGGGGCAGCGGTTCCCCGGCGGCCACCAGCAACTGCCACTGCACCAGGTCCTGGCCGGTAATCATTTCGGTGACCGGGTGCTCAACCTGCAACCGGGTATTCATTTCCATGAAATAGAAACTGCCGTCCTCGTCCAGCAGGAACTCCACCGTGCCGGCGCCGCGGTAGTCGATGGCCTGGGCCGCCTGCACCGCGGTATCGCCCATCCGGCAGCGCAGCTCCTCGGTCATGCCCGGGGCGGGGGCCTCCTCGATGACCTTCTGGTGGCGGCGCTGCACCGAGCAGTCCCGCTCCGCCAGGTACACGCCGTTGCCGGCGTTATCGCAAAACACCTGCAGCTCCACATGGCGCGGCCTGGTGAGATATTTCTCCACCAGCATGGTGTCGTCGCCGAAACTGGCCAGGGATTCCCGCCTGGCCGCCGCCAGCGCCTCGTCGAACTCCCCGCCCGACCAGACCTGGCGCATGCCCTTGCCGCCGCCCCCGGCGGTGGCCTTGAGCAGCACCGGGTAGCCCATCTCCTCGGCTGCCGCGCGCAGCAGCGCCGGGTCCTGGTCATCACCGTGATAACCCGGCACCAGCGGCACCCCGGCCGCCTCCATGATGCGCTTGGCCGCCGACTTGGAACCCATGGCCTCGATGGCCCCGGTGGGCGGCCCGATAAACACCACACCCTGCTCGGCGCAGGCCCGGGCAAAGCCCGCATTTTCCGACAGGAAACCATAACCGGGGTGAATCGCCTGGGCCCCCGTAGCCTGCGCCGCCGCCAGGATCCGGTCCCCCAACAGGTAGGACTCCCGGGCCGGGGCGGCGCCGATGTGCACCGCCTCGTCCGCCATGCGCACATGCAGCGAGTCGCGATCCGCATCCGAGTAAACGGCGACAGTCAAAATGCCCATACGCCGGGCTGTCTTGATGACGCGGCAGGCGATCTCGCCGCGGTTGGCAATCAGAATTTTGTCAAACATGAGTCTCTCTCATTTACCTGCCGGGAATGGAACAGAACTGTAAAGCGAACTATTCATCACGATCACATCCTGAACACGCCAAACTTCGACTCTTCAATCGGCGCATTGAGACTGGCCGAGATCGCCAGGCCCAGCACCATGCGCGTATCCGCCGGGTCGATCACCCCGTCATCCCACAGGCGCGCCGACGCATAGTAGGGATGACCCTGCTTCTCATAGAGATCGAGGATCGGTTGCTTGAACGCGGCCTCCTCCTCGGCAGTCATCGCCTTGCCGTCGCGGGAAAGCACATCCTGGCGCACAGTAGCCAGCACACCGGCCGCCTGCTCCCCGCCCATCACCGAGATGCGGGCATTGGGCCACATGAACATCAGGCGCGGCTCGTAGGCCCGGCCGCACATGGCGTAATTGCCAGCGCCGAATGAGCCGCCGATGATCACGGTGAACTTCGGCACATTGGCGCAGGCCACCGCGTGCACCATCTTGGCCCCGTGCCGGGCGATACCGCCGGCCTCGTACTGCTTGCCCACCATAAAGCCGGTGATGTTCTGCAGGAACACCAGCGGTGTTTTGCGCTGGGCGCAGAGTTCGACGAAGTGGGCGCCCTTGACCGCGGACTCGCCGAACAGAATGCCGTTGTTGGCGATGATGCCCACCGGGTAGCCGTGGATACGGGCGAAGCCACAGACCAGGGTCTCGCCGTACAGGGCCTTGAACTCGTCGAAGTCCGAGCCGTCGACGATGCGGGCGATCACCTCGCGCACATCGTAGGGCTGCTTCTTGTCCGCCGGGATGACGCCGTAGATATCCTCCACCGGGTACAGGGGCTCCACCGGTTCCCGCAGGTCCATCGATACCGGTTTAACCCGGTTCAGGCGGCCGACGGCGCGGCGCACCAGTTCCAGCGCGTGGTGGTCATTGTTGGCGTAGTGGTCGGTGACGCCCGAGGTGCGGCAGTGCACGTCCGCGCCGCCGAGCTCTTCCGCACTGACGATTTCCCCGGTGGCGGCTTTCACCAGCGGCGGCCCCCCCAGGAAAATGGTGCCCTGGTTCTTCACGATAATAGACTCGTCCGCCATGGCGGGCAGGTAGGCGCCGCCAGCGGTGCAGGACCCGAGCACCGCGGCGATCTGGGGGATACCCATGGCGGACATGCGGGCCTGGTTGTAAAAGGCGTGGCCGAAGTGCTCCCGGTCGGGAAAGACCTCATCCTGCAGCGGCAGGAAGGCCCCGCCGGAGTCCACCAGGTAGATACAGGGCAGGCGGTTTTCCTGGGCGATGGTCTGGGCGCGGCCCTGCTTCTTGACGGTCAGCGGGTAGTAGGTGCCGCCCTTGACCGTGGCGTCGTTGACAAAAATCATGCACTCCTGGCCGGCGATACGGCCGATGCCGGTGATGATGCCGGCGCCGGGCACGTTATCCTCATAGACCTGGTGAGCCGCCAGCTGGGACAGTTCCAGGAACGGCGAGCCGGGGTCCAGCACCGCGTTGAGCCGTTCCCTTGGCAGCAGTTTGCCGCGGGAGGTGTGGCGCTCCTGGGCCTTGGCGCCGCCGCCCTGGCGGACCTGGTCGACCACCTTGCGCAGGTCATCAACCTGGGCCTGCATATCCTCGCGGTTGGCGATGAAGCCGGCGTCCCGGGTGTTGATGCGTGACTGGATGACACTCATACAGGGTCCTATGCGGTTGCGTTGAACAGTTCGCGGCCGATCAGCATCCGGCGGATCTCCGAGGTGCCCGCGCCGATTTCGTACAGTTTTGCGTCCCGCAGCAGGCGGCCGGCATTGGACTCGTTAGTGTAGCCGAAGCCGCCGAGGGCCTGGATCGCCTGCAGCGCCATCTGGGTAGCTTTTTCCGCCGTGTACAGGATGACCGCCGCGCAGTCCTGGCGGGTTTCCTCGCCCCGGTCACAGGCGCCGGCCACCGCATACAGGTAGGCGCGACAGGCACTCAGGTCCGCGTACATGTCCGCCAGCTTGCCCTGCATCAGCTGGAACTCGCCGATACTTTGGCCGAATTGCTTGCGCGTATGCAGGTAGGGTAGCACCTCGTCGATGCAGGCCTGCATGATGCCCACCGGTCCACCGGACAGCACGGTGCGCTCGTAGTCCAGTCCCGACATGAGAATCCTGACGCCCTCGCCTTCACCGCGCATCACGTTTTCCGCGGGCACTTCCGCGTCCTCGAACACCAGCTCGCAGGTGTTGGAGCCGCGCATGCCCAGTTTGTCCAGCTTGGGGGAGCGGGAGAAGCCGGGGAAGTCCCGCTCCACCAGGAAGGCGGTAATGCCCCTGGAGCCCGCAGCCGGGTCGGTCTTGGCGTAGATGACATAGACATCCGCGTCGGGCCCGTTGGTTATCCACATCTTGGTGCCATTGAGAATGTACTTGTCACCCTCCCTGCGGGCGGCCAGCTTCATGCTGACCACGTCGGAGCCGGCATTGGCCTCGGACATGGCCAGCGCGCCAATATGTTCGCCGCTGCACAGTTTGGGCAGGTATTTCTGCTTCTGCGCTTCACTGCCGTTCTTGCGAATCTGGTTCAGGCACAGGTTTGACATGGCGCCGTAGGACAGGCCGACGGATGCCGAGGCCCGGCTGATCTCTTCCATCACGATGGAGTGGGCCAGGTAGCCCATATTGCTGCCGCCGTACTCTTCGTCAACCGTAATGCCCAGCAGGCCCATCTCTCCGAACTTGCGCCACAGGTCGGCGGGGAACTGGTTGTCGCGGTCGATCTGGGCCGCCCGCGGCGCGATCTCTTTCTGGCACATCTGGTAAACCGCGTCGCGCAGCATGTCCAGCTCTTCGCCGAGGCCGAAATTCAGGGTGGGGTATCCGGTATTCATGGTGGTGTCCTGTCAGTGTTTTTCAGGTTTGGGGGTTTTTTGCGGGCTTTGCCGCCGGCCAGGGATTCCTCGCACAGGCTCTGGACCTCATCGAGGCCCGCCAGCATGTCGTCTATGTCCCTTTTTTGCTGCAGCAGGCTCTCGCGCCGACGCTTCACGTTGTCGATAAGTGAGCGCAGCTGCTCGGCGTTGTTGTGTTCGGGGTCGTACATGTCGATGAAATCGACGCACTCCTGCAGGGTCATGCCAATGCGCTTGCCCCTGAGGATAAGCTTGATCCGCACCCGGTCGGAGTTGGAGTACAGCCGCTTCTGTCCTTCCCGCATTGGGCTGATCAAGCCCTTTTCCTCATAGAACCGGATGGTCCGGGTGGTTACCCCGAATTCCTGCGCCAGCTCTGAGATGGTGTGGGTATTGCCAGTCATTGGGCCTGATCCCGGGTTATTGCCGCTGGAGAGGTAATATAGCGCAAGTTTACGTTAACGTAAACGTTAATTGGTGCCTCTTCGGTGGCAGAATAAATTACCCGAAAAGCGGGGCACGCTGTCCGCCCTGCACTGAACTAGCGCGCGGCCAGCAACTGCTGCAACCGGTGTTCCACCAGTGTCAGCCGGTCGTTGCCGAAATACATGTCGTCGCCATTGATAAAGATGGTCGGTGAACCGAAGCCGCCCCGCGTTATCAGCTCGTCGGTATTGCCGCGCAGCAGATCTTTATAGGGCTGGCTCGCGATGGCGGCGAAGAAGCCCGCCGGGTCCAGCCCGACTTGCCGACAGATGGCCGCCAGCACCTCGTCGCTGGCAATGTCGGGAGTTTCTCCGCCCCAGTATGTTGCGAACACGGCCCCGGAGTAGGGCAGCAGCAGCCCCTGCTCCTGGGCGTAAAACGCCCCTCGCATGGCCTTGACGCTGTTTATGGGGTGTCCCGCCGGCATCCTGGCGGTCACCCCGCAAAGCTCGGCCCAGTCCCCCAGGTCCTTGAGGTAATAGGCCAGCTTTCGCTCATTTTCCGGTCGGGTGAACATCGCCTCGCGGCTGCTGTACACCTGCTGGTTGACCGCGTTGAACACCCCGCCCACCAGGATGGGACGCCAGCGCACGGGCAGGCCCAGGCGCTCCACCAGGGGAACCATCCGGGTGAAGGCGAAATAGGTCCAGGGGCTGGAACAGTCGTAGAAAAATTCAATTTCGATAGTTTTTGTCACCTGTTACCCCCGGGGATAATTTCTGCGATGAGCTTAGCACAAGGCCCCGGGCCTTCGGGTATAATGCCGGCTTTTGCCAGAAGCAGAGCCCTCTTGATGGACGTTGACCAGTACATGACCGACCTGGGTCGGGCGGCCCGCGCCGCCTCGCGTGGGGTAGCCGCGTCCAGCACGGCCGTACGCAACCGGGCACTGCTGGCGACTCGGGACGCACTGGATGGCGCCCGGGCAAAGCTGGCCAAGGCCAATGCCGACGACCTGGCGCGGGGCGCTGCCAACGGCCTGGCCGCCCCGCTGATGGATCGCCTTGAGCTCACGCCGGCGCGTATCGACGCCATGCTGGAGGGTTTGCGCCAGGTGGCCGAATTGCCCGACCCGGTGGGCGCCATCACCGGCATGAACACCATGCCGAGCGGGATCCAGGTCGGCCGCATGCGGGTGCCGCTGGGTGTTATCGGCATCATTTACGAATCGCGGCCCAATGTCACCGTTGAAGCGGCAAGCCTGTGCCTGAAGTCCGGCAATGCCACTATTTTGCGCGGCGGGTCCGAGGCCCTGGCGTCGAACTGCGCGATCGCGGATTGCCTGGCCCAGGGCCTGCGGGCCGCAGGGCTGCCGGAGACTGCGGTCCAGGTGGTGAACACGCCGGACCGGGCGGCGGTAGGGCGCCTGATTACCATGCCTGACTACGTGGACGTGATCGTGCCCCGCGGCGGCAAGGGCCTGATAGAGCGGATCAGTGCCGAGTCCCGGGTGCCCGTCATCAAGCACCTCGACGGTGTCTGTCACGTCTATATAGACGATGGTGCCGACGCGGACATGGCCATTGCCATCGCGATCAATGCCAAGACCCAGCGCTACGGCACCTGCAATACCATGGAAACCCTGCTGGTGGCCGAGTCGGAGGCGGCCGCGCTGTTGCCGCGGCTGGCCGCGGCGTACGCCGAGGCCGGCGTCGAGCTGCGCGGCTGCGAGCGGACCCTGGCCATTCTGCCCCAGGCGACAGTCGGCTACCGAACAGGACTGGCGAGAGGAATACCTTGCACCCATCCTGGCGGTGCGCGTGGTGCGCGACCTGGAGGCTGCCATCGAACACATCAATACCTACAGCTCCCTGCACACCGACAGCATTGTCACCCGCGACCACGGCCGGGCCATGCGCTTCCTGCGCGAGGTGGATTCCAGCTCCGTCATGGTCAACGCTTCCACTCGCTTTCGCCGACGGTTTCGAGTACGGCCTGGGCGCAGAGATCGGTATCTCTACCGACAAGCTGCACGCCCGTGGCCCGGTCGGTCTCGAGGGCCTCACCTCGCTGAAATACGTGGTATTTGGTGAGGGGCAGGTCCGCACTTGAGTGAGTCGCCGGCACCACTGATCCCGGTGGGGGTCTTTGGTGGAACCTTTGACCCGGTTCACTACGGCCACCTGCGCTCCGCGCTGGAACTGGTGGAGCGCCTGCAACTGCGGGAGTTGCACCTGATGCCATCCGCGGTACCCCCGCACCGGGATACGCCTGCCTGTGCCGCCGCCCACCGCGCTGCCATGGTTGCCCTGGCAGTGGCGGGGGAGCCCCGGCTGGTCTGCGACAACAGGGAACTCGGGCGAGAGGGCGCTTCCTATACCATCGACAGCCTGATCGAACTGCGGGGCGAGCTGGGCGACGGCCACAGCCTCTGCCTGGTGCTGGGGTGCGATGCGGTGCTGGCTATAGAAAGCTGGCATCGCTGGCAGGAGTTGCTGGATTGGGCTCACGTGGTAGTCATCGCCCGGCCCGGCTGGCAGCTGCCGGCGGAGGGGCCGGTTGCCGACTGGCTGGGACGCCACCGCCTGGTGGACTCTTGCGGGCTGCGCCGGCGCCCCAACGGCGGTATTCTTGTGGAGGAGTTGCGCCCCCTGGCCATCTCCTCCACCGAAATACGCGGCCTGCTGGCCGGGGGGCGATCCCCGCGCTACCTTTTGCCGCAGGCAGTACTGGAATATATTGAAGCCCACGATCTCTACCATTGACCACGATCTCTAGCATTGAAGAGGTAATTGATGAAGCGACACTACACGGAATGAGCAGACACAATGGACGCTGAAGCGCAGAAGAAAATTGTCGTCGACGCCCTGGAAGACCTCAAGGCTGTCAACATTGTCACCCTGGATGTCACCGGACTGACCGATGTCATGGATTTCCTGATCATTGCCAGCGGTACATCCAGCCGGCATGTGAAGTCCCTGGCTGACAATGTCTGTATGCAGGCGAAGAAACGGGATCTGCGTCCACTCGGTGTTGAGGGCGAAGACGTGGGCGAGTGGGTGCTGGTGGATTTTGGCGACGTGGTAGCTCACGTCATGCTGCCCGCCACCCGTGACTTCTACGATCTGGAGCGCCTCTGGGTTAATCCCGACGCTCCCACCTGATGCGGATAAGCGTTATCGCCGTCGGTACCAGGATGCCGTCCTGGGTCACCCAGGCAGTAGAAGAGTACAGCCGGCGAATGCCCCGGGAACTCAAGCTGCTCTGGCGGGAGATTCCGCTGGCGCGACGAGCGCAGGGCGCAACGGCGGAGCAGTTGAGCGCGCGGGAGGGAGAGCAGCAGCTGAAGGCTGTCCCCCCCGGTGACAAGGTCATAGCCCTGGATGTACTGGGCAAGCGCATCACCACCGCGCAGCTGGCACAGCAGCTGGAGGCGTGGCAGATGTCAGGGGACAACTACAGCCTGCTGATTGGCGGCCCCGACGGACTCTCTCCCCAGTGCCTGGGCAGGGCCACCGCGCGCTGGTCACTCAGTGACCTGACCCTGCCTCATCCGCTGGTGCGGGTGATATTGGCCGAACAGCTGTACCGGGCTTGGACAATCACTGTCAACCACCCGTATCATCGCGAATAGCTTTTCAGCAGACTATTAGATGCCGCCACAGCATATCCAGCTCAAGGATTCGCACCGCGAAACCAGGATCAACAACGCCCGTACGGTCATCGCCATTCTCCTGGTCATCGGCCTGCTGGCCGTGGTCCTGGCGCGCTACCATTCTTTACAGATCACCGATTACGAGGTGTACCGCACCGAGTCCGAACGCAACCGGGTGCAACTGCAGCCCCTGCCGCCCAAGCGCGGATTGATTTACGACCGCAACGGCGTCCTGTTGGCGGACAACCGCCCCAGTTACATGCTGTCGATAGTGCGTGAGCAGGTCCCCGACCTGGAGGCAACCCTGGCGGAATTGCGCGAGTTGATGCCGATCAGCGACGGGGACCTGGACAATTTCCAGAAGAAACTGGCGCGTCGGCGTCCCTACGAGGCGGTGCCCCTGCGCTTTCGCCTCACCGAGGCCGAGCAGGCGCGCCTGGCTGTCAACCGCTACCACCTGCCGGGCGTGGTGGTGGATGCCCAGCTGCTGCGCTACTACCCCCACGGCGAGTTGTTCTCCCACGCCGTTGGCTACGTCGGCCGGATCAACGAGCAGGAAGTGCTGGACCTGGATGAGTCGGACTACCGTGGCACCTTTCATGTCGGCAAGGTGGGGGTGGAGAAATATTACGAGGATATCCTGCATGGGGATGTGGGATACCAGAATGTCGAGACCAATGCCCACGGCCGGGTGCTGAGGGTTTTGGAGCGTTTTGACCCCAAGCCCGGCTCGGACCTTGTGCTGAATCTCGATATCCGCATACAGCGGGCGGCGGACGAGGCCCTGGGGGACCGGCGCGGCGCTGTCGTGGCTATCGATCCGCTGACCGGGGGGGTGCTGGCGCTGGTATCCAAGCCGGGGTATGACACCAACCTGTTCGTCAACGGCATCAGTTCGGCGGACTACAGTGCACTGCGGGATTCCCTCGATGTGCCGCTGTTCAATCGCGCCATCCAGGGTCAGTTCCCGCCGGGCTCCACGATCAAGCCCTTCATGTCCATGGCGGGTCTGGAGTCCGGCCTGGTGACCCCCCAGACAACGGTGCCCGACCCGGGCTGGTACAGCCTGCCCGGTGATTCGCGCAAGTACCGCGACTGGATTTTGCGTATTAGGGGTACCGGCCACGCCGCGCGGGTGGACATGAAAATGGCGATCGCCGAGTCCTGCGATGTCTACTTTTACGACCTTGCGCGGCGCCTGACTATCGATCGCATGTACGACTACCTCAGGCCTTTTGGCCTGGGCGAGCGCACCGGGATTGATACCACCAATGAACGGCGCGGGGTGCTGCCCTCGACTCGCTGGAAACGCGACGCCATGGGCCAGCCCTGGTATCCCGGGGAGACTATCAGCGCGGGCATCGGCCAGGGCTATATGCTTACCTCACCCATGCAGCTTGCCGTGGCCACCAGCGTGCTGGCCAGCAAGGGGGTGCGCCACACCCCCAGGCTGCTCGCCGCTGTCGATGGCGAGCCGGTGGCGGCGCCATTGTTGGAACCCATCGTTGTGCCCGATGAATTCTGGGACGCGATCTATGAAGGGATGATCGAGGTGGTGCACGGCCAGCGCGGCACCGCCAAGGCGCTGGCCAAGGACATCCAGTACGTCATGGCCGGCAAGACCGGCACCGCCCAGGTTATCGGTATCGCCCAGGGCTCCGTCTACAACGAGGCGGAAGTCGCGGAGCGCCACCGCCACCACGGCCTTTTCATCGCCTTTGCCCCGGCCGAGGCGCCGACGATCGCAGTGGCCATCATTGTCGAAAACGGCGGTGGCAGCTCGGCGGCTTCACCGATCGCCCGCAAGGTTATCGATACCTGGTTGTTCGGGGAGGCCGCGGATGGCTGACTACCTGCGCCAGATGCCGCACCAGGGTTCGGCAGACCTGGCCCGCCGGCCCAGCGCCGCCATGCGCTTTCACATCGACATCCCTCTGGTGCTGCTGTTGCTGGCGCTGACGGCCTATGGCCTTGTCGTCCTCTACAGCGGTTCCGGCAAGGATATGGGCGCGGTTATCCGGCAGGTTCGCTACTTCCTGCTGGCCTACTTCGTAATGTTCGCGATTGCGCAGTTGAGCCTGGCGCGGATCATGCGCTGGGCACCCTGGTTTTACCTGGTGGGCCTGGGGATGCTGGTGGCGGTGATGCTGTTCGGGGTGGGCGCGAAAGGCGCCCAGCGGTGGCTGTCGCTCGGTGGGTTTCGCTTCCAGCCCTCGGAAATCATGAAACTCATGTTGCCCCTCACCATTGCCGCCTACCTGGCGGATCGCAGCCTGCCGCCGCGCTTTTTTCCCATCCTGGTGTGCCTGGCCCTGATGGGGGTGCCCGCGGTGCTGATATTGCAGCAACCCGACCTGGGTACCGCGCTGCTGATTGCCGCCAGTGGCTTGTTCGTGTTGTTCATGGCGGGCCTGGGCTGGCGCTATATACTGGGTGCGGTGGTGCTCGCCGGCGCCTCCGCCTGGCCCGCCTGGATGTTTGTGCTCAAGGACTACCAGAAACAGCGGATCCTCACCATGCTGGACCCGGAAAGCGACAAGCTCGGGGCGGGCTGGAATATCATCCAGTCGAAGACCGCCATCGGCTCCGGGGGCTGGGAGGGCAAGGGCTGGACGAGCGGCACCCAGTCCCACCTGGATTTCCTGCCCGAGAGTCATACGGATTTTATTATCGCGGTCCTGTCCGAGGAGTTCGGCCTGCGCGGGGTGCTGGTATTGATGAGCCTCTACCTGTTGATTCTGTTGCGGGGCTTCTGGATAGGCGTCCGGGCCCGGACCAGTTTCGGTAGAATGATGGCTGGCAGCCTTACGCTGACGTTTTTCGTCTATATCTTTGTTAATATGGGCATGGTCGCCGGGCTGCTGCCGGTGGTGGGGGTACCTCTGCCGCTGGTGAGTGCCGGAGGGACTTCGATTGTCACTTTGATGGCGGGTTTTGGTGTCCTGATGGCGATCAGCACCGAAAAATCCACGGGGCACCGGTGACGGGCATGGGCCAGTTGTCGGCATTTGTTTTTCTCAAGCAATAAGCGAGTAGTAGAGTATGTCAGTAAGACTGAAGTTTGCCCTGGTGGTTGCCTGCCTCTGGAGCGCGCTCTCCTGCGCTGCGGATAATTATTCCGTTCACCCGTCAGCACTGGCCCTGGTGGATGAACTTGTTGAAGAGCAGGGCTTCGATCGCGAGGAGTTGCTGGTAGTCTTCAGCTCGGCGCAACGGCAGGAGAGCATCCTCACCGCCATCGCCCGCCCCGCAGAGAAGAGCAAGCCCTGGTATGAATACCGGGAAATTTTCCTCAATGACAAGCGGCTGGAGCAGGGCCTGGAGTTCTACGCGGAGCACCGGGCTACGCTGGAAAGAGCCGAGCGCGAGACTGGCGTGCCGGCGGAGATTATCGTCGCGATTATCGGGGTCGAAACCTATTACGGGCGCATTGCCGGCAGCTACCGGGTGATCGATGCCCTTTCCACCCTGGCTTTCGACTACCCGCCCCGCTCGGAATTTTTCACCGGGGAGCTGAAAAGCTACCTGATCCTGACCCGCCAGCAGGGTTTCGATCCACTGTCGCTGAAAGGCTCCTATGCCGGCGCCATGGGCTACGGCCAGTTCATGCCGAGCAGTTTCCTCGGTTACGCGGTAGATTTTGACGGCGACGGCGTCGCGGATATCTGGAATAACCCGGTGGATGCGATAGGCAGCGTTGCGAATTACTTCAAGCAGCACGGCTGGCGCAAGGGCGATGCGGTGGTGTCAGGGGCGACTGTCAAGGGCGAGGTGCCGCTGCAGTGGTTCGTCCAGGGCAGGAAAAACCTCAAGCCGGAACACACGGTGGGTGAATTCGCCAGTGTCGGCGTGATGTCGGATCAACCCATGCCCGCGGACACTCTCGCCTCCGCCATGCAGTTCGAGCTCAAGAAGGGCTATGAGTACTGGCTGGGATTCCACAATTTCTATGTGATTACCCGCTATAACCACAGCGCAATGTACGCCATGTGTGTACACCAGCTGAGCCAGCGCATCGCAGCGCAGGTCACGCCGTGATCCCGCGTCGATTATTGTGGCTGGCAGCCCTGCTTGCCGTTGTCATAGCCGCCTGTACCACCCAGCCGGAGCCTGCAAAACCCGGGCCCGATACGCCGGACACCGCGAGCGCGCCATCCCGTTACCAGCATGCCCGTGACAGCGCCCCGCCGCGGCCGATTGATCCGGCCGATGTGCGCGATGCGGTACCGCGGCCCGATCCCATTCTGTCCGTCGGCAACGCCAGCCCCTACACTATCGACGGCGTCACCTACGAGGTGCTGGACAACCACAAGGGCTACCGGATGCGGGGAACCGCCTCCTGGTACGGCGCCAAATTCCATGGACACGAGACATCAAACGGCGAGATCTATGACCTGTACCAGGCCAGCGCCGCGCACAAAACCCTCCCGATTCCCTGTTACGCCAGGGTCACCAACCTCGACAACGGCAAGAGCATCGTGGTGCGGGTCAACGACCGGGGGCCGTTTCATTCCGACCGCCTGATCGACCTGTCCTACGGCGCAGCGGTCAAGCTGGGCTATATGGAAGCCGGCACTGCCCCGGTTGAGGTGCAGGTACTGGACGTGGTCGGTGTCGATGATCGCCGCGGCACTGTCGCCGGTGACTACCGCTTTCTGCAGCTGGGGGCCTACAGCTCGAAGAATTCCGCCCTGGGCCTGCAGGACAAGCTGCAGGAACTGCTGTCTCCCCCGGTATTTTTAAGCGAGGTGGAGGCAGGGGGCAACCTGCTGTACCGGGTGCGCATAGGCCCGATGTCGGGCCAGGGTGAGATCGAGTCCGTGCAGGAACAGCTGCGTATGGCAGGCTACGACGGCGGCCAGCCGCTGCCCTAGGGTCTCCCTGGCGGTTTCGAGCTAAAGCCAGAGGCGTTATCCGATGGCAGGGAGTGCCTGATTTCTGGCCGTTTCTTTCGCTGCAGTCGCGCATGGGTTAACATGCGCTCCTTCCCGCAATACCCACGGTTCCCGCCTTTTATGATGAAAAAGCTGCTTTTACCCCTGTTGACCATGCTGGCCCTGAGCGCCCAGGCGCAGGACAGCGTGCCCTCGCCCCCGCAGATCGAGGCAACGGCCTATATCCTGATAGATGCCACCAGCGGTGCGGTGCTGGCTGAGCACAATGCCGATGTGCCCCTGCCCCCGGCGAGCCTCACCAAGATGATGACCACCTACGTCCTGGCGATCGAGATGGAAGCCGGGCGCATTCGCAAGGACGATATGGTAACGGTCAGCGAAAATGCCTGGTCACAGAATCCGATCTTCGCCGGCTCCTCGCTGATGTGGATAGAGCCGGGCAAGGATGTGAGTATCGAGGACCTCGAGTGGGGTATCGTGATTTCCTCTGGCAACGATGCCACCGTGGCGGTGGCGGAGCACGTGGCCGGCAGCGAAGCAGTCTTTGCGGAAATGATGAACACCCAGGCCGAGGCGCTTGGCATGAAGGGCTCCTATTTCGTGAACTCCCACGGCCTGCCTCATCCGGACCACGTGGTAACCACCCGTGACCTCGCCACCCTGGCCAATGCGATCATCACCCGCTTTCCCGAGCACTACGCGATCTACAAGGAACCGGAATTCACCTACAACAATATCAGGCAGTACAACCGCAACACCCTGCTCGGCGAGGACCCGTCTGTGGACGGCCTGAAAACCGGTCATACCGCAGAGGCGGGGTATTGCCTGGTGGCCTCGGCCAAACGCCGCGACATGCGCCTGATTTCGGTGGTTATGGGTACCAAGAGCACCAAGGCGCGCAAGAACGAGACCCGCAGCCTGCTCAATTACGGTTTCCGCTTCTTTGAAACCGCCGAGGTATACGGCCCCAGGCAGGAGCTGGAAAAACCCCGGATCTGGAAGGGCCAGCAGGACTATGTGCCAGTCGGTCTTATTGACCCCACCGTGCTCACCCTGCCGCGGGGTAAATCCAAGGGCCTTGTCACCACCGTGGAACTCGAACCGCAACTGGTGGCGCCTCTCGCCGTGGGTGACCCGGTGGGTACTGTGATCCTCAGCGTCGAGGGGGAAACCGTTTTTCAGGCACCGGTGGTCGCACTGGAGGCTGTGGAGCCCGGTGGATTCCTGGCCCGCCTCTGGGACTCGATCATGATGTGGATAACCGGCCTGTTCGCGACCTGAGATAAATCCAGCCAGGAGACGTGCCATGGAGCAGGAGCCCCCGAGAATAGAATTTCCCTGTGACTATCCGATCAAGGTGCTGGCCCGCAGTTCGGATGACCTCACCGAGGTGATCCTGGAGGTTTTCGAACGGCACGCCCCGGGTTTTGATCGCGCCACCCTCGCCGCCAGGGCTTCCAGCAAGGGCACCTTTACAGCCATCACAATTGTTATCACCGCCACGGGCCCGGACCAGCTGGAAGCATTGCACCAGGACCTGCTGGGCACCGGCCGGGTTCAAATGGTCATTTGATGACTGCCGGGGTGCTGCAGCGTGAGCTGGGCCTGGCGGAGTATGAGCCGACCTTGCAGGCGATGAAGGAGCTCACCGACAGCCGCGGGCCGGAAGATCCCGACCAGCTGTGGCTGTTGCAGCATCCCCGCGTGTTTACCCAGGGCCAGGCGGGCAGGGCGGAGCACGTACTCGCACCCGGTGATATACCGGTTATCCAGGTCGATCGGGGCGGCCAGGTCACCTATCACGGGCCCGGCCAGTGGGTGTTGTACCTGATGATCGACCTGCGCCGGCGCTCCTGGGGAGTGCGCGACCTGGTGAATATGATCGAGGGCAGCCTGGTCCAGCTGCTGGCCGAGTACGACATTGCCGCCGCCCCCAATCCAGAGGCCCCGGGGGTTTACGTCGACGGCGCGAAGATAGCCTCTCTCGGCCTGCGGGTGCGCCGCGGCTGCAGTTACCACGGCCTGTCACTCAATGTGGACATGGATCTGGAGCCTTTCGGGCGCATCAATCCCTGTGGTTACCAGGGCCTGCAGGTCACCTCGATGGCTCGTCTGCTGCAACCCGGCGGGGTCGATATGGCTGCCGTAGGGCGCCGCCTGCTGGCGATCGTGGCAGCGCGGCTGGACTAGCCGCCACCCTAGCGGCGCACCGGCCGTTTCTGCAATTTGCGTTGCAGTGTACGACGGTGCATTCCCAGGGCGCGGGCGGTAGCCGAAACGTTGCCCTCGTTTTCCTGCAACACCCGCTGGATATGCTCCCATTCAAGCCGGTCTATCGAGATAGGTTCGCTTGGAACCGGGGTCTCGGCGGGGTCCGTGCCGCCGGCAAAAGCCGCAAGAACTTCCTCAATCGTAGCCGGCTTGCACAGGTAGTTGGTGGCCCCGGCCCGGGTGGCCTCCACCGCGGTCACAATGCTGGAGTAGCCGGTGAGTACCACCAGGGAGGCCCGCGGTGCGGCTTTCAGCAACTGCGGCAGTATCACCAGGCCGGAAATGCCGGGCATGTTAAGGTCCAGCAGGATGTGGCTGGGCTCGAACCCGGCGCAGGCGGCGAGGGCCTCTTCCGCGCTGCCGCAGCGGTGGGTGACGAAGCCGCGCCGCTCAAAGCCCCGGGCCATTACACTGGTGAAAGCCGGGTCATCATCCACCAGCAGGATTCGTTGGACCGCGATGCTCATTTCAGGGTCTCCCTTGGCAGGTGGAGGCGGGCCTCCGCACCCCCGCCCGGGGCGTTGATAAGTTCGATCCTTCCCCCGTAGCGCTCCACCGTGGCCTGGCTCAGCAGCAGACCGATGCCGAGGCCGTTGCCGCTGGCGCGAATGATTGGCTTGCCTATGTCTCCCAGCAGCTCGGCGGCAAAACCCGGCCCCCAGTCCCGGATAATGATCCGCATCTCGAGCGGGTCCCACTCGTAGCGCACTTCCACCCGCTCGGAGCCGCTGTCCGCGGCGTTATTGAGCAGGTTCTCGATAGTCTGGCCCAGAGTGGAGTCGTAGGCGAGGGCGGGGCCGGGGCCGGCGGGGTCGACGACAATGTCACAGGCCACGCCGGGGCGGCGCACAGCCCAGCGCTCTGCGGTCTGTTGCACGAACACGCCGAGCAGGCTGTCCCGGGTTTGCTCCACGGAGGTCAGCTCCGCTGTCCGACTGAGGGCAGTCAGGGTGGATTTACACTGGGCCAGTTGCCGCTGCAACAGTTCGCAGTCCTCCCGCGCCTGGCTGCCCAGAGTCTGGTCCTGCAGCATTTCATCGACCAGTACCGTCATGGTGGCCAGCGGCGTCCCCAGCTCGTGGGCTGTGCCGGCAGCCAGGCTGGCCACCGCCATAATCTGGTCATTTCGCAGCCGGTCCTCACGCCTGGCAACGGCTCGCGCCTCCTGCTCCCGCAACATGGAGGCCATGCGCACCACGAAATAGGTGATCAGGCCGGCGCTGAAGAGAAAGTTGAACCACATGCCCAGGATGTGCACATTGGCGCCCTCACCGTGGCCCATCTGCGCGTGGGGCGTGAACAGCGGGAAGGGCTGGTAGTAGTAGAGGAGGGCGCTGTACGCCAGCAGGGAGGCCCCGGCCACCAGCCAGGTATGGCGCCAGGGCAACACAGCTGCGGCAATGACCAGGGGCACTATGTAGTAGGACACGAAGGGGTTATTGGCGCCGCCGCTGAAGTACATCAGCACAGTCCAGCCCACGACGTCGATCAGCAGCTGGGTGAGAAACTCGTTGTCGGTGACGGGCCAGCTCCGGGTACAGCGCCAGAGACTGGCGGCCGTTATCGCCGCCATCAGCGCCAGGCTGACCGTCACCCCCCAGAGGCTGGCGGTGGTGCGACTGGCCAGCAGCACATAGGCCAGCACCCCGGTCTGGCCCAGCAGGGCTATGCTCCGGATCAGCAGCAGGCTGCGCAGGTTGTCCAGGGAGGGATTGTAGCCGGCCGGCTGGTAATAGGTTTGCCTTTTCACCCGCGCATTATACCGGGACTCGAGCGCTACAGCTTGTGGCACGATGCCGCAGGAGGGGGGCGCTGCCAGGGGCACTGCGCAGGGGCGCGAAAGGGCGTATAATTCGCGCTTTTTTCCCGGGGTGGATCCATGCCAGACCTTGCCAGACAGATCGCCTCGCGTCGCACCTTCGCCATTATTTCGCACCCCGACGCGGGCAAGACCACCATTACCGAAAAGCTGCTGCTGTTGGGTAATGCCATCCAGGTGGCGGGCAGCGTGAAGGGCAAGAAGGGCCCCCACGCCACCTCCGACTGGATGAGTATGGAGCAGGAGCGGGGCATCTCGGTGACCTCCTCTGTCATGCAGTTCCCCTACCATGAGCGCACGGTAAACCTGCTGGATACCCCCGGGCACGAGGACTTCTCCGAGGACACCTACCGCACGCTGACGGCCGTGGATTCCGCCCTGATGGTGATCGACGGGGCCAAGGGGGTGGAGGACCGCACCATCAAGCTGATGAACGTCTGCCGTCTGCGGGACACCCCGATCTTCAGTTTCGTGAACAAGATGGATCGGGACATTCGCGACCCCATCGAGTTGCTGGACGAAATCGAGGAGGTGCTGGCGATCCGTGGCGCGCCGATCAACTGGCCCGTGGGGATGGGCAGGGACTTCAAGGGTGTCTACAACCTGTACACGGATGTGTTCCACCAGTACACCCCGGGCAAGGGTTCGTTGCTGCCGGATGACCGTCGCATCGAGGGACTGGACAGCGACGCCGCCCGCGCCCTGCTGGGGGATGAGTACGAGGCGTTCCTGGAGGAGATCGAGCTGGTGCGCGGCGCCAGCCACGAGTTTGACCAGGCGGATTTCCTCGCGGGCAAGCTCAGCCCGGTCTTTTTCGGCACTGCCCTTGGCAATTTCGGTGTGCGTGAAATGCTGGATGATTTTGTCCGCTGGGCCCCGCCACCCCAGCCCCGGGACGCCACCAGTCGCACCGTGGACGCGAGCGAGGCACCGTTCAGCGGCTTCGTGTTCAAGATCCAGGCGAATATGGATCCGCGCCACCGGGACCGCATAGCCTTTATGCGGGTCTGTTCGGGACGTTACAGCAAGGGCATGAAAATGCGCCACGTGCGCCTGGGCAAGGACGTGAAAATCGCCGACGCGGTGACCTTCAAGGCAGGTGAGCGGGAGCTGGTGGATGAGGCGGTGTCCGGGGATATCATCGGCCTCCATAACCACGGCACCATCCAGATCGGCGATACCTTCACCGAGGGCGAGGGCCTGCAGTTCACCGGAATTCCCCATTTTGCCCCGGAGTTGTTTCGCCGCATCCGCCTCACCGATCCCATGAAGTCCAAGCAGCTGCAGAAGGGCCTGCAGCAGTTGTCCGAGGAGGGCTCCACCCAGGTGTTCGCGCCCATTAACAGCAGTGACCTGGTGGTCGGCGCGGTGGGCCAGTTGCAGTTCGATGTGGTGGCCTACCGTCTCAAGGACGAGTACAAGGTCGAGGCGCGCTACGAGCCTGTGAATGTCTACACCGCCCGCTGGATTCACTGCGACGATCCGCGCAAGCTGGAGGAGTTCCGGCGCAAGGCGGCGGAGAATCTATCCGTCGATGGCGGCGGCCATCTCACCTACCTGGCCCCTACCCGGGTCAACCTGGCGTTGATGGAAGAGCGCTGGCCGGACATTGAGTTCCGGGCTACGCGGGAGCATTGATCGGGCTTACTGTTTTGGTGCCTGGTGCCTGGTGCCTGGTGCCTGGTGCCTGGTTTGGGCTGCTTCGGCGGCGGGCTGTTGGTGGCAAGGGCGGTGTGAACGGCCGCAAGCTTTCCCGCATTTTCGAGTTGCGCAGCAGCCGGGGTTGTCGGCGGAGCAGTGGCCTTTTCGGGAGCCCCACCCGCCACAGGCCGGCGCAACACTCACTAAATGCTGGGCAGCGTTATCCGGTTGTCAAGCAAGCAGCTTCTTGACGTCCTTCTCAATCGCCGCAGGCTTGTCAGTCGGGGCGTAGCGCTTGACCACGTTGCCGTCGGTATCGATAAGGAACTTGGTAAAGTTCCACTTGATACCCTGGGTGCCGAGGGCGCCGGGCGCTTCTTTCTTGAGGTACTTGAACAGGGGGTCGGCGCCGCTGCCGTTGACTTCGATCTTGCCGAACATGGGGAAGCTGACACCGTAGTTGAGCTGGCAGAACTCCATGATCTCGTCGTTGCTGCCCGGGTCCTGCTTGCCGAACTGGTTGCAGGGAAAGCCCAGTATTTCGAAGCCCTGGTCCTTATGCTTTTCGTACATCTCCTCGAGACCGGCAAACTGCGGGGTGAAGCCGCACTTTGAGGCGGTGTTGACCACCAGCAGCACCTTGCCCTTGTAGTCACCGAGGGATTTTTTCTTGCCGCCGGGTGTCTTGCAGCTGAAATCGTGAACATTCTTGGTCATGTCGGGCGTCCTGGTCGAAAGGTGATAGTTGGTTAAGGTAGCACAGGGGAAATGTACGCAGGAGCCGGGTCACCGGACCAGCCAGTCAGGGCCGCCCCTGAATCATGGCGGCGGTCCCAACCGGGGTTTATCAGGCCATCTGGGCCTGCAACTGGAGTTGCTGCATCAGCAGCCCGAGGCGCTTGCGTTGCATCTTGAGGGAATACTCCAGTTCCTTCAGCCGGGTGCGCAGGGCGGCGTGTTCCCACTTTTGCTGGAGGTGGAGTTTCTGAACTTCCAGCGCCCCGCCCAGCTGCTCCTTCTTGCGGCCGTAGCGCTCGGCCTGCAGGGCCGTCCACTGGTTGATGGACTCGGTGAACTCCTGGTACTCGCGTTCCAGCACTTCCCGCAGTGAAGCGCTGTTCTGGGCGTTTTCCAGGTGGGCCCTGGCCCGCTCGAACTCAGTATCCAGCAGCGCCCGCTGAATTTTGAAATCGGGTACCCGGTTCAGGTTGCCGGCCAGGCCGAGCCGCGAGCAGAGGTTTATCATCCACTTGGTCGGATCCCACTGCCACCAGCGGATACCGTTGCGGTAGTCGGTCTGGAAGATGTGGTGAAAATTATGATAGCCCTCACCGTAGGTGAGAAAGGCCAGGAAGCCATTGTCCCGGGCGCTGTTTGACTCTGTGTAGGGGCGCGAGCCCCAGAAGTGCGCCAGCGAGTTGATAAAAAACGTCACGTGGTGGTTGATTACCAGTCGCAGCAGGCCCACCAGCAACAGGGTGCCTATTATGTCGCCGTGCCAGATACCCAGCAGCAGCGGCAGCCCAAGGTTCATAAGCAGGGTGAGGGGGACATAGTGACGGTGTTGCCATATGACGACGGGGTCGCGCTGCAGGTCCCTGGCGTTGCTGAAATCCGACTCACTGCTGCGGTAATGGCGCAGCATCCAGCCCATGTGACTGAACCAGAGCCCGCGGCCGGCGGAGTAGGGATCCTGGTCGTTGTCGTCCACATGGCGGTGGTGGCGCCGGTGATCGGACGCCCAGACCAGAATACTGTTCTGCAGGGCGCCGGCGCCCCAGAAGGCAAACAGCCATTTGAGTATGGGGCTCGCCTCGTATGACTTGTGGGCCCACAGCCGGTGATAGCCACCGGTGATGGACATACCGTTGAGGTAAAGAAACGCCAGCGCCCACAGCCACTGGACAGTATCAAAGCCCCGGTAGATGCCCCAGGCGGGCACCAGCAGCAACGCGGCCACGGGAAGGCCGATGAAAATGGCGACGTTGAGGCGAATAAGGGCGGGTTTGGTTTTACTTTGGGTCATTGGGTTTGCCAGTCCTCGGCACTGTAATGAGGGCCAATGTTAGCCGTTGGTGCCGGAAAAGTCTTTTCATGATTGTCGGATTGTAAGGATAGCAGGGTGTTCCGGTACTGCCCTACCCGAAGGCCACACACCCGCAAGCTTGTGAAGTATCATGCGGGTTTATCCAGGCAGGTTGCCTCCATGTACCCCACGTGGCCACAAAAAACCCGGTCCGAAGCGTCTGTGCGCTGCCGCGAGCCCGCGATCGGGTGGCCCAATTGAGCGTGAACACAGCCAGCAGGGCTGTGTTCCTGCAGGGTTCGACCATGCGTCATGTCCTGGCTATGACCGGCGCCAGTGCGACGGGCCTGGTGGCGATGTTTGCCGTGGACATGGTCGACATGTACTTCCTCACCCTGCTGGGGGAGCAGGAGCTGGCGGCTGCGGTGGGTTTCGCGGGTACCCTGTTGTTTTTCCTCATATCCGTAAGCATTGGCCTGCAGATCGCTCTGGGTGCACTGGTCGCGCGCTCGGAAGGGGCTCAACGGCGGGATCTCGCCCGGCGCTACTGCAGTAGCGCGATGACCTTCAACTTCCTGCTGGCGGCTGTTATCAGCGCGATAGGCTGGTTTCACCTGCCGGCCCTGCTGGGCATGCTCGGGGCGCGGGGCCAGACACTGGAATATGCCGTGAGCTACGCCAGTATTGTGCTGCCCAGCATGCCGATACTGGTGCTGGGTATGAGCGCCGCTACCGGCGTACGGGCCCTGGGAGATGCCCGCCGCTCCATGTGGGCGACGGTGCTGGGCTCGCTGGTCAACGCAGTGCTCGATCCCCTGTTCATATTCACCTTCGGCTGGGGCCTGGAGGGCGCGGCGTTTGCCTCGGTAGTCGCCCGCCTGGTGGTGCTGCTGGTGGCCTGGCATGCGCTCGCGGTGGTGCACAGGCTCCCCTGCCGGGTCAGCGTGGCCCAGTTCCTGGCCGACCTTCGGCCTATCATGACGATTGCCGCCCCGGCGGTGCTGACCAACATAGCCACCCCCATAGGGGGCAGTTTCGTGCTGATCACCATGTCCCGTTTTGGTGACAGCGCCGTGGCGGGCGCTGCAATCATGGGCCGCATCACGCCCCTGGCAATGGCGGCGGTATTCGCCCTGTCCGGCGCCATAGGCCCCATCGTGGGGCAGAATGCCGGTGCCGGACGCTACGACCGGGTGCGCTCAACCCTGGCCAATGCGGTGGTGTTAAACATTGTGTACGTGGCCGCAATATGGCTGTTGCTGTTGCTGTGCTCGGATCTCATTGTCCGTGCTTTTTCCGCCAGCGGCATGGCGCGGGAGCTGATCCTGTTCTACTGCCATTTCCTGGCGGGCGCCTTTGTTTTCAATGGCCTGCTGTTTGTCGCCAATGCCAGTTTCAACAACCTGCACCATGCCCACTGGGCCACCGGCTTCAATTTCGGCAGGGCGCTGCTGGGCACCATCCCGGCAGTCTATTTCGGCGCCAGCTGGTATGGTCCGCGCGGGGTGATGGCGGGGGAGGCGTTTGGCGCGATGCTGTTTGGTCTGCTGGCGATCCTGGCTGCCTTTGCCCTGGTGCGGCGGCTGGAGCGCCAGCACAGGGCCATGCCGGCCAATGGTCAGATGGCTGCCGCTGCGGTGGCGCCGGCTGTGCTGGTCAACCGGGAGTCCCCGCTCTAGCGCTACTGTTGCAAGGGGGCATCGTCCGGGGTGGCGGCCGGGGTACTGCGGTAATCCGCCAGTGCGCGCCGCAGCCAGTCCCCGGCGGGTTCGATGTGGCCGCCGCAATTGACCGTATAGGGTTTGCCGGTCCAGGAGCTTTCGCTGGCGAGCCGGTCGATAAACTGTTCAGCACTGCCGGCGTACTTGCTGCCGCGCCGGTACTTCAGCCGCAGGTGATCGGCAGCTTCGGCGGAGTCGTGGCTCGTGCCATTGCGGATAAAGTCGCAGTGGCTGTCGGCGACGAAAGCCAGCAGGTACTGGATTTCCGCCTCGGCGGCTGATTCGGGCGCCGCCTGGGCGGGCAAGGCCAGGGCGAGGACCAGCAGCAGGCTGGCACGCAGCCGGTTTGCCATCAGTTGAGCGCCAGCCTGACCAGCAGCGGATTGTGGTCCGAGGTGGCCACCGGCACTACCCTGGCCGCCAGGGTGTGCATGCCCCGGATATAGATATGATCCAGGGCGCGGCCGAAAACAGTGGAGCGCAGGTCCGGGTCGAACGCCACCGGCGCAAGGCCGTATTCGGTGGTGAACTCGTCCACCAGGGCCTGTCGTTCCTGGCTCCAGGTGTTGAGGTCGCCCGCCAGGATCACCGGCCCCTCATGCCGGCCCAGCAGGTCCCTGAGCGCGCGAAACTGCTGGCGGAATTCCTCGAGCCCCCAGGCAAAATTCACTGCGTGCAGGTTGATGGCCAGCAGGCGCTCGGGGCGTCCGGCCAGGGGGAACTCGGTGACGCTGGTGGCTTTTGGTGTGCCCAACCAGGGCTCCCAACTGGTGAACTGGCAGCTCAGGCTGGGCGAGCTGCTGCTCAGGGTCATCACCCCGGTCTCGTACTCTGGCGTGGTGTAGCCCCGGGCGAACGCCTGGTGAAGGGTGTCCAGCAGCACTTCGGGAATACGGGCCTGGATGGACGCCTCCTGGATGAACGCCAGGTGAACGCCACCGGAGAGCTCCGCCAGGTCCTGGTCCCAGCCTGTATTGCTGGATTTCTGGATGTTCCAGCTCAGGATGTCCAGCTGGGCGGACAGTTCCTCTCCCTCGGTCACCGCGCTGGTGCACTGGTCCACCACCGGTTGGGTCCGGGCGGGGGCTGCGGCGAGGATCAGCCACAGGGCGATCGCAAGGGCGGGGACCACCAGCCGGGCAAGGGAGGGGGCGACGGCACGGCTGATGAGTGGGTGTGTGTTCACGGGGACAATTTGTAACACCCCACCCATGCCCCGTCCATGACAGTTTGCGCCATTATGCCGCCGCTATTGGCGGATCAGGCCGGGAGGAGCCGGGCGTTACAACTGCTCGAGGTATGACCGGTATTCGAGTTCGGTGATGCGGCGGCGAAACTCGGCGATCTCCTGCTCCTTGGTGAGGGTGAAGATCCGTTGTAATTCCGCGCCCATGGCCTTGCGAATGAAGTCCGACCCGCTGAACAGCCGGACGGCATCCTGCATATGTACCGGCAGGGTCTTCTTTTCCTTGGCATAGCCGTCACCGGTCACCGGCTTTCCGGGGGACAGGTTGGCCAGAATACCCTCGCGCATTGACGCCAGCAGCACCGCAAACAGCAGGTAGGGGTTCGCGTCCGCCCCGGCCACCC
Source organism: uncultured Gammaproteobacteria bacterium (assembly GCA_963792815.1). GTDB lineage: Bacteria > Pseudomonadota > Gammaproteobacteria > Pseudomonadales > Halieaceae > JARRPM01. The sequence continues at coordinate 364,061 of CAWBXR010000011.1, forward strand.
GGTGCTCAAGCCGGCGGGCACTGTTGTTGCCTGCGGGCACGCGCACCGCCACCGTGCGGTTCTCGTAGCCCCAGCTGGGGAAGGTGGGGGCGTGGCAGCCCGGCTGGAAGCGGCGGTAGGCGTTGTAGCTGGGGGCGAAAATGGCGACTGACTCGGCCATGTGCTGCAGGCAACCGCCAATGGCATTGTGTAACAGCGGTGTGCCCAGCTCGGTCCCGTCATCGAAGATGTTGGCGCCGTTTTCGTCCAGCACACTGCAGTGCACATGCATGCCATTGCCGGCTTCATCTTCAAAGGGCTTGGGCATGAAGCTGGCGATCAGGCCGTGCTTGCCGGCGACTCCCTTGATCAGGCGCTTCATCATCATAATCTGCTTGGCAGCCAGCACCGGGTTGTCGACGTGGTGCATGTTGATTTCGTACTGGGATGGCGCCGACTCCTTGACCACCCCATCGAAGGGCAGGTCCTGCAGTTCGCAGGCCAGCCGCAGGTCCTCCAGCAGGGCCTGGTGATGATTGAGCACGTCGAGGCCGTAGGTATTGCCGCCCACCGGGGAGTTGCCTGGCAGGGAGGGGCAGGTGTGCCCGGGTTTTGACTCGTCCCAGCGGACCAGGCTGAATTCCAGCTCTGCCGCAACCACCGGGCGCCAGCCGGCTTCCTGGTAAAGGCTCAGGACCTGTTTGAGAACGTGTCGCGGGTCGCCCATGTAGGGTGACCCGTCATCGCTGAACATGGAGAGCATCACCTGGCCGTGCTGCCCGCCGGGGGACCAGGGCGTGGGCAGGAGAGAGCCCTCTACCGGCCGGCAGATGCCATCCGCATCGCCCGAGGCAAATACCAATTCCTGTACGTCCCTGCCCCAGATATCCAGGCTCAGGGCGGTCTTCGGGAGCTTGAGTTCGCCCTCGAATATGGAGCCGAGCTTATGGCGGGGCAGCCATTTGCCGCGCATCAGCCCGTTACAATCGGGTAGGAGGACCTCAATAGTGGTGATCTCCGGATGGGCTCGCAAGAACCAATCGGCCTCTAGCGACATTCTGTCACCGCCTGTTTACCGGTAAGTGGGCACTATCCCTACTTCAACTGTGTGACTCAATGCCCTAGTTTGGGCAGCGAAGAAGGGGACAGCAGGATCAATTTCGGCCCCCGCTCATGGCACTGCGCCGGGCGGGGTACGTGGATGCCTAGCGCGGTGACATATAGACGCTGAGGGGGTCGCCGCCGCCGGCCCGGCCCAGGCAGGACAGCGCGTTGATGAACAGCGAGAACAGGTCGGTCTGGGAGCTCACGTCGAGTTTGCGGTAAATGCTCTTGCGGTGGCGGCGCACAGTCTCCACGGCGATGCCCAGGCGTTGGGCCGAGACATCCGTGCCGTAGCCGCGCAGCATCAGCTCCAGCACGCCTTTTTCACGGGGTGACAGTATTGACTCGCCGAAGGTGCGAAATGCCAGGTCGATCTGGTGGTCGATCCCCGGCTGGATCAGGTGGGTCACCGCGAAGCTGTCGTGTTCGCTGTGACACTTGAGCAATTCCGACACCGGCTCCGCCAGCAGGTAGAGGGTTTCGTACTCGGCCTCGGTGAATTCCCCGTGCTCGGGCAGCCGCATCATGTCGAGGTTGATTACGCTGCCGCCGCGCAGCTTGGCGATATAGGCAGCCTCGTCAACCGTGCCGGTCTCCCCGTAATAGCCGCGGTAGTATTCCGACTGGCGGAGCTTGCCCAGGGTGATGCGCGACATCCGGTAGAGCTTGGAGCGGGGTTGTTCCATCGAGGTGCGATAGAAGGGGTCCTCGCTGTAGGGGCCCTCAAGATAGGAGTCGACCTGGCTGGGGAAGGCGTGGTCAGGTATCTCGTGGTACAGAATCCTGGGCGGCAGGTCGCGGTGAAACACCCATACCTGGGGGTAGTCGAATTTCACCTGGCCCTGAATGGCCTGGATCAGAGTCGGAAAAAACGTATCGCTGCCAAGTGCTGCGATGGCCCTGGAGATGTCCCGATTCCATTGACTTAATTTTTGTATGTCGGTCATTCGGTCTTTTCGGTAGCTGCCCTGTGCTCCGTGCCCCATATTGGTGGGCTGCAAATCCAATGTCAAACACCGGCGCGAACTTATTGCGCCGCTATTCAGAGCCTGGCTGTCAGAAAATCCAGCACTTCGGCCCGGGGCACCAGTTGCGAATCCTCGTCCCGGCGCCCCTTGTACTCTATTTTGTTGTCGGCCAGGGCGCGGTCACCTACCACGATGCGATGCGGGATTCCGATCAGTTCCATGTCCGCAAATTTTACCCCGGGGCGCTCGTTGCGGTCGTCCATCAGCACCTCGACGCCGGCGGCGGTCAGCGCCTCGTACAACTCATCGGCACAGCGGGCCACCTCGGGGGATTTGTGCATGTTGAGGGGAATGATGGCGATCTGGAACGGCGCCATGCTGGCGGGCCAGATGATGCCGCTGTCATCGTGGTTCTGCTCGATGGCTGCGGCCACGATACGGCTCACCCCGATGCCGTAACAGCCCATGATCATGGTGACATTCCTGCCATTTTCATCGAGTACCCTGGCGGACATGGCCTCGCTGTACTTGGTGCCCAGCTGGAATATATGCCCCACTTCGATACCGCGCTTGATCTGCAGGGTGCCCTGGCCGTCGGGGCTGGGGTCGCCCTCTTCCACCCGGCGCAGGTCTTCCACCCGGCCCGCCGGGCAGTCCCGCTCCCAGTTCGCCCCGGTGTAATGAAAGCCGTCCCGGTTGGCGCCACAACTGAAATCCGCCAGGCAGGCAGCGCTGCGATCAACGATGGCAGGCAGGTCCAGCCCCACCGGCCCCAGTGAGCCGAAGCCGGCTCCGCAGGCTGCCAGAGCCTCCTCCTCGGTGGCCATGCGCAAGGGGGAGCCGACACCTTCCAGTTTCTCGACCTTTATCGGGTTCAGCTGGTGGTCGCCGCGCACTACCAGGGCCACCAGTTCGCCGTCCTTGTCACCTGCGACCAGGAGTGTTTTCACGGTACTGGCCGGATCAACCCCGAGGAAGTCCGCAAGCTGCTCTATTGATCTGACGCCGGGTGTCGCCACTTCCTGCAATTCCGCAGCGGGCGCGGGCCGGCCTGCTGGCGGGCTGACGGCTTCAGCCATTTCGACATTGGCAGCGTAGCTGCCGCTGTCACTGAAGGCGATGTCATCCTCGCCGGAGTTTGCCAGCACGTGGAATTCGTGGGAGGCGCTGCCCCCGATACTGCCGGTGTCAGCGATTACCGGGCGGAACTCCAGGGCGAGTCGGGTAAATATGCTGCTGTAGGCCTGGTGCATCACCTGGTAGGTCTGCTCCAGCGACTCCTGGGTCGCGTGGAATGAATAGGCATCCTTCATCAGGAATTCCCGCGAACGCATGATGCCAAAGCGGGGGCGGATTTCATCGCGGACCTTGGTCTGGATCTGGTAGAAGTTGGCGGGCAGCTGCTTGTAGCTCTTGATTTCATTGCGCACCAGGTCGGTGATGACTTCCTCGTGGGTGGGCCCGAGGCAGAAATCCCGTTCGTGCCGGTCCCTGATGCGCAGCAGCTCGGGACCGTATTGTTCCCAGCGGCCGGACTCCTGCCACAGCTCGGCGGGTTGCATTACCGGCATGCTCAGTTCCTGGGCGCCTGACTTATCCATCTCCTCCCGCACGATCGCCTCTACCTTGCGCAATACCCGCAAGCCCAGCGGCAACCAGGTATAAAGACCGGAAGCGAGTTTGCGGATCAGGCCAGCGCGCAGCATCAGCTGGTGACTGATGACCTCGGCATCGGAGGGTGTCTCTTTCTGGGTGGCGATGAGGAAATTGCTGGTGCGCATGCGGGAGTCCGGAATGTGGTTTTCGACAGGGCGGCTAGTTTACGACTGAACACCGTGAGGGTACAGCGCTGGGATCTGCTGCGCGGCCATTGGCTGCAGACAGGGCTGATAAAACTGCCCGATTATTGTGATTGAGGTCGCCAAGGCCTAAAAAAACAGGGTATTTTGTTCCTCGATCTCGAAAAACGCTTGTATTACAGCGTTTCATCATTTATACATTTACCCGTAACTTGTGGCGGCACTGTTTTCGGCGGTCAGGGGAGGCGGGCAGTCCGGGTTCAACACATGTTTCAGTTCACTTTATAGGGAAGGTTTAAAATAAGATGGCAACTAAAAAAGCAGCAGCAAAAAAGAAGGCTCCAGCCAAGAAGGCCCCGGCCAAGAAAAAGGCAGTAGCCAAGAAAGCCGCACCGGCGCCCAAAAAGGCGGCAACGGCAATCACCGATAAACTGACCAAAAGCCAGATTGTTGCCAGCATTGCTGACAGCACCGGTCTGACCAAGAAGCAGGTCGGTGAGGTTATGGACGATATGCACTCGCTGATCGAGCGCAGCATCAAGAAGCGTGGCGTGGGTGAGTTCACCATTCCTGGCATCTTGAAGATCACCACTGTGAAGAAGCCCGCCCGCAAGGCACGCAAGGGCATCAATCCCTTCACCGGTGAAGAGACCGTGTTCAAGGCGAAGCCTGCGAGCATTGCGGTCAAGGTACGTCCCCTGAAGAAGCTCAAGGAATTCGCCGCTTCCTAAGCGACTGACCGGTCCCTCCTGCTCCGGCCCAGGCCGGGCAGGAGAACCAAAGCTTTTCCCCGGCAGCACCATAAGGTGCAGGGTTGTCTGTCCCCTCCTGTTTGTGTAGACCTCTGCTTGGCCTCCATGCCCGCATGGGGTAAAATCCGCGCCTCTAAAATTTCTCGCAAACGACGTTTGATCATTGGTGGGTCGAAATCATGCCGATATACGAGTATCAGTGCCAGGCCTGCGGCAAGGAGCTGGAGGCGTTGCAGAAAATCAGCGATGAGCCATTGCAGGACTGTCCAGCGTGTGGCGCTGCCACATTGAAGAAGAAGGTCTCCGCGGCAGCCTTTCGCCTCAAGGGCGGCGGCTGGTATGAGACCGATTTCAAGACGGGCAACAAGAAGAACCTCGCGGGGGGGGCAGATACCGCCAGTTCCGCCGGTTCTGCATCCACGCCTGCTGCAGCCAGCAAGCCGGCAAGCACCACCACTGGTGACAGCTAGTAAAGCCAGACCTCGTTCCAGGCCCAGGCCGGGCCCGGCCAGCAAATCCAGACGGAAACCAGATTATGCGCAGTCACTATTGTGGCGCTTTGGGAACAGCCAACATCGATGAAACAGTCACCCTTTGTGGCTGGGTCGACCGGCGCCGTGACCACGGTGGAGTAATTTTCCTTGATATGCGGGACCGTCAGGGCATCGTTCAGGTCGTGTTCGATCCCGACACCGAGGAGCATTTTCAGCGGGCCGATCGGGTGCGCAGTGAGTACGTGCTGAAGGTGACCGGCCGGGTGAGGGCCCGTTCCGATGCCACCGTCAATCCAGCCATGGCCACCGGGCAGATAGAGGTGCTGGGCAAGGAGCTGGAAATTCTCAACCAGGCCGCGACACCACCCTTCCAGCTGGACGAATACACCGCCGTGGGGGAAGAGGTTCGCCTGCAGTACCGCTACATGGATCTGCGCCGCCAGGAAATGCAGCAGCGCCTGATCCTGCGCTCGAAGATAACGTCCGCGGTGCGCACTTTTCTCGATGGCGAGGGTTTTCTGGATATCGAGACCCCGATTCTCACTCGCGCGACCCCCGAGGGCGCCCGTGACTACCTGGTGCCGAGCCGAACGCACCCGGGCCAGTTCTTTGCGCTGCCCCAGTCGCCGCAGCTGTTCAAGCAGCTGCTGATGGTGTCCGGTTTCGATCGTTACTACCAGATTGCCAAGTGTTTCCGTGACGAGGACCTGCGGGCCGACCGGCAGCCGGAGTTTACCCAGATTGATATCGAGACCTCCTTTCTCGACGAGGCCGGTATCATGGACATCGCCGAGCGCATGATCCGTGGCTTGTTCAAGTCCGTGCTGGGCGTAGACCTGCCGGAAATGCCCCACATGCCTTACGCCGAGGCCATGGAGCGCTACGGCTCAGACAAGCCCGACCTGCGAATTCCGCTGGAACTGGTCAGCATCGATGACCTGATGCAGCAGGTGGAGTTCAAGGTATTCCGCGGCCCCGCCGACGACCCCGAGGGTCGGGTAGCGGCCCTCAAGGTGCCGGGCGGCGCGACTATCAGTCGCAAGGAGATCGATGACTACACCAGCTACGTGTCGATCTTCGGCGCCCGGGGATTAGCCTGGATCAAGGTGAATGATATCGACGCAGGAGTGGCCGGGCTGCAGTCGCCCATTCTCAAGTTTATGCCTGACGAGATCGTCACGCAGATGATGCAGCGCCTGAAGGCGGCTAACGGCGACATCATTTTCTTCGGTGCGGACCGCGCCAAGGTGGTGAACGAGGCGCTGGGAGCCCTGCGGATCAAGGTTGCCGAAGACCAGGGGCTCGTCGGCGAAGGCTGGGCGCCACTGTGGGTGGTCGATTTCCCGATGTTCGAACAGGACGGCTCGGGCAACTGGACACCGCTGCATCACCCCTTTACCGCGCCTTCCGGTCCGGTCGAGGAGCTGGCGGCCAATCCCGGGCAGGCCTTGTCCCGTGCCTATGACATGGTTCTCAACGGTTGCGAACTCGGCGGGGGCAGCATCCGTATCTACCAGCGCGATATGCAGGAGGCGGTATTCCGCATCCTGCGGATCGACGAGGCGGAGGCCGAGGAAAAATTCGGTTTCCTGCTCAATGCGCTGCAGTACGGTGCGCCTCCCCATGGCGGCCTGGCTTTTGGTCTCGACCGCCTGGTCATGCTGATGACCGGGACCCAGTCCATTCGCGATGTCATCGCTTTCCCCAAAACCCAGACCGCTCACTGCGTGATGACCGATGCCCCGGGGGATGTGAGCGCGCAGCAATTGCGAGAGCTGAATATCCGCCTTCGCCATACCCGGGAAGAGGGCGGGCAGGGCTAGGCGTCAGCTATAGATAGAAGGAAGACCGTTATGGCCGGTCACAGTAAGTGGGCCAATATCAAGCACCGCAAAGCCGCCCAGGATGCAAAGCGCGGCAAGATGTTTACCAAGTTGATCCGCGAGCTGGTGGTCGCGGCCAAGCAGGGGGCGCTGCCAGAGGACAACCCACGGCTGCGCGCCGCCATCGACAAGGCCCTGGCGGCCAATATGACCCGGGACACCATCGATCGCGCGATCGCCCGCGGCGCTGGCGCCAACGAAACCGACAACATGGAGGAGCTGACCTACGAAGGTTACGCTCCCGGTGGCATCGCGGTTCTGGTCGAGGTCATGACCGACAATCGCAACCGCACGGTAGCAGACGTGCGCCACGCCTTCACCAAGCGCAACGGCAACCTCGGCACCGACGGTTCGGTGGCCTATCTCTTCACCCGCAAGGGGCGTTTGAGCTTTGCCCCGGATGTCGACGATGATCACCTCATGGAGGCTGCCCTGAAGGTCGGAGCCGAGGATATCCAGCTCAATGACGACGGTTCCGTCGATGTGATCTCCGCCTGGGAGGACTTCGGCGCGGTCAAAGCCGGCCTTGAGGCCGCGGGCCTCACGGCGGAAGAGGGCGAGGTGACCATGATTGCCGCCACCACGGTGCCGGTGGATGTAGATGGCGCCGAGGCTCTCATGGGACTGGTCGAGGCGCTGGAGGACCTCGACGATGTCCAGAACGTCTATACCAATGTTGATATTCCGGATGAGGTTCTCGCCTCTTTTGGATGAAGCTGTCCCTCCGGAGGCTCCAGGCCTCATAACTGGAGCGTTGGGTGATGAAGCGGATCTCCCTGCCCCCGGACCCTGACCTGTCACTCGGGGGTGGCCAGCGGCTCTCCCGGGTAAATTAGTGCGGCCACGACCGCCTCCGATGCTGATTAATACTGTAAATTTGTACATAATACGAAGCTGGTTCACCCGGCGGACAATTGCATGTCGCTCATCCTGGGGATTGACCCCGGTTCCCGCAAAACAGGCTTCGGCATCATCAACTATGAGTCCGGGCGCAGCGAGTATGTCACCAGCGGCGTGATTCGACTGCCCGACGGCGAGCTGCCGGAAAGGCTGCGGGTAATCTATGCCAGTGTCACCGAACTGGTGGAGCTGCACGGCCCCACGGAACTGGCGATAGAACAGGTGTTCCTGGCCAAGAGCGCCGGCTCCGCACTCAAGCTTGGCCAGGCCCGGGGCGCTGCGATTGTTGCCTGCGTGACCCGCGACATGGAAGTGTCAGAGTATTCGGCCCGCCAGATCAAGCAGTCGGTGGTGGGTACCGGGGCGGCGGACAAATCCCAGGTGCAGCATATGGTTAAAGTACTGCTGAAGCTGGCCGCCGAGCCCCAGGAAGACGCGGCGGATGCACTGGCAGCTGCCCTGTGCCACGCCCATACCAGGCAGAGCCTGATAAACATGGCCGGCGCCAAATCTGTGCGCCGGCGCCGATTGCGCTGACAGGGTCACCCGATGATAGGCAGAATTAGAGGCACCCTGGTGCAGAAGCAGCCCCCCGATATCCTGGTGGATGTCGGTGGCCTGGGTTATGAGGTCCAGGTGCCCATGACCACCTTGTTTCAACTGCCGCAACTGGGCGATGAGGTGTCGCTGGTCACCCATCTGGTAGTGCGCGAGGACGCCCAGTTACTCTACGGCTTCATCGATGAGCGCGACCGGCGCCTGTTTCGTCAGCTGATCAGGGTCAGCGGCGTGGGCCCGAAGCTGGCGCTCACCATCCTGTCGGGCATGGATTCCAGCAGTTTCGCCCGCTGTGTGCAGCGGGATGACATCTCCTCCCTGGTGGCGCTGCCTGGTGTGGGCAAGAAAACCGCGGAGCGCCTGCTGGTCGAAATGCGCGATAAACTCAAGGACTGGTTCGGCAGCGGTGATGGACAGTCGAACGCAACACCCGGCGATGACCTGCTGGCGCCGGCTGCGAACAACATAGCCGACGCCGAGGGCGCCCTGATGGCCCTGGGCTACAAGCCCCAGGAGGCGAGCCGGATGGTCGCAGCGGTGAACGATGACAGCGTGACCAGCAGCGAGGACCTGATCCGGCGCGCGCTGAAGTCCGTGGTGAAGGGGTGAGATTGACCCATGATTGAAACTGATCGCCTGATCGCACCGGCTACCCAGAGCCCGCGCGAGGACGCCATCGACCGCGCTATACGGCCCCGGACGCTGGAGGAATATGTCGGCCAGAAAGTCGTGCGGGAGCAGATGGCGATTTTCCTGCAGGCGGCTCGCGCCCGTGGCGAACCGCTGGACCACACCCTGATCTTCGGCCCCCCCGGCCTCGGCAAGACTACCCTGGCCAGTATTATCGCCAATGAGATGGGGGTGTCCCTCAAGACCACTTCCGGCCCGGTGCTGGAGAAGGCGGGCGATATTGCCGCGCTGATGACCAACCTGGAGCCGGGTGACGTATTGTTTATCGACGAGATCCATCGCCTCAGCCCGGTGGTGGAGGAGGTACTGTACCCGGCACTGGAGGACTACCAGCTGGATATCATGATTGGTGAGGGCCCCGCCGCCCGTTCCATCAAGCTTGAACTGCCGCCCTTCACGCTGGTGGGGGCGACTACCCGTGCGGGCCTGCTCACCTCGCCGTTGCGGGACCGGTTCGGGATCGTCCAGCGCCTGGAATTCTACGAGGTGGCGGACCTTGCCCATATCGTGGCGCGCTCCGCCGGCATACTCGGTATCAGCCTGGAGCCGGCGGGAGCCGCGGAAATTGCCCGCCGCGCCCGCGGTACCCCGCGGATCGCCAACCGCCTGCTGCGGCGGGTGCGGGACTATGCCGAGGTTAAGGCGGATGGCCATATCTCCGCCGAAATAGCAGACCGCGCACTGGATATGCTGAGCGTTGACCAGCAGGGCTTCGACCACCTGGACCGGCGCCTGCTGCTGGCCATGATCGAGAAATTCGATGGCGGGCCGGTGGGCGTTGACAGCCTTGCGGCTGCCATATCCGAGGAGCGTGGCACTATCGAGGATGTGCTGGAGCCCTACCTGATCCAGCAGGGCTTCATGGTCCGCACCCCCCGGGGACGGATGGTCACCCGCAACGCCTACCTGCATTTCGGCCTGCCCCGACCGGCGCCGGCCGACCCCGTCGGCAATCTGCCCCTGGATCTGGGGGAGGGCGAGGATACTCCGTGACCGGCGGGGAATTTTCCCTCGATCTGCGCGTCTATATCGAGGACACGGACGCGGGTGGGATCGTTTACTACGTCAATTACCTCAAATTCATGGAGCGCGCCCGCACAGAATTCATGCGCAGCCTGGGTTTTGGTAAGAATTACATTTTCAATCGCGATCTGATGTTTGTGGTTCGCGATGTGAAGGTGCAATATCTGCGCCCGGCCACCCTGGATGATGAACTTGTCGCAACGGCCTGCATCCAGGAGCTGCGCGGCGCTTCCATGGTCATGCAGCAGCGGGTGGAGCGCGCAGAACAGGTGCTGGCCCGGGGCGAGGTGACCATCGCCTGTGTCGACCGGGCAGGGGTAAAGCCGCGGCGCATGCCAGCGGATATGGTCGGCAAACTGCGCGCAGCGCAGGAACAACAATAGCCACACGTGTACATTTAAGGGGAGTAGTCTTTGGAAGAGCAATTGAGCCTGATCGACCTGGTATTGCATGCCAGTTTTACGGTTCAGCTGGTGATGGCCCTGCTGTTCGTGGCCTCTATGCTGTCCTGGTACATGATCGTCCAGCGCTTCATCTATTTTCGCAACGCGCACGATGAAATGTACCAGTTCGAGGAGCGCTTCTGGTCGGGGATAGACCTCGCCCAACTCTACCGCGAGGGCAATGAGCACGCCGCCGAGGGCCATGCCATGCTGGGCATGGAGAGTATTTTCCGCGCCGGTTTCAAGGAATTCTCCCGCCTGGCCCAGCAGTCCGACATGGACTCGGAGGCCCTGGTCGAGGGTTCCCGGCGGGCAATGCGGGTGGCGATGATGCGGGAGGAGGAGCGGCTCGAGCGCCACCTCGCGTTCCTCGCCTCGGTGGGTTCCACCAGTCCCTATATCGGCCTGTTTGGTACTGTGTGGGGCATCATGCATTCCTTCCGCGGCCTGGCCAATGCCACCCAGGCGACACTGGCCACGGTGGCTCCGGGCATTTCCGAGGCGCTGGTGGCCACGGCCATGGGCCTGTTTGCGGCCATACCGGCGGTACTCGCCTATAACCGGCTGGCCTCCAGGGTTGAGGTGTTCAGCAACCGTTACGACACCTTCGTTGACGAGTTCTCCGGTATTCTTTCCCGGCAGGCCTATGCCCTGCGCTCCCGTGAAAAGAAAGCAGGAGCCGCAGCCGGTGGCAGATAGTAGCCGCAGGAGCAAGAAGCGCCGGCCCATGTCCGAGATCAACGTGGTGCCCTACATCGACGTGATGCTGGTGCTGTTGATTATTTTTATGGTGACCGCGCCCATGCTGATGCAGGGTGTGAAAGTCGACCTGCCCGAGGCCAGCGCGGACCCGGTGGAAAACCAGGACAGCGAGCCCCTGATTATCTCCGTGGACAAGGCGGGACAGTTGTTTCTCAACGTGGGATCCCAGGAAGACCAGGTGCTTTCCCTGGCGACGATCAAGGATCGGGTAGCCGCGGTCATGCGCCGCAGCCCGGAGAAGCCGGTGCTGGTCTGGGGTGACCGCGCCGTGCCCTACGGTGAGGTTGTCACTGTCATGGTGGCCTTGCAGGAGGCCGGCGCTCCCAGTGTCGGCCTGGTGACAGAGAACCCGCAGTGAACACCGGCAGCGCCGTCAGTTCAATCTATGCCAAGCCCGTGGTGCCGCGTATTGTCTTGCGGCCGGCCCTGGCCAGCGTGCTGCTGCACGGCCTGCTGCTGTTCATACTGACAGCCAACTGGGCGGATTCAACCCGGGACGTTATCATCGTGAAGCCGGTGCCAAAGGTGATTAACGCCAGGCTGGTGGATGCCAGCGAATTCAAGCCCAAGCCGAAACCGAAACCAGTGGCCCCGGCGCCCACACCGAAACCCAAGCCCAAAGCGGCACCCGTTGCGAAGCCCAAGCCGGCCCCCCCGCCCAAGCCCAAACCGGTAGTGGCGGCAAAACCCAAGCCGGCGCCGGTGGCCAAACCGCAACCAGCGCCAGCGCCTGCCAAAGCTGAACCGGAACAGCCCCGTATGACCCAGCAGGAACTGGCTGCCCTGACCCGGGCGGACCTGGCCCGCGCAGTGGCGGAGGAGCAGAGCGCTGCCCAGGCGGCGGAGACCTCGGCAGAAATGGCGGCCAGCTACGCCGCACTTATCCAGCAGACTGTGGTAAATTACTGGAGTCGTCCGCCCAGCGCGCGCAACGGGATGGAGGCTTTGTTGTCGATACAATTGATCCCAACCGGCGAAGTCGTCAGCGTCACCATAGTCAAGAGCAGCGGCAACACAGCCTTTGACCGGTCCGCTGTCAACGCGGTGGAAAAAGCGGGCAGCTTCCCCGAATTGCAGAACCTGCCGCCCAGGGAATTCGAAAAGACATTCAGGCGCTTCAGCCTGCTGTTCAGACCAGAGGATTTGCGTTACTGATGAAAACCCCAGCTATTGCCCTGTTCAATATGGTGTTGCTGTGCGTCGCAATTGCCGCGCGGGCCGACCTCACCATTGAAATCACCCAGGGCTCCGACAACCCGACAGCCATCGCAGTGGTGCCCTTCGCGTGGCAGGCGGCGGGTACCGCGCCGGAGGACGTGGCCCAGGTAATCGAGTCCGACCTGACCCGCAGCGGCCAGTTTTCGCCAGTGGCGCGCACTGACATGCTCGGCTTGCCCAGCACCCAGGAGGAGGTTTTCTACCGCGACTGGCGAGCGCTCGAGACCGAGTACCTGCTGATAGGCAAGGCCTCGCCCACCCCCAACAACGGAATGCGCCTGGATTACGAACTGTTTGACGTGTTGCGCCAGACCAGGGTGTTTTCCGGCTACGAGTCGGGCCCCGCCAGCGATGCCCGCATGCTCGCCCACCGGGTGTCCGACCAGGTCTACGAACACCTGACCGGGGTGCGCGGCGCTTTCGCCACGCGCCTGCTTTACGTGTCCGTTACCCGGGGCGGTCAAGGGAACAAGGACTTTTACCGGCTGACAATGTCCGATTCCGACGGGGCGCGCCCGGTAGTGCTGCTCGAGTCCCGCGAGCCCCTGCTGGCGCCGGCCTGGGCGCCGGATGCTGTGCAGATTGCCTACGTGTCATTTGAAACCGGGCGCCCGGCCATTTTTCGCCAGGACCTGGCCACCGGCAAGCGCGAGCAGTTGACCAATTTCAAGGGCCTCAACAGCGCCCCGGCCTGGTCTCCCGACGGCAAGACCATGGCCATGGTGCTGTCCAAGGACGGCAACCCGGATATATACCTGATGGATCTGGCTACCCGGCAGTTGACCAATATCACCAACAATTATGCTATCGAGACTGAGCCGGCCTGGATGCCGGACGGCAAGTCGCTGCTGTTTACCTCCGACCGTGGCGGCAAGCCGCAGATCTATCGCTATGACCTGGCCAGCAAGGCGACCAAACGAATTACCTTTGAAGGCAATTACAACGCCCGGGCACGGGTGGCCCAGGACGGTCGCAACGTGGTGCTGGTCCACCAGCAGGACGGCAACTTCCAGATAGCCGTGCTCGACCTGGTTACCAACCGGATGGTGACGCTGACTTCCACCGCCCTGGATGAAAGCCCCAGTATCGCGCCCAATGGCTCTATGGTATTGTACGCCACCAAATTTGGCGACCGGGGCATACTGGCTGCGGTGTCTGTAGATGGTGGTGCGAAATTCCGTTTGCCCTCGCGCGAGGGCGATGTGCGAGAGCCGGCGTGGTCACCGTTTTTAACCAAAAAATAGCGTGAAATTGTAACTAAACCAGATTGATTGTTATTTCAACCTCGAAGGACTTTCAAATGAAACACATCTCTGTTGCAGGTAAGCTCGTCACATTGCTGCTCAGCGCGGCTTTCCTCGTCGCCTGTTCCAGTAGCAGCACCAAGGAAGACGAGGAGGCTGCTGCCGCCGCTGCTGCTGCCGCTGCCGCCGCCAGGGCTGCCCAGGAAGCCGCGGCCGCATCCGCGTCCGCCTCTTCATCAGCCGCCGATGCCGAGCGTATGCGCCTGATGGAGGCCGCCGCCGCTTACGGCAACGTCTTCTATTTTGCCTATGACAGCTCCAACCTCACCCCGGAGGCCATCGCTTCCCTGGACGCGCACATCGCTGCGCTGGCAAGCACCAACAGCACCATCCGGCTGGAAGGCCACACCGACGAGCGCGGCACCCGCGAGTACAACCTGGCACTGGGTGAGCGTCGGGCCAACTCAGTGCGCGACTACATGGTACTGAACGGCATTGCCAACTACCGCATCGAGGCGATCAGCTACGGTGAGGAGCGCCCCATCGGTTACGGTTCCGGGGAGTCCAACTGGGCCCAGAACCGGCGGGTGGAACTGGTAGTCGTAAACTGATCCTGTAACGATGCGAATATCAGACAACATCCTCTTCGCAATCGGGCTGGTTCTGGTGACCGGGCAGCTCGGCTGCGCCGCCCAGGCACAGGACTACGTGGATCTGGAGGCTGAAAGAGCCGCTGCCGCCCAGACCGCCTCACCCGGTGACCCCTACGCACCTCGCGGCGCCCAGAACTACCCGGCAACCAGTTACGGGGTGGGCACCGCGCCCGCCGCGCCTGCCGTTGCAGCGGCGACTCCGGCCGCCGGTGTCCCGGCCAGCCAGCCGGTGGCGCAGCAGGCTCCGTCGCAGGACCAGAACCAGAACCAGAATCTCGGCATGCTGTTCATGCAGATCCAGCAGTTACAGCAGCAGGTAATGCAACTCAATGGCAGGGTCGAGGAGCAGGCCAATGAATTGCGGACGCTGCGGGAGCAGAGTCTGCAGCGCTATGTGGACCTGGATAAACGGCTCAGCGGCGCAGCCGCTGGCGATCCTGCCGCTGTCTCGCCTGCTGCCGCCGCAGAGGCACCGGCAGACGACGGCGCGGTCCTCGCAGTGGGCCCCGGGGTAGCTGGCAGCGCATCGGTGGCAGCGCAGCCTGGCGAGGATGAGGCCTATCGAGCGGCTTACTCCCTGGTGCAGAGCCAGCAGTTCGACCAGGCGGTGCAGGCGTTCCAGAAGTTCCAGCGGGACTACCCGGCGGGCAAGTACGCGCCCAATGCCTACTATTGGCTGGGCGAGTTGTACCTGGTGATCCAGCCACCTGACCTGGAGTCCTCGCGCCAGTCCTTTGCGATGCTCCTGAGCCAGTACCCGGACAACAGCAAGGCGCCTGACTCACTGTACAAGCTGGGCAAGGTGCAATTTATGAAGGGCAACCGGGAGAAGGCCAAGGAATACATGGACCAGGTGATCAGCCGCTACGGCTCCACCAACAGCTCCGCGGTTAAGCTGGCCAGGGATTTCCTCGCCGAGAATTACTGAGCCCAGGCTCGGTAAACCCTCATGTCGCCTTCAGTTTCCACCGCAAACAGCAGTCTGCCCGAAAATGCCGGGACCTCTGTACCCGATACAGCGGGGCAGACCTTGCGGATCACCGAGATTTTTTATTCCCTGCAGGGAGAGGCCCGCACCGTGGGCCTGCCCACGGTGTTCGTGCGCCTCACCGGCTGCCCCCTGCGCTGCCTGTACTGTGATACAGAATACGCCTTTAGCGGCGGCGAACTGTTCAGCATTGATGAAGTTGCCGCCAGAGTGGCTGGGTTCGCCCCGCGCTATGTGACGGTTACCGGAGGCGAGCCCCTGGCCCAGAAGACCTGCCTGCCGCTGTTGGAGCGCCTTTGCGATGCGGGCTACGAGGTCTCCCTGGAGACCAGTGGTGCGATGAGTGTCGCCGGCGTCGATGAGCGGGTGGTCAAGGTGCTCGACCTGAAGACCCCGGCATCCGGCGAGATGGCGCGCAATGATTACGACAATATTCCCCTGTTGACCCCGCGCGACCAGGTCAAATTCGTGGTCTGTGACCGCGCTGATTATGAATGGGCCCGATTCAAGCTGGACGAGTACCAACTGGCGCAGCGTGTGTCGGATGTGTTGTTCTCCCCCAGCCACGGCCAGCTCTCAGGCCGGGACCTGGCGGAGTGGATACTGGCGGATAACCTGCCGGTTCGCCTGCAGCTGCAACTGCACAAGCTGTTGTGGAATGATGCGCCGGGGCACTGACAGCAGTGGCTGAGCAGGCGCGGGCGGTCATCCTGGTCTCCGGCGGGCTGGACTCCACCACCGTGCTGGCCATGGCGAAGGCGGCGGGATATGCCTGTTATACCCTGAGCTTTGACTACGGCCAGCGCCACCGAGCGGAACTGTTGGCCGCTGAGAGAGTCTCGGCCGCGCTGGGGGATATCGAGCACAAGGTCGTCAGGCTCAACCTGGACAGTATCGGCGGCTCGGCCCTCACTGATACCGACATCGCGGTCCCGGAAGAGGCGACCGAGGGCATCCCGGTCACCTATGTGCCGGCCCGCAATACGGTATTCCTGTCCATCGCCCTGGGTTGGGCCGAAGTGCTGGGAGCCAGCGACATCTTTATAGGCGTCAACGCGGTGGATTACTCCGGCTACCCGGACTGCCGCCCGGAATATATCGCCGCTTTTGAAACCATGGCGAATCTCGCCACCCGGGCCGGTGTCGAGGGCCGCCCACTGACTATCCACACCCCGCTGATGTCGATGGGCAAGGGGGCGATTATCGAGGCCGGCCTGGCCCTGGGGGTGGACTACTCCCTCACCGTCTCCTGCTACCAGGCCACAGCTGAGGGACTGGCCTGCGGCAAGTGTGACAGCTGCAGGCTGCGGCGCCAGGGCTTCATTGACGCGGGCCTGCAGGACCCCACCCGCTACCTAAGTACTTGATTCCGGCTAGTTAGTGAGCAAATAAATGATTTCCGGGACTTGAGTTTTCCCGCTAAATCCGTACTATACGCAGCTCCTTTCGGGGCCGTTAGCTCAGTTGGTAGAGCAGTTGGCTTTTAACCAATTGGTCGATGGTTCGAATCCAGCACGGCCCACCAAATTCCTCGTTTTGTATCAAATGCTTAGCGCGATGTCGCGCTGAGCGTCCGGTGCCTCAGCACCACCAGTGCCGGAGTTTTGCCGGACTTTCCCTCACACACCCTGTTTGCCGCCTCGATGAGCTCCTCCAACTCCGGCGCGGAGTAATGGGTGGTGATATCGCCGTTCTTATGGCCAAGCAGGATTTTTCGGGTTTCCAATGGCACGCCGGCCGCACGCAGGCGGCGACCGAAGGTGTGCTTCAGGTCGTGTACCCGGATGGGCATGCCCAGCTTGCGCCGGACCGACTTCCAGCCATTGTTGTTGATGCTCCTCACCGGCCGGCCGTAATAGGTGAACACGCGCTCCGGGTGTTGCCCGCGGACGCCTTCCACTACTGACTTTGCCACCCGGTTCAGTACCACCAACCGATCCTCCCGGTTCTTGACTTTCTCTCCCGGAATGAGAAACACCGAGGTACCCAGTTCCGGTACGTCGATCTCCCAATCCCACTGCAAGCGGCAGACCTCGCCATCCCGGCAGCCGGTATTCACCTTGAACAGACACATCCGGCTCAGGTGATCCGGCAGCGCCTTGAACAACCGGTGTTGCTCCTCCCAACTCAGCGGGTAGGGGCGCCTGGCATCGTGCAGCGGCAACAACTGAATCAGCGGTGCCGACTCCAGCCAGGTCAAACCGTGTTCATCGCGCCACAGGCGGGCACTCAGGTTGAGTACCCTGCGTACCGTGGCCAGGGCGCCATTGACGGTCTTGTTCTTCTTACCCTGCTGCTTCCTTCTATCTATATACGCTTGCAGTGTGCCCATATGGACCTGATACAGCGGCAGCTCGCCGATGTAGGGGTCCAGCTCTTTCAGATGGAAAGCGTAGGTTCGAATAGTGGCGAGGTGGGTGTTCTCCTCGAGAAAGCGCGTGGCTGCCTCGCGAAAAATGCGCACCGGCCGAATACCGAATACTGACGCCTGCCTGATCTGCTCAATCCGGCGGGCCAACATCAGTTCCGCCGTCTTGAGTTCACTCGTTCCAGTGCTTTCGTGAATGCGATGGCCGAGGACCTGCTTGTCGATATGCCAGATCCCACCCCGATTCCGCAGCCCGGAGCTTCGATTGCGTCCCATACTTCATCTCCTCGATTACGTGCGGGACGCCCGTTGCACCGCATATAGTGGTCCACCCAGGCATCCATTTCAAGGCGGTCGAAGGCGACACCCTGCCGGCCGATCCGGAGCTCGGTCAGGGTGGGGCGTACCTCACGGTTAAAGCGGTTGCGGTCCATGCCCAGGTAAGCCGGGGCACCGCGGAGGCGGATCAGGCGGGGTTGGATATGCATTGCCTATCGACCCAGGTACACAGCGGTAATCTGTTCGCGCTGGTGGCCCAGCTCCTCGCTGATCGTGAGACGCGCCAGCTGGTCGGTATCCCTTTGCGACTTGGTGAGCTGCGCTCTTGACGGCCCACCTCCATGTGGGGAGTGCCAGCCGGTCAGTTCCAGGTAGCGTTGCTGGGCGTAGGCATGGCGCAGGCCATGCATTTTCGATAGCCCGGCATTGGCGGTGTGACGCTCGTAGATCCTGAGCTGCTCGATGTATTGCCGGCCTCCGGGGATCAGGGACCCCAGCCCGGCCAATTGTTTGGCCTGTTCCAGCAGGGCGCGCTGTTCCTGGGTCCGGATGGGGACGGTGCGTTCCCGCCCGCCCTTGGTCCAGCTGGCCTTGAGTTGCAGGTGATCGCCCCGGTCCGCCCAGCGGGGCTGGATCTTGAGGGCTTCCTCCCGTCGAAGCCCAAAGGCCTGTTGCAGGCGCAGGCTCATTCGTACGTGCTCGTCCTTGACCCGGCCGAGTTGCTCCTCCGCCAGGTCTTTGGCCTTGCTGGTGTCAGACACGAACTGCCGGTCCGGGATCCCATAAAACTCATTGGCGCCGGCCACCACGGCCCGCCTGTTAACCTTCTCGGCCCACCAGCGTAAACAGCTCATCCGGTTCTTGATGGTGCCGGGGGAGAGCTTTTGGTCCAGCCACTGGTCCACCAGGGCCTGGACGTGCTTCTGTTTCAGGGACGTGGCCTTCAATTGCCGGAAGCCCAGGTCGTGTAACTGGTTGGCAATGGCGGAGAGTTGCCGCTCCCGGCCCACCCGGGTCTCAAAGCTGCCTTCATGGCTGTGCTTGCATAACATTTTCAGTTGGTAGTTCAGGTCGCGCATAGTGCTGTTTCCTTCGGTGAGTGTTTCTGATCACCTGGCAACAATGCTGCGCAGGTCCGACTAGCGGTACGATCACGGGACACCAATCCCGGCTGACCTGAATGTGTCTGGCCATAGACAGCACGGTGTGTTTTCGGAAGAAAACTGGCCCGTGCCAACCAACGGTTGTCCAGCCGGGGGCTGGGGTGGAATTACCTCCTTTTTAGAAAAAGCAGAACGCGCTGACCGCCAGGGCGTTTGCGGAGTTGAAGAAACAGTCGAATTGCCAGGGCGAAAGTGCCCTAACATCAACAGTGGTTATGGAGCAGGTCCCTTGAACAAGCGGGAGGGATTTGAAGGAGCGGTACCCGGAGTAGCAGTACCGCGAGGGTTCGAAGATGGACCCGGTCATTGCTGACCGTTGCGTCA